>ONCG01000013.1 GCA_900316285.1 uncultured Prevotellaceae bacterium
AATTGCATCTTAGATTTGACAGTAGTTCAAGAAAAGAGATCGACAAGACCTTTTCTTTTAAATTTGTCAAAAGAAAAAGATTGAAATACGAGAAAGAACATTGGTAAGGTAATCAGTTTTGGATGATGGATAACAAAATAACGATATCATTCAACTCTCAAAACAATGATATGATGCTGGAGGGGCGCAGGCGCGCCTGCGTCCTACCTTGATACCCCACTTCCCTAGAGATATAAAAGATGAAAAACGGAATGAAGGAAAAAGGGATAAACTGTTAAAAACGTGAAAAGGCTTGCAGGACAAGAAGGAAAATGCTAACTTTGCCCTCGGTCAATATATGAAAATAACACCATCAATGGATATGAAAAAAATATATTTTATTTTAGTGATGTCTGTTTTTTCTCTAACAAGCTGTATTACAACAAAGCCTGTGCAGTTTGGAGAATTAGATGCTAAGGAATTGGAAAGAGCAAAGCCGTACGTATGGAGAGAATTGCTTAAAGAGTATTTTCTTTGCGTATGTATCACGGAAGGGTTTAAAGACAAGAATATCGTTGAAGATGACATATCGGGAACCGTTTACTTTGATGTTCTCCCATATAGCCCAGAGGCATTTCAAGAGATTAAGGCGTACGCAAGCAGTTTTGTTGAAACCATAGAACCTTCTCCGATTATGGATCATGGCGGTAAAAGGACTGTTATTTCTTCTTGTATAGATAAATATAAAAGCAAGGAGCTTGACAAGTTTATCAAGTCACTGGACATATATCTTTTGAAGAATTAAGCACATTCTCAGATATATTAACGTGAGTTCGACGAATTCACGTTAATGTTACAACAATTTTCGCTAATCACCAAATTTTCAGACAGTTATATTTCGTCGAACTCACGTTAAAATATAATAACATGCAAAAATATTATGAAATTGTATCAAGAGGTGATGATGTAATTGGTGGAGTTCTGTACTCTCCGTCGCAATGGCCTTATCCAATTGCTCGAGATGGAGAGAAAGTAAAGAATTGGGAGAACCTAGAGTTAGAATTACGTTATGGAAAGTATCGTGATTTTCATCTGTGTACTGGTGGAGCCAATGTCGTTAGTGAAAGTTTCATGAATGCACTTTTACCTTTTGTAAAAGACTGCTCATACTTAGAGTTCTTACCAGTATTGGCGAAAAGTACTCAATATGGAGATCAACAATATTATATAATGCATTTTAAAAAAGTATTTGATGTCATAAATATGAAAAAAACTATGTTTGTAGAAGGAACTGATTCTATTATTAAATTAGTTCTTGATAGAGAAAAAGTAAAAGACCTTCCAATTTTTAACTCTCAACCAGCTGTAAATGACGTTATCATATCAAATGACATAAGAAAAGTATTAATTAAAAAGCATCTAGTTCTCGGTACAGATTTCATACCAATAAGCGCGGAATAGCTTATGGAATCCTACTGAGATAATTAGGGAGTGTCGTCAAATATTAAGAAACTTTATAACTAATTGATTTGTAATGTGGTAGAAATTTTGTACCTTTGTGGTAGACAACAAAAATCCCCCGACCACTGTAGGAAGAGTGCAAATCGGGGGAATTGCAAATCAATTGCGATGACAAAAGTACCGCTCGGCTTTCTTTCCCCGCTTCGCTCTGAAAGCGCCACCCTTCGGGATGTCGAGCGGCCGCTTTCAGAGCGCAGCGGGGAAAGAAAGGGGAGAAAAGGGAAGAAAAGGGACAAATGCTTTGTACTATTATGGAATGAGAGAAGCAACAAATCATCCGTTCTTCTGTCCCGTCTGTCTTCAAAACAAGTTCTTCTGTCCCGTCTGTTTTTCTTTCACCTCTGCTGTTTGTATAAACGATGCGATGGACTGAATTTCGCCGTCGATTGCATTTGCGGTGATGACCTTCGCCAAGGACACGCCCTCGATGAAAGCACCCGTCAAGGGGTTGCGGATATGGCGGCGAGTGGCAGTAGCGTTTCCCGATGTGGTGAGGCAGTGGCCTAATGGGATGTCGAGCGGCACGTCGCCCAATGCCATGATGGAACTGTTGCCGAGGTTGACCACGGCATCGGCGATTCCCTTTGTCGTCAGCAGCATGCGAAGCTGTTCCAAGGCGTAGCCTTTCAGAATGCCGGAGAGGTCGAGAACGACGTCCGACGTATGCAATCGGAGACAACCATCGGCCGTCAGCTCGACTGACTGGGCCAAGCCGGGTTTGAAAGCAGGCGAATTCACCGTGATATCGAACAGCCCACCCGTCTGCAGGCGCCCTTCACGACAGCGGGTGAGCAGCGCATAGAGTTCCGGACTCAGGCGGACGGGCCTCTCGTGAGCCTGTCGCACCGCCTGGGAGAGTTCGCTTTGCGGGTCGAACCGATTGCCCATCTGCTCGATTTCCGCTAGCCGTTGCCTGACGGCCTCTTCCACCTCCAGAAACTTCGCTTCGGGGTATGGTGCATAGAAAAGGAGATCTACACGTGTGTGCAGGGCTCCAAACCAGGCATAATAGCGGTTGCGGCCAGTGGCAGAAGGGTAGAAAAGTTTCTGGTTTCTAGTTTCTAGTTTCAAGTTTATGTCACTTCGTTCCATGACTTTTGTCACGTTGACTATCGTCTTCCTCTGTCGCGACTCGGGATTGTTCAAGTAAACTTGACACTCCACTCGCTGCTGGCGCTCGCTGCTCCAAAAGTTCAAGTTTATGTCACTTCGTTCCATGACTTTTGTCACGACTTGACAAAGCTAATGCAAGCATTGCTTTGTGCTCGCTGCTCCAACAGTTCGAGTTTCGAGTAGGGATGTGGCGTGCCACGTAAATGGATGTTGCTTTTGCACTCCAAGAATGCGATACGTCGCGTCCCTACATCAATCATTTGTCCGATGGGGTTATGTTACTTCGTACCATGACATACCGGTCACGGCAGCTCCTTGATTTTGACGTTCTTGAAGCGCACCTCATCGCCGTGGTCCTGCAGCAGGATGTGACCTTCGGCAGCGTTGCCGAAGTTGGGCCAGTCGCGATACTTGCTGTAGGCCACCAGCGCATTCCACTGCTGGCTGTCGCGGTCGTACTCGAGCAGTTTCACGCCGTTGAGCCAGTGCTCGACATGCTTGCCGCGAACGATGACGAGGGCGGTATTGAAGCGGTTGATGTCGAACGGCTTCTGCTCGGGTGCAGGAATCAGGTCGTAGAGCGAGCCGAGCTTGCGATTGCCCTTCACGCCGAGTTTGGCATCAGGGTGACGCAGGTCGTCGAGAATCTGGAATTCGCATCCGATGGCCGAGCCGGCACCCTTGTTCATGCCGGGGTCAACGAAATACTTGATGCCGCTGTTGGCACCCTCGGTGATCTGGAAGTCGACGCTGAGCATGAAGTTACGATACTGCTTCGTGGTGACGATATCGCCGCCATTGGTGCTCTCGCCGCCGTTTCCCTTTTCAACGGTGAGGACGCCATCCTTGATGGTCCAGCCCTTCTCGGGGAACGAGTTCAGGCGTGCACCGCGCCATCCGTTGCTGGTGCTGCCGTCCCACAGCAGCTGCCATCCTTCAGCCTTCTCGCGTGGCGACAGCGTGTTGTCGATGGCATTCACCTGCGGCGTGGCAGGCACGGCGGGCGAAGCATAGCTTGCCACGTTCTCCGTGCAGATGCGAATATTTCGCCAAGCAACGGTCTTTCCTTCCTTCGACTGGTCCTTCCCAATGCCGTGCACCTGTAGTGCGATGAATCCCGAGAGGTCAGCATCGTCGAAGAGGTCGGCACAGGCAATGCCGTTCACCCATGTGCGGATGCTCGTGCCGATGGCCTCCACGCGTGCATGGTTCCATTCGCCTTTCTTATAAGCCGGTTGTGCTGCGGGGTTCTTCGTCAGCGGATAGAGCCAGGCGCGACGAGCCTCATCGTAGATGCCACCCGTCCAGGCTCGAGGACTGGGGTCTATCTCGAACTGATAGCCGTGCACCCGTCCGTTCATATAACTCTTTAAGCTATGGCTGCGCAGCTGCACACCAGAATTCAAGGCGTCGTCGATGCGGAAGTCGAACTCAAGGATGAAGTCGCCGTAGTTCTTCTTCGTGCAGAGGAAGGAGTTATCGGTGTTCATCTTCGTGTAACCGACGATGGTTCCGTTTTCTACTTTGTAGACAGCCTTTCCGCCGCGCTGCGTCCATCCACTCAGGTTCTTACCATTAAAAAGATTCTGCCACTCTTGGGCATAGAGGGAAGGCGATGAAGCAACCAACAAAAAGCAGCTGACGATGAATGATAAACGATGGTATTTCATAATGTTTTTTTTAAGTTTCGCAAGCTCCACTTTTTTAAGGGCTTAAAGGGGAGAAAAGGGGAGAAAAGGGACGAAAAGGGACGAATGCTTTTACAGCCAACTGTAGGGGCTGACCCCCGTGTCTGCCCGTGAACTATGGGCGTATGGGCATGCAGGTTGCTCGTTATTGTTCGGGCAGACACGGGGGTCTGCCCCTACGTCAGGATGCGAAACTAATGTCCCTTTCTTTCCCCCGCTTCGCTCTGAAAGCGGAGAAAGAACTTGCAAAAGTTGAATTATTTATTATTAATTTTATAGAACTCTTTCCACTCACTCCTTGGCGGCGCTCCGCCTGCCAGCAGGGCGTTGGCGAAGGCATTGTTGGTGAACTGCTTGGTGCGAGGGTCGAAGAAGAGCTGGGCGTTCAGGCGCTGGGCGATGACACCGAGGCAGAACACCTGCGAGAGCACGCCGTTGATTTCGAAGGGCGAGCGTGTCTTCTCTTCTCCCATGCAGGCCATGAGGAAGTTCTCTTGATGATTGCTGGGGCTCTTCGGCACCTCGGGCAACTTACTTGCCATCTCACGAGCGCGGTCGGCGGGAATGATGCTGAGCGTGCTGCCATGACTGCCACCCTTGAAAATAAGGTCGCGCGAATAGATGATCTTACCCGGATTGAGTGTTGCCCGCGGCGTTTCGCCTTGGTTCGTCGACGGGATGTCGGCATTGTATTCCGACTGTCCGTAGCCTGCTGGCAGCGGCGGCAGGTTGTCGAGTCCGTCGTACCATGTGATGTCGACAGGCGGCATCGCGCCACGCGCACCGAAGCGGAAGAGGATGGTGGACGAGTACGGGAAGAAGAAGTCGTTGTGGGCCTTCTGGTTGAGAAGCGTTACCTCGTAAGGCAGGCCGAGATTGAGGAACTCATGAACGGTGTCGAGGATGTGCGCACCCCAGTCGCCGAGTGCTCCCATACCGAAGTCATACCACGACCGCCACTCGCCTTGATGATATTTCGAGGAGTAGTCGTGCCACTGAGCGGCTCCGAGCCAGGTGTCCCAGTCCATGCCCTGCGGCAGCGGCTCAGCCTCTGGCAGATGCTTCATGGCAGGGTCGAAGCGATGCCAACGGCGACTGTTGTTCATGTGAGCCGTCACGGCGGTGACATCCTTGATGATGCCTGCCTCCTGCCAAGCCTTGAACTGGAAGTAGTTCGCCTCGGAGTGTCCTTGGTTGCCCACCTGCGTAGCCAGTTCCGGATGGCGGCGGGCCATCTGCATGAGCAGTTCTGCCTCCAGGAACGTGCGCACCATGGGCTTCTCCAGATAGACGTGCTTGCCATGCGTCAATGCCATCATGGCAATGGGGAAGTGGATGTGGTCGGGAACGGCTGCTACAACAGCATCGAAATCGTTGGCTGCCTTTTCGAAGAGTTCGCGGAAGTCGCGGAAGCGTTTCACCTTCGGGAAACGGCTGAGTACTTTCTGGCATTGCTTGCCGTCGAGGTCTACGTCGCAAAGAGCAGCAACCTCAACCATACCAGTGCGTAGGAAGTCGTCAAAATCCTGCTCACCACGATTGCCGATGCCTATAAAGGCTACTCGCACTTTGTTGCGCTTCATATCAGCCGTTTCGTGGGAGGTCATCAATGCGGGTGCGGCCTGAACAAACGAAGGTAGGCCACTGAGGGCTACTCCAGCCATGCCGGCGCCCATTGTCTTGAGAAATTGTCTGCGAGTGGTCATGAGATTTATGTTTGATGATTATTATCCTCGGATTATACAGATTTATGATTTATGATTCACGATTCTCTTGATGCCATAGACGAGCAGGCGGAGGAGCGTCCAGACGGCATAGAGGAAGGCAGTGGCCATCAGCACATAGAGGATGGAAGTCCACAACTCGCTGAAGGGAGATTTGTAGTGGATGATGGCGTAGATGTTCAGGCCCGTGGCGATCAGGAAACAGACGGCCAGCGACACCAGTTCAACACGAATGCGGTGGTGAGAAATATAAATGTTGGGCATAGGCTATGGGGCTTTGGTTCCGTAAGGAGCATAGTTAATTTTCATGTTGTCAGGGAAGAGGAGCGGCTGGCCTTGCTCTATCGCCTCATGACCGATGAGGCAGAGCTGGGTGGCATAGTAGCCTTCTTCGGCAATGCGCGGCGGTTGCTTTCCCGTGCACACAGCCTCCACGAAAGCCTCGGTGAGCAATGACGAGCCGTCGCTGTCGGGAGCTTTCCCAAGAATGTACTCACCAGGGTTGTTGCGTGCCACCTCCGGGTCCCAACTGCTACCGGCAAACGTGTTGCTTCCCCAGATTTTATCCTCCCACTCCATCAGCATCTGCACGAACGCCGGTGCGGGGGCAGGACCGTAGTTTTCGAAATAGAACTTCCCTCGTTCAGGCTCTGCCGTGCCAAGATGGCCTAAGATTTGTTCCTCCAGTCCATAGAACTTATTGCTAATCACAGAAGCATAGGTCATCTGCCGGCCATCGGCAAACTCGTAGATGCAATGCACGTTGTCGTAGACTTCACGCCCGTCTTTCCAATGGGTGATGGCACCGGTGCCCATCACGCGGGTGGGCAGCTGTCCGATGGCCCACGTGCCCACCTGCAGTTGGTGGCAGGCCAGCTCGGTCATCAGGCCCTTGGAGGATTCGCGGTAGAGTCGCCAGTTGATCAGGCGTTCCAACTCCGGCGAAGGCACCTCTCGCCGCCAGTCGCCATTGCGATTCCAGAAAGCATGCACCGCATTGATGCTGCCAAGAACACCCTGGTGTATCATCTCCATCATCTTGATATAGCGCGGGTCGAAGAGGCGTTGCTGCCCTACGAAGAACACCTGCCCCGTGTCGAGATGCTTGCGATAGATGGCCAGCGTTTCCTCCATCGTATAGGCGATGGCCTTCTCGCAATAGACATGCTTGCCTGCGTCGAAGGCATCCATGGCAATCTGGAAGTGCGTGTTGAGAGGCGTGGCAATAACGACGCCATCAATCTCCTTGTCCTCCAGCAACTGGCGATAGTCCTTATAAGTCTTCGCCGTGGGCACCATCTTCAATGCCTCATCGAGCGACGGCTGATAGATGTCGGCAAAGGCGGTGATTTCACACTTGGGATTCTCGGCAAGGAAACCCAATAGGAACCGTCCGCGCGAGCCCGGACCAATCATGCCCAGGCGGCATCGCTCGTGCGTGGTTTCCCCAGCCGATGCAAACGCTGTAAGCCAAGGACTGGTGGCAGCAAGTGCACCTGCTCCCATCAGTCCTAAGCTACGTAGGAATTGTCTTCTATCCATTGTTGATTGATTCATATAAGCCTCGTTTAGTATGGCCCCCCTGTCGTCCCCCGAGGGGGACACTATACCCTTCTGAGATATTGTAGTCCCCTCTGTAGGGGCAGCCCCCCGTGTCTGACCGTGCGTTTGGGGATGTATGGGCATGCAGCTTGTTCGTTTTTGTACTTTGCTAATGCTTCACTACCTTCGTGTGATGGTGGATGTAGAGGCCAGGCTTGGCGGGGGCATCCACACGTAGTCCCGAAGGAGTGTACCACCCTTCATCTTCTTCTCTTTCGGGCATGTTAAAATTTGCAATGCCATCGGTGGTGACATCCTCCAACACGAACTGTGCCGGTGTCGCCTTGTCGGTGAAGACAATGGAGCCCGCCGAGCGACTGTCGAAGTTGAAGTACTGGTTACCCATCCATGCCCCACGCAAACGCACGTGGTCGTCGCCCTCCTCGAGTTGCATCCATCCCTCGGGCTTCGAGGCATCGGTGATGAGCATTGCCCGCCAGTTGGCATTACCCTTGCCAATGATACCGGAGGCCACACCCATCGTATAGAAGGATGTGAACCTGGCAAGCCTCGTCACCTTGAAACGAAAAGACTGGTCGGTGCTGCTCTTGCGCGCCAGACAGAAGTCGCCATTGTCGGCGGCCTTGTAGTGAAGGTAGAGGCCGGAGCTTTTCTCGCGAAGATAATAGGTTGTTCCCGACTGTATCTGCGAGGGCTTTTCGGAACGCTCGTCGACGATGGCCGTGGCCACGACGCCCAGTTCGGCTGCCGATGTCCACGCATTGCCTCCCACCTCACTGCGGGCAATCAGGCGGAAGTAGCGTGCCTCGACGGGTGTGGTGAGGACAATCGCCTGCTCGTCGGAGGTGTTCTCCAGCGAGCCTTCAGCAGCCGGAGCACCCCAACGATCGGTGGAGTTGGAGAAGTAGAGCGAGTAGTTGCGGATGCGGCCATTGCTTCCGTCGCTGCGTCCCTGATAGAGGAACTCCGTCACACGATAAGTCTTGCCCATGTCGACAACAATCTCATGAGGACACGTGGGCACATTACCCGAATAGAGGGTGTGCCAGATGGTGTTTATGTTATCGTCGAAAGCATTCGTGGCCTTGTCGCCGCCATGTTCGCTGTCCACGCTGACCAGCTTCCACAAGCGTTTGTCGACGAACAGCGGCACAACGATTTCACTCTTCAGGCTCGGCAGCATGCCTTCGCAGGTGGCATAGGTGGTGAGGGTGCCTCCCTCGGGAAGACTCAAGGGCTTCGTGTACACCTGTTCCGTTTTTCCGCCGTCGAGGCTATAATAGATGACGGCATCGGGTGTGGCACACGACAGCGTGACAACGGCCCGCTGGGTTTTCACCTCCACGGGACTACACTGCGGGCTTGCCACACGACTGCGAGCCACCAGCTGCTCGTCGGAGAGCGGTTCGGTAAGTGGGAGGAGGAGATAGTTGAACGTGCGTCGCTGGGCACGCAACTCATACTGCGCGAGCACATCGGGTCCGCAGCTGGCATTGCCCAAGGCGCGGTTCTCCATATCCAGACAGACGACGTTGTTGCTGACGAAGTTCACTTCATAGGGATGCTTCTTGCGATTGTCGCGGTTTGTATACATGTCTTTCGGACGCCAATGGCCGACGGTGGTAGCCATTCCCTTGGGTGCCACGACCATGAGTCCCTCGCCGTTCTCATTGGTGAGGGCGATGAAGCGCACGTCTTCCTTGTTGCCCGTTTCCTGCGGAATGACAAAGCCCGTCCACTGATCCGTTACCGTGCTGTGCCAGAGTCCCTCGAAGCAACTCTCCTTGCGGTCGCGATAGCTGTCCCAAGGACCACGACCATACCACGCGAATTGCTCGTAGCCAGCCGGCATCTCAAACAGATAGCCCATCTTTGGCAGGATGCTGTTTTTCACCGCCGGATTCACGATGCTACTGACATTAATGGCACCATCGGGCATGATGGTATAGCACACCTGGTCGGTGAAGGCCACAGGCGAGTTGCCAGTGTATTGATTGGTGACGGTCAGCACTACTGCATCGTCGCGCTGCTCGATGGTCCACTCGCCGCCCTTCAACTTCAGGTCGCGCAGACCCATGGCATCCCAGTCGCCGCTGTGCGCCTTGTCGTTATCGGTGGGAACACGGAAGGCGTTGAAACGCGGGCCGCTTGAAATCAGGTCGTGCCCAGCAACACGATAGCGTGTCATGAGTCCCGTGGAGCGCGAGAAGCTCACACTGAAGTTCTCGCCATCCACTTGGATGGTGGAGGAGCCGTCGCTGACGGTCAATTTGCCTGCGGATGCGGAATGGTAGATGTCGCGCTGTGTGGCCCGGCGCAGGCATAGCTGCTCACTAGCCACCTCAAAACCGGCAGGAGCCCAAGCGGTGGCCTCGCGCTGAGTGACATGGAATCGCACGAAATAGTCGGCATCGGCTTTCACGTCGGCTGGCAGAAGGTCGGGAAGCGTCACCGACAAGGTCTTGCCACCTTCAACGTCGACGTCCATCGTTCCCGACTTCAGCACCAGCCCGTCCTCCAACACATCGTAGGAGAAGGCATATCGGCTGAGGTTGGCAAATGCCATCTTGTTCTTAATGATGAATGTGCCCTTCAGACTATCGGTCATCACAAAGTCGGCAGGCTGGTAGATTTTCTTCATGTTCAGCGCCTTTGCCGAGTAGGTGTAGTCGGCAAAGATGACACCATTGGTGCAGAAATTGTTGTCGTTAGGTCGGTCGCCAAAGTCGCCGCCATAAGCCCAGTAGCGTTCGTTAGGCTTGCCGGGCACAGGGATGCTCAGCGCCTGGTCCTTCCAGTCCCACACGAACTCGCCAGCCATAGCGGGATATTTCTCGTAGATGTCGTAGAAATCACGCTGGTTACCCATGGAATTGCCCATGGAGTGGGTGTTCTCACACTGTATGTGGGGTCTGATGCCCGTGCGTCCGGCACGATAGTCGTTGAGACGGCCCTCGCCCGTGCCCTGCATGGAGGACAGGTTGGCATACATCGTGCTGGTGACATCGGCCCAGGTGCTGTTGCCTTCATAGTGGGTGAGGCGTGTCTTGTCGAGAGCCTTGATGGCCTTCTCCACAGCCTCGAAGTTGTTGCCGCCACCGCTCTCGTTGCCATACGACCAGAGGCAGATGCAGGCATGGTTGCGGAGCGACAGCACATGACGCTCGTTGCGCTCCACCATTGCAGGCTTGAAGGCTGCAATGCTCGACAGTCCCATGTTGCCGTGACACTCCACATCGGCCTCAGCAAGCACATACATGCCATACTTGTCGCACATCTCATAGAAATAAGGATTGTCAGGATAGTGACTGGTGCGAATGGCATTGACGTTCAGTTGCTTCATCAGAAGGATGTCGCGCTCGGTCTCCTCGCGGCTCACCGTACGTCCGTTCTCGGTGCTGAAGTCGTGACGGTCGACGCCATGGAAGATGATGCGCTGGCCGTTGATGGTGAGAGCGCCATCGGCACGAACGGCAATCTGGCGGAAGCCAATCTTGCCTCCACGCACATCGAGGACCTTGTCGCCCTGCCGGAGCGTGACCACCAAGTCGTAGAGGTTAGGCTCCTCAGCACTCCACAGGCGAGGATTGCTGACACGGATACCGCTAAGCGTCAGCTTCTTGGCTTGCGTCACGGCCTGGCTCTTCTGAGCCACAACGGTTCCGCCATCCATGATTTTCACCTCTACCTGCCCGTCGGTGAGCGTCTCGCCTTGTACGTCGATGGCTACCGAGGCAGTAGCAATGGTGTTGGCGGAGCTGAGCGTGGAGGTGAAGAAGTAATCGCGAATCTGCGTCTTCGGAGCCGACCACAGGAATACTTCACGTGTGATACCCGTCAGACGCCAATAGTCCTGACATTCCAGGAACGAACCACTGGTGAAGCGATAGACACGCACGGAGATATTGTTGCGTCCGGCACGCACAAAATCGGTTATCCGGAACTCCGAAGGCAGGTAGGAGTCCTCGGCATAGCCGGCAAACTGGCCATTCACCCAGACGTAGTAGCCATGTCCGGCACCGTTGAAGCGCACATAGACATCGCGTCCCGTCCACGACTCAGGCAGGTCGAAGTCGCGGCGGTAGGAGCCCACGGGGTTCTTCTTCGAGCCACTATAGGTCCAGTCGGACGGTCGGTCGGCCATCACGCTCCACGTGTTGGAGTCATAGGTGAAGGGGTACATGACGTTCACATACAACGGCTTGTCCCAGTTCTTGCCGTGACGCACGCCGTAGACCTGCCACGTGGCAGGCACGTCGATGTCATCCCAGCCTGAGGCATTGAAGTCGTCGCGGAAGAAGTCGGCGGGTGCTGCTTGCGGCGTGCCGGCCCAACGAAACTTCCACGTGCCGTTCAGGCTCAGGTAGTAGGGCGAGCTCTCCATGTTGCCAGCCAAGACACTCTCTTCGTCGGCAAACGGAATGGGAAGCATGTGTGCTTGTTCACGGTTCAGGCTGGTGATGCTCACATCGTCCCACTCCTTCAGGGTCTGTGCGCAAAGGCCTGACGACAGTGCCAACAAGACGATGCTGGCAATGCTCTTTTGAATAGTCTTGTAGTTCTTCATACGATTATTTCATTCAACTTTCGGAAGTTATTTCACTTTCACAATCTTACGAATGGCATGCAAAATGAGCGGCTCCATAATGGCATAGCCGGCATCGGTGGGATGGCAGCCGTCGCTCGAGAGTCCCTCCTTCATCGAGCCTTTCTTCTCACCGGAGTCGATGGCCATCGGGGTAAAATAGTCGACGAACGCAATCTTGTTCTGCTTGGCATAGTCGCGCAGCCGGGCGTTCAGGCTCTCAATCTTCTGAGGGACATCCTTGATTTCGCGACGCCAGGGATACAGGCCGCAGGGAGTGATGGTGGTGAGGATGACCTTCACCTTCGCGGCCTTCGCCAATTGACACATGCCGACGATGTTACCGAATGTGCGGTCTTCCACATAGCGGTGGTTGTTCTGGGCAATATCGTTGGTGCCGGCATTGATGACCACCACTTTCGGATTCAGGCTGAGCACGTCTTCCCGAAAGCGCAGCAGCATCTGATAGGACGTCTGACCGGAGATGCCACGGGGGATGAAGCCGTGATCGGTGAAGAACTGCGGTCGCATGCTGCGCCAGTTCTGCGTGATGCTATTGCCAATGAACACGACGCGCCGCCCGTCGTTGGGCGTAGCCTTTACTTCGCGGTTGTCTTGTTCGTATCTGCCGAAGTTCGCCCAGTCGTCTTGCGCATAGCTGACAAGGGAAAGGAAAGCCATGAAGGCCACCGTGATGAGTTTCTTCATTTTGGTATGATTTTGGTGTTGTGAATAAATCTACATTTAGGTTTGTTTTTGGTGTTGTTGGAATACAGCTGCAAAGTTACAAATTTTCGACGCCAATTCCAAATTTTGCGGGGGTAATATTGCAGATGGCACAAGACGCCTCGCTAAACTGCCTCCCAACGGGTCGCCCTATGCTTAACCGCAGATCTTGACTTGCGGAATAAAAGACGTCACTAAAGAATGTCGACCCTAGAAGGGTTGCACATAGCCATGACTCAATCAGACAGGTTGGCATTCCTGGTTGCTGTGCGTCCCCTTTGGGGACAAGGAATTGGTGTTGACTCTATACACCGCGGGTCAGGACCCGCGGTTATGCACCTGTGACCTCTCCGAGGTCTGCCCATCCGATTTTTCACCACGGAGGCACGGTGATTCATCATTCCCATCAGAATAGTTTTTTAAACAGATAGTACATTCCAGCAAACGTAAAGATTCTCTTCAGCAGACCAGGCTTCTCCGGCTGCCAACCGCTGATGTATGACTGGGCTGCCTGTTCTTGTTGAGCATAGGCTGCCGCCTCATTCCTTTCCATCTCTCTGGTCGGCCTATTCAGTTCCCAGTCCTGCCTATCCATCTCCCTATCGAACCTTAAGTTATCGCGCTCGAACCGCAGCCTCTCCTTCTCGGCATCATAGTCGAGTTTCGCCTCGGCCTTCTTTTCACGGCGTATTTGCTCGTGGTTCTGAAGAATCGTCTGCACCTCTTCCTCTGAGTAGATGCCACTGGTCATGATATACTGGTTTTCCCGGTCCCAGTATTCATCTATCTCCTGGAGCTTCATCTCGTATTCGTCACGGAGGTTTTCTTGTTCGAATGCGAGATCGTCCAGCGCTTCTTCATACTCTTCGAGGCTATCGAGATAGTCGTCGACGGCATATTCGTCTACGTCATCAATATCTTCGTAGTCGCCGAAATCGTCATAGTTGTCGAAATCGTCGAAGTCATCAAAATCATCGTAGTCGTCGTGCATGGCAATGAGAATTGTTTAGGATGGTTATATGAAAATAGGTGCGGCAGCGGCAGAGGCCTGAAACAAAAAGACCACGGCGACGAACTGCCGCCGTGATCGCATGTTATCACATCTTTTCGAGCTTTATCCGCAGTGGAAGTACTCCTCGACGAGAGCGGCAATCTTTGCCTTGTCGTTGCTGATGTCGGCACGCAACGTGCGGTCGCCAAAGGAGCGGAGCTGGGCGATGATGCCATCGATCATCGTTGCAGAGAACACGCCATGAGCCTCGAAAGCGGCGCGTTGCTTCGCCAGACAGTCGGCAGAAGCCTCGCAGGAGTCGGGCAGCTGGGCGAGCGTGGCGAGCTTGTCGGCATTGGCGGCATCGTGGATGTTCACATCGACGTAGTTCTTCTCGGCCACCTCCAGCGCGCCCTCCATCTCGAAACCGTGACGACAGGCCACGCAGAGTCCTGACAGCAGCTGGTAGATGTCGGCAGAGCCGTCGGGCGAGCGCATCTCAACCGTCTGCTTCTGTGTGGTATCGAAGTCGGAAGACTTCTCGAGCGGATTGGCCAAAGCACTCATATCGGCCTTTGCCGTCCAGCCCAGCGGCACACGAACGAGCACGGAACGGTTGCGGTCGCCCCAGCAAACATTCGTCGGAGCCTCCTGATGTGGCACGAGGCGGAAGTAGCTCGTGGGATTCTTGTTGCCGAAGGCGGTGATGCTCGGTGCGAGGTCCATCATACCGGCAATCATGCGCAGGGCATCGTCGGAGAGTGGTGTGCCGAACTGCGGGCGCGGCTCATCGGTGAGCATCATGTTGCGACCGTCCTTCGTGATGCGCATGTGGACATGCAGACCTGAGCCGGCCTTGCCCGTGGTAATCTTCGGGGCGAACGTCACGTTCAGTCCTTCGCGCCAAGCCAAGTTGCGAATCACCCACTTGGCAATCATCAGCTGGTCGGCAGCCTCGCAAACAGGCACGGGCAGGAACTCTATCTCGTTCTGTTCGTAGACGAGTCCGTCCTGCTCGAAGTTACCCACTTCGCTATGACCATACTTGATCTGGCCGCCCGTCTGAGCAATGTAGTACATGCAACGGGTGCGGAAATCGTTGGTCTTGGCATAGGGAGCACTCTCGTGATAGCCACGCTGGTCGATGGCGGGATAGACGCCCTCGGCGGGTTTGATGACGTAGTACTCCAGCTCGCCCATTGCCTCGTAGTCCATGCCGGTGACATCGCGGAAGGCCTTGGCGGCACGACGCAGCGTCTGCTCGGGCGACGATGCCAGCGGCTGGCCGTCCTTGTCGAAATAGGAGCAGAGCAGACAAAGCGTGGGAATCTCCGAGAACGGATCGACGAAAGCCGTTGCAAAGCGCGGCAGCACATAGAGGTCGCTGGCCGAGGCCTGAATGAACGAGAACAGGCTGGAGCCGTCGACGCGCTCTCCACAGGTCAGGATGGTTTCCAGATAGGCGCGGTCGCTGATGACGAAGTTCAGCGTTTTCAACTTCCCGTCGCCGCCGGGATACATGAAGTTCACCATCTTGATTCCGTTCTCTTCAATGAAGCGGATAATGTCTTGTTTTGTAAACTCTTGTGGCAGCTTCTGCAGGAATGCCACAACACGATTGGCGTTCAACGCCAGGCGATTGTTTGCCATGATTGTTTTGTGGGTTTAAAGGGTTTCAGGTTTATTTCAGCCACAAAGTTAATCATTTCTGCCGACATTGCCAAAACTTTCAGTTTATTTTTGCATTTGCATCATCTAAATTGTCCGGAGCATGCCTTTCGTGCAAGCGAACCATTGCTTTCGATGGGCTGGAGAACTGCCTTTGCACGACGATTAAACTGCATCCAAAATGTAAATTAACTGAGATTAAAAAGCAAATTAACTGAGATTGAAAAGTAAATTAAGTTAATTTGTGAAGTAAATTAAGTTATTTTACTATGCAAATTAAGTTAATTTACCGAGCAAATTAAGTTAATTTACTATACAAATTAAGTTAATTTACTACGCAAAATAAGTTAATTTACTTTTCAGGAGATAAGCTCTTGATAATCAATAGGATAGAAAACAAGATAGCAGAGCAATGCTTTTGCTCTGCTATCTGATACATTTTGGCAAACAGAAGAACCACTATTTGCCTTCGAGAAACTGCTGCCAAGCCTGGCTGACGTCGTCGATGGAAAGGCCGACGAGCTGCAGGCGGCGCAGGAAGTCAGGCATTTCTTTCTCGAGGAACTCTTTCTTTCGGGCGTTCAGAATCTTCCGCTTGGCACCACGGGCCACCTGCATGCCGATGCCCCGCTGCTGCTGAAGGATGTCGTCGCGCTGCAACACCTCGAAGGCTCGCAAGGCGGTGTTGGTGTTCACTTCGTATTCGGCAGCCAGTTCGCGCACACTCGGCACACGGTCGCCCTCGCGATAGCGGTCGGCGAGGATGTCGTCGCAGAGGCGCTCGGCAATCTTCACGAACAGGGCTTTATCGCTGTGGTAGATCATAGGCGTGTCGGTTTATCGGTGATGACTTGCGCACGACGGAAACAATGGTAGCCGAGCCAATAGTTGAAGGCCGACGGCAGCAGGATGAAAGCAGCAAACAGCGTCTGCACCAAACCTTCATGCTCACGTGCCCAGGTTCCGTCGATGGCTACTTCGAAGATGAGATAAGCGATGAAAACGCCGACAAACAGCACGGGGATGGCCCACAACCAGCCGTTTCGGCGGAAGAGTATGCCAAAGAGAGTGAACAGCGACCAAGGCCAAAGTGCCATGAGCGACACCATGAAAACATACTGGAGAAAGCCGATGATGAACGTCGGACCATAGCTGACGTAGAAGACTGACCACGTACGCGGTAGAATTTGGTAAAGGAAAATCTGTGAGAGCGTCAACTCACCATTCATGAACAGCGTGTCGAAGAGCAGCGGAATGGCCCCGATGAGGTTGGCCGTCACGCGGGCGGCAAAGGCCAGGAGCCAAATGCCCAAGGTGACATAGACCACGCGTGAGATGAATTTCTCCAGATTACTGGCCGGCAGCGAAAGGAAGGTCGTGGCCTGTTGCTTCGTATCCAACGATGAGAACATGTGGGCCATCGAGATAAGAATGAAGCCCCAGAAGATCCATTCAAAGTTGAAAATAATGAAAACAGCACTCATCTGACTTGGCGTGAAGAAGCGGCTGAGAATCCTGCTGAATAATGACAGGAAGACATAGATGCCTATGAGGCCGAGATAGAGCCGCAGGTAGAGATGCTTTTCCGTGCGCCAGTAGTAACGCATGAGGCGCAGCATGTGGCGGAATGATAGTTTTTCTTTCATAATTGTTGGCTTATTTGTTGGCGTTAGTTGGGGAGAAAGTGTCGGGCTGGTCGGACAAGCCTGACTCGTCGGACAAGTCAGACAGGTCGGACTGGTCGGACGGGGCCGACTGGTCAGAGGAAGCAAACTTGATGGCAGCGCTTTGAGCAGCATTGTAAAGCAACTCAAGGCTGAGCGGTGTCTCCTCATCTTCAGGGCGGCGAGGGATGATGCAGGCATAGCCTTGCGCCGTGCGCTCGGTGTAGAGGGCTTCCTCAACGGGAGCGGAGGCAAGGGTGAAGGCGTACTGCTGGGTGAGCTGGGACACGGTGGCGTCGCACAACACCTCTGAGATGTTGTCGCGGGTGCCGAGGACGAGGACGTGGTCGAGCAGTTGCTCTACATCGTGCACCTGGTGGGTGGCAATGATGATGGTTCGTTCGTCGGTCATATTCATGGCGATGACCTTGCGAAACTGCTTCTTCGACGCAATGTCGAGACCGTTGGTGGGCTCGTCCATCAACAGATAACGGGTGCCGCAGGCAAGGGCAAACGCCATCAGGACCTTCTTCTTCTGTCCCATGGAGAGTCGGCTGGTGTGGAGCGACGCAGGCAGGTCGAACTCCTTCAGACACTGGTTCAGCACCTCTTGCGAGAAGTGCGGATAGAACGGGCGATAGGTGTCGACATACTCCTTTAGCGTCATCGCAGGCAGTTCGAACTCCTCGGGCACGATGTAGAGGTCTTGCAACAGACGGCGCTCGCGACGGCTGGCATCGCGACCGTCGACCTCCACCCTACCCTCTTGCACATGCAGCAGGCCCATCACTATATATAATAAGGTGGACTTGCCCGACCCGTTCGGTCCTAACAGACCATAGATGCGGCCCGGTTGCAGGCTCAGGCTGAACTGCTTGAACACAGGAACTTCTGCTCCTGCATACTGAAACGAAATGTTTTGCAGTTGAATCATAACTTTACTTGTTGGTTGTTCGATCATTAAACATTTAATTTTAAACTTGAAACTCAATGAGTTAAGTGTCTTAGTTACTTAAGACACCACAAAAGTAGTTGTTTCTTTTCAATCCACCAAAGATGCACCTCACTTTTTACAAGATTTTAACGAAAGTGTGACAAATCGTCGGTTGTTTCTGACAAGTTGACAATTCCGAACGATTGGCGCACCGTTTGAGGGGATGTAGGTAGAAAATAATAAACATAAAAGAGAAAGGAGAATAGAACTATGACATTCGACAAGTTTACAATCAAGGCGCAAGAGGCCGTGCAGGCTGCTGCCGGTCGTGCGCAGTCGGCTGGCCAACAGGCCATCGAGCCGGTGCACCTGCTCTACGGCATCATGCAGAAGGGCAAGGACGTCACCGACTACCTCTTTGGCAAGTTGGGCGTGAACAGCCAACAAATGGAACGCCTCGTGGAGAGCGAAATCGCTCACCTGCCGCGCGTGCAGGGTGGCGAACCTTATTTCTCGAACCCTGCCAGCCAGGTGCTTCAACGCGCTATGGACGTCGCACAGAAGATGGGCGACGAGTTCGTGAGCGTGGAGCCGATGCTGTTGGCATTGCTTTCGGTGAACAGTACGGCTAGTCGCATCATGAAGGATGCCGGCATCACCGAGCAGACGCTGCAGCAGGCCATCGCCGAACTGCGCCAAGGACAAAAGGTGCAGTCGATGAGTGGCGACGAGAACTTCCAGGCTCTTTCGAAGTATGCCAAGAACCTCGTCGACGATGCCCGCAAGGGTAAGCTCGATCCGGTCATCGGTCGTGACGACGAGATACGTCGTGTGCTGCAGATTCTCTCACGCCGTACGAAGAACAACCCTATCCTGATTGGTGAGCCGGGTACGGGTAAGACCGCCATCGTGGAAGGTCTCGCCCAGCGAATCGTACGTGGCGACGTGCCAGAAAACCTGAAGAACAAGCAGCTCTTCTCGCTCGACATGGGTGCATTGCTGGCAGGTGCGAAGTACAAAGGTGAGTTCGAGGAGCGACTGAAGGGCGTCGTGAAGGAGGTGACGCAGGCCGAAGGCGAAATCATCCTCTTCATCGACGAGATTCATACGCTGGTGGGAGCCGGCGGCGGCGAGGGAGCCATGGATGCTGCTAACATCCTGAAGCCTGCCCTGGCACGTGGTGAGCTGCGTGCCATCGGTGCTACCACGCTGAACGAATACCAGAAGTACTTCGAAAAGGACAAGGCGCTGGAGCGTCGTTTCCAAACGGTGATGGTCGACGAACCCGACGAACTCTCTGCCATCTCCATCCTTCGTGGACTGAAGGAGCGCTATGAGAATCATCACAAGGTACGTATTCAGGACGACGCCTGCATCGCTGCCGTGAAGCTCTCGGAGCGATACATCAGCGAGCGATTCCTTCCCGACAAGGCCATCGACCTGATGGACGAGGCCGCCGCTAAGCTTCGCATGGAGCGCGACTCGGTTCCTGAGGAGCTCGACGACATCACTCGTCAGCTGAAGCAGTTGGAAATTGAGCGCGAAGCCATTCGCCGTGAGAACGACGAGCAGAAAATTCAGCAGTTGGACAAGGACATCGCCGAACTGCGCGACAAGGAAACAGCCTTCCGAGCCAAATGGGAGGGTGAGCGTCAGCTGGTGAACAAAATTCAGCAGGACAAGCAACAGATGGAGCAGCTGCGCTTCGAGGCTGAACAGGCTGAACGCGAAGGCAACTACCAACGCGTGGCGGAGATTCGCTACGGACAGTTGCAGGCTTTGGAGGCCGACATCGCACAGATTCAGAAGCAGCTCAACGAACAGGAGTCAGGAAGCCGTCTTGTGCGCGAGGAGGTCACGGCCGACGACATTGCAGAAGTGGTGTCGCGCTGGACGGGCATTCCCGTGAGCCGTATGCTGCAGAGCGAGAAGGAGAAGCTGCTACACCTGGAAGAGGAGCTGCACCGCCGAGTCATCGGACAGGACGAGGCCATACAGGCCGTCAGCGATGCCGTGCGCCGCTCGCGTGCAGGACTGCAAGACCCGAAGCGACCCATTGCCTCCTTCATCTTCCTCGGCACCACGGGTGTCGGTAAGACTGAACTGGCGAAGGCACTGGCCGAATACCTCTTCAACGATGAGACGATGATGACACGTATCGACATGTCGGAGTATCAAGAGAAGCACACCGTCTCGCGACTCATCGGTGCCCCTCCGGGCTACGTAGGCTACGACGAGGGTGGACAACTCACCGAAGCCGTGCGCCGCAAGCCCTACTCGGTGTTGCTGTTCGACGAGATTGAGAAAGCTCATCCCGATGTGTTCAACATCCTGTTGCAGGTACTCGACGATGGCCGACTGACCGATAACAAGGGTCGTACGGCAAACTTCAAGAACACGCTCATCATCATGACCTCTAACGCTACGCGCGACCAGTTGCGCATGCTGATGCGACCGGAGTTCCTGAACCGTATCGATGAGATTATCACCTTCCAGCAACTCACAAAGGAACAGATTGCCGATGTAGTGACGCTGCAGATGAAGAAGGTGAAGGCCATGCTCGAACCGCAAGGCTTCCAACTCGACTGGACACCGCAGGCCATTGAGTATCTGGCCACCGTTGGTTACGACCCGCAGTATGGTGCACGTCCTGTGAAGCGTGCCATCCAGCAGTACGTGCTCAACGAACTCTCGAAGCGCCTGCTCAGCGACCAGGTCACCCGCGAGAAACCCATCATCATCGATGAGTTCGGCGATGGCCTGGTATTCAGGAACTAAAAAGCCCCACCCCAGCCCTCCCCAAAGGGGGAGGGAGAAAGAAGCCCCACCTCCTACTCCTCCCCTGTAGGGAGGGGAAGCACAGAGAGGTAAAGAAGCGCATATGGCAAATGTCTGCGATCGGCACAAAGCGACGCTTTTCCACTCGGCTTGTCCCATCCGGAGCACAGCGGGGAAAGAGCGCAGCGGAGAAAAGAACAAAATACGAAATAACAAAAAGGAAGGACCTGTACCCGAGAAAAAGGGTGCAGGTCTTTTTTGTTTGTAAAAAAAGAGTGGAGAATTTTGTATTCTGCTCAATTTGCACTATCTTTGCAAATTGAATCATTACGCAAACTTAATAAAAACCTACAATATGGAAGAAAAAGACAGACTGGCAGCAGGACTGCCGGAGAATGCATTCAGAGAGTTGAAGGAGGGCGAACAGTACGAACCGCTGATGTCGCCCGATAGTAATTACCCCGAGGTGAATGCGTGGTCGGTGACGTGGGGTGTGGTGATGGCCATGCTTTTCTCGGCCGCCGCAGCCTATTTAGGACTGAAGGTGGGTCAGGTGTTTGAGGCTGCCATCCCCATCGCCATTATCGCCGTGGGCGTGTCGACAGCCGCCAAGCGTTCGAAGGCGTTGGGTGAGAACGTAATTATCCAGAGCATCGGTGCCTGTTCGGGTGCAGTAGTGGCCGGCGCCATTTTTACTTTGCCTGCCATCTACATCCTTCAGGCCAAGTATCCTGAGATGAGTGCATCGTTCATGAAGATCTTCATCTCATCGCTCCTGGGTGGTATCATCGGCATTTTGTTCCTCATTCCGTTCCGTAAGTATTTCGTGAGCGAGATGCATGGCAAGTATCCATTCCCCGAAGCAACGGCAACAACGCAGGTACTTGTGAGCGGTGCAAAGGGTGGCGATCAGGCCAAGCCGCTGCTGATTGCAGGTATCGTGGGTGGTCTGTATGACTTCATCGTTGCTACGTTCGGCTGGTGGAATGAGAACTTCACCACACGCGTGGTGGGTTGGGGACAGTATCTGGCCGATCATGCGAAGCTCGTGCTGAAGGTGAACACCGGTGCAGCCGTGCTGGGTCTGGGCTATATCATCGGATTCAAGTATGCGTTGATTATCTGCCTGGGCTCTGTTTCGGTGTGGTGGCTCATAGTGCCGGGTCTGGCTCTGCTATTCCCCGACACGGTGCTGAACCAGTGGGATCCCTCTATCGCAACTGCCGTCGGCGACATGTCGCCCGAACAGATTTTCACATCGTATGGTAAGTCAATCGGTATCGGCGGTATCGCAATGGCAGGCATCATCGGTATTATCAAGTCGTGGGGCATCATCAAGAGTGCCGTAGGACTGGCCGCGCAGGAGATGAAGGGCGGCAGCGGGGCTTCAACTGCATTGAAGCGCACGGAGAAAGACCTGTCGTTCAAGTTCATTGCGATTGCCTCAATCCTGACCATCATCGTGACATTCCTGTTCTTCTGGTTCGGTGTGATGGATGGCAACATGTTCTTCGCCCTCGTGGCCATCGTACTGGTGACGGTCATCGCCTTCCTCTTCACGACGGTGGCAGCGAATGCCATTGCCATCGTGGGTTCGAACCCCGTGAGCGGTATGACACTGATGACACTCATCCTTGCCTCCGTGGTGATGGTGGGTATCGGTCTGAAGGGCACAAGCGGCATGCTGGCGGCTTTGATTATGGGTGGTGTGGTTTGCACGGCACTGGCTGTGGCAGGAGCCTTCATCACCGACCTGAAGGTAGGTTATTGGCTCGGCACCACTCCTCGCAAGCAGGAGCAGTGGAAGTTCCTCGGCACACTCGTCTCAGCTGCTACCGTTGGCGGTGTGATGATGCTGCTGAACGAGACCTATGGTTTTACTACTGGTCAGCTGGCAGCTCCGCAGGCTAATGCGATGGCAGCCGTTATCGACCCGCTGATGAACGGCGTTGGTGCTCCCTGGCTACTCTATGCCATCGGTGCTGCTATCGCCATCGTGCTCACGCTGTGTAAGGTGCCTGCCCTGCCCTTCGCACTGGGTATGTTCATTCCCATTCAGCTGAACCTGCCGCTGCTCGTGGGTGGCGCCATCAGCTGGTATGTGACGACACGTTCGAAGAACGAGGAGGCGAACAAGGCTCGCGGCGAGAAGGGCACACTCATCGCATCGGGCTTCATTGCCGGTGGTGCCCTGATGGGTGTTGTATCGGCTCTGCTCCGCTTCGGTGGTTTCAATCCTGTGAGCGAATCGTGGCTGGCCAATCCGATGAGCGAGGTCTGCGCCCTCGTGGCCTATGTGCTGCTCATCTGGTACTTCATCTGCGCTACGAAGGATAAAACAACAAGATCATAAAAACAACTAACCCAAGAACTGATGACTCACTACAAAAAAACAATCATGCAGGCAGCCGTTTGCGTAAGCTGCCTGATGGGCATGCAACCATGCCATGCACAAAGCATTGAGCTGACAACCGACGAGGCGAAGAGCCTGTATAGGAACATCTCCATGCAGCGTGTCAGCGTGCATGACCCGTCGATCGTCTACGAGGAAGCCACGAAGCGCTACTACATCTTTGGTACGCATAAGGCTGGCGCCTACACCACCAATCTGCAGAGTTGGACACAGGCCAACCCGAAGTGGAAGGTGGGGTCGAACAACGATGCCGCCAACAAGGATGCCTTCGTGACCCCTGCCGTGAAGAAGGTCATGAAGGGCGGAAAGGAAGTTGACTTCCCGAAGTTTAACGCTGTGAACTGGGCAGGGCGCACCGATGCTGCCTACAACGTTGATGGGAACATGTGGGCTCCCGACGTTTTGTGGAATCCCGCCATGCAGAAGTGGTGCATGTATCTCAGCATCAACGGCGACGCCTGGCACTCAAGCATCATCCTGCTCACGGCTGATAAGATTACCGATGCATGGGAATATCAAGGACCCGTGGTCATCAGCGGCTTCGACAATGGCAGCCACAGCTACAAGGACACCGATGTGGAATTAGTATTGGGAACACTCAGCTCGCTGCCCACTCGCTATAACAGTCCGTGGGCACACACCTCGAAGCCCAGCCTGCCCAACAATATAGACCCCTGCGTGTTCTTCGACGAGGAGGGCAAGCTGTGGATGGCCTATGGCTCGTGGTCGGGCGGAATCTTCATGCTGGAACTCAACGAGGAGAACGGTCTTCGCGACTACGATGTAACCTACAGCGGTGCCGGCGGCGACCCCTATTTCGGCAAGCGTATTGCCGGCGGCTACTATGTGTCGGGCGAAGGTGCCTACATCGAGCACATCGGCAACTACTATTACCTCTTCGTCACCTATGGCTATCTGAGCAGCGACGGCGGCTACGAGATGCGCGTGTTCCGCTCGGAAAAGCCCGACGGACCCTATGTGGACTCGCAGAACCGCTCAGCTGTCTTCTCGAACTACGTGATGAACTATGGTAAGAATGGCGACACGCGCGGAGAGAAGCTCATGGGCAGCTATAACAAATGGGGATTCATGACGGTGGGCGAATGTGCCCAAGGCCATAACAGCATTATCGCAGCCCATGACGGACGCACCTATCTGGTCTATCACACGCGCTTCAACAACGGAACGGAAGGATTCCAAGAGCGTGTGCACCAGGTGTTCGTGAACGAAAAGGGATGGCTGGTGGCAGCTCCGTTCGAGTACAACGGAGAGACGCAGACCGATGAACAGAATGCTTCGCAACAACTGTACCAAGCCAGTGAGGTTCCTGGTAAGTGGCAGGTGCTCGTGCATCGCTATGGCATGGACTACAAGAACAAGGAGGAAGTGCTGCCCGTTGAGGTGGAACTGTTGTCTGACGGCACCATCACCGGCGACCTGAAGGGAAAATGGACGCTCACCGATGGCACCACCTACATACAGGTTACACTGGGTGGAACTACCTATTATGGCGTATTCACCGAGCAACAGATGGAGCCTACCACCATCAAGGCGCTTTGCTTCACGGCTGCCGCCAACTCTGGTGTGAATGTATGGGGTTACAAGATTCGTGAAAAGTATCAGCTGGCTCGCCAGTTGAACACGCAAACCATTCCCGTGAGCAACGGTCGGCGCATCTCGGGAAATACCGACCTTTATGGTATTGACCTGCTTACCAACATCAACTTGGAATGGACATCGTCGGAACCTGCCATCATCAGCAATGAAGGACTCTACAACCCAGCAGGAGTGGAGGAGAACACGCCTGTGGAACTGACCATTAAGGAATGGGCTGGCGACTACTATTGGCAGCATACCTACAAGGTGACGGCGCAAAAGGATAGTATTCCCGACAGCGACTACAAATCGGGCATGCTGGCTTATTACAACTTCGACGAAACTCCTATCGTGAACCAGCTGAACACTGAGCAGACGGCAACGCTGAAACGCTTGTCGCCAGCCGAGAAGCCTCAACTGGAAACCCACCGCATGCGCAACGGTCAGGTGCTGCATCAGTTCACGGCCAACCAGGACGGCCGGTTCAGCTATGCCGAGATGGAGAATCCTCTCTACGGGCGCGACTTGGGTGAAGGCATGACCATTGCCTTCTGGGTGCATCCCAATGACGGCAATCTTTGGAACAGCATCTGGACCTTCTACGATGCATCGCTGAAGACACGCCTTTTCATGACACCCAATGCTTACGTGGGATTCAACAATGGTACCGACTATGTCGACATCAACTATGCCGAACGTGCCACCAACTACCTGACATCCAACGACTGGAATCATGTGGTTGTAACACTCTCACCCACAGCAGGACTCACCATCTACGTCAATGGCGCATTGAAGGCTTCCAGCAACTACACGTACAGGGGAAGCATTGGTGGAGAGGAAATCACGAAGAAGGCCAGCGTAGACTTCCAGCTCTTCACCGACTTTGTCAAGAACTGTCAGAAGTTCTACCTCGGCTATGGTTCGTTCTGGTCGTCGGCCGACATGCTATTCGACGACTTGATGATCTACGACCGCTTGCTCGACGCAAAGGAAATCAGGGGACTCTACATGCTCGCCAACCGCGTCTATGACTTCGCATCTGACGTCACGGGCATCGAGTTCATTGAAAACGAGGCCAATCCCTCCACGGGTGGAAGGGAGTATGACCGAAACGTCTATAACATCAGCGGTCAGCGCATCTCCACTTTGCCTGCAGAGAAGTCCTCTACCTCAACACTTCCCAAAGGTATCTATATCATCGGCGGAAAGAAAGTGGTGATCAAATAAAAAGACTGCCACAACCTGCAAAAAAGGAAACGGAGCTTCTCTCTTAGCGAGGGAGGCTCCGTTTCTTATTATCTTAAATACTTCATCCATGCAAACCGGCGACGCGTGAGCAGATAGTTGGGATCATACATGTGCTCGTAGGCTTCGCGCTCAAACGAGATGTTCATATAGGCTCGGCCATGCAAGGGCAGGCGGATGAGCCATTCCACAAAGTACCACAAATAGAATCCCACGATGAACAGCTCCAACATCTGCGCAGTGTGGATGCGCTCGTGCTGGATGAGATCCGTGGTGATGGTGACGCCTTTGCGGCAGAACAGAAGGCCACAAATGTTGATGGCGTCATACTTCCGGAACGGAATCAGTCTGTTGTGGATGATCTTCATCTCTATCGAACCATCTTCTATCTATTGTTAAAAACGCAAAAAGTAGGCCAAATATTTTATTTCTTGGTGCAAGTTTTTGGGGCTTCACTCGTTTTATGAGCGAAAATTGATTAATTTTGCAACACAGTATGAAAAAGAAATGGTACAGAATTGCCAATAGCTCACTTTCAGCCCTGCTGGTATTGCTGGGCTTTGAGGCTTGCACGGGCATGGAGAACGGTGGAGAGGAATATGGTACTCCCACCGTTGACTTTCATGTGGTAGGACAAGTGACGGATGCAGAGGGAAAACCTATCGAAGGCATCCGTGTAACAACACGTGGCTATTATGACTTCAACGATGGCACAATGGAGCAAACCACCTACACCGACAAGGAGGGGCGTTACGCAACAAAGGAGGTGAAAAGCATCGGGATTGATCCTGGGATGAAGGTTGTGTTTGAAGATGTCGACGGCGAGGCCAACGGCGGATTGTTTGCAGCCGATTCGATTTCTTCCGATGCTATGGCGAAAGAGAAAGTGAAGAAAGGCGACGGCAACTGGTATGAAGGCGGGTATGAGCTGACGGCCAATGCAAAGTTGAAGCCAGAGGTACATGACAATGAGTAATCAGCAAACGATGGAAGATGCGAGGAAACTGGGAGTGCGCAAGCGGTTAGGATTGGAAACGGCACGTCGCATCCAGTTGAACTTGGCGAAGGAACATCCGCTGAGGCAGCTGTTTTGGGAGTGTACGCTAAGGTGCAACCTCCATTGTCGCCATTGTGGCAGCGATTGCAAGTCGTTACCCCCGACAATGGGGAAGACCGACATGCCGCGTGAGGACTTCTTCACGGTGTTGGACTCGATTGCTGCAAAGACCGATGCCCACCAGGTGTTCGTCATCGTAACGGGAGGCGAACCGCTCATGAGGAGCGACATCGTGGAATGTGGACGTGGTATCTATGAACGTGGATTCCCTTGGGGCATGGTGAGCAACGGACTGGCCCTGACGGCCGAGAAACTGCAGGCATTGCTGCAGGCGGGCATGCATTCGATGACGATCAGCATCGACGGTCTGAAGGAAAACCACAACTGGATGCGTGGCCATGAGCAAAGTTTCGATCGTGTGGATCGGGCACTTTCGTTTCTCAACTCCATCAAAACTTCCTATTTTCAATACGATGTGGTCACCTGTGTCACCGAACATAACTATGCTGAGCTGACAGCCCTGCGCGAGTACCTTATCAAAAAAGGCGTGCGCGCGTGGCGATTGTTCACGGTTTTCCCAGTGGGCAGGGCAGCGAGCGATCCCGAACTGCAACTCACGAATGAGCATCTGCGTGGGTTGATGGCTTTCATCCGCGAGACGCGACGTGAAGGTCGCATCAAGGCGAGCTACGGCTGTGAAGGATTCTTGGGGTCGTTCGAAAGTGAAGTCCGCGATGGATTCTTTTTCTGTCGCGCTGGTGTGTTGGTGGGTTCCGTGCTGGTGGATGGTAATATCTCTGCCTGTGCAAGCATCCGTTCAGACTATGTGCAGGGAAACATCTATCAAGATGACTTCACGGACGTTTGGGAACATCGGTTCGGGCTTTATCGCAATCGCGAGTGGATGAAGAAGGATGAATGTGGCGAATGCGAGATGTGGCGCTACTGTCGTGGTAACGGCATGCACCTACGTGATGAACAGGGTCGCTTGCTCACATGCCATCTAAAGAGACTTTCTACTGAATAATTTTTGTGGGTTGCGTTTTTTTTCATAACTTTGCCGATATAAAGATGCGAAGTATGGAGAAAGAAACCAATTTCCAACCCGATGACAGTCAGCGAGAAGTCATCAAAGCTGAAGGTGGATATCATTTGGTACTGGCACCACCGGGATGCGGCAAGACCCAGATTCTAACCGAGCGCATTCGTCGTGCCCACCAGAAAGACGGAGTGGCTTATAGCGACATGCTATGTCTGACGTTCACCAATCGTGCGGCACGAGGCATGGTAGAGCGCATTCGCGAGAACATCACCGACGATGATATCTCACAGGTCTACGTGGGCAACGTACACCGCTTTTGTTCGAAGTTTCTATTTGAGAATAATATCATCCCCGCCGAGACATCCATTATCGACGACGAGGATGCCATCAGCATTGTGGCACGCTATCTGGACGAAGACGAGATGAAAGTTGCAGAGAATGCCACACGCCGCCGCGAATACTTCGACTTCATCCATTTCTCACACTTCATGCGGCAACTACGCTCTTCGCAACCTCGCGAACTGCGAATGCATCCCGAGTGCTGCAACAGCGACAACATTGAAGCCATGAAGAAGATCTGCGAGGTACAGCAGATGCCGGTTGAAGTCAACTCCATGCTCGACATCTATGACCATACTGATTTCTATTTGACGGCCTCGCGCATGGACGGCTACGACCTTGGCTCGCAAGTCATCATCGACCGACTGCTCAACAAAATGAATGCAGCCCGACAATATGAGCTATATAAGAGAGAAAACCACCTGGTTGACTTTGAGGATCTGCTGATTATGACGTATGACAGTTTAAGCAGCTCCTTCTTGAACGACTCTTCAGAAAACCTCTCACCTACTCCTTCAACCGATGGCGAGGGAAGCCAGGTTCCCCCCACGACCTATAAACGATACCGCTGGATACAGGTCGACGAAGTACAGGACCTCAATCCTTTACAACTGGCCATCATCGACCTGATTACCGAAAAGCCTGCATCTAACACCACATCTACCCCTGCCTATTGGAAAGGGGCCGATGATGCAGCATTGAGAAGAAAGGCGGAAAGTGAAGATCGTTCTTTCACCGTCATGTATCTCGGCGACGAACAGCAGGCCATCTTCTCGTTCATGGGTGCACGGCTGGGCACTCTCAACAGCCTGCGCCAGCGTTGCCAGGGACACCTGCATCATCTCTCCACGAATCATCGCTCACCAAGCTACCTGCTCGAAGTCTACAACGAATACGCTCGAAACGTGCTCGGCATCGACAAAGCCCTGTTGCCCAAGGCTGCTCTTCACACGCCGCATACAGAGCAACTCTCCTCTCCTTCAAAGAAACCGAAAGAGGTTCCGCTTCGCATCCTTCGTAGCAACATCCTCGAAACGGAGTATTTTGATGTGTCGCGTCAGGCACAACTGTTCCAAGAAGCCAATCCCGACGAGACCACGGCCATCATTGTAAACTCAAATGCCGATGCTGACCTCATCAGTGCTGAACTGCAGAAGATGGGACAGTCGCATTTCAAGGTGTCGGGCGAGGATTTGTTTGCCACTCGCGAGATGAAACTCTTGCTTTCTCATCTGAACGTGCTGGCCAACGAGCATAACTTTATAGCTTGGGCACGACTCCTCAAAGGCTTTGGCGTGACGGCATCGAATGCCTTTGCTCGCAACTTCGTGCAGTCGTTGCGCCAACGTGCCATGCTGCCCTGCGACTTCCTGGTTTACGAGAACAGCACTTATCTCGAGGAGTTTGTCAGAACGTATGAAAGCGAGGAAATCGTGGTTTTCGACACCGAGACCACAGGACTCGACGTGTTCAACGACGAAATTGTGCAGATTGCAGCCGTGCGCATGCGGCAAGGAGAAATCGTGGAGGGCTCTGCCTTCAACGTGTACATGCAGACCACGCATCCCATTCCCGAAAAGTTGGGCGACATCGATAACCCCATTCTCGAAGAGCTGAAACATCACGAACTATTATCTCCGCAAAAGGGTCTGCAATGCTTCTTGGGCTATGTGGGCAACAGTCCGCTATTGGGCCACAACGCGATGTTCGACTGGCAGATACTTCAGAACAACATCAAGAGACAAATCGCGGCTCCCTCTTCTTCAAGTGATAATCAGGATACGGCTCCCCTACCCTTCGACTCCCTGAAACTCATTCGCCTCCTTGCACCAGATCTGAAACAATACAAACTGAAATATCTGCTCGCCGTGCTCGGATTGGAAGGCGAAAATAGCCACTTGGCAGACGCCGACGTAGCTGCCACCTGCTCGCTGGTGAACTATTGCTACCAGAAAGCACAGGAAGCCCTGCCACAACAACGGAAGTTCCGTGAGCAAGCACGCGTGCAGGAACGGGTCAAAGCGCTACGCCGCAGCTACCGTGACTACTACCGGCAGGCACTCGCTACATTAAACGAAAAAACGTCCTCCACTCCAGCCATCCTCCTTGAGCTACAACGCTTCCACGACCACCTGGTCGAAGCCGGCGTGATTGAGCCCGTCAAAAAGTTGCACTATGTATTGAACTATGTGGAAGAAGAACTCCTCGACCCCGAGAATGAACAAACGCTCGGGCAGCAACTGGCCGCCCACATCATAGAAATCAATACTTTGAAGGAGGCAGATCTTTGTAATAGCCATCACATCGAAGATCGCATTTTCGTTACAACGGTACACAAAGCAAAAGGATTGGAATTCGACAATGTCATTGTCTTCGATGCCGTGGAGGACCGTTATCCAAGCTACTTCAACCGCAACAACCCAACGGCCATTGCCGAGGATGCCCGAAAGTTCTACGTAGCCATCACTCGGGCACGCAAGCGCCTCTATGTGTCGCAATGCCTCACACGCATCGACTTTCACAACCAGCATCAAAAACGCCGCCTCACTCGGTTTATGCTTCCCATACAAAAATACTTCGGATAAGATTGTATTTGAAGCAAAAGAGTAAGGCGATACTGTTTGTGAAGTTGATAAAAGAAGGAATCCGCAGGGACGATTCAGCCGCGGTCGTAGTGGGGCATCTCGTCGGGCAAAACGATGGAAATCTCAACAAGGCCGCGCACCTCTCCATCCTCACGCCAAGGGGTTTGATAGATGAATTTGCGTTGTCCATGCTTACTAATGGTGTAGCAATGAGGATGGTTGTTCTCTATCATATCACGAATGATGGCCTTTGAACGATCGTTGTGGCAAGGCATGAGGTTTTGACCAACCATACTCTCACCTGTTTTTGAGAACGTCTGGCGAGAACGCTGATTCATGTAAAGCACCGTGCCTTCACAGTCGCACACAGTAACGGCAGCATCGATGTCTTCTGCCCAGTCGAAATTTGTATTCATAAGGTTGTTGATTGCTTGAAATGTAACTAATCCGCGAAACGCTTCAAAATGTTGCTATAAGCATCGATACGACGATCGCGCAGGAAGGGCCACCAGCGGCGCACCTGTTCGGAGCGTGAGAGGCTGACAGTGACAACCTGTCTGATTTCCTCATCCTTCGGTGCCCGATAAAGGAACTCGCCCTGCGGACCGACCACCATCGACGAACCCCAGAACTGAATGCCATGGGTCTGGCCAGAAGGATCTTCTTCGTGTCCGACTCTGTTCACCGTGACCACTGGCAAGCCATTGGCAACGGCATGACCGCGCTGAACAGTTGTCCAAGCCTCTCGCTGGCGCTCCTGCTCATCGGCAGTATCCGACGACTCGTAGCCGATGGCGGTGGGATAGATCAGTAGTTCCGCCCCCTGCAAAGCCATCAGACGAGCAGCTTCAGGATACCACTGATCCCAGCAGACGAGCACGCCTAGACGGCCCACACTGGTCTGAATGGGCTTGAAACCTAAGTCGCCCGGCGTGAAGTAGAACTTCTCATAATAGGCGGGATCGTCGGGGATATGCATTTTCCGATACTTGCCGGCAATGCTGCCATCGCGTTCCAGTACCACAGCGGTATTGTGATAGAGCCCGGCGGCACGGCGCTCGAACAGCGAAGTAACGATAACCACCTGCAGTTCCTTGGCCAATGCACCATAAAACTCCGTCGACGGGCCAGGGATGGGCTCAGCCTGATCGAACACATCCACGTTCTCTGTCTGGCAGAAATACAAGCCATTGTGCAACTCCTGCAACACGATGAGTTCTGCACCCTCGGCAGCCAATTGGCGTATACCCTCGGCTAACCGCTTCATATTCTCGTCCCTGTCAGCAATGTTGTGCTGTTGCAGGACACCTACTTTCAGCTCCTTTTCCATATCTTCCATTTATCGTATGTTGCGACTGTCGCAACTATTAAAAAATCATTCCAAGCACCCTATAATCTCACTCACCGACTGGCAGCCATGACGGTCGAGCCAAGCGTTGATGCCATCGCGCACCTTCATCGTCACCGTAGGATCAATGAAGTTGGCGGTGCCTATCTCGATGGCAGTAGCTCCTGCCATGAAGAATTCAATAGCATCCTCGGCGGTCATGATGCCACCCAGGCCCACAACGGGAATCTTCACCGCCTTTGCCACCTGCCAGACCATGCGAAGGGCCACTGGCTTCACGGCTGGACCGGAAAGACCACCCGTGGCAATGCTCAACAATGGACGACGGCGCTCAATGTCGATGGCCATACCCATGAGCGTATTGATGAGCGACACCGAGTCGGCGCCCTCAGCCTCGCAGGCACGGGCAATATCGGCAATATTTGTTACATTCGGCGATAGTTTCACGATGAGCGTTTTATGATAGCGCTCACGCACAGCCCTCACCACGCTGGCAGCACCCTCACAACTTGTACCGAAGGCCATACCACCCTGCTTCACATTCGGGCAGGATATGTTCAACTCGATGGCAGGAATCTTCTCGAGCGCATCGATGCGAGCAGCGCATTCCGCATAGTCGTCAGGCGCAGAGCCGCTCACGTTAACGATAACGTTTGTATCGATGTCCTTCACTTGCGGATAGATGTGCTCGCAGAAGTAGTCGACACCTTTATTTTGCAGCCCCACACAGTTCAGCATGCCACTGGCCGTCTCTGCCATGCGCGGATAGTCGTTGCCCTCACGAGGATGCAACGTTGTTCCTTTCACGATAATACCGCCAATCTCATCAAGTGGCACAAAATCCTGAAACTCCAGCCCATAACCAAACGTTCCCGATGCTGTCATCACCGGATTCTTCATTGCCAACTTTCCTATATTTACACGTAAATCAGCCATTTCCTAGTTTCCTTGTTACTTTGTCACCTTGTTCTTTCTCCACTAAACTACGAAAGCGAGCAGAGCTCGTGGTCCTTTGTTACCTTGCAACTTTGTTACTTTGTTACTTTGTTACTTTGTCACCTTGTTACCTTGTCACTTTGTCCAAAGTAGTTCCTCCTTATTAAATATAGGACCATCTTTGCACACACACACATGATGTACCGCTTCTGTGCCATCAGCCTCTATTTGGCGGATTTTCTCCACACAGCAAAGGCAGGCACCCAGACCACATGCCATCAGGTTTTCAAGAGATACTTGGCAGGCAACATCTTCTTTTTGAGCATAGCTAACCACGGCCTTCATCATAGGTGTGGGACCACAACACTGAATCATGTCGAACCGCTCCTGCTGCAGAACAGAATGTTGAGTGACGAAACCACGTTCACCGGCTGAACCGTCTTCAGTTGTTACCAACACGCGGCCATACTTCCTGAATTCATCAAGCTGCAACAAGTCGGCGGCAGTACGGGCACCAAGCAGAAAGGTTACCTCTACATCTTTATTACATTTCATCAGCATCGCACCCTGATAGAGCAGAGGAGCCACACCAACTCCACCTCCAACGAGTAAGAATCTGCGCTCTCCTGCCTTGGGAACAGCAAAACTTCTGCCCAACGGCAACACACAATTCAAGATATCACCGGCATGAAGCTTTGCCAATCGACGTGTTCCGTCGCCGATGGCAGCCACCAACAGCCACAACTCATTATGCTGGCGGTCGACAAAATGTATCGAGATGGGACGGCGCAAGAATGTTGTAGGGCTGTCGTCGACACGAACTTCCACAAACTGACCTGGCTCCATCTCTGGCAACCGCTCATCACTCGTCAGGCGAATAAGCACATAGCGAGCATGCACCTGCTCAACGGCACTTACAGTCAGATCCAAACAATATTTCTTCATAAACAAATCTCTCTGATAAGGTATCGTGTTGCAAAGTTACAAAAAATCGAGCGCAGAACAAAAGAAACCGTTTCTTTTTTATGCCGAGATGCCATAACTTCGCGGCTTTTGTCGCAAAGTTACGAATAAGTAAGCGAAATGCAAAACAAAAACCAAAGTTTTTGATTTCATTTCCGAACGAGAGGACTCGAAAACTTGTTTTCGCTTGCACCATCAAGAATTTAGGTGGAACCAAAGATACAAAAAATCGAGTAAGTAAACAAAAAGAAATCGACTTCTTTTTTTGCTGAAGAGTAAATAGCAGAAAAAAGCAGTAGGTTCGACATCATCTGACGGCAATTGAATACCGATTGAGAAATGTCGAACCTACTCACAGGCGATTGTTAAAGCAAAGAAAAAATTGAGTGGAAAACGACACCTGCGAGAGTTACTTCTTGGGCAGGAACGTTTCCCATGTTTGGTCATCAAAGAAGATGCGAATCTCAGTTATCTTACGTTGTGGTTTGTCAATATTTTTCACAACGTATTGCTCTATGTTTTTGGGTGTAGAATTAACACCCTGTACAAAACCACCTGCCTGAGAGGCAATCGATGGGGCAGTAGAGGGCGTCTCAAAATCAAGCAGCGCTTCTTTCGAATCAGTAGAACCACCAGTCGAAGCTACACTTTCACCTTTAGACACATCTATATACATGGGACCATTGCCGAAGAGCAACCAGTCAGTTGAAATGCTGGGCAAACTGTTCTTGATCGCTTCGACAATATTAAGCGATGGGTTAGTACGTCCATTAAAAATTCCGCTAAGGGTAGCGGGGGAGATTTTTATGAACTGAGCAAAGACCTGTTGGGTCATGTGCTGACTCTCCATAATGCGTCTGATTCTATCTTTCATCTTCTCGAAAATTATGTCATTTTTCTAAGCAAGTCCATTTTGGGACTCAAAATAGGGAAATTGCTTTCGGTTTACAAAGGTAAAGCAAATTTTTGAAACGTGCAACTTTTTAAAGAAGAATTTCAGAGATAGATACTTTAAATTTTCGATTTTAAATTATTAAATCATAAACGCAAGAAATGTTGATTTTTGATATAAAAACACGAATGTAAATTTCAAGAGTCTAAATAGAATCGAGTAAAAACGTGAGTCAAAATTTGTAAAATGCTGAATTTCATAGTCGTATTTGAGCATTTAATCATGTAAAACGACCTTATATGCACTTCCAGAGGGATAGGTAATCTGAAAAATTCCCTATTAAATTAAATGAATTTTATATAAAACACTGGTTATTAATAACTTATAAGTTATCAAAATGGGATGCATAAATATGTGTTCATGATTTTAAATTCGCAAATTCAAGTTTTAAAATGCGAATATCAAGGGTTTGAATGTGAAACAATAAACTTAAATACACGTTTACAAAACATCGGTTATTCGAATATTCGAATTATTTGATATTCAAAACTTCGAATAACTAAATCTAAATAAACGTGAAGACTAAATCGCGCTTTTCCCATTTTTTCAAATAATCGCCATTTTCGAAGAATTCTGAACAACGGTTCAATCAGTTGAAAAAAGGGCCCAAAATGAGAGGGGTAAAATGGCCGCAAGTGCCTGATTTCATTGGGTTTGAGGCCAAAAAAAGTGCTCCTCGGGAGCACTCATTCTAGAAAAAATAGCGGCATTTTTTGAGTTAAAACGCTCAAATTTTCAATGCAAAATGAAAAAAATCAGCTCTTTCATGAGCTCTCCCTGGCCCGTATTTGGATTTTCGAAGCCTTTTCCGCGCGCATCAATCTCTCTCATTTTTGAAATGATCTGCATCGTTTTCATTCCGCTGTAGTTTCTCATGCCCGTTATGTAGTCTCTTGCCGCCCATCCAGATCTGAGATCCAGATGCTGCGCAACAGCATTTTCGTTCGTCTTGTTGGGCGCATAAAATGCAATCATGAGATTTTGGAAATAATTGAAGAGCATCGGGAGAATCGAATAGAGAGAACCGGCCTTTTGATTGTTGTCAAAATATTTCACAATCTGATTTGCCTTGTAGACATCTCTGTTGACGATGGCCGACCGGAGTTCGAAGCCATTAAATTCTTTGCTGACCCCAATCTCCTTCTCAACGATTTCGGGAGTAATCCTTCTGCCCTCTCCTGTCAACGAAATGAGCACTTTGTCGAGTTCCGATGTCAGTCGGCTCAAGTCGGCACCGATGTGGTCGGCAATCATCTGGGTTGCCTTGTAGTCGATGCTGACATTTTTCGATTGCAGATAACTTTCTATGAAACCTGGCAGCTCGCGATCAGTCTTCTTTTTGCTTTCGAACACCACTCCCCCATTTTTCTCTGTCAGAGAAATCAGCGAGCTGTTTGCTTTCTTGCGCTTGTCGAGCAGTCCATTTTTGTGGCACAGCACCAAAAGGGTGGTCGGTGTTGGCTTCTCTGCATACTTTGCTAGCGCCTCCATCGAACGCAGATTCTGTGCCTCCTTCACGATGACGACCTGCCGTTCGGCCATCATTGGGTAGCGACGCGCCATGTCGGCCACCTGTGCCGCCGTGGTATCTGCTCCAAAAATGATGGTCTGGTTGAAGTCTCGCTCTGTCTCTTCCAGCGCATTTTCAGCAACAAAGTCCGAAATCTTGTCAATATAGTACGGCTCCTCCCCCATTAATATATAAATAGGTGAGAACTTCCGCGCCTCCAGATCACGCATGATTGCCTCGAACGTTGGTCCAAGATTCTTTCCTGCCATAGGTTGTTCAGATATGTTTATCGTGCAAAATTACAAAAAAAACTTGTTAAGTTCGCTCAATTGCATGCAGAAAACAAAAAAAATCCATATTTTTGCGAACGAATCAGCGTTTCAAGTGTTTGCATTATTGAAAAGCGAAACGAAAAGATGACGTCATGACAAGCACCGCCCTTCGCGCCAATCAAAACCAATAATGGATTTCACAACAAAAAAACGAACGAACAATGATGAAACGAATACTGACTACCTTCGCCCTCGTCTCTGCCCTACTGCTGACTGTTGCGGCTCAGGAGAAGAAACTCGAGACTGGCATGCAGAAGACCACGGCTCCGGAGAATAATCCCGCCCCCGGCACGCTGATGCTCAACAAGGATTTCTCGCCGACAGCCTTAGAGGCTGGTGAGCAACTCTACTACCCTGTCCTGCTCCACTGCGACACGGCCCTAATCACGCGCCTATTCCACCAATGGGACAAATACGTCGACCAACATCCTACCGACGAGGCCGCGTGGCGCAACTTCTACGAGGTCTACGAGGCTTACTACCTGCGCTCGTTCAACGCCCCGGGTGGTCGTACGAAGCAGGAACTCGCCCGGCAGACCGACCTTATGGAGCGGCTGGCCCGCGGCATTCCCTACACCTACACCTACGACATCATTGCCCTGCAGGAACAATTCAACATGGTGGGCAGTCATGAACACATCCGCGCCCACATGCACAAATATGCCGTCAAAGCCCTCGAACGCCTGCCCGATGATGCCCGCGCCTCCGACCTGCAACTGCTCATCGGCACACTCTACCAGACGGGTGACACGACAAGCCTGGAGCGTCTGCTCAACATCTACTTCGACCGCGACATGTGTCCGTCCTACGTGCTACAATACCACTTCAACGAACTTCAAGGTATGGAGCAGAACGCCGTCTACATCGGCACCCACGAAGGCGACATCATCCCGAAACTCGTCATCCAGTACGTCCTGCGGCAACATCGCGACAAGGTGCTCTACGACCAGAACTTCTGCTACGACCACATCTACAACGCCGCATGCTTCAGCCAACTGGGCATCGCCGAGCCCGACTACGACAAGTGGATCCGTTCCAATGGGGTGTGGAACCGCCTGAGCGTGCAATGGCTCTGCGACAACTGTTCCCGGCCCGTCTATTTCTCGGCCAACAGCATCGCCTTCATGGCCGAGCACTGGCTCACCAACGACCTCAAGGCCTGCCTCTACAACGAAGGACTTACGATGCGCTACTCCCCCACGCCCTACGACAACTTCAAAGTGAAGCGTCAGAACATCGACAAGCGCTACCTCCTGGAGTACCTGCTCTACTCCTTCGAATCCGACCACGACGTGCAGGGGCAGCGGTGGAACGACGACCAGACCTACCTCGCGCTAAACTACGTCATGCTCCTACAGGACCAGTTGCCATGGTATGAAAAGAACGATCGCGAGGGCTACGACCGCCTGGCTCACCTCATCCAGCGCATCCTGAAGCAGAACACCGACACCGACGCCGCCGAGGAAGACATCCCGCCCACGCTGAAGTTGCCGCGACTGGCTTTCTTTAGCGAGAAGGATCCGAGCAAGGAGGACAAGATGACTAGCGTGACCGTGGAGGAAGACACCGATGCCGACGGTAACCGCGTGAAAATTACCACCCGCAAAAATGCTTCGGGCGAAACCCAGACCATGAAGCACATCTATAGCCCTGACGGCAAGAAGCGCACCGACGTTTACGAAGACGGCACCACGCGCACATGGCAGTTCGGCAACCTGCCCGAGGGCGTCAGCATCGACGACTTCATCGATAGCATCAACGAAGGCAGCACCGTGGAGGAATCCGTTGACGAAGACGGCAACAAAACCGTGACCACAAAAACCATCACTACCAGCAACGAACAGACGAAAATCTCATGGAAGAAGTAAAAAACACGGAGTATGGGGCTCTCTATCAGCGCTACGCCCGTCGCCTCTACGGCTTCTTCCTGCGCCAACTCAACCACGACACACAGGCGGCTGCCGATGCCACGCACGAAGTCTTCCTGCGTGTCCTGGAGGCTACCTCTTCCGAAAAAACGCATGTAGCACTCCCCTACCTCTTCACCATCGCCTACAACCTGCTGCGCAACCGCTACCGCCGCCAAGCCTACGAGTCCAACTACCTCGCCACGCTCGACCGCCAACCGCTGGAGGCTTCCGACGTGGAACTACGCCTCGATCGCCAGACGCTACTCACAGCCCTCCGCCAAGTGCTCGACGAACTGCCGCCCCCACTCCGCCTGCTGTTCTCGCTTCGTTACGAGGAAGAGCTCACGGTGTTGCAAGTGGCGCAGATACTCGAAATCCCCGAAGGCACCGTGAAGTCGCGCCTGCACAAAACCATGATCATCATCCGTAAAAAACTGAAGAAATATGAAGAATAAAGAAGTTAAAGGAGTTCAAGGAGTCCATGAAGTTCTTTCTCCACTTCGTTCCGAAAGCGTCGCTTCGCGCCGAGCGCAAGGAGTCCAAGACATTACTCTTGAGGATATTATTGACGCCGCTCGCGAGCTGCACGACGAGGAGAATGCGCAGATTTCAGCCAAGGACCTCGACCAGCTAATCGGTCACACCAGTACACATCGCCCTGCAATGCGTCCCCGCTGGTGGGCAGCCGCCTGTCTCCTCGGTTTCCTCGCTGGCTTTGGCGTGAAGAGCGCCCTACCCTCCAGCAATTCCCTCGCCGTAGTCCCCTCTACCGAAAGCACACTCTCTGCAGTCCCATCCTCCCCCCCCGACACCATTCTCCTGCGCGAAGTCGTCCACGACACCGTCTACCAGACCCGTGTCATCGTGTGCGATGCCGAACCAAAGGCAATAAAGACAGTGGTAGCTCAAAACGAACAGAAGCCGGAACCCGTCGAAACAACGCCCTCCGTTGGCTGCTCCATGCTCTGCGACGACATCCCCTATGCCTATCTTGCTCATAACTGACAGCTGTCCAGCCTCCGCGCCCTTCTTTCGAAATATTTATGTAAACCAAAATTATTACTAACGTAAAGACGAGTCAACGTAAATTAAAAATAAGTATTAACCGGGTCAACCCCTATCGCAAATAAGGCTGAAAGTAGTCAACCAAAATCGTTAAACTACATTACCAGATTCCTTACCGCAATCTGGTAACGTCGTTACCGCTATGTGGTAATGCCGTTACCTGCATGTGGTAGTGTCGTTACCGCTATGTGGTAGTGAAGCTACCGACATGCGGTAGTGGCTCTACCCTATTGCGGTAGTGGCTCTACCCTATTGCGGTAGTGGCTCTACCCTATTGCGGTAGTGGCTCTACCCTATTGCGGTAGTAACATTAACGTGAGTTCGACGTAAGAGTTATGCAATTAGTTTGCTTTTGTCAATGATTTCAATATTCATTGACGGCTTTTTGGGCAGTAGATTGTAGGCAATGAGGCCTGCAAAGAGATTGGTTGCAAAGTTGTCAACAGAGCGGTGCCTGGTATGTTCTATCTGGCAGATGTTCTTGAGTTCGTCGTTGACAGTCTCGATGACCGACCTTTTCCTGAGGAGGATTTTGTCATAGAGATTCATCAGCGAGTTCTTCATGTTCTTTTTCAGCTTTGTCACCAGGTGTATGTCATTAACGAAGAGCATTTCGAAGAGGTCCTGGCTGATATACCCCCTGTCGGCGAAGAGCTTCCCGAAGAGTCTCTCGGTGAACTCCCTGTTCTTCAGCGGTTCCCTGTCGTCGACGTTTCCCGGTGTGAGCTGCCACTGGATGATTTCCCCCTTGTCGTTGATGACCAGATGCAGCTTGAATCCGTAGAACCATCCCATCGTGCACTTCCCCTTGGCCGCCCATCCCTTCATGGTCTTATGCTGCTTCTCCCGCTTGATGTGGCAGGATACCAGGGGCGTGGAGTCGATGATGGATATGCCCGTGCACTTGCCCAGGGCACAGGTCTGGAGGAACAGCAACAGGTGAAGTCCCACCTGAGCCTGACGCTCCACGAAGCGGTTGTAGGATACGGGATTGGGGAAATCCTTGCGCATGTGCTGGCAGACATAACCCAGATAGAATGACTTCAGGTCACGGAAACGGCGCGTATGGAACAGTATGAGTATCGTCATGATCTCACTGTCGGACATGCGGCTGGGACGGTTGCGATGGCGCTTGCCTGGCACCTGAATAGTATGTTTTTTCAACTCTGGGGCAAAAAATTTGCAGAATTCGTCGAGAATACAGAAAATTTCTATTAAATTTGCAGTCGTCATGGGAATGGGTATTTGTTTGTAACTCTTTGATTATCACCTATAAAGTTACTAAAAATATTCCATTCCCACAACTTTTTTAACACTTTTCTTACGTCGAACTCACGTTAACATTACCGACATGCGGTAGCGACTCTACCCCATTTCGGTAACACCGCTACCATTGTCGTTTAACGATTTTGGTTGTCTAAATTGGTCTTTGTGGTGAGTTAGGATAACTTTGGTTAAAACTTATTTTTGTTGCAGATTTATCAGATAATTTGTCCGTTCACAAGCTGTTTTTGTGTTAATTTTCTGTTAAAATCGGAATTTGCTGCCATATCTGCCACATTGCTGCCATTCGTAACACATTGATTATCAACGACTCTTGCAGCAGTGGCAGAATTGCAGCAAAAATAAATTATCAGGTATGAACATCGGCCTTCTCTTTTGTCTGTTTGGACTTATAAAAAAGCCTTATAAGCAAATGACAGCAACAGGGAAGCCTTATTTACGATTCATCTCTTCTTTAATTCTGAACCACAATTCCTCAACATCATCCTGAAGCCACTCTAAATCACAATCTTCAGGGTCGAAGTTTTTAGGAATGTCATACCATTCCAAACGATCCTTGTCTTCTGCCGACTTACGTTTCTTCTTATTCAAATCGAGCAAGAATGCATACCCCCATACTCCACCACAATCTTCTGGCGGGCACTCCCCATGAGCCTTCAACAGTTTAATCTCGGGTTCCTCATCAAGAGCATAGTCACGCGCACCCTTCACCCACATGTCATGATCCCATGAATCGCCGAAATCGTATTGAAACTTCATCCGCTCGACTTTTGGCTGTAACACCATTTCCAGAGACGTTTTATCACTGTTCTCATACTGAACACGAGAGAAGAAAGCCATAAATCCATTGGCCCGTTGCTTCAGTTCACGTGAATTTAAATAAAAAACATTACTCTTCGAGACAAACTGATACAGGTGTTCATGCCTCCACCCCATGGCTTTAATCAACACATATGCCAATAGTTCCAATGTGATATTCGAAGGAACTACAAGCTCACGCCAAATGTTGACGGGAGCCTGATTCAGCTTAATGCGAATATGGTACTCGCGCTTGGGCTTGCCGATAAACTTGCACTTAGGAAGTTGTATGCCAGACAAATACGCTTCCTCATCGATTGCCGAGTACTCTTCATCATCTTTGCCATCTTCTGAATGTAACAAATACTCATTCTTCACCCTCTCACCGAACTCATTCCTAAGGAAATTCATGAGATCTTCGGTGGGCCACAAAGAATCCAATTGATCATTCTTGTCTAAAGAACCGGGAGTCTTTTTCTTTACCATAGTTATTGAAAATTGTTGCTTAATAGTTTTGTGTTGCAAAAATGATGATTATCCCCTGCGGAGTACCTCCGTGACCATTTCTGAGAGGCGGACATCGAGTTCGTGACTGTCGGCAAGAACATTCCAGATGCCGTCCTCCGAGAGCACGCCCCGCTTCAGATCGCGTGGCAGCAAGCCTGCCTCATCGGCGGCGAAATCCTTCTGCCATTCCTCACTGCCATAATAAACGTTGAGTGCAGAAAGCGATTCCTGTGCCTCTCGGTATTTGTCGAGGGCTGCCGATAATTCCATCACCGCTGCCGAAGCGCGGTCTAAGTGCTGCTCCATTTGCTGGATGCGAGCCGTTTGTTCTTTCGTTATTTCCATAGGCTTTTCCATTTACTGACTACAAAGATACAACTTTTTCTTATCCTATCGACCTTTACCGCCAACTTTTTTAGGTTTTCTTTGTTTTCTCGGTATTTCGTTCCAACAAAAAATAGATAAAGGTATTAGACATTATTTGGAAATAGACCATAAAAAAGTCCACCGTTGAAGGACGATGGACCAGGACCTAATGTTTTCACAACGGAATAATCCTTATTGTGATTTGCTAAAAATTAGTGCTGCAAAGATACATTTTTTCCGTGAAAAAGCAAAATTATTCGTATCTTTTTTGTACTTTTGTCACATAAAAACCATAAAAGACCATAAACAATGAAAAGAATATTAGGTTTAGACTTAGGAACGACAAGCATAGGGTGGGCACTTGTTAATGAAAAAGAAAGTGACAACGAACAATCGTCTATTGTTCGCCTTGGAGTACGTGTAAACCCACTAACCGTTGACGAAAAATCAAACTTTGAGAAAGGAAAATCAATCACCACCAATGCAGACAGAAGAATGAAACGTAGCATGCATCGCAATCTCCAGCGATACAAACTGCGCAGAAAGAATCTTATTGAATGCCTTATTGAAAATGGAATCATTAGCGAAGACACTCCCCTCTTTGAGTTGGGCAACAAATCTACGTTCAACACTTACAAAGCACGCGCCAAAGCTGTTGAAGAAGAAATCTCCCTCGAAGACTTCGCTCGTGTTCTACTCATGATCAACAAAAAACGAGGCTACAAGAGCAGTAGGAAAATCAAGGAAACAGAAGAAGGAGAACTCGTCGACGGCATGGAAATCGCCAAGAAACTCTACCAAGAAGATATCACACCTGGTCAGCTACTACTTGAATTATATCAACAAGGCAAAAAGAACAGACCCGCTTTTTATCGATCCGATCTACAAGCGGAGTTCGACAAGATTTGGGACGTCCAATCAAAGTTCTACCCTGCCATTCTTTCCCAAGAATTCAAGAAGACCGTTACAGGCCTCAACAAAACACAAACCTCTGCGACATTCTATTCCATAAAAAGCATTTCCACCACCAAGAACAGTGGGAAGGAGGCATATGCCCAGGCGTTGCGTTGGCGTACCGAAGCTCTGTCAAAGCAACTTGACATTGAAGAAGTTGCTTATGTGCTTGCTGATATAAATGGGGCCATCAATAATTCGAGTAAGCGTTTAGCAATGATCAGCGACCGAAGCAAAGAACTCTACTTCAACCATTTAACCGTTGGCCAGTATCTCATGAAGAGCCTTGAGCTAAATCCGCATGCAAGTCTTAAGAACATCATATTCTATCGACAGGACTATCTCGATGAATTTGAGACCATCTGGGAAAAACAGGCACAATTCCATCACGAGCTCACCCCTGAGTTAAAGAAAGATATTCGCGACATTGTCATCTTCTATCAGCGCAATCTAAAAAGTTGCAAGAATCTTGTCAGCTATTGCGAACTGGAGCATCAAGAAAAAGAAGTCGTAATCGATGGAAAGAAAAAGGTAATCTTCACAGGCTGCAAGGTTTGTCCCAAGTCCTCTCCCCTATTCCAAGACTTCAAAATATGGCAAGTACTGAACAATCTTGAAGTTTCAGTTGCAGAACATAAACCCCAAAAGGCCAAAGAACAATCACAAGCGTCGCTATTTGGTAGTGCCGAAATGAGTTCTCTACGAAGGTTTCTCGAACAAGAAGAAAAAGAAAAACTTTTCAAGGAATTATCTGTCAAGGATAAGATGAACAAGAAAGAGATCTTAAAACTCCTATTCGACAATCCACAGAGCCTTGACCTTAATTATAAAGAGGTAGAAGGAAATCGGACCAATGCTGCTTTCATCAAGGCATACCAGGATATTATCAGCTTTACCGGAAATGGTGAATATGATTTCTCCAAGATGAAAGCCGATGACATTCTTGCACTTATTACCGAAATATTTCAGGGATTAGGCTATCGTACCGACTTTCTTACATTCAATCCTCTTCTTAATGGTAAGGATTTTGAACAGCAACCATACTATCGTCTATGGCATCTGCTCTACTCTTATGCTGGTGACAATTCAACAACTGGCAATGAAGCATTAATCAAAAAGATTGGGGAAATTTGCGGCTTTGAGAAAGAATATGCGGCCATATTGGCGAGTATCACTCTTCCTCTCGACTATTGTAGTCTAAGTGCAAAGGCCATTCGCAATATTCTACCACACATGATGGATGGCTACGAGTATAGCAAGGCATGCGAGATGGCAGGTTATCGTCATTCCGCTAGGTCGATGACAAAGCAGGAACTCGATGCAAAGGCATACAAGGACCACCTTGACATTCTGAAACGCAACAGCCTGCGTAATCCTATTGTTGAAAAGATTCTCAATCAGATGATCAACGTCGTCAACGAAATCATCGACACTTACGGCAAACCAGATGAAATCCGAATCGAACTGGCACGCGAACTCAAGAAGAGCCAAGAAGAGAGGGCGCTCCTCGACGAAGCCATCAGGAAGACCACGGCTGACAGCGAGAAATACAGGAAAGAGCTGGAAACCGAATTTGGCATTCAGCATGTCACGAAAAACGACATCCTTCGCTATCGTCTCTATCTGGAACTGAAACCAATTGGATTCAAGACTCCATATTCCAACACTTACATACCCCGAGAAGAGCTATTCAGCAAACGTTTCGACATTGAGCATATCATACCAAAAGCCCGTCTTTTCGACGATTCGTTCTCAAACAAAACGCTTGAAGTGCGCGATGTCAATATTGAAAAAGGCAACATGACCGCCATTGATTTCGTCTCTGGAAAATACGATGAACAGGGCGTTGCAGAATACGAAAGCAGAGTTGAGGAACTATATGCACACAAGGCGATTTCTCGCACGAAGCGAAACAAGTTACTCATGAAGGAGGCCGACATCCCTGCCGATTTCCTCGAACGTGATTTGCGTGATTCACAATACATCGCAAAAAAGGCTCGTGAGATATTGGAGGGAATTGTCCCATTCGTTGTAACTACGACAGGAACCGTGACTAGTCGCCTGCGTGAAGACTGGCAACTAGTAAATCTGATGCAAGAATTGAACTGGAATAAGTACGCTGCATTAGGATTGACCGAGTCATATACTGACAAAAACGGCAACGTGGTGAGGCACATTAAAGACTGGACAAAGCGCAACGACCATCGACATCACGCAATGGACGCACTCACGATTGCCTTCACCAAACGCAGCATCGTTCAATATCTCAGCAATCTAAATGCAAGAAGCGATAAGGGCAGCAGCATCTACGGCATCGAGCAGAAGGAACTCCATCGAGACGAGAAAGGACACAAACTAGTCTTCAATGCTCCAATGCCACTCGATGAGTTCAGAGCTGAAGCTCGCAAACACCTTGAAAGCATTTTGGTGTCTATTAAAGCAAAGAACAAAGTGGTGACCAAGAACATCAACAGGGCAAAGAAAAAGAATGGCCATCAGGAGAAAGTTCAACTCACTCCGCGCGGTGCCCTTCACAACGAGACCGTTTACGGCAAGATTAAAAACTATGAAGCGGAATATAGAAAGGTAGACGGTAAGTTTAGCGAGGAAACCATTTTGCGGGTATGCAATCTGAAATATCGCAATGCCTTGCTGAAACGGCTTTCAGAATTCAACAACGACCCCAAGAAAGCCTTTACAGGCAAAAACTCCCTTGAGAAGAATCCACTTTGGCTTAACGAGGACCACTCGCATTGTGTGCCCACGAAAGTAAAACTCTATCGCATTGTCGACGTATTCACTATTAAGAAAGCCGTCGATAAAGACCTGAAGATTGACAAAGTCATTGATAAGAAGATACGCGAACGCCTTCAAGCACGACTGGACGAATTCAACGGTGATGCAGCAAAAGCTTTCGCAAATCTCGACGAGAACCCAATTTGGCTGAATCAGGAAAAGGGAATTGCCGTCAAGAGAGTGAAAATCAGAGGCATTGCCAATGGAGAACCCATCAGAATAAAAAGAGATGTAAGAGGCAATAGCATTAAAGATGCGAATGGCAATACCATTCCCAATGATTATGTCAACACTGCTAACAATCATCATGTTGCGGTATTCAGAGATGCAGCAGGAAACCTTCAGGAACATGTCGTTTCTTTCTATGAAGCAACAACCAGAGCAATTATGGGTTATCCCATTGTTGATAAAGACTACAACAGTGATGAAGGATGGAAGTTCCTCTTCTCTATGAAACAAAACGAATACTTTGTATTTCCTAATCCAAAAACAGGCTTCAATCCCCAAGAAATTGACCTGCTCGACGAAAAGAACATGCCGCTCGTAAGTCCTAATCTCTATCGTGTTCAAAAGTTTACAACAGGAGACTATGTTTTCCGCCATCACTTGGAAACGAATGTGGAATCAGATAATGTGCTAAGAGATGTCACATGGAAAAGAATAAGAAGTATCAAGGAACTTGAGAGCATTGTCAAAGTCCGAGTCAATCACATTGGAATCATTGTTGCTGTTGGTGAGTATTAGCATATGATCAAAAAAACTCTTTGTTTCAGTAATCCTGCATATCTATCGTTGAAAGATGCGCAGCTGGTCATCAAACTGCCAGAGATAGTCAACGCTCAAGGCCTTCCAGAATTGGTAAAGAAGCAGGGAGAGATAACACGCCCCGTTGAAGACATCGGAGTAGTTGTCCTTGACCATAAACAAATAACTATTACAAGCGGAGCATTGGAAGCTCTGCTAGAAAACAATTGTGCAGTCATAACCTGTAATTCTCGTTCTATGCCGACTGGTTTATTGCTTCCTCTAAGCGGAAACACCACGCAAAATGAGCGGTTCCGAGACCAAATCAATGCCTCCCTTCCATTGCGCAAGCAACTGTGGCAACAAACCATTCAATATAAAATCAGGAATCAAGCCAAGGTTCTCACCCTTTGTTCTGATGCTGAAGTCAAGTGTATGCAGGTATGGGCCAACGAAGTGAGGAGCGGCGACCCCGACAATCTCGAAGCACGCGCAGCCGTCTATTATTGGAAAGTACTATTTGGCAGAATAGAAGGATTCATAAGGGATCGTGAAGGCATCCCTCCAAACAATCTCTTAAACTATGGCTATGCCATCCTTCGAGCTGTTGTAGCACGTTCGCTTGTGGCCAGTGGGCTTCTACCAACACTGGGTATTCATCATCACAACCGCTACAATGCCTATTGTTTAGCCGACGACATCATGGAACCCTACCGGCCATACGTCGATCAACTAGTCTACAACATCGTTGAGCAATACGGCGATGACATTGAAATCAGCAAGGACATCAAGTCTGAACTGCTAGCAATCCCCACACTCGACGTAGTCATTGGTGGGAAACGCAGTCCTCTCATGGTTGGTGTTTCACAAACTACCGCATCACTATACAAATGCTTCAGCGGAGAACTTCGCAAAGTAGCCTACCCGGAACTGTAACTTCCATGAGCAACCGTCTTAGTGAATACAGAGTCATGTGGCTGTTAGTACTTTTCGACCTGCCCACGGAAACGAAGAAAGACATTCGTGAGTACACACTATTCCGTAAGCGACTCATCAAGGATGGGTTCACGATGTTTCAATTCTCCATCTATATTCGTCATTGTGCCAGTATGGAAAATGCCGAAGTTCACAGAAAACGGGTTAAGTCTTTCTTACCCGAATTTGGAAAAGTTGGTATTCTTTGTATTACCGATAAGCAATTTGGGAACATCGAACTGTTTTTCGGCAACAAACCTCAACAGCCAAACGCGCCTGGCCAACAATTAGAGCTATTCTAAAAGTGAGATTCCATCCAGTTGGACGGAATCTCACTTTTCTTTGCTTCTTTTTTTCTTTTCTAAACCCCAATGTAAAATCCTGATAATCAGGCTATTATGCACATCGAGATGTTTATGCTTGTGCAAAGATACTAATTTTTTAGCAAATCACAACAGAATGCAAAGACGACATTTTCGAAATGTGGATGTTTATGCTTGTGCAAAGATACTAATTTTTTAGCAAATCACAACGAACTCCTCGGATGAGACCATTCGTGGTGTGATGTTTATGCTTGTGCAAAGATACTAATTTTTTAGCAAATCACAACTACACGGGCACACTCTCGTCAAACGTGAGCGATGTTTATGCTTGTGCAAAGATACTAATTTTTTAGCAAATCACAACGCCCTGAATGAAATCGTTCAGAACTCACCGGATGTTTATGCTTGTGCAAAGATACTAATTTTTTAGCAAATCACAACTTGTCGGGTTCGGTGTCATAAGCCTCTATTGATGTTTATGCTTGTGCAAAGATACTAATTTTTTAGCAAATCACAACTCAGTTTCTTATTTTCCATTATCAAAATCGGATGTTTATGCTTGTGCAAAGAATTATCAAAATCGGATGTTTATGCTTGTGCAAAGATACTAATTTTTTAGCAAATCACAACCGGTTGCCATCGCTCCAAGGGGCGAAGGTGGATGTTTATGCTTGTGCAAAGATACTAATTTTTTAGCAAATCACAACACTTATGCTTCCTCTTTCTTATTCAATTCGGATGTTTATGCTTGTGCAAAGATACTAATTTTTTAGCAAATCACAACCCACCTTCCTCGTGGCCAGGGAATGGCTGTGATGTTTATGCTTGTGCAAAGATACTAATTTTTTAGCAAATCACAACGGTCGAGTTCGGCATACACCTCCGCGTGGGGATGTTTATGCTTGTGCAAAGATACTAATTTTTTAGCAAATCACAACAGTCCTGCTGTTGCTCTTGGTTCTGGTGTTGATGTTTATGCTTGTGCAAAGATACTAATTTTTTAGCAAATCACAACACCAGCAGTGCTTTTGTTCTCATCATTTGGATGTTTATGCTTGTGCAAAGATACTAATTTTTTAGCAAATCACAACTCAGTTTCTTATTTTCCATTATCAAAATCGGATGTTTATGCTTGTGCAAAGATTGTGCAAAGATACTAATTTTTTAGCAAATCACAACTACCAATCAGAAGCATTCACACAAGTAAGAGATGTTTATGCTTGTGCAAAGATACTAATTTTTTAGCAAATCACAACTGTTCTCCCTGGGCGCCTTGTTCTCCCTGGGATGTTTATGCTTGTGCAAAGATACTAATTTTTTAGCAAATCACAACTCCCTTCTGCCATTCAACACTCGCCCACACGATGTTTATGCTTGTGCAAAGATACTAATTTTTTAGCAAATCACAACTGGTCTGAATCTTTCATCTCTGCCCTCGGGATGTTTATGCTTGTGCAAAGATACTAATTTTTTAGCAAATCACAACGGCGCGGCCGTAGAGATGATTACGCGCCTAGATGTTTATGCTTGTGCAAAGATACTAATTTTTTAGCAAATCACAACGGCAGCGACTGGGCGACATCGAACAAGAACGATGTTTATGCTTGTGCAAAGATACTAATTTTTTAGCAAATCACAACTAGCCCGTGTCAGGATGCACCGCCAGCGTCGATGTTTATGCTTGTGCAAAGATACTAATTTTTTAGCAAATCACAACGACCCGTCGCAGTTGGAGGTGGCGGGGATTGATGTTTATGCTTGTGCAAAGATACTAATTTTTTAGCAAATCACAACAAATAGATACTGTTTAATTGCATAGTTTTTGATGTTTATGCTTGTGCAAAGATACTAATTTTTTAGCAAATCACAACACTCTTCTTCTTTGGCTTCTCGTCGGCTGGGATGTTTATGCTTGTGCAAAGATACTAATTTTTTAGCAAATCACAACTGCACGCTCAAGTTGTTTCGACACGTCGGCGATGTTTATGCTTGTGCAAAGATACTAATTTTTTAGCAAATCACAACTCCGCATCAATCTCCACGCTCGCCTGCACGGATGTTTATGCTTGTGCAAAGATACTAATTTTTTAGCAAATCACAACTTGTGATCGTCATCGACTGACCCATCAGACGATGTTTATGCTTGTGCAAAGATACTAATTTTTTAGCAAATCACAACAGTCCGGCGTTGTTGATGCTTGAAAGTGGGATGTTTATGCTTGTGCAAAGATACTAATTTTTTAGCAAATCACAACGACATCATCCGCCACCTCTACCCTGACGCTGATGTTTATGCTTGTGCAAAGATACTAATTTTTTAGCAAATCACAACCTCCTTGACGTTGACGTAGGTGGGAACCGGGATGTTTATGCTTGTGCAAAGATACTAATTTTTTAGCAAATCACAACCCGATACAATCAGTACCCTTGCGGATATCAGATGTTTATGCTTGTGCAAAGATACTAATTTTTTAGCAAATCACAACTTTCTGGACTTCGGCATCAGGCCGTACTCTGATGTTTATGCTTGTGCAAAGATACTAATTTTTTAGCAAATCACAACTGAAATATGCCGAGATGCTCTCCGGCTGGAGATGTTTATGCTTGTGCAAAGATACTAATTTTTTAGCAAATCACAACTGGCGTTCCTCGGGGCTGTCTGGTTCTTCAGATGTTTATGCTTGTGCAAAGATACTAATTTTTTAGCAAATCACAACGTTTCTATGGTCAAATACTATGTTAGTTGTGATGTTTATGCTTGTGCAAAGATACTAATTTTTTAGCAAATCACAACGGGTGCGAGCTCCGGGAATGCGGGGCTGTAGATGTTTATGCTTGTGCAAAGATACTAATTTTTTAGCAAATCACAACTGCCCTTGCTTTTCAAGCCAAGAAACTATCGATGTTTATGCTTGTGCAAAGATACTAATTTTTTAGCAAATCACAACGATTGTGTTGTGAATCTTTGCGATGGAGGTGATGTTTATGCTTGTGCAAAGATACTAATTTTTTAGCAAATCACAACACCTTCATGCCCGATGAATAATGACAAGAGATGTTTATGCTTGTGCAAAGATACTAATTTTTTAGCAAATCACAACATTCCGATGATGGTTTCCGTGTCACGCATGATGTTTATGCTTGTGCAAAGATACTAATTTTTTAGCAAATCACAACGTATAGCACGAGGTCGTTCGTGGCGGTGCGATGTTTATGCTTGTGCAAAGATACTAATTTTTTAGCAAATCACAACGATGGTGCGAGCTATCTCCTCGCGCACATTGATGTTTATGCTTGTGCAAAGATACTAATTTTTTAGCAAATCACAACACGCGCTGGCGGTCGAGCTGGTCGCTCATGATGTTTATGCTTGTGCAAAGATACTAATTTTTTAGCAAATCACAACTATGGCGTTGGTTCTACTACATCAAGCAGTGATGTTTATGCTTGTGCAAAGATACTAATTATTTAGCAAATCACAACTCAGCCAGCGACATCAAGGAGCGCATGAAAGATGTTTATGCTTGTGCAAAGGTACTGAAAAAGATTGGAAAGGGGAAGGGAATAGGAGGAAAAATGTGGAGGACGAAAAGAAAAGATTGGAGATTCTATTGCATTTTGCTCACTTATTCGTATCGTTGACTACGGTCGAAGGTACTTTTGCTTAGAAAAACTCAAATACATTTGGTTTTTCTCTCCTTTATTCGCCTTTGGCTATCGCCGAAGGTACTTTCGTTCGGAAAAGGAATCAAAAACTTTGGTTTTTGCTTTGCTTTTCGCTCACTTATTCGTACCTTTGCCAAAAATATGGCAGAACTGAACCTTCCCCCCTACTCTGTCCGACTGGGCGGAACACAAGAGCGGCCGACCATCTTCGACGTGCTGCGCCGACGCTATGTGGCGCTGACGCCTGAGGAATGGGTGCGGCAGCACTTCGTGCACTTCCTCATCGACGAGAAGGGCTATCCGCAGACGCTGCTGGCCAACGAAGTGAGACTTGCAGTGGGAGGAAAAACGCTTCGCGCCGACACCGTTGCCTACGACCGCGAATTGAAACCTCGCATGATTGTGGAGTACAAGGCACCGACCATTCAACTGACGCAGAAAGTGATGGAGCAAGTGTCGGCCTATAACCTGCTATTGCACGTAGACTTCCTCATTGTCTCGAACGGGCTGGACCATTATTGCTGCCGCATGAACTATGAGCAGGGCACCTACGAATTCCTGACCGAAATACCAACCTACGAACAAATCATTTCAACATGAAAAAACTATTGGCCATCCTGTTTTTGGCACTTACTACGGTGAGCAGCCATGCACAAACCGCTGGCGCCAAGCGGCTGTTTGAGACGATTGAAGGACGGGTGCCCTATCGCATTCCTGCCATCGCCACGTGCAGCGACGGAACATTGATTGCCGTTGCCGACTACCGCTATTGCGGCGGTGACATTGGCTATGGGGCTGTCGACCTGCACTACCGGCTGAGCGAGGACAACGGCCTCACATGGGGCACGGAGCGAATCCTGGCTGACGGAACCGGCAACGAAGATGATGTGAAGAATCCACAGACGGCGTGGCGCTATGCCTTTGGCGACTGTGCCATCGTGGCCGACAGGGAGAGTCCAGAGGTAGTAGTGCTTTGCGTTGGCGGCAAGACCGTCTACAGTCGTGCCACTCGGCAGAACCCAAATCGTGTAGTGCTCTTCCGCAGTCACGATAATGGTCGCACATGGGACCAAGGTCGCGAGCTAACCGACCAGATCTATTCGCTTTTCGACCGCAGGGCAGAAGGTCCTGTGCAGAGTTTGTTTGTGGGTTCGGGCAAGATTCATCAGAGCCGCTACGTGAAGGTTGGGCAATACTACCGCCTTTATGCTGCCCTGTGCACGCTCTCGGGCAACTTTGTTGTTTACAGCGACGACCTCGGCAACTCATGGCAACTGCTGGGCGATGCCGACCACTCACCTGCCCGCGACGGCGACGAGCCGAAATGCGAGGAGTTGCCTGACGGAAGCGTGATTCTGAGTTCGCGCTACTATGGCCGTTTGTATAACATCTTTACATTTACGAATGCAGAGAAGGGCGAAGGCTCATGGGATCTGCGGGCGAAAGCTCTCGACATGAAGGACATTCGCAACGCGTGCAACGGAGAGATCATGTTGCTGCCCGTCACTCGCACAAAAGATGAAAAGAAGGTGTGGATAGCCCTGCAGAGCGTGCCCTTCGGCCCCGACCGCCAAAACGTTGGATTCTATTATCACGAATTGCTTGCTGAGCACGAGGGTGCCGCCCTGTTCGCCTACCGTTGGAAGAAAGGTCTGCAGGTGAGCCATCAGTGGTCGGCCTACAGCACTTTTACCCTGCAGCACGACGGTCGCTTGGGCTTCCTGTGGGAAGAAGGCCCCACGGGCTATAACATCGACTATCGCGCTTTGTCGGTCGAGGAGATTACAAACGGGGAGTATCAATAAATGTAGGGACGCGACGTGTCGCGTTACTGGAGCCGGGAATGCTAATCGAAACTGAAAAATGTAGGGACGCGACGTGTCGCGTTACTGGAGAGGAAAAACCAATCAAATAACGCGACACGTCGCGTCCCTACATGAAAAAGCGAGTATGAACCATGGAGAAACAAAAATCACTCAATGACCCATGCAAGCAATACAGAAAAACGCCTCGCGCCAAATGGGCCGATTACAATGAAGGCGACTACTTCATCACCGTATGCACTAAAAGCAAAACTCACTTCTTTGGGGAAATCCATGATGGTGAAATGCATCCGTCGAGCATTGGACAAGTCCTCTCAGAAGAACTCTCAGATTCTGAAAGACATCATCCTGGCATCAAGGTACTTTCCTTTGTCGTGATGCCCAACCATTTCCATGCATTAGTAAGAATTGAGAACTGCGAAGCCGCACGCCGAGTGCTCAGTTGCGACGAAAGAGTTTTCTTAAGTGTAGGGACGCGGCGTGCCGCGTTATCGCATAACAGGACTCCCCTACTGTCCACCTTCATTGGAGGGCTGAAATCAGCCGTTACACGCTGGGCACATGCCAACAACATACCTTTTGCCTGGCAACCCCGCTACCATGATCATATCATCAGAGGAGAAAAAGACTGGAATAACATAGCAGACTACATAGAGAACAATGTTACACTCTGGTCTTTCGATTGCTACAATGAAAAGATGTAGGGATGTGCCGTGTTATTGGGTTGAGTATCCCTACTCCAGTAACGCGGCACGCCGCGTCCCTACATGCATAAACTACTCGTAGAGCTGGAACATGCGCTCCATCATCTGCCACTTCTCGTCGCTGGTGGCGGTGGGATCGCAGTTTTGGAAGCAGGCCATATACTCCTCCCACTCCTGCTGGCGCGGCAGCGTGGCAAGACGTGCCATCGCCGAATCCCAGTCGAAGTCGAGCGGTGTTTCAACGATCATCACCAGACGGGTGCCCAGGATGTAGATATCCATTTCCAGAATGCCCACCTCGCGAATGCCGGCTTGAATCTCAGGCCAGGCTTCGCCACGGCTGTGACGTTTGCGATACTCGGCTATCAGCGCCGGTTCATCCTTCAGGTCCATCGTCTGCACATAGCGCTTCACGGGCACCTGGTATTGTTTCATTACGTTTCCTTCGGTCATAATCATTGTCGCTTCGCGACGTTTAAGGTTCAAAGTTTAATGCCCTTCGGGCGTTGAAAGTTCAAGTGTCGCTGTCGCGACGTTCAAAGGTTCAATGCGCCGGCGCAGATCAATTGTCGCTGGCGCGACGTTCAAAGTTCAACGTACAATTGTTGCGACTGCAAATATAATCATTTTTTCTCATTTCCACTCCACTTTCCTTGCTTTTCTTCGAGTTTTTTTAAGAGTATCGACGTCAGGATAAAACGGTGAGGATGAGGACTGTCTGTGAGTGGACAAAAAAACAAATGACAACTGAAGTTGCAAAGGGCGTTATTTGGTGATTGCAGGAATTTTTCGTATCTTTGCAGTCAGAATAAAGAAAGGACAAGCATGCCGAAAGAAAGGAACAAGGCAGATGCCTACCGCGAAAAAGCTTATGAGGGCGACACCCGGGCGATGAACAACCTGGGGGTGTGCTACGAGCGCGGCACGGGCGTGAAGGTTGACCTGGAGATTGCCTTCCAGTGGTATATGAAGGCAGCAGAACTGGGCGACGTCTACGGTTGCTTCAACGTCGGCGAGTGCTACTATCACGGCAAGGGCGTGGAGGCGGATGCCGAGCGGGCTTTCCAATGGTATATGAAGGCGGCTGAGATGGGCGACATGCAGTCGCAAGTAAATGTTGCCAATGCCTACTATCTGGGAAACGGCGTGGAGACCGACCACCACCGGGCATTCCTTTGGTATCGCGAGGCAGCCTTCCAGGGTCATATCCTCAGCCAGAAGAACGTGGGCGCTGCCTATTGGAACGGCGACGGCGTGGAGAAGAACCTGCAGGAGTGCGTGTTCTGGTATGAGCTAGCGGCCAATGGCGGCGATGCACAGGCACAGTTCGCCACCGGTTGGTTCCTTATGACAGGCACGGGCGTGCCGAAGGACGAGCGCAAGGGCCTTCGTTGGATCCATAAGTCAACCTTCCAAGGCTATCAGCCCGCCATCGACTATTGCAAGGAACATGGCCTGAGTTGGTACTAATCATCGACAGCCAAGCCATCAAAACAGCATCTTTCTTACCCTCCTTTCTTTATTTTTCTTTGATTCTGACACGCACGACAACACCCCTGCAACTTCTGAATCATCAATCAGTTTTCCCTTCTCCTCTTTCTTTGCATCCCCAACGCAATGCCTCATGTCGGCAGAGCACGACTTTCGCGTGCCCAAATCATCGCTTTTGTGGTACTGGAACAATGCTTTCGTGATGCTGGAACAATGCTATCGTGACACAAGAAAAATACTCCCATTTAGTAAATTAAGTGATTTTATTCAGTAAATTAAGTTATTTTATGTTGCAAATTAAGTTAATTTACTGAACAAATTAAGTTAATTTACAGAACAAATTAAGTTAATTTACTGAACGAACTCAATGCTCTAGGATAATAAAGGCATGCATCCAGCTACTCCAAAACATTGTTATAGCAACACAAAAGTTATCTTCCTGCAACATCAAACCATTGTTCCAGCAATATCAAAGCAATACTTGGCCGCGACTGGTTCGCCGCTCCTCCACACCACTTTGCTAAGTATTTGGAAACTATATAGAATTTGTCCCCTGAAAATGTAGGGACGCGACGTGTCGCGTAACTGGATTTAGCTTTCCCCTTCCAATCGTTCGGCTTTTCCCCTCCAAGAACGCGGCACGCCGCGTCCCTACATGTGAGGGCCAATAAATATTATTTTCACTCTTCCCATGCCAGTTTTCCTGCTTTTCAGCGTTATATATAAAGAAAAAAAACAAAAAATTGAGAACCGCCATGCAGTCTTTTCCGTCGCAACAGGACTCTATCAATGGAGACCTTTTGTCCACGATGGAAATACAACAGCTCATCAGACAATGCCAGCAAGGCGACGCCGAGGCTCTTGGCGCGCTCTATCAGACATACGCCCAGCGCATGCGAGGCGTGTGCCGGCGCTACATCAGCGACGAACAGGCTGTTGACGACGTGTTGCACGATGCCTTCGTCATCATCTTCACCTCGTTCGACCGGCTGCGCGACCCACAAAAAGCAGAGGCTTGGATGCTGGCCATCGTGAGGAATGTGGCATCAAAATACAAAGCCCATCTCGCCACTCTTTCGAGCGTTCCCATTGAAGAAGCCGATGTGCAAAGCGACACATCGTCGGAGCCGCAAGACGTCAGGGGCATTCCGTTGGAAGACGTCATGCAGATGGTCGACCGCCTTCCGGAAGGCTATGGACGTGTGTTCCGCCTGTCGGTCTTCGAAGGCATGTCGCACAAGGAGATTGCTTCCCTGCTGGGCATCGAGCCTCACTCCTCGTCGTCGCAGCTGGCAAGAGCGAAGAAGATGCTGCGTGCCATGATGAAGCGCTATTGGGCTATGCTGTTGCTACTGTTGATTCCCACGGCTATGCTATTGCTCAAGAAAGAAAAACAGATTGAAAAGCCTGTCGTTGTCGAGCAGAAAAAAAGACAGAAACCGACCGAACAAATCAAAGCGAAACCAGCCCAAACACCGGCCATCGAACCGACGTCCACCGGCAAACAATATGTGCCTGCAGTCGTCACGCTCGTTCCCGACTTCATAGCAGAGACTCCTGAAGTGCTACAACCTGCCGACACGCTGCAACCCATCATTCCAATGGATGAGCCCGCAGACAGCGCAAGCAATCGTCCGAACGACGAACAGCCCGTAAAAGACTCTCGTCCGCTACCTTCCATCGACGACGTTCTCCCCCACCAACTCGCAAGTGCCGACGCCCACCGCTGGTCAGCTGAGCTGTCCTATGCCTATGCCAATGGCGAGCGAAACCGCTTGAACGAGCCATTCGTCTATACGCCGGCACAAGATATATCCAGCGAGCAACCAACCTTAGCACCCATCGACAACTGGAGCGACTATGCCTCCTACCTGGCCAATCACCCCGATGAAGGTTCGCCTGCCGCACGTGCCGCGATGATTAAGATTGCCTTGAACAATGCCGACCAGCCCGGCGAGGACAAGATTGTTCGTTCCAGCCACCACTATCAGCCGGCCACCTGGTCGCTGGCCGTGCGCTACATGCTCGACAAGCGGTGGGCTGTGGAGACGGGGCTCAACTTCAGCCGCCTGACTTCCGATGCTGAGATGGGCACGAATGGCAACACCATCAGCGAGCGACAGCGCATCCAATACATCGGATTGCCGATGAAGGGAATCTATCAGATCTTCGCAGGCTCCTGTTGGAGCATCTATGGCAGCGCAGGTCTCACGATAGAAATGCCCGTAAGTAGCAAGGTCAGCTCGCAATACTTTGTCAACGGACAATTGGATGCTACCGACCAGACGAGTCTGCATGCGCCTTGGCAGTTGTCAACTTCCGTCGGTCTGGGCTTGCAATATCACCTGACGCCCAGCATTGGCCTCTTCGCCGAGCCCAGCTTGCAATACTTCCTGCCAACGGGTAGCAGCATCGAGACCTACCGCACCGAGCATCCGCTGTTGTTCTCCTTGCCTGTGGGCATCCGCTTCACGTGGTAAAGAGTTTTTCTGCCCTGTCGATGCAGTCATCAGTTGCAGTTTTGGACTATAGAGATAGAAATTCAAAACTGCAACTATTCTATTCATGATGTATCGCATTCAAGACTATGCCTTCAACGGCCTGCTCTACGTGAACAACCTGCTACGCCCACACCACAAACGGCTTTCGCAACTCATGATCTACGCTACTACGCGCTGCCAGTCGCGTTGCAAACACTGTAACATCTGGCAAAAACCCGTGGAGCATCTCTCGCTTGCCGACGTCCAACGCATCGTCGCAAGTCGCTGTGTCACACGTCGCACCACCATCGGCCTGGAGGGAGGCGAGTTCATCCTGCATCCCGAGGCCGATGAAATCATGGCGTGGCTGCAAGAACACCACCCGAACTTCACTTTGCTTTCTAATTGTCTTGCTCCCCGTCGGGTGATAGAGGCCGTTCGCCGCTACAAGCCGCGCCACCTTTACCTCTCACTCGACGGCGGGCGCGAGACCTATCGCTACATGCGAGGCTGCGACGGCTACGACCGTGTCATTCAAGTCGTTGAAACGCTGAAGGACGAGGTGCCGCTCTCGCTCATGTTCTGCCTGTCGCCGTGGAACAATTTCGACGACATGCGGCTGGTCGTCGACATTGCCTTGAAATACCAAATCGATGTGCGCATCGGCATCTATGGCACAATGGCATTCTTCGACACGACGAGCGAACTACTGGCCGCCAACGATTTCATCAAGCAAATCCCACAGAACATTCACCAGACGCAAGAAAACTACGACTATCTGGCACTCTACGAGCAATGGCGGGGCGGCCATCTGCGGCTGCGATGCCAAAGCATCTTGAGCAGTCTCGTCATCCACAGTAACGGCAATGTGCCGCTCTGCCAGAATCTTGACGTGGTGTTGGGCAACATCCACGAGCAGTCGCTCGACGACATTTTCAACGGACAGTCCGCCTGCCAGACGCAATGCCGTTACTCTCACGACTGCAACGGCTGCTGGATTAACTTCCACCGCAAATACGACATCATTCTTGTGCGCAATCTGGAACGCTTGTTGCCACGTTGGCTCATCAAGCGCTTCTATGGAGCTTACCAATGGACGTCCGATCCAAAGCAAAACTATTCATCCCTGTTCAAATGATTCATCACCTCATCGACCGCTATAAACGCCTGCGCACGGAACACTTCCTGCGCCGTTCATTCCCTGGTTCTTATGCCTTTGTGGGTATGGGCCAGCACTCGCTGACGAACCTCTACCCCATTCTGCAATACCTGGGTGTACGGCTGAAGTACATCTGCGTCACGTCCGAACTTAAGGCACAACTCATCCAACAGCGCTTTCCGCAGACGCAGGCTTGCACCTCGCTTACCGAGATTCTTGCCGATGAATCGGTGCGCGGAGTCTTTGTGGCCGCTTCGCCCGCGGCACATTATTCCATCGCCTGGCAGGTGCTTCAGAGCGGCAAGTCGCTTTTCATCGAGAAACCACCCTGCCAAACGCTGGAAGAACTGGAAGATCTCATCTCCCAGCAACACCTGCATCACTCGCCCGTTGTGGTGGTTGGACTGCAGAAACGCTACGCTCCTGCCGTGCTGATGCTACACCGTCGCTTGCAACACGAGCACATCATCAGCTACGACCTGCACCACCGCTTCGGCGCATATCCTGAAGGCAATGCGCTGACCGACCTATTCATCCATTCGCTCGACCTCGCCATCTATTTGTTCGGTCCTGCCGAACTGATTGCCAAGGCACCCCTGCCCGGAGACTCTTTCATTCTGATGCTGCGCCATCAGCACATCGTTGGCACACTTGAACTCTCCACTTCCTACTCATGGAGCCAAGCCGACGAGTCGCTTGTCATCAACACGCTCTCAGGCATCTATCAGCTTGCAAACTCGGAAGAACTCACCCACGCCCCGAAGTCCCCAACCATCCTCGGCATTCCCATCGAGAAGATTCGCCGCCGCCCACTCACCACCACAACGCTTGCCGCCAGCAACCGTTGCGTCCCCACAGCTACCAACAACCCCCTCTTCACCCAAGGCTACTACGCCGAACTCCTCCACTTCCTGCAAGCCACTCTGGCAGCCCTCCCCCACGCATCCCCCACCTCTCTCGAAAGCCTTCGCGACACCTACCGCCTCATCGGGCAATTACAGAAAGAAAGCAAATGACGTCAGAAAGTTCAATACAACATGAACCCCAAGCCTTTTGGCCTGGGGTTAAAGAATTGCTGGGATGACACGGGAAACTGCCTCTATGCCAGGTGCTTGCTGCTGCGCCAGCCATACACCATGACGACGAGGAAGCAGATGAAGGGCAGGACGAATGAGGCATTCGTGGCGGGATAGCCACCCAGCACAGTGCCTTGGTCGATGATCATCGCCTGCAGCGGGGGTAGCACGGAGCCACCGAGGATGGCCATGATGAGTCCTGCTGCTCCGAACTTGGCATCGTCGCCAAGACCGTCGAGGGCAATGCCATAGATGGTGGGGAACATGAGCGACATGCAACCGCTGACGCATACCAGACAATAGATGCCCATTCGATTCTGGAACACGATGACACCCAAAGTAAACACCATTGCCAGTACGGCGAAGATGGCAAGCAACTTGGCCGGCTTCAGCCACTTCATGAGATAGGTGGCAATGAAGCGCGAGCAGATGAAGAACAGCATCGCAAAGATATTGAAGCGCTGCGACAGCACCTCAGCACTCTGCTCGTCCATGCCTTCCGCCATGAACACGCGCGTACCATACTGAATAATGAACGTCCAGCACATGATCTGTGCACCCACGTAGAAGAACTGGGCGATGACACCTTCGCGGTAGTACTTCAGCGAGAAGATGCGCTTCAGCGTTGGCAGGAAGTTGATATCGTGACTCTGGTCGCCGTTCTTGGGCATCTTGGAAAAATAGATGATGAGGAACATCACCACGATGACCAATCCAATGATGAGATAGGGCGAGATGAGCACACTCAGGTCAGCGTTCTTCAACGCATCGAACTCTGCATCGCCCAGCGTGGCTCGTTCGTCGCTACTCATCGGATTGAGCTTGGCCTGTATGAAGTTCATCGCGACGAACATGCCAATGATAGAGCCGCAGGGGTTGAAGCATTGTGCCATGTTCAGTCGGCGAGTAGCAGTCTCCTCGGGACCCATCGTAAGGATATAGGGATTGCAACTGGTTTCGAGGAACGACAATCCGCAGGTCATGATGAAATAGGCGATGAGGAAGCACCCATAGATGCCCACGGCCTTTGCCGGGAAGAACAGAAGTGCACCTGCGGCATAGAGTCCCAGTCCCATCAACACACCCGCCTTGTAGGAGAACTTGCGGATGAAGATGGCAGCGGGGAATGCCATACAGAAATAACCGCCATAGAAAGCCACCTGCACCAAAGCGCCTTCCGTAACGCTCATACGGAAGATCTTCGAGAAGGCTTTCACCATGGGGTTTGTAATGTCGTTGGCAAATCCCCACAGAGCGAAGCAGAACGTAACGAGAATGAACGGGACGAGGAAACTCACGCCATCCTTGGTAATCAATGAAGTTTGTTGCTTTTCCATTATTTACTTTCAATTATCCATTTTCAACTACTTATACATCGGCCCGAAGTTCTTGCAGGCGCGATAGTCGGCACCCTCTTTGTCCATGCCGAACGCATTCCAGGCGGCAGGACGGAAGATGTCCTTGTCCTCGATGTTGTGCATGCAGACGGGGATGCGCAGGATGGAACAGAGCGTCAGCACATCGGCTCCGATGTGGCCATAGGCGATGGCTCCGTGGTTGGCACCCCAGCAGTTCATGACGGAATACACATCCTTGAAGCAGTCCTTCTTCTCGTCGAGGCGTGGCACAAACCATGTCGTGGGCCATGTGGGATCGGTGCGGCGGTCGAGGGCATCATGAATCTCGGCGGGCAGTTCCACAGTCCAGCCCTCTGCAAGCTGCAGCACGGGACCGAGACCTTCCACCATGTTCATGCGCATCATCGTCATCGGCATACCGCCACGACTCACGAAATGGCTCGAATAGCCACCACCGCGGAAGTAGTCGCGGTCGGCAGGCATCCAGCTGGTTGCCTTCAGGCAGGCCTCCACATCGGCATTGGTGAGTTCCCAGTGGGGTTTCATCGTGGGATTACCGTCTTTGTCGGTCATCGCGCCCGTGGCATCGAGCGTCGTGGCACCGCTGTTAATCAGGTGGATGAAGCCGCCAGCAGCCATGCCTTCGGGACGATGGCCCGTGACACGCTCCACAGCATCGGGACTCCAATAGGTGCGAATGTCGGAGAACATCACGCCACGATTGGTGAGCAGATGACCGAAAAGCATCGTCATGCCGTTGAGAAAGTCATTCTCCGTAGCGAGCACATCAGCCTCGCGCGGTCCGTTCCAGTCGAACGACGTGCAGAGCATCGACTCGGGGAAGTCGAAGTTCGGCTTGTAGTCGGTCCACTGGCGCTGTCCCTGCACACCGCCAGCGATGGCGTTGTGGCCAAGCGCCTCTTCCTTATAGCCCATCTCGCGCAGCCGCTCGTTGCCATGCATGAGGTCGCGGATGATCATCATCGTCTTCACGGTGAACTCCCAGTCCTCATCCTTCTCCTGACGGTTCTTACCCTTGCCCTTGCCGTTGAACGTAGTCATAGGTGTGCCGGGGAAGAGCGGACGATCTTCGTTGTAGTCGTGGCCTTCCTGCGGCTTGCAGTATTTCTCCACCCACTCCATCGCTTTCTTGAACTCCTCGGGGTCGAAGATGTTGAAGTCCACGCGACGCAGAATCTCCACCAGCGACACATACTCCGTGCGCATGCCGAGGTAGTGCTGCAGGAAGTCGGCATTCACGATGCTTCCGGCAATGCCCATGCAGGTATTGCCCAACGACAGATACGACTTGCCGCGCATCGTAGCAACAGCCTGGGCGGCGCGGGCAAAGCGCAGTATCTTCTCTGCCACATCGGCAGGAATGGTGTTATCGTCGAGGTCCTGCACGTCATGACCGTAGATGCCAAAGGCGGGCAGTCCCTTTTGGGCATGTGCGGCGAGCACGGCAGCCAGATAGACGGCACCCGGGCGCTCCGTACCGTTGAATCCCCACACAGCCTTCGGGTAGTGCGGGTTCATGTCCATCGTCTCCGAGCCGTAGCACCAGCAGGAGGTCACAGTGATAGTACTTCCCACGCCCTCGCGCTCGAACTTCTCGGCACAGGCCGCACTCTCTGCCACACGGCCGATAGTGCCGTCGGCAATGACGCACTCCACCGGTGAGCCGTCACCATTCTTGAGATGGGTCTCAATGAGATTCTTCACAGCATTGGCCAAAGCCATGGTTTTCACTTCCAAACTCTCTCGCACACCGCCCTGACGACCGTCGATGGTAGGACGTATGCCAATCTTAGGATATTTCATAGTTGATAGTTGATAGTTGATAGTTTCTAACTTGCAAAAATAATGAAATAAATCGAAACTCGTGCAGCCATTTGCACTTTTTAACCCAACAGAATGAAAAACGCCCCTGCCCGACTCTCCCGAGCCAGACAGAGACTGATTATCGATGCATCTTTCTTACTAACTAATCAAGTGCCAACTAACAGGCACTTTTCTTACGTACCTAAATTGAAACGTAGTTTCTGACTTCCCTCCAGAAAGGAGGGATAAAGGGGCGGGCCTATTTAGGTCAGCGTTTGCCTTGACGCGACCAGTGACAAACCAAATGCAGCATGACGTAGTGGGGCAGCGAGCGATAGCATGTCACGGTGCGGCCCATGGCGTTGATGTCGTAGTGGGTGTCAGACAACTGATGCAACAGGTCGAACGCTTCAAGACGGGCAATCAGCTTGCCCTTTAGGAACGGTTGGCTCATCGAGGCATTGACGACGAAATCGTCAGTGTTGAGTTGCGCGCTACCGTAGCCGCGGCGGCCGTACATCGTAGCATCGGCGGCCAGCGTCAGGCCACCGATTTTCGTTCCCCAAAGGGCAGGCGTGGTGTAGGTGGCTTCGAGGCCGTAGTGATAGTCGAGGGCACGGAGCGTGGTGAAATCATACATCTTGCCATCGCTGTGGCGCCAGTTGATGTAGCCCATGGCGCGGATGTTCAACGTCTTGCGGTGGAAGCGTATGTTGCCGCCGCTGTTCAACGAGAGCGTGTTCACGGTGTTCACCTGACTCGCCGCCATACCTGCCAGCATGGCGTGGTCCTTGGCATGATTCCAGTCGATGCCCGCATCGGCGTGCCACGTGAAGTAGCGCTTCGTGCCGATGCTATGGTCGGTGCTGAAATTGGCGTGGGCGTCGTAGGCACCGCTGACATTCATGGGTTTGAAGGTGCTGACGCCCGTGGCGGGGTCGTAGGTCAGCGACTGCGCGACGTCACGATGATGATAGCTGAACGAGGCCGAGGCGTGGTACATGCCACCACCCGGTTCTTTGCCATCGTAGTAGCTAATGCTGAGGTTCGTCTGTGCAGAAGGCTTCAGGTCGGGGTTGCCCAACTTCACGACGAGTGGCCGGCTGTCATCGCGATAGCTGATGCGATTCAGTATTTCGGTTTCCGTCTGCTTGTAGCTGATGCGGACCTGCAGGTCGCGACGTGAGTCTTTCCACACGTTGCGATAGCGGAAGGAAGGATTGGGAAAGATGGCCGTCTGGCGCGCCAGCGTGTCGAGGCTGCCACGCCGGTAGCGGAGTCTGTAGAAGTGCATGGGCACTTGCAACTCTAAGCGCCAGCGGTCGTAGTTCACCTTCATGTGGGCAATGCTATGGGTGTAATGTGCCGTTTTGTTCAAGCTGAACGTCATGTCGTTCTGCCGGGTCGTGGCACGGCTCTCATAGGAGTTGGCAGGGTCCAGGGTGGCTGCGATGGCATCAATCTGCGAAGGAAGGAGCGGGTCGGCAGGTTCTGCCTCTCCCGTGGGACCGACCGTAGAGGCTGGGTGGTAGAGGTTGTCGCGGCTGTGGATGCGCAGATAGGCCATGAGGTCGGAGATACCGAAGTGCAGGTTGTGCCCCAGCTCCTTGCCGAAGCCCAGGCTGAGGAGGGCTGCAGCATTGCGTGAGTACAGGCTGTTGGCATTGCGTGTCTCCACATCCGCCGGAGCCGTTGTCACCTTGTTACCTTGGTACTTTGTTACTTTGTCACCTTGGTACCCTGCTACTTTGTTACCTTGGTTCTTTGTTACTTTGAAAACTTCGCCCTGCTCGCCTTCGTCGTTGCTGCGTTCCAGATGGGTGTAGAAGTCAAGGTGCTGGTTCTGCCGCCCCACCCTGACGCTGCCCTGGGCATCGAGACTGGCTGCCCACTTCGTACCGCTACTGATGCCTACGGTGCGCTGTGCGATGCTGAGCGTATCGGTCGTTTCTTCAAAGGCAGAGTGGGAAGCACCGTTGCGGCGGGTGTGGTTGAAGTCGGCTTCAATGTTCATGTAGGTGGGCAACTTCAATGTCAACGTGTTATGCAGCGACCACCGGCGGTTGCCCGTCTTGCTGAACGACTCGGTGAAAGCCGTTGGCGTAAGGGTGCCCACAAACCGCTCCTGGTGCTGGTTCATGGTCTGTGCGTCGTTGGTAGAGGTGTACTCGCCGCGCAGCGTCTCCTTCAGCTTGTCGCCTTCAGAGTGGTAGCTGAGTTCTGAAGCCGCACTGCGCGTTGTGATGATGGAACGAGGCATGCGTGCCGGACTCCATTGCCCCGTCTGCCCTGCATGTCTCGTCTCGTTCACGTTGTTGGCATTGGCCAGCACAGTGAATCGCAGTTTGTCAGTAAAGCCCAGCAGGAAGCCACGCCCCAGATAAGCCCTCTCGGAAGGAGCCCCCTCCCTACTGGGGAGGGTCGGGGTGGGGCTCGCCGCTGCTTCCACGTTGGCAATGTAGCCTTGGCTATATTCGTCCTTCAGATTTACATCCATCACGTAGCGACGCGGCTCTACATCGTAGCCCAGCGCCTCACTCCTGTCTGTCTGCTTCTCATAAACCTTCAAGTTTTTCACCGTGTAATACGGCAGGTTCTCCATCAGCACCTTCTTGTTTCCGCCGAAGAACGAGCGCGAGCCCAGCAGCAGCTCGTCGACCTTGCGCCCGTTGACGAAGATTTCGCCCTGGTCGTTCAGCGTCACGCCGGGCAGCTGGCGGATGAGGTCGTCGAGCATCGAACCCTCGGGCAGCTGGAAGGCCGTGGCATCGTAGACGAGGGTGTCGCCGCGATAGAAGAACTTCACGCGAGTGGCCGTCACCACCACTTCGTCGAGGTTCAGGCTGCGCGTCTTGCGCATCTGCAGTGTTCCTATGTCGATGTCTTCGGTTGCCTGTCGTCCTACCGACACCCGTTTCCACACGTCGTCATAACCCTTCATCTGGGCATGGACCAGATAGTCGCATCCCGTCCTGACCTTGATTCCAAAGTGTGCCTTGGTGATGCGATTGTCGCCGTTGAGGAAATAGATGATCTGCAACGAGTCGGCAATGACGACCGAGTCGGCTGTGAGCACCGACACCTTCGCTTTGGGGAGGGGCCGTTTCAGGAAACCATCTTCCACATCACCTGACAGGTCGACGGTTTGCACCTTCGGCGCTTGCCGTTTCTTCATCTGCACGGCAATGTGTCGCCCACGCACCTTCACCTTCACTGGCAGTCCTTTGCAGAGTCGCTTCACGGCTTCGGGTGCCGCGAGTCCCGCGACCTTGGCTGTGGTGTGCAACTTGTCGAGCCCGTCGGAGAGAATGTCGATGGTGTATTCCGGCTGGCTGCGGCCGATGGTCTGCAGGGCGTCGAGCAACGGCACCTCGCGGAAGGTCTGTGCCACAACGCTGCCGAGCGGGAGCAGCGACACGGCGAGCAGGAAGAGGATGATTCTTGGTTGCTTCATAGCTTCTTCGGTTGTTTATTCAGTCGGTACACCACGTGCAGCAGGGCGTAGCGGGGCATGACGTTGGTCCAGGTCTCGGTGCGTCCCTGGGCATTGAGGGTTCGTGTGACGTTGCTGAGCTGGCCAAGCAGGTCGAAGCCGTCGAACAGGACGAGGAGCTTGCCCTTGAAGAAGGGGCGCGAGAGGCGTGCGTTCCACACCAGGTCGTTGGTGTTCAGCGCCTCGTCGGCATAGCCCGTGCGCGAGTAGAGGGTGAGGTCGGTCGAGAGGTCGAGCTTCCACGGCAGCTTCAGAATGGCGGCAAGCGAGGTGCGGCAGGTGAAGGCACTGAAATCCTGGAAGTCCTGACGGTCGCTGCTGAGGCGTTCCCACACGGGTTGGCAGATGAGGTCGAAGTGGTGGCGCCCTATGTCGGCCTTGAACGAAGGCAACATCGAGATGGCGAGGCGCTGGACTTTAGAACGCTGCGGACCAGTCGACATCGCGGCATCACTGGCCGCCGTTCCCACGAGGTCGACGCTCTGGCTGTGGGTGACGTGGAAGGGCAGGTCGAGATTCAACTTCTTGGCCGAGTCGAGGGCGCAGTGGAAGGTGTAGCCGGCATCGGTGGTATAGTTGCCGTTGACGTTCTCCGGACGGTAGGTGCGTGCACCCGTCCGGACGTCGTAGGTGCAGCCCATCGCAATGGCATTGAAGGTGCGCTTTTGGTGCCATTCCATGTAGTGATAGCCTCGCTTGAACCTATAGCTGCCACTTACGCCGAAGTCGGGCGTGACAGACGGATGCAGGCGGGTGTTGCCCAGCCGGACGTTCATCGGGTCGGTGTCGTCGCGCAGGTCGATGCGTTGCTCCAGTGCGGGCAGCACCTGACGAACGCCCATGGTCATCCCTATCTGGCCGTTCTTGAAGTCGAGGAAGGTGTTGTCGTCCATGGTGATGCTGACGGCAGTGCGACAGAGCGTGGTGTCGATGCTGCCGCGCTGGTAGTCGAGGTGCTGTTGGTGGAGGGTGATGTTGCCGTTGAGTAGCGTCCATATCTGGCCGTACCGGGCCTTGTTGAACTTATAGCCGAGGTTGATGTCGAGCCTGTGGCTGTTCTCGCGCATGCGGCTGTCGAAAGTGTTGGTGCTGTCCATCACCTGCTGGTAGTCGGTCATGGAGGGCAGGTCGTCGATGGCTGCAGACGAGCCTACCCCCTGCCCCTCCCCAAGGGAGGGGTGAAGGCGGTCGAGCAGGTAGAGCGACGAGCGGCGGTGGCGCCAGTTGTGGGTGAAGTAGTAGGTGGCGTGGATGGAGCGCCAGCCCTCGCCCAGCGGGATGTTGTAGCCTGCGGTGGCTTGGATGGTGCCGTTGCGGTCGGGGTGGTTGTCGGTGAAGTGGTGGAAGGAGGTGGAGGGGTGCTGTGATACAGCACCATACTCCACCGACTGGCGGTTGAAGAGGTGCTCGTCGCGGTCGCTGTAGCTGAAGGTAGCACCGAGGCGCAGGTTCTCGTTGGAGTGCGGAATCTTCACCGTGGCTCCAGTGTTGAACGTTCCCTCGAGGGCATGTCCACGACCGAGACCCTGCTGCAGAATGCGGTTGACGAGCGTGTCGCGCAAGTTGACGCGTGAGGCAGTGGGACTGAACAGCTCGTCGAGCAACCGTCGGCTGACGTCGGCTACGGGTGCACTGAAGGTGGCTGAGGAAAAGTCGGAGCTGTGGTCGAAGTGGTGGTATTGCAGGTTCGGACTGATGTGCCAGCGCACGCTCTTGTGATTGCGGTAGAAGTCGTGATAGGAGCTCAGGCGCAGGTCCTCGTTGCGGCTGTTGCTGAAGCTGTGGTCGTAGAGATCGCCCGATGGCAGGAAGTTCTGGCGCACGGTGCGCGTCTCGCCTTCCGTCCGCTGGTGGTTGACTGAGGCATCGCCATGATACTCCCACCGTTTGTTGCGGTCGCTGACCCAGAAGCTGAGGTCGGCCCGCTCGGTGCGGCGCAGGGCGTCGCCGGCACGCTGCCAGTTATCGCTCTCACCCGGCTTGCTGTCGTCGTCGAGGTTGTTGGCGTTGGCAACGATGGCCAGTCGCGAGAAGTCGCTGTGGCGCATGGCGAAAAGGCGGGCCAGGTAACGAGCCCCCTCCCTACTGGGGAGGGTCGGGGTGGGGCTAGCTCCCACCTCGGCATTGGCTATCCAGCCTATCATGAACTCCTTCTTCAATCGCACGTCGATGACGTGGTGCTGTGTCTGACGGTCCTTGATGCCGAGCCACTCGTTCTCGTCGGTCTGCTTGTCGTAGATGGCGATGTCCTTCACGGTGTAGGCGGGCAGGTTTTCGAGCATGAGCTTGCGGTCGTTGCTGAAGAACTGCTTGCCGTTGAGCAGCAGGTCGTCGACGAACTTGCCCTCGTGGTAGATGCGGCCGTCGCGCTTCAGCTCAACGCCTGGCAGCTGACTGATGAGGGCGTCGAGCATAGAGCCTTCGGCCAGGATGAAGGCATCGGCATTATAGATAATGGTGTCACCCTTGTAGTAGAACTTCACACGGGAGGCCGTGACCGGCACTTCGGGCAGCATGGTCGAGACGGGAGCCAGATAGAGCGGAGGCAGCGACCGCTCGTGCTCGCGACGGCCTACGCGCTCAAGCTTGTAGTCGACGTAGGCCGTGCGGTGGCCCACGAAGCTGATGCGGAATATGTACTTGGCGGGCAGGGCGGGCACCGTGAAACTGAATTCGCTGGTGTCCCACTCGTATACCTTCCCATCTTCACCACTGCCCCACCAGTGATGCTTGGCTACAGCCTGCTGCAGCACTGTGCTGTCGGCATCGAGCAGCTCGACGGTGGCACCGATGAGCGGCTTGTGGGCGCGGATGTCCTGCACCTCGCCATTCAGCTTCAACTTTCTGACCTCCCGCCGCTTGTCGTACTGCACGGTGATTTTACGCCCGTGCACCTTCACCTTCACGGGCAGCCCACGGCAAAGCCGCTTCACGGCTTCGGGTGCCGGGAGCCCCTTCACATTGGCCGTCGTGCGCAGGTCGCCGAGCCCGTCGGAGAGGATATCGATGGTGTATTCCTGTTGGCTGCGGCTGATGCTCTGCAGGGCTGGGAGCAGGGAGACAAACCTGTCCTGCTGAGCCAGCGACACTGTCGGAAGCACGGTGTTCAGGGTCGTAATGAATAATAAAAATATAAAAAGGTGCGAACGTTTCTTCATGTCTTCATCTCCTACAGGTATGATTATTCCTCGTCCGTCGTCTCCTCCTCCACGACAATGGTATCGCTCTGCAAGCTCAAGCTCAGGCCGTCGAAGGCATTCAGGCGGTCAAGGAAGTCGGCAAGCGATGCATCGGGTTGCCACGTCATGATGAGTTTCATGCCGCGCAGGTCAGCATTGCGGAAGCTGACGGCCTTGCCATAGTGAGCCGACACCACGGCGAGGATGCTGTCCAGCGGCACGTTGTCGAAGGCGACAGGCAGCTCGTCATGCTGTGTGGGCTTTGCCACTTCCACGCTTTGCGCGTCTCGGCTCGTCTCGCCGTTTGGAGGGGTGTTGGGGGTAAGACTCATCCATGCGGCAACCGCAATGCCGGCAAGGAAGAGGGAGCCGACAAAGATGGCCGCGATGCGCAGCCAGCGGTGCGACGGCTTCACGGCTGGACCAATGGTCTGCTCAAACCGCTCCCATGCTGCCTGGGCATCGAGGTCGCTGTCGAGATCGTCCATCATGGCCTCCAACTGCTCGTCGGAATAATTCTCAGGGTGTTCCTGCATGTCGAGAAACAGCCTCTTATGGTCATCATTAGGTATCATAGCATTTTCGGATTAAAATGTTTCTTGATTTCGTTGAGTGCGTGCGACAGATGTTTCCACACGGCCACGCGGCTGATGCCTTCGGCCGTGGCTATCTCGCTGTAGCGGAGGCCGTGGGTGAAGCGTTGATTGAGGATGCGCTGCTCCTGCTCCGACAGATGGCTGGCGGCAAACGCCATGATCTCGGCTATCAGCGCATCGTCGTCGTCAGCAGCATCGGCAGCGACGGCAAGCTCAATGCCAGGGGTGCCGAGGGGCTGTCCGCCGCTGGCGATGCCCAGCCACGGCCTGTGCCTGAGCACCTTCAGGCAGCGGTTGCGGACGCTCGTCAGCAGGTAGCGCTCACAAGCCTCGTCCTGCCAGTCGGCGGTGCCGGCCGAGAGCGCCGTCCGTCCGCGCAGCAAGCTTTCGAAGATGTCGCTGATCACATCCTCGCCAGCCTGCTCGTCGTATAGTATCGTACGGGCCACACGCTGCATCTTGCCATAGTGCTGCACGAACAGCCTCGCCAGTGTTTCTTGTTCCATGTTCACTTTTCCATTCGCGGCATTGCCGCACATTGTTACTTTGCCACTTTGTTACTTTGTTACCTTGTCACTTTGTTAATAACCCAACAGACACAGAAAATGCTAACCCTCAAGAGGCTTTTTCTTTGCAAAAATACAAAAAAAAGGAATAACATATTTGGTGGTATTGTGTTTTTTATATAGTTTTGCAACAGAATGAAGAAATATCTTACCTATCTGACAAACAAAGAGAAGCGGACAGCATGGCTGCGAGCATTCCGCATGTGGCAGCGCCGCCCCTACGAGGTGGCACCGCTGAAGAACGAGCGCCACGTGTGCTCGTCGTGCAAGACGGAGTTCACGGGCAACTACTGCCCGCGCTGCGGACAAGCGGCCGAGGTAGGGCGTTTTTCATTCAAGAAGGCACTGATGCTGTTCCTCGATGTGTGGGCCATCGGCAACCGCAGCATGCTGCGAAGCCTGCGCGACCTGATGCTGCGCCCAGGCTACATGATTCGCGACTATCTGAGCGGCATGCGCTCCGCCTACTTCCCACCGTTTAAGATGTTCTTCCTGCTGGCAGCATTCTCGCTGATTGTTGAGTACGGCTTCGACCTGGGCCTTTCAGATGATAAAAAGGGCACCCCCACCGAGCAGACGACGGCAGTGCCAGCCGACTCACTAAAAGAGAGCACTGCCAAAGCCGAGCAGACAGCAGCATTGCCGGCAGACTCGCTGAAAGAGACTACAGCCAAAGCCGAACAAACGGCGGCAGTGCCGGCTGACTCGCTGAAGAAGGACTCTGTCCGGCAGTCGTCAAAGGCTGAAAGGTTGGCTGACAGATTGTTGGAGGTAGGGAAAAAGTTCGAGGAGGCGTCAAAGGACAGCAAGAAGATGGACACGCCGATAGTAAACGCTTTAGTGTACACTATCAAAGCACTAAACAAACTCTGGGACAAGAACCCCGCCGTCTTCGCCTTGTTGATGCTGATGCTGTTCTCGTTGCCGCTGTACCTGTTCCTGCGCCATTCGCCGAACGTCCCCGACCTGCGCTATTCCGAGTTCGTCGTGGTGCTGGTCTACACCGCGAATGTCTACAGTATTTACTCCATTATCGGCGACCTGCTGGGGTCTGTCGTCATCCAACTATTCGCGGTGTTCATGATCTTCGTGACGCTCCAGCAATTCTCCGGCTATTCCAAGAAGCGCCTGCTGGGCTATGTCACGCTGACGCAAATCATCGTCGCCACCGTGCTCATCGCACTGATCGCACTGGTGATCTACCTGCTGTACCTTTCTCTGGAATAAAGACGATGGCAAATAAGATGACTGTACAAGCATCTTATCCCCACAACGCATAGACTTCATAAAGTAAAACATCATGTTTTACTTCATCACCCCTACGCTTTCGAACCAAAAGGCCATAGCTGGTGATGAACAAGAACAACCATTTCAAATCTTTTATTCCGCAATACTGCTCATAATTTTTTCCACCTAAAACTTGGTATTTTAAACAATTCTTTGTATCTTTGCAACGTTCTCTAACCGAAGACTGCCTGCAGGGGTGGGAAAATAGGAAGGGGAATCTATATATAGAAATAAGCGTTTACTTGACGCTTTGTGCTTGACGCATTGGAATCTGGCAGTTTCAAACTGATTGTCAAGAACAGAGCAACGGTAGATGCTCATGGGTGTGTAATATCCATTTGCAAGTTACGACTACTGTTTATAGCAATTGTTGTAACCGATAGTGTATATCTACATATCGGCGTGGGCTTCGGCGTTGCTCGTTCAACAATCAGGGCGATGCCAGAGCCTCAATGCGTGGGACGAGTAACAGGTAAGACTCCCACGCTTTTTGTATATATACGCAAACATCATTATCAACCATCCAAAAGAGGGAGCAGGCTGGAATATCTAAGATATTAGAAATATATGGTATACCATTTTACAAATCTAAATAGCTTTGAAAACATATTTAAAAGTATAGCTAAACCCAAAGGCAGATATCTGACTTTCTGGGCCAGTAGAATATATGAGATGAACGACCCATTAGAGATGGTTTTAGGTGTACCCATAATTAAGGAAGCGATCAGTGCTTTCGAGGAGGGAAGAGACATAGAAGAAAAATATAAGTTATCAACATATCAAAACGTTGTAAAAGTTGTTGAGAATACAAAATCTTTGGATGATTCTATTCTCATTAAGCATATTGGTAAATATCAGAGGGATCCTTTTATTCTTTCTTTCTGTAGAATTAATGAGGACACCATAAATAATGAGCTACCTCTGTGGACAACCTACGGAAATTCTGGAGAAGGCATTTGTATGGGGTTTGATGAGGGGATGTTCAGATTTAAAGAGGATGCAGACTTCAAATACTCAGCATATAACATTGCTTACCTTGTGGAAAACATGACTGAACGTTTGAATAACCAAGATACCATTTTTCAAATGCGCACCCATTTTCAAAACGAATATGAAAAATATTTAAAAATTGTTCATGCCATCCATAATGAGGAGGATATATTAGATGCGATGAGAACATCAATAGCTTCAATGGCCTCATTTGTTGGCGCATTTACTAAAGTTGCAGATTATGAATATGAAAACGAATACAGAATTGCAATATTTCCTAAAGATGATATTATTGAACAAAAGCGTGTTAATTTTCGATTGTCTACATCAAACAACCTTATATCATACATTTGCATTCCTTTACCTATCGAAAGTTTAAAAAAAATAATTGTAGGCCCATGCGTATCTGACATGACATTAAATAATCTATATGAACAAATGAAGACTCTGGGTATAAATGTTAAACCTAAGAAAACAGATATTTTATTTAGAAATCTATAAAACCATATTATTATGAAACAGAAAAAAATCTTATTCACGCTGGCATTTTTATGCCTACAGACAACGCAATCTTTATTTGCCTATGATTTCAAGGTAGATGGAATAGGTTATGACATTACTTCTGTTACCAACATGGAAGTAGAGGTTGCAGCAATTGAAATTTACGATACAAAAGTTGTTGTTCCGTCAACGGTAACTTTTGATGGCAAAACTTTTTCAGTAACATCATTAAGAGGCGCTACCAGCATTAATAGCTATACACGTGATAGATGGTCTTTTAGTGGTGGTGCTTTTAATGGTTTAAGCTGGATTGAAGAAATTGTATTGCCAAACACTATTAAAGTAATTCCAAAAGCATGCTTTCCAGGATGTACAAGCCTTATCTCTATTCACCTTCCGCAAAAACTTGAAGTCATTGAAGATCATGCATTTCATGGCTGTAAATCTCTTGTAAACATAGAAATTCCCAGTACTGTATCCATGATTGGTTATGAGGCATTTAGACAATGTAGCAGTATAAAGAGTCTTTCTTTGCCTTCAGACGCAGAAATTGAAGGCTATATGGCATTTGAAGGCTGCAAAAGTCTAGAATCTATTGTCATACCGCAATATTTTGGAAAGAAAGATTCCAATAGTAAGGCTTTTAGTGGATGTACTAATCTCGTAAGCGTTATATTTGCAGATTATTATTATAACCGCTCTATTGGGCCAGAAATGTTCCAACAATGTAATAGTTTAAAGACAATCATATTATCTGATAGTATAAATATAATCGGAGGACAAGCTTTTTGTGGGTGCTCAGAATTGAAAAGCATAAAACTTCCTTTACAACTAAAACACATTTACGGAACCGAGGTCTTTAAAGACTGTTCTCAACTTAATAATATTACTTCACCCAATAAATATCCACCTCAAATAGATAATGCAAACAACTTCTCTGGGGCAACATTACTAAATGGTACATTATATGTTCCAAGAGGCTGCGTGTCTGATTACCGTAATGCAGAAGGATGGAAAGAATTTGTAAACATCCGCGAAATTGGACAAGAGGAATCTTTCTCTCTAAACGCATATTGCAACAAAGGTGGCAGCCTGAACATCAATGGACAAACTATTAGTAATCAGGTTTTGTCCGTAGATGTTTCCAGAAACCAGAGTATTACCATCTCCATTACTCCTGATGATGGTTATTATATCAAATCGGTTACACTCAATGGAAGAGATGTAAAGGACGATTTGTACAACAATACCTATACAATCGCTCAAATTAAGGAAGATATTGACTTTAGAGTAGAATTTGCTAAGGTAGCGACCTTCCTGAGCCTCAAACAACCGACTGGAAGTATGGATATTGTTGTCAAGGAAGGAGAGTCACAAACAATTCGGCTTGTTCCCGAAAGTGGATACACAATACATAGTGTTACTTACAACGGCAAAGATGTGACCAACCAATTAGCAGAAGATAATACTTTCGTTACCCCTGAAATTACCGATAATTCGGTACTATATGTAATTTATGAGAATGGAGACAATCCGCCTGTGAGTCATGCAAAATACCTCACCATCAAACATTCGGAGAATGGTGTCGTGAAGCAGAAAATCACTTTGGGACGCTCTTACACCTATAAAATTTCGCCCGTTAGTGGTCAAAAACTGACAGCCTTATATTTCAATGGCGTAGACGTTACTTCGGAAATCAAAGGAGACAAGTTCACTACACCTATTCTGAACGATAATGCTACATTAGAAGTTGAATTCGAAGATAGATGAGTATGAAAAAGTTTGTAATACTATTAGCTGTTCTTTTTGTGTCTGTTATTTGCAATGCCCAAAGCCGCACAGATGCAGAAATGGACTCGATTGCTCTCTCCGTATTGGGACAGAACGCTCAGTTCGCAAAAGGAAGAGCCAAAGAGCAGATGATATTTGACAAAGAGCGATTAGAAAACCTGACTGTTCTAAGTAATGGTTCTGGTGCAGTAATCGTTTCCAACGGCAAGGATGCTGTTCCCGTACTGGGCTATACGTTCGACTATCATGCTAAGAAAGAACTGCCATGTGGATATAAGTGGTGGTTGGAGGCTATTAATCAATCTTTGTCGAAAAACAATAACCTCAAAGTTGTCATTGCTCCTCCTTCAAACTATCCTTCGAAGGTTGAACCGATCTTGACATGTCATTGGCACCAAAACAGCCCGTATAATAGCCTTTGTCCGAAGAACACGATTGCAGGATGCGTAGCCATTGCTTTAGCACAGATATTATACACTTATAAGTACCCTGTTCACGGTTTAGGGCAGAAATCTTACATATGGAAAGATCAGACATTATCGGCAAACTTCGAGAACACCTATTATGACTGGGAACATATGTTAGATAAATATTCAAACAAGTCATACACAGATCAGCAGAAATATGCTGTTTCCGAGTTAGTATATCATTGTGGTGTTGCTGTGAGTATGTATTATGGATTTAATGCTAGTTCTGCCTCAAATACTAGTATAAGATATGCGCTGATTAATCATTTTGACTATCAAACAGAAACTTATAAATACCGATCTTCGTATTCTAATGAAGAATGGATGAAGATGATTTTTTCTGATCTCAGCCAAGGTAAGCCTATAGCATATAAAGGTGAGAATGAGGAAGGCCAGACTGGACATGCCTTCGTCTTGGATGGTTACGATGCAAAGGGACTGATACATGTTAATTGGGGATGGGGTGGTTCCGAAGATGGTTATTACGATTTATCTCTAATATGGTCACATAACCAAGAGATGATTCATGGCATAACCCCACAGGATAATACAATTGACAAGAACACTTATCTTTCTGTTCAGCACGCCATGAATGGTTCTATTCAAATGGTCGTAGAAAAGGAAGAATCGTACGAGTACAAATTAGAACCAGCTGATGGTTGGCATATCCATTCGGTGACGTTTAATGGTAAGGATGTGACGAGTGAACTGACAATAGATAATGATTACAAGACTCCTGTTATTACAGCAAATTCATCTTTAAATGTTGCCTACGAGAAGACTGGCTCGAAGATTGTACTCAACGAAAGCCAACTGCGAGTGAATGCATATGGAAATATCATCAGCATTACTCATGCTGAAAATGGAGAGTTAATCACAGTTTACAATGTGGATGGAAAAAACGTGACAAGCATGAAAACTGACAAGCAAGGTTCTGCACGTTTTGTTCTCCCTGAAAACCAGACGTATATCGTGAAAGGGCAATACAAGACTGTAAAGGTGAGGCTGTAACATTTCATCATATAGGAATTATGTCAAACGGGCAACCATAGGTTTTAGGCTGATGGTTGCCTGTTTTAATTTCCCACAATATTGCTCAGGACTAGGTCTCGTTAAAAATTATTATAAGATGATGATGATAGTGGGATAATTGGTAGATAATCGTTACCTTTGCATAGAAACAAAGGGAAAAACAAGCAAATGGCAATAGGAAAATGGATTGGAGGCTTCCTGGGGTTCATCACAGCAGGCCCGTTGGGAGCACTGTTGGGCTATGTGTTGGGATCCCTCTTCGATGGGGGACTGGACTTGGTGAACGGCCCCGACCAGAACTACAACAACCGGGAGTATGACGACAGCGACGCCTATCGACGCTATCAGGAGTATCGGCAGCGGCAGACGTATGAGGGACAGCGCAACTCGTTCCTGTTCTCGCTGCTGGTGCTGGCAGCTTACATCATTCGCGCCGATGGCAAGGTGATGCACTCGGAGATGGAGCTGCTGCGCAACTTCCTGCGCCAGAACTTCGGGCCGCAGGCAGTGACGCAGGGTGAGGATATCGTGAAAAAGCTGTTCGAACGGCAGAAGCAAGAGGGTGCAGCTTATCGTAACACCATTCGCCAGGCCTGCCAACAGATCGCTATGAACATGGACTATTCGCAGCGGCTGCAGCTGGTGAGTTTCCTGGTGATGATAGCACAGGCCGACGGCAACGTGGTGCAGGCCGAGATACAGGCGCTGCGCGACGTGGCGGCCTCGTTGGGACTGTCGGCTGCCGATGTAGAGTCGATGTTGAACCTGCGGTCAGGGAAGGACGACCTGGAGGCAGCCTACAAGGTGCTGGGCATCTCGCCCTCGGCTACCGACGACGAGGTGAAGGCAGCCTATCGCCAAATGGCACTGAAACACCACCCCGACCGTGTAGCGAAGTTGGGCGAGGATGTCAGGAAGGCTGCCGAGAAGAAATTCCAGGAAATCAACGACGCAAAGGATAAGATTTATAAGGCGAGAGGGCTGTAGGCGGCGAAGCCGCTGGTTCAAAGCTGCTACGCAGCGTTCAAATGCAGCAAAGCCGCGTTCAATGGCCTGCGGCCTGTTCAATGCGCCAAAGGCGCGGTTCAATGCTGCTACGCAGCGTTCAAAGCCCTACGGGCGTTCAAAAGGTTTAATGCGACTGTAGCGCGGGAGGACCCTCCCCCCTGCCCCTCCTCCCGTGAAGGGAGGGGAGTAGAATGCTTTTGCAATTGAGAAGTCGTAGATATACATGTAGGGACGCGACGTGTCGCGTTACTTGGTTTGTTTTCCAACTCCAGTAACGCGGCACGCCGCGTCCCTACATTACTTGTGCGAAGCGCTTTACACGGCGACGCAGTCGCGATTGAACAGGCCGAAGGCCATTGAACGCGCGAAGCGCTTTGAACGCCCGAAGGGCTTTTGAACGCTGCGTAGCAGCCTTGAACAGCGACGCAGTCGCCTTAGGCCTCTTCTACGGGAGCCTCGGTTTCGGCCTTTTTCTTGGTTGTGGTCTTGCGGATGGCGCGCTTGCGCTTGGGCTTCTCCTCACCCGTAGCGGCGTCGATCTTCACACCAGCGAGTTCAGGGTCGATCATGATACGTCCGCAGTATTCGCAGACGATGATCTTCTTGTGCATCTTGATATCGAGCTGGCGCTGTGGCGGAATCTTGTTGAAGCAACCACCACAAGCATCACGCTGCACGTAGACGATGCCCAGACCGTTGCGGGCATTCTTGCGGATGCGCTTGAAGCTGGTGAGCAGACGGTCTTCAATCTTCGTCTCGTATTCTTTGGCTTTCGCCTTCAGCTTCTCCTCTTCCTCACGCGTCTCCTGCATGATTTCGTCGAGCTCGCTCTTCTTGTCGGCCAATGCGACCAAGCGGTCTTCCTTCAGAGCAGCAGCCTGCTCCAAGTCGTGGTTACGTTCATCGATGCGAATCAGAGCCTCTTTGATTTTCTTCTCGCAGAGCTGAATCTCGAGAGACTGGAACTCTATCTCCTTTGTCAGCGTGTCATACTCGCGGTTGTTCTTCACCTCGTCGAGCTGCTTCTGATAGCGGTCGACATACGACTGGGCCTCGTTGATCTCGCCCTTCTTCATCGTGATAGCGCTCTGGTAGTCCTTGATTTCGTTCTGGATCTTCTCGATACGAGTGTCCAAACCAGCAATCTCGTCTTCCAGGTCCTGCACTTCGAGCGGCAGCTCGCCACGCATGGCGCGCTTCTCATCGATACTCGAAAGCGTTGTCTGCAACTGATACAACGTCTTCAGCTTCTCTTCTACTGAGAGATCGGTAGGGTCTTTCCTTGATGCCATAAATTAAAACCTCCCCCACCCCCTCCAAAGGAGGGGAGGGCCTGCCGGTTAATGGGGAGTTTGATGGCAGGCACTGATGGTTATTTTTTTGAGTTTCTAGTTTCTAGTTTCGAGTCTCTACTACAAGTAGACGATAGGGTTGGTCTGCGTCTCGGCAATGCAGGTCTTCACCTCAGGACATTCACGGCTGATGATGTCGCGGAAGATTTCCGTGGTGTACTGTTCACTCTCGTAGTGACCGATGACGCATATCTGAATGTGCTGCTCGTGGCCGAAGAACTCGTGGTAGCCCATCTCGCCAGTGACAAATGCATCGGCACCAGCACGAAGGGCATCGGCCAGCATGAACGAGCCGGCACCACCACACAACGCCACGTGGCAGACCTCACGCCGTAGCAGTTCGTTAGCACGCACCGAAGCCACGCCAAAACGCTCTTTCAGCATGCGGATGAAGGCCTCAGCAGGCATGGGAGCAGGCAGCGTGCCCACAACACCACACCACTTGCCGTCGACGACGGGACCCTGCAACGGCTGCAGGTCGGCGAGTCCCATTTTCTCAGCCATCTTGAAGTTCACGCCATCGAGTGCATTGTCCATGTTCGTATGCATAGCCACGATGACTACATCGTTTTTGATAGCTTTGATGACGGCACGCTCCACATAGCTCCCGTCGCTGACATGAGCCAGCTTACGGAAGATGAGCGGATGGTGGGCCACAATGAGATTACACCCCTTCTGGACGGCCTCGTCGACCACCGCCTCCGTCACGTCTAAACACAACAATGCCCCTGAAATCTCCGCTTCTGTTAGTCCAACCTGCAAGCCAGCATTATCGTAGCTCTCCTGTAGGGGCAGAGGCGCGAATTGTTCAAGGGCATCAATCACCTTTTTTATTTTCACGCTGCAAAGGTACGCATTTCTATTGAAAAACGGGCTACAGACCCGCTGCGTTTAAACTTTTTTAAAACTTTTTTCCTTACCACTCACGCAAACTGGCTTCTGCTTCGATGCGACGTTCCACATCATCGGCAAGCAACGGATAGAAGTCGATGCCGGTGAGTCGCTCCACATCGTCCACTGTGCACATGCAGTCGCTCATGCGCTGCTGACCACCTCGGTTCTCGTAGATGAAGCCAATAGCCTTGGGGTCGCGCCCACGACAGAGCACCACCTTGAAGAAGGCATCGGGCACCCACACCTTGTTTCGGCCGATGAAGCGCTGCAGCGACGAAGGTCGCATCTTGTCATCGGTGCGCGTTGCGGTGCGATAGACGGGACCACAGACAACGTCGACGGCGCCATATTCGCGAGCCCAGTCGCGACACTGAATCTCCAAGTCGTTCCAGGCATTCTTGTTCAGCCCGTGGTTCTGCGGACAAATATTGGTGAGCAGGAACGTCTGCCGCATGGCCTCTTCGCTCCACTTGTTGTCGCCAGCCGGACACATGTGCCCGCGGTCATAGCGAGAGTTGTAGTAGTCGTCGAGCGTGGCACGCGGAGCCGAGACGCCGGGGTCTTCATCAAAGGCATAGGTCTCGCGCTGGATGCTACCATAGGTGTGGTTCTTCGTCAGATGCCAGGCCACCCAGTTGGGGGTTTTCGTGGTTTTGTTATACGATATCGTGAAACTCTGCCGATGAAGAATCTGCTCGGGACGGTCGGTGAGACGTGCAGGCACCTCATACATTTTAATGTTGCCACCCCTACCCTCTTTCGCAGAAGAAGGGGTCTCGGTCGTCGATGCCTCGTCAGCAGCTGCGCTGGCAGCCTCCTGGTCGTAGAATTCATCAACTTCCTGGCTGTCGTTGGGTCTGGGTCCTGGGTTGCAAGCCATGAACAGAAGCATGGCAAACACGAAAAGGAATAGTTTCTTCGTCATGGGTATATGAACAATTGATGTTTCGAGTGCAAATATACAAAAAAAGCGAACACAACGGAAAGAAATCATCAGAAAAAACGCTCGCTGCTACTTGATTTTCGCTACAATGACATCATCGATATTGGTGGTGTACTGATGGGAGAGGTATTCGTGTTGCAGGCCGAAGCGCACGTCGGTGCCCTGTGTGGCGATGCGAACGGTGTCGTGGCCGTTGCGGCGGTTGATTTCGTCGACAGCCTCGAGAAGGGCTTTCTGCTTCGAACGGTCGACGGTGTCGAAAAGGTCTTGCTGCACCACGCGTGCCGAGGTGATGTTCCAAATGATCACCCCCGCCTTCTTGAAAAGGGGAGCATACCCCGTCGTAGAACCCGCTCCTGCCTCCACTCGAGAATTGTCCACTTTCTTCCGCCAAGGCAGATGAGGAACGGAGGCAGAAGGCATCTGACTGGCTGACGAGAAGCGCTCGTGCAGCATCTCGACGGCAGCTCGCACTATTTCGGCCGTGTCCTGTGTAGGCACGGAGAGCTGCACCGACTGCTGGAGGAAGCAGGGCGGCACGTCTTCGCGGAAGAGACTGGTATAGGCAAACATCGTGATGCCCTGACAGCATGAGTGCTGGCGGCGCAGCTTCGAAGCACAGCGTGCTGCAAAGTTGGCCACGGCCTCCTCTAAGATGCCAAGGTCGCTAATGCCCTGTCCGGAGAAGCTGCGGCTGGTGCAGATAGACTTCTTCTGACTCATGTCGTCGAGCACGATGCAGCTCTCGCCATTCAGCTCCTTCCATGTGCGCACGGTGGTCACATTGAACTTCCCACGCACCCAACTTTCCTTCTGGCGGGCAAAGTCGGCAGCCGTGGTGATTCCATAATAGGCCAACTGTTTGGCGATGCGGCGGCCGATGCCCCATACATCCTCCACGGGAAACAACTCGAGTGCCTTCCAGCGCCGCTCGTCGGTGTCGATCAGACAACAGCCGCGGTAACCCTTATACTTCTTTGCGAATTTGCTGCCCATCTTTGCCAGCGTCTTCGTGGGTGCAATGCCCACGGAGATGGGGATGCCCGTTGCCTTGTGCACACGGCTGGCTATCTGCTCACCATAGCGCTTGATGTAGCTGCTGTCGCCCATATCGCTCAAGTCGAGAAAAGCCTCGTCGATGGAGTAGACGTCGAGCGTAGGTGTATACTGGCTGAGGAGCGACATCACACGCCCCGACATAGAACCATAGAGGGTGTAGTTGCTGGAAAACACCGCCACGCGTTCGCGCTCGAGCAGCTCGCGCACTTGGAAGAACGGGTCGCCCATCTTCAACCCGAGCTTCTTGGCCTCCTCCGAGCGCGCAATCACACATCCGTCGTTATTGCTCAGCACAACGACAGGCTTGCCCACGAGCTCGGGATGGAACACCCGCTCACATGAACAATAGAAATTATTGCAATCGGCTACGGCGAAAAGCTGCATCTCTGTATTATCGGTTACCAGTTTGGCGGCAGCACAACGTTCGACAATTGGTGAGCCTCAGTAAACAACGGGGCAATCTCTTCGTCGCGGAAGCCGGCGATGCCACATCCGATACGGGTGACGAGGAATGTCAACTCTGGATGCTGGCGGGCAAAGTCGATGAATTCATCGACGTAGGGCTTGATGGTTTCCACGCCGCCCTGCATGGTAGGTATTGCATAGCTCTGACCCTGCAGGCCTACGCCCTGCCCCATGACGGCACCAAACTTATGATAGGCTGCACGGGCGGCACCGCCTGCATGCATGCCTCTGAGGTTGCTGCCAAAGACGAAGATTTCGCCTGGCTGCAATTTGTCAATGTGATTAGGAGTTGTTCGTTTCTGTTCCATGGTGGAGTTGATTTTACTGAAGTTTTCTTCCCAAGGGCATAAAAGGGCCTAAAGGGGAGTGGAAGGGATTAAAAGGGACGAATGCTTTGCAGCCAACTGTAGGGGCAGCCCCCGTGTCTGACCGCGTATCTGGGGTGAATGGGAGTGCGGGTTGCTCGCTGTTGTTCGGGCAGACACGGGGGTCTGCCCCTACGGCTGTTTGTCGCTCACTACCCTTTCTTCGCCGGATGAATGACATAGGTGACGACACCCCAGATCATGAAATCGTTGGAGGCATCGACACGGATTGCGGGATAGTGGTCGTTCCAAGGCTGCAGCCAGCCGAAGGTGCCACTCTTGTCCATACGGAATTGTTTGATGGTGAACTCACCATCGACATAGGCGATGACGAAATCGCCGTCGCCAGCCTCCAGCTCTTTATCGACGACAGCGAGGTCGCCGTCGAGGATGCCGGCATCGGTCATCGAGTCGCCCGACACCCGCACGTAGAACGTTGCCTCGCGGTGTCGAACGATAAGTTTGTTGAGGTCTATCTCCTCTCCCATATAGTCCTGGGCAGGCGAAGGGAATCCTGCCCTCACACTGCTTTGTGCGAGTGGAATGGCCAACTCTGTATCGGTGTTAGCCTTATGGAAGGTCAGTCGGATGTTGTTTGGTTCTGGTTTCATAAAAATCTTGAACGCCCGAAGGGCAATTGCGCTCTTGAACCGCGACGTAGTCGCATTGAACGGCCGAAGGCCATTGAACGCTGCGAAGCAGCTTTGAACCGAAGGTCATCGACCGAAGCAGTGCTGTCACGCAAAGCGTGGTGCACGAAAAAGCGAGGGAGGTAACCGCGACGTAGTCGCTTTGAACCGCTGCGAAGCAGCATTTGAAAGGGAGCAGCGTCAAAGGAATACAGTTAGCTAAGCGGTAGTGCTACATGCGATATGAATCATGCGACATGCAGTTGTGCTGAACATGCGCCGTGAGTTGGTCGGTCAGACCAAGTCAGCCGTTCCGAGCTGACGATCAGGATATGAATCTTACGATTCTTTTTTAGCTCACCCTGCAACCCATGAACACTGCTCCCAGTAAATCAGTATTGGTTGTGTCAATATAGAGAATGATGGATGAAAAGTCGCTGCCTGTGGTCCCCTCCTCCTGGGAGGAGGGGTGCGGGGTGGTAGAGAAAAACAATGTTCGACATATTTGTTTAATAGGTTTTGACCTTATTTGTCTCTACCACCCCTAACCCCTCCTTCCAGAAGGAGGGGACTGCAAACTGACTCCATCAGCGACGTCGGCCTGGCGACCCAGTCTGTCTGACCACACCTTTCTCCTCGAGGTCGGTGGAGAAGTTCAATGTCTGAATCTCCATGTCGAGCTTCCGCAGTTGCTGCGAATAGGTGTCTATCTGCTTGCGCAGGGCGGGCACATCGATGGTGGTGACATATCGGATTTCATTGCGACCATAGCGGTCTTGCGACTGCGAGGCACGATCGAAGACCTCACGTAACACCTGCAGACGTTTGCCCAGCACGTCGCGTTCGGCCATCATCTCGGTGAGCGTTCGGCCATCCTTCACCGTTTTCATGTTGGTAGCATTGATGCGATAAATCATCTCCTCGAGTTGCACCAAACAGGTGTCGAGTTCCTTCATCAGGTCGGCAGGCTGCTCGGCCGGTTTGTCGCCTTCCTGCACTTTCATGTTGTTCAAAAGGCGCACCTTGAGTTGTTCGATGCGCATTTGCAAATCCTTACGATTGCTAAGTCCTTCAGCGAGTTTCATAAGCTATGAGGGTTTGAGTTGAGAGTTGAGAGTTGAGAGTTGAGAGTTCTTTCTCCATTTCATTACGAAAGCGGCAGAGCCGAGCGGAGAGTTTAGGGTTTGGGATTCCCTGCTTTCAGGCGGCCATAGCCGTCGAAAGAGTAGCGGCGGGCAACGAAGAGGGCTACCACCAGCGCCACCACCGATGCGGTGAAGCCAGCCACCAACACGAGTAGTTGCACGGCTACGGCCTCAACGACACTACTGCCGCTAAGCAGCATTGCCCATACCACGAGCGGCGACATCGTCAACACAAAGGTCGACATCTGCTTCACGTGGGGAAGCACCGTGGCCTGCAGCGAGCGGCGCACATACCACGACAGGGCTTCTGCCTGCGAAGCACCGTTACCTATTATATAATAATACAGTTCGTCGTGATGTATGAGGCTGCGGTAATAGACCGAGAGCGCATGCGAGAGCGTCTGCGTCATACTACCCACGAGGAATCCGGCCACAGGAAGCAGATACTGAGCCTCGAGCGGACGGCGCACGCCCAGCGCGAGCAACAACAGCCAAGCACCGATGACGATGAGTGCAGCCAGCAAACCGGCACCGATAGGCACAAGCATCTGTTTGCCCAACCGTGCATGGCGCACCACCAGCCACATACCCACTACTGCCATCAGGAACACGACAAGCAAGTTCACAGCCCAGTGATTCCAGTGGAACACCAGATACAGGCAGACACCAAGTGCCACAAGCATAACTGCTGCACGGCCGAATGCCCGCAACACCTTACCTATCATCGGCACCTGCAACACATGTAGCAGGTAGAGAGGCAAGGCCAAGAGCAGGATGCCCAGCATGAAACTAACAATGGTGATGTTCATATTTTATTTGGTTCAATGCGACGAAGTCGCGGTTCAAAGTTCTTTCTCCACTTCGTTACGAAAGCGGCAAAGCCGAGCGCAAATGTCGCTGCGCGACGTTCAAGGTTCAAAGTTCAATGCGACTACGTCGCGGTTCAAAGCTGCAACGCAGCGGTCCAAGGGTTTAAGTGCTGATTTGATAAGCGAGGGTTTCAGAGGGTGTGAAGCGAACGGCATCGAATGGCGAGCATGTCACGACAACGGTTTTGCCAGCTTCAGCAAGCGTCTGCAGGCGATTGGTGAGCAACACTGCCCGCTCGTCATCCATACCGCAGAACGGATCATCGACGATGATACAGCACTTCTCGGGAGTTGGTTCTTGGTCGTCGAGCACCTCGAGAGCATCGGTGAAAGGTTGCGGTAGTTGCTGGGGCACATAGGTCATCAACCGTCGCAGCCACTTTGCAGAACGCAACGTAACGGGTTCACCCTTGAGCGAGACATAGCCCCGCTGCAGCGGCCACAGACCCAGCAGCGTCCGCACCAGCAAGGTCTTTCCACTGCCATGCACACCCGTCAGGCAAGTCACCTTGCCTGCTGGTGCTACGAACGAGAGGTCGTCGATGACCACTTGTCCGCCTGCTTCTATCCGTCCGTTTTTCAGTTCTATCACAACTATAAACTAGGTTGTTATATACTTTTTGACCCTCACATGTAGGGACGCGGCGTGCCGCGTTTTTGGAGGGGGAAAGCTATATCCAGTAACGCGACACGTCGCGTCCCTACATTTTCAGGGCACAAATTCTAGAAACTCTCAACTATTTTGGCACTTGCATCGTCAGACAATGCACGGAGCCATGCTGGCGAATGATTGTGCGGGCATCAATGGGTATCATTTCCCTATCCGGGAAAGCCCGCTGCACCACGCGCAAGGCCTCGGCATCCTTCTCCGGCTGATCATAGGTGGGCACGAGCACCGCCCCGTTAATAACCAGGAAGTTTGCATAGGTTGCAGGCAGCCGCTCCCCTTGCACCTCTTGAACCTTTGAACGTCGCGCAGCGACATTTGAACTTTGAACCGCGACGCAGTCGCCTTCCACCTCATAGATGCCATCCGGCATCGGCAGGCGGAGCAGCCTATAGGGCTTGCCATCAGCGGTGCGCAGCGCCTTCAGTTGTTCCTCCAATGCATGGAAGTCGGCATACTGTTCATCCGCAGAATCGTCGCACCCCACATACACCAGCGTGTCGTCGGGGGCACAGCGCACGATGGTGTCGATATGTCCATCGGTGTCGTCGCCAACGAGATTTCCATAGTCGAGCCACACCACACGACTGACGCGCAGACGACGCTTCAGCTGCTCCTCAATCTGCTCTTTAGTTAGAGGCTGATTGCGGTGCGGTGCCAGCAGACACTGCGAGGTGGTGAAGAGCGTTCCCTGCCCGTCGGCCTCTATAGACCCGCCTTCGAGCACGAAGTCCTGATGGTCCTCGTAGTCGGCGTCTTCAAAAAAGCCGTAGAGGGCCCAGAGCTTATAGGGAATCATATTATCCCAAGCAGCCTGGAACTTCTCGCCCCAGCCGTTGAAGCGGAAGTCGAGCCAAAGGTAGTCCTTTTCCTCTTCCTCGTCGTTGGCAGATGCTCCTCCTTCAGCGGCAGAATCGGCCGGCTGAGTACTCTTCAGTACGATAGGACCGAAATCGCGCGCCCAGGTGTCGTTGTTCGGCAGTTCAGCCACATACACGTTCGGCATCTCGCGAAGCTCGTCAGGCACGTCCGTCTTGAACATCGAGAGAAGCATCACCTCCTCATGCCGGGCGATGGCGCGAACCATCTCGGCAACAGTCTGGCGTATTTCTTCGAGGTAGGGAGCCCAGTCGGTGGTTTCGTTCGGCCACGTCAGCAGTACAAAGTCCTGCGGTTCCCATTCAGCGGGTAAGCGGTATGTCATGTTTTTAGTTCACTCTTCAATCGTTCTTTTTTTATATCGCTGGCAAAGATACGAATAAGTGAGAGAAAAACAAAACAAAAAACAAAAAAAAGATTCTATCAATTATATCTTTTCCTCCATCTTCGTGATCAGCTTGGCGATTCGTTTGGCCAAGGCCATGATGGTCAACATGGGTGGAAGGCCTAATGCCTGCGGAAGGATGGTGGAAAGAGCCCCCCCTACTGCCCCCGAGGGGGCTTCTATAGTATTGGTGGCAACAGACGAGGCATTAGAAGCCCCCTCGGGAAATAGCCCTGCGTGTTGTCGCGGTCGAGCGTCATCACGGTCAGCTCCACGTTGTCGGTGCCAAGGGCCTCCTCCAGCTGGCGCACCAGTGCCACCACGCGAGCGTCGGCACCCGTGTTGCGAGCGCCGTTATAGCCCACGAGGAGCAGTTTGAGCTTCTCACCCTTGTGCCATTCCTCATAACGGCAAAGGCCAATCCGTGAGAGTGGCTTTGCAAATCCTGCCAGCCATACCATCAGACGGACGATGTACGACAAATATCTATCCACGCGAAGTCTATTTTAGTTGTATTGTTATTGGAGTTGCCCGGCGCACTTGGCGCGCGCTTCAGGCCTTGTTGAACTTTTCCTTGCCTTGCTTGCAACGCGGGCAGCGCCAGTCGTCGGGAAGGTCTTCGAAGGCTACGCCGTCGTGCTCGGCAGGGTCGTAGACATAGCCACAGATGGAGCACACATACTTGCCGGAAGCCTTCTGCTCAGTGAAGTCCACCTCGGCCAAGACCGTCGGTACGGGGTTGTCGAGGTCCATCACGCGTTTAGCCTCGAGGTTCTCATAGCCCTGCGGGGTGTGCGTTCCACAATACACTGTGGGATGCTTGCGGATGAACTCACGAATGCGGTCCTGCGTCTCGCGGGCTGCTGGGAGGTCGTCGAACACCACCGACAGTTTGTCCTCATAGAGGGCTTCGTCGACGTAGGTGATGTCGCCGTGAATCATGTAGAACAGTCGCGGTTGCGCCCCTAATATAGGGGAGCTGTCCGAAGGACTGAGGGGTTCCTCCACCACGATGATGCTGTTTCCCTTCGTGTGGCCCTTGGCCTTGATGAGATAGACGCCGTCGGCAATCTTCTGGCTCTCAGGGAAGTTGTAATAGGCGCCGTCGGTGAAGCTGACGGGAACAAGGTTCGTGAGTCCCTGCAGCTCGGCAGCGTCCATCTCTTCCTGGTTCACATACACCTTCGCCTCAGGGAAGCTTTTCAGCTCGCCCGAGTGGTCGGCGTGGCGGTGGGTGAGCAGAATCTTCGTCACCTGCTTGGGCTTGTAGCCGAGAGCTGCGAAGGCCTCCATATAGGAGCAGATGTCGTGACCAGTGAAAGCCAGCGAGTTCTCGTCGGGAGCCTCTTCGGGTGTTCCTGCAGGCAGACCGGTATCCACTAGAATCACCTCGCTACCGGTGTCGATGAGATAGTTCTGCAGGCTGCCGCGATAGCGTACGTTCTTGTCGAACTTCTCCATGCCCTCTTCACCGCCGAAAGCAAAGGGCTGGGTGTAGAAGCCGTCTCTTCTGAATTTTACCGCTTTGATTTCCATCATGCAAACGTTTTAAATGATTCTACTGAGCCGGAGCCCACTTGCAACGCACGGGCGACACGATGGCGCCTTCTTTCTTCAACTCGGCAAATGCCTTGTCCACTTCCTTACGATCGGCACCCAGCGCCTTCGTCACTTCACCTGCCGAGACGGGCTTGCCAGCCTCGCGCATGCACTGTAAAACTTGTTCTTTCATTGTTTCAAATTGTTTTGGGTTATAGCTAATGATAATTCTTTTTCGCGTTCAAACGACCTTTCTGCCTACAAAGATACGAAAAAGTGAGGGAAATACAAAAGGAAAACTCATTTTTCTTTTGTTTTTCCAATCAAGAAAGAAGAGCAACTCGTGGATTTTGACATCCTGCTGGCATTCCGCTTCATGCGCATGCAGATCAACATCGATATTGAAAAATTAGCGTCAGTGACAAAAAGTGACGTCATGCCTTTCATAGAAAAAGAAAATGAAAAAGAAATAGAAAATGAAAAAGAAATAGAAAATGAAAAAGAAATAGAAAATGAAAATGAAAAAGAAAATGAAAAAGAAAGCAGCAGCATAGCTGCTGTTGACATTAGAGATCCAGTCGCTAATGCAGAGGAAGCGGCGGCAGCGGCGGCAAGTTTTAATATAGAAGAAGCAAAGGAATACTGCCTAAAGAACGTCTTGCCGTGGTTTAACAGCATTCTTAAGAACGCAGATAGCAAGACACCGCGAATCCAGGATTTTAACGACCAAAGAACGGAAAGATATGTTGCGGCACACAAGAAATACGGAATCGGGAAGGAGGGGACAACAGGTTGACATCCAGCCGCAGGGGCAAATGGTAGTGGTGCCAAAAGCATTGCTTTCGGACACCGGAAGCATTGACTTTGCATCGCTACCTCATTGACTTTAGACGCTGGGAGCTATGCTTTTGCAGTCTGAAAGCAATGCTTTTGCAATCTGAAAGCTATGCTTCTGCTGGCTGAAAGCTATGCTCCGACACTCTGGAATGATTGCAACGGGAACCTCCCCTGTCGCCTCCAAAGGAGGGGACTACGCTGGGTGCTAAGCTTTTGAACCTGCGGGCAGGTTTGCCCCCTGCAAACTTTTGCGCACTCCTTTTCCCCTTGCTGCGAATTATTGCAAACCAAAATGCTTGCAGGGGTGACGGAAAAGCATTACCTTTGCCGACGAAATTCATTCACAAACATTCATAACAAAAAGCAAAAACAATGAAAAAAACAATGATGACACTGGCGCTCCTGCTCACAGCCATCGTGATGAGCGCACAAGTAGCAAGCGTGAAGATCGCGCCGAAGTATCAAAAAGGTGACAACATGCTCTATCGTTCCGTTGGTACGATGACCGTCGGGGGTGAGATTGTCAATCTGACGTCGCTGAACCGTTATTACATCGCCGAGGCAAACAAAGACGGATACGTCATCGAAACCGTGCTGGAGAAGATGGACAACGATGCGAAGGACCTCACGGGAAAAATTTTGCAGCTCATGCAAGGAGGTCTGAAGGGCGTGAAGACGGTGTTCACGGCCGATGCCGACGGTAAGATTACGGGCATCAAGAACTTCGACGAGGTGAGGGAACAAGCCACGAAAATGGTTGAAGAACTGATGAAGGCGCTTATTGAGGAGATGCCTGAAGCCGCTGGCGTGCTGCCTACCGACATGCTGAAGAACCAGATAACCAGCAGGATCACCGAGGAGGCGGTCGTCGCACAGGTTGCCAACTCGCCTGGTCCGTTCTCGCTCAACGGAAAGACCATCAGCACAGGCACGATGGATGAGTCGAAGGATGTTAACGGCCGTAAGGTGAAGAATATGTACTTCCTCTCTGCCCCCGACGGTAGCAAGGTAAAGTCGACGACGACCCTCAACATGTCGAAGGAGGACATGAAGAAGATGGTTGTGGAACAGGTAAAGGCCATGATGCCCGACCAGGCAGAGATGGTGGAGCAGAACATCGATCAGCTCATGGAGAGCGGCATGATGAAGATGGAGTCCACCGTGACCGCCGACTACGAGTTCCTGCCCAATGGCTGGCTGAAGAGCCTGCGCGTCGTGCAGAAGCAGGAGAACATGGGACAGTTCACTGAGATGAACATGAAGACCGAGCTCGTCGAAGAGTAACAAGGGCAGCAAAGCTGCGTTCAATGCCCTGCGGGCGTTCAAAGCAGCAGAGCTGCGTGTAAACCCCGAAGGGGTGTAAAGAATACAGGCAGGTGGTGGAGTGCGTAGCACGACGCTCGGCGACGAAGGAGACGCTTTCGTAGCACAGCGGAGAAAGAACCCCTGCTTATTGTGTCAACAACAAATCAAACCCCGAAGGGGTGACAGAATTCTCACCACCGTATTCTGTCACCCCTTCGGGGTTTAAAATCCCCCCTCACCTTCAAGCAGGGGTTTCGCTTCGCTCCACCGCCTGCCTGTATTCTGCCGCACCTTCGGCGCTCGTGCAGCGATTCCCTCGCTTTTCCCCTCCAGTACGCGGCACGCCGCGTCCCTACATTGCAAAAAGGTGGCCGACCACGTGCGGAGGGAAGGGGAATGCATCGTGGCCGGCCGGGGGAAGGAGGAGGTGGAGCTGGTGGGAGTCGAACCCACGTCCGAACAAGGAAACCGCACGCTTTCTACACGCTTATTCCAGACTTCATTTTCGAGCGACGGCAAGACCTGGACCACCAACCGGCGCCTTATCCTCTAAAATTTCATCAAGATGGCGAGGCACACCCTGACTATTTCCGATTTTCCTGCGCCGCCGGTTCCTCAGATTCGGAACAACATCCTTGGGGCGACGTCTCGTTCCCCCACCTAGTGAAGGAATTAAGCTAGTAATCTACTGTGCTTCGATTAAGCAGCGAGAGCATACTGTGTGTTGCCAATTAATTTGTTGAAAACTCAGATTTAGGTGGAAGCCCTCGAGCCACCGCGTGCTTACGTACCATTTCATCTCGCCGTCAAATCCAGTCAACCCCATGACAAAGAAAAGACCGCTTGGTCGTTTGCGGCTGCAAAGATAGTAATAAGTTTTGAAACGCAAAAAGAAAACGGCGTTTTTTTTCATTTCCTTGAAAAGTTTCATCGAGTGACGACAAGACATGCGTGACAAAGGTACATTTTTCGCCATACATGCTTTTTTTCAATAAAAATTGCTTACCTTTGCAACAATTTAGCGTTTTTTGAGTTATTATATATAATAATGTCGGAAGTTAATGAAGTTAAAGGAAGTTCTTTAACTCCCTAAACTATAGTAGATACCAGAATATGAAGAAAACTCTGATATACATCCTCATCGGGCTGCTGTTGCCACTGGCGGCGGCTGCCCAGTCGTCGATGACCGACGACCAGGTGATGCGCTTCGTGCTGAAGGAGCATGAGGCCGGTACGACACAAGAACAGATTGTGACGAAGCTCATGCAGCGTGGTGTTGACATTCAGCAGATTCGCCGTGTGAAGAAAATTGCTGAACGCCAGAAGAACGAGTCTGGACTGGGCATGGTGCAGGACGAGACCATGAGCAAGGCCAACGACCGCACTCGCAAGACCGAGACGGAGAAGAAGGCTGCTGAGATGACGAACTTGCGCATGCAGGGTGAGCGCAACCAGAAACACACCTACGATGAAGAAGACGACGACTTCCTGCAGATGCAACTGGAGCTGGGTGGGCTGATGCCTGTGGACTCCATCGCCTTGCTGGAGAAGATTCTTGCCGACCGCGAGAAGGAGAAGCAGAAGGTGTTCGGTCGCGACATCTTCGACAACGAGGAACTGACGTTTGAACCCAGTGTGAACATCCCTACCCCACAGAACTACGTGCTTGGCCCTGGCGATGCCGTCTACATCGACGTCTACGGAGCTTCGGCACGCCAGATTGAAACCACCGTAAGCCCCGATGGCTACATCAACATCGAAGGCTTCGGCCCCGTGCAGGTGAGCGGCCTCACGGTGTCGCAGGCCAATGCCCGTGTGCGGTCGACGCTTGGTGCCCGCTACCAGAGCAGCCAGATTAAGCTCACGCTGGGCGAGACGCGCTCCATCACCGTGAACGTGATGGGTGAGGTAAAGGCGCCTGGCACCTATACGCTGTCGGCATTCTCCACCGTGTTCCACGCCCTCTACATGGCGAAGGGCATCAGCGATATTGGTACGCTGCGTAACATCAAGGTGTACCGCCGCAACAAGCTCATCTCGACGGTCGACATCTACGACTATATCCTCAACGGCAAACAGACGGGCAACATCCGCCTGGCCGACAACGACTTCATCGTGGTCGAGGCCTACGACTGCCTGGTGAACCTCACAGGTAAGGTGAAGCGCCCGATGTTCTACGAAATGCGTAAGGACGAGAGCGTGGGGACGCTGCTGAAATACTCCGGCGGCTTCACCGGCGACGCCTATAAGAAGTCGGTGCGCGTGTTCCGCAAGACGGGCCGCCAGTTCTCCGTATTCAACGTGGGCGAGTTCGACATGTCGACGTTCCATGTGGCCGATGGCGACTCGGTGAGCGTGGACAGCATCCTCGACCGCTATGAGAACACCGTCGAACTGAAGGGTGCCGTGTTCCGTCAGGGCATGTACCAGCTGGGCGGCAACATCACCACCGTACGCACGCTCATCGAGGCTGCCGAAGGAGTGACCGAGGAGGCGTTCTTGAACCGTGCCGTGATGCACCGCATGAAGCCCGACCGCACGCTGGAAGTGCTGAGCGTAGACCTGAAGGGCGTGCTGGATGGCACTGTAGCCGACATTCCGCTGCGCGAGAACGATGTGCTCTTCGTACCCACGAAGCAGGAAGCACAGATTGAGCGCACCATCACCATTCATGGTGAGGTGATGTATCCCGGCATCTACCAGTATGCCGACAACGAGACGCTTGAAGACTTCATCCTGCAGGCCGGTGGTCTGAAGGAGAGCGCCTCGACGGTGAAGGTCGATGTGGCACGCCGCATTGTTGACCCACAGGCCTTAGTGGCCGACACCGTCATCGCCCATACCTATAGCTTCGCGCTGAAGGACGGTTTTGTTGTAGATGGTGAAACGGGCTTCACGCTCATGCCCTTCGACGAAGTGTATGTGCGCCAGAGCCCAGGCTACAACAAGCAGCAGAATGTCACCATCGAAGGTGAGGTGATGTTTGCCGGTACTTACACGCTCTCGAGGAAGAACCAGCGCCTGAGCGACCTCATCAAGATGGCTGGCGGCGTGAACGACCGCGCCTTTGCACAGGGTGCCCGTCTGGAACGCAAATACACCCAGCAGGAACGCCAGCGTGCCGAGGCTGTGTTGAAGAAGACGCGTGAGGACTTGGAGGCCAGCATGCAGGAGCAGGCTGCCCGCACGGGTAATGCCAACCTTGCCAACCTGAGCAACACCGAGCAGCTGAAGAAATACCAGGTGGGCGAGACCTACCCCGTAGGTATCGAGCTCGACAAGGCACTTGCCAACCCCGGCGGCACCGAGGACATCGTGCTGCGTGAGGGCGACCGCATCTACGTGCCGCAGTATGAGGCCACGGTGAAGATCAATGGTGAGGTGCTCTACCCGAACACCGTCGGTTACGTGAAAGGCAAGTCGGTGGGCTACTACATCGACCAGGCCGGTGGATTCTCCAGCAAGGCGAAGAAGCGCCAGACATACATCATCTATATGAATGGTACGGTGGCAAAGGTGGGACACAACGCCAAGCCCATGCCGGGCTGCGAAATCGTCGTGCCTTCGAAGTCGATCAACAAGACATCCATCGCCGAGACCCTGAGCATCGCAACGGGTGTGGGCTCGCTGGCTGCCATCATCGCCACGCTGGCTAACCTGCTGAAGTAAAGACCCACCCCCTGCCTGCTCTCCGTCGCGAATGGGGATTCGCTCCCCTTTGTGGGGCCGCAGCCACACCGGTGGCTGCTCTGAAGACCCCAGTCGCCCGTAAGGGAGGAGAGTCGCACCCCATGCGAAACTAAAAATAATTCATTTGCAATTTGGGAACAGAAGAACTGACAAAGTCGAAGCGCATTGCGTCGAACACCATGATACTTTTCGTGCGCGTAGTGGTGACAATGGTCATCAACCTCTATGCCGTACGCGTAGTAGTGAAAGCCCTAGGAGTAGAGGACTACGGCATTCTGAATGCCATCGCCGGTGTAGTGCTTACGAGCACATTCCTCAGCTCAACGCTTACCGTAGCCATCCAGCGTTTCTACTCGTATGCCATCGGCAAGCACGAGGAGCGACGCATGCGGGAGATATTCTCGAGCAGCGTGAACATCGTGCTGCTGCTCTCGGTGCTAGTGCTGGTGCTGTTTGAAACCATTGGCGTGTGGTTTGTCACCACGCACATGATGGAGCCTGCAGGCAAGATTCCGTTGGAACGACTCGACGCAACGCTCTGGATATTCCACTTCACGCTGCTCTCGTTCGTGTTCACGCTGTTGCAGATACCCTACACCGCAGCCATCTTCGCCCACGAGGACATGAAGCACTACACGGTGATTTCCATCCTCGACTACACCGGGCGACTCATCGTGGCCTGCCTCATCGGAAAGGCACTGGCCGACGGACTCATCTTCTACGGTGCCGGACTGCTCGTCGTGGCAGCGCTGGTGTATCTGCTCTACGTCATTGTGGCCCGCAGCCGCTATGCCGAATGCCACTATCAGCGCGTGACGACGAAGGAGCTCTATCGCGACTTGCTATCGTTCTCCGGCTGGACGATGTATGGAGCGATGGCGGGCGTAGGCATCGTGCAAGGCACGAACATCCTGCTCACCATCTTCTACGGACCGCTGGCCGTTGCCTCGTATGCCATCGCCAACCTGGTCTACAACTCAGCCAACTCGCTCTGCAACTGCGTGGTGCTGGCGTTCCGACCTGCGATGGTGAAGTCGTATGCACAGCGGCAGGACAACTATCTGTGGCGGCTGTTCAATGCCAACAACAAGCTTATCATGTATCTGCTCATGAGCGTCGCCGTACCCCTGATGGCCGAGATGCGCACGCTGCTGCATTGGTGGCTGGGCGACATCAGCGAAGACGCCATTCTGTTTGCCCGCCTGATGATGATTATGATGGTGGTGCTCGCCATGCATCATCCCATCACCACGCTCATCGAGTCGACAGGCCGCGTGAAGCGCTATCATGTGGTGGTCGACACACTTACGTTGAGCACACTCATCATCACCTGGACCATGTTCCGACTGGGCATGCCTGCCTATGGTGCTTTTGTGTCGATGATCTTCGTGTGCATCATGGCACATGTGGTCAGACTCATCAGCCTGAAGAAGGTCTATCCCGCCTTCTCCTATGCCACCTACGCCAAGACCGTTGTCCTGCCGGGACTGTTCATCACCGTCTGCACCGCTGCCGTCGCCCTGCTGCTGCACCTGACCATTGCGAACACCGTGCTGCGCTTCATCGCGGTGATGGTTGCCTCGCCGCTTATCACCCTGCAGCTGGTATGGCTGGCAGGCCTCAACGGCAACGAACGCACGATGTTCGGCCAATTCATCAGAAATTACAAACATAAACAATAAAACAGAGAGATGGAAGAAAACAAAAATAAGGACGTCATTGACTTGAGACAACTGTTCAAGAAAATCAAGGATCGGAAACGGCTGTTCTTCATTACGCTGCCCGCCACGTTTGTGTTGTCGTGTCTCTACATCATCTGCTTCCCCCGTTACTACGACACCGACGTGCGACTGGCACCAGAGATGGAGAACTCGATGTCGGGTGGAGCTCTCGGCTCGATTGCCGCCTCGTTCGGCTTTGACCTGTCGAACATGGAGTCGGCGGATGCCATCTCGCCCATGCTCTATCCCGACCTGATGTCCGATAATGGCTTCGTGTCGAAGTTCTTCAATTTCAAGGTGGTGAGCGCCGACGGCGAAATCAACACCAACTACCACGACTACCTGCAGAAGATGCAGAAGCATCCGTGGTGGGACGACGTGTTCGAGTGGATGCGCAATCTGCTGCCGAAGAAGCAGGAAGAGACCATTGCCGGAGCCGGCGGCGACGGGAAGTACAATCCCTATGTCCTGTCGCGGCGCGAAGACGGCCTGATCCACAAGATTCAGGACAACGTGCAGTTCAGCATGGACAAGAAGACGGGCGTCATCACTATTATGGTGCGCGACCAAGACAAGCTCATCTGCAAGACCGTGGCCGACTCCGTTTGCTCGCTGCTGCAGCAGTTCATCACCGACTACCGCACGAACAAAGCCCGCAACGACCTGAAATACTACACGAAGCTCGCCGCCGATGCCAAGCACGACTATGAGCGTGCCCGCCAGCTCTACGGCAGTTACTCCGACCGCAATATGGATGTAGTGCTCGAGAGCTACCGCGCCAAGCAGGAAGACCTGGAGAACGACATGCAACTGAAGTTCAACACCTACACCGCCATGCAGACACAGCTGCAGCAGGCCAAGGCGAAGGTGCAGGAGCGCACACCCGCCTTCACGTTGCTGAAGGGAGCCTCCGTGCCCATCAAGCCAACGGGTCCGAAGCGCATGATCTTCGTCATTGGTATGGTGATTCTCGCCTTCTTCGGCACCATCGGCTGGATTCTGAAGGATGAACTGAAGAAAACCGTATGAACCCAACGAAGCGCATCATAGTCAACACATTAGCCCAATATACCAGAGCCATCCTGAATATTGGGCTTTCGCTCTATTCCACCCGCTTGGTGCTCGAAGCACTCAGCGTTGACAACTACGGCATCTACTCCCTCGTTGCCAGCGTGGTTGGAATCTTGGGCTATCTGACGAATGCGCTGGTGGTGACGACGCAACGGTATATGTCCTACTATCACGGTGTAGGAAAGATTGACAATGTCAGGAAGATTTTCGCCAACAGCCTCCTCATTCATTTTGGTGTTGCCCTCCTGATTGGAATCGTGCTTTTTGCCTTAAGAGGGCTGTTTATGAATGGCAGCACGCTCAATATTGATGCCAGCCGACTCGATGCAGCCAAGTATGTGTATGACATTACGGTGTTAATGCTGCTCGTGACCATCATCACTTCGCCGCTGAAGGCAATGCTCATCGCCCGCGAAAACATTGTCTACATCTCAATCGTCGAACTTGCCGACGGCTTCCTGAGACTTTTCCTGGCTATCTCGCTTCTGTTCTTTGCCGGCGACCGACTGATTGCATACGCCGTTGGAATGGGGTTGATACTGGCCATCAATCTGATTGCCTACATTGCCTATGCCGGCATCAAGTATGAAGAAAGCCACTTTCCCTTGAGACGCTCTACATTCGACATGCCAAGCATCAAAAAGCTGCTGGGATTTGCCGGATGGACCACCTACGGAATGTTCTCGACAATCTGTCAGACACAAGGCCTCTCCATCTTGCTGAACCAATTCTTCGGCACGATTGTCAATGCTGCCTTCGGACTCGCCACACAGGTGAACGGTGCCGTGCGCTTTGTCTCCACGTCGGTCCTCAATGCCATGAACCCACAAATCATGAAGGCCGAAGGCAATGGTGACCGCGAGAAGATGTTGAAACTGGCCGGCAAGGAGAGCAAGTTCTCGGCTGCGCTGATGATGGTGCTTTCCATTCCTATCATCGTTGAGATGCCTGACATCCTGGACTTCTGGCTGCGTGGCAAAAACGTTCCGCCAAACACCTGCCTGTTCTGTCGTGCCATGATGATTGCGTTCATCATCGACCAGCTGACGCTCGGTCTTCACGCCGCCAATCAGGCTATCGGCATCATCCGCAACTACTCGCTGCTGATGTATACGCCAAAAGTGCTGATAGTTCCTATTTCGTGGGCCATGCTTGCTTGTGGCATGTCGGTCAGAAGCGTAATGTGGCTTTTTGTGGCCATTGAGCTGGCTGTCGCTATTGCACGCATCCCGTTCTTAAAAGTCACTGCCGGCCTTCGTGTCAGAAACTACATGAAGCATGTCATCCTGCCACTGCTGCCTTTAGCCCTGACCGCCTGTCTGTCCTCGTTCATCTGCATCACGTTATTCCACTTCCCTCTGCGTTTCTTCGTGACGATTGCAGTGTCTGTCGTCTGCAGCCTTACTGCCCTTTGGACATTCACACTCAGCCATAACGAACGGCTTTACATCACACAATCCATCAAAAATCGCCTGAGACATGACCCTTGACCTGAGTAAAATCTATCTGATTGAGAAGAGCTCGCTGGTCAAAGGTCTCTTCTATGCAGGGGTGTTAATAGCATACATAACATCCCTCAACCCATGGTTTCTCTGGTGGTTCTTTCCATACTATCCAATCGTAAGCAGTCTTTTTTTCATAGCTGCGATGGCTTTGTCAAATACAATGACAAAGCCCGTCTTCACGCGCAACGACTTTCTTCTTCCATTGTTAGTCTACATCGTATTGGGTTTTTACCAGCGTCTTGTCAATGCCGACAATTTCAATGGCTACATTACTACTGTTTTCCATATATTCATCTTCTTCTCCCTCTTCCGATACGACTCGAAGCTGCTATTCCGGCTATCCACCTTCATGGCAAAGTCAATGGCATGCCTGCTGGCGGTGTCTATTCCTTTCTTCATCCTCTACATCTTAGGATTCCCACTGCCGTCTAAGGATTTACAATACCGCGACGCTTTCTACACGTTCTCTAACTACTATTTCTTCCTCATCGACGACCGCCAGCTGTTGCTGTTTTTCCCACGTTTCCAGTCGGTCTTTCTTGAACCGGCTCACCTTGGTACGGCCTTAGCCGTGCTCCTACAAGCCCAGCGCGGCCATTGGCGCAAATGGTATAACATGGTTTTACTGGCGGGACTGCTCATTTCGTTCTCTCTTGGTGCCTACGTTTACTTGGTGATTATCATCATTCTGAATCTATGGACGAAAGGACGACGGATATTCATCAATCTGATAATCGCTGTCATTGTTGTTGCATCCATCGTTGTTGGGTCATTTTATTATAATGACGGCGAAAACCTTATTCACAACCTCATTGTCCTACGATTAGAGATAGATGACGGTGAAATGGTCGGAAACCAACGCACATCAGAAGGATTTGATGCTGACTTTGAGAATTTCCTGCAATCATCCGACATCCTATTCGGTCGAGAGAAAGAAAATGTCTTCGGTGACTCTGGCTACAAGGTCTTTATCTACGACCATGGCTTTGTCGGAGCCTTCCTACTCTTCGCTTTCTACATTTCTTCTTTCTATAGGGCTCGTAACAAACGTGCCATGCTTTCAGCATTGATCATTGCCTTACTCATTTTCGGCGTTGATGCTTTTGTGCTATGGTATAACCGTTTTATTCCCCTTTTCTGTGCCGCATATTCCGATGAGGGCACACCCCACGACCTTTCCCCGACTGATCAACCTCAAACACCCAACAACTGATGAACTTACTATTCGACTTCATACCGTTCCAAGATGCCGGTGGCATAGGTGGCGCCGCAGGCTTTACGAAAGCAGTCCTTGACGAAATCGTCCGTCGCAAAAACGACAAGGTGCAACTATTTGCCATTTACGACGGTAGCGTGCCTGTCGGACGACTCTACGACTATCGGATCTTAGCGGAGCAATACCACATAACCTTGCTAAACATATCGCAGAAGCCAATATCAGAGATGATTGCAGAGCATCACATCGATGTCGTCTTCATCAGTGTCGGTCAGTTCTATGGCCGCTACAATCTGACTGGCATCACCTGCAAAACAATCATGTTCATTCATGATATTTTCGACATTGAAGCTGCTGACAACCGCATAGAACTTGCCATCCATGACGCGAACATTGAAAGCAACTGGCAATGGACAAAACGATTGGTAAACGTCTTGTCTGGCCGATGGAACAGGCAACGCACCAAGAACTATCGGAACATCATGTCGCTTTATGCTGCTCAGAACACCATACCTTATACTGTTTCAGAATACACAGCAGCGGCCTTACGATACTATTTCCCTGAAATCAACAGCATTCGAGTCTGCTATTCGCCTGCACGCAAAGTTACCATGGAAGAACACATACACGACACGAAACTACGGCAACTCATAGAGCAGGGCAGCCCCTACCTGCTATTACTGGCAGCTAACCGCCGATTTAAGAATGCCCACGTGCTGACAAAAGTTTTCAAGCGTCTGCAAAGCGAATACCCTGAACTGCATCTACTCACGCTGAAATACGGGAAAAGCATTGGCTCGCATCACATAGACATACCGTTACTTTCTGAGTCTGACCTGCAATATGCCTACATTCACGCCAAGGCATTGGTCTTTGCGTCCTTCTTTGAAGGATTCGGGTATCCTCCCATTGAAGCCCTAAGATATGGCACACAGGTAGTGGCATCCAACACGACAAGCATTCCCGAAATTCTTGGCAATGCAGGTATCTACTTTTCTCCATTCTATCCTGCCGGCTTATATCAAGCACTGAAGAAAGTACTTTCCACAGATTGTACTTGCAGCACGGCTATGCAAGAACGCTATACTGCCGTCAGCCAACGCCAGGAAGAAGACCTGCGTAAGCTCGTCAATGAACTTTTAACTTACAACGGTTGTCTGTATATACAATAAACCATGAACCTTTCACGTTATCAGAATGAATAACGAAAGATTCATGAATGTTTTATGAAAGCAAGAATCATAGCATATTACCTGCCTCAATTTCACCCAATTCCCGAGAATGACGATGCATGGGGAAAAGGGTTCACCGAATGGACGAATGTGGCTCAAGCCCGTCCGTTATTCCGCGGTCACTACCAGCCACGCATCCCTGCCGACTTAGGATTCTACGACCTGCGCTTGCCCGAAACACGCGAGCAGCAGGCACAAATGGCACGCGAAGCCGGCATCGAGGGGTTCTGCTATTATCACTACTGGATGGGTGGCGGCAAGCAACTGCTGCAACGGCCGTTCGAAGAAGTGCTGCAAAGTGGAAAACCAGACTTTCCTTTCTGTCTGGCGTGGGCCAACCATGAGTGGACTACCCGCACATGGCAAAACGGAGGCAAGGTAAAAATGATTGCACCGATGCTCTATCCCGGTGACGATGACTACATAGCCCACTTCAACTACGTGCTGCCCGCCCTGCGCGACAAACGCTATATCACCGTTGATGGTAACCCCATCTTCTCCATCTACGATCCCTATCGCTTTGCCGACGTGGCTCACTTCATTGAGCTATGGCGCGAACTGGCCGACAAGGCTGGCCTGCCCGGCATTCATTTCAGTGCCATGATAAGTAGCACTACCACCGTCAAACGAACTGTCGACGGCAGCCGACAGCGTGTTATTCCGAACCTTGAGAGCAGTGCTGAGGTCTACAACGACATTCTTACGTTGGGTTTCGACAGCATCACGTCCTACGGAAAGTCGCGGGCCGAAATGATTTACATGGGCAAATATCGCCGTAACATCAGCAAACTATTGCATAAATATCTGCCCTTGCCAACACTGAAGTATAACTATCCGAAAGTAGTGCCACACTTCTTTGCACCCGAGGACAAGTGGGAGAACGTATTCCCCACCATCCTTCCGCAATGGGACCGCACGCCACGCGCTGGCAACAACGAGGGAATCTATGTCAATGCCACACCAGAGAACTTCCTAAAGCACATTGAAGATGCCCTGCAAGTGATTAAAGAAAAACAACCAGAACACCAGCTGTTGTTTCTGAAATCATGGAATGAATGGGGTGAAGGTAATTATGTTGAGCCTGATCAGAAATACGGTCATGGCTATTTAAATGCACTTCAAAAAGCTTTATTATGAAAAGAAAAGTAATGCTTGTTTTCGGCACACGACCCGAAGCTATCAAGATGGCTCCACTCGTGCTGGAACTTAAAAAATACAATACGTTCGAGACATGTGTCTGCGTGACAGGCCAACATCGCGAGATGCTTGACCAAGTGCTTCAGATATTCAGCATCACCCCTGATTACGATTTGAATATTATGAAGCCAGGACAAGATCTCTACGACGTGACTAGCCGTGTGCTCCTGGGCATGCGCGACGTGCTCAGAGAGGTCAAACCCGACGTGGTGCTCGTGCATGGCGACACGACAACGTCGACGGCAGCCGCACTGGCAGCTTTCTATCAACAGATTCCAGTAGGCCACGTGGAGGCAGGTCTGCGCACCCACAACATCTACAGTCCGTGGCCGGAAGAAATGAATCGACAGCTTACAGGTCGCATTGCCTCCTACAACTTCTCGCCCACTGAACTAAGCCGCAGCAATTTGCTCAACGAGGGCATCGATGCCGAGAAGATCACTGTCACTGGCAACACGGTGATTGATGCTCTTCATCTTGTCGTCGACAAGATTTCCTCTAACACATCGCTTCGCCAGGAACTTGCTGAAGTGCTGAGACAGAGCGGCTACGACATTAACCGTCTCAACGACACGCAACGACGACTTGTCCTCATCACTGGACATCGACGTGAGAACTTTGGTGAGGGTTTCTTGCATATCTGCACAGCTATCAAAGATCTCTCCATGAAGTATCCGAATGTAGACTTTGTATACCCCATGCATCTCAATCCCAATGTGCGCCGACCTATTGCCAAGATCTTTGAAGGAAACGAGCAACTTACCATAAACAGTCAATCTGTCAACGAGAAATATCCTAACATGTTCTTCGCAGAGCCTCTTGAGTATCTAAGTTTTGTTTATCTCATGGAGAAAGCCTATATAGTCCTTACCGACAGTGGCGGCATTCAGGAAGAGGCCCCAGGATTGGGGAAGCCCGTTCTCGTGATGCGCGACACCACTGAACGTCCAGAGGCTGTTGCTGCCGGCACCGTGAAACTTGTTGGCACTGATTACGACGCCATCGTAAGCAATGTGTCGGAACTGCTCGACTCGTTGCACACCTACGAGCAAATGAGCAAAGCCGTGAATCCCTATGGCGACGGCAAGGCTTGCCAACGCATCATCAACGTTCTTAAATCCAAACATACATGCGAATAGGACTACTTTTACCCCTGAATCCTTCATATGCCCCCTATCTAAGCATCTACACCAACATCCTCGACAAAATAGAGGGGGTGGAATACGACATCATCTACCCTGACAAGAAAGGTCTCAGAGAACCGGCCAAACACCGTTTCGACGTGAGAACAGAAGATCGGGTGAGCAATCTTAATAAGGTTGTCTATTACCTGCGCTACTCACACTTTCTGGTACGTGTTCTCAAACAGGAGAAATACGACAAGCTGATCGTTTTCGGCCAGCAAGTGGCGGTGTTCATTTATCGATACCTGTCACGACATTACCGCGGACGTTTCATCATGGACTATCGCGACCTTGGCCTCGACCAGAAATTCAAGGGATTTTTCCGACAGATTCTTGACTCGTGTGCACATATTATCATATCATCACCAGGGTTCAAAAAGTATCTGCCAGAACGTAGCGACTACATTCTCAGCCACAATTTCGACATCAACATCCTGCGAAAAGCTATCGCCGATGTACGGACAGAACCATATAACCTCACGTTCAAAGACGGAAAAATGGATGTCCTAACTATTGGGAGCATTCGCGACTACGTGCAAAATTCTGCTGTCATACAAGCTCTGGCCAACGACGACCGCTTCCACATCACATTTACTGGCCGTGGCTATGCAGCCGCCGACCTCCAGCATTTCGCCGAGGACCACCATGTAAGAAACATTGTCTTTACAGGTTACTATGAGAAAAGCACTGAACCTGACATCATCAGCCAGACTACATTTCTCAATATCTTCTACCCAAGACGTCCCACACATGAGACAGCCATCTCGAACCGTTTCTACAACTCTCTCATTTTCCGCAAACCCATGATTACGACCATCGGCACCATACAAGGTGACTACGCGCAACATTATGGTCTCGGATTGGCCATCGCCGATACGGAAGATCTTGCCACAAAGCTCGACAACTACTTCCGCAATTTCGACTCAATAGAATTCGAACGGCAACGACAGGTTCTACTCAACGAGTTCAAGAACGACTACGATCTATTTGAGAAAACCGTAACTGCTTTTGCGTCATGTTAAGAATCACTGGCGACATCAACTTCTCCGACGGATATTTCGACACAGGGATAGGAACCGGCAGCCGCATCAGGATGGGAATGAATCCATTCCGCCACCTGAAACGCGATTCCGACGATTACTGGATTGGCAACTTCGAATGTGTTTGCGCTGACACTTCCGATCAACAAGGGCTGAAGGCACGACAGTTTCTGATTACTCCAGAAGCACTTCAGCATGTTAGCCATCTGAACTGCTATGGTGTAGCCAACAACCACGTCAGCCAGCACGGACCTGAAGCTTTCCGCAGACTTATTGACTACCTCGGGTCAAAAGGTGTAGCCTATGCTGGGACCCGCGAAAAGCGTACACATGTGCTGCAGCATCAGGGAAAGCAAGTTTCGCTGACAGCGTTTAGCTTGCGTCCAGACAACTTCACCGATGCACCAGCCTACTGGCATCTGCCCGAACTGAGTGATGTTCAGAGCGAACTCTCCCGTCATGCCGACAGCGATTACCGCATTGTCTTTGTGCATTGGGGAAATGAATTCATCAATTATCCTTACATTGACCAAAAACATGTCGCCCACTTCCTCATTGACAGCGGGGCCGATCTAGTCGTAGGCATGCATCCCCACGTCATGCAAGGCAGCGAGCAGTACAAAAACGGATGGATATTCTACTCGTTGGGTAACTTTGTTTTCAATATGCCTTGGGAGCCTGCACAATACGGACTTATAGTCAACGTCGATCTCAGCAAGACACAACCTGCTATCAGCTTCAACTATGTACGCATCGGAGAAGACGCCTGCCCAGTCATCACCAACGACGTACCTGCCGACTACAGCATGTCTCGGCTGAACAAACTGCTCGGCATTCAGGAGGAAAATGAGAAATACTATGCTCACGTAAGGAAATGCTGCAAGAACTACCGTCGGGTGAATCGCCGGAAGATTCTCAGCAATTTCATGCAGATGAAGCCACACGACTCATGGGGCATCATCATGGAGTTCGTCAGGAAAAGAATTTAATTGCGCTGATACACGCGTATCCAGTCGAACTGCGTCTCGTAGGTCTTCCGCACATGAGGCGCGAAATAGCCATACACACCATTGCCCACACTTTGGTTCAGCAGCAAATATAGCGGCTGATCAAACGACCATTGTCCCTGCTTAAGTAAATTCTTGTTGCCCGACTTCCTGTAAACGGCAACAGTAACTCCGTCAATAGTCCATATCACCTCTGTTTCTGACCACTCCACACCATACACATGCCATTGCGTGATATCCAGATCTTGGCGGAAAGAATTCTTCTCGCCATGTTTTGCCTTTGTAAAAGTCAGCTGCGAATGGATATTTTGGTGGGCCTGCCGTCGGTCGCCAAACATTTCGACAATGTCAATTTCTGCATACGGGTCGCCTGGTTTCTTCGCTTTGCGTCCCATCCACGCCGCAGGGAAATTGCCCTGCCGCAGGTTGGTCTTCATGCGCACCTCCACACGGCCATATTGGAACTCAAACTTATCCTTCGTGTAGATGGCGCCAGTGAACATGCGAGCCGTGTCGGTTTTTTCTGTCTTGTTTGGTATGGCTCGGCACACCAAAGCACCGTTCTTTATATAGATGGTCTTCGGCGTATTCTTAATCCAGCGGCTCCAGATAGAGGTTCCTCGTGGCGGCTGACTCCACTTTGTTGCGTCGGGCTGCGAACCATTCGGACCATTAAACTCATCGCTGAACACCAGCTGCCACTGCGGCTGCTGGGCTTTCAGCTGTGTGCTGTCGGCAGTCATCACAAACAGCATCGCTATGAGAAACATTCCATTTTTCATCATTACAAGATTAAGAATTGGACTTTGAACCTTGAACGCTGCGCAGCAGCATTTGCGCTCGCCTATGCCGCTTTCGTAGCGAAGCGGAGAAAGAACTCTAAACTCTCAACTGACTCTAAACACTAAACTCTCCACTCTAAACTCTCAACTACCCTCTCTCCCATCTCCAGGAGATACTCTGGCGTGTAGTAGTTCATCATTCCGCAGAGCGACGTAAATGTCAGTTCACCAAACCACACACGGCCTTGCGACTCATACAAATCGACGCGTACTTCGGGAAAACCTTCCGACAGCGTCCGAGCAACACGAATCATCTCTTCCAGACACTGCGGACGGGGCAGTGGCTCTGGCTCCTGCGGATAACGGGCAGAGACCACCATGTTCTCTGGATGATAACCCCAGTCAAGGTCGTAGCAGCCTAAGCAAGTATCGTGACCGTTCTCCTTGCGATTGGAACACACCAGGAAGGAATGCGGCTCACCATGGAAGCACCACAACTTGTAGTCGACCAACGACGACTGTCCTGCGTCCACAGGCAACAGCTGCTCAGCAATAATCATCGGGCGAATGCCGCGATACTGCGGTTCGCCAGCCAGTGCTCCGATATGCCGCAACGACAGCCAACGCTGCAGTTCTTTCTTCAAGTCTGCCCAGTCGGCATCGCTCATCTGCGTTTTGTCTACGACCCGATTTGTTCCCTTCCCGTCACCATTGTTTGCTTTTAGGATAAAGCGGTCGGGCAACTCCTCGAAAGGAATGTCCTCCACCCGTTCCCAAGCGCCATAGAGGGGTATCAGAATGTCTGCCAAACCCTTCTCGGCCACATACTGTCGCACCTGATACTTATCGGCCAGGCGCGTCCATGCCGTAGTATCCGTGAAGAGTTTCAAATAGAGTATCTTCTCGTTCAGATCCTTCGGGTGCTTCAGATCGGGCAAACGGTGAAAGCGAGCCAGATAGCGCAACCTCACCATCGTGACGGGTGAATGCTCTCCCAACCACGACAACGGCTTTGCAACAATATGTTTCAAACGATCAGCAAACATGATTTATCTCTATTTCCGTTGCAAAGGTACAAAAAACTTTAGAGTTTATCACATAATTTCAACTTTTCTTTGTACCTTTGGCTCATCTTTGGCTTCGCCAAGGGTATTTCCACTCGGAAATGAAAAACCAAAAAACTTCGTATTTTGTTTTGCAATTCGCTCGTTTATTCGTACCTTTGCAGCCGCTATCTCAAAAAATGAGTAATATGAACAAGGAATTAGTGTCTGTCATCATGCCAACTTACAATGCCGGGAAGTACCTTTCCGACAGCATCGACAGCATCCTTGCACAGACCTACGAGAACCTGGAATTGCTCATCACCGACGATGGTTCAACTGAGGAACGCACGCTGCAACTGCTGAAGGAATTCTGCGAGAAAGACCCTCGCGTAAAAGTGGTTTATCTGAAGGAGAACCTCGGCTCGGGTCATTCGCGCAACAATGCCATTGAGCGTGCCGAAGGTCGCTACATCGCCTTCTGCGACTGCGATGACCGCTGGATGCCAGAGAAGCTGGAGCGACAGATTGCCTACATGCAGGAGAAGGACTGCGCGCTGGTCAGCTCGTCGTACCTCATCTGCAACGAAGATAGCGAAATCACCGGCATCAACATCTCGCCCGACAAGGTGACGTTCGGTATGGAGAAGCGCGACAACAAGATTGGTTGTCTGACAGCCGTCTACGACACCCGTCGCCTGGGCCGAAAATTCCTGATGCCCTCCATCCGCAAGCGCCAGGACTGGGGATTGTTCCTGAACATCTTGAAAGAATGCGGCGTATGCTATGCCATCACCGAGCCGCTGGCCGTCTACCGAAACCGCACGGGTTCCATCTCCAGCCGCAAGTTCCCGCTGGTGAAATACAATGTACGCATCTACCACGATATTCTAGGCTACAGCTGGCCGCAATCGCTCTTCTACTTTTTGTTCTTCTTCCTGCCTACCTATGGAACAAAAGTACTCAAGCGCAAGGTTGACAGCTATCGCCTGATGAAGCAAATCAAGCAGGGCAAAAAGCCTTTTTAACCCCAAGCTAAAATCTCGAAACTTTTTTGCTTTTTCATGCAATAAATATCGTATGGATACGTTTATAAGATATAAAACGTAGAATACGACGCATGACAACACTCGAAAACGGATATGTGCTTGACGGAATGAATGAGCTAGAACGCAACACGAAGCGTATCTTCGACTTCTTCATTGCCTTGTTTTGCCTTATCATATTTTCCCCTCTCTTCCTGATTTGCTACATTGCGGTGAAGCGTGAGGATGGCGGACCGGCCATCTTCAAGCAGGAACGCATCGGACGCTTCGGCAGACCGTTCAACATCTACAAGTTCCGCTCCATGCGCATGGATGCCGAGAAAGACGGACCCGCACTCTATCAGCACGAGAACGAGACACGCATGACGAAGATTGGAAAGTTCCTGCGTGCCCATCACCTCGACGAGCTGCCACAGTTGTGGAATGTGCTAAAGGGTGAGATGTCGTTCGTTGGTCCGCGTCCCGAGCGCGAATACTTCATCAAGCAAATCATGGAACACGACCACCGCTACACCTACCTTTATCAGGTACGGCCGGGCGTGACGTCGTATGCTACACTTTATAACGGCTATACCGACACGATGGAGAAGATGCTGCGCCGCCTCGAACTCGACCTCTACTATCTGGAGCATCGCTCGTGGTGGTTCGACATCAAGATTCTTTTCAACACCTTCACGAACATCGCCATCGGCAAGAAGTTCTAATACCCACACTCTCCTCCTTCAATCCGTGTCTTATTTGGAGTCTCCTCATTTGGGGCGACTGGGGCTTGTTGTCCCCTCCTCTTGGGAGGAAGGGTTGGGGGTGGTAGAGAAAAACACGGTCATAACCTATTATATACCAATTACCTAAAATTGGTCATGCATTATTTGTCACTACCACCCCTAGCCTCTCCTTCCCGAAGGAGTGCCCCTACTGGCTGTTGGGCGACTCTTTCAGAGTCGACTACGGGTGTACGCACAAAAATCCGTAGGTGCGCCTACGGCGTACCCACGGCTATTGAGCGGTGACGCTTTCAGCGTCCTTGTGCCACCTGCGATATTATTCCACAATACTTTTTGGGCTTTCATGGGATGTAGGGACGCGGCGTGCCGCGTTCTTGGATTTAGCTTTTCCCCTCCACAACGCGGCACGCCGCGTCCCTACATTTAGTTGCCTTAACTTGATTTGCTTTCTGTACCCAAGAACGCGGCACGCCGCGTCCCTACATATATCAATGTCTCTTGAACACGAGGCGAAGCTCTTCGCCGCTGAGCGTCATGCCGCCGCCGGTGAGTTCCTCGATATCGTACGATTCACCAGCCAACTTGTTGATGCCGAAGGGCTGCAGCAAATCTACCTTTTCAAGAATAGGATCGCCTTCCGCGCGTTGGTCGTAGTAGAACTGCTGGAAAGAGAGTTTCTCGTTTTCATAAGAGAAATGGCTGACATAGCGTTGACCAAAGGAGAGATCGGGGGAGTAGAGCTGGAACACTGTGCCCTGAACGATCCAGAAGAAACGCTCCTGTCGCAGGTCGAGCGAACCACCCGTCGAGAGTGTATCTACTTGCACGAGATGCCAGTAGCCATCGAGTTTCCCGTTTTCCGAATGCTCAATATCCACCAATCCGCACGAGGCCAGCAATGCCACCATGCTCAGTAGTAACATCCGCCTCACCTTATTATATAATATAGATATCTTTTTCATTTCTCTTTTGTCACTTTGTTCTTTCTCCGCTATGCTACGAAAGCGAGCAGAGCTCGTAATCCCTTGTTATTTTGTCACCTTGTTACTTTGTTACTTTGAACAGTCCGCTCTTACTCACGGTGAGCTGTGCACCGTAGTTATGCCCGAGCAACCCACCCATGTCCATTCCGTAAGCGCCCTTGATGAGCCATCCTTGTGGCAATCGGTAGGCAGCCTCCAGCATCGCACTCACGTTGTGATGCTTCTTGGTGTAAGGCTGGTCGTAAGTGCCGAGGCCTTCCTGATAGGTTGCCATGAGGCGATAGGACAGGCGCGTGGAAGGCTGACCGCTCACGCCCAGATGCAATGCCATGAAGCGATTATCCTTGAAGTCGATGACACCATCGGTGTTGTAGATGGGCGACCGATAGAGCGGATTGCCCATGGTCTGCCCCCAGTGCTGCCAACCCGTGTAGATGTAGTGGTTGTAGAAGTTGTCCTTACCGCTGATGTGGTCGGACAGAGAGGGTGTGTGGTCGTGATAGACGGGGCCGCTCTGGTACTTCGTGTAGATGTACTCGAACACCACGTCGCGCAGCCAGGTGCCATACTTCATGTTTAGTTCTAAGCCAAGCAACATGTCCTTCAGGTCATAGAGGAAGTAGCGGCGCTTCTTCCTGACGTTCCACTCATCGCCAGTGCCATAGCCGTTGTAGTCGAGTTGCAGCATCGACGAGTGATCCTCGAAGTATTTCTCAGCATAGAAACCCACCTTCCATGAGTCTTCGTCGTAGTTCACACGCATCGTGTAAGAGCCCAACTGGTTTCCCTCAGCATTCTGATACTCCGTTCCCGTCTCCGGCACATCGGCTCCACCGGGCATGAAGGCATGCCACATGCCGCTCAACCCGTTGTTGCCCTTGTATACTCGCATCTCATGGCCATAGGGCACATGGGCTGTTCCACCAAACTGGGCAGCCATCTCGAGTCCCAACTCCACCGACAACGGGAAGAAACGCTCGGGATAGCCAATCATCAGATAGCCGGCTTTCGAATGAAAGAGGGCTCCATCGGTATATTTCTGCGTGCGATTCGTAAAGTCGTGCTGCCAGTTTTGGTCGGTGGTTTTTCCGTAGGCCACATGACCTTTTAGCCTCAGCCAACCATTGGCGACGGGTAGCACCCAATACTCGGGCAGCGCCAGACGCACCTGCGGCACAGGACGGGCATTGATGCCCAGCAACTGCGAGCCGCTGCTCAGCTGGTTGTTCTTCAGCTGCATGGGAAATTCCTTCGCACCCACCGTCAGCACACCATGCAACCAACGCATCTCACCAAACGCCTGCTGCACCACCAACCGACTGGTGTAGTGATGGGCAACGGCCACATCCAAACCATAGCCGAATCCCCAATGGCGCAGCGAGTCCTCTGCCAAGGGACGAACTAGACTCCCACGCAGATAGCCATTTGTGCTCTCTAGCGAACTCAGTCCGTGTTTGTTGGCATTCAGCCAGAGCGGCGTCTTTCCATCCGACAGCGAGGCTTGTGCCTCCAGCTTATATTCCAGTCCTTTCAGCAATAGCAACGGCTCTTTCTCGTTATATTGCTGCTGAGCCCACACTCCTTGTGTGAGCAGACCACCAAACAGCACGGCAATCAGTTTTGCCACACCGCCTCGGTTCCTGAAATATTGTTTCGTTATTCTTTTCAACATGAGTTTCGAATATTCTTGATCTCCTTGTGACTTTGTCACCTTGTTACTTTGTTACTTTGAACTCGTTGACGAGCCTGATGACCTCGCTCACTTCTTCATCCGTCAGAACGGGACTCATGGGCAACGACAGTTCTTCGCGACTGAGTTGCTCGGTGATGGGCAGCGACAGGTTGTTCCATTCGCAGTAGCACTTCTGCCGATGAGGTGGAACAGGATAGTGAACCAGTGTCTCTACTCCATGTTCCATGAGGTATTGTTGCAGCGCATCGCGCTCTGCCGAGAAAACCGGGAACAGATGGTAGACATTCTCACCATCGCCCATCGGCCGCGGCAGCCAGATGAGTGGATTGCAGATTTCCTGCTCATAGCGGCGACCGATTTGTTGCCGGCGGGCATTGTCTTCGTTAAGGTACTTCAACTTCACCTGCAAAAAGGCTGCCTGCAGTTCGTCGATACGCGAATTGCGGCCCTTGTAGTCGCTGACGTATTTCTCACTCGAACCATAGTTTCCCAAAGCCCGTATCACAGCAGCAAGCTCGTCGTCGTCGGTGGTAACGGCTCCGCAGTCACCCATCGAACCAAGGTTCTTACCCGGATAGAAGCTATGTCCAGCCGCATGACCCAACGCCCCCGTTACTTTGTCACTCTGGTACTTTGTTACTTTGCACCCATGTGCCTGGGCATTGTCTTCAACGAGCAGAAGATTGTGATCGCGGCAGAAAGCAGCGATGCGCTCCGTCCATGCACAACGACCATAGAGGTGGACAAGCATGAGCGAACGCGTGCGGGAAGTGACATGTTGTTCCAACAACTCCTCGTCAATCTCCAGCGTGTCTTTGTTCGGTTCCACCAGCACTGGGCGCAGTCCGTTCTCGGTGATGGCGAGGATGGAGGCAATGAACGTATTGGCGGGCACCAGCACTTCGTCGCCAGGTTGCATCCTGCCCATCTCTATATAGGCACGATAGATCAGCGTGAGTGCATCGAGTCCGTTGCCGACTCCGATGCAATGACGGGTGCCGATAAACGACGCATAAGCCGACTCGAACGCCCGCGTCTGCTCACCTTGCAGAAACCAGCCCGAGTCGACCACCTGCCTCATTGCCTCGTGATATTCCTCGGCGTGACAGGCCGTCACCTTCTGTAAATCCAGAAATCTGATCACTTTCTATGATTAATAACGCGCGCAAACATTAATTATTGCATAGGGTCAAGAAAAACTCTCCGCTCTCCATTCTAAACTATCCGCTCAGTTCTGCCGCTTTCATAGCGCAGCGGAGAAAGAACTATAAACTCTATACTCTCAACTGACTCTAAACACTAAACTCTCAACTGACTCTAAACTCTACACTATCAACTATTAACTTTCAACTATAGGGATTTTCCCCTCTCACTTTAGGGAAAATCCTTTTGGAGGCTTGATTATTCGTCGTATCTTTGCAACGTGAAAAGGTCTATAAAGCCAATTTACAACCGAGAACAACGAAAATAAATAATAAACAACTTAAAACAAACAAGAATATGAAGAAGATGATGACCGCCCTTGTGGCACTGTTCGCATTCGTAGCATCGGCAAGCGCCATGAGCTACGAGCAGGCCCGCCAGCAGGCTCTGTTCCTGACCGACAAGATGGCCTATGAGCTCAACCTTACGGAAGAGCAGTATGAAGCAGCCTACGAGGTAAACCTCGATTACCTCATGGGCGTAAACACACAGGACGACCTCTATGGCATCTATTGGGAGCGCCGTAATCTCGACCTGAGCTATATCCTCCTCGATTGGCAGTATCGTCTGTATCTGGATGCCACGTACTTCTATCGCCCCCTCTACTGGAGCGCAGGCTACTGGCACTTCGGCATCTACGCCCGCTATCCGCACCGCGACTACTTCTATTTCGGAATGCCTCGCTTCTATAGCGTTTATCGCGGTGGCCACGCATGGCACATGAACGGCGGTCGCTCGTGGTATCACGGACGCTCCTTCGCTCCCACCGGACGCGGACGCAACGAGCACTTCGGCATGCACAACCGCTTCGAGCGTGGTGACTACGGACGCGGCTCGCGCGGCCTCGACAATCGCGGCAACAACCGTGGCTACAACAACGGCAATCGCGGCAACGACAACCGTACATTCGGAAACCGTGGCACAAACCGCGGCAACAACAATCGCAGCTTCGACCAGGGCCGTGGACAGCGCAACGTTGGCTCGTCCGTACAGAGCAGACCTAACAACGTACAGCCCGGCCGTTCCTCACAGCCTGGCTACAGCAACCAGAATGGCAACTTCGGAGGCTCGCGCCAAAGCAGCACCCGCACCACTGTTGGTCGCCAATACAACGGCTCCAACCATAGCGAGGGCACAACGCCGCGCAGCACCTTCACTCCCACTCCGCAGCGTTCCGTCCAGGGTGCTTCGCCCTCACGCTCCATCAACCGCTCCGGCAGTTCATCGGTGAACCGTTCTACCACCCACTCAGCTCCCACTCGCAGCTATAGCACGCCCAGCCGCGGCAGCTCCATGAGCTCGCACTCCTCGGCTCCCACACGTTCTATCAGCGGTGGTTCGCGCGGTGGTTCCAGCCACAGCAGTGGTATGAGTGGCGGCAGCCGTGGCGGTGGCTCGCGCGGCGGTGGCGGTGGACACTTCGGTGGTCGTCGCTAACCAAGAGGAACGATGATAATACATTCTCTCTACATTCATACATTTACACACAATCCATTGCGAAAGAAAAATCCCAGGCCGTGACGGTCTGGGATTTCTTCGTATAAGGGATGAGAGTTTAGTGTTGAGAGTTTAGTGTTTAGAGTCAGTTGAGAGTGGAGAGTGGAGAGTGGAGAAAGGTTGAGAACGCCGCCAACCGTAGGGGCAGCCCCCCGTGTCTGACCGCTCCGTGAGAGAATCATGCAAATGTAGGGACGCGGCGTGCCGCGTTTATGGAGCAAGTCGGGCAAACCAAACATACCACATTACTTGATTTTGCCTTTCCCCACCAAAAACGCGGCACGCCGCGTCCCTACATCAACAAACATTGGGCAAATGACCAACAGTAATCGAAAAAATAAAACTACAACTCCAACACGCGAACCTCGCAATTTGCCATCTTCTGTATCTCGTTCATTGGCTTGCCTAAGTATACGCTTTGAATGGCTTTATTGATGATGCCATGCCCCACCGCGAGCACGGTCTTTCCCGGATAGTTGTCGCGCACGAAGTCTAGGAACTGGCGAGCGCGAGCCTTCATCGCGTCGAGGGTTTCAATATCGTCGGGCCACACCTCGTTCTGCAAGTCGGGGATATAGCGACCCGTGAACGATCCCCAGTCGCGTTCGCGCAACAAGAGACCCACCCCCTGGTCCCTACCAGAAGGAAGAAGGCCCACCCCCCTGCCCCTCTCAGAAGGGAGAAGACCCACCCCCCTGCCCCTCCCGTAAGGGAGGGGAGTAGATACCTTTTCAGATTGGGAACTACTACCTCCCAAAGGCATTTCACTCCCCTCCCTAACGGGAGGGGTTTGGGGGTGGGTCTCCTTCTTAATAATCTCCAGCGTCTCAACGGCCCTCGCCAAATCGCTCGACAGAAAAACATCGATGTGTTCCCCTCGCAACTGGCGACCCAACTCGTGAGCCTGCTCTATACCATTCAGGGTCAGACGTCCGTGCGTCTGACCCTGCATGATCTTGTTTACGTTGTCCACGGTCTCGCCGTGACGAACCAGCAACAACCTAGTCATTACTTAACCTTTGAACGCTGCGTAGCAGCTTTTAAACTTTGAACGTAGCGAAGCTACCTTGAACGCAACGAAGTTGCCTTATCGCTTTCCTCCGAAGTGGCCACTGCTGTTCGACGTACCTGCCGGCCGTGTCGACTGCTGAGTGGGCGTCTGCTGCGGAGCGCGGTTGGTGTTCTGACGGTTCACGCCAGCTGGCTGCCCGTTGTTCGGCGAGCTTGTGCCTAAGCGACGCGTACCCGTGTTCGAATTGTTCTGACGGTTGTTCGTGCCGGGCTGGTAGCCATTGCCACTTGGGCGACCGTTATTGGGCTGGCTGAAGTGGGTGTTACCTTTTCCAGACGGCTGCGTGTTCCACGAGCGACCCGTGCCCACATGGCGGTCGGCAGGCTTCGCAATGGTGCGACCCTCGTAGAAGCTAATCGTGCCACGGTTGCGGCCTCCACGATAAGTGCCATAGACCATAGGCGGCTGGCGGAAGTGGTTACCACGGTCGTAGCGTGTATAGATGCTGAACACCCACGAGCCCCGGCGCCACATGGCGGGCTGATAGAAGTCAACCGTTGTGATATACTTGCGATACTGCCACGTGTTGAGCACGAAGCGCAGGTCGGTGTTACGACGGTTCCAATAGATGCCGAACACATCCTCCTCGTAGCGGATGGAGAGGAAGTAGTCGAGGTTGATCTCGTAGACTGCCTCATACTGATCCATCGTCAGGTGCAGTTCGTACGCCATCTTGTCGGAGAGGAACAGAGCTTCTTGCCGTGCCTGCGTAAAGCTCATTGCCTGGGCGGCTACGACTATCGTCGTCAGCACTGCCGTCATCATCATCTTCTTCATATCAGTTTCAAGTTTCTAGTTTCTAGTTTCTAGTTTCAAGGATATCAAGGAGCCAAAACATTGTCCTTTATGCCCTTTTACTCCCCTTTAATCCTTTTATGCTCTTTCTTTTTGCATGCTGCTTCGGCAGCCTTACACTCTTTTGACTGCAAATATACAAAAAAGTTTAGAAATCGCCATCAGTATTCGTCATTTTTTTCATTCTTGAGAGCATAGTCCTCCAAGCGCCCTCGCTCATTCCCATGATTGTTCGTATCTCCTCATCGCTCTTCCCCAAGTGGCTCATGATCAAGGTGAAACGCTGCTGGGGCGTGAGCAGCGAATAGCCATCCTGCAGCACCACCGAGAACGGAATGTCGCGTATGCAGTAGTAAGTCTCGAAGTCTTGATAGTCGCGCTTATACCAGTTCTTCGTGTTGCCTCCTGCCATGAACTGCTCGAAGAGCACGCAGCCATGCGACAGCTGCTGCACGTAGTTTTTCTTCATTCGCTCGAGGGTGTCCTCCTGCGCCTGCTCCAGTTGTGTGAGCCGTTCGTTGGCATACTGCAACTGCCCTCGCGACTTGCGATTGTCGGAAGCCATCGAGTCCATGAGCTGCTGGGTGCGGGCGGCCTCTTCCTTCACCTTCTCAATGGCCTGGGCATTCTCAGCCATCTGCCGCTGCAGCGCCTGCAGCCTGTTTTCGCTATGTCGCTTCCGCTGGTAGGCAAGCACGGCTCCTACCGCCAGCACGGCGAGCAATCCCCCACTCCACAGCCACGCCGTGCGCCTGCCCGTCTCCAGTTGCTCGTGCTCAATGCGCTTGTCGAACTGCTGTTGCTGTCGCTCCACGTTGTCCTCCCGCCGTTGCCGGTCTACGGAGTCTTTCAGCTGCGCTATCTCCGAGGCCAGGTCGTTGGCGCGGCGGTAGTCGCCCTGCTGCATCTTCAGCTCCCTAAATGCCTGCAACGTGCTGATGCGCGTATCAGAACGGCGGGCCACCTCCAGCGCCTTCACATACATCTCCTCAGCCTGCTTCATGTCGCCACGGTCGGCATACAGTCCTGCCAACGACCTGTAGGCAAATCCGTGTGGCTCTATGTCCAGTGAACGTCGCAGCAGTTCCTCGGCCTTCTGCACACTGCCCAGGTTTTTATAGTACACACCCAGATTGGCCAGCACGTGTGCCTGCTCCTCCTTGCTCACCGATGCGATGAGCGGAATGCACTGTTCGAAGTAGTAGAGCGCGCTGTCGGTTTTACCCACATGATGATAGGCCACAGCCAGCACCTCGTAGTCCTCCACCAGCAGCTTCGGGTTGTTCAACCCCCGACAGCAGGCCACGGCCTCCTTGGCATAGCGCAACGCCGTCGGATAGTCGCCTGCCGTGAAGTTGATGTCCTCCAGCCGGTTGCATATCTTACTGCGCAGCAGTTGGTCGCCCACATCGGCCGCCAGCAGTTCTGCCTGCTTCAGGTTCTCCACCGCCTCGCGCGTCTTGCCTTTCTCGCTCTGCACCGCTCCTTTATAATAATAGGTGCGAGCCAACAGGTTGCTCGGGCCGTGCGCTTTGTAGAAAGCTAGGCTGAAGTCGAGCAGCGAGTCCGATGCCACTGGCACGTAGGCCTTCCACATCGCCTGCACGCGCAGCAACTGGTAGTAGGCACGCTCCTCGTCGGTCATTGCCGCCGTGTCCACACGCTGCACTTCTCTCCACGCCGAGTCAGAGAGTTCCTTGTTCAGCAGCGAGTCTATCTGCACCAACTGTTGCCTTGTCGGCTGGTTGCCTTGTCTGCATCCTGCCAATAGGGGCAGCACCAGAAGCAAAGGGAATAGTCTTTTCATATCGCTTATACTCAAAAATACGATGCAAAATTACGAGAAAAAAGTCACATTTCAAAGCAAAAGCCCCCGTGGGAGTGTTACAATTTTTTCGCCCTTTTTCGGGGGTAAAACCGCGACAAACGCCCTAAACATGGGGATTCTTGATTCTTACCCCCCGGAAAAAACTGTAACAATGTTAAAGCGATTTAACACTAAAATGCTTGCAAGGAATCTTTTTTCATCCTAACTTTGCCTACGGAAAGCCGCAAACGCCGGCTCCCACGCGATAAGAAAAAATAATGTGTAAACCTAAAAACAATACGACAATGAAGAAACTGGTTTATCTCCTCAGCTGTCTGTTCCTGCTCTCTGCAGGTTTCGCAGCCTGCTCCAGCGACTACGATGATCCGCCAGAACAGCCCGAATCGCATCAGAACGAGACACCTATGGACAGCACTACAGTTGATAAAGACACGACGGAGGTTGATTCTGTAGATGTGGATACAGTCATTTATAATGATGGTGACAGTTTGCCAATGCTAGAGGTGGGGCGCAGTTGGAACTACGTGCGCACTCATGCCAATGGTATGACCGACAAAGTTTCGCTAAAGCTGACAGAATCCTTAATCATAGGCTCTGATACAGCATATAAACTTGCCTACTGCACACCAGAAGACACTATGGTCAGATATGCGATTTCACTGCCTGCCTTCTACATGAAGAAACTGTTGTTCAGCTACGACCTTGAGAACGGAAAGGAGAAGAAGGGATTCCTGCCCTTCTTGCTCGGATGGGGCGCCTCTACGTTCAAGTGGAATTTCGGTGGAGGACCAGCCTACGAGCAACATCTTCCCGGTAAGTTGCGAGTGATGGATGAGATAGCCGTCGGTAGAACCAAGTACAAACGGTATGCACTCTTTGATGATAATAATAAGACCGTCGATCTATGGATAAGTGGTATCGGTTCCATGAAGACGGGCATTTTAGTCGGTGAGAGGTATCAGGATATTGTTGGAACCGATGTACTGACCTTCGAGTCGCTGACCGACGGCGAAGGGAGTTTACTGTGTCGTGCCACCGACTTCACTGCCTCCTCGATTGTTGATGCCAACTATCGCCCGCTGGTAGAGGACAAGAAGGTTTGGTATTGTGCCGAATTCAATGGTGCAGGAACCGCAGGCTGGCAGTTCCAGTATTTCACAGATGGCGATACTATCGTCGGCGGTCAGCAGTGCCTCAGGCTCTATGGGCAGAACCACTACAAGAGCGGCCTCACGGAATATCTTTGTGCGCTTTACGAGAAAGACCGTCAGGTGTGGTTTGCTGAGGCTGGTTCTGAAGAGTTCCGTCTGCTGTACGACTTTTCGATGAGCTATGACGAGACGATGACGCTGATGTTTGAGAACATCCGCGGCCGTAGCGGAACGATGACAAAACGGGGCGACAACTATTACATACACGACGGCCAGGCTTGGCATGCACACATTTTCAACGGCCCTTGCATCTTGGAGGGTGTTGGGGCCGATAGTGGATTGCTAATGCCGCTACTTGTGAATATTACGGGTGGCTACTATTCGCTGCTGCTCTGCACGGTTGACGGCAAGGTCATCTACGACAGCCATGAGATGAATCGTGAGGATATTCTGCCTGTAACACTGCAATAGTCATCGAAAGGAAACCTCAAAAACAATACAACAATGAAAAAACTGGTTTATCTCCTCAGCAGTCTGTTTCTGCTCTCTTCAGGTTTCACCGCCTGCTCCAGCGACTACGATGATCCGCCTGAGCAGCCTGGCTCACATCAGAACGAGACGCCTACGGATAGCATCGGAGGTTTCGAAGAAGATTCTGCTCAGTTGGAACCAGAGTTTTCTGAAGAGATGGGAAATAACCCAAGGTATGCAGATAACCATCAAACCACAACGGAGGAAAACGGCGTGGTGATAACCCGTGACGCTTTTGGAGGAATCAAATGGATCATCTTCTCAAACGACATCAGGCCTACGACGGCTGCAGAATTGTTTTCCCAATATATGGGGCTTTCACCAGATGACTACCAACTTTATTATAAGGAGGAAAATACCTGGATGACCAATCCACTGACCGTTGAACGCTATCAACAGCTATATAGGGGAGTCACAGTCTATGAGGGTTGCTACGTCGTGAGATTCCAGAATGGGAGTGTAACCGATGCAAACGGCTGCTACATCAAAGTAGAAAATCTCGATATCACGCCATCTTTCGATGAGCAGACAGCTAAGAAAATCTATGCAAAGTATTTGAACGTGCCCATTGATAGAGTGGGTACAGGACAAAATGAAGATGCTCTGATGATTGCAGAGTTTCCTGTAAAGAAAGGCTCCACAGAATGGGCACCTCGGTTGGTCTATCGCTTGAATGACCGTTATATAAATGATGAGGGATCTTGCTTCATCGATGCTCACACTGGCCGCATTCTCCAAACGTGGCGCAACTACGTAGATTAATGGAATAGATCTCATTCAAATAATCAAACAATATGAAAAAGCTTGTCTATCTCTTCGGCCTATTGGCCTGCGGCCTTCGATGCTCACGCTCGGGAAAGCAAAGGCCTTTGCTTTCCTCTCGCTTACTCGCATTGTTCCTGCTCACCGCAGCCCTTGCCGCCTGCTCCAGCGACTACGACAATCCGCCCGAGCAGCCCGATTCGCATCAGAACGAAACACCTACTGACAGCGTTGAGATCACCCCGGATGAAGGAGCCTCAAAAGACTACACCGTCATCTCCTCCGTCCCCGTCAGCGACGAGGTGAAGGCTTTCTTCGATGAGGCGCTGCCAAATGAAAACAGGACACCTGCTTTCTCTTTTTCAACAGAAAACAAGGCTGAGTTTTTTGTGATTAACTCACAGGACGAGTTAGAAAGCAGATACAAAGGCGAGAGTATTTTGCCTGAGATTGATTTTGCCAAATTCACATTAATAATTGGCAAAGCCTATATGCTTGGAATGACCTACCATGTTAATTCGTTAGAGATTCACAAATATGAGAATGATCAAACTTTATGCGTCTTTACCGACGACCCAGAAGGATTGTTTTGGATGGCCTACAACATGTACTTCTGGGGAATGTTCCCAAAGATTGAGCAAGAAATATCTAGTATTAACATAATTACGGAAGAGGATTGATTATGAAAACTATTAAACTATGGCTAATACTTATTGCTATAATCGCAAGTTTATAATCAGTGGCTCAATCTATCACGAGTGATGAGGAACTAAGGTACTTGGGAAACGAATTATACATCCAGAAAAATGGGGAATCCCATAGAATTGAACAAGGTACTATTATTGTAAAACCAAAATCAGATAGTGTAACTAGAAAAACACAACTCGGAACTAGCATCCTCGGTTATTATTGTATTACCGTACCAAAAGGAATTTGTATTGAAGATTATGCAAAAGAATTGCAAGATTCAGGTGACTTTGAATCTGTTGAATATAACTCCTATGCTGATTTGTTTATGACTCCAAATGATACCAAAATAGGTTATCAGTGGTATTTAGAGAAAATAAATGCTTATTTGTGGTGAAGTGAGCGATATCATTTAACTCTCAAAACAATGATATGATGACGGGAGGGGCGCAGGCCGCCTGCGTCCTTCCTTGATTCCACTCTTCCCTAGAGATAGAGTGACAAGGAGTGCAACGAACCTCTTTCTTGATAATCTTTCCTTTTTCTTTGTCGTTTCCAGAATTATTGCCTATATTTGCACCATGAAACAGCGTGAAGAAATGGACGAGAACAAGATTGTCATATACCAGACTGAAGACGGACAGACCCAGATCGATGTGCGTCTGGAGAAAGAAACCGTGTGGCTGACGCAAGCCCAAATGGCTGAATTGTTCCAGAAAGACAGAACTGTAATAACTCGTCATATTAACAATGTGTTTAAGGAAGGTGAGTTAGAGAAAGAACAGGTATGTGCAAAATTTGCACATACCACTCAACATGGAGCAATGGTAGGAAGAATGCAAACCCAAGAAACGGTTTTGTATAACCTAGACGTCATCATTTCTGTAGGCTACCGCGTCAAAAGCAAGCGAGGCACAGCATTTCGCATTTGGGCGCGCAATGTCCTCAAGCAGTATCTCGTCAAAGGCTACGCTGTCAATGAGCGCATGCGGCGTGAACAGATTGGCGAGTTGCGACAACTGGTGGGGATGCTGGGACGCACCATCCAAAACCAACCCGTGCTCTCCACCGATGAAAGCAACGCCCTGTTTGAGGTGGTGACAGACTACACCTATGCCCTCGACACCCTTGACAACTACGATTATCAACGGCTGACCATACAGGGAACCACCCAAGAGGAACCCTTCCATGCGACGTACGAGAACGCGATGAAGGAGATAAACCTATTGCGGGAGAAATTCGGCGGCTCGGTGCTCTTTGGCAATGAGAAGGACGACTCTTTTAAGAGCAGCATCGGGCAAATCTACCAGACCTTCGGAGGCAAAGAACTATATCCCAGCGTAGAGGAGAAAGCCGCCATGCTGCTTTATCTGGTCACGAAGAATCATTCTTTCAGCGACGGAAACAAACGTATTGCCGCCACGCTGTTTCTGTGGTTCCTCAACAACAATCGCATTCTCTATCATGCCGACGGATCAAAGCGTATTCCTGACAACACGCTTGTTGCCCTCACGCTGATGATTGCCGAAAGCCGAACAGAGGAAAAGGACGTGATGGTAAAGGTTGTGGTAAACCTCATTAACCACAACAACTGAACACGATCATATTATCAATTTACACCTACGCCCGCCTGGCTTTCATGGCCTGGCGGGCGCTTTTGTGTTACAATTTTTTCGCCCTTTTTCGGGGGTAGAACCGCTGCAAACGCCCTAAACATCGGGATTCTTGATTCTTACCCCCCGGAAAAAACTGTAACAATGTTAAAGCGATTTAACACTAAAATGCTTGCAAGGAATCTTTTTTCACTCTAACTTTGCCTACGAAAAGCCGACAACAACGGCTACCACACGATAGAAAAAACAATATAATGTAGAACTCAAAAACAATACAACGATGAAAAAACTGTTTTACCTCCTCAATGGCTTGCTGCTCACCGCATCCCTTGCCGCCTGCTCCAGCGACTACGACGATCCGCCCGAGCAGCCCAACTCGCATCAGAACGAAGTGTCTGTGGACAGCGTTGACATCACCCAGGATGAAGGAGCCTCAAAGGACTACACCGTCATCTCCACCGTACCCGTCAGCGAGGAAGTGAAGGCTTTCTTCGATGAGGCGCTGCCTTATTTGCCAGATTTGCCTATAGAGCTATCTCCATTCTCATTCCAAGCAAATGCGAATAACGAATTTTTTGTCATTAACAACGAAAAAGAACTCCAGAACATATATAAAGGGGAAAAAATTCTCCCTCAACTGGATTTTGAGAATAACACATTGATTATAGGTCAGTTGCTCATGCCGAGAGAGTCATTTCATTTGGAGGCTATTTACATACGGGTCTATGGCGATGGAAACGTACTGACAATTCAAACCTGGGAACCGCCATATCAATACTCGGCTTTATATCACATGTACTTTTGGGGGATTTTTCCCAAGATGTTAGAAGAAATCGACAATAAAATCTTATGGCTTAATACAAAAATGTAGAACTAGGAATAAAACAATAATTTCTGTTTTCATTCTTTTACCTTCTCTAACCTGATTACCGGATAGTAGACATAATTTTGCTTTTTAATTTCAAAGAAGGACGGAGTGCCCGTCTGGCCGTGGTGGCCGGGCGGGCACGTTTTTTTGCCATGACGGCAGTTCAATACTGCCAGCGCTCGATGTCGACGTAGTCGCAGAAGGGTCTCTCCAACTTGCGATTGAAGGGATTGCGGTGACCGGCAGGCGTGAACTTGCATAGCACGCGGCGTATGTGCTTGCGCAGGTCGAAGTCCTCTTTCTTCTCCACCATGTCGCTCTGCACGGTGAGGTGGAAGCGGCCGAAGTCGTCGAGCACCACCGTATGGCCCTCGCGCAGGTAGTTTTTCATCTCCTTCACCAGAGCGATGATGACGCCATGTACGTCGGACTCCGTCACTGAATTGTTGTGACTGATGATGCGGGCCAAGTCCTTTGTTGTCACTTCGCCTGCCTTCACGGTACGTCCGTACCACTTTCCTTGCAGGTCTTTACGCTTGTGTTGATAGAGTTTAATCTTGATAGCCATGTCTTTAATCGTTTAAGATGTATGCTTTCATAACGCTAAAAGCATCCTTTTATTGTATAATAGTTCATATTTTATAAAGTAATATATCATATATTGCAAAGTAATATATCATATATTGCTCAGTAATATATTATATATTAGTCAGTAATATATCATATATTACTTCATCAAAGCATAGCAATTGACTTACAAGAGGCATGCTTTTGCATGATTAGAAGATGCTTCCGGCAGGCTTTCGGCAGTCTTCCAGCTGGCGTGACTAATAGTTTTTTGAGTGAAAAGAAGGTGTTTTTATTATTATTTTTGTCGCTCGGCGACTTTAGGAGACGCTTTCGTAGTGGAACGGAGAAAGAACTTTGGCTACGCCGAATTTACTCCCGTTCGGTAATGAAATCAAAAACTTTGGTTTTTGTTTTGCATTTCCCTCACTTATTCGTATCTTTGCAGCAGAGATAAGAAAAAAGGCTTATGAAGATTTTGCAAAGTTCACTGGTGCGCGCGGTGATGGCATTTGCCGTTGGCGCACTCATCATTAAGTATAGGGAAGAAACGGTGCACTGGCTCACAGTAGTTATCGGTGCATTGTTCTTTGTGTCGGGACTCATCTCGGTGGTGCTGAATAGGCGGCCCACCCCATCCCTCCCTAAGGGAGGGAGCTTAGAATCCTATAGCGAGAGCAACACTGATGCTAATCAAACTCCCTCCCCTCGGGAGGGCGGGGGTGGGTGGCTCACTTCCCTCGTCGGTTTCGGTAGTATCATTCTTGGTATCATCTTGGCGCTGATGCCCACGACGTTCATCACCGGCCTACAGTATGTGCTGGCGGCGATGCTCGTGCTGGGAGCCGTGAACCAATTCGTGAACCTCGCACAAGCATCACGGTGGTGCCATGTGGGATGGTTCTACTGGCTGTTGCCCGTTGTGGTGTTGCTTGTTGCTATCTTCATGATTTGGCGACCGGTGGAGACAGCTGCCGCCCCGTTGTTTATCATCGGCTGGTGCATGTTGCTCTATGGCGCTGCCGAGTTGCTGGGCGGCGTGATGGTATGGAAGGCAGGCCGTGTTGTGAAGAAAATGGCTGAGCAACAAATGAAGGAGGAACAAAAGATGATAGAGGAGAAAACAGAAAGTGAACAAAACGTGGAAGAGGAATCGACAAGTCTATGAAAGAGATAAAGATACTTCTGCTGCTGGCTATCGTTATCATCGGTAGCGCTTGCAGCAACAAGAAAGAGAATCGGCTGAAAGCCCCCACGCAGGTGAAAACAGAAGTGGTGACGGCGGGCGGCCAGATGACGAATGAGAGCTACGTGGGCATCGTTGAGGAGAACGAGGCGACGGCCGTTAGCTTCACGGGCATGGGTGTTGTAAAGCGTATGCTCGTAAGAGAAGGTCAGGCCGTCGGTCGTGGACAGCTCCTGGCCTTGATGGACGACACGCAGGCTCGCAACTTGCTGACGGGTGCCGAGGCGCAGATGGCACAAGCCGAAGACGCCTTGCAACGCTATGGCATGTTGCACAATGCCGGTTCGCTGCCCGAGGTGCAATGGGTGGAGATACAAAGCAAGGTGGCACAGGCGCGGTCGCAACTGGCTGTTGCCAAAAAGAACCTCGCCGACTGTCGGCTGGTGGCTCCTGTGAGCGGCATCATCGGTCGTCAGCAGGTGAAGGCCGGCGAAACGGCTGTACCCTCACAGGCTGTGGTGACCATTCTCGATGTGTCGCGCGTAAAAGTAAAGGTGTCGGTGCCTGAAGCCGAGATGAATGCCATCACACCCCACACGCCATCGATGATCATCGTCGAGGCCGCAGGCAAGAAGGTCAGCGGCGGACGTATAGAGAAAGGTGTGGTGGCCGATGCGATGACGCACACCTATGACATTCGCATCAACGTGCCCAATGGCGATCGCAAGTTGTTGCCAGGAATGGTGGCACAGGTGAGAATGAAGACCTCCCCCAGCCCCTCCAAAGGAGGGGAGGGCCTCGCGGGCAATGGGATTACCCTCCCTATCACCAGCGTGCAGAGGCGACCTGACGGCTCGTTGTTTGTGTGGACGGTAGACAACCAGAAGAAAGCTCATCGCACAGCAGTCACCGTAGGTGCTTCGCAAGGCAATCGCATTAGCATCATGAGTGGTGTGACGGCAGGCCAGCGGGTTGTCACCGAAGGCTATCAGAAACTGAGTGAAGGAACGGAAGTGAAGTTATGACAAAGAATACCAAGTGGATCAGTTGGCCACTCGACAACTATAAGATTACGCTCCTGCTCGTTGCCATCTTCTTCGGCATCGGCATCTACGGCATGTGGGTGATGCCAAAGGACGAGTTCCCGCCGTTCACCATCCGTCAAGGCGTGGTGGTGGCCGTCTATCCTGGTGCCACGAGTGAGGAGGTGGAAGAGCAGGTGACGCGCCCGCTGGAACGCTATCTCTTCACCTATGGCGAGGTGAACCGCACGAAGACTACGTCGACATCGCAGAATGGCATGGCGATGGTGCTCGTCCACCTCAACGACGAGGTGAACAACAAGGACGAGGTGTGGTCGAAAATCAAGCACGGCCTGGCACTCTACAAGCAGAGCCTGCCCTCGGGTGTGCTGGCACTGGTTGCCAACGACGACTTCGGCAACACCTCTGCCCTGCTCATCGCCATCGAGAGCAAGGAACGCAGCTACCGCGAGTTGCAGGACTATAGCGACCGCCTCTCCGACCGACTGCGCAAGATTCCATCGGTGGCCAACGTGCGCCTGTACGGTGACCATAAGGAGCAGGTGAGCCTCTACATCGACCGCCAACGCCTGGAGGCGTTCGGCATCGGTCAGCAGACGCTTATGGCAGCCCTGCAGTCGCAAGGGTTCACCACGCTGGCAGGCAGCCTCGTGAGCGACCACCAGCAAACACTCATCCACTTGGAGCCTACGCAGAACAGCCAACAAGAGGTGGCCGAACAGATTATCTACAGCGATCCGCTCACGGGGAAGGTGGTGCGCATTCGTGACATCGCCCGTGTGGAGCGCGAATATGACACGTCGGAGAGCTACATCGAGCAGAACGGGCACCCCTGCGTGTTGCTTTCGTTGGAGATGATTTCGGGTAACAACATCATGGCTTATGGCGACGATGTAGACCGTGTGCTCGACGACTTCCGCGCCGATGAACTGCCCGACGACGTCACGCTGACACGCATCGCCGACCAGCCGAAGGTGGTAGGCGACAGCATCCGTGACTTCCTGCGTGACCTGCTGCTGTCGATGGCTGTTATCATCCTTGTGATGATGGTGCTCTTCCCCTTGCGCTCAGCCATTGTGGCAGCCATCACCATCCCACTGAGCACATTCATCTCCGTCGCCATCATGTATTTTGCCAACATCCCGCTGAACATCGTCACGCTGGCAGGCCTCATCGTAGTGTTGGGAATGATTGTCGATAACTCCATCGTGGTCATCGATGGCTATCTGGAATATGCCCGCAAAGGCATCGAGCCCAAGCAGGCAGCTATCATGTCGGTCAACCAATACTTCATGCCGATGATGCTCGCCACCATCTGCATCTGCGCCATCTTCTATCCTTTCCTCCTGACGTTCAAGGGTGCTTTCCTCGATGCGCTCGAAGACTTCCCATGGACCATCACCATCAACCTTATGGTGTCACTCATGTTAGCGGTGACGGTTATCCCATTCTTGTGTGTAACGGTGATAGGAACACCTTCTACAGAGAAAGAAGGAAAACGACTGACCGACCGCGTGCAAGCCATCTACGACCGCGTCTTGGCAAAGACGTTCCGCCATCCGTGGCTGACCATTGCCACATGCCTGGCCGTCATCGCCGCCTCGCTGCTCATCCTCCCCACGCTGAAGATACGTCTCTTCCCCTTTGCCGACCGCGACCAATTCGCCGTTGAAATCTTCCTGCCTGAAGGCAAGGGGTTGCAGGATACGCGACTAGTGGCCGACAGCGTGCGCCATGCTATAGAGAAGGATGAGCGCATCATGGGTATTACATCGTTCATCGGCTGTTCGTCGCCACGCTTCCAGACCACCTACGCTCCACAGATGGCGGGCCGCAACTTCGCCCAGTTCATCGTGAACACCACCTCGCATCAGGCCACCCTCGACCTCTTGGCCGACTATCAGCCACGTCTCTCCGAGTCGTTCCCCGAGGCTTACGTGAAGTTCAAACGCCTCGACCTGTTGGAAGTGCCCGAGCTGGAGTTCCGCTTCTATGGCGACAACCTCGACTCGCTGCACGTGGCAGCCGAACGCATGATAGCAGAGATGCGCCAGATGCCTGAGCTGGAGTGGGTGCACAGCGACTTCCTGCAGCCGTTCCCGCTCATCAACGTCGAACTCGATCCCGTCGCCTCTGCTCAGCTGGGCATCAACCGCACCACGGCAGCCCTCTCGCTGGCTTCGCAAACAGGCAATCTGCGTGTGGGTAGCATCTGGGAAGGCGACTACGAGTTGCCCATCGTCGTGCGCGACACCACATCGCTCACCATCTCCGACGTCGAAGACCTGCCCATCGCCTCTCCGTTAAGCATGCTCTCCTCTCTTGGAGGAGATGCATCCCGGCAGGCCCTCCCCTCCTTCGGAGGGGTCGGGGGAGGTTCTCCTCTGCGCCAAGTTGCCCACGTCGCTCCCAAGTGGAGCGAGAGTCGCATCATGCATCGCTCGGGCGAACGCTGTCTGACCGTTACCGCCGAGTTCCAACGGGGCATCTATGCAGCACCCGTCGAGGCCCGTCTGGCAAAGATGCAAGAGGAACTGCAGCTGCCAGAAGGCGTGCGCGCTGAACTGGGTGGTGAGCTGGAATACAACGATCAGAACATGCCGCAAATCTATAATGGCATCATCATTGCGATGATCATCATTTTCTTCTTCCTGCTGTTCAACTTCAAGCGGTTCGGCATCACCACACTCTGCATGGCCGCCTTGGGCTTGATGCTGCCCGGCACGCTCGTCGGTCTTGGCATCATGAATCGCATGATTGGTCTCACGAGCATCTTCGGACTCATCACCCTCATGGGAATGATCATGCGCAACGAGATTCTCATCTACGAGCATGCTGACAATCTATTGAGAGCCCCCCTTTCGTCCCCCGAGGGGGACACAAATGTCCAGAAGAGTAATGAAGCCCCCTCGGGGGCCGTAGGGGGGGCTAAGGTTCGCCAAGCAGCTTATGAGGCAGGGCGTCGACGCATGGTGCCCATCTTCCTGACTACCGCCACCACAGCCGTGGGTGTCATCCCGATGATTATTGCCGGCTCATCGTTCTGGATGCCCGTGGGCGTCACAATCTTCGCTGGTGGCATCGGTGCACTTATTCTCGTGGTTACCGTCCTGCCCGTGGCGTATTGGAAAACCTCGAAACAAAGTAAAAAAGGTAACAAAGTAACAAGGTAACAAAAGCCCTTTATGAGAAAATTCATTCTTGCAATCCTTACCATAGTCAGTCTGCCGCTATCTGCACAAGTATCTACTCCCCTCCCTCACAGGGAGGGGCAGGGAGGAGAGTCTCTTTCCCTCCGCCAACTCACCGACTCTGCGCTCCAGAATAACTTCGCCACGCGTGCGGCTCACCACGACATTGAGGCAGCACACGAGCAGAGGCGAGAGGCCTTCACGAAGTACTTCCCTAACGTGAGTGCTACTGCTGCCACATTCAATGCCAACCGAGGAATGGCAAAGATGACACTCGACCCACAGACGATGATCTCGCCTGAGCTGGGTGCCGCGCTTGCCCAGTCGTTCCCACCGGAAGCAATGGCAGCCTTGGCCGCCCCTATGAATATGACAATGATGAAGAGTGGTGTCATTGCATCCGTCACCGCCATGCAACCCGTCTTTGCTGGTGGACAGATAGTCAACGGAAACCGCCTGGCACGTGTGGGTGAGGAGGTTAGCGAACTCCAACTGCAGTTGGCCGAGCAAGAGGTGGAACGTACCGTCAGCCAGTACTATTGGCAGTTGGTGTCGCTCTACGAGAAGCTCGCCACCATCGATGCTGTGGAAGCCTTGCTGGCCGACCTGCACAAGGACGTTGATGTGGCAGTTCGTGCCGGCGTGGCCATGCGCAACGACCTGCTGCAAGTGGAACTCCGACAGAATGAAGTGGAGAGTCAGAAGGTGAAGCTTCGGAATGCCATTGACATCGTGAAGATGACGCTGGGGCAATATGCAGGCCTTACTCCCGCCCCCTTTTCAACGGGAGGGAGGAGTAGCTACACTTTTGAAATCGAGTATCCCGACCTTTCGCAACAAGACATACAAAAACTCTCTTCCTTGGGGAGGGAAGGGGTGAGCACTCTCCCCGAATACTCTCTCCTGCAGAAACAGGTGGAGGCAGCGAAGTTGCAGAAGAAGATGGCCGTGGGCAAGAATCTGCCAAGCGTGGCCGTGGGAGCAGGCTACAACTACCATAATCTTTTGGACAACGACCGCACGTTCGCCATGGTGTTTGCAACGCTGAGCGTGCCCATTAGCGATTGGTGGGGAGGCTCACATGCCGTGAAGCACAAGAAGATTGAGTTGCAGAAGGCGCAAGAGCAACTGGAGGATAACGCTCAGCTGCTCGGCATCCGCTTGCAAAAAACATGGAACGATGCCGACGAGGCCCGCCAACTGGTAGAGATTGCCAGCCGCGGCATCAAGCAAGCCGAAGAAAACCTCCGCCTGAACCGCGACTACTACCGTGCCGGCACGTCTACGATGAGCAATCTGCTCGAGGCCCAGCTACTCTATCAGCAGGCTCGCGACCGCCACACGGAAGCCTATGCCGACCTCCAGCATAAACTGCTCCTCTATCGCCAAGCTGGAGGAGAGTGAAAAAACTGTAGGGACGCGGCGTGCCGCGTTTTGGAGAGAGAAAGACTAATCAAGTTACGCGGCACGCCGCGTCCCTACATGCATGAATCAAATGGAAATAATGATGAAGACCATAAAACTTTGGCTACTGATAGTCCTTGCGACATTGCCCGTTTTGAGTAAGGCACAAACCATACCCTATTCAGCCGACTATGCAGGCGATAGGGTGCGCTTCAACGTGTTGTTCATCTGGGATCCACATGCGGAGTCGGCACATGTCGACTTCGACCAGCAAGCCCTGCAGTTCTTCCACAAGCTGTCGTATGGCAAGGGGTTTACGTATGACGTTCGCACCGAATGTCCTGCGAGCCTCGATACGCTTCGTCGATACGATGCCGTTATCATGCTCAACGCCCTACCCCACGGCGATGCAGAGCGGCTGGCATTCCAGCAGTATATGGAGCAGGGAGGCGGCTGGATGGGCTTCCATGCCACGGGCTACAACGATGCGAACACCCATTGGCCTTGGCTGAACGAGTTTCTGGGCTGTGGTCCTTTCTATGCCAACAACTGGCCACCACAACCCGTGCTGGTGGATGTAGAGACAACAGAGCATCCCATCACGCGTTCACTGCCTCGCGAGTTCGTGGCACCGGCCAGCGAGTTCTATCAGTTCAATCCCTCGCCGCGCGACAATAAAAATGTAGAGGTACTCGTGAGCATTTCTCAGAAAAACTATCCGCTAGGTATCAAGGACATCGTGATTCATGGCGACATACCCGTTGTTTGGACAAACAAAAACTATCGGATGGTTTATCTGAACATGGGACACGGCGACGAAGGGTTTATCGATGCCACACAGAACCTGCTCTTCACCAACGCCTTCCGTTGGATTTGCCTCCCTCGTTCCCTTCAATAAGTAGAGCGTTTCCCGTAGCGACGGGTTTTATTATTTCACCGGCTCCATGTGAAGGGCAACATGTGTGTCTGCACCAAAGCGCTCTTTCAGTTTTCGCTCAATGGTTGTTGCACGCTCATGCACGACATCCAAGGGCAAACGTCCGTCCATGCGCACATGGACCTCAATGGCTATGCGATTGCCGATGCGACGAGTGCGAAGGTTGTGAGGCTGCTGAACGTCGTCGAACGATTGGATAATCTGCTCAATCTCTTGTTCCGTCTCAGCCGGCAGCGAGCTTTCCGTTAGCTCGTTGATGCTCGTCTTCAGCAACTCGTAAGCCACCTTCACAAGCATCAGTCCAACAACGATGGATGCCAGCGGGTCGCAAACCGCCCAGCGCCTGCCCAGCCAGATGGCCAAGCCGATACCAATGGCCGCCCCTACAGACGACAAGGCATCGCTGCGATGATGCCAGGCGTTGGCAATCATCACCTGCGAGTTGAGTTTCCTTCCCTTCCGGGCTGTGTATTGATAGAGCAATTCCTTGATGGCAATCGATAAAAGTGCCGCCCAAAGTGCAATCCAACCAGGCGACTCAAGTTCTTCGCCGTTAATCCAAGCTAGTAGTTTCAGAATGCCTGATACTACAATTCCCGTTGCCGCGGCCACCAAAGCCAAGCCAATCAGAAACGAGGCGATGGTCTCAAACTTTCCATGTCCGTAGTCGTGCGACCGGTCTTGCGGTTTGGCACTAATGCTCACAAACACCAACACCAGGATATCGGTCACGAAGTCCGAAAGCGAGTGCACGGCATCGGCCACCATTGCCGAGCTGTTGCCCAGCACGCCCGCAATGAACTTAAAGGTCAGTAGTGCTGCATTTCCCGCACTACCCACCAGCGTCACCTTATATATTTCTTTCTCGCGAGTCATGAGAAACATCCCACCATTCTCATTTATCCAAATCAGCAAACATCCCTCCAACGTCGGTGTAGACTTTTTGAGGATTCTTGCCCGACATAACCTCCTCAATAGCAGCCTTCGTCTCCTCATTGGGTTCATGACACACGACATCGAGCAGCACACTCTCCACGTAGTTGTTAAGTGTGCGGTTCTCTCGTGTTGCATTCCGCTTCAATTTCTCTATGAGATCAACCCTCAAACGGAATGAGGCGGGCTTTCTTACCACAGTTGTTGCCATACGATGTAATCTATTTGTAATACAATTGCAATACTTTCGCATGCAAAAATAATACATTTATCGGTTACCACCAAATAATTTGCAACTTATTTGATTACGATATAAAAAACTCGCTCCTGTTGCTATTGTCTGAATGCGCTGACACGCTGTTGCATGTTCTCGCGCAGCTGGTCGCGATAGAGCCAGATTTCGCGTGAGTGGTAGTTGCCTTCGCAGCCGATGAGCGGGAGGATATAATCTGTTGCGGTATAGCCGCTGACGAAGAGAAGGTTGGAGGTGGTGTCGAGATGCACCTTCAGCGTGTCCTTCTTCTGCTGGTCAACGGGCAGAAGAGGGGTAGGCTCAGTCATGAGGGTTGCTTCGGTGTCATCTGTTTGCCAGTTGACGGGGTTGATAGCGACAGCGCTTCTCGGCCACAGGGCACACGAGGCATCGCGCACGGAGTTGTAGCAGATGGTTACGCCCGTATCGTCAGCTCGCTGGGCAGGACGGATGCGAGGATTGTCGTTGAGCATCTCCTGACTGATGCTTGTACCGATGATATAGGCCGCTACCATGCGACGATAGGTCTCATCATCCATCTCCCGCATTAGCTCAAGGGCAATCAGCGCACCTTGACTGAAGCCGCAAAGGATGAACGGACGTCCTTGGTTCATACGCTTCAGGTAGTAAGCAAAGGAGCGACGCACGTCGGCAATGGGGAGTTGCATGCGCTTAGATGCGAGGCTGTCGCTCATGAACGATTGCAGGGAGCATTGACGATAATATGGCGTATAGAAATTCAGCTTACCGCTGAGCAACGTATCAACGCCTTCCATCTCGCTGAGCATGGGCAGACGCAGGCTATCAGCATAGGTGTCGGCATAGTGACACATGGAACCATCAGCACTCGGATAGTCGCCCGTCTCGGTGGAGATGATGTAGAAGATGTCGGCGTCGCCTTGACGGTCGGTGATGTACCATTGCGACGACTCTTCGTAGTTGGGTTCTGCAGGGATGACGCCATCGGCCGTTTGCTTTGTTGAACAAGCCACGATGGCAAACAGAACGGCCACGAGGCTCATCGTTGTTTCCAAATAGTTTCTTGTTTTCATGTTGTTTGTTTTAATCATTATTTCTATGTCGGGACGCCACATTCCTACTATTTCCGCAGGTGGTCAACAGCCCAGAGTCCGCTGAAAGACAGCAGACCGTTGAGCATGAGCAGTTCATAGCCGAAGCGGTAGCCCCATAGGTGCTGACTCAGCTGGTCGATGGCGAAGCAAAGAAGAGGGGCGGCAATACAGACTGCCCCCATCAGAACTCCCCTCAAAGGACTGGCATTTTCGTCACCTTTCCTTACCGTAGAGGGGAAAGGAGAAAGGCTATACGCAAACAATCCCAGCAGAGGACCGTAAGTGTAGCCGCACATCACGTAGATGGCATCGATGACGCTGGGCGAATTGGCCAATCGGAAGAGCATGATGACAGCAATGAAGACGAGTGCCATGCCTATATGCACACGACGGCGAAGGCGTTCATCGTCGGGCCTTCCGCAGAGGTCGACGCAGAAACTGGTGGTCATGGCGGTAAGGGCGGAATCGGCAGAGGAGAACGCGGCAGCTACGATGCCGAGCACGAACAACACCAATGCCCCCTGCCCCAGCGAACCCGTAGCGGCAAACATCGGCAGAAGCTGGTCGCCGGCAGCAGGCAGGTCCACTCCCCGCTGCTGAGCCAGCAGCACCAAGAGCACGCCCAGCGACAGGAATAGCAGATTGGCAGGGAAGAACGCCAGTCCATAGACCGCCATGTCCTTTTGTGCATCACGCAAGGAGCGGCAGGTAAGGTTCTTCTGCATCATGTCCTGATCGAGACCCGTCATCACGATGACCACAAAGATTCCGCTGAGGAACTGCTTCCAAAAGTTCTGCCGCGACACCCAGTCGTCCCAGACGAACACACGCGAATGGCTGTCGTGGGCAATAGCCGAGACGGTTCCTGCGAAGTCCAACCCCAGCTCGCCCATCACCTTATATATAATAAGTAGCAGAGCTCCGAACATGCAGAGCGTCTGTAGCGAGTCGGTCCACACGAGTGTCTTGATGCCTCCGCGCCGAGTGTAGAGCCAGATGAGGGCAATCATCGCAAGGACAACGAGGAGGAAGCCCACACTCCCACTCCAAGCGGCACTATTAACGACGCTATCCCCCAAGCCAATCAGACTCCCCTCCCCTCGGGCGACTGGGGCCTTCAGAGCAGCCACCGGTGTGGCTGCGGCCCCACAAAGGGGAGCGAATCCCTCATTCGCGACGGAGGGCAGGTTGGGGGTGGGTACCAAGGTCTGTGCCAACACTCCCCAAATCACCATGCACACCAAGTAGAAGCGTGCCGCCGCTCCCGTCATCTTCGACAGCAGGAAGAACGACGCACCCGTCTTATAGGCCTCGCGACCGAGCCGTTGGCCGAGGAACGTATAGATAGAGGTGAGGTTCAGCTTGTAGTATATCGGCAACAGCACCAACGCCACGATAAAATAGCCCGGTATGAATCCCAAGCACATCTGCAGATAGGTCATGTCCTGCTTCAACACCATACCTGGCACAGACACGAATGTCACGCCCGAAATCGACGCTCCAATCATGCCCCACGCCACCATATACCACGGACTCCGACGCTCACCGCGAAAGAAAGCGTCGTTCGTCGACCGTCGTGCCGTGAGTCTGCTCAGCAGCATCAGCACCGCCAAATAACCGAGAATTACCAGTAATATCACCATTTCGAGGTGCGAAGGTAATGAAAAAACCGCAAACCTGCAAACAAATAAGTCAATTAATGCTTCTGAGCGCATTTCCAAACCTTGGGGAACACGTAGAAACTTTCAAGGCCCGATACGCAAAAACGACAAATTTTAAGTAAAAATGAAAAATTTCTTTCAATTTGTTTGGTGGTTTCAGATTATTGTTTTAATTTTGCAGCCGATAAGTATGTTTAAACCGCGCATGGCGCAATAGAACTTCTTAAGAATATGATTACAATGAATGCTACATGTTGGTGCTGGCGTCGCTCAAGATCTAAAAAGTCGTGAGTCGTCTGACCGCATGGAGTATTTTACATAGCCATCTAAAGGGTCTGCCGTTCTCAACGACAGGCCCTTTTAAGTTGATAGTTGATAGTTAATAGTTGATAATTAAATAACCAACACAATTACATTAAAAATAAAACCGTTATGAAACAGAAAAGATTTATCCTTCAGGAGAATGAGATGCCTACGGCATGGTACAACATTCAGGCTGACATGCCCAACAAGCCTCTGCCTCCCATCCATCCCGCTACGAAGCAGCCGCTGGGCGTGGACGATCTCGCACACATCTTCCCACGCGAGTGTTGCGTGCAGGAACTCGACCAGGAGCATTCCTTCATCCCCATCCCCGAAGAGGTGCTGGAGAAGTACAAGTACTACCGCTCCACGCCGCTGGTGCGTGCCTATGCGCTGGAAGAAGCTCTCGGAACGCCTGCCCACATCTACTTCAAGAACGAGTCGGTGAACCCGCTGGGCTCGCACAAGATCAACTCTGCCCTGCCCCAGTGCTACTACGCTAAGCAGGAAGGCACCACCAACGTCACCACAGAGACGGGTGCTGGCCAGTGGGGTGCTGCGCTGAGCTATGCTGCTTCGGTGTTCGGACTGGAGGCTGCCGTCTATCAGGTGAAGATCTCCATGCAGCAGAAGCCCTACCGCTCTTCCATCATGCGCACGTTTGGTGCTGCCGTGACGGGTTCGCCCTCTATGTCGACACGTGCCGGTAAGGATATCATCACCCGCGACCCACGCCATCCAGGCTCGCTGGGAACGGCCATCTCTGAAGCCGTGGAGCTTGCTACTACCACGCCCAACTGTAAGTACACGCTGGGCTCTGTACTCAACCACGTGGCCATTCATCAGTCTATCATCGGCCTTGAAGCCGAGAAGCAGATGGAGAAGGCCGGCGAATATCCCGATGTGGTTATCGCCTGCTTCGGTGGCGGCAGCAACTTCGGCGGCATCGCCTTCCCCTTCATGCGTCACAACATCCTCGACGGCAAGACAACTGAGTTCATTGCTGCTGAGCCCGAGAGCTGCCCGAAGCTCACACGCGGCGAGTTCCGCTACGACTTCGGCGACGAGGCTGGCTACACACCCCTGCTGCCCATGTACACGCTCGGCCACGGTTTCAAGCCTGCCAACATCCACGCCGGAGGTCTGCGCTATCACGGTGCCGGCATGATTGTCTCGCAACTCATCAAGGACGGTCTGATGCACGGTGTCGACATTCCGCAGCTCGAGACCTTCGAGGCAGGCATGCTCTTCGCCCGCACCGAGGGCATCATCCCTGCTCCCGAGTCGAGTCACGCCATCGCCGCCGCCATTCGCGAAGCCCAGAAGTGCAAAGAGACGGGCGAGGAGAAGGTCATCCTCTTCAACCTCTCAGGTCACGGACTCATCGACATGACCGCCTACGAGCAGTTCCTCAACGGCGACCTGCAGAACTACAAGATCTCCGACGAGGACATCGAGAAGAATCTCGAGAGCGTGCCGCAGTAAAAAAGGGTTTAAAGGGTATAAAGGGGAGAAAAGGGCATAAATGGGACGATAGTTCCGCCTCTGAATGACCAACACCCAGTGTGGTCCCCTCCTTCTGGAAGGAGGGGTCAGGGGTGGTAGAGAAAAAAGAGGTCATTACCTAATAATTTAATTGGTCGAGCCTTATTTGTCGCTACCACCCCGCACCCCTCCTCCCCAGAGGAGGGGACAACAGGCCAACACCCACCGTAGGGGCAGACCCTATTGCTACCCTCCTTCGGAGGGGCTGGGGGAGGTCGTCTGCCCGAACAATTCCCCCTTTATCCTTAACAATAAAAAAAACGAAAGCAAATGAACCGCAAGCACTACCGCCAGAACGCATGTTGTTGTTGCGCTAATCTCCCTCGATTAGCGGCTGGTGCTGCATGCTCCTGTTCTGGCTGAACGCTTTCGGTCATCAGAGACAACAAAACCAGAGAAGCTCCGCTAATCAAACGAAACTGATTGGCGGAGTTTTTTCATTAAAACGAACAAATATCAATCAACCAACCAATACACAAAAATTATGATTTACAAGAGTCTTACTGAACTGATTGGGAGTACACCGCTCCTGAGTTTGAAACCACAAGAAGGTCAGCTGGCCAACATCGTCGCCAAGCTGGAGTATTTCAACCCTGGAGGCAGCGTGAAGGATCGCATCGCACGCGCCATGATAGAGGATGCCGAGGAGCGCGGACTGCTGAAGCCCGGCGCAACCATCATCGAGCCCACCAGCGGCAACACGGGCGTTGGCCTGGCATGGGTGGGCACGAGCAAGGGTTATCGTGTTGTGCTCACCATGCCCGACACGATGAGTCTGGAGCGACGCAACCTGCTGCGCGCCTATGGGGCAGAGCTGGTGCTGACGCCTGGTGCAGAGGGCATGAAGGGCGCTATTGCCAAGGCCACCGAACTAAAGGAGCAGACACCCGGTGCCATCATCCTCGGCCAGTTTGTGAACCCTGCCAACCCTGCTGCTCACGAGCGCACCACAGGTGAGGAAATCTGGGCCGACACCGAAGGCCGCATCGACATCTTCGTGGCTGGCGTGGGCACCGGTGGAACCGTCAGCGGTACGGGTCGCGCGCTGAAGAAACACAACCCGTCCGTGAAGGTGGTGGCCGTGGAGCCGGCTTCGTCGGCTGTGTTGTCGACGGGCACGCCTGGCAAGCACAAGATTCAAGGCATCGGCGCAGGCTTCGTCCCGCAGACCTACGCAGCTGATGTAGTCGATGAAATCGTGGCCGTGAGCGACGACGATGCCGAGCTTCACGCCCGTCTGCTTGCCCAGGGCGAAGGACTGCTCGTTGGCATCTCCTCGGGTGCCGCCTATGCCGCCGCACTTCGACTGGCCCGCCAGCCTGAGAATCAAGGCAAGACCATCGTCGCCCTGCTGCCCGACACCGGCGAGCGCTATCTCTCGACTGGCCTTTTTTAGAAGTTGAGACGTTGAGAAGTTTAGTACCCCCTCACCCCTCCTTCCCGAAGGAGGGGACTACGCTGGGGCTCGTTATTGTTCGGTCAGACACGGGGGTCTGCCCCTACCCTTGGCTGCAAAAGCATACGTCCCTTTTCTCCCCTTTTCTCCTCTTTAAACCCTTTAAACCCTTTCAGTAAAGCAACATGAACAGACAACACATTCGTCAGAACACCCTGCCTACAGCCACCGATATCGATAACCTCATGGACCTCTTCCGCGAAGTCATGTTCCCGATGGTCTACAGCCCCCAGTCTCTCTCTTCCCCCACCCCACAGGAGGAAGAGGGGATGGGGCTGCAAACCGCCACCGCGGAGATTAATGCTAAGCTGCGGCAACTGGCACAGCAGGTCCTGATCGTTGCCACACAGGCCGACGAACAGGATGCAGCTGCCCACGCCGATGTCATCGCACAAGGCCTGCTCGAACAGCTCACCGACATTCGCCAGCTGCTGCTCTCCGATGTTGAAGCCGTGGCACTCAACGACCCTGCCGCCGGTTCATCGGTGGAGGTCATCTGCTGCTATCCCGCCATCACCGCCATGCTGCATCATCGCATCGCCCACGCCCTGCACAAGCTCGGCCTGCCGCTGCTGCCACGCATCATCAGCGAACGGGCACATTCCATCACGGGCATCGACATCCATCCTGCCGCACAAATCGGAGCCTCCTTCGGCATCGACCACGGCACAGGCATCGTCATCGGTGCCACCACCATCATCGGCCATCACGTCATGCTCTATCAGGGTGTCACCCTCGGTGCCCGCAACTTCCAACACGATGCCGACGGACGCCTCTTGAACGAGCCCCGCCATCCCATCATCGAGGACCACGTCACCATCTATTCCAACACCTCCGTTCTCGGTCGCATCCGCATAGGCCATCACTCCGTCATCGGCGGTAACCTCTGGATCACTCACGACGTGCCACCTCAGTCGCAGATTCGCCAGTCGAGGCCCGAAAGGCACACCCTCTTCATCGACGGCGCCGGCATCTGAGGAACAAACAGCAGAGCTGCAGGCTATGATGCAGGGATCTCTTTTCACGCGCGAAGCGCTTTCACATCCGCAGGGCTTTATATAAATGTGGGTGTGTCAAAATAGAGCAAGGAGTTCATTTGTTGTCCCCTCCTTCGGGAAGGAGGGGTTAGGGGTGGTAGCGATAAATAATGTTCGACCTTTCCTAAATATTTAATTTATAATAGGTTATATCATTATTCTTCTCTACCACCCCGCACCCCTCCTCCCAGGAGGAGGGGACTACTGGCTGCGACTGTAATTTGTAACACTGTAACGCAGACCTAGCCTATTGGCATAACGCCCCAGGCTTTACACGCGACGACAGTCGCTTTACACGAGCCGTAGGCTCTTTACACGCCGAAGGCCTTACACGCGCGTAGCGCTGTTTATTGGGCATTTTTTAAAACTGTAATCTGTAACACGTAACGCATATTTTCGGAATAGCCACTGACGAATCATACCCTCGCATTTACCCTTTTCGTTACTCAGTCCCTGCTGCTGGCGCACACGTCGGGCATCAGCAATTGTGAACACGTCGGGCAACAACTCCAGCAGGTTGCGAGGACCACGCTTGGTGGTGGGTTCTGTTTCCATATTCGCCTTCGCGATGTCTTCGCCGAAGAACTCCATCTTGCACCAGAGGTCGTACTCGAGCGACCAGCGAATGAAGTCGTCGATGGCTTTCTCCCACTTGCAGCCGTTCGCCACGTAGAGCACGCAGGCCTTCAGCCAGGCAATCACGCAGGCGCGGTGCGAGAGGTTCCAGTACACCTCGTTCTGACTCAGGCGGGCAAACTCCGCACACTCCTTCTGCAGCTTGCGCGCCAGCGCGTCGGCCTGCTTGCAGACGATG
>ONCG01000017.1 GCA_900316285.1 uncultured Prevotellaceae bacterium
ATTCCGAACAGAGAAGTTAAGCCCGCTTGCGCCGATGGTACTGCAATGCAATGTGGGAGAGTAGGTAGCCGCCTTTTTTGAAGTGAGAGCCCTGTGGTCACAAGACTGCAGGGCTCTTTTTTTAGCCCCCCTTTCGTCCCCCGAAAGCCCCCCTGTCGTCCCCCGAGGGGGACACTATAGTTTTCGAAGTTTGTAACCCCCACGCGGCTCTTTCACTGAAACGTCCCCCTACATGTGGAAGGGGAGGGAACGGTGGCTAGCTTCAAAAACTTTGGTTTTTGTTTTGCATTTCGCTTACTTATTCGTAATTTTGCCGATGCAATCTTGTTTCTATGGATTTCGGTTATCATATACATCGTTGCTGGTGTCGGTTGTGTAGGATAGGGCATAGCCGGGGCTTTGGCATACAGTCGCCGTTTGCTTACCAGATGGTGACCGATGTGCTATGCCAGACGAATCCCTACTATCTCTATGATGATCTGAAGTCGTTGTTCCCTCAGCTGCGAGGATTGCGGCTGCGTATTTGCAAGATGCTGCTCCGCTTGTCGAATGCGCAGCAATCGGCAGAAACCTATTTTGATGATGGCCTTCCGAAAGAATACATGGCATACGTGAAAGCCGGAAACCGGAAGGGGCAGTTCCTCCCCGCGCCTGATGAGTCTTGTCGTTTCTTCCTTTTTACGACAGAGAACAAAGAAACTGTTGTGCGTGTTCTTGACTCGGCGCATGATGGAACGATTGTTTTTCTTGACCGAATCTATGGCAATGAAGATGCCGTTGAGCTATGGGAACAAGTGAAGAAACACCCTCGTGTCAGTGCCACTTTCGACCTCTTCGACTGTGGTATTGCGGTGCTGAATCGGTCGGTGCAAAAGATGAATTACACGATGAACCTGTGAATAAACATTTTTTAGCAATTTGGGGCTATAAAATATTGCTAAAATGCTTGTAAATACAAAATATTTTACTACTTTTGCGGTCAAATTAAAAAAAGAGGAAATTCCTAACAACAAAAACAATAAGAACTATGTATTGGACACTTGAATTGGCTTCAAAACTTGAGGATGCACCCTGGCCCGCAACCAAGGACGAGTTGATAGACTATGCTATACGCTCAGGCGCTCCACTTGAGGTGCTTGAGAACCTTCAGGAAATAGAGGACGAGGGTGATGTTTATGACAGCATCGAAGACATCTGGCCCGACTATCCCACGAAAGAAGACTTTCTTTTCAACGAGGATGAGTATTAAGGAAATAAGCGAAGTAGCTCCCAATGCTACTTCGCTTATTTCTTATTTAACAATGTACAAATTATTTAACGATGTCCAGAACGTTTTCTCGCTAGTCCTGTCATGCGTTATGGTCACCTTCATCTTTTAAGTAAGGAATGATTGGCTGATCATTTAATCACAGCCTTGGTCATTTCCTTCAGGTACTTCTCTGTGAGTCCGTTGATGTATTTCTGTGTCTTCTGTGCCGCCTTGGTCAGCACGCCTACCTCTTTGTACATCTCCGTAAAGCCTTGGTTCTGCTCGGTGTAGAACTCCAGAATTCCTTTGTATATTTCGCCAAATTCTGCTTTTTCAGTTGGTGGCACGTCGAGACTATTCAGGTATTTGATGAAGTCCTGAAACTTCACGTCCAACTCCTTGTTGAGCTTGGTAATCTGTGCGAATATACGGTCTGACCCCGTGAGTGACTTCATCTTGAAGTGTGGCTCGAGCGAAGCGTAGGTGGCTTTGATGGCATCCATATTGGCTTTCATGGCCATTCCCTTTGCCTCTACCTGCATCATCTGCTCGGGTGTCGGTTCCCAATTAGATGACTGGCTGAAGGATTCGTTGTAGCCAGGGATTGTATCAATTGCCAATTCGTCAGCCACTACGTCGTCATTCACCAATTCGTCAGCCACTACGTCGTCATTCACCAATTCGTCAGCTACTACGTCGTCATTCACCAATTCGTCAGCTACTACGTCGTCATTCCCTATCATCTGTCGTTGGTTCAGAAGACTTTCGCCAGAGTTGCGGCCCACGCGGTCCTCAATCTTGAATGTTTTATTTGATGTCTCACCAGCCTTCTCGTAGAGGTCGGGGCGCAGCGAGGTAATCATATAAATAGTGCCATTGACATTCAGTTTGTCGGCAGCAGGCTCCCACACGATGGCGTAAGCATCTCGCAGTTCTGGATTAGCTGGGTTTTTTGTGGCCAAAAACCACATCTCCTGTGTCGACTTCATTCGGACTTGGTAGGTTTTGCTCGAACTCCTGTCGTTGGTGACTACTTGCAATGAAAACCGTTGGGGGTTGCCAGGCATGATGTGCAGAATTTGGTAACTGACAGACTCATCCTTCATGAAATCGTCGGAAATCATGGTCAGGTAAGCATTGCTTTCGTCACATGTAAAGTTAACGACACGCTCACTCGACTCAATGATATTGGTGTTGGGGTTCTTGGTGACGGCGTAGGTCTGTCCCTCTTTCTTGCCATAAAGGTCGGCGATGAACTCCAAGCTCTTGATGACATTGGTCGGCTTGTTCTGTGAAGCTTTCGCCGTTGCCTTCGATTGGGCATTGACTGTTGTGATAGCGCTGCATGCGATGAGCAGCATGATAATGATTCGTTTCATATTGTTGCTTTTTTATTGTTGTGCTGTTTGTTCTAAATGATGTTTTGCTATTTCGAGTTCCAGCTCCACCCACTTCAAGTAAGCTTCGTCGGCCTGCTTTTTCAGAAGGGCTATTTCCTCGGGGGTGTACTTGTAGTTCTCTGGACGGGTGATGGGAATGTCGCGCTCCGTCAATGTCACGGGCTTGGTTTTTGGAGCTGGGGCTTGAGCAATCTCCATCTTTGGCGCCTCCTCTGCTTTCACCTCAGGCGTTACAGGTTCTGCAACCGTCGTCTCCTGTGCTATGAGAGTAGCATTGCGCTTTGCAACGGCGGTTCGCACCTTTGCTTTCTTAGCCTTTGTAGGAGTAGTGCTCGGCTGCGGTGCCTCCTTCTCCACTTCTGCTATCATGGGCTTTTCCACCTTATGAGTCTCAGGAGTAACCACTTTCTTCTCCTTTGCGAGCGGGGTAGGGGATGAGGTTTTTGGTGGCATCATGAGTACGACCATGATAGCGGCAACACAAGCGGCTGCCACCCAGTGCCAGACAATGCGGCGGGGCTTTCTTTGTTCGTTGGCCATCCGCTTCATCAGTCGGGCGTTCAAGTCGGCTGGCATCTGCGGCAGCTCTGCCTCGTCCTGCCTGAGTGCTTCGCGCAGGGCGTTGTCCTTTTGGCGTAATGTATCAAGTTTGTCCTCCTTCATGACTGTAACATTTTTATGATTCTACATAGTTTCTTTCTTGTTCGGCTCAGGCGTGAGGCGATGGTTGTGGGTATCGACTCTGTGATGTCGGCTATCTCCTTCAGACTCCGTTCCTCGTAATAGAACATCGTGATGAGTGCCCTCTCCTCTGGCGGTAGGTGCTTCAGGGCTGCGCGTATCAGCTGCACCGTCTCCGTGCTCACATGCCCCAGCGTTTCGTCCACCTCGGCATCTGACAGCTTGTCGGCCTCACGACCATGGTCCTCAAAGTAAACAACGGGCAAGCGTTTGTGGCGCAGGAAGCTGATGGCCTCATTGTAGGCTATGCGCAATATCCACGTGCGGAGCGACGACCTGCCAGCGTCGTACTGCCCGATGTTCCTGAAGACCTTGACAAAAACATCCTGATACACCTCCTCGGCATTCTCCGCGACGGCTACGAGACGCACCACCAGCGCAAACACTTCACGGCCATATTGGTCGATGGTCTGTTGTTGTGCTTTGGTTTCCTGTCTGGACAGGCCCTTTATCAGTTCTGTTTCGGTCATGCTTTATTTTTCTCTATCTATATATACGCAGAAAAGAGGGGAAACATTGCAGTCACGAAGAAAAAAGGTTATCCCTTACTTGTTCCGCAACTTAAATCGTTTGCAAAGGTACACTTTTCTGTATGCAGATGAAACAAATTATAAAAAAATATGAAGGTTTTACGTGTTGTTTAATTTTTATTTGTATCTTTGCTGCAGAAAGCATTAATTCTCAGAAATATGAGCGAAGACGAATACCGCCGCGAGGAACTCATCCGCGAGATAGAGCGCCGCGTGGAGCAGATGACCCTCCGACAACTGGAGGCGTTGCAATATGAACTGGAGACAAAGGACTATTCGGCTGACGATGCCGGATAGTCCTTTGTGCTAGTACCTCTTTCGGGCAGACACGGGGGTCTGCCCCTACCGTTGGCTGCAAAGCATTAAATATCCTATTTACGGACATAAAACCCTGCATTCTTTCCCCGCTTCGCTCTGAAAGCGTCTCCTACGTCGCCGAGCGACAGCCGCCCCTTATCAAGGGGCTCTAAATCTCCCCTTTAAGCCCTTTATTCCCTTGGGAAGTGGAGCTTGCGAAACTTCAATCATCAATTAAATATCTGTCAAAAAACGTATGAAAACCAAAAGCATTATTATGACACTTGCGATTTCTGCCGCATTGACTTCTGCGGTAAGTAGTTGCCAGGAGGCACAACGCAACAATCCTTTGTTAGAGGAGAGTCAGCTGCCCTACGGAGCACCTGATTTCAGTAAGATTAAAACCACCGACTATCTGCCGGCCTTCGAGACTGCCATTCAGCAGCAGCGCGATAACATCGCCGCGATAGTCAGCAATCCCGATTCGGCCACTTTCGAGAACACCATCTTGGCTTATGAGGAGAGTGGACGTCTGGTGGACAAGGTGGGGCGTGTGTTCTTTGCCCTGACCGAGGCCGACAAAACGCCCGAGCTCACCGAGATCGAGAAGAAGGTGATGCCCATGCTCACGGAGTTGGAGAACGAAATCTCGTTCAATGTGTCGCTCTTCGAGCGCATTCGCCAGGTCTACGACCGCGAGCACGAAACGCTTCAGGGCGAGGAGCAGAAACTCCTTGAGGAGACCTATAAGGAGTTTGTGCGCAAGGGTGCGTTGCTGTCAGACGAAAAGAAGGAGCGCATGAAGGCCATCAACCTGCGCATCACCGACCTGCAGCAACAGTGGGGCGACCTATTGCTTGAGGCCACCAACAATGCAGTGGTGTGGGTGGACAGCAAAGAGAAGCTCGCCGGCCTGAACGATGCCGACATTGAGCAATGCAAGAAAGATGCAGAGAGTCGTGGCGGCAAGGCTCCCTATGCCATCGTCATCGTCAACACCACCCAGCAGCCCCTGCTGGCCAGTCTCGACAATCGCGACTTGCGCCGTCAGGTCTATGAGGCATCTATCCATCGTACCGACGGCACGGGTAAGTTCAACACCTATTCTATTGTGAGTGAGATTGCCAAGCTGCGTGCCGAGCAGGCAGAACTGATGGGCTATCAAAACTATGCCGCCTACTCGCTGGAGAAGACTATGGCCAAGACGCCCGAGAACGTCTATGCCTTCCTGAAGAGCCTCATTGCCCAATACAAGCCCAAAGCCGATGCAGAGACCAAGGCCATTGAGGACTTCGCCCGCCAGACGATGGGTGCCGACTTCCAGTTGGAGCCCTACGACCGTTTCTACTATTCGGCAAAGATGAAGAATCAGATGCTGAACATCAGCGACGACGAGATCAAGTCGTATTTCAACGTTGACAGCGTCCTGATCAATGGCGTGTTCTATGCCGCCAATCGCGCCTATGGCCTCACGTTTAAGCAGCGCACCGACATCCCGACCTATCATCCCGACATGAAAGTATTCGAGGTGTTCGACAAGGACGGCAAGCAAAAGGCACTCTTCTATTGCGACTACTTCCGTCGTCCTACGAAGCGTGGCGGAGCCTGGATGGATGGCTTTGCCAAGCAGAGTCGCCACTATGGCCAGCTGCCCATCATCTTCAATGTGTGCAACAACGCAAAAGCACCCGAAGGAAAGCCCTCGCTGCTGACGTGGGACGAGGTGACTACGCTCTTCCATGAGTTTGGTCATGCCCTTCACGGCATCCTCTCCGACTGCAACTACAATCGTTTGAGCGGCACGTCGGTGGCCCGCGACTTTGTAGAGATGCCGTCGCAGTTCAACGAGTCGTTTGCCTCCATTCCTGAGGTTTTCGACAACTACGCCCGCCATTGTGACACCGGTGAGCCGATGCCTGCCGAGCTGAAGGAGCGCATGCTGAAGAGCATCAACTTCCAGACCGCCTATGCACTGGGCGAGAACCTCGCTGCAACCTGTCTTGACATGGCTTGGCACATGCTGCCTTCCAATAAGATTCCTACGGCAGAGCAGGCCGATGCCTTCGAGACCGAGGCACTACAGCAGGTGGGCTTGCTCGACAAGCAGATTCCGCCTCGCTATCGCACCAGCTATTTCAATCACGTATGGGGTAGCGGCTATGCTGCCGGCTACTACAGCTACCTGTGGACCGAGGTGCTTGCCGTGAACATTGCCGACGTCTTTGCCAAGCGCGGTGCCCTCGACCCCGCCACTGGTAGCGACTTCTGCCAAAAGGTGCTGAGCCGAGGCAACACAGGCGACCTCATGCAGATGTTCACCGACTTCACTGGAATGGCCCAGCCCGATGCCTCTGGCCTGCTTAAAGCACGCGGACTCTGATTTCATACAACCAATTGTTGCCATTTAAAAATGGAAACATGAGGGGATGTGTCAAAAAGGAATAATGGATGAAAAGACGCTGCCAGTAGTCCCCTCCTCTTGGGAGGAGGGGTCAGGGGTGGTAGAGAAAAATAATGATATAACCTATTATCAATTAAGTATTTAGTATAGGTCGAACCTTATTTGTCGCTTCCCCCGTCGCTGCGCTCCCCTCATCGCTCCCTCCTCGCGCTTCGCCACCCCTTACCCCTCCTTCCCGAAGGAGGGGACTACAAATTGACTCCTTTCTTCAATTTGGCACATCCCCTTTTATTCGTCTTGCAGGATTTCAGCTATTTGATATTGACTTTCAGATATCCCTTCAGCGCCTCCACGTAGTCCTCAAAGGCTTTCAGACCTGCGGGCGTGATGCGGCAGAGCGTGCAGGGACGCTTGCCCTTGAAAGTCTTCTCCACCTCAATGTAGCCCGCCGCTGAGAGTTTATCTATTTGCACACTCAGGTTGCCCGCCGTAGCTCCCGTCTGCTCCTTGATATACGGGAACTCTGCTTCTTCGGTGCTGATGAGTAGCGACATCACGGCGAGTCGCAACTCGGAGTGCAGCAGTGGGTCTAATGGTTGGAACGGCATTGGCTACTTCTGTTTCTTAATCATCCAGCCTGGGAGCATCAGGCCGACGAGGGCGAACAAGGCTACGATGAGGTTGGGGGCTATGTTGTGGAGAACCCAGTAAGAATTGCCTTGAAGATTGCATCTGGCCAATATAGTCTCTGTCACGCAGAAAGAATCCCAGAAGAATCCACCGATGCCGCCAATGATGCCGCACCACACTAGCCAACGAGCCTTCAGTATGTAGCCATTAATGGTGATGGCCATACCCATCATCAGCAAGATAATGCCAAGAGGGCTAATACGGTTCTGGAAATAGATCTGTATATTATTTGCCACATGGGCATCATAAAGCATCAGCCTATTGAATAGAAAAGAAAGCACAAAGAAGGAAAGTGCGAAGATGCCGAATGTCTGCCAGGTCTTATCAACCATTGAGCCGACGAAGCTGGCAGGGGCCTTTGGCTTATTCCTTTTGAGATAATAATCAATACCTATTACTAATACAGGTATCAAGGCATAGAGCAGATAAATCGCCATGTTTTGAGTGAGCAGGTAGCAAATGCTGACAAGAAGGGCTATGCCGATGATGCAAAGACCAGCGATGAAGAGCGACTGTCCTGCATTTCTTGATGCCGACTTGCGGCTCTGTGCAATCTGCTCGGTGATGATTTCCAGACTGCGCTCAGCAGTCAGATTGCTGTTTTCTTCCATTGTCGTTTCGTTTTTTAAAAGATGTTCTAGTTTGTTTTACTACTCTCCGGCCTCGTCAGCGCTCCTGCAGATAGCACGTCAGAGGCCAATTGTGTCCGGTTCACGATGCAAAGATAAAGAAGTTTATAATATAAACCAAATTATTCTATAAATATTTACATGATTTTGCTGTTATTTAACATTTGTATAGAATTCTTGAAGGAATCGACCCGCATTCATCATGCATCACTCCCTTGTTTCGATGTCCTTGCTTTATCGCTCGCAGAACAATGGTTTTGTGTTCATGGAGCATTGGTTTCGTGATGCTATCTCGATGCTCTGGTAATGCTGTCTCAATGCTCTGGTGATGCGATAGCAATGAGGTAGAAAAGTAAATTAACTTAATTTGTGCAGTAAATTAAGTTATTTTATTCAGTAAATTAAGTTATTTTACTTAGCAAATTAAGTTAATTTACATAGCAAATTAAGTTAATTTACCGCACAAATTAAGTTAATTTACTAAACGGGAGTAATGACATAGCTACACGGGAGCATTGCTCTAGCATCACGAAAGGGTTGCTCTAGCGTCACGAAAGCATTGCTCTAGCGTCACGAAAGGACTGCTCTAGCGTTATGAAAGCACTGAGTTATGATTGGTTTTTCATAAAGTGTAGGGGCAGACCCCCGTGTCTGCCCGTGATTATATCGGAAAGAAATTCCCAGGAATTACCAGAAATTTAGTCCAGAAATATTTGTGTTATGAGTGTGGCGCTTTTTGTTTTCCACTGTTCGGGCAGACACGGGGGTCTGCCCCTACGGTGGGTTGCGTCCCTACATTTGTTACTTTAAGTGGTTAGTGCGGGGCATGTTACTTCATGCGGTCTAGCAGGCGGGTGAGCTCATCGAGGTCGCGGGCATCGACGTCGAGGTCGAACATGTTGCCGTTGCGATCGAAGAGCTTGTAGGTGGGCCAGCTGTGGACGTTCAGATGACGCTCAATGGCTGCCTGCTGCTCATCGGGTAGGTTGTAGTGTGCTACGTTCGGACCGCTGACGTTATATTCCTTGATGACGTTCTCCCATGAAGCCTGTGGACTGCGGTTGGCGAGATAAAGGAACTCGATGTCGTAGTCTTTCAGCCGGGCGTACTCCTCCGTAGAGTGGGAGAGGGCTTCCTTGCACGGTCCGCACCACGTGCCCCAGATGTCGAGCAGCACGAACTTTCCCTTGTAGGGCTCGAGGATTTTCTTCAGTAGCGCCTCGCCTTCACTAAGATCTGCGAGGTTGTCGGATGACTTCAGCACCAGTTTGTCGAACTCTCGGTTCTCAATAGCGAGGTAATGGTCGTTCAGTTTCTCAATCATCGCAATGCATTCGGGATTGCCAATCATCGCCTTTACGGTATCCATCACAGTGGGCGGTAGCGCTGTGCGCTCGTGGTCGATTTGTTGTAACACTTGTCGGGTGAGCCACACCTCTTTGACAAACGGGTCGGCATTGAGTGAGTCGAGCACATGCAACTCCCTGTTCATGCGGATGAGGAACAACTGACCGTTGATAAACTTCTTAGCCTTCGGGCCGTTGAGCACCGCATCTACTTTCTTAATCATGTCGGAATTGTCGGTGTTTAGCTTTTCCGCTACACGTTGTTTTTCCTCTATGGTAGGCGCTGATTCAACTTGCTTCTGGGCGTCGGCTATCCAATCCTTCCATCGAGTGAGCAATGCCAGTTCTTCGTCGTTAGAGGCAAACTCTTCGATATAGTCTTGCGCATTCCAGTTGAAGGAAATGGTAGATATGTTTATTGCATCACCTAAATAGTCGCGCAGGAAACCGTTGAAGTCTCGATGCAGTGTATAGGGCTTCACCATCTTCGTCCAAAACGTGTCGTAGGCATAGCGGCGGGCGTTGTCGGGCAACTGAAAATGTTCGCCGCGGAAACGAGCCTGCCCGAAATCGCGGGCCTGTTGCGAGAGCGTATTACCTTTCCGGAAGAGGTTGAAGCGAGTGGAGAGCGTCGGGTGTTGTTCACAGAGCGCATCGATGTTGGCGAACTGTGCCTTGATGAGACTATCTACCGAAGCGATATATTGGTCGAACTGCTCCGGCGTAGCCTTGTCTGACCCGTTCAACCCTTCATACAAGCGGATGCTCTGCCAGTCGAGTGGATATTTGAACAGCTCGTTTTGCAGACGTGCGTCGTCACCCATGAAGTAGCGACGGCCCTCCTTGAAGTCATAGAGAAAGAAGTAGGTCTTGCCCGGTTCAAGCATCGTACGCATGAAGCAGCGGCGCCAGTCGCAGAAGAACTCGGTGCTGTTCAAGACCGGAATCTTCACCGTAAAGCGTCCCAGAGAGTCCAGATTGGCATAAGCAGACTCCTGCTCGTCGGTATAGATGTTCTGGTAGCCAAACTCGAAAGTCTTCAACTGCTTGAAGTGCTCCGGCATGTCCTTGAGCCATCCCACCACAGTTACAGTATCATTCTTGTAACCCGTGTCGACAAAGTCCGTGCGGGTGTCCTTCGTGGGATAGTCGGGCATGAAGCGATCGGTAATCATTGCATAGTCAGCCCGCTGATTGCCCACCTGAATCGTGCGCATACCTTTCTTATTCTTTCCTACTACGACCTTCAGTTCGTCGTCGCCGTTGGTCAGGATGAGCGTGGCCTCGCCCGTTTTCGGGTTCACATCACGTTGCTTGTAGTTCCAGAAGCGGCAGTCGTAGATGGCACATTCCTCGCAGAAGGCAATCGTCCAATCGCCTTGGGCGTCGCGCCAATAGGACGGGAAGAGCTGCAGCCAGCGCTCCTCCACCGGCTTGATGCCTTTGATTTGGAATGCACCTGGTCCGTCGCCCTCGATGAAGTCGAACGAACGAGTGCCCTTCGGCAGCGGTGGGAAGTGGAACACCATCTCGCGACGGCCGTCCTTGTTCGCCAATACTTGCTTATTGAGTTCGATGCCGTCAGCAGAGACAATCGTGTAACGCTTCTCGCCTACCTTCAGATAGGTGTCGCCAGCAAAGCGGAACCAGCAGTCAGGGTCATCCGACCGCTGCTGTGCGGTGATATACACTACCGTCTCGTTCGCCTTCAGTTCCACCTTCGTCACATCGAGGGCGAGATAGAAGAAGCCGTCGCCGTAGCTGGTTCCATACTCGGTGCTGGGGTTTTCCCAAACGGTTGCCTTCTCTTTCGCCTGTCCGGCCATTGCCATGAGTGCAAGCAAAAGGGCGATCATGGTTGTCTTGTACATATCTTTTTACCTTTTTTCTTTGAATTTAGTTCCGAAACGAGTGTTCTATGATATAAAACGATGATTTTGTGGAAATATTATATAATAGGAATAAAAGGGAATGTAGGGGCAGACACCCAGCGTAGTCCCCTCCTCCGGGGCGACTGGGGTCTTCAGAGCAGCCACAGTGTGGCTGCGGCCCCACAAAGGGGAGCAAATCCCCCATTTGCGACGGAGGGAGAGGGGTGAGGGGTGGTAGCGATATTCTTTGTTCGGGCAGACACGGGGGTCTGCCCCTACAGTTCGCAGCGAAACAGTTAGAAACTCGAGCTGACAAGGGTAATCATAATTATTAATTGTCAACTATCAATTGTTAATTATCCGCCTCCGCGCTTTGCGCGGCTCCCGTCGCCTGCCTCATTCCTTCCTGGAACTTCTGCTGCAGCTGCTGGGCTAGTTTGTTGTTGGGATTCAGCTTCAGCGCCTTCTCGAAGTTCTGGAGCACGTCGATGTAGTAGCGTTGCCCGTTCTGCTGCGGATTCTGCACGATGCGTACCATGTAGAGGAAGCCTTGAAGCGTGCAGAGGTCGCTGGGGTCGCTGTTCTTCATCTTCTCCATTTCGCCGATGGTCTGCTCTGCGGCGGTGAGCAGGTCTTCGGTTTGCTCGGCATGAGGATTCATCACGGCGAAGTTCAGGCTCTGCAACGCCAATTGATATTTCGGTTGGATGCTGTCGGGGAACATTGCTTCGATGCGTTTCATCTCGGCAATGCAGGTGAGGAATGCCTGAGGTGTAGGCTGCTGCAACTTGCTGAGCGACTGGCCGATGAGCGCCTGCATGGGAACCGACTCTTGGGCTTGAATACTAACGGTTGCCGTCATCAGAATGGCGATTGCGAACACGCGAATTGTGGAAGTGGCACGACGTGCGACTTTAGAAATTTGAAATGTCATAAGCTTTATTACTTTTAAGTGAAACAAATATTCCGATGTAGAAGAAGCGGTCGCGATTGGCGGTCACCGCCGAGCCGTCGGCGTTGTAGCGGAAGACGTTGGTGCGACCTAGGATGTTGTTAAGCGAACTGTAGACAATGATTTTCGGGCTGACGAGCCACGTGAGGTTGGCATCTACACTATTATAAAAAGGTGTGGTGCCGGTGGCAAACCGTCGTCCGCTCGCATACGAGTCGGCGAGTCCGACGATGACCTTGCCAATGCCATATTTCAGCGTGAGGCGCAGGTTGTGGCGCGATGTGTAGTCGGGCGTGGTGGGCGATGTGTAGTCGCGGTAGAGGCGTTGGGAGTCGTTGAACGAATAAGAGATGGTGGCATTGAGGTTCTTCGCCAGCGACCGGCACTCGCCATACACGTCGAAGCCTTTGCTCGAGCCGTAGCCGTCGGCAGTGTAGGTGCCGTTGGTGAGCAGGGGCAGGTGGTGGTATTTCTTGTAGTAGGGCTCAATGCGCAGCAGCATCTTGGCGGTGGCGTATTGCATGCTGAGGATGGCATGATCGGCAGTGCTCTGCTGCAGGCGCTTTCCACGCAGGGCGATGTAGTCGTCCTCAGCCACTTGGCTGTATCTCCCCACGATGACCGACAACTGGAAACGCTTGTTGGGCACGTAACTCCATGTCATACGAGGCATCAGCAGCCACTGACCGTCGTAGCTGGCCTGCTCTGCCCTTGCCGAGAGACTGAGGAACAGGCGTGGGACCACTCGCAGTTGTGCATCGACGTGGGCGGCAAGGAGGTTGTAGTCTAGGTTGTAATGGCTTGTGTCGTATTGCTTGGTGCTGTGGCGAAGGTAGTCCTCAGCACCTGCCGACATCTTCACACTCGACGAGAACACCTTGCGCAGCTCGGCCTTCAGGTGTATTTCGTTGCGGAAGTTGTGGTAGTGGTCGCCGTGGGTGAGGGCATCGTCGATGTCGTTGATCACCGAGGAGTTCGCGATGCCCGTGAACAAGGTGTAGCCCCGTCCGATGTTGGTCTTCAGCGTTGCATTGGCATAGATGTTATGCTCGCAGAGGGAGAGTTGCCGGTCGGCAATGTTCTGGCCAACGGAGGTGAGGTCGTAGCCAACGTAGGTCTTCACGACGCTGACCGCTGAGAGTTCCGACTTGTATTGTGCCTCACCCGATAGCTTGCGATAAGGGCGAGTCCAGTCGTAGCGGTCGGGGCTGAGAGCGTTGTAAAGGCCCATGCTCGTCAGGGCGGAGTTAAACGACAGGCTGCTCTTCGCGAAAGCCTTCGTGCCACCGATGTTCCAGTCGACGAGTGATGCGCTCACGCCCAGTTTATCACTCGGTGCCACGTCGGTGGTCTCCATTGGTAGGACTGACGACAGCGCCTGTCCGTATTCGCCGCCGTAGCCGCCGAGCGAGAAGTTGATGCCTTTGAACAGAAAGGGCGAGAAACGTCCTCGGACGGCATTGTTTTCCGTGTTGGTGGAGTAGGGCATGAGCACGTGCATGCCGTTCACAAACGTCTGGCACTCGTCGCTCTCGCCGCCACGGACATAGAGCTTTCCGTTCTCGCCCACCTTCTGTGTGCCGGGCAACGACTGCAGGGCAGCCACGATGTCGCCGCACGAGTTGCCTGCCATCACCACGTCCAGGGCGTCCATCGTCTTGAAGTTGTCGCTCTTGCCGAAGTGGTAGCTGCTGGCGGCGACCACCACTTCATCGATGGCGGTTGCGTGTTCGCGCATCTTCAGATGTAGGTTGGAGTGTTGACGGGTCGTCAGCGTGTAGTCCTCGAAGCCGAGGCAGGTGGCGCGCAGCGTCAGTTCGCCGGTCTGGGTGGTTTCAAACGAGAACCGGCCGAGTGAGTCAGTGAGGCATCCGTCGATGGTACCTATGATAAACACGTTCACTCCTGCGAGCGACTCCTTGCCGTCGGTGACTGTGCCCGAAACGGTGGTCTGAGCGGTCATGGTGCAGACGACCATGAGCATGATGATGATATGAATGATTCGCTGTTTCATGCCGCAAAGATAGACATGAAAATCGAACCCTCCAAATTCCCGTGACAGACGGCTAAAACCGCTGACAGACAACTAATTCGCAGGACGAATGACTAAGAAAAAGGACGAGTGGATAAGCGAAAGGGCTTAAAGGGTATAAAGGGGAGAAAAGGGTTTAAAGGGTTTAAGGGGGGCTTTATGCCTTATGCAATAAACGACCGGAGCTTCGGGACGTAGGTGCGCGAAACGGGCACTGTGGCAGGGGCCTTGCCGAGCTTGAGCTGATAGCCGTTGGAGTTGCCTTGCGCAGAGGTGATGTTGTTCAGGTTCACCACGAACGAGCGGTGACACTGGAAGATGTTCTCATACTGCTGCAGGTCGTCGAGGACGGCGGAGAGTGTGGCATGCACCTCGCAATGGTCGACCTTCCCGTCGTTCATGTAGTAGACCAACACATTGTTCTTTTGTGCCTCGATGTAGAGCAGATCGTTGATAGGCAACTGCAGGTCGTTGCCTCTCACCGTCGTGTCGTGAATGGTTACGGTGATGTCCGTCTGCTCCTCCGTGGTTTTGTTGAGCAGCGTTTCGAGTTGGTTGCGCAGGTGGCGGTAGTAGTTTATGCTGAGCGAACAGGCTGCGATGAAAATACTAACGATGAGCGTCCAGTAGAGGAACTGCAAGCAGATGACAAGCGTGATGGGGTAGTGGAACACGAAGGAGAACACGAAGAAATTGCTGATTCCAATCAGCAGGACCATCACCGACACCGACAGCGCTTCGTGCCACACACGCCAAGGGGTGATGCGTTTGTACAGCGGGTTGACAGCGATGCCGTATAGTCCGCAGCAAGCGAAGGAGACTGCACCAAAGAGCAGTGAGACCAGTAGCTTGTTCCCTCGGTACATACTGAACCCGAATGGCTGCAACAGATAGAGTATCAGGAACACGATGACACAGTACACCATGCAGTCTCTCAGCCAGTGGCTGCTCTTCGGGAATGGATATTTACGAGTTAGAAATGACATTGCTCAACAATTTTTCGTGCAAAGATACAAATTTTATCGGAAAGAAATGAGCAGAAATTACCAGAAATTTAGTTCAGAAACAGGATGTTTGGGAGAATACACCCACCGTGTAGGGGCAGACACGGTGTGCTGCCCCTACGGCTGGTTGTACTCCCTCCCTGCGGGGGAGGGATGGGGTGGGGCTTATTCCCTATACTCCAGTATGTCGCCGGGCTGACAATCGAGTTCGCGGCAGATGGCCTCGAGGGTGGAGAAGCGGATGGCCTTAGCCTTGCCGGTCTTCAGGATGGAGAGGTTCGCCTGCGTGAGGCCCACGCGCTCCGACAACTCGCCCAGCGAAATCTTACGCTTGGCCATCTCTACATCGAGGTTTACGATAATTCGTCCCATAGGCGTCTAAATGGTTAAGTCTTGCTCTTCTTTCAGTTTTAGTCCAATGGCGAACGCCTCAGCGACAATAAGACAGAACAGGCCGAAGATGAAATCGTCCATGCACGAGTTGTAGACTTTCTCTGTTGGCACATGCGACAACAGGTCGTGAGAGGTGAAGACGACGGCGGGAATCAGTGTGCCACATCCCGCCCAGCGCAGTAAGGGGATGTTCTCTTTCACGAACACCTTGTCACGATTTATGTTCAGAATGAACCGAACGAAAGCAATGAACGCGCGGATCAGGAGAAAGATGCACACAAAACCTAACACCGGCACCAGGAATCCGTTGACGAAGTCGAGAGGAGCCGACGCGTCGGCATTGCGGCCGTCCTCCCATCCCTCTCTGAAAGCCTGCGCTCCTTCGTTGAAGTTCAACACGAAGCCAATAATAATCTGTGCTGCCATGAGTAGCAGCATCACTACACAAAGTACATTCAGTTTCTTTTTCATATTGCAATCGAGTTTTTGAGTTTAGAAATATATCCGCTTTCGCGGCGCTTTAGAAAACAGAAGAAAACAAAGATGACATAAGAAAACATTTAGTTTTTATTTGTTATTATATAAATGTTTTGTTCTGTTTTTGATGTTTTGATTTTGTTTTTGTAAAGACGCGAAGTGTATTACACCGTCAGCTCTTGTTCCTCTTGCAGTTTGCGGGCATCTTTCAGGATGCGGGGGATGAAGAAATAGCCTAAGATGATCCAATAGGCCGGACCCGTGAAGGCCGTACGGGCCAGCGAGGGCAGTTTTTCGGCATAGTCGGCTTCCACGTGGTGGAACACATAGTCGAACACTTGGCCAGCGATAGCAAAGTAGAGGAGGCTCGATACACCTAGTACATAGAACAGACGGATGATCCACTTCGAGTACTGCTTATTTATATAAGTAAGGTATACCATCAGGAGGACGATGCACGCGAAATAGCAGATGCTGATGTTGTTCACCAGGTAGCAGAGGTTCTCGCAATACATGTAGTGCGTGTCGGCATCACGCATGTTGATGATGTCACCGACAATGAGGAAGACCATCAACGCAACCATTGCCAATAATAAGACTACCGCTACAGGATTCTTTGCTGCATCACGGAAAAAACGGGTCGTTTTCATACTTGTTTTATCGTTTTAAGTTGATTATTTATCGAATATCGATGTGCAAAAGTACAACGATTCTTACAAACTACCAAATAAAAACAATAAAAATTTATCGAATTACGATATGTTTAACGCCCGTTAACGGTTGCAGGGGGATGCGTTATTGCTGACAAGAAACAGATTGTTATCAGAAAGAAATTCCCAAACACTCGGCTTTGTCGCTTTCTTTAAATAAAACGAAGCCAAGTGTTTGGGAGTCTCTTTCCGATAAATATTACACGCACCGCAGGCGACTTGCACGCTACTTGCTGCCTAGTGCCAATAGCTGACGCTGACGGGTTGTCCCTTCTGGTCCATGACGCGCAATTGCAGCTTGCCGCCGTTGTGGTCGAAGTAGCGGACGAGGAGTGGATGCAGGCCTTTTTGCATGGCATGTTGGCCAATCTGCTCACGCGGAGAGTGTTCGCCATCGTTGTCGACTACCATCTTGCCATCAAGCATCAGATAGCTGCCGTCGTCGGAGAGCAGGGCGAAGGTATAGATGCCATCGGCCGGCACCTCGATAAATCCAGAGAGGATGAGTCCGATGTTATCGTGACATGAGTCAGGAATACACACTTCCGGTGCCGTGAGCGTGGCAAGCAACGGTGCCTGATCGATGTCGGCACAGCGAGGACCACGATAGTCGTACCACTCACAACAGAGACCGACAGCCCCCCCTACGGCCCCCGAGGGGGCTTCTATAGCATTGGTGTCAACAGACGAGACATTAGTGTCTCCCTCGGGTGACGAAAGGGGGGCTTTCTCGGGTGACGAAAGGGGGGCTGCAGGGGCCAGCGGCTCCTTGCGATAATCGCACTCTATGTACTGACCTTTGCGGCCGTCGGGCGAGAAGGTGCGGAAGACGAAGTGCGTGTTGTCACGAATGGTAAAAGGTCCCGTGTAGAGCGTCGACGACGGCTGCGGGATGCTGCCATCGGTGGTATAGCGGATGATTGCCGATGGGTCGTGGCACGTGACGTCGATAACGGCCTCGTCGGTGAACACATTCGTATTGAAGAATCCCTTCAGGTCGGGCCGACGATAGGTCACCCCCATGCGTTGCATACGGTCGTAGTGCGGCAACAGACGGCGCTGGAAATCGTCGTAGTCCATGTTGCGAGGCTCGCTCCAGCCGAGTTCGGCGATAGCAAGCATGCGCGGGAATGCTTGATAGTACATGCGCTCGCGTGTGGGCACCCACTCCGTCCAGAGATTTCCTTGCACGCCTAGCACCAGTTTTTGCTGCTGGTCGTTGAGCGTTGCTGGCGTGGGATTGAATCGGTAGATGCTGCCCAACGCCTTCGCATCCTCCTCATAGTCGAGATAGAACTCCGAGTTGGGTGTGCAGATCACGCGATTTCCATGCTTGGTGGCATCCTCTAGGGCTGATTTGTTCCACGAGCGCCACCACATCACACTCGAAGTGGCAGAGAGTCCGCCTTCGATGATTTCATCCCAACCGATCATGTCGCAACCATTCTCGTTGAAGAACTTCTCCATCTCGTGAATGAACCATGCCTGCAGCTCGCTCTCCGTCTTCAGCTTATGCTCACGCATGCGGCGCTGGCAGTCGGGGCAGCGCTTCCAGTGGCTCATGTCAACCTCGTCACCACCGATGTGAACATAGTGATACGGGAAGAGGTCGAACACCTCACGATAAACATCCTTGCAGAACTCCAGTACTCGGTCCTTGCCGGGACAAAGCGGCGTGGTGAAGAACTGTCCCCAGCCCGTACGCTCGGTGCAGGCGAGGCCGTCGTAATTGTTGATGGCACAAAGGCTGTGGCCAGGGATGTCAATTTCAGGCACGATATCGATTCCACGTTGGCGGGCGAAGGCCACAATCTCACGGATGTCGTCCTGAGAGTAGAAACCACCATATTGTCCTCGGTCGTTGAACTTATCGCGCGGCAGTTGCAGGTCGGGATTGTCCTGACGCTCAGCATTGCGCATGCAGATGGAATCCTGGTCGTTGGGTATGCGCCACGCACTACGTTCGGTTAGCAACGGATATTTCTTGATTTCTATGCGCCACCCCTGGTCGTCGGTGAGATGCCAGTGGAGCTTGTTAATCTTGTAAAGCGCTAACACATCGAGCAACTCCATCACTTCCTGTTTCGTGAAGAAATGGCGTGAGCAGTCGAGTTCCATGCCTCGCCACGGGAAGCGTGGCACATCGAGAATCTTGCAGCAGGGAGCCCCCCTTTCGTCCCCCGAGGGGGACACTAGTGCTTTTGAGGCTATAGAAGCCCCCTCGGGGGCCGTAGGGGGGGCTGTGGCCAGCATCTGTCGCAGTGTGCTAATCCCCGCCACAACGCCTTGGTAGTCGCCACCGGTGATGGTGATGAGCTTCGGCGATATGTTTAGCATGTAGCCGCCTGCTGCGATGTTGTCGGCAAGCGCCAGACGGATGGTTCCACCGCGTTTCTTCATACGAGGCGTGATGCCCGTCGACTTCGCAATGATTTCCGACAGATAGTCGGCAGCAGGGCGCAACGTAGCACTCTCTATGCTGAGCGACACCTTCTTGTCGATGAGGAACGAGCCCTCCATCCATGCGACGTTATCGGGCTGTGGGATGAAGGACGGTTTTTGCTGGGCATTGGCGTTCAACGTGATGAATGCCAACAGAATAACAAGGCAGAACGTTTTTTTCATTATGCTATGATAAGGGTTAGTTATGATTTTTGGTTATATGGGGCGTGGAGAGACCGAAGAGGCCTCGATAGCCGGAGGTTCTGGAGGAGACTGGAAGGTCCGAGACCCCCAGCTCCTTAGAGTTGCAGATACTTGAAAATCTTCTCTGTGGCACCGGCTCGACTGGTTACATAGTCGCCGGCTGTACGGCCGCGCTCGACAAGCACTTCGGGATTAGCTGTCAGCTCGTCCATGCATCGGGCAAAGTCGTCGTAGCTATTGATTTCGATGCCGCCGCCATTCTGCTTCAGCTCCTGTGCTTCGCGGAATCGCTGGTTGTTCGGACCAAAGAAGACCGGCATACCCCAGACGGCTGCCTCTACGATATTGTGTATGCCCACGCCAAATCCGCCGCCTACATACGCTACCTGTCCATAGCGGTAGATGCTGGAGAGCAGGCCGAAACAGTCTATAATGAGAGCCGCCCGAGCCCCCCCTACGGCCCCCGAGGGGGCTTCTATAGTATTAGTGGATGCAGACGAGGCTCTTGTGTCCCCCTCGGGGGACGAAAGGGGGGCTTCAAGCCGGGTGTATCGTTCCACATGGAAGCCGTCGAGTAGTTTCTCAATCTGCTGCAGGTGGTCTTCACCAATGACGTGCGGGGCAATGATGAGCGTCCACTCCGGATGCTCGCGGAAATAACGCAGGAAGATTTCTTCGTCAGGAGGCCACGAGGAACCTGCAACGAAAACATGAGGCTTCCCAGCGCTTCGTATAAACTGCTCCACCAATGGTAGTTGCTTCGCCTGTTCCTTAATTTGCAGCACTCGGTCGAAGCGGGTGTCGCCAACGACTTCCACATCGGTGATGCCAAGTGTCTTCAGCAGTTCGCGACTCTGCTCATTCTGCACAAAGAAGTGGGTGAAACACTTCAGCACGCGCCCATACTGCCTTCCATACCAGCGGAAGAACACCTGCTCAGGACGGAAGATGCTGCTGACGCTATACACTGGCACTTGACGGTGTTTCAGAATGTGCAAGTAGTTGAACCAGAACTCATACTTGATGAAAAAAGCCATGCAGGGACGTACCGCACGCAGAAAACGGCGGGCGTTGCGAATAGTGTCGAGGGGCAGATAGCAGATGATGTCGGCACCTTCGTAGTTCTTCCTGACCTCATAGCCAGAAGGCGAGAAGAACGTGAGTAGGATTTTATACTCCGGATGCTCGCGGCGCAGACGCTCCATGAGTGGACGCCCCTGCTCGAACTCGCCGAGCGAGGCAGCATGGAACCACACATACTGTGCCTCAGGGTCTACTTTCTCCTTCAGCACACGAATGGCCTCGCGCTCGCCACGCCACATCTTGCGCACCTTCTCGCTGAAAAGGCTCGCTATGGCAACGCCGCAGAGGTAAAGATAGATTACGATCTGATACATATAGCCCCCCCTACTGCCCCCGAGGGGGCTTCTATAGCTTTGTTCAACATATTATAATTATTCTCAAATGATGCTCTACACCACCGGTGCTCAAATATATAGCTGTTCCTTGATCTTTTCCAAGACACCGTCGATGTTTCCAAAGAGTTCTTCGTTGGTGAATCTGAGGACACGAAATCCGTTTTGCTCCAGCCATTCCGTTCTTTCCGCATCGCTCGTCTGCTGGTCAGGTAACTGATGATAGTGCCCATCCAGTTCGATGACGAGTTGGTAAGGAATGCAGGCGAAGTCCACGATATAGTCTCCTATGACATGCTGTCGTTTGAAGGTCGCTCCCAAGCCATCTGCTTTCAGATATTGCCACAACAGGCTTTCTGCTTCTGTTGGATTGTTGCGATTTTTCTGGGCAAACTCTTTAAGTAGAGCATACAGAAACGGATCTGCCGTCTGATAATCGTAACTCATCTCACTAGAAAAACAAGAAAGAACTATGTGTAAATAATTAAGGAATCACAGTTCCCTAGGCTATTGTAGCCCCCTCGGGGGCTGAAAGGGGGGCTTTTAGCACCTCTACTGCCCTGCGCATGCGTCGAATCGTCTCTTCCTTGCCGAGGAAGGCGGAGATGTCGAACATGCCGGGACCCTTGCCCTCGCCGACGAGAGTGAGTCGCCAGGCGTTCATCACATTGCCCAGCTTGTATTCCTTCATTTCTACCCACTTGTGGACGATGCGCTCCTGATTCTCGAGCGAGAAGTCGTCGAGGTCTTCCAGCAGGTCGGCAAGCTCGGTCATCACCTTTGGTGAGTCTTCCTTCCAGCGCTTCTTCACCGTTTTCTCATCGTATTGCACAGGCGGAATGAAGAAGAACGAGCACAAGGGCCACAGCTCCTTTACGAACGACACACGGTCTTTCATCATGCGTACCACTTCCGTGACGCGCTCCAGCGACTCGTCGACGCCATTGTTTGCCACGATGGGCGCGAAGAGCTGTGCAATCTCTTCGTTCGACTTCTTCAGAATATACTCATGGTTGAACCAGATGCCCTTCTGGTAATCGAACTTCGCACCAGCCTTCGAGCAACGGGTGATGTCGAAAGCCTCCACGAGCTCGTCGAGCGTGAACATCTCCTGTTCTGTACCGGGATTCCAACCCAGCAGTGCCAGGAAGTTCACCACTGTTTCTGGGAAGTAGCCGCTCTCGCGATAGCCGCTGCTGACCTCGCCCGTCTTCGGATCGTGCCACTCCAGTGGGAACACCGGGAAGCCCAGGCGGTCGCCGTCGCGCTTCGAGAGTTTTCCTTTGCCTTCCGGCTTCAATAGCAGGGGCAGGTGGGCAAAGCGAGGCATGGTGTCCTGCCAGCCGAAAGCCTCGTAAAGCAGCACGTGCAGCGGTGCCGATGGCAACCACTCTTCGCCACGGATGACGTGTGAAATCTCCATCAGATGGTCGTCGACGATGTTTGCCAGATGATATGTGGGCAACTCGTCGGCACTCTTGTAGAGCACCTTGTCATCGAGGATGTCGCTCTTCACACGCACCTCGCCACGAATCATGTCGTTCACGAGAATCTCGCGACCCGGATCAATCTTGAAACGCACCACATACTGCTTGCCATCGTCGATAAGTGCTGCCACCTCGTCGGCCGACATGGTGAGCGAATTGCGCATCATGCCACGCGTGCGAGCATCGTATTGGAAGTTCTGAATCTCAGCGCGCTTCTGCTCCAGCTCCTCAGGAGTGTCGAAGGCGATGTATGCCTTGCCGGCTTCGAGCAACTGGTCGACATACTTCTTATAAATGGCGCGACGCTCGCTCTGGCGATACGGCCCGTACTTGCCGCCAAACGACACGCCCTCGTCGAACTTGATGTTCAGCCATTGGAACGATTCAAGGATGTACTCCTCGGCTCCAGGCACGAAACGGTTCGAGTCGGTGTCCTCAATTCGGAAAACAAGATCGCCCTTATGCTTACGGGCAAACAGGTAATTATACAGTGCGGTGCGAACGCCGCCAATGTGCAGTGCCCCAGTGGGACTTGGTGCGAAACGCACCCTAACTCTTCTTTCTTCCATCGGTAAATTTGATGATAATCGTATATTTTTGTGCAAAATTACGATTTTTTTTTGAGTTTTGAATATTTTTTTTGTATTTTCGCAGGGTAATACGCAAACATCTCTGGAAAATGGACAGAATACATAGCAACGAAATGAATTATTGGCGCAATTTCTTCACTCGATGCGCCATTGTCGTCGTCACCGTGGCACTCATCGTTTGGTTCATGCCGCGTGAGGAAGGACAGCAGTTCCGATACGGCATCGACAAGCCGTGGACCTACGGATCGGTGATTGCGAAGTTCGACTTCCCCATCTACAAAACCGACGAGGTAATCAAGCGCGAGCAAGACTCGCTGCTGAACACCCTGCAACCCTACTACAAATACGATGAGACCATCGAGAAGGAGATGATAGAGAAGTTCCTTGCCGACTTCCAAAACGGACTGCCAGGGTTGCCGGCATCCTATAAGAATCTGCTCTATGCCCAGTTGCACCAGCTCTATCAGGCCGGCATCATGAACACGCCGGACTTCAACAAGCTGGCGAAGGACACGACGTCGATGGTGAAGGTCATCACGGGTAAGCAGGTGCAGAGTATGCCGGTGCATTCGTTCTATTCCACCCTGTCGGCCTACGAGCAAATCTTCCAAGACCCGCGCCTCGAAACACAGCGACAGGCGCTGCAGCGATGCAACCTGAACGAATATATTGAGCCTAACCTCGTTTACGACAAGGAACGCAGCGAGACCGAACGCACCGATGTGCTGAGTGGCATCGCCATCGCCAGTGGCATGGTGCTTGCCGGTCAGAAAATCATTGATCGTGGCGACATCGTCGACGCACACACCTTCCAAGTGTTGGAGTCGTTTGAGCGCGAGATGAAACGACGCAGCTCCACACAAAGTGAGATCACCACCACCGTCATCGGTCAGATCATCTTCGTTGCAATCATGATGCTGCTTTTCACACTCTACCTCGCCCTCTTCCGGCGCGACTACTTCGAAAAGCCCAGTTCGATAATGATGCTCTACTCGCTCATCACCATCTTCCCCATCGTGGTTTCCATCATGGTGCAGCACAACTTCTTCAGCATCTACATCCTGCCGTTTGCCATGGTGCCGATGTTCATCCGTGTGTTCATGGACTCTCGCACGGCCTTCCTCTCGCATGCCATCATGGTGCTCATCTGTGCTGCGGCGGTGAAATATCAATACGAATTCATCATCGTGCAACTCGTGGCAGGCCTCGTGGCCATCTACTCGTTGCGCGACCTCTCGCGCCGGGCACAGGTGTTCAAGACCGCTATCCTCGTTACACTTGCCAGTGCCGTGGTCTTCTTCGCCCTGCAGCTCATGCAGGACAATGTGGTGATCAGTATTGATACCGACATGTACGTCTACTTCATCATCAACGGCATCTTCCTCTTGCTGGCCTATCCGCTCATGTACCTCATCGAGCGCACGTTCAACTTCACATCGAACGTCACGCTCTTCGAACTCTCGAACACGAACAAAGGCTTGCTGCGCGACCTGAGCGAGATTGCACCGGGCACGTTCCAGCACTCCATCACCGTAGGAAACCTCGCCGCTGAGATAGCAAACCGCATCGAGGCCAACAGCCTCCTCGTGCGTACGGGCGCGCTCTATCATGACATAGGTAAGATGGCCAACCCCGTATTCTTCACAGAGAATCAGGCTGGTGTGAACCCTCATGACAACATGCCATACACCGAGAGTGCACGTATCGTCATCAGCCATGTCACCGAAGGCATGAAGATGGCGGAGAAGGCCGGTCTGCCGCCTATCATCAAGAATTTCATCCTCACGCACCACGGGCGTGGACTGACGAAATACTTCTATATTAAGCAGCAAAACGAGCACCCCGACGAGGAAATAGACCGCGAGCCATTCACCTATCCCGGACCGAACCCGTTCACCCGCGAGCAGGCAATCCTGATGATGGCCGATGCCGTTGAGGCTGCCTCGCGCTCGCTCACCGAGTATACGGAAGAGAACATCGCCAACCTCGTGGGACGCATCATTGATGCCCAGGTGAGCGAAGGCTACTTCCGCGAGTGCCCCATCACGTTCCGCGACATCGCATTGGCAAAGCTCGTGCTCATCGACCGTCTGAAGAGCATCTACCACACTCGCATCTCCTATCCCAAACTAAAGAAGGAAGAGACCCCCGACACTGCCAAGGACGAGAAGGAAATGTAGGCCCTTTGGGAATGTTAAAAAATACAAGGTGCTTTTTGCACAAAGCAAACTGGATTTGTGTAGAAAACTTGCACAGATTGCACACTTTGCGCAAAAAGTGTGCACGATTATGTTAATATAACTTAACTTATTACCGAAAAATATTGACTTATTGAACAATCTGGGTAATTTTGCAGCCAGTTTTTGAAACAATTTTTAAGAAACAGGTTTTTATGATGAAAAAAATCACTATGGCCCTCTTGGCCATCATGTTTTTAGGTAACACAGCTTTTGCTGGAGGTATTCTGACGAACACAAACCAAAGCGTTAACTTTCTTCGCAACCCCGCACGCGATGCCGCCATCGGCCTCGACGGAGTCTATTCTAATCCTGCTGGCGTAGCATTCCTCAGCGACGGACTGCACCTGGGATTCAACTGGCAGTATGCTCACCAGACTCGTACCATCACTTCGACCAATCCTTTGTTTGCGCTCGGCGCCAAGAACAACGGCTTGACTACGAAGGAATTTGAGGGTGTGGCCAATGCACCGTTCATCCCCTCGCTGCAGGCTGCTTATAATAAGAATAACTGGTCGTTCCAGTTCAATTTCTCTGTGCCCGGCGGCGGCGGTAAGTGCGAGTTCGACAAGGGCATCGGTTCCTTTGAAACGGTTGTCGGTGCCATTGCCAACAAGCTCATCGCAACTTCCACGCAGCTGAACGGTGCCATCGGACAGTTTGGTGCCAGCGTGCCCAACGTGACGGGATACGATGTTGACGGCTATATGAAAGGTCAGCAGTACTACTTCGGCTTCCAGCTGGGTGCTGCCCGCAAGATTAACGAACATCTGTCGGTCTATGCCGGTCTGCGCCTGCTCTACGGAACAGCCAGCTACGAGGCTCGCCTGAACAACATCCGCGTGATGAACGGCGCCGAAGGCATGACTCTGCCGCAGTATTTCGAGGGTGTCACCAAGGGTCTCTTCGATGCAGGTAACAACATCACTGCATTAGGACAGCAGGTACAGGATGGTATCAAGCAATATGTGACAGCTTACATGCAGGCTGGTATGACACAGGAACAAGCTATGCAGCAGCCTGCCGTACAGGAACTGGTTCAGAAAGGACAGCAGTTGCAAGATGCCGGAGCCAAGCTGAAAGCTACCGGTGAACAGCTGGAGTCGAGTGCCGAGACGCTTGCCCCCTATGCCAACGGCATGAACTTGAAGAGCGACCAGACGGGCTGGGGTATTGCTCCTGTCATCGGTATCGACTATAAGACTGGTAATTTCAACTTCGCTGCCAAATACGAGTTCAAGACCCGCATGCGCATGAAGAACAACTCCGACTTGAAGGCTGCCACCGTTATATCGGCAACCAATAAGTATGTAAACGGTACAAGCGTGCCTGAGGACTCGCCTGCACTGCTCGCCCTCGGCGCTCAGTGGGAGATGACTCCTGGTGTGCGTCTGAACCTGGGCTACCACCACTTCTTCGATAAGTCGGCTCACTGGTATGAGCACAGCGAGAAGCTTCTCGATGGCGACACCAACGAGTATCTGGCCGGTGCCGAGTGGGATGTCACGAAGAAGTTGCAGGTGAGCGGCGGTGTTCAGCTCACTCGCTACGGACTTTCCGATGCATATATGAACGACATGTCGTTCGTCGTGAACTCTTGGACGTTTGGTCTCGGCGTAGGCTATCAGGTCACCGACAAGGTGAAAGTCAACGCCGCTTACTTCCAGACCAACTACGAGAATTACGATATGAATATGCCCAAGCAGGAAATGAGCGGCCTCGGCCTTACCATTCCGGAAGGCAAGAACTCGTTCACCCGCACCAATCGCGTGGTAGGTCTTGGCGTAGAGGTCACGATCTAAACCCATCGCTTCATTCTGACCTTTGTAGGGACGGGGTTCATTCCCCGTCAGCAATTAGCCTTGTATCTTGCGGACGAATAGTCTTGTGCCTTGCTGACGGGGAATAAACCCCGTCCCTACATGTGTCAAAAGTATTGCTTTTAGACTCCAAGAGCAATGCTCCCAGACTCCAAGAGCAATGCTTTTAGAAGCTCAGAGCATTGCTCCCAGCCTCCAAGAGCAATGCTTTTAGAAGCCAGGAGCAATGCTTTCAGAAGCCAAGAACAATGCTTTTAGAAGCCAAGGGCAATGCTCCAAGAACGCCAGAGCATTGTTCTTGCCACTGAAAGGCTATAAAGGATCAACATCGAAGAATACTTGCAGGGCGGCATATTGCTTGTCCTGCAAGATTTGTTTCTGGGCCCGCTGCAGGTATTCGCGTACCAGCTGAAGATCAATGCCGTTCTCTAATTTGAGAACAATTTTGCGAATGTGCAGCGTCTTCACTTTCGAGACACCGGGCTTGTCGGGCCCTAACACTCGCTCACCAAACCACTGGCGAAGCAGACTGCCCATGTAGATAGACGCCGACTCAACGGTGCTCTCGGTTTTGTGTCGCAAGTAGATGTAGACGAGATGATAGAAGGGTGGATAGCGGAACTGCCGACGCTCCTCGAGCAGGTCGCTATAGAAGGTGGCAAAATCGTTGTTCACCACTTGCATGATTACTGGCAAATCCTTGTTCTTGGTCTGCAGCAGCACATGTCCGCGCTTGCCCTTTCGGCCGGCACGCCCGCTCACCTGCGCCATCATCATGAATGCATGTTCATAGGCGCGGAAGTCGGGATAGTTGAGCATCGTGTCGGCATCGAGGATGCCCACCACCGACACGCGGTCGAAATCCAGTCCCTTCGAAATCATCTGTGTGCCGATGAGCACATTAGTTCGCCCAGAGGCAAAGTCACCGATGAGCCGCTCATAAGCATTGCGGGAGCGAGTGGTGTCTAGGTCCATACGGGCAATGCGGGCTTCGGGAAAGAGCTCGCGCAACTGGTCTTCAATCTTCTCGGTGCCATAGCCGCGGCCGCGCAGGTCGGTGCCTTCGCACGACGGACAGCGCGTGGGCACGGTGTAGGTGTAGCCGCAATAATGGCAGGTCAGCGTATTGGTATTCTTGTGCAGCGTCAGCGACACGTCGCAGTTTTTGCATCGCGGCACCCACCCGCAGGTGTTGCACTCCACCATCGGCGCAAAGCCACGGCGGTTCTGGAAGAGGATGACCTGCTCCTGATTGTCGAGCGCCTTTCGCACGGCCGCCAGCAGTTGCGGCGAGAATGGGCCTGACATCATCTTCCGACGTCGAAGGTCTTTCACATCGACCACTTCTATCTCCGGCAGTTCGATTCCTTGGAAGCGAGTCGTAAGCGTTACCAGTCCATACTTCCCCTTCTGTGCATTATAGTACGTCTCCATCGAGGGCGTCGCAGTGCCAAGGAGGACGCGGGCCTCGCCCAGTCGGGGAAGGTTGGAGTGGGCCGCCATCATGATTGCCACACTCCTTGCATGATAGCGCGGGGCGGGGTCTTGCTGCTTGAAGGAGGTCTCGTGCTCCTCGTCGACAATGACCAGGCCGAGGCGCTGCATCGGCAGGAACACGGCCGAACGGGCTCCGAGGATGACATCATAGGGATTCCTTGAGAGTTGCTTCTGCCAAATCTCCACGCGCTCAGCATCGCTATAGCGAGAATGGTAGATGCCCAGGCGGTTGCCAAACACGGCACGCAGGCGGTCCATCATCTGCACGGTGAGAGCGATTTCCGGCAACAGATAGAGCACCTGCCGACCTTCGTCGAGGGTTTTCTGAATGAGATGGATATAGATTTCAGTCTTGCCACTCGACGTCACGCCATGCAGCAACACCACCTTTTTACGCAAAAACTGGAACAACACCTGATTGTAAGCGTCCTGCTGGGCGGCATTGAGCTTTTTGATGCGTTCTGGATGTGGTTCACCACCATGGTTCAGGCGCCCCACCTCACGCTCATAGGTATAGAGAATCTTTCGATCGATGAGTGCCTTCAGGGCCGCTGCCGTGCAATGGCTTTCGTTCATCAGTTCCTCGCGGGTAATCTCGGCGATGTCCGCTCCATCAGCTGCCGATTGCCCAATGCTATCGGCATAGCCCGTCAGCGAGAGGAAGTCGACAAGTACCTTTTGTTGTTTCTCGGCGCGTCGCAGCATATCAAGGGCGATGTGCAATGCCTGTTCGTTGCGATAAGGCTCGCAAAGGCCCACATAAGTCTCAGTTTTCGGCCGGTAGCCTTCCTCGTTCTTCAGTCCGGCCGGCAGGGCTGCATTCATCACCTCGCCCAGTGGAGCCATGTAGTAGCTGCTAATCCACTGCCACTGTTGCAACTGTTCCGGCAACAGGATGGGCTTTTCGTCGAGCAACTCCATGACGGCTTTTACCTCGAATTCAGGCTTTCGGTCGTGCACGCTGACTACAACGCCGGTGTATCGCTTCGACTTGTTGAATGGTACGACGACGCGCATGCCGGCCTCGGCCCGTGCCGCCAGCTCATCACTGATGGCATAGGTGAACACCCCGTCGAGGGGCAGTGGCAATATCACGTCGACGTACTTCATGTCAAGGTTATTGAGACGTTGCAAAGTTACGAATAAGTGAGCGAAATGCAAAGGAAAAAATGTTTTTTTTGCTTTGCTTTTCCGAGCGGAAGTAAATTCGGCGGAGCCAAAGGTATGAAAAAAAAGCAGATATCCGCCTATTGATATCTGCTTTTTTTATAGAGTGAAGAACAAAAAGTTCAGAAAAACCATGTGGCACCAATCTGCCATGAATTGTACTTGCCGTGGAGTCCGTTCTTGGCCGCATCGACAGCATCGCCAAACGTCACGTCGCCCGTGCGGCCTAAGGCAACGTTGTAGTTGGCCGTCAGCTGTATGGGACCGACGGTGAAGCCCACGCCGCCGTTGACGCTGAAGTTGGAGTTCTTGACGCGCCACGCCAAGTCGCCTTCTTCGCTTCGGCTGATTCGTTCTGACTCGTCGCCCAGGCGGAATGCCACCTGAGGGCCGGCATAGGCAAACACTTCGGCAGAGCCCAGGCTGATGCCGTAGCGGATGTTGAGCGGCACTGCTATCTGGCGGGTTTTCAGGGCTTTCACCTGAAGACTTCCGTCACCCGCGTAGTTCATAGTCTCGTAGAGGTCAATTTTCGATTCGCGCTGGTTGTAGAGTGCGGCAACGTCGATGGCGAATCCCGGCAACGGCAGTCCGATTTTGACTGTCGGTCCGATGAACCATCCCATGCGGTTGTCGGCATTGAAGACATCGCTCTTGAAGTCAAGAACTTCTATGCCTCCCTTCACACCGAACTTCACTTGTGCCTGAGCGGCGAGAGTGCCAATCAGGGCCAATGCAACGGCCAGTATACGTAGTTGCTTCATATTTCTTGTCTTTAAGGTTGCTTAAAAAACGGTGATGGCTACGGCCATTGCTTAGTGTCTCTGACGGCGTACCGACACACGGGCACCCGACGACGAACTCGACGAAGAACGCTCCTTGGTCTTCTTTGCTTTCACACTGCTACTCTTCGTGCGCGGCGTGCGGGCTTCCTTCGTCTTCACCTTCTTCTGCTTCACGTCGACATTGGCTGCAGCGATGCTGTCGAGGGAATCGGCCTGTTCGGGTTTACCCCAGATGTGCGTTTCGAATTCCTTCAGCTCGGCCTCGATGCGCTTTTGCTCGGCACTGATCTTCGTAGAGTCGTTGCCACAGATGCGAGCCAGCGACTCACCCAGCATGTTATTGGTTTTATAGATGGTGCCCTTATACATATTCAGCGTGAAATAGTCGTCGACACTCATCGTGGCGGCATTGTTCAGATTGCTCGTCATGATGGTCTGCTTGGCGAGGAACGGTGCCAGGTCGTCGTACTTCACCCAGAACAGCGGCTTCTTCTCGTCCACGCCACCCCACTCTTCAACCCAGATGGGGCACAGGGCAAGCACCTTCGTGTGGAAGGTAGACGTAGCCTGGTCGTAGTACGCACTCTCCTTGATATAATACGCCGTGACCTCCTTCGACGGGATGTCGCTATCCTCGAGGCGGATGCCCTTATCGGTGCGCTCGAAGAAGATGCCCTGGTCTTTCAGGAACTGCAGGGGCTTGATACGCGCCGAGTCGGTGAAGAGCTCATTGCCGTCGAGACGATACTCGTAGGCCGAGATGCCACCATTCTTCGGACCACGCATCATCAGTTTGAACATATACGTGAAGAGATTCATCTGCGTGCCTACGGGTTCTTTCGGATAGTAGAGGCCGGCATTGGCATCGTCGTGGAGGTCTACCTCACGATAGATATCGCGGCGCCACACCACGTCCTCCGACATCGATGCCTGCGTGGGGAACGACAGTTGTGCACGGGTGGTCATCGTGTTGGCATTCGACTTCTGAGCCGTCTGCTGCTGCCTCTGCTGCGCTTGCTGGTTGCGTCGCTGCTGAGGCTGGGCGGAGAGGCCCAAGGTGACAAAGTAACAAAGTAACAAAGTAACGAACTTTGCCATTGTGTTTGCTTCTATCTTCTTCATTTTGTCTAACTATTTCGTTTCAATCAAATTTCATTTCATTTCCCTTCCCTTTCCGAAGAAGGGTTGGCGTCCTTTATCTCACGATGAACTCCATAGCACCTGGCAGCGTACGCTGGATGCCATCAGGACCAATGGCCTTCACGCCACGAACGTAGAAGCGCTTGTTGCGCGAGAGTTTGCGGAACGTGTCCTTCTGACGGCCGGAGAACGAAGCACCCTCGGAGGCGATAGGAATGGAGTTACCCATATCATCGAAGAACACCGTTTCGAAGCTAAGCACCTTGAACGGGATATCCAAGAGTCCGTCGTCGATGGCTGCATGGAGCTGGTCCATCGCCACGAGCGATGCCTTCGGCATGTTACCACCTTTGAAGCGGTCGCTACCCACGACGACATACGGTGTAGGATCGGGCAACTTGCGGACTTTAAACGTTACTTGTGCCATTTGTCGCGTCTTTCCCTTGTCGTTGGCCGACACGGTGAACACCACATCCTTGCCCACCTGGGCAGGCGTTGCCACATAGTGACCGGCACCCTTTGCAACGAGCGAACCGCCACTCATGCTCACCGAAACGGCATTGGCTGGAACACCCGGTACACTAACACTCATCGGGTTCTGGAATCCGGCATAGAGCACATTCATCAGGTCGGCAGCAACCGTAGCTCCCGTCGGTGCGGGAATCACCGAATACTTCTGCAGGAAGTCGCGACGCATGGTCTCACCGGCCGCATTGCGTGTGATGAGATAACCGCTGAACGAATGTTCGCCGACGCTTCCGGCCGTGAACGAATACTTACCCTTGGCATTGATCTTCGTGCCGTTGACGTAGATTTCCGGCTGCATGGTCGTATCGACGGCAGCCATGACGATATCGGCATTGAACACCTCGCCAGGATAGAGTGTGGTCTTCTCGGGAATGACGAAGGCATCGAGCTTGTTCACACGGATGTCCTTCACGTCGATGTTCGAAACAAGGGTGTGAAGCACCTCGCCCTCTGCATAGCGCACGTCGCTCTGCAACTTCGAAAGCAATGTCACGGCTGCAGCCACGGGCATGTCCTCAAACATATATTCCTGCCAGTTCTTTCCCAGCGCACGTGCCGACTTTGGCACCTCGGTGGTCAGGTTACTGGCAATGATCTCCTGCTGCTTCGGATCGGCCACCATCTTCAGGATGCGATTTCGATAGGAGTTGATCATCTCAAACAGATGACGGCCCTTGCCGGTGCCGGGAGCCAGCATGATCTGACTTGCTGCCTCCAGGTCGTCCTTGGCCTTGATGTTATCGATGTCGGCGTCCTTGCCGTCAGCCTCGGTGACGATGGCCTCTTTCAGCTGCTGGGCAAAATTGTATAGCGAATCGCTCATCAGCTTCACCGCCTGCGATTTCTCAAACCATTGCCTGACCTTCTCGGGGTTCTGCTTCATCTGTGTGGCAAACGTGTTGTAGATGGCCTCGTTCTCTTTCGCAGAGTTGCTGGTCGTTCGGCCGAGGCTCTCTTCTACAACCGTAAAGCCATTGAGCACCTCGTTTGAGACGTTCAGAGCCAGCATGGCCATCAACACCACATACATGAGGTTGATCATCTTCTGGCGGGGCGATACGTAGTTTCTTCTAATTGCCATTTATCTTCAGTTTATAGTTTATAGTGAATAGGTGATAGCTTGTGATTACTCATACAGCTGTGAGTCCTTTCTTTCATGGGAAGGTATCACGCAGAGGCACATCAAACCTTGTTCACTAATCACTGTTCACTATTAATAATCGGAGCTTTTGGCATGTTTACCGTCATGGCCTCAATCATGCGAGCATAAATCTTGTTCAGCTCGGCAATCTGCTGTGCCATCTTACGGCTCTGCTCGTTGATCTCGTCGATGGTGCCGATTTGCTGGCTGGCACCCTTGAGCTGCATCTCGTAGACCTTGCAAATGCCCGTGAGCGTACGGTTGAGGTTCTCCATCTCCTCGCTGTCGCGGGTCAGGCGTTCGCTCTGCTCGCTCACCTTCTGCAGCATCTCAGTCAACTTCTTGAGTTCCTCAACATAGTTGCCTTGAGCCTCGGCCATATCGGGCGTTTTCTCCTGCTGCTGATCAATCCACGAGCCACCAACCTGGATACCGGTAACGCCGGGAGTGCCGGAAACACCAACAGCCCCTGTTGCACCGCCTTCGACGCCTTCGCCCACTTCTCCTTGTGCAGCAGCACCGCCGCCACCAATAATAATGGTGCCGCCACCGCCACCGACGACACCACCGCCGCCACCAACATAGCCGCCACCACCGGCATAGCCACCGCCGCCATGGACTGCAGCAACGCCCAGATCGGAGCCAGCCTCGGCGTGTTCGCCATCGACAGGCTGAACGTCGCCGCTGAATCCACCCTCGCCATTGACCACGACACCGGTGTCCAAGCCCACATGGGTAGGCAGTTCGCGGCCATCGGCAGTCTTGTCGAACGGGCGGTCGAAACCTGAGATGAAGAACACCAGCACCTCAGTTCCCATACCGAGGAACAGCCAGAAGTTAGCACCCGGCAAGTGAGTCAGTTTAAACAAGGCACCCAGAATCACAATGGAGGCACCCCAGCTATAGGCATAGTTCATGAACGTCTGTCCAGGAACGCTGTCCAACCACTTCTGTAAGCGGTAGATGACATTATATTTGCTGTACTGCGTCATCTTTATTTACGATTTACGGATTTACGAATTTCTTTTATCAATTTCTCTCTTGGAAATCGGGTTTCTATCTCTTTTTCTTTCCTTTTCCTTTACTCTTACCCTTGGCACCCTTGGCCTTCTCGCTGGTGGTGTTTGCCAACGAACGCACACAGCGGAAGCCGATGTAGCTGCGAGGCTGGTTCTGGTATTCCCATGTGCGCCAAGCCGAGCGGATATAGCTCTCGGGGTCTTTCCAAGAACCACCGCGCACACTCTTCTTCTTCAGCTTGTAGGGGTCTTCCTTCGCTGCCTTGTATTCCAATTGCGGGTTCAGGTCGTTCATGGCATCCACACCAGCCTCGGTATAGATAGTCGACGTCCACTCGGCCACGTTTCCTGCCATGTCGTACAAGCCATTCGAGTTGGTGCCGTAGATGCCCACCTTCGATGTAATCAGGTTGCCATCCTTGGTGTAGTTGCCGCGGTCGGGCTTGAAGTTGGCAAAGAAACAACCCTCGCCACTCTTCACCTGTTCGTTCTCCCAAGGGAACTCCGTCTGGTCCTTACCACGGGCTGCATACTCCCACTCAGCCTCGGTTGGCAGGCGATAGCGCTGCACATAGCGGGCTTCGGGGCCCAAGCCTTTCAGCAGATACTCGGTGCGCCAGGCGCAGAAGGCATTGGCCTGTTCCCACGTCACACCCACTACGGGATAATCGTTGTAGGCGGGGTTCGAGAAATAGTTGCGCAGATATACTTCGTTATCGGAGTTCTGGAAGTCGTTCACCCAGCAGGTTGTGTCAGGATAGATGTTCACGATGTAGGTGTTCAGGAAGTCCCACGGACCCGACAGTGGGCGGTTCAGCGTCTGGCGCACGATGCGACCCTCGTCGTCGATGTAGGCGGTGTCCTTCGAAATCATCACCACCGCATTCGGATCGACCACCACATCGGTGTTTAGGTTGCGCTCCTCGGCATTCAGACGATTGCGACGCAGGGCGGCTGTAGTGTAGTCGTACACCTCGTAGCGATAGTTCATCTGCGAATAGTCAAGGAGTTTCTCGCCTGTCACGGGGTTGGTCACGTAGAGGCTTTCAATGGCACGCTCCTCGTCCTCATTGGGCTTGCGCGGGAGTGGCTTCTTCCAGTTCAGATGGGGAGTAACCTCCTCGCCCTTCTCCTCAGTAATCATATAGCTCTCGTCGCCACCGTAATTAGGATCGGCCAGGCGTGTACGCAAGATGCTGTCGCGCACCCAGTTGACGAACTGCTTGTACTGGGAGTTGGTCACCTCAGTTTCATCCATCCAGAAACCATCCACCGACACATCTCTCACAGGGGTTTTCTTGCCCCAGAGTGTGTCCTGTTCGTCAATACCCATGCGCAACCAACCACGGCCGATATTCGTCATGCCGTAGGGGGTGGGTTCGCTGAACGTGCGGCCACCGACACCAACTACTTCACCGCCCTTGCCCGACGACGAAGCATGCTTGGCGCTCATGCAGCCCACCATAACAAAAGTAACAAAGCAACAAACTGACAAGGCAACGAACCCTGCCACTCGGCTTTGTCCTTTCGACTTCTTTTTCATATTCATTGTTTCCATTATCATTGTTTTCACGTTGTTCTTTCTCCACTGCGTTACGAAAGCGTCTCCTTCGTCGCCGTGGTCCCTTGTCACTTTGTCACCTTGTTACTTTGTCAAAGTATTCTTACGCTCTGATGGCGGTTCTTTCCTTTCTTCACCAGGTTTACGTCAATCTGATAGCCCAAATACAACTCGTGAGAGCCATTGGCAGGGTTGATAGCCGACGTGTAGCACTCGTAGCTATAGCCTGCTAGAATGCCGTGGAACTTACCTCCGACGAGAATCGTCACCGATGTCTGGGGGCTATAGGTAACGCCGAGATACATCAGTTTCTCATCGTGCTTGTATGTCAGGCGGCCCGTGATATCTGCACGCCATGCCACTAGGTCGGTGCGCACGAGAAACGAGGGCTGCACTGATAAGAACGGATTTTTCAAACGAATATTGTATCCACCCGTTAAATAATATGTGCGATCGACCTGAATTTCGTTCCGTTCACCCAGATGAATGAGGGGTGCAGTGAGGTGAGTGGCGCTCAGACCTGCATACCAGGGACCGTGCATGTAATACAGACCAAAGCTCAGGTCGAGGGCGCTGCCTTCCACCTGCGAAGAGGCAAAGGCAGGGTCGCTGGGATCTTCCAAATCGAGCTTCGAACCATCGAACGACTCGCTGAGCAGTCCCGCCTGCACACCGGCACTCATGGTTCCACCAAAGAGTTTGAATTTCGCGGCATATTGCCCTTGCAGACGCTGGTGCGAGAACAGTCCGATCTTGTCGTTCATCAGTTGCACACCGGCACCGTGATACATCTTCATGCCATAGAACGGCATGTCGGCAGCAAAGAAGGCAGTCTGCGGGTTGCGGCGGAAGCCTGCCAGCTCCAGCGCATAGGCGGCAGCCACATTAATGACCGCCTGCTTACCGATGGCTGCAGGATTGTACGATGGCTCCAAATCGAAATAATGACTGAAGTGGGGATCGTATTGCGCATGAGCCCCAATGCTGACCATCGCCAACATCACGAATATTACTAATTTGCGTTTAAACACGCTATGATAACGGCTGTTTCAAGAAAATATTGTATTTATGCAACAAAAACTCCGACACAACAAGAAAAAAGTGAAAGAAAAGCCACTTTTTACCAATAAAAGATTACTATTTGCTAAATTTTTCTCGAATTTTCTTTCACATTTCAAGAATATTACCTACTTTTGCAACTTGAATGTCAATTTCAAGCCTCTTTTGGCCATTTTGCATGCTAATACATTATTAATAATTTATAACAACAATGAGAAAAGTTCTACTTTTGATGTTGACAGCTATAGTCTGTGCAACGGTAAACGCCGAGCCTATTTCAAGGCAACAGGCTCAACAAAAGGCTGCTGCCTTCCTTAAACAACAAAAACCACTGGCAAAGCTTGCCACAACTGCCATCACAAAAGCTCCACGCCGTGTGAATGGTCAAATAGTTAGCGACCAAGCTTATTATTACGTGTTTAACACTGAAGACAATCAGGGATTCGTCATCGCTTCGGGAGACGATGTAGCCATCCCGATCCTTGCATATAGTGACGAGGGCACATTCGATGAGGAAAACATCCCCGATAATATGCGTGCATTCCTGAAAGGTTATGAACGAGAGATTGCATGGGCCATTGAACACGGCTATCAGGTTGACCCCAATGCTTCACTGTCTCCCATCGATAATATTTTGAAACTCGACAAACGGCCTCTCTCCCTTAAGGCCAATGCCCGACTGAGGGCAGCAAAAACAGACATACCTTATATGGTGACTGCCACTTGGGATCAAACTACTCCATACAATACGGGAGTTAAGTACGGAACTACGGCCAGCAACACAACTAGATATACTGCAACTTATACAGGTTGTGTGGCTACAGCTATGGCACAAGTCATGTATTACTGGGGAAAAACTAAAGATTTTAGGCATGGTGCAAATGCCATACCTGCATACAATTACAAAATTTCCAGTCAGAACTATTTAGGGCAAACTACTACCACAACTTATTATATTGGGGAAAAGAGTTCCCTTTCCACCTTCTCATGGGACGATATGCCAGAAGAGCTAGTTTCAAAATCTACGTCAGCCCAAAAAAGTGCTGTTGGTAAACTTATGGAGTATTGCGGTGCATCTGTAAAGATGGAATATTCATCAAGTGGTTCTGGAGCATTGTCTGAAGACATTCCTTTTGCCATGATAAGTTATTTCGGCTATGACAAAGGAATTAAGTATGTCAAGCGTAGCGAATATACGGTAAATGACTGGGAAGATCTTATATATCAAGAACTGGCTCTTGGTCGTCCCGTTTTATTAGATGGCGTAGATTTCTCAGAACTTGTTGGACACGAGTTTGTGTGCGATGGCTATCAAGTAAGAACCAATAAATTTCATATTAACTGGGGATGGGGACTCACTTCTGCTAGCAGCAATGGTTATTTTGCACTTAGTGCCCTTGCTCCTGGCAGTACTGGTAGTGGAGGTACCAGTACGGACCAAGGCAATTATACTCCTTTATCTGGTGCGGTAATCGGAATACAACCTCCTGTTGACGAATCAGAACATGAGGCATCAAGTCTTGATCAAATGAGCATCTCTGCCCTCTACCTCATCAGTCCCAGGACTGTCAATCGAGATGCAAGAAGTAGTGATGCTGACATTTGTATTCGCGGTGTTGTATTCAACACTCAAACCGACTCTGTAACCTATGATTATTGTCTCGGTATTTACAATGAAGCTAATGAACTTGTTGGCTACAATGATCTCCAAACTAACAGAATGGGAGCAGGCGATGGTTTTTACTTTAATCACGATTTCTCCTTTGGTGCCGAGATGCCATACGGAACATACAAGATTACTCCCATCTGCCGTGTAAATGGCACAGAAGAGTGGTTCCCCATGCAGGGTGCATCAGCACGATATATTCAAGCTGTTATCAATAAGGAAACTGTTACATTGACCCCTAGCATGTCGATTAAGATAAATAATGTTAGTTCTGAGGTCTACACCACTTATCAAGGCACCACTTATTACACCAACACATTTAATGTTACAAACGATGGACTTGAGACATTCACAGGTACGTGTTATCTGTTAAACGGAGAAAACCTAATTGGTTATTTTGAAACGTCAGACCTTGCTGCTGGTAAAACAGCGGATATTCAGCCAGCTCCCTTCTATTCGACCGTCAATATACAACAGGCCACATCAGACATTTTCCTTCTGGGTGACGACTACGGCATTGGCTTATATTATACCATCAATTACGCAGACATTGAATGGGATATCGACTGGGAAGGTAACATAGATAATGACCTGAACTATTATCATGATACATACAAGGCTATATTTACAATCAATAACAAAGGAAATAATACATACAACCATAATGTAACTCTAACTCTCTTCGAGAAAGGAAAAGCAGTTTCAACGGGAAAAACTATCAAGAAGACTGCGAATGTACCTGCCAAAGGTAGCTTAGACTTGGAATTCGAGTTCACTGGGTTGAATGTAGGAACAGAGTATGACTTACAGTTCACCTACTACGAAGGCACAGCCGATACTACTATGCTCATGAGTGACGTTTATGGTATCACGTTCACGATGGCCAAAGGCATTTCGGCACTCACCGAAGACGGGTTCCTTATATATAATGATAACAACATTGAAGGTTCTATAGAAATTCCCGAAACGGCCTATTATGTAGATGCGCGCTACAGCGACAAGGCTGCCAGCATCGGAGAAGGTGGGCGAACTAACACGGTTTATTTGCTGAAGGAAGGAATCACCGTACCCGAAGCACTGTCAGGCAAGAACGTTGTGATTGGTTCGACTGCGGAGAATATCACCATCACTGATGATGAAGAGTTTTATACACCAGCTGACTTTATAGCAGCAAACGTTACCTACAAGCGCACTTTCTACAAAGGTTGTGATGCCGATTCGGCACATTGGACTACAATTATGCTACCTTTCAAGGTTGAAAGCATTACCTGCAACGACCAGACTCTCGATTGGTACCGTTCAGCCGAGGATCAAGACAAGAACTTCTGGCTCATGGATTTCACCGGTGAAACTGACGGAAAGGCTAACTTCTCATATGCTGAGAGCATCGAAGCCAATCATCCATACATCATCACCGTGCCTAGCAACGCATGGGGACAGAAGTGGAACCTCGTTGACAAAGAAATTGCATTCAGCGGACAGAACGCTGAGTTCAAAGCCGACATGCCTACAGGCGTAGTCAACCGCGGTGGCAAATACGATTTCATTGGACGCACCTATCTCACGGGGCAAGTTGACAAATACTGCATGAACGACGAAGGCACTGAATTCGAATACGTATCCGATGGATGGATGTTCTACGCCTTCCCCTTCAGTGGCTACTTTGTAGCTTATTATGACCTCGGTGAGGAGTCGAACATAGAACTAGACATGCCTGCACCATTACCAACTGCAATCGCGACAACTATTGGCGACGTAAACAAGGACGGCTCTATTAATGTAGCTGATATCACCGCACTGACAAACATTCTCGTTAATGGTGATGAAGCTAACGTGTTCGACCACGTTGCAGCCGATATTAATCAGGTAGACGGCCTCACCCGAGCTGACGTTTCCGCTTTGGTAGACCTTATACTAGAAAAAGCACCTCAACGAGCTACTCCCAAGCGTATTACAGCTAGGAAAGGTCCACGCGTGCAAAAGATGCAAATGAAACAAGGGCTAATGAAATCGCTTCCTACCATAAACAAAAAGATAGTTGAAAAGTTGAATCGTACACAAACACTCCAGCCTGTCACTCTGTTAAAATAATAGATACGGCAGACTTGAAAAAATCAACCTTAAATTCACATGTAAGGAGCAGTTGCACAGCCGTGCAGCTGCTCCTTTTTTGGGCCGTTTTGCCCATTTGGCTCGTCTGAAACGTTAATAGATGATAATTCTTGCATGTCGGCACTTTACTTCTTGCGCGCGCACGCGTCTAACAAAAACACAAAACCTAGATGAAAACAATGAAGGATGATTCAATTTTGCGGGTAGGAATCATCGGCACCGGATGGATTGCTGAGAAAGCTGCTATTACCCTTAACGGACTGCCTACATGCAAGGCTTATGCCTTAGGAAGTAGAGCTTGCGAAACTTCTGTAAAAATATTTTTGAAAGATTTTGAATCAGATTTTTGAATGATTTTAAGCGCAGCGACCCCCGCAAGCAGCAGAGCTGCGTTCAAGGTTCAATGCAGCAGAGCTGCGTTCAAAGCCTTTGGCGTGTAATGCCTTTTGGTTGTTCGCCATTGTTCGGGCAGACACAGGGGTCTGCCCCTACAGTTCACAGCGATACAAGCAGCAACTCAAACTTGCAAAGGTAATCATCGCTCGGCTTTGCCGCTTTCGTAGCGACAGCGGAGAAAGAATTATCAATTATCAACTGTCAATTATCAATTATCATATATGATATGAAACGACTATTTACGATTGCACTACTGGCCTGCGCCGCACTCACGGCGAGTGCCGACGACGAGCCATTCGTGTTGCACAACGGCAATGCGACGATGACCGTCGACCCTGCGAAAGGCGGGAAGATTCTTTCACTGAAGTACCAAGACACCGAGGTTCTCTCGCAGTCGCGCTGGCCGGAGTCGTTCGGCAGCACGTTCTGGACCAGTCCACAGAAGGAGTGGAACTGGCCGCCCGTGCCGGAGTTCGACAAGATGCCATACACGGTGGAGGGCCGCAGCGACACCCAGCTCGTCCTCCGCAGTCAGAAGTCTGAGCGGCTGGGCTTCAGCATCGGTAAGGCGTTCACCTTCGATGCCTCCGATGGCGCATTCGTCGTCACCTATTCCATCCGCAACGAGGGCAGTGAGGAGCGCCGAGTGGCACCCTGGGAGATCACCCGCGTGCCGAACAAAGGCGAAGCCAACGGCGACGGTATCATCTTCTTCGAGGCCGTCGGCGACAGCGTGTGGCCTGCCGACCTGATGTCGTTCCACAGCACCAGTGGCGTGGTGTGGTACCTCACCGATGAGGCTCCGCAGAACCGGAAGGTGAACGCCGACGGTCGCGGCTGGCTGGGCTACTACGCCAATAACCTCGCCCTTGTGAAGAAGTTCACCGACCTGAAAGCCGACGAGCCTGCTCCCGGTGAGGCGGAGGTGCAGGTGTACGTAAACCGTGGCAGGACCTACATCGAACTCGAAAGCCAGGGTGCCTACACACTGCTCCAGCCCGGCGAGGAGCTCACGTGGGCTGTCCGCTGGTATGTCGTACCCATCGATGGCGGCTATCAGCTGCAGGAGAACCTCGAGAAAGCACTCGTGCCAATTGTGTTTGGAGAGACCCACCCCCGACCCCTCCCGTGAGGGAGGGGAGTCGCGTGCCTGCGTTGAAAGGAAGGCTACGATTAAGCGAGAGAAGAACGATGCTCGCATCTGCTTTTCTGAGCGTGAGCAGACTCGACCGAAGATCAAGACCGAAGGCCTGGACGGAATACAGGCAGGCGGTGAAGTGAAGCGAAACGGAACCCCTGCTAGGGGAATGCACCCAGCGTGGTCCCCTCCTCCGGGGAGGAGGGGTGAGGGGTGGTAGCGGAACAAATACGGACACAACCTATTAAACAAATATGTCGAACATTATTTTTCTCTTCCCCCGTCGCTGCGCTCCCCTCATCGCTCCCTGCTCGCGCTTCGCCACCCCCAACCCCTCCTTCCAAAAGGAGGGGACAACAGGACGACAACCAGCCGTAGAGACAAAAGCATTCGTCCCTTTTCTCCCCTTTCCTCCCCTTTAAGCCCTTTAAGCCTTGGGAAGTTGAGCTTGCGAAACTTCTGTAAAAATATTTTTGAAAGATTTTTAATCAGATTTTTGATTAATTTCTCGCTTTAGCGACCCACGCAAGCAGCAAAGCTGCGTGTAAGGTGCTGCGCACGGGTAAGGTCCTTCGGACGTGTAAGGTGCTAATGCGATTGTAAAGCCCTGTGGGTGTTCGCCATTGTTCGGGCAGACACAGGGGTCTGCCCCTACGTGTGGATGCCGACAACGCTGGCGCGCAACTCCCCTCCCTACGGGGGAGGGTAGGGGTGGGGCTCCTTACCCGCAGCTCTGCTGCTTTACCCGCGCTTTAGCGCTTTACACGCAGCTCTGCTGCCTTACACGCGCGCAGCGCCTTTACTTCCTCACCACTCTCCTCACCCCATTCTTGCACACCACATAGATGCCGCGGGGCAGCTGGTGCAAGGTAGTTTCAGAAGCACCGCGGAGCACACAATGGCCTGCGAGGTCGTAGACACCATCCATGCAGGCGGCCGTCCTTGCATCCTGCGACCTGTCAGCGAGTTGTTCGATGCCCGTGTCACCCCCCTGGCCGCGCAGCGGACAGAGCATCCACTGTCGATGCGTCGGCGTATCAGTATCGGCGGTGTACTTCCACGTACACACGGCCGTACCGGCATTGCTATTGGCATTACTCAGGTCGAGGGCATAGCTGCGATAGCGGGCAGGCGATATCTTGCTATATGGCAGGTCGATGGCATCCACGTAGAACTGCTGTTCGGACGACGACGATGTCTGTGCCGACAGCTTCGACGAGCCAGAAGCACGGAAGGAGGTCAGCCGCTGGCCAAGTGCATTCTCCAGGACGAACGGTCCTGTGCCATCGGTGCTTGAGCCGTCGGCAGCCTTGAGCTTCCAGCGCTGGTTGTCGCCATAGGTATTGTTCTCAATGGTCACTGCTCCGTTTGCGGCAGCCGTCAGCGCCATCGTCAGGTTATGGCGTGGCACGATGATGTATTCCACGTCCTCCTCCTGCTCAACGGCCGTCGTGCCGTCCACGGGCAACAGGAGTGTGGTAATGCTCTGCGTGGGAAGCTTCACCATGAGCGACGACCCGTCGAGCGTGAAGTCCTTTACACTCTTCAGACTTTCCGTCGACGACGTGCGATAGGCCTTGATGTCGCCGACATTGGGCAGGCCGGCAAACTGCGACAGGTCTACACAGTGGTAAGTCAGGCTGCCCTCGTTCAGCAGCACCAGTACCAGCGTGTCTTGTGCCTCGTTCATGGCAGCGAGCGACTGGTCGTTCAGCGATGTCACGATGCTATAGCCGCCATTGATGAAGCGTGAGCACTGCTGGCGCACATAGAAGTTCTTCACCCTTGCGTACGACTGGTCCTTGAAGCTGCCCCGAATGGTGCACCACTGGTCGTTCGCCTCTTCCATATACTGCCAGTCTATCCACGTCTCCGGCTGCAGGTAGCGCATGTCGTCGAACAGCTTCTGCGTGAGACTCAGGTTACCGCCGATGCCATTGCCGCCGGCACCCACCTCGCTCATCCATAGCGGCATCTTGTCCTGATGAGCCAGGAAAGCCATGTGCACGCGGTCGGCATTGCTTCCCGAATAGGTGTGCGTGTTCCACTGTCCAATCTTCGAGAGCACACCGCCCTGCTTATATGCCTTGTAGCCGTTCTCCGCCAGTCCCACATTCGTCTCGTCGGATGCCGAGATGATGGTCGAGAGTCCCGAAGCGTCGAGAATGGGCTTGAGCACCTTGATGAACTTCACCTGCGAATCATAGTCGAAGTGGCAACCCTCCTGTGGGCCGTTGGCGAACCAGAAATTCGTCACCGACTCATTAAACGGCTCCAGCGTCTTGAACTCCAAGCCGTACTCATCCTTATAGTGCTTGCACACGTCCACCAGATAATGGGCAAACTCCTCATAGTACTCCGGCTTCAGGTTGTCCTTGCCGCCGTCGGCATTACCGCTCACGCAACCGCTGTAGGTCATGTAGTAAGGACACGAATTGCTAAAGGCCTCGAACACCGCATCCGGTCGCTTCTCACGAATCTTCAGCATAATCTTGCGCTGAGCCTCGTCGCGGTCCCAGTGGTAGTCGTCACCCGAGAAGTCCTTGAAGCCCTCCATCTCTGCGCGCAGTCCCTTGCCATTGCCCATGTGGTGAGGCGTGCAGTTCTTGTTCTCCGGGTCGTCGCCACCGCCTATGTTATAGCGGAAGTGCTTGTAGTTCAGTCCTGTGGGACTCGTCAGCCAAGTCACAATCTCATCAATCTTCTTGTCGGTCCACTTGCCGCACTGGCCGGCCCACCAGCAGAGCGACACGCCCCATCCCTCAAACTTCTGTCGCACCAGCGAGGGGAACACCACATACGAGAGCGTGTCGACGGGCACCGAGCCATCCACCTTCTCGCTGAAGAACCAGAAGTGCTTCATGTCGGAGCCGTTCTTGTCGGAGAACACCTTGCTGCCGGAATCGTTGCTGTCGGTGCCCAAGTACTGGCCGTTGCCCTTGCAGCGAATGCGGATGTATGCCCCCTGAGCCTGCTCGAACGAGAACCTCGCATCGTCGGTGGCAGAGTCGGTGACGAACGTCGTGTTCCATGCGTTCAGCTTCGACAGATAGCGGTTGCCCTTCTCGCGGATGTAGTAGTAGCCATTGCCGTCGGGCACAATCGTCATCCGTTGCGGGCTCACCACCTTCGCCGTCTCCAGCTGTCCGCCATAGTCGCTCGCCATCCCCAGATGGTTGCCACTGCTGTGCATCACGAACAGCGTCGTAGGAGTCGTAAAGTCCTGCTGAGACTGGGCGGCCACAACCATTGCCATGCCCAAGAGAGTAAGAAACAGACGTTTAAGTTCAAAGCAATTCATATCTCACGTAATTTTTTTATTATGATCGTAGTGGAGCCAAGTCATGCACTCAGCACTGCAAAGTTACATGTTTTTTCCCAAAACCGAAAGAAAATTCCCATGAATATTGTTTTAGAAACAAATAAGAAACAATTAGAACAAAATAGAACAAAAGATATTTGCCTGCGGCACACCCAGCGTGGTGAGGGTGTGTCAAAATAGAGCAAGGAGTCAATTTGTAGTCCCCTCCTTCTGGAAGGAGGGGTCAGGGGTGGTAGAGACAAATAAGGTTCGACCTTTCCTGGGACTACTGGCAGCGTCTTTTCATCCATTATTTCATTTTGACACACCCTCTGGGGGGTGGTAGCGAGACAATAAGGGATCGCTTCGCGAGATTTAGAGCCCCTTGATAAGGGGCGGCTATCGCTCGGCGACGAAGGAGACGCTTTCTTTCTCCATTTCATTACGAAAGCGGCAGAGCCGAGCGCAGAGCGAAGCGGGGAAAGAATGCAGGGTTTTATCGCTCCGCGAGAAATTATAAAAAAATCTATTTCAAAATCTCTCAAAATTATTTGTCCACGGAAATATTTGTTTTAAAGACCACTCGGCTTTGCCGCTTTCTTTCTCCATTTCATTACGAAAGCGGCCCGTTGGTTCGATTACGTAGCGTAGCGGAGAAAGAACCGCGCGCAGCGCCTCTCAACCCTTCATCGCGCAGCTTCGCTGCCTTACACGTCCGAAGGACTTTACCCGCAGCTCTGCTGCTTTACTCTTGTCGGGGTACTTGTCGGGGTACTTGTCGGGGTACTTGTCGGGGTACTTGTCGGGGTACTTGTCGGGGTACTTGTCGGGGTACTTGTCCTGAACTTGAGGGGGTACTTGATTCTCGCGCATAGACGCAGAGTTTTAATCTGCCATCATGATTCCTCGTGAGGAGTCTAGTTCCATTTTCCGATTACACCTCGGGCATTTACCCTCGATGGGATTCCATGTGGAGAGATGTTCCGTGTCCCCACAGATTGGGCAATGCACATCATATTGTGACCTTGCAAGTTCATCAGCCGATATGTATACGATGTTTTTGCATTTACTGCATTTGAAGTTATAGTATTCGCCTGACATCAGCGCATAATGTCCATTCGGCTCAGTCTGAACACTATACCCACACTTCTTACATACGTATGTTCGCCATTCTGCCATATTAATAATGTGTTTGTTTATAATCTTTTCACTGCTCTTCGGTTTTCATTTTGTTATAAACTTTTCAATTCATCAACCACGATTCTGTCTGCAGGCAGCCAGTTTACGTCATCCAGCTTTCCTTGTTTCAGCCAACGTGCCGCCTCATGTTCAAGTAAAACGGGGTGGCCACTCTCTATGTGGCAAAGAAAGCAATGCATGGTAAGATGGAATTTTGGGTAGTCCCATTCAACGGTTTTCACCAATCGTTCTACAACGATTCGGGTTTCCAGTTCTTCCCATATCTCACGCAGTAAAGCTTCTTCGGGCGTCTCTCCTGGTTCCATTTTGCCACCTGGGAACTCCCACCAGTCTTTCCAATCACCGTAGCCTCGCTGAGTGGCGAAGATACGCCCTTCGTCATCATGTATTATTGCTGCAACAACTTCTATCTGTTTCATTGATGTCACAATTCTTCTAATCCGATTGATTTAAGATACTCATACGTCCCATCGTAAAACTCTGGAGCACGTGTTTTGTCGGTCTGACTTCCTTCTGGAACAACAATCACCATACCGAGACGGGCTCGAGTAAGAAGTACCCGATAAGCATTTTTCATGTAGAAACGTTTAATTTCCTGCTCAGTTTTGTCTTTTTTACTCCACTTTTGTTTTCCATCAAAGCAGAAGTAATCCCAGTCTTCTATATTAGGATTGTAACGAAAATCAGCATCCCACATGATTGTTGCATAATCTATTTCTAGTCCTTGAACGAAGAATTCGTTGAGTGCGACCTCCAAATAGTCAGAAGAACAAACATACTCGGGAGAATCAAGGAACCAATTGGGAGTCTTACTAAGATATTGTCTTACTTTCATTATCTCATAACCCAAAGGTCGCATACGAGCAGCTTCTGAAGACATGAGCATCCCCATACGAGTTATCTCAGGAAATTCACCAGAAGATTTCATTTCCTTTAGTTTTTCCTTAGCTTTCTGTACATTTCTTGTAAGATAAATCTTGTACGTTGGAAATATCTCCTTATAAAGAGTTTCCGCCTCTCCAACTTCGCAAGAAAGAAGTTTGTTAACAAAATCTGACACTTTCCTATTACGAATAGAACGTTGGCCTTCTGTTAAATGAAGCTTACTTCTTTCTTCGTCTGTACATAAACGCCCTTGTGACAAAAATTCATCACAATAATCTTGAAGTGACTTATTATCTGAATTTCTGCGTTGATATTCTTCATCAATTAATTGATCTGACAAATAAATTTGCCAATCATTATAAGGTTCAGTAGCAAGAACTTTCATCCATTCTCCGATACCAGCTTCACCAGTATTAATCTCTTGTCCTCCGCCAACAAGACAAACAAAAACGCCCCAGTCACGTTGGTTCATGTCCCAAAGAAGAAGCCCAGGTTCAGAGAAAGGCCATGTTTCTTTATCTTGCCAATCTTTTTTGCCTGATTGTCCAGGAGAAAGCATTTTTTCTCTTGTCCAAGCACGTTGTGCTTCATCAAAGATAATAACATGTTGCGACCCCTTATCCGCACCTTCACGAAGTGTATATGACTTATCTTCCCAATTTAACCTGTTTTTGATTATTTCTTGTTTGTATGCGTATGCAGTTCGAATAACGGCATCAACAGAGATAGAGTCTTTTTCTTTATCTCGCTCTTTCTGAGAAAGCCCTTTCGCATGCTCGTATTTTTCTTTAGTTTCATCTTTCAACATTCCATTCTTATATTGTTCATCTAAATCACGACGAAGGGCTGTTGAAAGCACTTTAACTAGCGGGTCATTACCAGAAAGCATACTTGCTCCTTCATTTTGACAACGAACAGAAAGACCTAATCCGACCAGGGTTTTTCCTGCTCCTGGAACACCCGTCACAAATACGATAGATTTACGTCTTTTCTCTTTTGCCTGTCGAACAATTTCCAGTACATAATCTTCTGCAGCCAAACGTGTGTCAGCGTCTGATTCACCTGAATTAAGGCCACGCACATTATTGCGTTCCCACATTTCACATGCTGCTTTGATAATGGTTGGCGTAGCTTTATAGATGCCTTTCTCCCAGATATCTTCCCAATTATTATCACCTTGGTAAGGCAGAGCATCATTCACTTGCTTAATAGCTAATTCAAGGTTATCATGGTTACATTTAATCGTACTCCATACTGATATCTCATCATTTTTGTCTGTATCAAAGTTCTCAGATGGTGCATTCATTTCAACAAGAATTGGAATGACCCATTTTTCATTACTTGTGCTATGGAAGTACTTTAGCCTTAGTGCATAGTTTCTGCATTGTTTGAGGTCATTAAGCGCATAATAATTGGAAGTATCGCCATCTTTATATTCAATGACGAATATCTTTCCTTTCGTTAAAAGCACAACATCAATCACAAAGTTTAGACTAGGGATACCATATTCAAAGATAATACGGCCTTCAATATTTAGATCACGTAAAACTTTTTGGAGATGATCAAACTCATGATCCCAAGTCTGAGTTTGTTTACTCTCGTCACGTAGTTTACCAGTAAACTCTTCCTTAGTGATGTTTAGGAACTCACTTACTGTATAAGAAACATGTTGTCCAGAAGTCATAATTACATCTAAAAGATCAATAGTTAAACAACTCGCTCTTAGTAATACCAAGAGCATTGGCTATCTTGACAATCGTGTTCAGTGTTGGGCTCTTTTCGCCACGCTCGATAGTGCCAATATAGGTTCTATCAACATCACACTTAAATGCAAATTGTTCCTGTGAATAACCTGCATTTCTTCTTAATTCTGCTACACGTTTGCCAAACGCAATGTTTTCTGCTGTTTTCATGCTGCAAAGATAATTAAATGCTATCTTTAGTACAACGGTCTAAAGATAGCATATTATCATTCTCTTATACCGCAAACGAGAGAAGAGGGAAAATGTTCCATCAATTCCTTCTTTCCTTAGAAATAAAGAAAGAAATAAGATGGTGCCGGATGCATTGCCATTCAAAAAAGTTTGCTATCTTTGCAGGCAGAACCATCGCCGATGGAGTTGGACAAAAGATGATATTATTACAACCAAAAACATAAGATCATGAGTGAAGAAGTGAAAATCCCCAAGACGAAGGAGGAGTGCTTTGCATTGCTTGACGAAATGCTAAGCCAAGAGGACAAGGAGACGATTGTCAAGACGGAGTATACCTTTCAGTTGCATTTCGGGCTGGGCATGTGGATAAGGAACAACTGGATTTATAACCGAACGGAGGAGGAAACGAATGATTTCCTGAAACAGTTTGTGGATGACGAGGAGGATCTGTTCATGGTTCATCCTGACGATTGTTCGGATGTCATCATCCAGGCATACCAGAAATACCTGAAAGGGAAGGCCTGACGGAAACGGGCAGAACTGGCACGCGCCAGCGGCGTGTAAGGTGCTGTGCCATTGGCGCCTATCTGCGGTAAAATGTAGCCGATTAATTATCTATTAGTTGTTTGTTTTCTCTTGTTATAATTGTAAAAATAACTTTATTTATGTTTTTTAAAGCCTTAAATAAGGTTAACAAAGCGTTGTCTTCATTTCTTTCTGTTTTGTGCGTATTTTCATCTTTGTTTGCCTTGATGCATGATGAATATATTTTACATGCGTTAAATAGTATTAAGGTGGCGGGGTTTTTGTGATTTCTGGCTGGTTTCTTGATGATATATCGAAAAATTGTTGTATCTTTGTAGGCGGAATCTGTTGGCAGACCGAAACGAGGAAAACCACGGAAACAATCAGAACTACCGGAAACAATAACATTAAAACCTATGGATACAAAAGTAGGAAAAGAAATTGAGGTTCCTTTCGGTGACCCGAACCTCCCAAAGCCAAAAGCCATCGTTCTCTATCCCAGTCAGTGGGAGGCTCTGCAGGTGCTCTCCACGCAAGAGGCTGGATGGCTCTTTCAGACTCTCTTCCGTATACTCAATGGCGAGGATCAAAAAGAGTTGGAGAAGACGCTTCCGACAACTGTCCTCATGGGGCTCAGGTTCATTATGGCGCAAGTGAAAGTCGATACTGAAAAATATCAACAATCAGCGCAAAGTAGAAAAGAACGTAACGCCCGATACTATGAAAAGAATAAGAAAGAGAAATAAGACGTCTTAAGATGTTTTGCCTTTCATATAAAAATGAAATAGAAAAAGAAAATGAAAAAGAAAATGAAATAGAAAATGAAAAGGAAAATGAAAATGAAAATGAAAATGAAAGAGAAGAATAGTCAGCAGCATAGCTGCTTCCTCTTCTTCTAACCGTTAGCGGTTTTATTACCGCTAACGGAAAAGATGAGGAGGAGGAAAGCCGCAGCGGCGGCTATTTTTAAAAAAAATAAACTTAGAGGGAGGGTTGATTGCTGGTGTCAGACAAGTTCGGAGGGCACAAAATCTCGTAAAGCATTGCTTTTAGGGCCTAAAGTCATTGCTCCTAGGGCCTAAAGTCAATGCTTTTAGAACCCAAAGTCAATGCTTTTAGAACCCAAAGTCAATGCTTTTAGAAGCGGAAAGCATGCATCTGGGACTCCAAAAGCATGCATCTAGGAGTTGGAAAGCATAGATCCCAGCGGTAGGGGCAGACTCCTGTGTCTGCCCGCCATCTGTGTCAATAGTGTGTCCGCTGTTCGGGCAGACACGGGGGTCTGCCCCTACACGTGGTTGTTAAGAAGAAATCCCCGCGCAGAGACGCAGGGTTTGTCTGTGTAATCGGTGTAATCTGCGGGCAGTATCCCCGCGCAGAGCCGCAGAGGTTATCAGTGTAATCGGTGTAATCTGTGGGCAGTATCCCCACGCAGAGCCGCAGAGTTTTATCTGTGTAATCGGTGTAATCTATGGGCAGTATCCCCGCGCAGAGCCGCAGAGTTTTATCAGTGTAATCGGTGTAATCTGCGGTTAATGTTTCTCGCGCAGAGCCGCAGAGTTTTATCAGTGTAATCGGTGTAATCGGTGGGCAGTATCCCCGCGCAGAGACGCAGAGTTTTATCAGTGTAATCGGTGTAATCTGTGGGAGGGTGAAGAATGATCCGTTATCGGTGGGCGGTAAGGAGTGATCCGTTGTCTGTGGGTGGGTGAAGAGGGCCGTGTGGCGGGTGGTTTGCATAAAAATTCGGGATATCTGCGGTTTGTACATTTTTCCGACAAAAAACTCTATTCTTCTTATTTTCTTTCCCTGATTCCTTGGAAGTTTGAAAGATTCTTTGTATCTTTGCAACATGTTACGGACTTGCCGCGCCAGATGGCCGGCAGCCCGATGCAGAAGATAGTAAACAATCCTAAATCAAAAAAAACTAAAAAACTATGGCAACGAAAAATCTTTTAGCGAAATTAATCATCCTGCTCGGCTTTGTCTCCGCAGGAGTTCAGGGCGCATGGGCGGTGAGCCCCAGTTTCTGGATCAAGGATGTGGGGTATTATACTTATACTTCATTTGGTGTAGATGTTGTTGATGTTGTCGCCTACAGAGGCAATGCCGAGACGCTCACCATCCCGGCCTATGTCAACAATGGCAGCGAAACGTATCAAGTGAAGCGTATCAAGTATTTTGATGACGACACCTCTGTAGACATCTCGTCGGTGAAAACCCTCATCTTTGAGGGAGCAATATCCTTTCGTGGTTATTCGAGTTACCCCACCTTCAATTGCCCGGCTCTAGAGAACATCATTTTCAAGGCTGGTGTGCCAAATCTGACAAGTAATTTCAATAAATACTTCGGCGAGAGGAGGGGCATCACCGCCCACGTCACAGGAAAGACGGACGATGAGATAGCGGAGATGAAAAATAACACTGCCGTGTGGAGCGACTTCAAAGACATCGTGCCCTATAACGAGGCGGTGAGTGAGACGGTGAACGTGTATGTGACGGTGGAACATGCTTGGGTGAAAGCAGACGGCACATCGATTCCCACGCAAGGAACCGAGACGAGGAGCTTTCAGAAGAATAAGCATGGCAACTTCACCTTCGAGGCAAATAACAATTACTTCACCTACGATTTGTATGAAGTTTATGTGAACGGAAAGAACATCAAGGATGAAATGACACAAAGCGATAGCTGGAATCAGTATACTATCCCAGACATCACCAGCGATGTGTATATCCGGATTGTTGGTAAGAAGCCTGGTGTGGATTGCTGGGCCGCTGCTTCTGATGGTGCAACGGTTCAGATAAAAGTAAACGACGAAACGGCAAAGACAATCACAGAGTATTCTTATTTCAGCCATAACATGGTGAGCACCGATCAGGTGGAGATAACCTTCACCCCCAATGAGGGCTACGAACTTTATAAATTCTATTATGGCGTTGGCAATGTGATGGATGCCAGCCAGTTACAGCCCGTTGCCCAGGGAGACGGCAGTTACAAGATAACGTTTACCTTTGGTACGTTAACGAGCAACATTGGAACATTGATGGGATGTAACCTTCTGCTCGTCTTCAAACCCGTTGGCTCCGGCTCTGGCAGTGGCACGAGCCCGACGACCTTCGACCTAAACGGCGATGGCACGATTGACGTGAGCGACATCGACAAACTCATTGAGGAGATCAACAAGCAGTAAGGCTGTCGCAATGGACAATTGATAATGGATAATTGACAATTGAAAAGCTGACAGACTATGAAACATAACGTTATTTTCATCATAGCAGTGCTGCTCACGTGGGCTGGCATGCTGCGAGCGGCCGACGAGGGGGATCGGGTGTATGCTCTTCCCACCATGGCGACCGCCGACGGACAGGGCATGCTGCACCTGATGCTGCAAGGCGATGAAAGCTATGCTGCTAATGGCCATAACTACCGCTCGCTGCAGTTCGACCTGGTGTTGCCTGTGGGCATCACGCTGAAGGAGAGCGAGCAGGAGGGCGAGTACCTGTATGAGATGGGCGACCTGTTCTCGATGGGTACGAACGTGAGCATCACGTACCACGCCGACGGCAACCGCTACCGCTTCATCGTGTACAACCTGTTGGGCACGCGATTCACGGGACACTCGGGGCATCTCCTCACCCTGCAGTTGGAGGTAGCGGCGACGGTGGCCCATGCGGCACAGTTGGAAGGCTCGGTGGAACGGCAGGTGCTGGGACTGTCGGGTGACTCGAACGTACATCCCGAGGACAACACCTTCGCCATCACCACGGGCGGCGACCGGGCGAAGGGCGTCTATGGCATTCCGTTCAAGACTTCTGACACTGGGCGCGATTCGGGTGGCAGCTACCAAGGCTTCATTTTGTTCCTCGACGAAACGGAGGCCATCGCCAACGACCACCACGCCTACCGCTCGGTACAGTTCGACCTGCATCTGCCGCAGGGCATGCATCTGCATAGGAATGCGAGTACCGAAGACGAAGTTTATACCACGTCGTTCGTGCTGTCGCACAACAAGAATCACACCGCAACGGTTCGCTACCATGAGGATGGCGACTTCTATCGTGTGCTGATCTACAGCCTGACGGGCGTGAATTTCGGCTATTCCCACTCGGCAACGGTAGATAAGGATTCCACCTTCCTCTGGGCTCCTGAGATTACGCTTGACGAGACCTTTGTGGCTGGCAACTACACCATCCGCATCGACAACCAGATATTGGGCATCGATGCTGACAAGAACGTGAGTGCCGACCCCAGCGAGATTGGGGTGACGCATGACATCAAGCTGACGTATGACGACCGGCGCACCAAGGCGCAAGGAATATTCAACTTCCCCGTCGCCGTTGACTTGAATGTGGCCATGACTGCTGGCGAGTGGCGAACGTTCAGCCTGCCGATGAGCCTGACGGAAGCACAGGTGAAGGAGGCATTTGGCGAAGACGTGAAGCTGGCAAAGCCGGAGGTCACGACGATATCATCCTTGACAGGCAACACGCAGCTGGCCTTGCACTTCCAGACGTGCGACGTGAGCGAAGGCATGGAGAGCATGAAACCTTATCTCATCTGCCCGTCGATGGACATCAGCTCGGCTCACTTCGACAATGTGATTGTGAAGAATACGTACGTGAAGGGCGATGCCGCACCTGTCCTTGCACTGGAAGAATCACCTACGGTTGCTCAAGGTTCGATGATTGGCTTGTATCTCTATGCTGAAACGCAGGCGAGGTATCAGAACATAGTTGGCACCAGCAACCCGAACTTCCTAATGGTAGACGGTGAGAAGTTCTATTCGAACAACGTGAATAACAACCCTGTTGTTCCAATGAATGCCTTCCGTTGCATCTTCTATCAACCCGCCATCAACAGCCTGCTGAAGGATCTCGCCGACGTGGGGTTCATAGAGCCTACGGGTGAATTCACCATCGTATTGGAGAACGGACAGCGGAAGGTGGTTCAGGGCGCACTGGTCACGGAGAACGGTGTGGAATATATCGCCGTGGGCAAGACGCGCTACGAAGTGCTCTCCAAGCCCACGAAGAGAGGCGATATAAACAATGACGGTCGCGTTGATGTTGCCGATATTACGACATTGGTGAACTACCTGCGCGGCATTGGCGACGACAATGACGACCTGATTGCAGACTTCGATGGCGATATGGATGTTAATGATGATGATTTGCCCCTGCTGGTAGACTGTGTGCTTTCTGAGAATGAGGGCGGAAGCCAGCCGGGAATCTTCGTCGTGCGAAACGTCTCGCCCGTGGTCGGCTACGTCGATGGTGAGGAAGTGTTTACTTGGGGAGGAGCGGCAGTTGCTCCACAATAATAATGTAGCGACTGCGCAAGGCGCACATAGCGACCTCTACAATGCAACAGCCCTGCCACTCGCAAATGCAAGTGGCAGGGCTGCCGCGTAAAGTCTTCGGCGTGTAAAGTTGCTGCGCAGCGGGTAAAGCGTCTGCGACGCGTTTAAGGTTTAAAGCGGTTCGCAGCTCCGCTGCTTTATTTGCCCGAAGGGCTTTACACGCGCCAAAGGCGCTTTACACCTTTTGCACGCCCGAAGGGCTTTTCACCTTTCACCTATAACCTTTCACCTTTCCCCTTTAACCTATAACCTTTAACCTTTCACCTTTCCCCTATAACCTTTCCCCTTTCACCTATAACCTTTCCCCTTTTACCTTTTACCTTTTACCTGTTACCTATTCCCTTTCACCTATCACCTGCTTGATGGTTTCGCTGACACGGCGGGCGGTGGTGCGGAGGATGGTGTCTTCGTCGGCACCTTTCGCTCCCATGTAGACATCGGGGTTGGAGAACTGCATCTGGCTGCGGAGTGGCTCGCGGGCGGAGAAGTGGAACTCGCTGACGCCCGTTTCCTCTTGGATGCGGCGGATGTTCTGCTCGTTCACGCCACAGCCTGCCATGATGATGATTCGTCCGAGTGCCTGCTCCTGCAGCTGGCGGAGTAGGGGAATGCCCTGCTCGGCCGTGGGCTGCTGACCGGAGGTGAGCACGCGGTCGAAGCCCTGCTGGATGAGCTCCTCGAGGGCTGCAGCGGGATTGGCACAGCGGTCGAAGGCGCGATGGAAGGTAATGGAGAGAGACCCACCCCCAGCAGACCCACCCCCCTGCCCCTCCCTGTGAGGGAGGGGAGTAGAATGCATTTCAGCTTGTGGGTTACCGCCTTGAGAGTAATTGCTCCCCTCCCTCACAGGGAGGGGTAAGGGGGTGGGTCTCTGCCTGGCGGCCTCCAGCAGGCGTGCGTTTGCCTCGGTGTCGAGAGTGCCGTCGGGGCGCAGACAGCCGAAGACAACGCCGTCGACGCCGAGTTCGCGGCAAGTGCGGATGTCGTCGACCATGCGTTGCAGCTCGAGCTCCGTGTAGAGGAAGTCGCCGCCTCGCGGACGGATGATGACATGCAGGCGTGTGGCCTTCAGTCCTCGGCGCGCACCCTCATCGAGCAAGTGCCGTGCCTGGTTGATCTCGCCATAAGATGGCGTGGTGCCACCCTCGGGGATGCCGGCGCAGAGCTCCACGCGGTCGGCGCCGCCCTCTTGTGCAGCAATGCAACTCTCCACGCTGTTGGCGCAGACTTCGAAGTGATAGCCCCCTAACGTAGGGGGTTGGGGGTCTCGAGTATTATTCATATCATCTTCTGTTTTTGGGGTTTTGAAATGAAGAAAGGAGTCGTTTTGTAGTCCCCTCCTCCGGGGAGGAGGGGCAAGGGGTGGTAGCGGAACAAACAAGGCTTGACCTTTAAAATAGGTAATGACAGCATTTTTCTCTACCACCCCTAACCCCTCCTTCCAGAAGGAGGGGACTACTGGCAGCATCTTCTGTTTTGAACCTCTTGAACCATTTGAACCATTTGAACCTCTTGAACCATTGGGGGGCTAGACGAGACCCCCAACCCCCTATGTTAGGGGGCTATGAACCCCCTATGTTAGGGGGCTAGTGGCAAGCGTAGAGGCCATGCGTTTGAGTCCTTCCATCAGTCGGGCGCGCTGCGTGGCGATATTGATTCGGATGTAGCCATCGGCGCCGTACATCGTGCCACTGTTCACCCATACGCGGGCTTCGCGGAGGAGTTTTTCCTCGATTTCATCGGCGCTGACGCGCAATGCGGTGATGTCGACCCACACGAGATAGGTGCCCTCGAGCTTGAAGACTTTCAGCTGCGGCAGCTGCTCGGCAAAGAACGCGAGGAGTGCCTGGTAGTTGCCCCATAGATACTGGTTGAGCTCGTCGATCCAGTCCTCGCTCTCGTTGTATGCTGCCTCGACGGCGAGCGGTGCGAAGGGATTCACATCGCAGATCTCGTTGATGTTGATGGCTCGGTCGATGCGACGACGCGTCTCCGCATCGGCACAGATGATGTTGGCCATCTGCAGGCCTGCGGTGTTGAACGACTTCGAGGGGGAGCAGCAGATGATAGGGAGCCCACCCCCAGCCCCAGCAGACCCACCCCCCTGCCCCTCCCGTAAAGGGAGGGGAGTAGATACTCTTCCAAACGGGACGAACTCATGGCCGGGCATGACGAGTTCGCAATGGATTTCGTCGCTGATGATGCGGACGTGGTGGCGCTGACAGATGTCGTTCATGCGCTGCAGCTCCTCGCGGGTCCATACGCGGCCGGCTGGGTTGTGGGGGTTGCAAAGCAGGAACACCGTGCACTTCTCGTCGGCACACTTGCGCTCGAAGTCGTCCCAGTCGACGGAGTAGGTAAAGGAAGACCCACCCCCCTGCCCCTCCCTGTGAGGGAGGGGAGTAGAATGCATTTCAGCTTGTGGGTTACCGCCTTGAGAGTAATTACTCCCCTCCTTCACAGGGAGGGGTGAGGGGGTGGGTCTCCTTGCCTCTACGGGCACGAGCTTGCTCTCCAAAACCTCGCACCCGTTGTTGCGGATGGAGGAGAAGAAGCAGTTGTAGACGGGAGTCATGATGAGCACGCGCTCGCCAGGCATGGTGAGTGCCTTGATAACTGCCGAGATGGCGGGCACCACACCGGTGGTGTATTGTATCCACTCGCGCTCGATGTGCCACTGATGGCGACGCTCATACCAGTTGATGACAGCATCGTAATAGCTGTCCTGGACGATGGCATAGCCGAAGACGCCATGCTCGACACGCTTCTGCAAAGCCGCGCGGATGGCGGGAGCAGCCTCGAAGTCCATGTCGGCGACCCAGAGGGGGATGAGCCCACCCCCAGCCCCTCCCCAAGGGAGGGGGGCTTGATTAGCTTCTGTGGCTATACCTTGATGAGAAAGGGTATCTAAACTACCCTCCCCTCGGGAGGGGTTGGGGGTGGGTGTCTGGGGGTAATGGGGGGCCATATCCCACTTCACACAGTGGGTGCCTTGGCGGTTGATGGGTTTGTCAAAATTGTATTTCATGTTTAGGGAATATTTTTTTATAAGGGTTTAAAGGGGAGAAAAGGGGAGAAAAGGGGAGAAAAGGGACGTATGTTTTGCTGGTGTTCGTGGGTGAGTGCCAAAGAGAAGGGAGTTGATAGGGCAATTGTCCCTTTATGCCCTTCCACTCCCCTTTATACTCTTTATGCCCTTTCTTCTCTTACCTCAATCACGCAGTCGTTGGGTTGGCGGACGTTCTCGTCGATGGTGATGCTGCCGATGCTATCGGCGACGATGTGGCCGCTGGTGGGATTCTTGATGTTTTCGATGTGTCCGCGGATGTTAGCATTTACGGTGGTGTATTCAAACACACGGTCGCACTGGGCATCGAAGGTGCAGTCTTCGAGAATCAGACCATCGACATAGCAGAGCAGCTGCTCGCCAGCGAGATGACAGCGCACGAGGCGCACGTTCTTCGAGTGCCAAGCCAGATATTCGCCGTCGAGGACGGAGTCGTAGATGGTGACGTTCTCGCACTCCCAGAAGGAGTCCTTGGTGACGATGCGTGCGTTGTGTATCTCCACGTTCTTGCAGTACTGGAACACATACTTCGAGTCGCTCTCGAGTCCGTCGACATAGATGTCGTTGGAGAACATGAACGGATAGGTGCCGTCGTGCAGCTTCACATTGCGGATTGTCAGTCCGTCGACGCGCCAGAACGTCTCGTCGGCATCGTTGATGACAACATCCTCCAGCTCGACGTTCTTCATCTCACGGAAGAACTTCGGGCCGTCGATGACGCAGTGTTGCATCCTCAGGTTGTTGGTGTACCAGATGGCTGAGCGCGAGCCCGGTGCGAAATAGCAGTTCGTGATGACGGCACCGTCGACGTGCCACCATGGGTACTTGCCGAAGAAGCGGCAGTCGTCGGCCTCCATGTTCTGGCATTGCTTAATGCCCGACTCTCCGTCGACGATGGTGATGCGCTCTAGGCGCAGGTCGTGGGTGGCGAAAAGAGGTCGCTCACCTCCGAATTCTTTATCTTTTATTAATTCCATAGTTCTTGTTCGAAAAGTGTTACCTGAAGTAGGCCATAGTCTTTTTCGACGGCAAAGTTACGAAATTTTGTTCGCAGTTCGCATTAAATCGTGTTAAAGAAACCGAAATTCCTTCCGTTGAATAGTCGTATGTGGAATTTTATTGCTAATTTTGCACCTTAATAGAAACAAGAAAGACTTATGGCATCGTTTGTAGAAGACAAAATCGTGATGGACGGTCTCACTTTTGATGACGTCCTGCTTATTCCTGCTTATTCGGAAGTACTGCCGAAGACTGTAGAGTTGAAAACGCGCTTTTCGCGAAACATTGCACTGAATGTGCCGTTTGTAACCGCCGCCATGGACACGGTCACCGAGTCGGCAATGGCCATCGCCATCGCCCGCGAAGGTGGCATCGGTGTGATTCATAAGAACATGTCGATAGAGGCCCAGGCTCGCGAGGTGGCTATCGTGAAGCGTGCCGAGAACGGCATGATTTACGACCCCGTGACCATTCGCCGCGGCCGCACCGTGCAGGATGCCCTTGCGATGATGGCCGACTACCATATTGGTGGCATCCCCGTCGTCGACGATGATAACAAACTGGTGGGCATTGTGACCAATCGCGACCTGCGCTTCGAACGCCGTCTCGACAAGAAAATTGATGAGGTGATGACTTCCGAGAACCTCGTCACCACACACCAGCAGACCGACCTGGCTGCTGCAGCACAGATTCTGCAGAAGAACAAGATTGAGAAGCTGCCCGTGGTGGACAAGGACGGACGACTGGTGGGCCTGATCACCTATAAGGACATCACGAAGGCAAAGGACAAGCCCATGGCCTGCAAGGACGAGAAAGGTCGGCTGCGCGTGGCTGCCGGCGTTGGCGTCACCGCCGATACGCTGGAACGCGCCCAGGCACTGGTGGACGCCGGTGCCGATGCCATCATCATCGATACCGCCCACGGCCATTCGCTGGGCGTTGTGGAGAAGCTGCGCGAGGTGAAGTCGGTGTTCCCGCAAGTGGACGTAGTGGTAGGTAATGTGGCCACGGGTGCCGCTGCACGGATGCTTGTTGAGAACGGTGCCGACGCCATCAAGGTGGGTATTGGCCCGGGCAGCATCTGCACGACACGTGTCGTCGCCGGTGTGGGTGTGCCGCAGCTGAGCGCCGTCTACGATGTGTTCAGTGCCCTGAAGGGAACGGGCATTCCCCTGATTGCCGATGGCGGTCTGCGCTACTCAGGCGATGTTGTGAAGGCACTCGCTGCCGGTGGCTCGTCGGTGATGATCGGCTCGCTGGTGGCAGGCACCGAGGAAAGCCCCGGCGACACGATTATCTTCAACGGTCGTAAGTTCAAGAGCTATCGCGGCATGGGTTCGCTGGAGGCCATGGAGCAGAAGCACGGTTCGAAGGACCGCTACTTCCAGGGCGACACGAAGGACAACAAGAAGCTGGTGCCGGAAGGCATCGCCGGCCGTGTGCCTTACAAGGGAACCGTTCAGGAAGTCATCTACCAGCTCATCGGCGGTCTGCGCTCGGGCATGGGCTATTGCGGCGCTCAGGACATTGAGCACCTGCACGATGCCAAGTTCGTGAGAATCACCGGTGCCGGTGTGATGGAGAGCCATCCCCACGATATCACGATCACCAGCGAGGCTCCCAACTACTCGCGTCCCGAGTAAGCCTCGCTGGCACAAAATGCAATCATACAACACAATTCTTTATAATTCTTTAATAGGAAAATGAGAAAGATTCTTTTTGCTGTCGGCCTGATGATGGCTATGACAGCTGGAGCCCAGACGCAGGACGATCCCGTAATCATGACCATCAACGGCCAGCCTGTGTTGCGCTCGGAGTTTGAGTATTCTTACAATAAGAATAATTCTGAAGGCGTCATCGACAAGAAAAATGTGGAGGAGTATGTCGACCTGTTCGTGAACTACAAGCTGAAGGTGGAGGCTGCGAAGGCCGCACACCTCGACACGCTGTCGTCGTTCAAGGAGGAGTTCAAGACCTATCGCGACCAGCAGATTCGCCCCGCATTCATCGAGGATGCCGACCTGGAGGCTGAGGCTCAGCGCATCTATGCAGAGACCAAGCACCGCATCGACTCGATGGGTGGCATGGTGAAGCCCGCCCACATCTTGTTGATGGTGGGTCAGAAGGCCACACAGGAAGAGGCCGATGCCGCGAAGGTGCGCATCGACTCGGTGTATCAGGCCCTGAAGGCCGGTGCCGACTTTGCCGAGCTGGCACGGAAGGTGTCTGATGACAAGAACTCGGCCCGCAACGGCGGTGAGCTGCCCTGGCTCACGAAGGGTCAGACGCTGCCCGACTTCGAGAAGGCCGCCTTCGCCCTGGAGGTGGGTCAGATGAGCGAGCCCGTGCAGTCGCAGGTGGGCTGGCACATCATCAAGATGATTGAGAAGGGTAGCTTCTTCCCCTACGACAGCGTACATGCCGACATCCTTCGCTTCATCGACCAGCGCGGCCTGCGCGAGAGCATCGTCGACCGCAAGCTCGCCGATCTGGCAAAGGCTGAGGGCACGACTGCCGATGCACTGGTGGAGAACAAGCTGAACGAGATGGTGGCTCAGGACAACGACCTGAAGTATCTCATCCAGGAGTACCACGACGGCCTGCTGGCTTTCGAGATTGGAAACCAGCGCGTGTGGGACAAGGCTGCGAAGGACGAGGCCGGACTGGCCAATTTCTTCAAGCAGAACAAGAAGAAATATAAGTGGGACGAGCCTCGCTTCAAGGGCATGGCATACCACGTGAAGGACAAAGCCGACGTGAAAGCTGTGCAGAAGGCCGTGAAGGGTCTGCCCTTCGACAAGTGGGCCGACAAGCTGCGCTCGACGTTCAACAACGACTCCGTGCTCCGCATCCGTGTGGAGAAGGGCATCTTCAAGAGAGGCGACAACGCCCTTGTAGACCGTGAGATCTTCAAGAAAGACACCACGGTGAAAGCCGTGGAGAAGTTCCCCATCGATGCCGTGTATGGCAAGAAGCTGAAGGCTCCCGAGGAGTATCAGGACGTGCGCGGACAGGTGGTCGTGGACTATCAGGAGTTCCTGGAGAAGGCATGGGTCGACGAGCTGCGCCGCCAATATGCCGTGAAGGTCGATGAGGCTGTCTTGAAGACGGTGAACAAGCATTAATACGATAATTCTGAATGATGAAGAGTAGATACATCATCTTGGGTGCAACGACAGCAATGATGCTGGCTGTGGCCAGCGTCAGTGCCGGCAGCGTGTCGGCAGGCGTGGCTGTGCCCGAGGATTCGGCAAAGGTGGAAAGCGCCGCACCCGTGATTCCCGAGACGAGCATCATCGACGAGGTGATCTGGGTGGTCGGCGACGAACCTATCCTGAAGTCGGACGTGGAGTCGATGCGTTTGCAGGCAGAGACAGAGGGCATCACGCTGAAAGGAAACCCCGACTGCACGCTGCCTGAACAGCTGGCCGTGCAGAAACTGTTCCTGCATCAGGCCGCCATCGACTCGATAGAAGTGACGGAGTCGGAGATTCAGCAGGGTCTCGACGACCAGATAGACCGCTGGGTGCAGCTGGTGGGCTCGCAGGAGAAGCTCGAGGAGTATCAGCGCAAGAGCATGGCGCAGATTCGCCGTGACATGCATGATGACTTCAAGAATAACCTGCTGGTGAGCGAGATGAAGAAGAAACTCGTGACCGACGTGGTGGTGACGCCATCGGAGGTGCGCAACTACTTCAGCAACCTCCCTGCCGACAGTCTGCCTTTCGTGCCGACGGAGGTGGAAGTGGAGATCATCACACAGCAGCCCCGCTTCTCTATAGAAGAGGTGAACCGTGTGAAAGACCGCCTGCGCGAGTTCACAGACCGCGTGAACAAGGGCGAAACGACGTTTGCCACGCTGGCGCGCCTCTATTCGGAGGACACGAACTCGGCCCGCCGCGGCGGTGAGCTGGGATTCACGGGACGTGCCGTCCTCGACCCCGCCTTCGCCAACGTAGCGTTCAACCTCACCGATCCGAAGAAGATTTCGAAGATTGTGGAGTCGGAGTTCGGCTACCACATCATCCAGCTCATCGACAAGCGTGGCGACCGTATCAACGTGCGCCACATCCTGCTGAAGCCGCAGGTGTCGACGGAGAATGTGGAGAAGGCTGTGGCCCGTCTGGATTCCATCGCCGACGAGATCAGAGCCGGGAAGTTCTCGTTTGAGGAAGGTGCCACCTTTATCTCCGACGATAAGGACACGCGCAACAATCATGGCCTGATGTCGCACATCGATGAGGAGTCGTACTCGCTGAAGTCGCGCTTCAACATGAAGGACCTGCCGACGGAGGTGGCTCGCGTGGTCGACACGCTGAAGGTCGGCCAGGTGTCGCAGGCTTTCACGATGATCAATTCTCGTGGTAAGCTCACTACGGCCATTGTGAAACTAAAGAACAGGGTGGAGGCTCACCGTGCCACCATCACCGAGGACTATCAGGTGATGAAGAACGTGGTGCTGGGTAAGCGCCGCGAGGCCGCCATCACCGACTGGGTGACCGATAAAATCAAGCACACCTATGTGCGAATGAACGACCGCTACAAGGACTGCGAATTTGAATATCAAGGATGGATCAAGTAAGATGAGGCCATTATCTAAGTATAGACCTTTCGCGAATGGGCATAGAACTTTCATGGTGTTGGTTCTGTGCCTTTTCGGACTTTGTCTGATTTCTGCCATGACGCCTGTGAAACGCAAGCGGGCGAAGGTGAAAGACGACAAGGTCTATCTGGAGCATGCCGACGAGCTGCGATACGACCTCTATGGCCCTACCCGCGACGCGCAGATTGCAAAAGGCCGCGTGCATTTCATTCACCAGGGGGCTCATCTGTGGTGCGACAGCGCCTACTATTATGAGGCTTCGAACTCGGTGAAGGCCTTTGGACACGTGCGTTTCAAGCAGGGCGACACGCTCTCGCTGAATTGCGACGTGGGCACCTACGACGGTGCCGAGGAACTGATGGTGGCGAGTAAGAATGTGGTGCTGAAGCATCGCAAGCAGACGCTCTATACCGATAGCCTCACCTACGACCGATTGTACAAAACGGCTTATTTCGTGGAAGGTGGAAAACTGGTCGACGGAAAGGATAACCTGGTGTCCGACTGGGGTGAGTATAACACCAGTACGCGCGAGGCTGTGTTCTATTATGATGTGAAACTCTACAACGGTAACCGCCTCGTCACAACGGATACACTCTATTATGACACATCGAAGTCGATAGCACACGTGGTAGGTCCGTCGAAGGTGACTTCCCAAGGTAGTACCATCGATACCAACGACGGCTATTTCAATACCAAGACGGATCGGGCGAAGATGTATGGGCGCTCAACGGTGGTCGACAAGCAGAAGACCATCACCGGCGACAGCCTCTTCTATGACGACGCGTCGGGCGAGAGCGAGGGCTTCGGCAATGTCATCTTCGTCGACAAGGAGAACAAGAACGAGCTGAATTGCGAGTATCTGCTCTATAATGAACAGACGGGGGCGGGCCTCGCCACGAACCGGGCGATCGTGAAAGACTTCTCGCAGCCCGACACGCTCTACATGCATGGTGACACCATTCGTATCTACTCGTTTAACGTGAACACCGACTCGGTCTATAGAAAAATTCATTGCTATCGCCACGTCAGGGCTTTCCGCACGGATGTGCAGGCCGTTTGCGACTCGCTGGTGTTCAACTCCAAGGATTCTTGCATGACGATGTATCAGGATCCGATTGTGTGGAACATGGGTCGGCAGCTGTTGGGTGAGGAAATCCGTGTCTATATGAACGACTCGTCGATTCGCATGGCTCGTGTTATCGACCAGGCGTTGTCGGTGGAGAAACTCGATGAATACGAGCATTTCAACCAGATTTCATCGAAGGAGATGCAGGCATTTTTCACCGATGGCAAGATCAGTAGTGCCATCGCCATGGGAAATGTGACGACGGTCTATTATCCCATCGATGACAAGGATAGTTCGATCGTCGTGATGGACTATACCGAGACGGACACGATGAAGATGTATTTCACGCCGGAACGAAAACTCTACAAGATATGGATGCCGAAAGCCAGCGGCACTTGGTATCCGCTCACTCAGATTCCTTCCGACAAGCGGCGCCTGCCGCAGTTCGCCTGGTTCGAGGAGATTCGTCCGGTGGATAAGGATGATATCTTCAACTGGCGTGGAAAGTCGGAGGAGGCAAAGCTGAAGGTCATCGAGCGACACAGCGCACCCCTGCAGGTGCTGGATGCCAAACCTCTGCCCGCAGCACTGCCAGAGGAGCGCGAAGGCGATGAATCCGCTGGTGGAGGTTCTACTGATGATGGCTCTCCTGATGGCGGTTCTCCTGATGGTGGTTCTCCTGATGAAGCCTCTCCCGATGCGAAGGCTCTGCCCGAAAATACCAATAATCCCGTAGTTTCTGAATCATGACAGACGTGATACAACTCTTACCCGACTCAGTGGCGAATCAGATTGCTGCTGGTGAGGTGATACAGCGTCCGGCAAGCGTCATCAAAGAGCTTGTCGAAAATGCCATTGATGCCGGGGCGAAGACGGTAAACGTTATTGTAGTTGATGCCGGACGTACGGCAATTCAGGTGGTCGACGATGGCTGTGGCATGTCGGAGACCGATGCCCGACTGGCTTTCGAACGGCATGCAACTTCGAAAATCAGGAAGGCCGACGACCTCTTCGACCTGCATACAATGGGTTTTCGTGGTGAGGCATTGCCGTCGATTGCTGCTGTATCTCAGGTGGAACTGCGCACGCGGCGTCCGGGAGATGACGTAGGTACGGTGCTCACGCTCTCGGGTTCTCGTTTCGTGAGCCAGGAACCGTGCTCGTGTCCTGTGGGTAGTAATTTCAAGATTGAGAATCTGTTTTTCAATGTTCCTGCAAGACGTAAGTTCTTGAAATCGAACGCCACGGAGCTGAATAACATCCTCATGGCGTTCGAACGCATCGCACTGGTCTATCCGTCGGTGGCTTTCACGTTGCATAGCAATAATACGGAACTGCTTTATCTCAAGGAAGGCGGCTTCCGCCAGCGCATCGTCGACATCTTCGGAAAGCGCCTGAATCAGGACTTGCTGCCCGTGGAGGTCGATACGACGCTTGGCCACATTCATGGCTTTGTGGGTAAACCGGAGTCGGCTAAGAAGAAAGGGGCTCATCAGTATTTCTTCGTGAATGGGCGCTATATGAAGCATCCTTATTTCCACAAGGCTGTTCAGGGCGCTTTCGACCGACTTGTTCCCGTTGGAGAGCAGGTACCGTATTTCATCTATTTCGAAGTGCCGGCAGCCGATATCGATGTGAACATTCATCCCACAAAGACGGAAATCAAGTTCGAGAACGAGCAGGCCATCTGGCAAATCCTAACCGCAGCGGTGAAAGATGCCATCGGTGCCTTCAACGATGTCCCGAGAATCGACTTCGATACGCAGGGGAAGCCGGAGATTCCTGTGTTCCAGCAAGGAGCGATGCCGACAATGCCCAAGGTGGAGTATAATCCTCAGTATAATCCGTTCTCATCAACACCAGCTGAACGCAAGCGCAAAGCGGTGAACGACTGGCAACAGCTCTACGAGAACCTGAAACCGGCGGGCGACGTTCAGCAGCCGATTCCGTTCACGCAGCATCAGGACACACTTTCGCCTGATACAACTCCCGCTGAAACCAGTGGGGCAGGGGATTCTGATACGCTCATAGCCGATAAATCTCCGTCGCATTATCAATACAAGGGACGCTATATTATGACGGCGGTGAAGTCGGGGCTGATGATCATCGATCAGCATCGCGCGCACGTACGTATATTATATGAGCACTATCAGACCTTGCAGAAAAACCGGCAATGGGTCTCCCAAAAGCTGCTTTTCCCGGAGATCATCCAACTGTCGGCTGCAGAGCAGACGGTGTTCGATCATGTGTCGGCGCAGATGGAAGAGATGGGCTTCGAACTGACTTCGCTGGGCAATGGCAGCTATGCCGTGAATGCCATCCCGGCCGGTCTTGAAGGAGTCAATCCTGTTGCGTTGGTGCGCGATATGGTTGAGAATGCAGACACATCCAGTGGCGGTATACAAGATGAAATAGGCAATTCCCTTGCGCTGAGTTTGGCACGAAATGCAGCGATTCCAGTCGGGCAAATATTGGGAAATGAGGAGATGGAAGGCATCATCAACGACCTTTTTGCCTGTCAAAATGTGAATTATACACCCGATGGCAAACCCATCCTTACCATCCTTAAACAGCAAGAAATTGACCGACTTTTAGGGTAAAATGCCCCGAAAACACCGAAAAATAAGGAAAAAATGCCCTTTTTCGGCAAAAAAACGAAAAAAAAATAGCAAAAAATGATACTTATTAAAAATAATTATTAACTTTGTACCCGAAAATGCTAGTTGTGCAATAACTATTTTTAAGTTTATTAATATTATTTATTAAGTTATGAAAAAGTTTTTGATGATTCTGGCTTTTGCCAGTGTTTCGATGGCCTCAATGGCACAGGAAGATCCTACGCTGAAGTATAGCGTAGCAACAAACTCGTTCTGGCAGAACTGGTTCGTCCAGGTGAATGCTTCTTGGAATGCTTTCTATTCTAACGAAGAGAAGGGTGCCGACTTCGCTAAGGGCCCCTTCAAGGATTTCCGCAGCGCTCCCGGTTTCTCGGTTGCAGTTGGTAAGTGGTTCACTCCTGGTCTCGGTCTCCGCACAAAGTTTGCTGCTATGAATGGTCGTAGCGTGATCAGCGAGAACAAGGATGCTAATGACATCAAGTTCTGGAATCTGCAGGAACAGGCTCTGTTCAACCTGAGCAACATGCTCTGTGGTTACAGCGACACTCGCGTTTGGAACTTCATTCCTTATGCTGGTGTGGGTATTACCCGTAACTGCTCGTACAACACTTACGAGCTCGCTTCTAGCCTTGGCTTGCTGAACACATGGAAGCTCTCGAAGCGCGTACTCCTCAACCTCGACCTCGGCTTCACAATGTGTGGTGACGACTTCGAAGGCCGTCTTGGCAACAAGCGCTATGTTGACCTCGGTGGTAAGGGTGGCGATCCCTCTCCCTCGAACCACGACCGTTGGTTCACCGCTGAGCTCGGTCTGACCTTCAACCTCGGCCGCGTGGGTTGGGACAAGACTCCCGATGTGGACGCTATCAAGGCCCTCTCTCAGAGCCAGATCGACGCCCTCAACGCACAGCTCAACGATGCTAACGCTGAGAACGCTCGCCTGAATGGCCGTCTGCGTGAGGCTCTGGCTAACCAGAAGCCCGCTGAGACTCCGAAGGCTGTTCGTGAGTTCGTGACCACTCCTGTTTCGGTGTTCTTCAACCTCGACAAGACCAACATTGCTTCGCAGAAGGACCTCGTGAATATCGAGGGTGTTGCTAAGTATGCTAAGGAGAATAACACCAACCTGCTCGTAACGGGTTATGCTGATAGCGCTACCGGTAAGCCTGACCACAACCAGTGGCTGTCTGACGAGCGTGCAAAGACCGTTGCTGAGGAGCTCGTTAAGATGGGCGTAAGCCGCGATAAGATTGAGACCGTTGGTAAGGGTGGTGTTGACGAGCTGTCTCCCATCTCCTTCAACCGTCGCGCTACTGTCCAGGTTAAGTAATTTCTCCTGACACAAAGCAGCTTGCCGCTTGTCGGCACTGCTATCGCAGCTATTCGCTTAGCGAATCATATAACTTTGTAGAGTCGGATTTCTTCTGACTCTGCAAAGTTATTTTGTTATGTTTCCGCCTTCTTCCTCTTATTTCTTTCATCGATTGGGCTTAAGAATTCTTGTTCCAATCAATGACAGTTTAACGCATCTCTTTCTACTACTGGTCATGTTCCTATAAGTTTTGATCATATCTCTATATGTTATGCAGCATGCTTCTGTGTGATATGCAGTGCGCTTCTGTATGTTATGGAGCATGTCTCAGTATGATTAGGATTATATCTCCGTGTATTATGGATCATATCTCTATGTGTTACGGTGCATGTCTCAATAATCTTATGAATAGTTTCGTACACTGAAAAACACTCTAATATGCCTGTTTACATCATGGTTTATCTTTGTTTGAACGTACTTTTCGCACTCTAAATAAAGAAAAAGGTAAAAAAGTTGTTGAAAAATTTGGTGGTTTCCGAAAAAGTGCGTACCTTTGCACCCGCTTAGAAAAACAAGGGCGTTTAGCTCAGCTGGTTTAGAGCATCTGCCTTACAAGCAGAGGGTCGGCGGTTCGAATCCGTCAACGCCCACTTGGGGTGTTTCCCGGTGATCCTTCGGGGTTGCCGGGATTTTTTATGGTTAATTTTTTGAAAAAGTATATCAATTTATTTGGCAATTCATAACAAAAGAAGTAACTTTGCACCTCGTAACGCGTGATGATGCTTTTAGCATCCTTGCGATGTTATGAAAAAGGGCGTTTAGCTCAGCTGGTTTAGAGCATCTGCCTTACAAGCAGAGGGTCGGCGGTTCGAATCCGTCAACGCCCACGAAGATGTCTGCCATTCGATGATGAAACGCAGGCGTGACAGATAAGGATAATCTTCAGGAACAATACAGAAAAAGAGTAAACGATAAAGTATTATAATACGACACATTCATGACACTCAATTTATTAACTGCCATTTCTCCCGTTGATGGGCGTTATCGCGGAAAAACCGAACCATTAGCAGACTATTTTTCGGAATATGCACTCATTCGCTACCGTATCAGGGTGGAGATTGAGTACTTCATTGCGCTCTGTGAGCTGCCACTCCCGCAACTGGCATCGTTCCCGCACGCTCTGTTTCCCCAGCTGCGTGCCATTTACCAGGAATTCGATGTGGCAGGCGCCGAGCGTGTAAAGGAGATTGAGAGTGTCACCAACCACGATGTAAAGGCGGTAGAATACTATATCAAAGAACAAATCGATAAACTTTCCGAAACCGGCCAGTCACTGGCTGCCTATAAGGAATTCATCCACTTTGGTCTTACCTCGCAGGACATTAACAATACGAGTGTGCCCCTTTCGCTGAAAGAGGCGTTGACGGATGTGTTTGTTCCTCAACTCGAGGAGCTTGTCAATCAGCTGCGCCAGTATGCAGAGGAATGGCAGACGGTGCCTATGTTGGCAAAGACTCATGGTCAGCCAGCATCGCCTACACGTCTGGGAAAAGAAGTGATGGTATATGTCTATCGTTTGTCTGAGCAACTCGAGTCCCTGAAGAATTGTCCTCTGTCGGCTAAGTTCGGTGGCGCAACAGGTAATCTGAACGCACATCACGTAGCCTATCCCGACTACGACTGGCGCACGTTTGCCAATCAGTTTGTTAGCGAAAAGCTTGGCCTGCAGCGTGAACAGTTCACGACTCAGATCAGCAACTATGATTCGCTGGCCGCTGTCTTCGATGCCATCCGCCGCATCAATACGATTATCATCGACCTCGACCGCGACTTCTGGATGTATATCTCGATGGAGTATTTCAAGCAGAAGATCAAAGCAGGTGAGGTAGGCTCTAGTGCTATGCCACACAAGGTAAACCCGATTGATTTCGAGAATAGCGAGGGAAACCTGGGCATCGCCAACGCCTTGCTGCAGTTCCTTGCGCAGAAACTCCCCGTGAGCCGTTTGCAGCGCGACCTTACCGATAGCACGGTGCTTCGTAATGTTGGTGTTCCTATGGGACATAGCATCATCGCTATTCAGAGCACCCTCAAAGGTTTGCGTAAGCTCATCCTCAACGAGCAAAAGCTTCAAGACGACCTCGAAAATAACTGGGCCGTTGTCGCAGAGGCCATCCAGACTATCTTGCGTCGCGAGGCGTACCCTCAGCCTTATGAGGCTTTGAAGGCCCTCACGCGTACCAATCAGAAAATCACGGCCGAAACCATTCGCGATTTCATCAATACGCTGCAGGTCAGCGATGCCGTGAAGGCAGAGTTGCTGGCTATAACGCCTGCCACTTACACCGGTATTTGAAACCAACACGACCCGTGACAGGGGAATGTATAATATCAAACAAATTAATTAGAGAGTAAAGAATTTATTAGTATTGTTTCATTCAACGAAGAAAACCATGAATCAGGAAAATGAAAACAAGCAGGTGGATAACACTGCAGAGATGAGCGACAACAGCCGTGAAGGCTATGTGCCCGCCGGCAATTATCAAGGTAAGGCAACGGACAAACCGCAGCGTCCGCGTATACATACGCAGCGTGCCTATAGTAGTGAACATGGACGCGCTGACAGCGAGGGATTCCGCCCCGAAGGATTCGGAAGTGGACTCCAGCAGGGGGCTCAGCGCCCCTATCGTCCCCGTTTTAATAACCAGGGTCAGGGCTACCAGCCTCGTCAGCAGCAGGGCGGCTATCGTCCTCGCTACAACGAAGAAGGCGAACAGCAGGGCTATCAGCCTCGCCAGCAGCAGGGCGGCTACCGTCCTCGCTACAATGCTGAGGGTGAGCAGCAGGGCTACCAGCCTCGTCAGCAGCAGGGCGGCTACCGTCCTCGTTATAATGCAGAGGGTGAGCAGCAGGGCTACCAGCCCCGCCAGCAGGGTGGCTATCAGCCCCGCCAGCAGCAGGGCGGCTATCGTCCCCGTTATGGCAGCAGCCAGCAGCAGGGCGGCTATCGTCCTCGTTATGGCAACGGCCAGCAGCAGGGCGGCTATCAGTCGCGCCAGCAGGGCGGCTATCAGTCGCGCCAGCAGGGTGGCTACAATCCTTATGGTGGCGGTTATCGCCAGCAGCGCACGCCGGGCTACAACCCGAATGCTAAGTATAGTATGAAGAAGCGCATTGAGTATAAGGAAGAGCACGTTGATCCCAACGAGCCCATCCGTCTGAACAAGTTCCTGGCCAATGCCGGTGTTTGTTCACGTCGTGAAGCCGATGATTTCATCCAGGCTGGCGTAGTGCTCGTTAATGGTGAGGTGGTCAAGGAATTGGGTACCAAGGTAAAGCGCTCCGATACCGTTATCTTCCACGATCAGCCCGTCACACTTGAGAAGAAGGTCTACGTGCTGCTTAACAAGCCGAAAGACACTGTCACCACCAGCGACGATCCTCAGCAGCGCAAGACTGTGATGGACCTCGTCAAGGATGCTTGCCCCGAGCGCATCTATCCCGTAGGCCGTCTCGACCGCAACACCACGGGTGTACTCCTGCTCACCAACGACGGTGACTTGGCTTCCAAGCTCACGCATCCGAAGTTCCTGAAAAAGAAGGTCTACCATGTATACCTCGATAAGAACGTCACTGCTCACGATATCCAGCAGATTGCTGAGGGTATCACCCTCGACGATGGAGAGGTGCATGCAGATGCAATCGCCTATGCCAGCGATACCGATAAGAGCCAGGTGGGCATCGAGATCCACTCGGGTAAGAATCGCATCGTGCGTCGTATCTTCGAGAGCCTTGGCTATCGCGTTGTAAAACTCGACCGCGTGCAGTTTGCCGGACTCACCAAGAAGAGCCTGCGTCGTGGCGATTGGCGTTTCCTCACCGAGAAGGAAGTCGAGATGCTTCGCATGGGGGCATTCGAGTAATATAGACCTCCCCCGGCCCCTCCCAAGGAGGGGAGGGCCTTGCGGGAAGGTGTTCGAAACCAAATTAAGTAACCATATATCCTGACATTCTCCCCTGAAACCGTCAGGCACGTCTCTTCTTGTAGGGGCGGTGGGGAGGTTCATTATATGAAACGGACAAAAGTCATTGATGCGCTCCAGTCTACCAACTACGGACAACCCATCTGCCTGAAAGGCTGGGTGCGCACTCATCGCTCAAGTAAAGCAGTTGATTTCATCGCCTTGAACGATGGCTCAACAATCAAAAACGTGCAAATCGTTGTCGATCCGGCTAAGTTTGACGCAGAACAGCTCAAGCTCATCACTACCGGTTCTTGCATCGCTGTAAACGGAACACTCGTCGAGAGTCCTGCTGCAGGGCAGGCATCTGAGGTGAATGCCTCCGAAATCGAGATTCTCGGCCTTTGTGGTTCCGACTATCCCATGCAGAAGAAAGGCCAGTCCTTTGAGGTGATGCGTAAGAATGCCCACATGCGCCTGCGTACCAATACTTTTGGTGCTGTCATGCGCATCCGCCACAACATGGCGATGGCCATCCACACCTATTTCCATGAGCATGGTTTCTTCTATTTCCACACACCGCTCATCACCGCCAGCGATTGCGAGGGAGCAGGCAACATGTTCCAGGTAACTACGAAGAATCTTTACGACCTGCGTAAGGACGAGAATGGAAAGATTATCTACGACGACGACTTCTTCGGCGAACAGACCTCGCTCACGGTCTCGGGACAGCTTGAAGGCGAGCTCGGAGCAACGGCCCTTGGTGCCATCTACACCTTCGGACCGACTTTCCGTGCCGAGAATAGTAACACGCCGCGCCATCTTGCAGAGTTTTGGATGGTGGAGCCCGAAGTGGCCTTCATCGACCAGGAAGAGCTGATGGATCTAGAGGAGGACTTCATCAAGTACTGTGTGCGTTGGGCTCTCGACAACTGCCGCGACGACCTCGAGTTCTTGAATAAGATGATTGACAAGACGCTCATCGAGCGACTCGAGAGCGTTCTCACCGATAGCTTTGTAAGACTTCCCTATACCGAGGGTATCCGCATCTTGCAGGAAGCCATCAGCAACGGTCACAAGTTTGAGTTCCCGTGCAATTGGGGCGACGACCTCGCTTCTGAGCATGAGCGCTACCTTGTCGAGGAACACTTCCGCAAGCCAGTCATCATGACCGACTATCCCCGTGAGTTCAAGTCGTTCTATATGAAGCAGAACGATGCTGTGGATGGCGGCAATGCCGATGGTGCATCCGTAGGCTATCACGGTGCCGTTGCTCCCGGTCCTACCATGCAGGGCACCGATGTGCTCTTCCCGCAGATTGGTGAGATCATCGGAGGCTCGGTCCGTGAGGAGAGCTACGATAAGCTCATGGCTGAGATCAACCGTCGAGAGATGGACATGACGCATCTCTGGTGGTATCTTGACACCCGCAAGTGGGGATCCTGTCCTCATGCTGGATTCGGACTGGGCTTCGAGCGACTCATCCTCTTCGTCACAGGCATGCAGAACATCCGCGACGTGATTCCGTTCCCGCGCACACCGAAGAATGCCGAATTCTGATACACCTTATTTATTATTATAAGGCGGGCTGGTGGAAGCCGGTCTCATCAGGCAGTGCCTACCGCCAGCCCGCACTCACAAGGCAAGAAGCAAAAAATCATAAAAATGTGCTGAAACCCTTTCATTCTCACCTAAATCGCCCATTTTATGGGCAAAAATGGGGCAAAACAACAATTTTTTCAAGATATTTCAAAAAAAAACCTAAAAATGTTTGTTTGTTTTAAGAATTATCTCTATATTTGCACCGAAATTGTATCTCATGGGCTGAGATGAGTGGGTATTTATGCCCCGATGTGAGCTGTTATTGAGAGAAAAATGATATAATATTTAATGTTTTATTTTTAATGTTTAATTTTAAAATTAATCGTATGAACAAAAAGTTTTTAAGTACGTTGCTTATGGGTGCGCTGTTCATCGCATCTGTGAGCGTGTTCACGTCATGTAAGGACTACGATGAAGACATCCAGAACCTGCAGCAACAGGTGGATGGTCTTAAGTCCGATCTGAACAGCCAGATTGCTACGCTGGATGCCGCACAGAAGAAGTGCGCTTCTGACTGCGCTACTGCCCAGGCTGCCCTTGACCAGGCCATCAAGAACCTTGAGAGCACTAAGGCTAACAAGGCTGATGTTGACAAGGCCATTCAGGACGCTATCGCTGGTGCAAAGGCTGACAACGATGCTCTGAAGACTGAGCTTCAGAAGTACGCTGCTGACTATGCTGATGCTGCTGCCGCTAAGGCTGCCGCTGCTGCTAAGGAAGAGGCTATTGCTGAGGCAAAGAAGTATGCTGAGCAGCTTCGTGACGAGCTCGATGCTAAGAAGGTCGACCTCGTTGAGTTCACCGCTAAGGTTCAGGAGCTCCAGAACTCCATTAAGGCTGTGAGCGACGACCTCGCTGCTTACAAGGCTGAGCAGAAGAGCGCTTGGGAAGCTAATGATGAGGCTCTGAAGGAGATCAACCTCCAGATCGACGCTCTGAAGAAGTTCAACGAGCAGGTTCAGAAGGACTTTGCTGATGTTAACACCAACATTGACAACCTCCAGAAGGATCTCAAGAAGGTGAAAGAAGACCTCGAGGCTCAGAAGAAGGATCTCGAGAAGCAGATTTCTGACGCTAAGGCTGAACTGCAGAAGCAGATCAAGGATCTTGAGAAGGCTCTCGACGAGAGCGAGACCATCGCTGGTCTGACAAAGCGCATCTCTGACCTCGAGATTAAGGCCGCTGGTATCGAAACCAACCGTCTCGCTATCGAGGACATCAAGGGTTGGATGACTGAGGCTGACAAGAAGTTTACTGAGGCTCTCGCAGGTGCTGCCAAGGCTAACGTGCTTGATCTCTACATCTCGAAGGTGCTCACCAGCATCTATCTGAAGCCCGAGTTCTTCTACAGCGGTATCGAGGCTATCGAGCTTCCCGCTCTGTATGACACTCCTTGGACTCAGACTGGTAAGGAACTGACCCTCGAAGAGGCTTGGGCTCAGGACACTAAGACTGCTCCCATCGACGTTTGCAAGGGCGGTGTTGCTTACTATCACCTGAACCCCTGGAACGCTGACATCGACGGCGCTACAGTTGCTTTCATCTCTAACGAGGCTAAGACTCGCGCTGGTGCTAACTACGGTGTGAACGATCTCATTAAGCCTGTGAAGGAAACTCTTGACAAGGATTCTTGGGACAAGACATATGCTGGCGTTCTCCCCGTTGAGTTCACTGGTAAGTTTGAGACCATCAACGCTCTCCTGAAGGCTGGTATCCTCCCGCAGGTTGCTCTGAACTACAAGCAGACTGTTGACGAGAAGGAAGTCAACGTTTCTTCTGACTGGGCTCTCATCGCTCCCACACAGTACAGCACTCTTGTGATTGCTGACGTGAAGTGGTCGAACCACGACGCTATCCTCGGTAAATGGGATGGCACTCACGAAGAGAGCATTAATCCTGCTCCTGAGTGTGGTCACCTGACACAGGACCTCGTAGCTCTTGCTGATCAGTTCGTTCCCGCTACTCACAATGTGCTTTACAATGAGACCATCAACCTTACCGAGCTCGTACGCACTCACTACAGCTACAGCTATCGCAATGCTGCTGGTGTAGAGGTGAAGAGCGAGGATAAGCTCATGGATGAGGAGATGTTCAATAAGTTCGGTCTCCACTATGAGTTCGATCTCGTTACCTATACTCTTGGTAACAACAACACAAGCGAGTCTGTACACGTTGTTCTCGAGAAGAACGATAAGGGTGAGACCATCGCTCGTCCCGTGAAGGTTACCGATAAGGGTGAGTCTACCAGCGAGCAGGCTGACAAGGCTTCTGTAGGCCGTATGCCTATCGTTCGCGTGCTGGTTAAGACTGCTGACAATCAGGTTGCAGCTTATGCTTACATGAAGCTCCTCATCAGCGAGAATCCTGACGAGGTTATCATTCCTGAGGTTGTTGTTGATCCTCCTGTGAAACTGGAAGATGACTACTTCGCTGACTGCGAAGGCGAGGACTATGTAGGTAAGATGTCTTGGTCGCAGGTTGAGAACCGTATCCTCAGCGTTGCTCTTGAGGGTAAGTGGTCGAAGACCTCCTTCGAAGAGAACTGGAAGCTCATGACCAAGGATGGTACTAATCCTCTCGTAGGTCAGGCTGCTGATGGCATCGAGGCTGCTCAGTATAGCGAAGCTAAGGACGACAAGAAGTTGTCAGAGAATCAGTACATGGGTAAAGTGCAGCTCGTTCAGGACAACGAGAGTGGTGCTCACATGCAGGTTCTGCAGTGGAGCTTTACCAATGACGATATCCTCCGCATGTTCAAGGATGGTACTCTGAAGGTTGATCCTAAGACTGGTCTGAACACTAACGAACTGACTGTCTTTGTTAAGTTCGAGGGCGTTAAGAATGTTTGGGTTCCCTTCGTGATCCCCGCTGGTAAGATTCACTTCGCTACCGCTTCTATCAACAACAATAAGACTCTGTCTTACTGGTTCAAGTTGAATAGCTCTGCTTCTGGTATGAAGGAAACTCACGCTAACGTGACTGTTCCTAACACTCAGAACGACGACTGCGCATTCGTTTGGGATATCCTCGCTGCATTCGACGGTTACACCGTAGGTGGTAGCATCAACAATGCTGATAAGTTCCCGAAGCTTGCTGAGCAGGCTAAGCCTGAGTTCTTCTTCACCACTCCGACAACTGCTGAGCCTGCTTTGAACGCTGAGTTCAATGCTGACAGCAAGGGTCAGTGGAAGGTTAAGGGCAACAGCGGTGCTGAGTACACCCTGCAGGTTGCTGCCGACAAGAAGAGCGTTGAGGCCGTTGCTAAGAATGGTAAGGCTATCGAGGCTACCACAATCGTGAAGCTGGTTACTCCGACTATTGTTCCCGAGGGTAAGGAAGCTATCGAGTCCGCTCTTGAGTATCAGCAGAACGAGGTTGCATTCGACCTCCTGAACGTTGCTGGTCATAAGGAACTCGCTTCTCTCGAGACCTTCACCGCTTATCTGCAGATCAAGCTCGTTGGCGCTTGCTACGATCCGTTCATCACCGATGGTTCTGACTACTTCAATGTGAAGTTCCTCCGTCCCGTTGATGTTGAGAAGACGAAGAACGCTGAGGTTCAGGACGCTGTTGATGGTGGTTCTAAGGTGAACATCATGGATCTCGTATCGCTCGTTGACTGGCGCGACCAGAGCTTCACCTCTGCTAACGGTCTGACCGATAAGGATGGACAAGAGGCTAGCGTGAACTACGTTAAGTATGAGACTCCTCACTACATCAACTACTATGGTGTTGAGCTGGCTGCTGACGTTGACAACGCTATGACCGATATCAACAAGCCCGAGGCTGAGCGTGAGGTTATCCTCGAGAAGGCTGCTGACATCGAGAAGCTCGTCAACCTGAAGAAGAACTCGCCTGCTTGTATCTTCACCTTCACCGCTGCTCCTATCACATGGGATGGCAAGAAGTTCGTTGGTGGTGACATCTTCTACTCGAACAACAGTGGTAACGTGAAGCTGTTCCACATCTATGTTCCCATCACTATGAACTACAAGTGGGGTCAGAACATCAAGTGTGGTTATGGTGTGATCACTGTTAAGAAGACTCTTAACAATGCTGCCAAGAAGTTCTAATTGAACATTCATTGAACCAACAATAAGAGGGGTGTCAACTCGTTGGCACCCCTTTTTAAACTAAAAAATTTTTTTTTGATGATGAGAAAGTTATCTTTTTTCCTTGCTTTGTGCGCTGTGCTTGCAATCCTGACCGGCTGTTCAAAAAAGAAAGGCCGTACGATGGAAGATGTTGACCGTGAATTGCTGGAGGCTGTTCAAATGGACCTGAGCCATAACGACACTACTGCTGTCTACGACCTTACCAACCAATTCCTCGACTATCTGAAGAATCAGGACCTCGATGCCGCAATGGGCATGTTGCATTACCTCAAAGATGGAATGGAGATCGTTTCTCTTCCTGCAGAGCTTGAGAAGCAGCATCGCATGGTGCTGGGTAACTTCCTTGGACTCACCTATAACATTGAGTCGGTTCGTTTCCTTAATGAGATTGACTGTCAGGTGAAGTACAATGTAACGCTGTTCGAGAAACAGCCCGATGACCCCGTATCCAACCAGATCTCCTTCTACATCAAGCCAGTCCGTCGCGATGGACAGTGGTATCTTACGCTTGCTGACTCGCAGACGGATTCTACACATGGATCTGAAATCAAAAATTAAAACAACAGTTTATGAAATTTGTAAAATACCTTTTCGTATCGCTGTTCCTCGCTGTCGGTATGACTGCTAATGCTCAGGCTACCTATACAGCTGCTGATGGAACAGAGTATCAGTTCAAGAAGCATGCTTTCCTCAACCTTGAGGGTGGTGTGCAGGAAACACTTGGCGAAGCAAAGTTCTCTGATCTTCTGTCACCGAACGTACAGCTCGGCCTTGGCTATCAGTTCAGCCCTGTCTTCGGCATGCGTCTGCAGGCCAACGGCTGGCAGAGCAAGGGTGGTTTCAATAAGGAAGCCAATGTTACTTACAAGTATAAGTATGTAGCTCCTGGTTTGGACTTCATGTTCAACCTGTCGAATCTCTTCTGCGGTTGGAATCCCAAGCGCGTGTTCAACCTCACTGCTTTCCTCGGCGGTGGTGCTAACATCGGTTTCGAGAACGACGAAGCAAACGATCTCTCGAAGCAGTTCGATTTCCGCTATCTCTGGGATGGCAATCAGATTCTTCCCTTCGGCCGTGGTGGTCTGGAGGCTTCGTTCCGTCTGAGCGATGCTGTTCGCTTCATCATCGAGGCTAACGCCAACATCACAACCGATAAGTACAACTCCAAGAAGGCTGACAACCCCGACTGGTATTTCAATGCCCTCGCTGGTTTCCGCATCAACCTTGGTAAGGGTTACACGAAGGTGGAGCCCGTCATCGTTCCCGAGCCCGAGCCCGAGCCCGTGAAGGTTGTCGAGGAGAAGCCCGTTGTGAAGCCTGAGCCCAAGCCCGTGAAGGTAGAGCCCATGCGCCGCGACGTATTCTTCACCATCAACAGCACTGTTGTTGTTGAGACTGAAGAGGCTAAGGTTCGCGACATCGTTGACTACCTGAACAAGTATCCGAAGGCTAAGGTTAACGTGACTGGTTATGCTGACGCTGGTACCGGTAACGATCGCATCAACGATCGTCTGGCCGCTGGTCGTGCCGACGTAGTGTACAAGCTCCTCACCGAGAAGTACAACATCCCCGCTGACCGTATTACGAAGGACAGCAAGGGTGCACGTGTTCAGCCGTTCGCTGAGAACGACCTCAACCGCGTTACTATCTGTATCGCTGAGTAAGCCCAAGCTTATTTATATAAAAGGTGTCCGCACATCGTGTGGACACCTTTTTTTATGTTAAACGTAAAAAAACCGCGAAAAATACTGCTAAAAGTAAGAAAAATTAAGAAAAAAGTTTGTAGAATTGAAAAATATCACTAAATTTGCAAATTGAAAGATAATATCTTTGCCATTATTGGACAGTTTCTGTCCTGCTTTGGCGTGTACTAATTAGTTGAAAACTTATACACATCTATTATTTATTAATTCATTTAAACATTAACATTTATGAGGTATTTAAAAACACTTTTGGTATCTCTGCTTGCCCTGGTCGGAACATCTGCTTTCGCGCAGACATGGACCGGTAGTGAGGCAGCAGCAGGTACGTACTATCTCTACAACGTAGGGACAGGCAAGTGGCTCTGCGGTGGTAACAACTGGGGTACACACGCTTCAGTAGCTGACTACGGTATCGACTTTATCCTCGCTGGCAGCAATGGTGCTTATACCCTTGACTCTCAGTTGAGTAATGGTGGAAACAGCCACTTCCTGAATGGTGAATGGTGCGATGGAGCTTCCATGAACTGGACCTTTACGCAAGTGAAGACCGAAGATGGTGCAATTGCTTACACCATTGGCAACGGACAGCAGTTCCTCACCGCAAACACCAGCGACACTAATGTGAATCTAAAGGGCAATGAAGGTGCATTGTCGCAGTGGATTCTTGTCTCGAAGGCCGACATTGCTCAGGCTGCTCTTGATGCAAAGGCAACTGATGTTGTCGATGTGACTGGTTTCATCATTGGCCAGCGTACGTCCCGTAACAACACCCGCGCACAGGTAACTGGTGATCGCCAGCTTAACAGTAACAATAATGTCTGGAAGATGGAGCGCGATGCCGACGGCCGTTGGTGTAACTTCGCTATGAATGGTGCTGGTGGTACTGGTAGTACTGCTAAGCCCTATGCTATTGAGGCTTGGAACTGGAAATCTTTCAATTTCTATCAGGACATTACTGGCGTGCCCAACGGTAAGTACACGCTTCATGTGAACAGTTTCTACCGTGGTTATGATGGCATTCGTGGCTATGTCTATGCTAACGATGCTATGAGTCCGCTGACAGCTGAGACAGATGCTTATAAGAGCTATGGAGTTGGCAACGATCTTCAAAATGCTGCAGCTGCTTTCTTTGATGGCAAGTACGACAATTCTGTTGACGTTACCGTTACCAATGGTAGCATCCGCGTAGGTGTGAAGCAGATGGATGCTCCTGGTGGTGACTGGATGCCTTTCGCAAACTTCCGTTTGGAGTATAAGGGTATGGCTTCTTTGCTGAAGAATGCTATTGATAAGGCCAACGAGTTGATGCCGACCCTGAACGAGACCAATGCTGCAGAACTGCAGAAGGCTATCGATGCTGCTCAGGCAGTCTATGACAATGCTGGTTCTACCAACGCAGAGATTGAGGCTGCTATGGAGGCACTTCAGGATGCATACGACACTGCCGATGCTGAGAACATTGCAAAGAAGAAGGCTGTTGAGGTTCTGAACAACGTTCCTTATGTTCTGTTCCCCAAAGACTTTAAGTGGGCCCTTGAGGACGGTGATAAGTATGACGAGCTCACTGGTGAGCAGAAGATGGATCTCGATCGTGATTTCAAGGTGTATAAGAACAACAATGGTAAGTATCAGCTGGCAAGCCGCGTTGCTGTCCTAGCTTTGGTTAAGCTGTTGGAGTATGCTGATGCTGATGAAAAGACGAAGGAAACCATTAAGGCTCGTATGGATGAGCTGGGCATTGAAGGTTATGACGAGATGCTGGCTGATGCTATTACCAAGTACACTCGTCTCGTAGTTGAGACTCACGGAGTCGGTGCAGCACTTGCTGAACAGAATGATCCTAATTATTCTCGTATGTATACTGCTCTTGAGGAGGCTGGTTTGGATACAGATGCTTTCATTGGCTTCTTGCTGACTGGTGCTTCCGATCAGAAGGATATTTACAGCATTGATCCAGGTCAAATGGATGGCAATGTGTGGACATCTGAAGACGGATTGCTGACAATTACCAGAGAGAACGCTGATGAGATTGCTACTGATGACTATGGTTGGTGGTACGTTGAGAAGGGTGAGGACTGGACCTTTACCTGTAACAGCGAAGAGTTCGATCTCAGTGAAATCACTCCCATGTGTTATGATTTGTATTTCACTGTGAATGGTCAGCAGTATAACTCGTACTACTGGAGCTGGGGTGCTGCTACTGCATCAGTTACCGGTAAGACCGCTACTTTGCATATTGACGAGGTCGATTCTTATGATCCTACCGTTGTCTTTGTTACTACTTTGGCCGACAAGCGCGATCCTTGGATGCTTGCAGGTGTTGAGCGCACAATTTCCGATATCTATGAGATGTTGCATCAGTATGCTGGCGGCTATTACTATGGCTTCGATGCAAACTTCACTGCTCACATCAAGGATCCTAACCTCACAGAAGGTGGCGACGCTTGGGAGAGCACATGGAATAAAGGAATCGCCAACAATGACGCTCTGACTGACTCTGAGGGCAACAGCGACTATCCTTACTTCGATGCCAACACTTGGAACGAGTCGGGTACGATGGAGGTTGATGCTCATCAGACCATCCAGCTGCCCCCGGGCCGCTACATGCTGACTGCAGCTGGCCGTGCTTCGCAGAGCTCTCTGATTAAGAAGGACCTTGTTCGCAATGGCCAGAATCTCGAGTCGTATGTTTGGGAAGGTGCCTTCACTCAGACTGGTGCTGAGGATCCTTCTAACTACTTCCAGCTCTATGCTAAGACCTTCGAAGGTAAGACCGTTGCTAAGAGCTTCTTCGAGCTTGAGGGTGACAAGGGTGGTATCTTCGACAATGGTTGGAACGATGCATCCGTATTCTTCACCATGCCGAGCGTCGGTGATGTCACCATCGGTGTGCGTGCCGCTACAAACGTGAAGGAGCGCTGGGCTTCGGCTACTCGCTTCCGTCTGACTCGTCTGGGCGATGCTACTGTCTACCTGAATGAGGATGAGACTCTTACCGACGAACTCAATTGGGATGTCGTTGGTTACAACTTGGGCGCTTATACTCCTACAGACTTCCTGCTGAAGAAGGAGATGCAGGCTGGCAAGTGGTATTCTATCGCTGTGCCTTGCGACATTCCTTACGATCAGATTGTTAGAGAGTTTGGTGAGGGTACGCTTCTTGCACAACCTCTCGGCGTTCTCGACCTTGATGAAGAAGGTAAGCAGAAACTCTTAGGCTTCTTGGAGTGGAATCCTAATGAGACTTATGCTATGTATGGCATGGGTACAGATCACGTGTATGAAAATCCCATTGGTGGTATTCTTGCAAATACTCCTTATCTGATTAAGCCTGCTACGGTGAAGGCCAGCAACCGCTACCTCTTCAAGGATGTCTTTGCTGTCGAGAAGAAGAGTGTCGAGAAGAGCGAATGGTCGTGGGGTGCCGTCTCTGTTTCTGACGTTGATAACGATTGGGGCTTCTGGGAGAGCGATTACGGTCCCGTTAAGTTCTATCCTAACTATACTTATAAGCCTGGTTATGCCGATGGTTATACCGTTGAGGTGTGCGACACCGTTAAGGCTTACACTGGTCTCTTTGAGGTAGAGGGCGATGCAGAAATTGGTACCATTGGTCTATTTGTTCTTGACGAGAACTATAATATTAACTGGGCTGATGATGCATTTGATATTCCTGTCCAGCAGATCTTGGACCTCGTTGCTCTTGGCCAGCAGAAGGCTGAGATGTATTCCGGCATTCCTGCTGCTATGACTAAGAAGTTGACGACTGTTCCCGAATTGGACGGTTATGTCACAACCTACATTTCAGCTATCAATGCTTTGAAGGCTGCTATCGTTGAGGCTCAGAAGGCTTACGAGCCCTCTAAGAAGTTCAATGCTCTGATGAAGCAGGCTGAGGAACTCCTCGCTTCTGACCATACTGAACTTGTCGCTGGTGCTGACGCTGCATTCAAGAAGAAGATTGAGCAGCTGCAGAAGCGCTTCGACATGCAATTGAAGGCTGAGCCTATCAATGGACTCATCGAGCAGCTTGAAGAGGCTATCGCTGAGTACAAGGATCAGATCTACACTGGTATTCTTGAAACTGGTAAGTACATCCTGAAGAATGTTGCTACTGGTAAGTTCTTCAATGGTGCTAACAGCTGGGGTACTCGTTCCTCACTCGTTGATCATCCTGAGTACATGTTGCTCACGAAGCTTGATAATGGTACTTATACTCTCGAGAGCCGTCAGAACAATGGTGGCGAGCAGTTCTACTTCGGTCCGAACTACTTCGTTGACAATGGCACACCGATGCCTCTGACCTTCACTGTAGTTGGTAAGGGTATCTACACTATCACTTGCAATGGTGAAGCTGGCGTTGGCCTCCTTGGCTATGACGGTTCTACATCTGTTCTCTCTGGAACTCTGACCGATGCTACAAGCGAGGATGCACAGTGGCTAGTATACTCCGAGAAGGATATGGCTGCTATGATGGCTGAGGCTTCTCTCGAGAATCCTGTTGATGTATCCTTCTTCATTAAGGATGCTAACTTCAGCCGCAACCACCGCGATGCTGATGCTTGGATCTGGGAGACTGAGAACCACAACATCGCTGGTGCTAACGAGAACTTCTGCGCTGAGTCTTGGACTCATACCTTCGTTCTCTCGCAGGAGGTTGAGCTTCCGAATGGTGTTTACATGCTGAATGCTCAGGCTGCTCTCACCGACTACACCAATGCTTACGACAAGCGTGATGATTATCCTGTTGTATTTGCAGGTGATGAGACCGTGAAGTTCTGTGAGATGGAGGAGGCCGATCGTGCTACAAACATGGCGCAGCTCTCTAACAGCTTCTTGGCTGGTAAGTACTTCGTTGATCCTGTGATCGTCAAGGTTACTGACGGCAAGCTGACCATCGGTGCTAAGTGCGATGCTACTGACTACTGGTGCATCTTCGACAACTTCTCACTGACCTACTTCGCTGACGCAGATATCGACGCTGTTCGTGCTGCTTATCCGAAGAACACAGGTGCTACCACTGGCATCAACGAGGTGAACACTGGTGTGAACACTGGCGCTATCTACAACCTCAATGGTGTACGTGTGAACAATATGACCAAGAAGGGTGTCTATATTGTCAACGGTAAGAAGTTTGTGGTTAAGTAAGTGAAAAGAGAACGCCAGTTCTCATTTCCGAACGAGAACAAACTCGGCGTAGCCAAGATTATTGTGAAGTAATCATAACAAGACACTATAATAAAGAGAGCGAACTCCACATGGGGTTCGCTCTTTTTTTGTGGAGCCCCCCAGACCTCCAGAGGAAAGGGATATAATTAGAATTTATTTAGAATTTGATTCCTGAAAATGTAGGGACGCGACGTGTCGCGTAACTGGATTTGGCTTCCCCCTCCATGAACGCGGCACGCCGCGTCCCTACATGTGGAGGTAAAAAGTATATTACCATCAAAAATAATCTGATTTTCGTAGCGATTTTGTTTGCAATCTCGATTTTTATTCTTAATTTTGCAACGTAATATGTGTTGTAGCGAAGAAACAACAAATAACATATAATTAAAAATCTAAGAAGATGAACAAAGTTTTACGTTTTTCATTGCTCAGCGTGCTGATGATGCTGGTTTGCGGCATGTCGTTTGCCCAGACCACAGTCACCTTCACTGCTGGCACAGACATGGGTACTAACACCAATGCTGGTGATGGTGCCGATGAAGTGACTAAGGACGGAGTCACCATTTCTACTACTGGCGGCGCCTTTGCTGCTGAGCAGTATCGCACGGGTAAAGGTCAGACTCTGACTATTACTTCGAAAGTTGGTAATATGACCAAGGTGGAGTTCTTCTGTACGGCCAGTGGCACTGCCAAGTATGGTCCTGGCAATTTCACCGATGCCACTACCGGTTCGTATGAATTTGCCGACAAAGTAGGAACTTGGACTGGCAATGCCGAGTCGTTCTCTCTAACGGCTTCCGGTGCTCAAGTCCGTGCCACTCAAATTGTTATTACCATTGGTGGTGGAGAGGTCACTCCCGATCCTGTTGATCCCGATCCGCAGCCCGGTGATGAAGTGAAGACAGTCAGCGTTGCCGACTTCCTCGCAGCTCCTGTGAGCGATGAGGTGTGGTATCAGCTGAAGGGCCAGGTGAAGAACCTGCAGGATGGCGACCAGTATGGCAACTTCGACCTCGAGGATGCTACGGGTAGCGTCTATGTCTATGGCTTGCTCTCTGAGAAGGGTGGTGCGAAGAAGCAGTTCCAGGAGCTTGTTGCTGCCAAGGGAATCCAGAATGGCTGCACCCTGACGATTAACGGTACTCGCGGATATTATGCGAAAGAAGACAAGATTGAGGTGCTCAATGCCTACTTCGTAGCTATCGAGGGCGGCGTCACACCCGATCCCGGTCCTGGTCCCGACCCACAGCCCACAGGTAAGCGTCAGTATAAGAAGGCTACCTCTATCGAGAGTGGCAAGGGCTATCTGCTTGTTGCCGAGAGCGAAGGCAAGGTTGCTCTGCCCGTAGCCAAGAACTATGGCTATCTGCAGGTGGCTAATGTTGACATTGTGAATGGCGTCATCGAGCAGGAAGACGCTGCCAATGAGTTTGTGTTCACCGCTACCGATGGTGGCTATACCATCATGCAGGGCGATGGCCGCTATGTCTATCAGACCGGCACCTACAATAGCTTTAACGTAGCCGACAAGGCTCCCGAGGGCGATGTGTGGACCGTTCAGGCAAACAGCGACGGCACCTTTACCATCACCAATGTACTGAAGGAGAAGTGGATCCAGTACTCCATCCAGCACACTTCCTACGGTTCCTATGCCAGCGCACAAGATAACGCTGTGCTGCCCACGCTCTTCGTCCTCGACGAGGGTGGCAGCGAGCCTGTCGTAGAAGAGAAGACAGCTACCTTCGACGCTACGAAGGATCTTGGTAATGCAGAGGCTGGTGAAGGCTCTGTCACGAAGGACGGTGTTACGATGAGTTGTACAAGTGGTATTCTTGGCAATGGTCAGCAGTATCGGTTCTATAAGAACTCTACGCTTACCTTCTCGGCTCCTGGTGGCACCATCACGAAGATTGAGTTCACCGATGTGAAGGGCAATCCTGTTTCAGGATTTGGTGATCCTTCGACGGGTTCGATGGAAGGCACCGTCTGGACGGGTTCTGCTTCTGAAGTGTCGTTTGTTGCTGAGAACAAGCAGGTTCGTGCAACACTCATCGTCGTCACCTATATGGATGGTCAGCCGCAGGGAGGAACCTTCAGCGGATCGCAGCTTAGCAAGTATCCTTATGCAAATCCCGAACTCATTGCCGAGGCTCAGAAGCTCATCGACGAAGGCAATGACGAACAGCTTGCCGAGGTGATGAAGGACGTTGCACGTTCGCATGCACTTGCCGAAGGCCTGGCTGAAGCCGAGGACATCACCAGTCAGCTTGGCGAATGGACCCTTGAGGAATTTGCTGCCAGCGAAGGCATCGAGGGCGAAGGCTACAACAAGGCTGAAGGCAAGGACATCGTTGCCCGCGTCTTCCAGACCGTTCCCCTGAAGGCCGGTCGCTATATGCTCACCGCCACGGGTCGTGGTCAGAAGTATAACACCATTGCCGAGACCATCGAGGAGCGTCTGCAGGTGATGGCAATCAACAACGACCGTCTGGGTCGCTATCAGTCCATCGCACGTAACGACCGCGAGGGCGGCGTCTATGGCGAAGGCTGGGACGATGCCAGTGACTACTTCACGATGACTGCCGACGGCGAGGCTGTGCTTGGTGCTTACTTCAAGCCCATCGCCGGTCGCAACTCATGGGCCGAGGTTGGCAACTTCCGTCTGGTTCGTCTGGGCGATGCCACCCGCTACATCTCGCAGTATGAGGAGTTCTATAACGAAAAGGCCGAGCAACTCGACGTTCTCGTTCACCGCACACTGAAGCAGGGCGAGTGGAATTCCATCGTGCTGCCCATGGATCTCGATAAGTCTACCATCGAGGCACAGTTCGGTAAGGACACGAAGGTCGCTGTTCTCGACAAGGCCACGGATGGCGTTGTAGAGTTCAAGTCGCTGAAGGAAGCTGCCATCGATGCCAATGTTCCCGTGCTGCTGAAGCCCACTGCCGTGAAGGAGAGCAACCGCTACCTCTTCCGCAATGTGCCTATCTCCACAACCGTCTCCCCTGTTGTGAAGGCTGAGGGCTTCGACTTCGTCGGCTATTACAATCCCGATGAGACGCCCGTCGAGGGTGGTCTGGGCTTCGATGTCGTCGTGAAGAACGACACCTACGCTGCTGTCACCACCAGTGCAGCCCTTGTTCCCACGGGCGATGCTCAGGTTGTAGCCGTGAAGATCGATGGTGAGACCTACTGGGAGGCCGAGCTCGATCCCGAAGCAAAGATGGCCGTCATCGGTGCTACCGTTCCCACGACGCCCACTGCTATCGATGCCATTGAGCAGGCTCAGCAGGCAGATGCTATCTACAACGCTGCCGGTCAGCGTGTACAGCAGATGACGAAGGGCCTCTACATCGTTGGTGGTAAGAAGGTCGTGATTAAGTGAGCGCAAAGCAGAGCTCGCTAATGCTTTGCCGAACGTGAACGAGCTCGAGCATCAGCTCAAGGTCGTGATTAAGTGAGCGCACAGCTCAAGGTCGTGATTAAGTGAGCGCAAAGCAGAGCTCGCTAATGCTTTGCCGAACGTGAACGAGCTCGAGCATCAGCTCAAGGTCGTAGTTAAGTAAGAGAATTATCAACTCAAACAAAATATAGAAAGCCTGCTTCGCCATGTGCGGAGCAGGTTTTCTTTTGTATAAGGGAGATATACAGAATTTGCCTCAAACGCAATTTGCAATGTAGGGACGCGGCGTGCCGCGTTACTGGAATTAGCCTTTCACCTTCCATAACGCGGCACGCCGCGTCCCTACATTTGTGGGTCAAGAAGCATATAATATCCCTTTTCCTGTTCAAAGATATCAGTTAGGATTGCCAACCATAGTACAAATTTTTGCGCAACACACTGCCACTTTTTGCGCAGCATGCTGGCACAAGTTGTGCAGCATTGCTGCGTAAGTTGTGCAACACTGCTGCGTAAGTTGTGCAGCATTGCTGCGTAAAGTGTGCCGCATTGCTGCGTAAAATGTGCCGCATTGCTGCCGAAAAGCTGGATGCATGCTTTTCGAAGGCAAAGTCAATGCTTTCAGAGCCCAGGAGCATTGCTTTCAGGTTGCAAAGTCAATGCTTTCAGGTTGCAAAAGCAATGCTTTTAGGGGTGCAAAGTCAATGCTTTTAGAACGCAGGAGCAATGCTTTCGGAAGGCTAAGTCAATGCTTTTGCAGCACTGGCATGTGTGAATAACTAAGAAATAGGCGTTTTTCTTCTTAATAAAACATAAAAACTAAAGGTTTTAGTTGGATATAACTAAAACTTTTAGTTAATTTGCAAATGGATACAGATGCAGACGCAAGGAGATTAGAAAATGAATCATGAAAAATTGATCAATATGAAACGACTGACTACAAAAGAGAAGGAAATCATGGACCTGTACTGGAAGCACGGCCCGATGTTCGTGAAGGAACTCCTGGAGTTCTACGATGAGCCACGCCCGCACTTCAATACGCTGTCGACAACAGTTCGCATCTTGGAGAAGAAGGGCTTCCTGGACCATAAGCAGTTCGGGACTTCCTACCAGTATTTCCCCACCATCAGCGAACGCGACTATGGTCGCTCAAGCCTGACGGGTATCATCAAGAACTACTTCGATGACTCCTATCTGAGTGCCGTCTCCAGCTTTGTGAAGGAGGAGAAGATTTCCGTGGATGAGCTGAAGGAACTCATTGAGAGGATCGAAAGCGCTGATGAAAACAGCAAATAGGAGTCTGGGTTTTGCTCGCCTTGAGTACCTATTATTATTAATTATTTAACTTTCTCAAGTAAAGGAATAAAGGGTATAAAGGGGAGAAAAGGGCATAAAGGGACATTTAGAGCCCCTTGATAAGGGGCGGCTATAATGCAGGGTTTTAATCCTTTGACTCTCACTCCTCAATTGCACAAAGCATACGTCCCTTTACTCCCCTTTCACTCCCTTTTAAGCCCTTTAAGCCCTTAGGAAGTGGAGCTTGCGAAACTTCAGTTAATTATCACGAAGAAATCCGTAAAACTGAAAGTAGTATGATGGAGTTCCTAACCTACGACCTGAAGGTTGCCGTGCTGATAGCGGTGTTCTATATGTTCTACCGCCTGCTACTGAGCCGCGAGACGTTTCACCGCGTGAACCGCATCGTGTTGCTTGCCACTGCCGTTGCCTCGTTTGTGCTACCGCTTTGCATCATCACGTTGCACAAAACGGTCGTCGTGAGCGAAGACGCCGGGTCGGTTACCCTCGACTACCTTGGTCCCGTAGTGGCAGAGATGGCTGAGGTGGCAGAGCCCACCACGCCTCTTTGGCAAACGCTCGCCGTTGTTGTGTTCTTTGCAGGAATGGCTTTAGTGCTGGGCCACACCCTCTTGGCTTTGCTGAAAGTCTGGCTACTCATCAGTCGCAGCGAACGCCACCGGCAGCCCGACGGAACAACAATCTGTGTTACTGAAGGCGATGTGTCGCCCTTCAGTTGGATGAACTACATCGTACTTTCACGCAGCGACTACGAGGCGCAAGCCCCCTCTGTGCTCGCCCATGAACGAGGACACATCCGTCAGCATCACTCGGAAGATGTACTCCTCGTTGACATACTCACCGCCCTGCAATGGTTTAATCCTGCTATGTGGATGCTGCGCCAAGACCTGCGCGCCATCCATGAGTATGAAGCCGATGCGGCGGTACTCTCTCAAGGCATCAATATGCGTCAGTATCAGTATCTGCTTATCCAAAAAGCCGTTGCCACGTGCGGGTACTCCGTGGCAAATGGCATCACTCACAGTACCCTTAAAAACCGCATAAACATGATGCTTACACATAAGAAAACCAATCGCGCGAGCTGGTTGAAGTTGCTCGCCCTGCTGCCCATCGTGGGTGTTACGCTGGCTTTGAACGCCGAGACCGTGAACGACTACGTCTACTCGGACACTCAACAACAGCAGCAAAAGAAAGTTGTGAAGAAAGGCCGCAAGGATGCTCAAGTGAAGATGAGCGACGCGACCATTGAGGTGAAGGCCGAAGCCGGGCCCGCCGACGACCGTCCGTATGCTTTGCATGCCGTTGTTGACCAATATGGCCGCATCACTGGATTCTCGAGCGAAGGCAAGCCCGATCCCCGACAGCCACTGGAGTTCACCATCGGACGCATCTTCTTCGACGACCATGTTGCCACGCTCGAAGAAGTCATGAACCGCAAGTCGCTTGGCTATGAGTTATATGAAATCATTCATCGGCCGAACTCAGCAGGCGATCCGAAGTGGAACTACAAAGACAAAGAAGGCATTCTCGTCTTCCGTCAGAATAAGCAAGTGGCGAAGGACAGTCCGAAGCTGATCTTTGGCGAGCCGGATGGACCAGAGCCGTTGTTGGTTCTTGATGGCAAGGTGGTTACACAAGAGCAAGTGAAGGCGCTCGACCAGAGTACCATTGATCACATCAACGTATTGAAGTACAGCGAGGACAAGAAAGACCTTCTGAGAGTCTACGGCAACAAGTATAATGCCGACACGTCGAACGGCATCATCTTCATCGTCACCAAGGAGTACGCCAAAAGTGACGAAAGGAAAAAGGATTATGTCGTGGTTGTCAATTCCAAGGATAAGGAAGCCGCAAAAGAAAACACTCCTACGGCAACTGGCACTTTCACTCCTACGGCAACAGGAAGCTTTAGCCCGAATACGTCAGCTGATGGTGATGTCTTCAATGTGGTGGAGCACATGCCGGAGTTTCCTGGTGGAACGGGAGAGATGATGAAGTATTTATCGATGAACGTGCGTTATCCCGAGGCAGCTCATAAAGCTGGCACGCAAGGACGTGTCATGGTGAGTTTCATCGTTGAGCCCGATGGCACCATTAGTAATGCCCATGTGCAGAAGGGCGTGAGTGCAGAATTAGATCAAGAGGCACTCCGTGTCATTAAAAGCATGCCGAAGTGGAAGCCTGGCATGCAGAGTGGTAAAGCCGTACGTGTGAAGTACGCCATACCTATCTCCTTCCGGCTGAACTCGCCGAAGGAAGAGGAATAATATATCTGTTCTTTCTCTGCAACTCTGCGAAAGCGTCTCCTACGTCGCCGAGCAGACACAATGACCTCGGAGAGGTCACACTACGGTAACCGCAGGTCTTGACCTGCGGAGGGTAGATATCTCAAAGTACATCGACCCCAACGGGGTCGCACAGCAACAGGAATGCCAATTCGACTGCTTGGTTATGTGCGACCCCGTTGGGGTCGGGTGTTTGAGAGGATGTCATCCACCGCGGGTCAAGACCCGCGGTTACCATAGTGTGACCCCTTTGGGGTCTTTCATCAGGCTTCCTGCTCTGCGGTGGGAGCTTCCTGCTCTGCGATGGGAGCGTCCTCCTGCTCCACACTTGTCCCGTCTTGGTCTACGATCAGTCCGTCGCGCAGGTGAATAGTGCGATCGGTGATGCTGGCAAGTTCTTCATCGTGAGTGACGATGACGAAGGTTTGACCGAATTGGTCGCGCAGGTCGAAGAACAACTGGTGCAACTCCTGCTTGTGTTGTGAGTCGAGTGAGCCGCTGGGCTCGTCAGCCAGGATGACAGCCGGATTGTTCATCAGTGCGCGTGCTACTGCTACCCGCTGTTTCTCTCCACCAGAGAGTTCAGCGGGTTTGTGTGTAGCTCGGTCGCTGAGGTTCATGAACGCCAGCAGTTCTTCGGCACGCTTCTTCGCCTCGCTGTGGCCCTTTCCGGCGATGAAAGCAGGAATCATGATATTCTCGATGGCTGTGAACTCCGGCAGCAGCTGATGGAACTGGAACACAAAGCCGATGTGTTGGTTGCGGAAGTCGGAGAGCTGTTTCTGCGAAAGGGTGGTGGTGTCAATGCCATCAACGCATACCGATCCCGTATCGGCACGGTCGAGAGTGCCGATGATTTGCAATAGTGTCGTCTTGCCGGCGCCCGATGGTCCGACGATGCTGACGATTTCTCCTTTCTTTATCTCCAGGTCAATTCCCTTCAGGACCTGCAGCGAGCCAAAGCTCTTGGTGATATTTTCTACTTTAATCATTGTCTTTGGAGTATTCGGAGTGTTCAGAGTATTTGAAATGTTCAGTTCTTTGGAGGTTTTCAGATTTTCAACACTTTTCTTATCCACTTCCTAATGGTTCCGTAGATGCTGTCTTCCTCGGTGTGTTGCGGCTGGGCGAACGTCATCTCATCCATGGCATCGCCGAACTGGTCGGGGAAGATAATCATCATGTTCGTACCCGAGAAGAAGCGCGTCAGCTCTTCAGGCAGCCGGTCCATGGCTGTTTTGTACGACACGGTGCCTTTACGTGCCGTCACCACGACGAACAAATGGTCTTCGGCAATCGACGATGCCAGCCGCGGCAGCTCGTTCCAGTGGGGCATGGAGTGGAATTCTGCCCTCACGCCCGGATGCCGGTTGCGCATGTATTCGTTCACGAAGGCCAGCGTGTCGCTGCGCCCGTGGAATACGATTCGGCAGTCCAAGTTGCCTGCCAGACGTGCCAGTCGCTCCAACCAGCGGTAGAAGCCCGGCTCGAACTGTGCCCGCGAGGGCACTGCCACCTGTATGCGTCGCAGCGTGTTGAGCGGTTGGCGCAGTCGTGCCATGATAATCTGGCGGTTCAGTCCGTTGAAGAGGCTCTGGTGAAACTGTCCCCAGAAGCGAGCCGGCGAACCGCCTCCTGCTGCTCCGTGCAGTCCAATCAGAATTTCGCTTGCCCGGAACTCCTTGAAGGCATGCTTGATGCCGTTGGCAATGTTGGCCGCTATGCGCACCTGAGTCTGCATGCGCACATCGGTCGCTGCCGCCTGCTGCGTGATCTGCTCCAGCAGTTGTATGCCCCGTTCCTGATTCTGTCGCATGTTCGTGTCATCGTATACTACGTTGATGGCTACGAGTCCGCGGTTCAGTTTCTGGTTTCGCATGAGGATGGCCAGGTTGATCAGCTCTGGTGCATACTCCGGGTATTTCACCGGAATCAGCATGCGCTCGTCGTCGGTTTGTGCGTCGGCCTCACTCGCCATGTCCTTATCGCGAATGATGATCTGTTGTGCCGCCGCCTCGGTGACAAGTGTCGAGATGATACACGTGAACAGTATCATAATGATTACACCGTTCAGCACATCGTCGCCGATGAGGTATTGTCCCGGTGCCGTTTCCGTTTGCATGCCAACCATGACGATGGCGATGGCGCCGGCGGCATGGGCCGATGTCAGACCGAACATCATGTGTCCCGACGATAGCGGCATGCGGAACAGGAAACAAGCTGCATAGGCCGCGAAGGCCTTGCCCGCTGTGCCGAAGAACACCATGGCCAGCACCACCCAAAGGATGCCTCCTCCGTGGAAGAGCAGTCGCAGGTTGATGAGCATGCCCACACCAATGAGGAAGTAGGGGATGAAGATGGCGTTGCCCGTGAACTCCAGTCGGTTCATCAGTGGCGACACATGTGGGATGTATCGGTTCATGATTAGTCCGGCGAGGAATGCACCTACGATGCCTTCCAGGCCCACCGCCTCGCTGAAGGCCGCACTCATGAAGAGTATCGACATGACGAAGATGAACTGCATCACGGCATCGCTATAGCTTCGCAGGAACCATCGCGTTAGTCGAGGGATGGCCAACAGCAGCACGACGGCGAAGATGGTGAACTTCGCCAGGAACCACATCCAGAAGAAGAATCCTCCGCCCGACTTGTGTGCCGACACCAGTGCTGCCAGGCAGATGAGTGCCAGCAGCAACGCCAACATCGACCCACCCACGCTCAGTGTCACGCTAGGCTTGCGCTGCAGACCATAGCGACCAACGATGGGGTAGGCGATGAGCGTGTTCGATGCCATCAGTGCACCCAGTAGGAACGATGCCTCGTGGCTGTAGCCGAGGAACCAAATCGACGTGAGATAGGTGAGGATGAACGGTGCGAGGAACGACAGCAGTCCGAAGAACGTCATGCGCGGGATGTTCTTGCGCAGGCCATCCATGTCCATCTCCAGTGCTGCCAGGAACATGATGTAGTAGAGTCCGACCTTTCCAAACAGCTCGAACGATGCGTCGCGCTCCAGGATGTTCAGTCCATATTTTCCTATCAGCACACCCGCCAACACCATGCCAATGATGTGGGGGATGCGCAACTTACCCATGATGATAGGTGCTGATAGGATAATCAGCAGCACCACCAGAAACGTCAGCGTAGGGTCAGTGATGGGAAAATATTGCGATAGGTTTAGCATTTCACCTGCAAAATTACTCATAAAAACACAAAAAAGCAAAGATTTGATAACAAATCGCTTTTTTTTTACTAACTTTGCACACAAATTGTAAAGACTAACACGAAAGAAGACAATGAAAGTAGCAATTGTTGGCGCAAGCGGAGCAGTAGGACAGGAGTTCCTTCGCATTCTGGCTGAGCGCAATTTCCCTATTGACGAGTTGGTTCTCTTCGGCTCTGAGCGCAGCGCCGGCCGTAAATATGAGTTCCGTGGTAAGGAGTATGAAGTAAAGCTCCTGCAACATAACGATGACTTCAAGGACATCGACGTGGCCTTTGTGTCGGCCGGTGGTGGCACCTCGAAGGATTTCGCCGAGACCATCACGAAGCATGGCTGTGTGATGATCGACAACAGCAGTGCCTTCCGCATGGACCCCGACGTGCCTCTGGTTGTTCCCGAGTGCAATGCCGAGGATGCACTGGTGCGCCCTCGTGGCATCATTGCCAATCCTAACTGCACGACCATTATGATGGTGGTGGTACTGCAACCGCTCGAGAAGCTGAGCCACATCAAGCGCATCCGCGTCTCGTCCTATCAGAGTGCCAGTGGCGCCGGTGCCGCTGCCATGGCCGAGCTGCAGCAGCAGTACAAGCAACTTGTCGACGGTGAGCCTGTGACGGTGAAGAAGTTCCCGCACCAACTGGCATACAATGTCATCCCACAAATCGACGTGTTCACCGATAACGGCTACACGAAGGAAGAGATGAAGATGTTCAACGAGACACGCAAGATCATGCATACCGATGCCCGCTGCTCGGCTACCTGCGTGCGTGTGAGCTCGTTGCGCAGTCATAGCGAGAGTGTTTGGATCGAGACCGAGCGCCCCATCAGCATCGAGGAGGCCCGCGCCGCCATCGCTGCCGCTCCCGGCTGCACGCTCAAGGACGATCCCGCCAACCTCGTTTATCCCATGCCGCTCGAGACCGCCGGCCTCGACGATGTCTTCGTAGGTCGCATCCGCAAGGACTTGGCCGACGACTGTGGACTGACGCTGTGGCTCTCAGGCGACCAGATTCGCAAGGGTGCTGCCCTCAATGCCGTGCAGATTGCCGAATATCTCATCAGCGTTGGCAATATTGGCTGAATAAATCGGCCTATTGGCTGATTGTATTTGCTCGTGCGACATCAGCCGCCTATCTTTGCAAACAAAACCCTATTGGTATGGAAGTCCTCACCGACATACTGGCTACATTCGACCCGATCACGCTCGAGGAGATGAGTAGCATCAAGCTCATGAACCGCATCGACACAAAGTTTGTGACGACGCGGCGAAAGCTCATGCAACTCCTCGACATGGCACGGGCCGACTATTGGGCACAGGACATACGCGGAGAGCGACTTTCGAAATACGACACCACCTACTTCGATACCGACGACTTTGCGATGTATCGCATCCACCAGTCGGGGCACACGGGGCGTCAGAAGATGCGCTTCCGCACCTATGTGAGCAGCGACCTGCAGTTCCTGGAGGTGAAGACGAAGAACAACCACGGCCGAACGAAGAAGAAACGCATCAAGGTCTTCGACATGGACCTCGACGACGAGGGGAAGCGAGCCTTCCTGGCTGAGCACCTGCGGTATGACATTGCCGACCTGCAGCCAGCCATTCGCAACAACTTCGAACGCATCACACTCGTGAACCGTGCGAAAACAGAACGCCTCACCATCGATACCAACCTGCAATTCTTCAACCTCGTCAGCGGAGAGAATCGCGACATGGGGCCGCTCGTCATCATCGAACTGAAGCGCGACGGCCTGTGCTACTCACCTGTGCTCGAGATGTTGCGCCAGCTCCGCATTCATCCGCATGGCTTCTCTAAGTACTGCATGGGCTCGGCGATGACCAATAGCCAACTGCCCGTCAATCGGTTCAAGCCAAAACTGCGCGATGTGGAGAAGATCTTATTGACTGAATCGTAAGACCGAGCTTCCAAAGTGACAATACCCAACTACTAACGTAATAACGAAAACAAGACAATATGGAAAATCTGTTTAATTTCACAATCACCACCGACTTCGGCGAGATGATGGTTCGCTTTGTCATCTGCCTGTTGTTCAACTGGTTCATCATCGACCGACTCTACTACAAGAAGAGCAAACGTCGTGACTTCTACTTCACGTTCCTACTCACGAGCATTGCCATTTTCTTCCTGGTGTTCTTCATGATCTTCGGTCTTGACAAGCTGGGGGGCAAAACTTCGATGGGTATCGGTATCGGTCTCTTCGGTATCTTCTCCATCATGCGCTATCGCACCGATGCGATGCCCGTTCGCGAGATGACCTATCTCTTCGTGATTATTTCGCTATCGGTGGTCAATGCCATTGCCAGCTCGGCCACTACGTCGGAGATTCTGCTCACCGACTTCATCGTTACCGTTGCCATCTGGGTTTGTGAGAAACGTCTGCGCATCGAGCATTCGAAGCTAGTGCAGTACGATCGCATTGAACTCATCAAGCCGGAGCGTCGCGAGGATCTGATTGCCGACCTGGAGAACCGCCTCGGCCTCGATGTTATTAATGTAGAGGTGGGTGCTGTGGATATGCTTCGCGACATGGCCATCGTGAAGGTCTACTACAAAGGTAATAGTCAGAAGGAAACCATCTCCATCGACAGTAAGCTGAAGCTCAGCAAGGAAGACTTGAAGACGGTATAATCAAGACAGATAGTAACGACATGAAAAGAGTTGTATTGTTTTTTGTGATGTGTGTGACTGCCCTGGCGGCTTCGGCACAAAGCGACGATTTCGGAATATGGACCTCGCTGGAGATTCAGAAGAAGATCGACAAGAAGTGGAGCGTGGGGCTTGAGGCCGAGATGCGTACTCGCGACGATGTGAAGACTGTCGACCGCTGGAGTGGCGGCCTCGACGTGAGTTATAAGATACTGAAGGGACTGAAGGTTTCGGCCGGTTATACCTTCCTTTGGGACAACAACGAGCGCATCTCCTACTATGAGGAAGGCGACAAGAAGGTGATTAATGGTGCCGTGAATGCCGGTGACCCGAAGAAACGTGCACAGTATTGGGGACCGCGTCATCGCTTCTCTGTGTCGCTGACGGGTGAGAAGAGTTTTGGTCCGTGGGGATTCTCCCTGCGTGAGCGTTGGCAGTACACCTATCGTCCTGAACACACAGTTGCCGAGCGCTGGTCTTACTACGACGAAGACTGGGATGGCGACGAGCACACCTATCGTGGCAAGGGCAAGAACGTGCTGCGTTCGCGCCTGCAGGTGGAGTATAAGAAGAAAGGTCAGAAAGTAGTGCCCTTCGCCAGTGCAGAGTTCTACAATGCCTGGTCGCTTGAGAAGACGCGCTATTCCGTAGGTGCCGAGTGGCGCATCACCAAGCAACACTCGCTCGACCTCTGCTATCGCTATCAGGACGTACGCAACAACGACTTCGACTTTGAGCCGGACACCCACATTGTGAGTGTAGGCTATCAGTTCAAGTTCTAACTCCCAATTCGTTGAAAAGAACTGCCCGTTGGCTGAATTTTGTTGTGCCAGCGGGCAGTTCTTCTTATCTTTGCAGCATGAATTCTGTGAGTTCATATTTTCAAAAAATTAGACTTTACACTTTATGAAGAGAATATGTTTCATCATCATAGCCTGTCTCGCCGTCGTAGCGGTGAAAGCCCAGACCGTCAACGTGAAGGTCGGCCAGGTCACCTATGTCCACCGGGCAACCAATGTTGGCGAGATGCCCTTTGCCGCTGGCAGCACGCTGACCATCGAAGGCAAGGTGTATTCAGTTGAAAAGTCATTGTCGACTACCGATTTCATCGATGAAATCGCTGTTGGCGATGCCGATGTTGAGGATAATACCGTCAGCGTCAGTTACAATGGCGCCACGGCCAGCGTTGTCGTTGCAGGCAATGTGGCACGCTATCTCAGCGTTTCAGTCAGCGGAGCACATGTCAGCATCGTGCAGGCCGATGACCTGGCAGATGAGATCTCCTACACACTCTCAGGAACGAGTACCGATGGCGAGTTCTATATGGACGGCTCGCTGAAAGCCTCCATTGCTCTTGCCGGACTTACGCTGACCAATCCTTCGGGCCCTGCCATTAACATTCAGAACGGAAAACGCATCGACGTCAGCGTGAAAAACGGCACCGAAAACACGCTGCGCGACGGCTCCGGCGGCGACTGGAAAGGTTGTTTCCGCTGCAAAGGCCACACCGAGTTCAAGGGCAAGGGCACACTCAACGTCTATGGCAATACTGCCCACGCCATTTGGAGCAAGGAGTATGTGGAGATGAAGAATTGCACCATCAACGTGCTGAAGGCTGTCGGCGACGGTCTGAACTGCAACCAGTACTTCCTCATGGAGAGTGGTACGCTCAACATCTCCGGTGTGGGCGATGATGGTATACAGGTGAGTTATGAGACCGACGACGATGGTAATAGAGAGTCCGACGAGGAGAACACGGGTGCACTCACGGTTACTGGTGGAACGCTTACCGTCACTACTTCGGCTGTTGGCTCGAAAGGATTGAAGGCAGAAGGTGCCGTTGTCATCAACGAGAATAGCGCCACGACGCTGATTACCGTGAAGAACTCGGGCGGCGTAGACACCAGCGACAGCTCGGATCCCACCAGTAGTGCCTGCCTGAAGAGCGATACGTCGATAGACATCGCTGCTGGTACGCTCACACTAACGAATACCGGTCAGGGCGGTCGTGCCATCAATAGCGAGGGTACACTTACCGTGACCGGTGGCATCATCAATGCACAGGCTCAAGGCAGCAACTACGGTTCGTCAGGTGGCGGCGGTGGTGGCGGCTGGCCCCCCGGCGGTGGTGGCCGTCCTGGTGGCGGCGGTGGTTCGTCGTCGAACGGCAAGAATGCCAAGGGCATCAAAGCCAAGGGTGCCATTAGCATCTCAGGTGGTTCGCTGACCATGGGCTCAGCCAACCATGAAGGCTTGGAGTCGAAGTCTACGTTGACCATCAGTGGTGGCAAGGTGTATGTGAAGGCCAGCGACGATGCCATCAACAGCAGTGGTAACTTCACCATCTCGGGCGGCTATGTCTATGCTTGGTCGACGGGCAACGATGGCCTCGACAGCAATGGTAACATGTCCATCGAAGGTGGCGTGGCGCTTGGCTTTGCCAGCAGTAGCAACAATGCGGAGTCGGGAATCGATGTCGATGAGCGACACAGTCTCTCCATCAAAGGGGGCGACATCTTCTCCATCGGCGGCCGTAATGACTTCAGGGCAGGCACCAGCTCGCAGACCTACAAGTCGTTCTCCACGCTCACGGTCTCGGCCAACGGCTATGTTGTTGTGAAGTGTGGCAGCACCCAGCTGTTTGCCGTGAAGATTCCAGCCAGCTATAGCAACAAATCGGGTGTCATCAGTGCGACGACGTCCGCGTCAGGCACCTTGAGTGTTGCATCGTCTTCGTCGGTAAGTGGTACGGAGGTGAACGGCTACATCGACTTGCGATGAGCGCAGGAGTATGGAAATAGAGTAACTTTTTATGGTCATGTTATTATAATTTGGATAGCAATTTGGTATGTATATGTGTCTTCAATAGGTAATCTTTGAATAACCGATTTAAGAGAAAAAAAAGGATGCAGCCCTCGTGCCGTGATGGCAGGAGGGCTGTTTAATGTTGGTATATGCAGGGTTAAGAAGATTGGTTCGCTATGCCTTACCGAGGAAGTTGCTGTTGATGTAGTTGTTGAGTGTTTCGCGGTACAGATCGCCAATGGGCAGATAGGCCGCCTCTTCGTTTGGTGCCATCTGTGGTGGAGCAATGACGACGCGGTTCTTGTTCACCTCCTGTATCTTTTGCAGGTTGATGATATAGGATCGGTGTATGCGCATGAAGCCCGTGGGCAGTTGTTCCTCCAGTTTCTTCATGGAGAGTAGGGCGGTGATGGGCTTCTGCGAGTCGAAGTAGATCTTCACGTATTCGCTCATGCCTTCGATGTAGCGGATGTCGTCAACAGAGATGCGCACCAGCCGGTAATCGGTCTTGAGGAAGAGGGAGTTCCCTGATGCTGCACCAGTTTGTCCCTCTGCACTTGGAGCAGAGAGGGCGAGCATCTGCTCATATCTCTTCTTCACCTTTTCCGCTGCACCCATGAACTCGTTGAGGCCGAAAGGCTTCAGCAGGTAGTCCACGGCATCTACTTTATAGCCTTCGATGGCATATTCGGCATAGGCGGTCGTGAAGACGATGATGGGTGGTGCTGCCAGCGAGCGCACGAAGTCCATGCCCGAGAGGTCGGGCATGTTGATATCGCAGAAGATGGCATCCACCGATTCTTGTTCCAGGAATTGTTTCGCCTCAATGGCACTCTGGCACTGGGCTGCCAGTTGCAGGTAAGGCACTTTTCCTATGTAGGTCGCGAGCTGTTGTAGTGCGAGCGGCTCATCGTCGATAGCCATGCATCTGATCATGTGAGCGGTATGTTAAGTTCCACATTGTAGGTTTCTGCTTCGTCCTTGATGTCCAGCGTATAGTTGCGGCCGTAGAGCAGGTCGAGCCGTTTCTTCACATTCGCCAGTCCCACACCGCCCTCGCTGATTCGTTTGCTGGCTTGCTGTGTGCTGGTCTGGTCGGCTTGTTTCTTGCTGTTGCGACAGCTGAAGAGCAGCCGCTGGTCTTCTGCTTGCAGTTTGATGCTGACAAACGACTGCTGCTGGTAGCTCACGCCGTGCTTGAAGGCGTTCTCAACGAACGTGATGAGCAACATCGGAGCAATCAGACTGTCGGGCAACTCATCGGGAATGCTCACGCTGATGTTTACATGGTCGGTGTAGCGCAGCTGCATCAGTTTCAGGTAATTGCGCAGGAAGTCGACATCGCGCCCCAGAGGGACCATGGGGTGATTGCCCTCATAGAGCACGTAGCGCATGAGCTTTGAGAGGTCCACAATGGAGGTCTTCGCCTTTTCAGGATCGATGTCCACCAGTGCGTGGATGTTGTTCAGTGTGTTCATGAAGAAGTGTGGGTTGATCTGATACTTCAGATACTCCAGCTGGCTCTCAATGTTTTCGCGTTCCAAAACAAGCATCTGCTTACGGTCGCGGTCGGACTTGAAGTAGAGTTTCACACCGATATTCATGCCCAGCAGCAGAATGAGGAACAAACTGTTCACAATGCCGCCTTGGGTGAGCAACAGTGGAAGCCCCGGCGGCATCTCGCCTGGCTTGGGTCCTCTGGGCTTCTGGAAGGGTGGACGCTCGTTGTCGCCCTGCTGATTGGGTTCCTCAGCCATGGGTGGTGGCATTTTGTCGTTTACTTCCAAGCGTGGGCCAAACGCAGGCCTGCCACCCTCTTTGCGATGACTGCTATAGCAGTTGAAGAGTACAAACACGGCAACGAGACATCCCGTGGTGGCCAGATAGAGTCGCTTTCGCTCCTTGTAGACTAGCAGCGGGGCCAACACGAAGTTGTGAATGAGGAAGATAATCAGGAAAACAGCAAAGATCTTCCATACGTGAAAGATTTCGGGCCAGTGTACGGGAATCTCTTCACCGGTGGTGGACCTGATATATGAAGTCAGCACCGGCGCCGCAAACAGCACCAGCCACAAAATGAGATAGAAGATGTTCTCCTTTTGGTTGCGTAGACTTAGTCTCATAGGCTCATTCCTGTTATTGTTATAACGCTTTGGAGGGTTGTTTTATTGTGCTATTCCTAGCAATCGCAGCTCCTTGTTATAGATGTTGATACACAATGCAAAGTTAACAGACTGGCAGTTGTTTTGCAAATGTAATCAGCCAAGCGCCTCTTTTTTTCAGTAAATCAAGTTAAAAAGAGGAGGGGAGGAGCGTGGTATGAAAACTTTTTCGTAACTTTGCAGACTGAAAAAAGTCTATTTAACTCATTATGATCAAAAGATTCTCGCTATTACTGCTCCTCGTGAGCTTTGTACTCGTTGTCTCGGCTAACCCTATTGACAAGGCTGAGGCTCGTTTGGTGGCACAGGAATTCGTTGGCATCGACGATGCGACAAGTGACGACGTGCCCGTTGCACCTTATTATATATTCTCGCGTGGAGCGGGTAAGGGCTTCGTTATTGTGAGTGGTGATGACTCGACGCCTCCTATCCTCGGCTATACCGATCAGGGCGATTTTGTACTTGACGAACTGCCCGAACAGTTGAAGGCCATGCTCGAGAACTGGGCAGTGGGCATTGGTAAGATTCAGGCTGCTCCGAAGCGCGTTGGGCCGAAGCGTAGTATCAGCGAGCGGTTGGAGACCGCACGTCGTGGTGTGGAGAGTTTTAAGGAGAAATGGCAGGATGTGCCCATTCTCTGTCAGACCCATTGGCACCAGAGTTCGCCCTATAACGACCTGTGTCCTGTCAACGAGCAGGGCAAACGTGCTGTGACGGGTTGTGTGGCAACGGCTGCTTCGCAGATTATCTACTACTTCCGTAAGGATAATCCCGCCGAACTGCAGCACAACACTCCTACTTATTCGTATGGATATCCTGTGACGGAGTCGCTGCCGAAGGGCACACCCATAGAGTACAACCTGATGAAACTGAGCGGCAGTGGCACCAGCAAGCAAAATCATGCAGTGGCAGTGCTGATGTATGCCATTGGCACCAGTTCGTATCTGACCTATGGCGAGTCGACAGGTGGTCAGCCCGATGACTGTGGTAAGGCCATGGCCAGCCAGTTCCTGCTCGACAACGACTATCGTGCCAAGTGGAACTACTCGCAGCAGGCATGGGAGAACCTGATCTACAAGAGCCTGAAGGCCGGCAGCCCGATGCTCTATGGTGCCACGGCAAAGGACAAGTCGGGTGGACATGCCGTGGTGCTCGACGGCTATCAGTCGAAGACTGGCCTCTATCACTTCAACTTCGGCTGGGGTGGTCAGGGCGATGGCTGGTATACTGTTGATGACGAGAACGGCATGAATGGCTTCCCCTACGACCAGCGTGGCTGCATGAACTTCCGTCCGCGCAAGCCGAACCTGAAGGCCGAGATGCCTATTGATACACTCTACCATCGTGCTACGGCAACCATCAACGTGCATGTAGAGAACAACGGCACGCTCCCTTATTCCGGCATCTCGTTCTATGTGAGCAGTGTGGACCGTCTGCCTAGCGCTGCCTCTAAGACCGACAACGATGTTGTCATCCCTGCCGGCGGTTCTGGCGATGTGACTTTCACGTATCGTCCTAGTACTTCACCATCGCGCTATCCGCAGCTCTATCTCTTTATCACCGATGCAAATAAGAACATCCTTGACTCGTGCGTCGTCCCCGTGAAAGAGAGTGTGGCCGACCTTGCGCTGAATCAAATCACAGTGGATGCAGGCTCGGTGACTACCGAACTCGATGGCATGTCGTTTGGCATGGTGAACAATACGACGGCAACCGTCAGTGCCAGCTTTACCAATGGCGAGGCAGGCACGTTGTGTCAGCCCACTGTGAAGTGTCAGCTGAATGAATACAACCCTGAGACGAAGGATTGGGTGGAGGTGAAGCACACATATGTCTCCAACGATGTATTTGAAGTTGGCGAGACCCGTCAGCTGCAGTTTGCTTTCCGCTCGCTGCAAGAGGGTAGCTATTACAAGGCTTATATTGATCGGAAGATTAGTGCTTCCGACGACTGCGAATTGAAATATGCAACGGCCGACACGGTGGTTTATTTCACCGTGCGTCCCTCTGACTTCAGCATACAGATCGACGGCCGACGCGCTGTGGCTTCAGGTAATTGGAACTCCACGCTCTTCGAGAATGCAAAGGCCGATTCCACGGTTTGCTCATACGATTTCACCCAGGTGAAAGAGCTCACGGCTATTCCCGCAGTGGCTAACCCCAATGCTGTGTTCTTCACTTCTGCACCTCTGGCAGGAGCCGCCAACGTGGTATGTGACGGCAGTTGCGACAACCTCGTCATCGTTGCAGGCAAGGAGTTTAGCCCAGGCCAGGAGTTCGTGGCTAAGAAGCTGTCCTTCGTGCTCCCAACCAGCAAGGCTGGCGAGTGGTGTGAGGCTTTCGTTCCGTTCCCTGTGACTGTTCCTTATGGCATACAGGCCAGAAACCTTTTGTCGGCAGGATCGTCGAGTATGACCTCTGAGCCGGTTCGCGTGCTCAATGGTCAGTCGCCTGCCGTCTTCATCTCTGCCCACGACGGCTTGAATGCCTTGGAGGGAGAGAACGTTCCTATCGGCACCGATAGCGTGAAGACTGCCCTTGACGACAATGTGCGTTCCGCAACGGTCTACATACCAATGGAAGCCAAAGCCATGCTGTTCGGCTTCAAGAGTGGTGCACCTTACTTCCTGCCGACGACCGAAAGAGCGGTGGCTCCCTTCCATACGATGCTGCTGAAGTACTCCGCCAATGGTGTGCGCGCCATTCCTATCTCCGACATTAAATATCCCGATCTTGCAGACGTCATTAATCGTGCTACGCTGCTTGTGGCCGAATATCCGCAGATGAAGGGAACGGCTGCGCTCGACGAGTTCCTGGCAGCTATCAAGAAGGGTGAAGATGCATTTACATTCGTGACACCGACGAAGTCGTCAGAGATTCGTGAGGAGATTGATGCCCTTGAGGCAGCCATTGAAGTCTTCCTCGATGCAACGGTGACCGGCATCGACGAGCCAGCAACACTGGCTGGCAATGCCAATGGTCCAGTTGAATACTATTCGCTCTCGGGCGTTCGCCTGCAGGCTCCCAGCCGTGGTGTTGTCATTGTGAAGCGTGGTAACCAGGTCCGCAAGGTTGTCGTGAAGTAACACGGCAGCCCTGCGGGCGCTGGCTTGGAATGATTTAAAGCTTATATAAACAGCAAAACCCCTCGATACGTGGCGTATCGAGGGGTTTTCGTTGTGTCGACACTTGGACTCGAACCAAGGACCCCCACCATGTCAAGGTGATACTCTAACCAGCTGAGCTATGCCGACAAAATGTTTATGGTGCAACGTCATCACCTTCCTTGTTCAGGAAGTGCGCCTGACAGGACTCGAACCTGCACGTCGCAAGACACCAGATCCTAAGTCTGACGCGTCTACCAATTCCGCCACAGGCGCTTGCGGAGATAGTTTGCGGGTGCAAAAGTACAATGTTTTTATGAAATATGCAAATTATTCTGCATTTTTCTTTCGTTCGAGTTGCGTTTTTGCTCTTTTATAGCCTTTATAGTCCCTAAATGGTAGGCTGTCAATGCATAAAAATCTTATCGCAACAGTTGGCGGGCATACTCGATGATGGTGTCGATGCCACGGGCGAAGTCAGCATCGGTGAGCGCGACAAAGTGGTCAGGATCGATGCCGAACTCTGTGGACTGGCGGTTGCGGTCGTACATCGGACAGGCAGAGAACCGCACGCTCCAGCCGCAGGGTATCTCAGATGAGAAGGGCAGTCCGGCCCCGCCACCCGTGCGGTCGCCGACGATGGTGACGTTCGGGCAGCACTTCATGTATTGCACAAACTCGTTGGCTGCACTGAAGACGCCACGATTTGTGAGCACCACGACAGGCTTTTGCCAGCGAATGCCCTTCGACGGCTTCAGCCTTTGTTCTTCCATCTTCGAGAAATCGTTGTGGCCGCGTCCCGTCTTATGCTGCATGTAGCCCACGAGGATTTTCTCGTTGGTGAAGCGGGCTGCCAGCTGTTCGGCTGAGGAGACAAGGCCGCCGCCATTGCTACGGAGGTCGATGATGAGGCCACGGCATGGCGATAGGGAGTAGAGGATGTCGTCGAGATTGCCCTCACCCAGTTCGCTTCCGAACGACGAGCAGCGCAGGTAGCCTGTCTGGTCGTCGAGGATGCGATACTGCAAGCCCGTGGCGATGCGGTAGTCGGTGCCGAGGTAACGGCGGATGAGTGTGTCGCTGACGTTGGTTGGGTAGTCTTCTTGCCACGACCAGTTGCGAGCGATGTCGAATGAAGCATAGAGATTGACGTGTCCGTCGCGCAGTTCGGCAAGCATATTGGCCAACACCTCAAACTGTTGCGTCTTCGTCATGGCGGCATCGAACTGCGGTTTGTAGCGGCGGTACACCTCGTTCCAGTCGAGTCCGTACTCCTTCTGCTTGTAGTCGAAGAAACAGTAGTGCTCGTCGATGATGCGCCACAGCGCCTCGAAGTTGCCTTGCGGTGTGTCGGCAAATTCGTCCTCGTCGACGCAAGCGACACAAAGCGACAAGGTAACAAAGTAACAAAGTAACATACCAAAGTGACGAGGAAACCAAGTGATAAGTTTCCCTATCGCTTTCCACTGCCGGCTTTTTTGATCAATCCTTCTCATATAGTTACTCTGTTACTTTGTTACCTTGTTACTTTGTTATTTTGTTACCTTGTTATTGTCCATCCGAGCACTAGCAAGTGACTGATGTGATGTTGTTTCAAGTTGTTCACCTTGGCCTGTTGGTAGTCGCCGAGATAGCCTATGCGCAGCATGGATTGTGGCTTGCGGCGCGAAAGGGGAATGTCGAATGTGAGCATGTGGCGCAGAGAGGGTGTTGCGGCGATGGTTGTCGGCACAATGTTATGATCGTAGTTGCCACGCGAGAAGATCTCGTAGTACGACTGTCCGTAGTTGGGTGAGAACATCAGGCCTGCCAAGGGAATGCTGAGTTCGTAGCGCAGGTAGGAGGTGCGGCGCAGCAGTTGCACCTGCTTGGTGACCGCTGCCGACGGAAGGAGTTGCACAGAGGCATAGGCTTGAGCTGGGTTGTTGCTGTTGCGAGTGTTGTAGAGTGCTCCTATCTGCGCTCCGATGCCACCACCTGCCTCCAGCGATAGCGTGGGTGTGAGTTGCCAGAAGCGGCGCAGATGGTAGCTGAAGTGGTACATGCCACCTATCTCATCGTTGTTGTCGGCGCGGTTGCTGACGAAGGAGAACGTGCCCTCGTTGATGAAGGTCTGCATGAATTGTCGCCAGGGCTTCCGCTTCTGCGAGATGATGCGAAGGTCGCTGCCAATGTATTTCTCTTGCGAGAGGTAGGTGTCGAGGATGCTGGCGTAGCCCATGCCAATTATGGTGGCCTTCTCCTGGGTGGGGAGGGGGGAGAGCTGCTCTTGCTGGGTTGGGTCGGGGGCGGCTGGGGTTTGAGCAGGGAGCGGGAGGGAGAGTTGCGATAACATCGCAACAAACAGAACCGGCAGGAGTAAGGACTTCCTGAATGGCTTCCTGATGGGGTGGGGCTGGTGTTGGCTACATGTCGTCATCGCTGAATAAACTTAGCTGACCAGTCTTTGGGTCGTACTTAAACTGAGGGCTGGGAGCATCGTCGGCAGGAGGAGTTGGAGTGGAGGATGGCGCCTCAATGGGTTGCTTCACCTCGGGTTTCTTCTCCGCTTGCTTCTTTTCCTCGGGTTTCTTTTCCTCTTGCTTCTTTGGCTTTGCAGTCTGCTTCTTGGGCTTTTCAGTCTTTTCGGCTGGTTTCTCTTCCGGCTCAGGAGTCACCTCGGGAACTGGCTTCTTCGGCTCGGCTGCAGCCTTCTTTGCCTTAACGGGTTTGGCAGGAGCTTCTTGTTCAATGGGAGTAGCAGGAACTACTTGCTCAATGGGAGTAGCAGGTGCCTCCTTCTCGGCAACGGGTTCCGGCTCGACAGGCTGTTCTGGCTCGGCAATGGGAGCAGGTGTTTCAGGAACCTCTTCAGTAGGAGTGTCCTCGATAGCGGCATCACCACCCTCACCGATGTCCTCGCCTTCTTCGTCATCCGTATCTTCGTTCTCTGGTTCCGGCAGACGAGTGGGCTCTAACTCTTCTACGGACTCTATCTTCCACATGGTGACACGCTTGCCCTTGGCCTTGTAGCCCTTCACGGCGATGAACTCCTCGACATCGATCTCCATAGGTTCGCGCCAAGCATCGGCACCGCCGAAGGTGACGCGGATGCGCGGATAGGGCTGGTCGGTAAGCATTATCAGCTGCGAATTCTTGTTGTCGCCAAGGAAGTTCTTCTTCGTCTTCGTGCTTTCCATGAGGAAGCGCTTGATGTAAGGATAGCCTTGGTTGTCGGCATCGTAAAGCATCGTGCTCCACACCTTCTCCGGATCGAACTTCTCGATGCGCATGATGTCGTCCTCATAGTGGTTGTTCAGGTCGAAGTTCGTGCAGTAGTAGTCGCAGTTCTTCAGAACGACCAATATCAGGTCGTCGTCGTAGAACTCGCCGAGATATTGCCCGTGGTCGTCGTAGTTCAGTCGGTTTACATCCGGATCCCACCACACCTTCAGACCGCCGAGCGTAGAGTGTCCGAGACTCTTCAGCGATATACGGTGAACAGGATTCTTCGTCAGGATGTTTCCCTTCACGCCGCGACCCTTGATGAGTACGTCGGCGAACGAACGTTCCATGAACAGCTTCTTGTTCTTGCTCTTGGTTTGCAGGATAGAGTCGAAGGTAATCTTGATGACCTCCGCCTCACCATTCGGGTTGGCGGTGAAGTATAGAATCTTCGAACCAGGCTTTCCTTGCGTCAGGTCGACCTCTCGGTCGCGGGTGATGGATGGAACATTGAAGCGCTTGATGTAGCAAGGGCCGTTCTTTCCATCGCGGTACACCATATTATATGTCGTACGCGTGTCGTTCTTCTTGAACACCTGCAGGTGCAGGATGTTCTTGCCCACGAAGAGCTTATCGGCCACGCGCACCACCTTCATGCGTCCGTCGCGGTAGAAGATGATGATATCGTCGATGTCGGAGCAGTTGCAGACGAACTCGTCCTTCTTCAGACCCGTGCCGATGAATCCCTCCTGGCGGTTGATGTAGAGCTTCTGCGTGGCCTCGATGACCTTTGTGGCTTCGATGGAGTCGAAGTTTCGAATCTCGGTGCGACGCGGATGGTCCTTACCGTATTTCTCCTTGATGAAGCTGAACCATTCGATCGTGACGTCGACCATATGGTCCAGTTTGTGCTTGATGTCCTTGATTTCCTTCTTGATGCGGGCGATGAGTTCGTCGGCCTTGTCCTTGTTGAACTTCAGGATGCGCTGCATCTTGATTTCCATGAGTCGCAGGATGTCGTCGCGAGTGATGTCGCGGATGAGCTTCTTGCGGAAAGGCTCCAACCGCTTGAACAGATGCTCGACAACGGCATCCATGTTGGGCGCCTGCTCGAACTCGCGGTCCTTATACATGCGTTCCTCTATGAAGATGCGCTCCAGCGAGGCAAAGAACAGCTGTTCCTCAAGTTCACCCTTGCGAATCTCGAGCTCACGACGCAGGAGTGACATCGTAGAGTCAGTGTTGTGGCGCAACACATCGCTCACGGTGAGGAACTGCGGCTTCTGATCTTGAATGACGCAGCAGTTGGGCGAGAGATTGATCTCGCAGTCGCTGAAGGCATAGAGGGCATCGATGGTCTTGTCGGACGATACGCCCGGTGCGAGGTGCACTTGTATCTCGACATCGGCAGCGGTGTTGTCGTCCACCTTCTTGGCTTTGATCTTGCCTTTCTCGATGGCCTTCAGGATGGTATCGATGAGCGACGAGGTAGTCTTTGAAAATGGAATTTCGCGAATGACAAGTGTCTTCTGGTCGAGTTTCTCAATCTTTGCACGCACCTTCAGAACGCCGCCGCGCTGGCCGTCGTTGTATTTCGACACGTCGATGCTTCCACCCGTTGGGAAGTCGGGATACAACTGGAACGGCTCGCCACGCAGATAGCTGATGGCGGCGTCGCAGAGCTCGTTGAAGTTATGCGGCAGAATCTTCGACGACAAGCCTACGGCGATACCTTCCGCACCCTGTGCCAGCAGCAATGGGAACTTCGCAGGCAGCACGATGGGCTCCTTGTTGCGACCATCGTAGGAGAGCTGCCAGTCGGTTGTCTTCGGGTTGAACACCACGTCGAGGGCGAACTTCGACAGTCGTGCCTCGATGTATCGCGGCGCTGCGGCGCGGTCGCCCGTGAGAATGTTTCCCCAGTTGCCCTGTGTGTCGATGAGTAAGTCCTTCTGTCCCATCTGCACGAGGGCGTCGCCGATGCTGGCATCGCCGTGCGGGTGGAACTGCATGGTGTGTCCCACGATGTTTGCCACCTTGTTGAAGCGGCCGTCGTCCATGCGCTTCATGGAGTGCAGGATGCGACGCTGCACAGGCTTGAAGCCGTCTTCGATGTGTGGCACGGCACGTTCCAGAATCACATAGCTGGCATAGTCGAGGAACCAGTTCTGATACATGCCCGACAAGTGGTGCACTGCCGATGCGTCGAAGCGATTGGCGGGGCGGTAGTCGGAGTGTTGCTCAGGGGCGTCAGTGCCCTCCTGGCTTTCCAAGCCTTCAAGGTCTTCTTGGCTATCTGAGGTTCCCGGATCTTCAAGGTTTTCCTGGGTCTCTTCCGTTTCGTTTTCGTTTAGAATTTCGTCGTCTTTTATCTTGTCGTCCATAGGTCTTTGGTAAATTATCATGCAAAAATACATAAAAAAAGTGAGAAAATCGTCATGAAAAGCAATTTTCTCGCAATAATCATGTAATTTTGCAGCGTTAAAAGTAGAAATGCAATAAGATTATGAACATGAATAACTTGAAGAGAATAAAAACGGCAGCAGGAGCAGTCCTCCTGTCAGCATTCCTGATGAGCGCAATGCCTGGCGATGACACTATCACTCGTGAGGGTGCCACCACGATTGTCAATACCACCACAATTGGCAAGAGCATCGAAGGCTATGCCGGACCTACGCCCTTGAAGATTTATATCGAAAAGGATAAGGTGGTGAAGGTGGAGACCTTGCGCAGTCAGGAAGGCCCGAAGTACATGGCGAAGGCCAAGAAGCTGCTTGAAAAGTATCAGGGCAAGTCGGTCGCAAAGGCCAAGAAGCTGAAAGTGGATGCCGTCACGGGTGCCACGCTCACGAGCAATGCGCTGATGAAGAATGTCCAGAAAGGTCTCGAATACTACGAGAAGAATAAGTAACTATCCCGTAAAAACTATAGAAGAATCCGGCTGAGCTACGGCATCAGTCGGATTCTTTTTTGTCTGGATGCCACATGTAGTGATGCAAAAGCAGTCCAGTTATCGTGCCAAAGCAGTCCCTTAATTATGCTAGAGCAATCCTTTAATCGTGCTAAAGCAGTCCTTTAATCATGCTGGAGCAGTCTTCTTATCATATAATAATTCATATTTTATAAAGTAATATATGATATATTACTCACCAATATATGATATATTACTCGGCAATATATGATATATTACTTTGCAATATATGATATATTACTTCATGAAATGCATGCTCTATGCTTATGAAAGCTATGCTTTTGAACGATAAAAGACATGCTTTTGAAGTATAAAAGGCATGTTGTTGAAGGATGAATGGCATGCAGTTGAGGGCCTGAAAGCATGGAAAAAAGATGTAGATGCACTGTTTTTTCATCATTATCTTCCATTTTTATGACAAGAATAGAAAATGTTTTCTTATCTTTGCACATGTAAAGTTTAATTGATCAAGAAAACGCTAAGAAAATGAAGAAACAATTTTTGGTTTTGGCATGGTGCCTTGTGCAGTGTGCAATGGGAATGGCTCAAGGCTGGGGAGCCCAGAGCAAAGTGGTCACCGACAGCATGTATAGCGAGACGCTGAAGGCGTGGCGGGCGTATAACGTGTTCATTCCCCGCAGTTTCGAACAGGATAAAGACCGCCAATATCCCGTGCTCTATCTGCTGCATGGCATGTGGGGAACCAATAAGGACTGGGATGGGCGCGGCCATGTGAAAGACGTGATGGATCAGTTGGTGGCTTCCGGCGAGGCTTGCGAGATGATTATCGTCATGCCGAATGCCGGTGGAGTAGTGGGAAAGGAATGGAACGGCTACTTCAATATGAAGGGCTGGGCCTATGAAGATTTCTTCTTCAACGAACTGCTGCCGAAGGTGGAGAAGCAATATCGTGTCATTGGCGACAAGCAGCACCGTGCCGTTGCAGGCCTGTCGATGGGTGGCGGCGGCTCGACGAGCTATGCCGAGCGCCATAGCGACCTATTTGGTGCATGCTACGCCATGAGTGCGCTGATGGAACTGCCGCAGTACACGCCCGAGCAGGAACGAAACACCGACCTCGAGAGTATGGAAGGACAGCTCTATTTGTCGGTGCGCAACCTCGGCTGCACGAAGTTCTTGCGCGAAGCCAACGATGAGGTGAAGAAGCAGTTGCGTACGGTGCAATGGTTTGTTGATTGCGGTGACGACGACTTCCTGCTCGACCGTAATCTGGAATTCTATCAGGCCATGCGCGAGGCTCGCATCCCTTGCCAGCTGCGTGTTCGCGACGGCGGCCACACATGGGAGTATTGGCACTCCGCCCTTTACACCTGTCTGCCTTTTGTGACACGGGTGTTTAAGTAACAAACAGCCGACCCTCCCCGACCTTTTACGAGGAGGGTTTTCTTTTTTATGTTTTTCATGTCACAAATCAGAAGCTGTTGCGTATAAGTGGCATAGAAATGAATCAATAACGCGTTAAAGGTGACAACCGAAGAGTTTAAGCAAGAGGCGCAGGCCATGCGCCCACAGCTCATCAACCAGGCCCGACGGTATCTCGGCGATACCGATGAAGCCGAGGATGTAGTGCAGGATGCACTGCTAAGGCTGTGGCAGATGCGCGAACAACTCTCATCGCCACTGGTCCGAATGGCCGTGGTCGTCACCCGCAACCTCGCCATCGACCACCTGCGTCGCCGCCGTCCTGCTGCTTCGCTCGAGTTGGTGGCAGCCGAAGAGGAACCGCAAGTCGATCCTCGCACCGAACGAATCCTTGCCATCGTCGACACGTTGCCGCCCTTGCAGCAGACCGTTCTCCGGCTGCGCCACATGGAAGACATGGAGATGGCCGACATCGCTGAGCTCACCGGTAGTAACGAGGTGGCCGTTCGGAAAACGCTCAGCAGAGCCCGTCAGGCAGTGAGGGAAAAGTATTTGTCAATGCGAAAAGAAAAAGAAGTGAAGATATGATGAATGAACTTGAAATACGTACGCTGACCGAGCGATTCTTCAACGGCGAGACCACACTTGCCGAAGAGCGCCGGCTCTATCAACTCTATAGCGAGGCAGAGTCGTTACCTGCCGACCTGGAAGAGTTGAGGGAGATGATGGCGGACCTGGGGGAACTATCAAAGAGACCCACCCCCCAGCCCCTCCCTGCATCGAGGGGAACAATTACTCATCGCAATCAGAAGGACATTCAACTCCCCTCCATACAGGGAGGGGCTGGGGGTGGGTCTTCTGCTCCTTCAGGAAGGGGCTGGGGGTGGATCTCTATTGCCGCCTCTCTTCTCCTCTTCTTCACACTGGGCTCCATGTGGTACGGCTACCAGCAGAAGAACGAGTGCGTGGCTTATGTCTATGGGGAACGCGTGACCGACCGGGAGTTGGTGATGCATGAGATGCACACCGCTATGGCCTCGCTCACCACCGACGATGCTACAGCTACGATGGAACAACAAATGAAAGAACTGTTTAGCGAATGAAGACAATGAAACGGTTATTAGTAATAGTGATGACGATGGCCTGCTGTCAGACCTTTGCGCAGAGCGGCATGCACATTTCGGCCCTCTTCGAAGGGAAGATAGTGCCGATGAGGCAGATGGTGGAGACACGCATTCGCGGAAAAGCCATCAGTCGGTACAAACTGTCGTATTTCCATAGCGTGCGCTTCAAGGCCGATGAGGCACTGGTGAAGAAGATTGACCACCTGGCTGCAGCAGACTTCGTGGCAGACTCGGAGAAACGGAAGGACCGCGAACCATCGAGCATAGGCAGGGGACAACACGGGAAAGGGAACTCTACGTTCACGCAGATGTACGAACTGGCACCGCATGGCTCCACGAATCGCTACCTTTGCTATAAGGTTGTCAACGATTTAATGACGGTTATCTATATGGAAGGAACCGTCACATCTCTCGACGAATTAAGGGAGATATTTAAATAAGGATATAAAAAAAATAACAAAAACAATAAATGACATGAAAACGAAAATGACTATTCTTCTGGCTCTGGCCACATGTGCCACTGCCTTTGCTTCGAATGGTTCCACACCCGAAGCCGACAATGACACACTCATCGTGAACAATCCCAGCAAAGTAACCGTCATCACTGGCGACTCGCTACAGACCATCCGCATAGAAGGACGCAACGACGACCCCAACTTCCGATATGAAAACACGTTGCAGTTGGTAGACTCTAACTACGTCAGCGGCCTCATGCTGAACGGCGATAATTGGGAGTTCTCGTTGCCCATCGGTAAGAAACATAGCGACGAATGGGTGGAAAACGAAGTGACGATGCACTTGGGCGTCGGCGGTTGCACTGCTCTAGGCGCGCCAGAAGAGATGGATGTGTCGATGAACCATTCGTTTGAAATCTTCTGGACCATCGCCCAATGGGACTATACACCGAAGAACAGCCACAGCACATGGTCGGTGGGATTGGGCCTCGACTGGCGCAACTACCGCATGACAAGCAACTTGCGATTCACGAAAACGCCCGACAACAGTGTGATTATTACTCCTTATGAAGGCGAGAATGTTAGCCCGAAGTTCTCACGGGTGAAAGTATACAGCCTGCAGATGCCCGTGCTCTATCGCTATAAGTTCAACAGGAACTTTGCCTTGAGCGCTGGACCGGTGCTGAACCTGAACACGCATAGCAGTCTGAAGACGCGCTACAAGATTGACGGACAGAAATACAAGGACAAGGCAAATGATGCACGCGTCAATCCGGTGACGGTCGATTTCATGGGAATCATCGAAACGCCCATCATCGATCTCTATTTGAAATACTCTCCCTGCAACGTGCTGAAGACTGACTACGCACCGAAGTTCCAGTCGCTCAGCTTAGGTATCTATATATAAGAAAAGGAGACCCGCCCCCTGGGTGTTAAAAAGATAAGAGGCACAGGACGCATCACTGCGTCCCATGCCTCCTCCCGGGTATAATAAGAAAACTTACAAATTACTCGTTTTTGTCAATCATTTGATTGGCTGTAAAGATACATCCTTATTTCACACGTTATAGCTTCGACATCTCGTCCAGATACTTCTCTATCTGGCTGGTGATGTATTTCTGTAACTTTTGTGCACTCTTGGTAAACCGAATGGTCCGCACTTCGTTGAGCTTCTTGTTCTGGTAGCGGTACATATCAATGATGAACTTATACATCTCCACCTGCTCATTTGGCGACAAGCAGTTGTCTTTCGCCACCTTTACCAATCCTTGGAAGTGAGTATCAATAGACTTGCTCAAAGTGAGAATCTGCTTGAAGTGCGGCTCCAATTGGAGGTACGATGTGTTTCGCATATTTTTTATCGCATCGAAAGTTTCGTCAATCATTTGCACATCGGCTTCGATGGTTTTGACTCTGGCGCTTATCTTTGCTGCCTCCTCTGGTGGTAATATTCTCCCTAAATATGTCTCAACGTCTTCTACCCCTACGGTGTCTGCTATCATTACATCGGCATCATCGACTACAGAAACATTGTCAATAATCATATCGGCATCATCGACAACAGAAACATCGTCAATACCACGTATCTGCCGCTTATTAAGCAGGCTCTTGCCCGAATAGCGACCCACGCGGCGCTCATAGTCCCGGTCTTCGTCATAGTAGCCGTTGTGTGTGGTGATTTGGTACGTTTCGCCTGGCACAAAGTCAAGATTGGTCCATAAGTGACAGAGTGAACCGTCGGGCATGACCGTACGAATACGTCCCACCTTAGGTTTGTCAATTTCCACGCTGAAACTAAAGCGCTTGTTCTTTACAGGCATATACGCTATAAAAGCATCGTCGGCCTGTTTGTCCAGTTCTTCGCTGGTGTCGGCCATATAGACCACGTAGAGGGAGTCTGTCAGGTCGTAACCCACGCGTCCGTCAATCCTGAAGGTATTCTTTGCAGTTTCCTGATTCTTGGTATAGAGGTCTGGGCGCAGCGAGGTAATCATATAGACGGTGCCCGCGACATTTTTATCCGTGGTTTCTTCCCATACGATGGCGTATGCATCACGCAACTGAGGGTTGTCAGGGTTCTTGCAGCACATGAACCACATCTCCTGCTTACTATTGGTGCGAATACGTACATCCTTGCTCTTCTGTCCGTTGTTAGTCACCACCTTCAGGTTGAATAGTTCTGTATTGCCTGGCAGCAGGTGCATGTACTGATACGACAAAGGCTCATCTTCGCTGAAACCGATGGGTATGGTCCACAGGTCTTCTTTCTGACAGGTGAATGGCGCGATGCGTTCACTTGACTCAATAAGACCTGTTTCAGGATTTTTGGTGACGGACAGTGTCTGGATTCCCTTCTCAGCATAAAATGCGATGATACCTTCCAGACTCCGGATGACACTCTTTGCCTTCTTCTGCGGGGTAGCCGTAGGATCGGCACTGGCGGTTGTTATGGCGCTGCAAGCAATAAGCAGCATGATGATAAGACGTTTCATTTTCTATCAATTCGTTTAATTCGTAAAATTCGTTGTTGTGAAATCACTGTTGTGCAGTTTGTTCCAAGTTGTGTTTTGCAATCTCCAGTTCCAGTTGCACCCACTTCACATAGGCATCGTTGGCCTGCTTCTTCAAGAGTGCGATTTCTTCTGGCGTATAGCGATAGTTCTCCGGGCGGGTAATGGGAATGTCGCGTTCCGTCAGTACGGCGGGCGTCGGTTCTAGTTGTGAGCATACGGAGAGTTGGGCGCTGACAGCCCCGTCCACACGATTAGGTGCCTCCATGACTGCCACTTCCGTTGTGGTTGGTTCTGCTGTTTGTGTTTGAGGTGCTTCTTGTGGCAGAGGGACCTCTTTTCGCAGAGTCGTTTCCCTCCTAACCCTTGCTCTTGGTTTGCTTTCGATGGCAGCCATAACCTTTGCCGTTTCCCTTGCTTCTACCTCCTGTGCAGCATTTTCACTCTCGCTTGTTGCCACTGTAATCGTTGGCTTTGGCAACATGGTTACATGGTCTGCCTCTTTAGACTTCATCAACGTCACACCTATACCTACGATGATGAGCAGGCAAGCGGCAGCAGAAAGCCAGCGAAGGCTTTTTGTTCTCCCCTCCCTTGGGGAGGGGTTGAGGGTGGGCTCCTCCATGCGCTTCATCAGCCGTTCATTCAGGTCTGCAGGCATGGGTGGCTGCTTCTGCTCTCGATGGCGGATGGCTTCGCGCAGGTTATCGTCGCCTTGTAGCATGGTGTAGATATCGTTCTCGTTCATGGATGCATGGCTTTTATCATTTTGTAGAGTTTCTTACGGATTCGGCACAGTTGCGAGCCGACGGTAGAGGGTATGGAGCCCGTGACGTATGCAATGTCGGCAAGGCTCATGTTGTCGTAGTAGAACATCGTAATGATGGCCTGCTCATGCGGTGGGAGCGATGCCAAAGCTTCTTCAAGTGCCTGGACGGTATGGCTGTCGTTTGCATTGTCTTCAGGAATATCAACGAGGTTGTTGAACCCCAGGTCTTGCTCGTCCATATAGACGATGTCTGGTTGACGGCGTCGCACGAAGTTGACGGATTCATGGTAAGCAATCCGGCAGAGCCATGTGGCGAGCGATGCTTTTCGCGTGTCGTAATCGCCGATGCCTCGCAATGCTTTGACAAACACATCCTGATAGACCTCCTCGGCATCTTCTTGCCGTACGACAATGCGCCGCACCAATTGGAACACGGCAGGACCGTAATCGCCGACAAGCCGTTGGCAAGCAGCGCGGTTCCGCTTCCGCAGTAGGTCTATGAACAGTTCTGTCGTTTGTTCCATTTTGATGTCCTTACACTATTATATACACAGAAGTCGGGAAAACATTGCAACCTTTCGCAAAAAAAACGCACGGAACGCATTGCTGCGCCCCGTGCCATTTTTCTTCGCAGAATGAAGAATGGCTTACTCGTCCACTTGGAACAGCGGATCCTCAGGCATGACCATGATGGGTTTCTGCTCGTACTGCTTCAAAGTCTCGGCGGGGACGTACTGCTTGTCGACCACCAGACGGAACATATACTCCTCAAACCAGCGGTTGGTCATGATGAGGCAACCGCCTACACCACTGGCTGCACCCCATGAGTTCTCCACTTTCCACTTCACAGGATTGCCGTCCTTATCGAGGTCGACGGCCGTGAGTGTCATGGCGTGTGTAGAACCGCTGTCGAAAGTCATGATGCGCTGGGCCTTATCCATCTTGAACTCCGTGCCGAACAGCGAGCCGTAGTCGTAGTTCTCGGTGTCGAGATAGCCGCGCTTGCGGTCGAACTGCTTGCCTACGTCGTAGCTGGAGTACAGCTTCCGGCCGTCCTTTAGCGAAGCGATGGCCAACTGTTCGATGTCCTTCATCGGCAGATTCAGGTACTTCCAGTTCGTGCCGTCATAGGTGTGGCGGTCGTACTCCACCTCATATGTCTTGTAGTAGGGTCGGCGCGGGTCGTTCATCACCATGATAAACGTGCCGTTGATTTCGCGGCCCACCGTCTCCTCGTAGAACTGCTTCGGTGTGTATTTGCGTGGTTCGCCCACCTGTTTGCCATCCTTATTCTTATGAGCGTAGGTGAACTCCTTCACCGGCTCGCCCAGCGTGATGCAAAGCATGCGATAGATGTCGCTCAGCATCTCAGTCTTGCGAGCCTGAACAGCCTTCGAGGAGGTCTTCGAGGCGACCATCTCGCGCAACTCCAGACCGTATTCGCGCAACTTCGATGAGATGATGCGAGCCATGCGCGAGGTGTTATCGGCGGAGTAAGTTTCAGGCTGCACACCCTTCGGCACCAGTCCGTACTTATAGGCAAGGTCAGAAACACCGCAGAACGTTCCGCCATCGTTGATGGGGTGATGGAAGAAGAACTGCACGCGGGTGTCGTCCATGGGCTTCGAGGCATGGTCGATGACGCCCTGCAACATCAGGTTGGCCTTCTCCAGCTGGTCGTAGAAGAACAGGTAGTCGTGTGAGAACTCCACGGCAAGTGTGTCCTCGTGCTGCTTGGCGAAGTTCGAACGCAGCACATTTAGACCCGAGAACATCCAGCAGCGGCCACTCGACTTCTGGTCGTGGATCGACTGTTTTGGCGTTTCAATGCTGAAATGCGTGTCGATGTCGCCTTGGTTTTGGAAGTTCTTCGCCAAGTCGTCGATGTTGTTCTGTGCAATGGCGTTGAAGAGCCCGCGGCTCATCGGCTGTTGTGCTTGTTGTTTCTCCATCTGTTGGAGCATCTGTGGTGTGATGCCGCCTGATGTCTGTGCCTGGGTGATGCCTGCCACGGCGAGGCTTATTCCCAGAAGGAAGAGTTTCTTGTTCATAAAGATTTCGTGTTTGGTTTTGTTTCGTCTGCGAAGTTACAAAATAAATCCCGAATAACGGCATGGCTCTTTACTTTTTTAATAAATCTTGGGAAAAAGTTTGGGGATGAGCAGGAGAATCGTTAATTTTGCAGACAGAAACAAACGAACATCATTACCGACCATGAAGAAAATGAATGCCTTACTGATGGCTGCCCTCTTTTGTTGCAGCCCGCTGTTTGCCGACGATTGGATGCAACGCCTGCCAGATAGTGTCTATGTGGCCGTACTCTCTATTCCCGGTGCTCACGATGCCGCTACGGGCAGTGGGTGGGAAGAAGGAATGGAGGATCTGGGCGATGCTTTTGCCCGTACCCAAGACCTCGACATCGCCACGCAGTGGAGCATGGGCGTGCGGGCTTTCGACCTGCGACCGTGTGTCTACGAAGACTATATGAACCTGAATCATGGCATTGTGCCCACCAGCGTTCATTTCGAGGATGCCCTTCAGCTGCTTTGCGACTCGCTGACAGCCCATCCTTCGGAGTTCGTTGTCATCCACATGCTTCACGAGACCGATGGCGACATGGTGCAGGATGCCTACAACAAGCGCATCGTTGAGCTGCTCGGGCATGATGACTTCAAGGATTTCTTCGTACCATTTAAGAAAGATCTCACTGTGGGCGACATGCGTGGAAAGATTCTTCTGCTCAGTCGCGACCAGTATGCCTCGGTGCCTGTGGGTGGTTTCTTTCAGAACTGGACGGGCTCGGCCGATTGGGCTAAGCAGACGCAGGCACGCATCGTCGGTCCTCAGGGTGCCTCATCGGTTCTCTATGTGCAGGACTATTCCGACACGCACAATAGCGGTGGACTGACCACGAAAGTGAATGCCCTCAGCAAACTGCTCACCTTCAGCATGGCACATAAGACAAAGCGGGTGGGCTCCATCATCTGGGTGTTTAATTTCGCATCGGCCTATTCGAAGGTGGAGTCTATCTTTGGCTATGAGGTGTCGTCGAGCGACGGCTATCGGGAGAATGCAACCTATACCCACAGCGCTATCCTCGACATCCTGCGTGAGAAGCCTGCCGGCCCTACCGGCATTGTGCTTATGGACTATGTGGGTGTCGACCGCAGCGGCGATTATGAAGTAAAAGGCAAGGAAGTTCTTGAGGCCATCATCGAGAACAACTTCCGTTATCTGGGCGATGCTGCAGGTTTGGAGTCGCCGATGGCAGAAGAAAAGCCTAATATAAAGAAAGATGTGAAATGCTTTTCCATCGATGGGAAGTGCCTGCCAAGTGATGTCCACGGCCTTCGCCTTGTTGTTGATAGCGATGGAAAAGTGAAAAAGGTGCTGCATCCATAAGTTCGGTCGTCGTGAACTGTAGGGGCAGACCCCCGTGTTTGGCCGAACAACATGTAAAACTTGCACAACAGGTACAAGATATCGGGCAGACACAGGGGCCTGCCCTTGCAATTGGTTACTTTTTATCCTCCTCGCTTGGCGCTTTGTCCCATTCCTTCAGGATTTCCTTGGCGCGCTCCAAGTGCTTTTTGTCGCGACGGCCACGGCGGTCGAGCAAGCTGGCGAAGTCGAAGGAGGCGATGCCACGTGGAGCTTCTGCCGCCCCTGCCATAGCTCCCATCTGTGCCCAAGCCTTGAAGGCGGCAAGCATTTCCGGGCTGGCTGCATTCACCTTCACTTCTGGCAACATGTGTTCGATGGGCAGCAGATACATCGTGTCGCTCAGTTCTACCATGGCCAGTCGCTCGCGTTCATAGCGCACATGGCTGAAGGCGATGCTGTCGAAGAGCACGGGAATCGTTGCCCGTCCGAGATGATCGGTCTCTACCGATCGCTGCTGGTCTACTCGCACCGACACGCCTTTCACTGGCAAGTCGGTATCCATGTCGAGCACGGTGATGCTTCGCTGGGCTGTGGCTTCGTGGCTGAGCAGGATCAGTACGATCAGCAATAGGAATGGTTTGTACATATTAGCTTGTTTTGGCTGCAAAAATAATATGAAACTCACAAACATCCAACTTTCGACGTTTTTCTTAAACTGAATTATGGAAAAACAAAAAATATTTATATAATTAGCGTGAAAAAGTGTAATCTTTTCCTCGAAACTTGCATTTTTATCTTTCTTTTTTTAGACTTTCAACTTTTCTTCGTATCTTTGCATTTGCAATCTGTGCAAAAAACGGGTTCAGTCTTGTTGAGGGCTGCCCGGTAAATGTATCAAATGGAACAAACAAACGAAAGGCTGTTAAGCCAAATAACATATCCTGAAGACCTGCGCCGCCTGAAGGTGGAATCGCTGCCCGAGGTGTGTCAGGAGCTACGCGAGGAGATCGTGAAGGAGCTCAGCGTGAACCCTGGACATCTGGCTTCATCGCTGGGTGTCGTCGAACTTACCGTGGCGCTGCACTACGTCTTCAATACTCCCACCGACCGCCTCGTCTGGGACGTGGGCCATCAGGCCTATGGGCATAAGATGCTCACTGGTCGCCGCGAGCGATTCTCCACCAATCGCAAGTTGGGTGGCATCCGCCCGTTCCCGTCGCCCGATGAGAGCGAGTACGACACATTCACCTGTGGTCATGCCTCAAACAGCATCTCTGCAGCACTGGGCATGGCGGTGGCAGCGAAGACGCAAGGCCATCAGCCCGCACCGAAGGTGGTGGCCATCATCGGCGATGGTGCGATGAGCGGCGGTCTGGCTTTCGAGGGACTCAACAATGTGTCGTCCACCGATAACGACTTGCTCATCATCCTGAACGATAACGACATGTCGATCGACCGTGCCGTTGGCGGAATGGAGAAATATCTTTTGCAACTCGACACCAATGCCACCTACAACCGCTTGCGCTTCAAGGCATCGCAGTGGCTGAAGGCACGTGGCATGATGAACGACAACCGCCGCAAAGGCCTCATTCGACTGAACAATGCGCTGAAGTCGGCACTGGCCCACCAGCAGAACATCTTCGAAGGCATGAACATTCGCTATTTCGGACCTTTCGACGGACATAACGTTGAGGAACTGGTGCGCATCCTCCGACAGTTGAAGGAAATGCGCGGACCGAAGCTCCTGCATCTGCATACCACGAAGGGCAAGGGCTACAAGCCCGCCGAACAGCAGGCCACCATCTGGCATGCACCCGGAAAGTTCGATGCCGAGACTGGCGAACGCCTGGTGAGCGACAACAGCAACGAGCCTCCTAAATATCAAGATGTGTTTGGTGAGACACTGCTTGAGCTGGCCCGGCAGAACGATCGCATCGTCGGTGTCACACCGGCCATGCCGACGGGTTGCTCCATGAACATCATGATGAAGGCGATGCCCGACCGCACGTTTGATGTAGGCATTGCCGAAGGCCATGCAGTGACGTTCTCGGCCGGTATGGCGAAAGAAGGTCTGCTGCCGTTCTGCAACATCTATAGTGCCTTCTCGCAGCGCGCCTACGACAACATCATCCACGATGCAGCCATCCAGAAGCTTCCCGTGGTGTTGTGTCTCGACCGTGCAGGCCTCGTCGGACAAGACGGCCCAACCCATCATGGCGCCTTCGATATGGCATTCCTGCGACCCGTTCCCAATCTCACCATCGCCTCGCCGATGGATGAACACGAGCTGCGGCGACTGATGTTCACCGCCCAACAACCGGGCCAGGGCACGTTTGTCATTCGCTATCCGCGAGGCCGCGGCGTGCAAGTCGACTGGCGTTGTCCGCTTGAGACCGTTGAGGTCGGCACAGGGCGCAAACTCCACGACGGCACGGATGTGGCCGTACTCACCATCGGTCCGCTCGGAAACGATGTGGAGGAGGTCATCGCCACGCTCGCTGCCACGAATCCTTCGCTCTCCGTTGCCCACTACGACATGCGCTTCCTAAAGCCGCTCGACGAGCAACTGCTGCACGAAGTAGGCCAGCGGTTCCGCCGTATCGTCACCATCGAGGACGGCGTGCGCAACGGAGGCTTTGGCTCGGCCATCCTCGAATGGATGAGCGACCACGGCTATCAGCCTCAGATGACACGTCTTGGCCTTCCCGACAGCTTCGTCGAACACGGCACCATCGACGAGCTTCGTCACATTGTAGGCCTCGACCGGCAGAGCATTCTGAATGCCATCCAGGGCATCAACGCTCATGACTTGAACTCCAACAGCCAACTCTAAACAGAACTTAAACCCATGAAGATTATCATCGTAGGCGCCTACGCCATCGGAACCCATCTGGCCAAGCTGCTCTCACGCAACGACCACGACACGGTGCTCATCGACTCCGACCCGGAGCGTCTGATGGGTATCAGTGCCGACTACGACCTGATGACTGTTCAGGCATCGCCGTCGCGAATCCAGACGCTGCGGGATGCCGGTGTTGACGATGCCGACCTGTTCATTGCCGTCACGCCCGACGAGAATTTGAACATGAATGCCTGTATGCTTGCCAAGGCCCTTGGCGCCCAGCGCACAGTGGCAAAGGTCGACAACAACGAGTATATGGACCCGAAGCTGAAGTCGTTCTTCGAAGGTGTGGGCGTTACCTCGCTCATCTATCCGGAGAACCTTGCCGCCATCGATATCGTCAACGGATTGAAGATGTCGTGGGTGCGCCAGCGCTGGGACGTCCACGACGGAGCACTTATCATGCTTGGCATCAAGCTGCGCGAGACCTGTGAGATTCTCAACCAGCCGCTGAAGGACCTCTGCAAGCCCGAGTCGCCTTATCACATTGTGGCCATTAAGCGCGAAAACGAGACGATTATCCCGCGTGGTGACGATGTATTGATGCTTCACGACATCGCCTACTTCATGACCACGCGCCAGTACATTCCCTACATCCGTGGCATCGTGGGCAAGGAGCGCTATGCCGATGTGAAGAACGTCATGATCATGGGCGGTGGTGCAACAGCCGTTCGAGCCTGTGCGCTGATACCAGAATACATGAGTGTGAAGATCTTCGAGTCCAATGAGGCACGCTGCGACAGACTGAACGAGCTACTTCCCAACAAGCGAGTGATGGTCATCCACGGCGACGGCCGCGACATCGGTCTGCTCAACGAGGAAGGCATCAAGAACACGCAGGCCTTCGTCGCCCTCACGGGAAATGCAGAAACGAACATCCTCGCCTGTCTCACCGCTAAGCGACTCGGCGTGCGCAAGACGGTGGCAATGGTCGAGAACTTCGACTATATCTCCATGGCCGAGAGCCTCGACATCGGTACTATTATTAATAAAAAGGTGCTGGCGGCCAGCTACATCTATCAGATGATGCTCGATGCCGATGTCCACAACATTCACTTCCTCATGTCGGCCAATGCCGATGTGGCTGAGTTCACTGCCGAACCCGACTCGAAGGTCACCCACAAGAAGGTGTTCGAGCTCGGCTTGCCTAAGGGAACCACCATCGGCGGACTTGTGCGCAACGGCGAGGGACACCTCGTCAGCGGCGGCACGCAGATTGAGGCCGGCGACTCGGTGGTGGTGTTCTGTCATGAGGTTGACATGTCGCGAATCGAAAAATTCTTCCGTTGATCGTAATATTCTTCCGCTGATGCTCAACTTCAAGATTATCTATAAAATCATCGGCACGCTGCTCTTCATCGAAGCAGGAATGATGGTGCTGTGCATGGGACTCGCCCTTTATCTGGGCGAGGACGACTCGCTGGCCTTCGTCATGTCGGTGTTCATTACCATACTGGGTGGAATTCTGTTCAAATATATCGGCCGCGACTCCGATAACTCACTGGGTCGCCGCGAAGCTTATCTGCTCGTGACGCTCACATGGATCATCTTCAGTTTTTTCGGTTCACTGCCATTCCTCATCAGTGGTTACATCAACGACTTCACCAATGCCTACTTCGAAACCATCTCCGGTTTCACCACGACGGGCTGTAGCATCCTCGACGATGTAGAGATTCTGCCGCATGGCCTGCTCTTCTGGCGTACGATGACGCAATGGATTGGCGGTTTGGGAATCGTGTTCTTCACCATCGCCATCATCCCCTCCCTTGTTGGAGGTAATGTGAAAGTGTTCTCGGCTGAGGCCACCGGTCCGATTCGTGCGAAGATGCACCCGCGGTTGAGCACCACGGCGAAGTGGATTTGGAGCATCTATTTCATGCTTACCATCGGCTGTGCTGTTTGTTACTATGTGGCCGGCATGGGACTCTTCGACTGTATGAACTATGCGATGACCACCACTGCCACGGGTGGTTTCTCCACACACAATGCCAGTACGGGCTACTTCCATAATCCTTACATCGACTACACGGCCATCGTGTTCATGTTCCTTTCCGGAACAAGTTTCACATTGCTCTATACCACCCTCTTCAAAGGTCGCTTCCGTCAGTTCTTCCGCAATTCCGAGTTCCGTCTATATGTTTTAGCTGTCGTTGTGGCAACGGCGTTTATCACCGTCTTCCTCATCCGCGACAACCACTACGAAGCCCTTGATGCCATCCGTGTGAGCCTCTTCCAGGTCACCTCGTTCATCACCACCACCGGTATCTTCAACGACGATGCTGCCCAGTGGCATCACATCACATGGGTCGTGCTGAGCATCTGCATGTTCTTAGGCGCCTGCTCGGGGTCCACCAGCGGCGGCTTCAAGTGCATTCGTATGGTGATGGTGTTCAACATCCTGCGCAACGAGATGCGCCGCATCCTGCATCCCAGGGCCGTGCTTCCCGTACGTGTCAACGACAACACCATCCCTTATTCCTCGCAGGTGACGTTGCTGGCGTTCCTCACCGCCTATATGTTCCTCTGCCTGTTCACCTATTTCTGCATGATTCTCATGGGTGTCGACAGCACCAATTCCATTACGATTGCTCTGAGCTGTGCCAGTAATGTCGGTCCTACCCTCGGCTTGGAGATTGGTCCCACGATGTCGTGGGGCATCCTACCCGCTGGTGTGAAGTGGCTCCTCTCCGGCCTGATGCTCATGGGTCGTCTTGAAATCTTCACCGTCATCGTTCTCTTCACCCGTGCGTTCTGGAGGGAGAATTAAAAGTCCCTTACAATAGGGGGTTGGGGGTCTTGAGTAATATCTCTGTCCCCAAACATCATTGATATAGAGTTCATTCACATATTGTATCACGAGACCTCAATTCCCCTATATGAGGGGGCATAAAGATGTACTACAAATTCACTTCTATTTTAAAAAACACCATCTGGGGCGGCACGAAGATTGCACCGTTCAAGAACATTCAGACTTCGCTGCGTAAAGTAGGCGAGAGTTGGGAAATCAGTGGCGTGCCCGGTAATGAGACCATTGTCAGTGGTGGCCCTGACGCAGGTCGCAACCTTAACGACCTCGTTGCAGAGCAGAAGGAGGCTTTGGTGGGCAAGGCCAACTACGAGCGCTTTGGCAACGAGTTCCCATTGCTCATCAAGTTCATCGATGCACGCGACGACCTGTCCATACAAGTGCATCCCACCGACGAGATTGCACATCGTCAGGGACGCGAGCGCGGAAAAACCGAGATGTGGTATCTCATGCCCTCTGAGCCCGAGGCCACGCTGCTTTGCGGACTGAAAAAGCATATCACCCCCGACGAATACAAGCGGATGGTCAGCGAGAAAACCATCGTCGATGCTATCGCTCGCTATCGCGTCCACGAGGGCGACTGCTTCTTCTTGCCCGCAGGCCGCATTCATGCCATCGGCTCTGGCTGCTTCCTCGCAGAGATCCAGCAGACCAGCGATGTCACCTACCGCATCTACGACTTCGATCGCCACGACGACCTTGGCCGTCCACGCGAACTGCACACCGAGCTCGCCGCCGAGAGCATCAACTACGACGTGCTTCCCGACTACCAAACCCACTACACACCGGCGAAGAACCAGCGCGTGCAGCTCGTAGAGTGTCCGTATTTCACCACCTCTGTCTACGACCTCGACCAGCCCATCAACCTCGACTATACCGCCCTCGACTCCTTCGTTATCCTCATCGGACTCAGTGGGGCAGGCATTGTCACCGAGGCTCACGGCACGCGCTTCGTGCTCCGTGCCGGCGAAACCATTCTTCTGCCTGCCACCACAGGCCGATTGAGTGTCGAAGGCACCGTGAAATTCCTCGAGACGTACGTAGGCTAATCGCTTGTTATTCATCCCTTTAGCATGCTGTCGGCATGCTATAATCCTCGCGCAGCAATGGGGCACATTTCGTGCATCATTGCTGCCGCTTTTTTGCAGCATACCTGCCGCTTTTTTGCAGCACGTCTGCCAAACTTCTGCAGCACGTCTGCCATCTTTAGGCAGCATTGCTGCACACTTTCGGCAGCATTGCTGCACAACTTAGGCAGCATTGTGGCACACTTTAGGCAGCATTGCTGCACAACTTGTGCCAACATGCTGTGGCACATCTGGCACTATCATTTCGGCAGTAGAGGTCAATGAATCATTTAGGTAAAGATATGTTAGGTGGCACGAAAGACAATTCATTTTTAAACTATGGTGATGATTCTAAGGAATTGAATCATAAAGGAAAAACGTGTTAAAAGCGTGAGATGGCTTGCAGGATAAGATGAAAAATGCTAACTTTGCAATCAGAAACATACAAAGAGTTAGCATCTTGTGAGTTGACTACAAGACATTGGTGCTTATCATGAAATAAAGATTATGAGTTACGATATCATGGTTATTGACCGTCATGAGCGGTTTGTGAAGGTTAAGGATTTCGAGGCATGGTATGACAAAACGACCCAGTGGGACGAACCTCTCGACTACAACGACCCCAGTCATGCCACACAACGACTGCAGGCGTGGTATGAGAAGATGAGGGAGACGGTGCCGCCTATGAACGGCCCTTATGCCAACGAGGACAATCCGGATATAGCTGTTGACTATTCTATTGCCCGCGATGCCATTTACGTGGCGATGTCTTGGGAACATGCCAAAGAGCAACGCGTAACGGCTTGGAGGTTGGCCATGCAACTCGGGTTGGCATTCTTTGACATTAGTGATACAAGTTGTGTTTATTATCCTGACGGTTGGAAACTGTTGTGCACCGAGAAGCAGAAGCAAATAGAGGAAGCAGAGGAGGAATACAACAAATCTGTAAAGCACCTGGTGAATATTTTCATAGTCTGTTTTTTGTTGTTGTGCTTGTTGTGCATAACGTATTTTACTGGCAGCAAAGAATTGAATACAATTCAAATCGTTGTGACTTTGATCACTTTAGCTATCTTCGGCGTCGACGTTTGGTTGTTGTCGGCAGCAAAGAAGAAGCGTGACAAGAGGCTTGCTGAAATTGAAAACGAGGGAGAGAAATAAGTGGATATTGACGTTTCATATTCTACTTTCATGGTTCCTGACAAAAACGAAGAAGAGAAAAAAGTGGATATTGACGTCTATTATCCTACTTTCATGATTCCTGACCAAACGTTGAAATCTATCATACGCAGTGTTCCTTCCACCCGGGTCATCCTTTATGATTACATCAAAGACCATTCTATCAGCAAGGAGTGGAAGGAATGGGCTTTCAGCATGATGGAAACTGGCTACAATACGGATGGAATTGTGCAACTGGCAGGAGAAGATCTGTCAATGAATCCTTTCGAATTCAAGGAACTTGCCAGCCGCATCTTCAATGAACTTGGCATTTGTGTCTCGCCTCAACTAGCTTATGAGCAATACATTTTGTGGATAGCAAATCAAGTTGACCACGGCGAGCTATCAGCTAAGGAAGGTTTTCAAATTCTATATGAAGCGGCTGTAGATTCTGAATATGATGATGCCTTCATGGCATTTTATCAACTGAACGATGCTTTTGGAATACTGGTGGACCAAAACGGGTATTCAGAAGATGCAATAGAGCGAATGCGAAGGGATGTTTTCATGAAATATCTGATGCAGAATGGCAGCGATTCGCTTTAGCCATTCAGCGCTGTAATCAGAGTTTTTTCACCTTTGGATGCAATAAATGGCGATTGCATCCGTTATTTTCCTGTATATATACAATTTTTTAGAGGTGTATGATAGAATATATTAAGGGCGAGCTGACTGAGCTGACGCCTGCTTTGGCTGTTGTAGAAGCGGCCGGAGTGGGGTATGCGCTGCAGATTTCGCTGAATACTTATTCAGCCATACAAGGCAAAAAAGAAGTGAAGCTGTACGTCCACGAAGCCATTGTGACGGGTGGACGCGACGACTCATTCACGCTGTATGGCTTCTCGACGAAGCAAGAGCGCGAACTCTACCAGATGCTTATCACGGTGAGTGGGGTAGGGGCGAACACGGCGCGCATGATTCTTTCGAGCCTTTCACCGAAAGAACTGTGCAATGTGATTGCCAACGGCGACGAGCGCATTCTGAAAGGCGTGAAGGGCATAGGCCTGAAGACAGCCCAGCGCATCATCGTCGACCTGCGCGACAAGGTGATCTCATCGGGTGTGGCCAGCGAACTGCATGCCGGTGGCGCAACGGCCGCTGTTGCGGTGGCGTCGCCCGTCAGGGATGAGGCCGTGCAAGCACTTACGATGCTGGGCTTCTCGCCTGCACCAAGCGCGAAGGTGGTGTCGCAGATTCTGGCTAACGATGCCACGCTGCCTGTGGAACAGGTCATCAAGCTGGCGCTGAAGATGATCAAGTAGAGCCCGCGCCTGTGGCGCTGTTAAGAAAGGTTGAGAAGGGTTAAGATGCGCCTGCGGTGCGGTTAAGAGTAGCCCTTTGGGCAGTTGAGAACGGTTAAGATGCGCCTGCTGCGCGGTTGAGAACGGTTAAAATATCTGTAATTAAACAATGAGACAACGAACACGAGCACTGATGACGATGCTACTGGCCATGTTGATTGTGGTCAGCTATGCATTGGCTGTGCCCGTGTTTGACCTTCGGTCTTCCACAGTCACGACTCGGCATAGCTCAAACGAGTTCAGCTCTCCCCTCGCTGCTCCCGTGTTTCAGGACGACCTGACACGACGCCGACAGCAGAACCGCAACCCACAACAGGTGGGTGGAGCGCAGCAGGCAGGCGGTTTGCAGCAGGGCCGCAACCCACAAGGGCGTGGACTACAGCAGGGGCGCGGCTTGCAGCAGGGAAACCTGCGTGGCCAGCAAAATCGCAATCGTAACGGCGGTCAGCAGGACGACGATAAAGAAAAGAATAAGGTGGACGTGGCCGAGCAGCCCATCCTCGACGACGATGAGGAGATACCCGATTCACTGCTGAACCCCCGCTGGAAGATTCAGCGCACCACCCCTATCACCTACGACGACCTGCAGCAAAACCCTTCCGACCTGCAGCGACCAGAGAACATGAAGCAGCAGGTGGAGTATAACGACACACTCGACCGCTACGTCATTGGTTCGAAGATTGGCCAGCAGTGGATAGCCGCGCCGATTATGATGACGCCCGAGGAGTATCTGAACTGGAGCACTACGCAGCAGATGCGCAAGTTCTTCCGTACGAAGAACGATGAGATATACCAAGCCAAGGGTAAGGAGAAGTTCGACTTCACCGACATGCACTTCGACCTGGGTCCGGCAGAGAAGATATTCGGTCCCGGCGGCGTGCGCATCAAGACGCAGGGTACCGCCGAGCTGAAGTTCGGTGCCACGCTGAAGAACATCGACAACCCGTCGCTTCCTGTGCGTAACCGCAAGACCACCACGATGGACTTCGACGAGAAGATCAATCTGAGCGTGAATGGTAAGGTGGGTGATAAGGTGAACATGAACCTGAACTACAACACCGATGCCACCTTCGACTTCGACTCGCAGAACATGAAGCTGAAGTACGACGGTAAGGAAGATGAGATCATTCGCCTCGTAGAAGGTGGTAACGTGTCGTTCCCCAGCAACTCAAGTCTTGTGCGAGGTGCCTCGAGCCTGTTCGGACTGCGTACCGACTGGCAGTTCGGTAAGCTGTCGCTGCAGACGGTGGTGAGCCAGAAGAAGTCGTCGTCGAAGAGCGTAGGCTCGAAGGGCGGCGTACAGCTCACTCCCTTCGAGATTGACGTGGCCGACTATGAGGAGAACCGCCACTTCTTCCTCTCGCAATACTTCCGCGACCGCTACGATGCCGGCATGCGCACCTTGCCAAACCTCACCACCGGTGTGAAGATCAACCGCGTGGAACTTTGGGTGACCAACAAGACCGGTACGACGACCAATACCCGTAACATCATCGCACTGACCGACCTTGGTGAGAATAGTAAGGTGTCGAATCCGCGTTGGACAGTATCGGGGGCACTTGTGCCTTCGAACCAGGCGAACAGCGAGTATGGCTCAATGGTGAATGAGTATGGCGAAGCCCGTAACATCGACCAGACGTCGACGGTGCTCGATGGCATTCCGAAGTTCGTGGGCGGCAGCGACTATGAGAAACTGCAGAGCGCCCGTCTGCTGTCGTCGTCGGAGTACACCGTGAACACGGCGCTGGGCTATATCTCCTTGCGTACCGCCCTGCAGACCGACCAGGTGCTGGCTGTTGCTTTCGAGTATACCTACGGTGGACAAACCTACCAGGTGGGTGAGTTCGCTTCCGATATCACCGACGTGCAGCAAGCACTTTATGTGAAGGCGCTGAAGAACACGTCGAACAACCCCTCGCAGGGCAACTGGGACCTGATGATGAAGAACGTGTACTACCTTGCCTCGTCGGTGGAGAAGGACAAGTTCCGTCTCGACGTGAAGTTCCAGAGCGACACCGCGGGCGTGTACCTTACTTATATACCTGAGCCGCAGGTGAAGAGCGAGATGCTTATCAAGGTGCTGGGTGCCGACCGCCTCGATAACAACATGAAAGCCCACTCGAACGGACGATTCGACTACGTGGAGGGCTACACCGTGCAGAACGGCCGTGTGTTCTTCCCCGCTGCCGAGCCTTTCGGTGAGTATCTGTTTAAATACCTCAAGGCCAAGGGCGTGAGCGAGTCGAAGGCCGCCGGCTATGCCTTCACCGAGCTCTACGACTCCACGAAGACCATCGCAAAGCAGATAGCAGAGAAGGATAAGTTCGTGCTCGTGGGACAGTTCCGCGGCTCGGCCGCCAACGTCATCTCGCTCGGTGCCTACAACGTGCCGCGCGGATCGGTGGTGGTAACGGCAGGTGGTGTGACGCTCACAGAGGGCAGCGACTACTCCGTGGACTATAATGCCGGTGAGGTGACAATTCTGAACCAGAGCATCCTCGATGCAGGAACGGCCGTGAACGTATCGCTCGAGAGCAATACCGACTATGGACAGATGCGCAAGACGATGGTGGGTGTGAACTGGGCGTACGACTTCTCGAAGAACTTCCAGCTCAGTGGTACGCTGCAGCACCTTTCCGAGCAGGCTCTTACCACGAAGGTGGGTATGGGCTCTGAACCGCTGAACAATACCATCTGGGGCCTGAACATCAACTGGAAGAAGGAAAGCCAGTGGCTGACAAACATGCTCGACAAGATTCCACTCCTGCACCTCACGCAGCCTTCGCAGATTTCCTTCACCGGTGAGTTTGCCCAACTCATTGCAGGACAAAGCCACGGCACGCAGGACAATGCCTCTTACATCGACGACTTTGAGAACACCGAGAGCGAAATCGACGTGTCTACGGCTACGTCGTGGACGATGTCGAGTGTACCGTCGATGTTCAGCGAGAGCCGCGACAAGACCGGCCTCACCAGCGGCTACAACCGTTCGCAGATGGCCTGGTACACCATCGACCCGCTCTTCACGCGCCGCTCGTCGAGTCTGACGCCTAGCCACATCAAGAGCGACCTCGACCAGTTGTCGAACTTCTACATCCGTGAAGTGTACACCAACGAGCTCTTCCCCAACCGCGACCAGAGCAACTATAGCGGTGCAACAGCCACGCTGCCCATCCTGAACATTGCCTACTACCCCAATGAGCGCGGTCCGTACAACTTCAACCCCGACCTCTTGCAGAACGGTTGGCTCAACAACCCCACGCAGCACTGGGGCGGTATGATGCGCAAACTCGAGACCACCGATTTCGAAGCTGCGAACATCGAGTACATTGAGTTCTGGCTCATGGATCCGTTCCTCTACACCAACCAGCAGGACAATGCCCATGAGTATGGCGGCGACTTCTACATCAACCTCGGTGAGGTGAGCGAGGACATCCTGCACGACGGTAAGAAGTTCTATGAGAGCGGACTGCCCGTCGACGGCTCGCAGGCCTACACGTTCACGCAGTGGGGAAAGATTCCGACGCAAAGCACCGTCACCTATGCCTTCGCCACGACCAGCGGCAGTCGTCCCCGCCAGGACCTCGGCCTCAATGGTCTGAACAATGACGAGGAGCGCACCTACGAGACCTATCAGGAGTTCCTGCAGCAGATACAAGGCAAGGTGTCGGCAGCCGTCTTCGATTCCATCATGAACGACCCTGCCAACGATGACTATCACTACTTCCGCGGTAGTGACTACGACCAGATTCGTGCCGACATCATCCGTCGTTATAAGTACATCAACAACCCGCAGGGCAACTCCCCCGACAACGACTCGCGCACCGAGGGCTATGACACCAGCTACAAGACATTGCCCGATGTGGAGGACATCAACCAGGACTACACGCTGAACGAGTATGAGAAGTACTATCAGTATAAGGTGTCGATACGTCCCGAAGACCTCGTCGTAGGTCGCAACTACATCGTCGATAAGCGCGAGTATACGAAGACCCTGCGTAACGGCCAAGACGGTCGCATCACATGGTATCAGTTCCGCATCCCCCTCGACGACTACCAGCAGCGCGTTGGCTCCATCAACGACTTCACGTCGATACGCTTCATGCGTATGTTCCTCACTGGTTTCCAACATCCCGTGGTGATGCGCTTCGGTACATTGTTCCTCGTGCGTGGCGATTGGCGCGTCTACGAGCAAAGTCTCGACAACAGTGGCTCGAAGTCGGGTAAGATGACTGTCAGCGCTGTGAACATCGAGGAGAACAACGACATGACCCCCGTCAACTATGTGTTGCCGCCGGGCATCCGTCGCGACACCGACCCGTCGCAGCCGCAGCTCGTAGAGAGCAACGAGCAGGCGCTGTCGATGGTGGTCAGCAATCTGGGCAACGGAGAGTCGAAGGCCGTGTATAAGAACACCACACTCGACCTGCGCCAGTACAAGCACATCCAGATGTTTGTGCATGCCCATGCCTTCGAGGAGAACGTCACCAGCCTCGCTGACAACCAGTTGGCTGTCTTCGTGCGTCTGGGTAGCGACTATAAATCGAACTACTACGAATACGAGATACCCCTAAAGCTCACGCCCGAGGGACACTACGACCGCTACTCGCCGCAGGACTGCCGTGCCGTGTGGCCTGAAGAGAACATGTTCGATGTGCCGCTGAGCATCTTCACCGCATTGAAGAAGGCCCGCAACCGTGCAAAGGCGGAAGGCTCGGCAAGCTACAACCGTCTCTACTCCGAGTACGACGAAGACCGCCCGCAGAACAAGATCTCCATCATGGGTAATCCCACGCTTGGTGAGGTAAAGACCATGATCATCGGTGTGCGCAACCTTAGCGGTACGGCAAAGTCGGGAGAGATTTGGGTGAACGAGCTGCGACTGAAGGAATACAACAACGAAGGCGGCTGGGCAGCACAGGGTAATCTGAATATGCAGCTCTCTGACCTTGGCACCGTGAACGTGCAGGGCCGCTACACCTCGGAAGGCTTCGGTGGACTCGAGGAGGGTGTGGCACAACGCAGCACCGACGACTATAAGACCTATAGCATCACCACTTCGCTCGAGCTGGGTAAGTTCTTCCCCGACAAGGCAAAGGTGTCGGCACCGCTCTACTACTCGGTGACGAAGGAGGAGACGCGTCCGAAGTACAACCCGCTGGATACCGACATGCGTTTGAGCGACGCCCTCGATGCTGCAGGCAGCGACCATGAGCGCGACAGCATTGAGTCGATTGCCATCACCCGCACTACTAACACCAACTTCTCGCTTTCGAATGTGCGGGTGGGCATCCAGAACAAACGCCACCCGACACCCGTCGATCCGGCTAACTTCTCGTTCAGCTATAGCCACTCCCATCGCAACACCGTCGGTGAGACCACTGTCTACGAAAACGAAGACCAGTGGCGAGGCAGCATGAACTATGCGTGGACGCCGGTGTTCAAACCCCTTGAGCCGTTCAAGAATATCAAGTCGAAGTCGAAGTGGTATGAGATTCTGAAGCGCTTCGGACTGAACTGGCTGCCGCAGAACGTGGCATTCAACACCGATATCTCGCGCAACTACTACGAATTGCAGGAACGCGACATGGAGGATCTCGGCGGTTCGCAGCTGCCGTTAAGCTTTAGCGAGCAGTTCCTTTGGAACCGTGACTTCTCGCTGCGTTGGGACCTGACGAAGAATCTGCACATGAACTTCCAAAGTGCCACCCATGCTGAGGTGGAAGAGCCCTATACACCCATCAACAAAGACCTCTATCCTGACCGCTACGATGCATGGAAAGACTCGGTGAAGTACTCGCTGCGCCACCTCGGCTCGCCTCTCGACTATAGCCAGTCGTTCCAGGCCAGCTACCAGCTGCCGCTGAACCTACTGCCCATCTTCGAGTGGTTGAATGCCGACGCATCGTACAACGCCACTTATGGCTGGGTGCGTGGTACTGACCTCGAGGACGGCTCGTCGCTTGGTAATGTCATCAATAACAACCGCACGCTGAACCTCAACGGAACGTTCAACTTTGAGAAACTCTATAACATGGTGCCGTTCCTGAAGAAGACCAACGAACGCTTCAACAAGGAGAAGAGTGCCAGCCAGCTGAAGAAGGAAAAGGAGGAGAAGGAAAAGGCGAAGGAAGAGGCACGCAAGAAAAAGGCGGAAGAGGAGAAGGCACGCGCTGAGGCCATTGCCAATGGTGCCGACCCCGCTCAGCTCGATGCTGATAAGAAGACCAACGACCAGAAGAAGGAACTGCCGAAGAATTCGAAGAGCTTTGAGAAGGAATTGAAACTCCTGCCCGATACCGTCATTGAAGTGCAGCACGGCAAGAAGACCAAGCGCTTCACGCTCACCGCGAAGACCGAGGACGGCAAGCAGTATCCGCTGAAATATAAGGTGGTGGACGAGAATAAGATCAAGGTGTGGATACCGAAGTCTCTGGCCAAGCAGATCAAGGCCGACGCCCTCGCTGCCTTCCAGGCGTTGACCGACTCGCTCGCTGCCGATTCTGTAGCCCGTGCGCAAGCCTTGGCTGCCGACACACTGAAGAACGATACTGTGCAGGGCGATTCGAAGGGAAAGACGCGCAGGCGTCCTACGGCTCCACGTGTCAGAAGTACGGAGAAGGAGAAACCGAAGTTCGAGATACCCGTCACGCAGGTGAAGCTCACGCTCACACCCAAGGAGCCACTCGACGATAAGGGTTGGTACAAGACTACACAGGCTGTAGCACGTGTGCTGATGATGGTTCGCAATGCCAGCCTTAGCTATCGCAACCAATACTCCATGGCGCTGCCGGGATTCCTGCCGAATGTCGGCAATGCCTTCGGACAGTCGCGAGGGAACAGTCTGATGGCGCCGGGACTTGATTTCGCTTTCGGACTCATCGGCGACTCCTACATCGAGAAGGCACGCGAGAACAACTGGCTGCTCATGCGTGATAGCGTCGCCACGCCCGCCACGACCAATAAGACCGAGGATCTGCAACTGCGCATGACACTCGAGCCGGTGAAGAACTTCAAGATTGACTTGAATGCCTCCCGCACGATGACAACGGGTAAGAGCATCCAGTATATGTATGTGGGCAATCCCACTACGCAGAACGGTACGTTCACGATGACGACCCTTTCGCTGGGTAGTGCCTTCCAGGGCATCGGCAATGCCAACAATGGCTATAAGAGTAAGGTGTTCGAAAAGTTCGTGGCTTCGCTCGATGGCTACCGCGACCGCGTCGAGCAACTCTATGATGGCCTGAAGTATCCTGTCGGCACCGATATGCAGGGCAAGCCTTTCGATCCCGCAAACGGAAGTGTCAACAAGTATTCGGCTGATGTGATGGTGCCCGCCTTCCTCGCCAGCTATACTAGCATGGGTGGTAACAGTCTGAGCATCTTCCCGGCTCTCTCGCGCCTGTTGCCCAACTGGACCATCCGCTACAGTGGACTCAGCAAACTACCGTGGTTCAGCGAGCATTTCAAGAGCGTGAACATCAACCACTCGTATAAGAGCATCTATGCCGTCGGCGCCTACAGTAGCTACAGCACATTTATGGAGGTGATGAACGGCCTTGGCTTCATCAACGATGCCACCACGGGCAATCCCATCCCGTCATCGATGTTCAACGTCTCTACGGTGAGCATCAACGAGTCGTTCTCGCCCCTGCTCGGTATGGATGTCACGCTGCAGAATGGTATGACAGTAAAGCTGGAGTATCGTTCTACACGTGTGCTCAACCTCTCGATGACCAGTATCCAACTCAACGAGGCTACCTCGAAGGACTGGGTAGTTGGCCTTGGCTATAAGATCAATGATTTCAACATCTTCGGTGGTCGCAATCATCGTCTAGTGAAGAGCAATAAGCGCGGCAGCGGCGATAACGAGAATAATAACTCCAACACGCGTCAGAACAGCAGAAGCAGCAGTAGTACGGCAAACCGCGCGCTGAACCTGCGTCTCGACCTGAGCTATCGCCAGCAGGCGAACATCACGCGCGACATAGCATCGCTCACCTCCTCGGCAAGCAGCGGCAACAAGGCGTTCTCGCTGAAGTTCATGGCCGACTACACGCTCTCGAAGCTCGTCACGATGACATTCTATTTCGACCGTCAGACCAACACCCCGCTGCTCTCGTCGAATAGCTACCCGACGACTACGCAGGACTTCGGCCTCTCGCTGAAGCTCTCATTGACGCGCTGACGTGCCCTCAACGTCTCAACCCCTCAACGTCTCAACCCTTCTCAACGTCTCAACCCTTCTCAACGTCTCTATGAAGAAATTCCACATATACGCCCTCCTGTTAGCCACCATGCCTTTTCTCTCTTCCCTTCAAATAGGAGGTGGGGATAGGCTTGGTTCCTTGTATGCTGCGACAGTGTCGCAGTACTCATTACCCGTCGACACCCTTCCTGTTGACACCCTCGTTGCCGACTCCCTGCCTCCCGTCCCCTGGGAGCAACAAGTGCGGCTGCAACTCGACAGCCTCATAGCCAATAGTTCTCTCCTTGAGACCACGCAGCTAGGCCTGATGGTGTGGGACCTCGATGGCGACTCCGCCTTCTACTATCATAACCACCGACAGCGCATGCGCCCGGCATCGACGATGAAACTGATGACCGCCGTGACGGCTCTCGACCTCTATGGCGGCAATCATCCGTTTACCACTGAGCTGCGCTCGCGTGGCACCATTTCTGGTTGCACTCTTTATGGCGACCTCATCTGTGTGGGCGGCATGGATCCAGCCTTCGACGGTGGCGACCTGCAGGTATTCGTCGATCGCATTCGCTCGGCCGGCATCGACACCATCTGTGGCCGCATTGTTGCCGATAGGTCGATGAAGGACACGCTGTTGCTTGGTGAAGGCTGGTGCTGGGATGACGACAACCCTTGTCTCTCGCCGTTGCTCGTGAACCGTAAGGACAACTTCCTGCAGCGTTTCACTCGCGAACTTCAGTCCGCAGGTATCGTCCTCTGCGATACATGCAATCAACTCTCAACTCTCAACTCTCCGCTCGGCCCAACGGGACGCTTTCAGAACGGAGTGGGGAAAGAACTCTCCACTCTCTTCTCCCTTTCCCACTCGTTCGACCAGATTCTCACGCGCATGATGAAGCAGAGCGACAACCTCTATGCCGAATGCATGTTCTATCATAACGCTTTGGCTACCTCGCGTCCTGCCACGCAAAAGAACGCCCGAACGGCCGTGCGACAGATGATACAACGGCTCGGCTACGACCCTGCCCGCTATCGCGTGGCCGATGGTTCCGGCCTCTCCCTTTATAATTATGTGTCGGCCGAACTACTTACCAGTCTGCTTCGCTACGCTTGGCGCTCCGACCGCATTCGCGAGCACCTCGTGCCTTCGCTGCCATTGGCGGGTGTCGACGGAACGTTGAAAGATCGCATGCAGAAATCGAAAGCCTATCGCAACGTGCGAGCCAAGACCGGCACCCTTACTGGTATCAGCTCTTTGGCTGGCTATCTCACAGCCGCCAACGGTCATCAGTTTGCCTTCTGCATCATCAACCAAGGTGTGGTGAAGGCGAAGGACGCTAAGGATTTTCAGGACAAGGTATGCAGATATCTGTGCGAATGAATATCGCTCGTTGCCCTTCCGATTCTTGACTAATGATATGAATCGGCGCCAATTATGAAGATTTTTATCAAAAAACTTTGAGATTTGCGAAAAAAATTGTTACTTTGCAACATATTAGACATAGTATTAACAACAAAAACGAAACAATTATGAAGAAAGTATTTGCAGTTATTGCTGCACTCGTACTCGCAGTGCCTTCGTTCGCTCAGTATAGCAGCGGCGGTTTCGATCTCGACAAGGAGAATCTGTATTATGGTGTTCGTATCGGTATGACGGGCGCTACCCTCAGCGGTGATGCTGCTGAGGTGAAAGACCTGGGTTCCAAGGTTGGTCTCACACTGGCTGGTATCATCGGTCTGCACATCTCGAAGACTGCTCCTGTGTTCCTCGAGAGTGGACTCTACTACACCGAGCGTGGTGCCAAGAAGGACAAGTTCAGCGTCAGCTACAACAATCTTGAGATCCCCGTGCTCGTGAAGTATGGCCTCAAGGCTACCGATGAGATTGCTCTTCTGCCGTTCGTCGGCCCAGTGTTCTCCTATGGCATCAGCGGTAAGTATAAATACAGCGATGGAGGAACATCGGTTGAGGTTGGTGCCTTCGATGAGAAGAAGTGGCCTAACGGAAATGCCTTGAAGCGCGCTAACATGGGCTTCAAGCTGGGTTGCGGTGCTGAGTACAACAACCTCTATCTCGAGGCAGGCTACCAGTTTGGTATTACCGATATCAGCAAAGGCGACGATGGCATCCACTCGAATGCCCTCTTCGTGAACTTCGGTGTAAACTTCTAAAGTAGCGAGCGCCTATTAAGCAATAAGCGGTACTCCAGCTATCTGCAACAGGTAGTTAGAGTGCCGCCTTTTGGTCTTATGGGTAAACACTTTTTCTTTCATCATGATCAAGATTGCTGTATTCATTTCGGGAAGCGGCTCCAACTGCGAGCAGCTCATCCGTCATTTCAACAACGCCCCCGATGGGCAAGAGAAGGGTGCTGAGATTGCCCTCGTGGTGAGCAACCGCGCAGATGCCTATGGGCTGGTGCGTGCAGAGAGGCTTGGGGTGCCGACGGTAGTGGTGCCGAAGGCTGAACTTGCCAAGAGCGAGGTAGTGTTGCCATTGCTGCAGCGTTACGACATCGGCTTCATTGTGCTGGCAGGATTTCTGCCGTTGGTGCCCGACTATCTCATCGATGCCTTCCCTCGCCGCATCGTGAACCTCCACCCGGCTCTACTGCCGAAGTTCGGCGGAAAGGGCATGTGGGGGCACCATGTGCACGAGGCCGTGAAGGCTGCCGGCGAAACGGAAACGGGCATGACCGTTCATTATGTTACTCCGGTTTGCGATGGTGGTGAAATCATCGCGCAGTTCCGCGTAGCGATTTCTCCTGACGACAGTGTCGACGACATTGCCGAAAAGGAACACCAGTTGGAGATGAAATACTATCCGTCGGTGGTGGAGCAGGTTGTTTGCGGCGATAGTGTATAAAAACGAAATCATGATGTTATGAGCGTAAAACTGCAATCCTTTGGAAACAAGGTGGTACTGGTGATGAATGGCCACCTCGATACGGCAACGTCGCAGCAGATGCAGGACGAGATTCAGAAGCTATTGGCGAAGGCTGGCAAATTTGAACAGTTGATTTGCGACGTGGAAGGTGTCTCTTACATCTCCAGCTCTGGTCTGCGTCTTTTGCTCAACTTGGCGAAACGCCATCCCTCCTTCCGTGTGGTGGAGGCTCAGCCCGAAGTGTATCACGTGCTGGATATGACCGGTTTTACGAAGATTATGTCCGTTGATCGTGCCCTTCGCAAGATGAGTGTGAAGGGTTGTGAACACATTGGCAGCGGTGGTGTGGGGGAGGTCTATCGCATCGACGATGACACCATCATCAAAGTGTTCCGCGAAGGTTCTACGATGGAAGAGGTGAATACCGAGATGACGATGGCGAAGGAAGCCTTCGTGATGGGTATGCCGACTGCCATCTCGTTCGATGTGGTGCGCATTGATAACCAGTTGGGACTGGTCTACGAATTGTTGCGAGCTCATACGCTGGGCGCCTGTTTGAAGGATGAGCCAGAACGAATTGACGAGTTTGCGCAGCAGTACGCTTCGTTGTTCCAGCAGTTGCACGACATCCATGTGCCAAAGGGCAGCATCATCCCTTCAGCAAAAGCACATGTTAAACAGTCTGTGCACCATATCGCTCGATATTTCGATACCGCGTCAATCGACTTGATGTTGCAGATGGCGGAAATGATTCCCGATGCCGACCGTCTGTTGCATTGCGACTTGCAGGCGAAGAATGCAATGATTCAAGACGGCGAACCGATGCTCATCGACATGGGCGAGGTAGGCTACGGACATCCCGTCATCGACCTGGGCAACTCCTATTCGTCGATGGTGAATTTGGTGGGCGACTACGAGGCCATTATTGGCTTGCCACGAGAGTTGAGCAGTGAGTTGTGGATGCGCATGATTAAATACTATTTTAAAGACGAACCCGCCGATGTGGTGGCTCATCGCATCGAACAGATTGATGCCGTGAGCAGAATCCGCAACTTCAGCTGGCTCGCCCTCAGCGACTCCTTCCCCAAGGACTTAATTCGCATGTGCCAGAATCTCTTTGCCGAACGCGTGTTGCAGCAAAAAGACCACCTGCTTGAGGTGTGTGCAACGCTCAGTGATTGGAAAGCGTGAGAGCGAATAGACAACAGATTATAAAAAAAAGTCCGATGAACCAACTCGTTCATCGGACTTTCTTTGTCCTGCAAGATTAATGCAGGTTATGCTTCTTCAGCAGCGGGCTCGACAGCGCGGAAACTGGCGAGGTCGTCCACTTGGAAGTTCTTGATGTAGGCAGCCTTGCCGAGCACGTCCTCTTCTGTCATGCGCACGTAGACGTTTGCCGACTTCTCGAACAACTCGGGACACTTGGCAGCGTCGCGGATGATGAGCAGCGACATCACAAGCTCGCAAGTCATGTCGTACAGACGACGAGCCAGGAAGTCGAAGGCATCCTGATTCTCCAGACCCTTTGCATAAGCGAGGGCCTCCTCGTAAACAGGAATCAATCTCTCGATTCTCTCGAGAAGTTGAGAGTTGAGAGCGGAGAGTTGAGAGTTCTTAAGATCAGCCAGCATGTCCTTGATGTTGTTCAGCATGGTGCCGTTCGAGATGTAGCGGATGGCAGCGACCACCTGCAGCTGGGTCGTTCCCTCGTAGATGCTGAAGATGCGGGCGTCACGATAGAGACGCTGGCATTTGTACTCCATGATGAAGCCCGAACCACCATGAATTGAGATGGCGTCGTAGGCATTCTGGTTGGCGTATTCCGAATTCATACCCTTGGCGAGTGGCGTGAAGGCATCGGCCAGACGCTGATACTTCTTCAGCTCCTGCTTCTCCTCGGGTGTGAGCTTACGGTCGCGCTCGATGTCCTCGAGGCACTTGTAGACGTCAACGTAGCAGGCGGTCTGATACAACAGCGAGCGGCCGGCATCAAGCTTTGCCTTCATGCGCGACAGCATGTCGTAGACGGCGGGGAAGTTGATAATCTTCTCACCGAACTGAGCACGCTCCTTAGCATAGGCCAGTCCTTCGTTGTAAGCCTCCTGCGAGAGACCAACGCTTTGAGCGGCGATGCCCAGACGGGCACCGTTCATCAGGGCCATCACATACTTGATGAGACCCAAACGCGTGCTTCCGCAGAGCTCTGCCTTTGCGTTCTTATAGGTCAGCTCACACGTAGGCGAACCGTGGATACCCAGCTTGTGCTCGATGTGGCGCACGTTCACACCGCCGTTGCGCTTGTCGTAGATGAACATCGACAGGCCGCGTCCGTCCTTCGTTCCCTCTTCCGAACGGGCGAGTACAAGGTGGATGTCTGAGTCGCCATTGGTGATGAAACGCTTCACACCGTTCAGACGCCAGCAGTTTTCCTTCTCATCGAACGTAGCCTTCAGCATCACGCGCTGCAGATCGGAACCTGCATCAGGCTCGGTGAGGTCCATCGACATGCCTTCGCCTGCACAGACACGGGGAATGTACTTCTGGCGCTGCTCCTCAGATCCGAACTCATAGAGCGTGTCGATACAGCTCTGCAACGACCAGATGTTCTGGAAACCGGCATCAGCAGCCGAGATGACTTCCGACAGCATCGAGAACACTGCGTTCGGCAGGTTCAGACCGCCGTAGCGGCGAGGCATCGAAACGCCCCACAGACCAGCCTTGCGGGTGGCATCGAGGTTTTCGAAAGTCTTGCTTGCATAAACCATACGGCCGTTCTCAAGGTGCGGACCTTCCAGGTCGACGTCCTCCGAGTTCGGAGCGATGATGTTGGCAGCCACGTCACCAGTGATGTCGAGAATCTGCTTGTAGTTCTCGATGGCATCGCCCAGGTCAACGGGAGCATAGTCATATTCTTTCGCATCAGCGAAGCCTTTCTCTTTCAGCTCGACAATACGAGCCATGAGGGGATGGTTCAGGTAGAACCCGATCTCAGGATGATCGCTATAATAGTTTGCCATATTATCTTATTTGTTTTCTTGATTCTTCTTATAAATTCTTGCTCCTATTCTTGTGCCGACTACTGTACCACAAATATAAGCACAGAAGTTTACTAAAGCTGCAAGTTCATAATTACCTTTCGTATTAAGGAAATAGGATATACCGAGCAGAGCAATAGCACAGATAAACAGGAAATAATCTAATGCTTTCATCTTACTTCGAGTTCTGCTTGTAGTACTTGATCAGCTTGGGCACAACCTCTTCCACAGTACCAACAATCACGTAGTCAGCGATGCGGTTGATGGGTGCATCGGGATCGCTGTTGATAGAGATGATGATACCCGAGTCCTGCATACCGGCGATGTGCTGAATCTGTCCAGAGATACCACAGGCGATGTATACCTTCGGATGAACGGTAACACCCGTCTGACCAATCTGGCGGTCGTGGTCGAGCCAACCAGCATCGACGGCAGCGCGGCTACCACCCACCTCACCATGAAGAACCTTTGCCAACTGGAACAGCATGTCGAAGTTCTCCTTCGAACCCATGCCGTAACCACCTGCCACTACGATGGGAGCACCCTTCAGGTTGTGCTTGGCAGCTTCCACGTGGTGGTCGAGCACCTTCACCACGAAAGCCTCGGGCGAGACATACTTCGAAACCTCGGGATAGACCACTTCCTTCTTGCAGTCACCCTCGTAGAGTGCTTTCTGCATGACACCACTACGCACGGTAGCCATCTGAGGACGATGGTCGGGGTTCACGATTGTTGCTACAATGTTTCCACCGAAGGCGGGACGAATCTGATAGAGCAGGTTCTCGTACACCTTGTCGTTCTTCTTGTCCTCGTACGGACCAATCTCCAATTCCGTGCAGTCAGCAGTAAGACCAGAGGTCAGCGACGACGACACACGGGGACCGAGGTCACGTCCAATCACCGTTGCACCCATCAGACAAATCTGCGGCTGCTCCTCCTTGAAGAGGTTCACCATGATATCAGTGTGAGGAGCCGACGTGTAGGGGAACAGTCCCTCACCGTCGAAGACAAACAGCTTGTCGACGCCGTAAGGCAGAATCTGATCTTCCACCTTGCCCTTGATGCCTGTTCCGGCCACAACAGCGTGCAGTTCCACTCCGAGTTCATTGGCGAGCTTACGACCCTTGGTCAGCAGCTCTTGAGATACTTCCTGTACCTGAGTACCTTCTATTTCGCAATATACAAATACGTTGTTAGCCATATCTCTTTAACCAATAATCTTCTCGTCCAACAATTCTTTGATCATTCCCTCGATATCAGCATCAGAAGCCGTCAAAGTCTTCGACTCCTTTGCTTGGAACACGATGTTCTTCACGGCCTTCACCTTCGTAGGTGAACCAGCCAGACCACACTGGTTGGGATCGCCATCCACGTCGGCCACACTCCACTGGTTCAGCGTCAGGTCAGGACGCTCCTCGTAGAGATAGTCGTATGCAGTACCCTCGGCGGGACGCTCCATCGGACACGTCGCACGCTTGTACTTCATCACCAGCTTGGCGTTCTGCGGACGGCAGGGAGCAGCGCTTCCGTTCACCGTCACCACCACGGGCAGCGGAGCCTCTACGGTCTCCACACCACCGTCGATGACGCGCTTGATAGTTGCCTTGCCATTCTCTACGCTGAGGATTTCCTCTGCATAAGTCACCTGGTTGAGGCCGAGTTTCTGAGCCACCTGCGGGCCCACCTGAGCCGTATCGCCGTCGATGGCCTGGCGACCACCGATCACCATGTCGACATCACCAATCTTCTTGATGGCCGTTGCCAGCGCATACGAGGTGGCCAGCGTGTCGGCGCCTGCAAAGAGGCGGTCGGTGAGCAGCCAACCAGTGTCGGCGCCGCGATAAAGACCTTGACGGATGATTTCACCTGCACGCGGAGGACCCATCGTGAGGATTCCTACTGTAGAGCCTGGATGCTGTTCTTTCAAGCGAAGAGCCTGCTCCAAGGCGTTCAAATCTTCTGGGTTGAAGATGGCGGGAAGGGCAGCGCGATTCACTGTACCTTCAGCGGTCATCGCATCCTTACCCACGTTTCGGGTGTCTGGCACTTGCTTGGCCAGCACAACAATTTTTAATGCCATAAATATAATATGTTATAACTCAATCTCGTTAAAGCGGTGCAAAATTACACTTTTTTCGTCTGCTGACCAAAAGAAACGTCAAAAAACGCACAAAAATGAATCGATTGTGCACATTTTTATTTGTTTGTGCAGATATTTCCAACTATTTTTGTACTTTTGCATGACAAATCTGTAAACCCACAAAACTATCAGAGACATGAAGAAAATTAGAGCCGCCGTAGTAGGCTACGGCAACATCGGACGCTTCACGGTGGAGGCACTGGAAGCTGCAAAAGATTTTGAAATCGCTGGTGTCGTGCGCCGTAAGGGTGCCGAGGACAAGCCTCTGGAGCTCACTCCGTATGAGGTGGTGAGCGACATTCGCGAACTGAAAGACGTAGATGTGGCCATCCTTGCCACGCCCACCCGTTCGTGTGAGGAATATGCCAAGCAAATCTTGCCGTTGGGTATCAATACCGTCGACTCGTTCGACATTCATACCAACATTCGCGGCTATCGCGAGCGACTCATGGAGGTCTGCAAGCAGACGGGGACCGTGGCTATTATTGCCGCCGGTTGGGACCCGGGCAGCGACAGTATCGTGCGCACGCTCATGCAGAGTCTCGCCCCGAAGGGCTTGAGCTATACCAATTTCGGCCCTGGAATGTCGATGGGTCACTCGGTATGTGTACGTTCGAAGGAGGGCGTGAAGAATGCTCTGTCGGTGACCATTCCACTCGGCGAGGGCATTCATCGCCGCATGGTTTATGTGGAGTTGGAGGACGGCGCCCGTCTCGAGGACGTCACCGCAGCCATCAAGGCCGATCCCTACTTCGCTAATGATGAGACGCATGTGTTTGCTGTGGCCAGCGTCGACGATGTGCGCGACATGGGTCACGGCGTGAACCTCGTGCGCAAGGGCGTCAGTGGAAAGACGCAAAACCAGCGTTTCGAGTTCAATATGCAGATTAACAACCCAGCCCTCACGGCTCAGGTGTTGGTGAATGTGGCTCGTGCATCGCTGCGTCAGCAGCCTGGCTGCTACACGATGGTCGAACTGCCTGTCATCGACATGTTGCCCGGCGAGCGTGCCGACCTCATCGAACATCTCGTGTAAGCTCTCTTGTTCTATCCTAAAGCCCCATCGTCCTCGATATGAAAAAAGTCCTTCGGCGATTCTTAGCCCTCGTTGTCTTCGTGATGGTCGGCAGCATGCTGCCACTGACCATTGCTGCGCAGACAGGTTTTGACGACCTGCCTGACCCCACCGCTGACGCCAAACAGCCGACGGGGGTGGGCGATGCGCTGCCCGTGACCATCGACAACACGCCCGACTCTATCGCAAAGGCTTTGATGTCGCGGCCCGCACCCGGTTCCACTCGTGAGGGCGACAACCCCGTGCTGTTCCTTATCGGCAATTCTACGATGCGCAACGGCACTCGTGGCGATGGCTCCAATGGTCAGTGGGGTTGGGGATTCTATGCCTCGCAGTTCTTCAACGGACGGAAAATCTCCGTGGAGAATCAGGCGCTGGGCGGCATGTCTACTCGCACGTTCTACACCGACCTCTGGCCGGCTGTGCGCGAGGCGCTGCAGCCTGGCGACTGGGTGCTGGTCTCCATCGGTCACAACGATGGTGGTGAGTTCTTCGACCAGAGACGAGCGCGTGCGGTCATTCCCGGATTGGATCCCGACACGATGATCGTCGGCTTCAACCAACGCACGCAACGTCAGGACACCGTTTACAGCTACGGCAATTACATCCGTCGCTACGTTAGCGAGATACGCGCCAAGGGGGCACATCCTATCCTGATGTCGCTCACGCCGCGCGATGCCTTCGATGAAGACGGGCACATCATCCGCAAGCCTCAGTCGCAGTGGCTGGCTACCCTGTCGGCGGAACTCGATGTGCCGTATGTGGACTTAAACGACATCTCTGGGTGTAAACTCGACTGCTACAGCCGCTGGAAAGAAAAGTATCACTTCTTTGGCGACCAGATTCACACCTCGCACTTCGGGGCACTGATGAATGCACGCTCGGCTGCCGAGGGTCTGATGGCATGCCAGCATCCCTCGCTGGCACCGCTTAAGGCGATGATGCTGAACGTGGAGCCAGAGTGCTATCAGACGAGTCAGCCGAGTCAGACCAGTCCGACCCATCCGACAGTCTTCTTCACGGGCGACTCCACGGTGAAGAATTCTGACAACGACGATAACGGAATGTGGGGTTGGGCAGCGCTGGCAGGTGAGGTGTTCGACGAGTCGAAGATTAACCTCGTCAATGCAGCCCGTGCCGGACGCTCCACGCGCTCGTTCATCCGCGAGGGCCTCTGGGAGAAGGTCTACAACTCCTTGCAGCCTGGTGACTACGTGCTCATTGAGTTTGGTCATAACGATATCTGTTCCATCACCGACCCGAAGGAGCGAGGTGTGATAGCCGCAACAGCCGACACCTGCCACGTCTACAAGATGGAGAAGGACGGCCGCTTCGAGGTGGTCTATAGCTTCGGTTGGTATCTGAAGAAGATGATCGACGACACGCGCGAGAAGGGCGCCACGCCCATCCTCGTCTCGCTGACGCCGCGCAACGAGTGGCCTGGCGGACGTGTCGAGCGTCGCAACGACAGCTATGGCCGTTGGTATCGTGAAGTGATCGACGCCACGGGTGTCGACTTCCTCGATTTGCACAACCTGTCGGCCGACGTGCTCGACCGCGAGTTTGCCGTGAAGCGCTTGCCGAAAAACAAGGAAAAGGCGAAGGCTCGCATCGCGAAAATCAAGGAACTCTGTGGCAACCGCTATTTCAAGAAGGACCACACCCATGCCTCGAAGGCTGGTGCACGGCTCAACGCACAGAGCGTGGCCCGTGGCCTGCGCGAGATGCAGAGTCCGCTGGCTGCCTATCTGCTGAACCCATAAGGCCCCAAAAGCCCCTCAGGACCTTCAAGTCCTTACCGGCCCTAAACCCTATTTCTGCTACAAGCAATGATTGACAGACAAACCGTAGAGAGAATCAAGGACGCCGCCAATATCGTAGAGGTAGTGTCGGAGTTTGTGACACTCAAGAAGAGTGGCGCAAACTATAAGGGCTTGTGTCCGTTCCACAACGAGAAAACACCGTCGTTCATGGTGTCGCCAGCCCGAAACACCTGTCATTGTTTTGGATGCGGCAAGGGCGGAAACCCCATCTCGTTCATCATGGAGCACGAGCAGATGACCTATCCCGAGGCACTGCGCTGGCTGGCCAATAAATACCACATCGAGATTCAGGAGCGCGAGCTAACCGACGAGGAGAAGCGCGAACAGTCGGAGCGCGAGTCGATGTTCATCGTGAACGAATACGCGATGGAGTATTTCGAGGATATGCTGCACAACCACCCCGACGGCGTGGCTATTGGCAAACAGTACTTCCGGCAGCGTGGCATCCGCGACGACATCATCCGCAAGTTCCAGCTGGGCTACGACCCTGCCGACCGCTTTGCCTTCGCGCGTGCGGCCATGAAGAAAGGCTACAAGGCAGAGTTCATTGAGAAGGTGGGCATTTGTTATAAGAACGACCGCGGCGACCTCATCGACCGCTATGCCGGCCGTGTCATCTTCCCGTGGATAGGCATCTCTGGAAAGGTGGTGGGCTTCGGCGGTCGTAAGCTCGATGCCGCCACGAAGGGCGTGCAGCAGAAGTATGTGAACTCACCCGACTCCGAAATCTATCATAAAGACCGCGAGCTCTACGGACTCTATCAGGCCAAGCGCGCCATCGCGAAGGAAGACTGCGTCTACATGGTGGAAGGCTACACTGATGTCATCGCTATGCATCAGGCGGGCATCGAGAACGTCGTCGCCAACTCCGGCACGGCACTCTCGAATCATCAGATCAGCATCCTGCATCGCTTCACGTCGAACATCATCCTGCTCTACGACGGCGATGAGGCCGGCATCCATGCTGCCCTGCGCGGTACCGATATGTTGCTCGCTGAAGGCATGAACCTGAAAGTGCTGTTGCTGCCTAACGGTGAGGACCCCGACTCCTTCGCCCGCAAGCACACTGCCAGCGACTTCCGTCAGTACATCGAGGAGCACCAAGCCGACTTCATACAGTTCAAGACCGACCTCTTGTTGCGCAACGAACGCGACCCGTTGAAGCGTGCCAACGCCATCAACTCCATCGTGCAGAGCATCTCAATGGTAGTGAACCCCATTCTCCGCGACACCTATCTACATGACTGCTCGCAGCGCATGGGTATTGCTGAGGCTACGCTCATCAGTCAGATGAATAAGTTCATCCGCGAGCGCAAGGGACAGCAGGAAGTGCGCCCTGTGCCGCAGGAGCGGCCGCAGCAGCCCGTCAGCCAGCCAAAGGCGGAGAAGACAGGACCCTCGCCCGTCGAGCAGATGATCATCCAGCACATCATCCGTCACGGAGAGAAGGTGGTGTTCGAGAATGTGGCCGCTGAGGATGGCAATACCTACAACCTCAGCATCGCACAGTTCATCAAGATCAACCTGAGTGTCGACGGACTGTCGTTCAGTAACGAGCTCTACAACCAGATTCTCAGCGAGGCGGTGGCCCATAGTGCCGACCCGGGATTCGTTGCCGAGCGATACTTCATCAACCACGATGACATCAATATCAGTCGCCTCGCCACCGAGATGGCGATGGACAAAATACCGCTTGCCGAGAGCCAGCAGCCGCGAAACGATGTGGAGACGCTGCGCCAGCGCACTCAACACCTGGTGCTCGACTTCCGCATGGACTACCTCGACCGCCGGCTAAAAGAGATTCGTCGTGAGATAGCCGCAGCCACCAACGATGCCCAACGCTTGCAGCAGCTCATGGAGGACTTCAAAGACCACTCCGAGCTCCGCAACGCCCTCGCCCGCAAACTCGGTAGCAACATCATCTTATAGGAACTCGACGCTCTGCGTTCTCTTTACTGCTCATAGATTCCTCTGATTACTCAGAAAAACTGCGTGGCTCTGCGTGAGGATTTCATCGGAAAGAAATTACAAGGAATTGCCAGAAATTTCATCCTGAAATGAGATGTTTAGGAACTGCCCCTATAGTTCGAGGTTACAACTTGCATCTCATGCAGTCGAGGGAAATCAAAACTCTCAACTATAAACTCTCAACTCTCAACTATACATGAACTACCTGCACTGGATCTTCCTAGCCATCTACGGCTTGCTCATCGTCGGAACGATGGTGACCATCCTGATGGACAACCGTCAGCCGGCAAAGGCGATGGCATGGATCCTCGTGCTTACGTTCATGCCTGTGGTGGGCATCATCCTCTACATCTTCTTCGGACAAAACACGCGCAAGGAGCGCATGATCAGTCAGCAGAGCCTCGACCAGCTCACGAAGCGCTCCATGCTGGAGTTTGCCGAGCAGCGTGACCTCACCATCCCTCAGGAGAACCGCATGCTCGTGCAGCAGTTCATCAATGAGAGTATGGCGCTACCCTTCAAGGGCAATAGCATCGACATCTACACCACCGGCCACGACTTCTTCTTATCGCTGCTGCAGGCCATCGGGCAGGCGCGCCACCACATCCACCTCGACACCTACATCATTGACGACGACCCCCTCGGACGCCTCGTCAGCGATGCACTCATCGACCGTGCCAAGCAAGGCGTCGAGGTGCGACTTATCTACGATGACGTGGGCTGCTGGCGCGTGCCGAATCGATTCTTTGAGCGGCTGCGCGAAGCCGGTGTCGATGTGCGGGCATTCATGCCTGTTCACTTCCCCGCCTTCACCAGCAAAATCAACTACCGCAATCACCGCAAGCTCTGTGTCGTAGACGGACGTGAAGCCTTTGTCGGTGGCATGAACATTGCCCTCCGCTATGTGAAGGGAACCACGAAGACGAAGCGTGGGAAGACCGTCTCTGTGACACCCTGGCGCGACACCCACCTGCGTGTGGTCGGCGGAGCGGTCTATGCCATACAGCGAGCCTTCCTCGTCGACTGGTACTTCGTCGACCGCACCCTCGTCAGCGGACGCGAATATTATCCGCGTGCCGAAGAGACCGATGGCGGCCTGTCGCAGCTCGTCACGAGCAACCCCACTGCACCTTGGCCCGACATCATGCAGGGCTATGTGCGCATCCTGCTTGAGGCTCGCCACTATGTCTATATGGAAACCCCATACTTCCTGCCCACCGAGCCCATCCTCTTTGCGATGCGAACGGCAGCCCTCTCGGGTGTCGACGTACGGCTTATGGTACCCTTGCATGTCGACTCGAAACTCGTCGAGTGGGCCTCGCGGTCCTATCTCATGGAAGTCATCGAGTCAGGAGTGCACATCCTGTTCTATCGGGCGGGCTTCAACCACTCGAAGCTGCTTGTCTGCGACGACCAACTCTCCACGTGTGGTTCCACGAACGTCGACTTCCGCTCGTTCGAGAACAACTTCGAATCAAACCTGTTCGTCTACGACCGCGACGTTGCCTTGCGCATGAAAGCCGTGTTCCTCGACGACGAAACCCGTTGTGTGCGAGCTGAGGAGCTCAGCGACATCCACAACCGCCCATTCCACCAGCGGCTGTGGGAATCCCTCGTCCGCCTCCTCGCCCCGTTGCTATAATAACCCTCACCCCTTCTCCGCTCTTCTCAACCCTTCTCAACCGCGCCGAGGCGCATCTCAACCTCTCAACCTCTCAACTTCTCAACTTCAAATATGGACAACAGAATCCCCGAGCAATGGAGCCAGTTCCTGCTCAAAGACGTGACCTTTGCCAATCTGATGATGCGCCGCATCTACAACGTGCTCATCGTCGCCAACCCCTACGATGCGTTCATGCTCGAGGACGACGGCCGCGTCGACGAGAAAATCTACAATGAGTATGTGGAGCTAGGACTGCGCTATCCACCCACGTTCACACAGGTCTCGACCATCGAGCAAGCCCGCGAGGTGATGAGTTCCACACACATCGACCTCGTCATCACAATGCCTGGTAATGCCGACAACGACGCATTCTCCGTGGCCCGACAGATCAAGGCCGAAGACCCTGAGGTGCGTTGCGTGGTGCTTACGCCATTCTCTCATGGCATCACCCGTCGCATGCAGGACGAAGACCTGTCGATGTTCGACTATGTGTTCTGCTGGCTCGGAAACACCAATCTCATCCTCTCCATCATCAAGCTCATCGAGGACCGCATGAACCTCGAGCACGACATTCAGGAGGCGGGCGTGCAGCTCATCCTCCTCGTTGAGGACAGCATTCGCTTCTATTCGTCCATCCTCCCGAACCTCTATAACTACCTGCTCATCCAGAGTCAGCACTTCTCCACAGAGGCCCTGAACCCGCACTCTGCCACGATGCGTATGCGTGGCCGTCCAAAAGTGGTGCTGGCACGTAGCTACGAGGAGGCATGGGCCGTCTACGAACAGTTTCACGACAACGTGCTCGGCGTCATCAGCGATGTGCGCTTCCCCATGAAGACCACCGACAGCCCGTCGCGTTCCGGCGAAGGCTTGTCGGGCATTGAGAAGGATCCCGAGGCTGGACTGAAGCTGTTGCGGGCCATTCGTGCTCGCGACGAGTTTGTGCCGCTCATCATGGAAAGTTCCGAGAGCGAGAACCGCCAAAAGGCTGAGGCCGAGGGCTTCCACTTCGTCGACAAGAACTCGAAGAAGATGAGCATCGACCTGCGCCACATCCTCGAGGAGCACATGGGCTTCGGCGACTTCATCTTCCGTGACCCGAAGACGCGCAAGGAAATCATGCGTGTCAGCAACCTGAAGGAGCTGCAGGACAACATCTTTATAATTCCGCGCGAGGCGATGCTCTACCACATCTCACGCAACCACATGAGCCGTTGGCTCACGGCACGCGCCATCTTCCCCGTGTCGCAGTTCCTGAAAACTGTCACCTGGCAGAAGCTGCAGGACGTCGATGCACACCGACAAATCATCTTCGATGCCATCGTACAGTATCGACACATGAAGAACCAGGGTGTTGTGGCTGTCTTCGACCGCGGACGCTTCGACAAATATGCCCACTTTGCACGCATCGGCGACGGTTCGCTCGGCGGCAAGGGCCGTGGTCTGGCATTCCTCGACAGCATCATCAAGCGCAATCCGAAGCTCGACCAGTTTGAGGGCGTCAGCGTGCAGATACCGAAGACCGTCGTGCTCTGCACCGATGTCTTCGACCGTTTCATGGAACAGAACAACCTCTATCCCATCGCCCTCAGCGATGCACCTGATGAGGAGATTCTCCGCCACTTCCTCCATGCACAGCTGCCTGATGCGTTCATCGCCGACTTTTTTGCTTTCTTCGAGGCCACACGGTCGCCCATCGCCATTCGTTCCAGTTCGTTGCTCGAGGATGCCCACTATCAGCCGTTCGCCGGTGTCTATGCCACCTACATGATACCTTGGCTCAGCGACAAATACCAGATGTTGCAGATGCTCGCCGCAGCCATCAAGAGCGTCTATGCATCGGTCTACTATCGCGATTCGAAAGCATACATGACGGCTACGTCGAACGTCATCGACCAGGAGAAAATGGCAGTCATCCTGCAGGAGGTGGTGGGCAGTCAGCATGGCGACCGCTTCTATCCTACGTTCAGTGGAGTGCTGCGCTCGCTCAACTACTATCCCATCGGCGATGAGAAAGCTGAGGAGGGTATTGCACAACTCGCACTAGGACTCGGTAAGTACATCGTCGACGGCGGGCAAACCCTCCGTGTGTCGCCTTATCATCCCAATCAGGTGCTGCAGACCAGCGAACTCGACTTCGCCCTACGTCAAACGCAGACGCGCTTCTATGCCCTCGACTGTTCCGATGTCAGCCAGGAGTTCAAGGTAGACGACGGTTTTAATATTCTCAACCTGAAGGTGAAAGAGGCCGACGCCGACGGCACGCTCTACGGCATCGCTTCTACCTACGACCCCTACGACCAGATCATCCGCGACGGCATCTACGACGGTGGACGCAAGGTCATTACATTCAGCGGTGTGCTGCAACAGAATGTCATGCCGCTGCCCGAAATCCTGCAGGAAGCTATGCATTGTGGTGCCGACGCCATGAAGCGACCCGTGGAGATAGAGTTTGCCTGCGACCTCAGAGGGCAGAAGGCAGAGTTCTACCTCTTGCAGATACGCCCCATCGTCGACACCATGCAATCCGTCGACGAAGACCTGAGGGCCGTCGACGACAGCCAATGCCTGCTGCGCTCCGACAACACCCTCGGTCACGGCATCATCGATGATGTCTGTGATGTTGTCTATGTGAAGACCGACCAAGACTACAATGCAGCCAACAACCCGGAGATAGCCGTGCAGATAGAACGGCTCAACCAGCAGTTCTTGGCATCGGGTGGCAGCTATGCCCTCGTTGGACCCGGCCGTTGGGGCTCCAGCGATCCTTGGCTTGGCATTCCGGTGAAGTGGCCGCACATCTCCTGTGCACGCATCATCGCCGAGGTGGCACTCCCCAACTATCGCATCGACCCCTCGCAGGGCACTCACTTCTTCCAAAACCTCACCTCGCTTGGTGTCGGCTATTTCACCATCGATGCCGGCAATGCTGCAAAACCTGCTGAGGGCAGCGGTGAAAGCACGTCCCACGCCTCCTTCTTCCGCAAGGAGCTGCTCGATAGCATGCCCGCTGTCAGCGAGACGGAGTACATCCGCCACGTGCGCCTGCCCAAACCCCTTCGCATCCTGATGGATGGTAAGAAGCAACTTGGTGTTGTCATCCTCGACACCACTCCCGCATAACACCCAAGGAGCCTACCCCTAGCGACGTGAATCCGGGTTGGGGGTGGGCTCTTCTTCTCTTGACATATATCAAGAAATCGCCCGTTTTAGTGAATAAATCAGAACTTATTGCTTGGGTAAACGATAAAATCGTTACCTTTGCATCGTGTTTTTCATGGTATTAGATTTAAGGTTAAGTAGATTGGGACTCAGCGGAGCCCCTTTTTTTATGTCCATACCCCACACAGCCAAGGTCTAGAAGTCCACGACATTTCCGATGGAAGATATGATGGGCGCATACAGAAGTACCAACAAGGGATATTGAGATAGGCAGCTGCCATATGATAGCAGTCCGATAAATTGGGATTTACTTATCTGCTTATGTGCGAGCCTATAGTTTCCATTATTCGCAAATCGGTAAACTTCTTCTTATATGGATCGAACTTCTGCATTTTTACAGCATTAGGACTAATACTCCATGTAGGTCCTTGCTCTTTGCGAACAAAAGATAGTCTAGGCTGCTGTTGACAACTGTCTTTTCTAATGGTATCGTAATTGCACATAACATGCCACTGGCATAAAGAGTCAGTTCTAATGGCTATGCTGTCTTGCTTGACCGTTGTGCTGTCCACGCTGTTTTGGGCAAAAGCAAAACAAGGTACAATCAACAGGACAATTAGCCCAATAGGTTTCTTTGATACTATCATATAAATCACGATTAATCTGTTCTTGATTCACTCGGACAGGCCAATGACACACCCTTCATTTCTTCTTAATTGTAAACTCCACCTTTTGTATCCCGCGCTTATAAACATTGCAGAGGATGAGGGCGTAGTGCAGCGTTTCGCCTTGCTTCATCGATTGCTGGACGTGGGCCATCTCGCTTTCTGTAAGTATGTTCTTGAAGAGGATTGCAGAACGATTGCTCGGCACAAGGCGTATCTCATCGGTAAGCGGTGAAAGGACGTAGGCGTAGGTTGCTTGATAACGGGCACCCGCCTGGTATAGCGGATGGCTCTTGTCGAGAATGTTCTCCAGATAGATTCGCGCATCCTTGTCAAATTCGGGTGTCGGCGTGCCGTCGGCGTATGTCACCTGACAGTCGGCGTCTACCAGATATTCACCACCTTTGGCTATGGCATATTTCTCTATAGGGCATTGCTGCTCATACTCTATGTCTGCTTCGCTCTTTACTTCTTTCTCCACAGGCTCCGCCACCTCTTCAACTTTCTTGTCAGCGAGGATGCGTACCAGTTCGTATGTACGGTTGCTGGCATCCTGAGGAGGATTGGCCAAAATAGTCCGCTTCACGCGCAGCACGTATTCGTGACCTCTTTCGTAAGTGAAACCTTTGACAGCACTGAAATACAGGTTCTGCCATTGTCCCGGTTCGTCTTCCGTCATCACTTGCATACACTCAATGGGATGCTCTCCCATACTGTCGAAGAGGTCATACATAACGCCTGGTTCAGCGGAAACATTCATGATAATTTCCTTGGTTATGTCTTTGTCATCATCGTCGCTGCTGCAAGAGACGAGGGAGAAAGCAGCAAGTGTCGCTAAGGCGAGTTTCCAGATTTTCATTGTTTTCATTTCTGTTATGTTTTATACGTTAATGTTCTGTCTATATAAACGCGAGTCGTCGGAAATCTTGCACCGTCGGGCGTTAAACTATCCTAATTGCAGGACATAAAAACGGCGCGAGCCTGATTCCGCATCCGTATTCTCGGCATCGCCAAACGCCTTCCAGCCAGATACAAATCTCAGCCCGCGCCTAAACGCGAGCATCAACTTCTATCATCTTGGCTGTGTATTTTTGGCGAAATTCAGAATACAAGAATCAAAAAGTCAACGCTTACTTATGTAGTTCTATGTTATGTCCTATCTGCTCATGTCATTTTAACAGGTTTCTATTATCATCGTTTTCCAACACACGCATCTGATTGATGGCAATCTGATTGAGCCGAACAAGTCGGTCGCCCTGTGGCACTCCCTCATCAATAAGAACAGCATTGATGTTCTCCATATTTGCCAAACATATGAGTTCGTTGATGGAAGCATAGTCACGGATGTTTCCTTTCAGTTCAGGATGGGCTTCACGCCATTGCTTGGCCGTCTGTCCAAACATGGCTACATTGAGTACGTCTGCCTCCTCTGCATAGATGATGCTGGCCTGTGCAGCCGTCACCTCTTCTGGAATCAGGTTTTGCTTTATAGCATCAGTATGAATGCGGTAGTTGATTTTCGACAGTTCA
>ONCG01000029.1 GCA_900316285.1 uncultured Prevotellaceae bacterium
TCGGCATAATCCAAACAAGTTTGGCTTCTGCTCTCGCTGCTCCATCGGTTGTATGAGACAACTTTCGGGAAGAGGTGACGCATATGTCTGCATACCTTTTCTATATAGAAATGTTTCAGGCAACGGTAGCCTGAATCATGAAACAGTATCATGATTACCATAATTTCTGCCTTTGACATGGTTGACCTGCGGTGATATTGCCGTTTCTTATCTGCTTTCAGTGTATATTTTTCCATCATGGCATCAAGTTACAAAGAAATAGATCAAAAAAAAAGCGCATCACCCACTACGGATGGTGCGCCAATTTTAATAGAGATTTGTAGCAAGTGTATCACTTGCGACGCTTCTGGTTCTGCTGCTTCTGCTTCTTTTCCATCATAATGTCATACTTCTTGCGAATCGTCTCTTGCAGTGCGTCAATATCGTTCTTGCGGTATTTGACATCGCTGTAGATAAAATCCACATAGTCAAACTTGTTGATGGTAGCCGTATCGCCTTCGACCAGTGACCAGTTTCTGACAGTGACATACTTGGCACGGTCACGATGCAGATCCTTGTTGTCGTATGACAGAAGTACAATGATGCAGAACTCCAACACCATCACAAAGAATGCGGTGAGGAAGCAGAATCTGCGAAAGTACTTCGACTGCCAGAGAAAAGCAAAACCATACATAGGCCAGTGCCAGAACAAGTAAGCCAGACATGCCCATGAAGGGAATGGAGGTCGCTTAGGAGCCTTGACTCCTTGCACGTCCTCAATCCTGCCGACAACTGTCTCCAGACGTTTGACGGTCTCGTTCTGAGTATTTACAATCTCCTTGGACTTCGACTGTTGCTTGTCGATAGCACTCTCATGCTTCTTGTAGAGGTTATACCCATTCAGAATGTCGTTCATGAAACCAGTACACTTTACAAGAGCATTCTCAGGTGTGATGACATCGATACCGGATTCCTCCTGCTTACGTCTGCTCTCTTCTCTTGCCTTTCGCTTCGCTTCTTCTCGGTTATCAGAACAAGCGTTGAACAGCGTCTCAAAGAGAAAGCAGTAGTCTTCCACGGTTATGTCGTTGAGCAACCTGTCAGAGAACTTAACCTCGACAGGCGCACTTTCTGGCATTTCTGGGGATTCAGAACCTGACTGACAGACAGGAACAATGACATCAGCATCATCAACCTGCTCAGAAGGTTCGGCAGGATGTGCAGACACAGTCTGGGAAGAGACAACTGTGGATGAAATATCAGCCATCTTGTCTTTCACTTCTTGAACCTTCTCCTTGGTTATCATCCTTGCAGGTTTGAGTTTCGGTTTAGAGTTTGTATTCGTAAATCCCATAATCTAAATGTATTAACGGTGGAACTTAGGTCTCTTTTTCTTCTCGTCATCATCGTCATCGCCCCAGCCACTGGAACTGCCACCACCGCCACCTCCTGAGGTCGGAACCACAGCAGGACCAACCGCAAGTTCGACAGCTGCAGCAGCCACGTTGGAAGCAAGCTCGGCAGCCGCATCGGTATCGAAAAAGGCAGAGTCGTTATTATCATCATAGATACTCACGCTACCATCCTCGACATACTCGTCTTCCTTGCCAAAGGAAACTTTCGGCAGACGGACATCGGAATCCATATCGTCAAACTTGACCTCATGAATCATCGGTTCATCTGGCAACCACTGGTCTTTAGGCAACAGAGCGTTGATGTTGAACAACTGCTGCAAAACCAGACTCGTCAATAACGATATCGTCTTGGCATACGATTTTGAGTTTGTCGTTCAAGACAAATGGAGTCTCTACGAGAGATTCTTTATACCCTCGATTGAACTGAAACGCTAACCGGTCTGTCTTATTTTCCTCAAGCTCCTCAGTAAAAAACGAGGGGGGCAAGAGTGAGAGATAATCAGAATGATTGGGGTTAGCAATTGACGATACCCATGAAACAATATTTTTTCCAATATTGTAGAACAAATATTCATTCCACACACTTACACGCTTTGCCTCTTGTCTATTTGAAGACAACTCAAAATCTGCATTTATGAAGAATGGGAATAAATACCTTCTATCCTCCATTGGAAGATATGCATATAGAGATGGGGTCTTGTCGGTAATAGGAATAACATTTCCTGTTTCATCAAGCATGATTGCATATGAAACAGATGTAGTGTCTGCGGCAATAATTCTTTCAGGAATTGATGTAATAGGAACTGGCAAGTTATCAATTATTTGATACATATACCATTTTTCTTGTCCACCAGCGTCCTGACACTCTTTAACCATTGGAATATCGCAATCTTTAAATGCTTCATTTGTTACAGGTATTTCGCTTCCTTCACGCACAATATAAGAAACCTCATTGTCGTTTTGAGCAAATGAATTTTTAAGTCTTACAATATTTGTTTTATCATCTACATGTTTCGCTATGCTTAATATATCCCACTTCTTATCCTCAAACTGAATTCTTTGAGTATTCCGTAAAAAAAGCATGAAACGAGGCTTTTGAATAATACCTTTAATCGTTTCTTTATATTTCTCTGCAGCAACTCCCATATCAAGAGCTATTGCAACATTACAATTTCGAGAAAATGATGTTCCAAGAAGAGGACTAGGACACCCTTCTACCCAAAATGGCAAAAGTTGCCATGGTAAATGATTTACACCTTCAAACTCTTTTTCGTATTCAACATTATCTTTAAAAAAGATCTGCAATTGCTCTTCTGTATAAAGTGGGTTGACATAACGGTAAAAAGCACGAAAGTCTTTAAATAAATCTGCATCTTTGTCGAACAAAAAAAAGAATCCCCCTGTTTTTATATATACTCTTTCTGAATCTGTAAATACACTCTTAAAACCAATACCTTTATATCCTGTTTTTTTCCGGTCAAGCCTTTTAGTACTATTAGCGGTTGAAACAATTGATCTAAAATCTTGGCGTGAGAAAGAGAGACCATCATGGGTGAATATTAGGTAGTTATCCTTTATTTGAACCATTACCTTAACGCCCCGTAACGAAGAAGCATCATCTGCATTCTGAAGCAGTTCATAAAACATTCGATCTCTATCAGTATACATATCTGCACCTATCTCTTTAAGGTAACTGGCCGACTCTCGGTTTGACTTTGGCGCATTATTCTCCTTAAAACTTTTCTCAACTAATTCTTTATAGGGATCAGATAAAGGAATTGCATTCACTAGTTCTGCCGAAAACATAAACGGTCGGTGTTCTTCTTTGCGTTTTTGAGGATATTTTTATTTTTTTATTTTGCAAAAATACGAAAAAATGTGTTTCTCTCCTAAAGATATCGTGAAAAAATTATTTTTATCCACTTTTGTACGCTTTGCCTATAGGAATAATAGTTCTGATTGCCCATACAAAAGGGCTAATGGAAGAAGTTTTAATATACAGAGATTACTAACATGAATGAATTTGTATCGTGCCTTCGTCACCATTTTTGTATAGTAACGAAGACACGTATCATAAGACTAAGATAATATCGAAAAAGCCAGAAGGACAAATAGCACATTGATGACTATGGTGCCAGCAATGCAGTAGTTCCTGACCTTTGTGATTTCAGCATCAAGGCGCCTGATGGATTTCTCCATGCCTGCAGCTGCTGCTTTGTCCACCTGGACAGGCAACTCTTTCATCCGGGCAAAAAGCGTTTCTATCAACTCTCTGGAGCGTCCCTCCATCTTCAACGGCAGTCCGTCCTCTTGCAAGACCGTGTATTTGGTGTTGAGCTCCACCATCTGTCCAAGTAGCTTCTCTGCCAGTTCGTTTACTTCCAGAAGGGCTTCCGTAACGTCCTTCTTCCTGACCGGTGCAGCCTTCAGGCTGCTGTCCGGTCTTACTGGGTAGTTCTTATTCGCCATAGTTTTTCCTTTCTTTAATTACATTGAATATCCTTTGTTCCTTTCTTCCAGATTTTCGTCATCGTAACGGTTGTGCTTTGTCCCGACCTCATCCTCACGGTTGCGTGAATGTGTGGGAGTAACGTGAGTGTTCAATATGGATGACAGCATGCCAGTGCCGACATGGACTGAACTCCCAGAAGGATGACGTGCCACAACCTTTTTCTCGTTGGAAGATCTGACTTGTTCCATGTGCAGCATCTTCCATGTATTCTCTATCCGCCCCAGAGTCAGGCTTCGGTCGATGGTGCTGGCCTTGTACTGCGTTCCTGACTTGGAGAGGATGTAATATCCTTGTAGCTTGCCGCTTTTGGAAAATGCCTCGCGCACCTCAAACCCCTCAGCCATCATCAGCACCTTGAAGATGTCGAAAGAGAATGTGTCCATGCTGCCGAGAATCCTGAAGGCCGTATTCCGGATCTCTTCCTTATTCTTCGGAGAGATGACCTCCGCCACACTGAAACCACGTTCACGGCTGATGTCGTTGGCCACTTTTGCAGCCTTCTTCCCTATAAAAGAATCAGAGATGACCGTCCCATCCTGCAGGACTCGGTTTGCCAGCACATGCCAGTGCCGAAGGTTCCTGTTATGGTCAGTCCGCTCATGCTGATAGGCAATCCACTGCATCTGACGGAACTGCTCCTCCGACAATCCAATCTCCCCGGTCATCAGCCTCTTCATGTACTCCTCTACGAGTTCGCTGCATTGCTCAGGAGAATTCACCTTACCAGCATCCTGCTCCGACAAGGTTATCACGATGTCGAAATAGCACTTTGAGAGATTTCGGTGATGGTTCTCCTGAACGTCGTGCATCTCACGGGTGATTTCCCCCGGTGTGTCGCCGTATAGGTTGTGACGGCATGCCTCACTGGCCACATGGACATGGGCGACGGTCTTGTTCGCATCATACTCCAGTTTTGCAGTCCCATAGCTAATCGTTCTTGCCTTTGCTATCATATAGGATCTCCTTCAGTCTTTTAATGATACTTTTCAGTTCTTCCATCATAGAAGCATACTTCCTTTGGTGGAAGAAGTTTGTGATGTGTGTCAGGTCGCTGGTAAGTTTCCTCACCTCAGTGATGACCTGATACTCATGCTCCGAAAGGCGCTTTCTCGGACAGTAGGCGAGTAGCACCTGACGACAGTAGTCGGACACCGAAAGGCCGCACTCCTCCGCATGTCTTCTGATAAGGGCAAACTCCAGTTCGCCACATCTGATATTGATTCTTTCTGTTTTCTTCATATCCTTTATTACTATATTATTATAAAACATGAAAACTATAAAATACGAAAATTGTAAAAGTATAAAATATGAAATTGATAATATCAAAATATACAAATATCATATTATGTAAATATACAAATATCATAATATACAAATATACAATTATCATATTATCACAAAATGTAAAACATGCTTCCCAAACCCACATTTGCGACCACCGGGAGCGAACGGCAAGGACGTTTTTGTATGACAAAAACACTTCTTGCAATATACTCCCGACCTTACTTCCTGATGTCGTCAGGTCATCCGTATATTGGGAATCACGATTGAAACATACCCCATGTCTTATGACCATTTTCGTGTATCTCATATCATAAAAACAACCACAATTAAGAAACTAGTTCCAGGTCAAGTCTGTCCATCAGTGTCTTGATACTGGGATTCCTGGCAATCATCATCCTGAGGATGGCCGCCTGTGAGTGCTCATTAAGCAGATAGTCGGCAATGTCCAGTCCCCTCTCCTTTTCACTTTGGGAGGCGTGATCCTCCAGATAGGTGAACACATGCGCTTCGATGCCGTGCCGTCTCAGTTTTTCTGCTTTTCCCTCCCAGTTCTCTTTCATGCCAAGATCGGGAAATAACACCACCTTCCTGTCCTTGAAGATGTCCAGGTCAGCCTTGCCGAACATCCCGTCCTTTCCTCCACAGGCCAGCCAGACGTAGCCCGGAAGATAGAAGGATGCGATGATGGCCGACTTCTCGCTCTCGACGATTCCGACAGGAAGGTCAGGAAACTCAGCCAGCAGATGCTCCCCGAAGAAACACTGGCCGACCCTCTCCTTGTCGATTCTCATCAGCGTATGTGCCCATGTGGGATGCACCTCATGCGAGCGGTTGCCCGTTGACGCATCATAGAACATCACCTTTCCCTGGCAGACACGTCCCCTGATATCCACTTGCCAGAACACGCAGGAGCCTTTCCGCACCTTGGCCGTACCGATATTGTACCTCCCTGCCAGTTCGAGGGCAGCCTGCTCACCGAACCTGCTGCATAGGAACAGGAAGAAGTTGTTCTCCCGGTAATGGCTCATGGAACTCTCCATGACAGAGCGCGGAAAGAAGAACCGCTCTGCCTTGGGCTGGGGAGGAGTTGGAAGGGTTGGGGAAAGAATGGCAGCATCGTCCATCAGTTCCTCCTTCATATCCGGGTGATCATGAAAGAACTGTTTCGGCGTATAGTGATAGCCGCACTTGTGTTCACGGTTGCACCGACCCACATCAGGGGGAAAGGCAATCCTCCCCACCGTGTCGATATACTGTGAGAAGCACCCCTTGACGTGGCAGCAGGGACACTCTTTCCGGTCTTCCCTGCTCTTGTAGGGTTTCAATATGAATCTATGTTTGTTCATCATTATTCATTTCTATCGGTTCAAAAAGTTCCCACGACCCTTTGAACTTTTGAACTTTTGACCCTTTGGACACGAAAGCTGATGCTCTCGGCTTCCGATTGGGTCAAAAGGTCAAAGGTTCATTGGGTCACCTGCTCCTTTTCCTCTTTACGCATGGCTTTCTGGTAGAGTCCGTGCTTCGGATTGGTGAGAATGCCGTTTACGCAGCACCTTTTCAGGAAACGCTTCACGGTACTTTCGGACATTCCGAGGGAACTACCATACACATGGGCGTCCGATGTCCGGAACTCATCAGGAAGTATGTTGAACAGCTGCATGCCCTTCCCTTCGTCCTGTCTGTTGGAGATAAATGAGAAGGCCTTTTTCTCCATTCCGCGGAAATACTCCGCCAGGCTGATGGCAGACCTGACACTTTCCTCGTCAATGACGGACGGACTGCATCGAGTGTCAAAGAAGGACCGGATTACTTGGATTACAAGACAAAAGCGTACGACATACGTCTCTAGCTTCCCATAGAATCCCTTGAGATAATCCTCATTGGTATCCTTCCATTCCCTTCTGTTGTCTTCGTTCCGCCAATGACAGAGCATCTTTCTGGCCTTCTCACTGAAGACCACCGCATGGGGGATGACATCTCCGTTCTCGTCATATTCAGACGGGGTCTCAAGGACTCTCCTGACGATGCTGTTCCATTCGTCGAGGATGTCGGGCGATACCTGTCGCATGGTCCATTCCGGCATTTCCGTGATGTCAGGGAAAACCTTCAGCAGGCGTGATGCAAAGCCGTTCGTCATCCGTTTGCCACCCAGTAGTTCCGGGAGGAGTCCTGGCTGCGTGCCGCCTATGAGTGACACGTAAGGATGCAGTACGGTCATCGGCCTGTCGGAAGACTTCCTGTTAAGTTTAACCCCGTCGCCATTGAAGAGTTGGAGCCAGTAGGCGTCATCGTTGCCACGGTTATACCTGGACATGTTGCTCAGGAAGGAGTCCAGTTCATCAACGCACATCAGTACGCCACGTCTGTTCTGGTCAAGCACAGAATAAAGGGCCTCAATCGTTGAGTTGATGGTCAGCACAGAGCGGCAGACTGGGGGGACAGGATCAGCATCGAAGCCATTCCGTTCACGCTCCTCCCTTGGCAGCGCCATCGTCTGTTCATACCTTTCCCTTTCGTTTCTGTATTTCCGCTCCAGTTCCGCATCAAAGAGGCGGAAGGGCTTTACAGCCTGTTTCAGCGGAGGAGTCTTTCCACAGCTGGGTGGACCGATCAGGACAAGGAAGATAATAGGCGGATCCTGCCATGTGGACTTGAAGTGACATAACCACCGATTTCCCATGGCAGCTGCCAGCACGGTAAACATGGAGGCACACAGATAGTCCAGGTTGAGTCCTTCGTCTTGATGAAGTGCCTGGGCAATCCTCTGGATCTTCTCAGGGAACACGTCGATGGGAAAGGATGGGCAACCCCTTTCAAGAGGCTGCTCATCGCTTTTCTCCGCAGAACTGACTTCCTGCATGAAAGAGTTCGTAATAGAAGATACCATCATTTCAGAAGAAATGCTTAATGTTTGCTCACTCATAATTACATTCTCCTTCTATTACGTGCGACATAAGCTTCAGCTTCTTTCTGAATCTCATAATCAGCCTTTCGTTTCTTGTTCATCAACCAGTCGTCAATCTCGGACTTGAGAAAAAAAAGATTCTTTTTGATTTTATGAAAAGGAATCTGGTTCTCACTCGTCCAACCATAGACGGTCTGTTCAGCTGGATGAAAGGGAATGTACTCACGTACTTCCTCTATGTTCATCCATCGGTCTTCCTCCCTTTGAGAAGGCTTTTGGAAATCAAGAATCATTCTTTTCAAGTCAGCCATCTCTTGACGAATCTCTGTCAAGGCTCTCGGCAAATCATTAAATGAATAAGTATTTTCTGCCATACTGTTAAATTTGAATGGTTGGCTGAAATCAATAGGAAAACAGCCACCTCTCGAAAGAAAGGCAACTGCAAAAATATAGGTGTGAAATGAGGCAATAGAGAACGAAAAACCCTATTTCCGGCTTAGTCGGAATAGGGTTGTATTTTCTTTTACTATTCGGAATAGATACTCGGATTCGCTATTCGGAATAGTTGTATATGTCATTCTATAACAGAACTTTATAGGTTCCAATCAATGTACCTGCCATCCATCAGATACTTATTACGCTGTTCTTTATTAAAAACTCCGTTTAGTATGTCTCTGATGAGGATAAAGTCCTCATGACCTGAGATGATTTTCCACTCAGATGGACTGCCTGGTGCTATAGCTTTTGCTTTGGAGAAATCGTCTTGCGTTGAATAGCCTATCTCTCCGAACATATAGATGGCCCATATTCTGAAATCCTTACCTGATCGTTTTGAAGTTATGAATCCTAATTCCATAAACCACTGATAAATGATGTACCAGTATCTTTGTTGGTGAATGTAATTGCGATTATTAAATAAAGAGTTCAAACCGTTGCCTATTTTATCCATATCAAGTCCATAACGGAAGATACTGTCAAATATCCTTCTTGCCTGTTCCCAATCTTGGGCAAGCAGCATCTCTTTCTCATCAGGTAGTTCTCTCTTGGGAACATTCCTTTTTCTTTTTACCAAAGCTTTATGTTCAGAGTCTTGATTATTCTTTATCCTAGCGGCATCGACAAAAATATCAAAATAGGGCATAGCACTTATTATGGGAATATGAATGCTTGGAATCAATGGAGCTGGTACATTAACAGCTGCCTGATGAAGCTCGTCAAGAATCCTTTCGTCAATGTCAGGCTCACATGCCAAAAAATAATAGGTGATGCCTAAAACCGTATTCCTCTGGTAGAGCCAATCGACTTCATGTTTTTGTTTCTTGGTACCCCAGTGATACAATTCTTTGCTTTCTCTGGCGACAGCCTCAGAATAATTGTCCCCTGCAGCTAATATCTCATTCTTGATACCCTCAGCAAGATTGAAAGCGTAGACAATGGGCAGTTCTTCTTGTGTAAGACATTTCTTATTGTTCTCTCTTCCCCAGTGAGGCTCATACATTGCCTTGACAATATCATAAGCCTCCTTTGTTACTTTCGGAGACCGGACGAGATCATTCTCTGTCTTATAGTATTCGGTATATTTCATTATCAAATGTCTATTGTTTGTTATTCAGGTCGGAGAGATCAATATCCAATTTAATGGCATTTGCCGCTTTCTCTTTTTTTTCGTCGACAATCTTCGCATAAATTTGTGTTGTAGTCACCTTCTTATGGCCGAGCATTTTACTAACTGTGTAGATGTCTGTTCCGTTGGTGAGTTGCAAAGTTGCATAGGTATGGCGGAAGCAGTGAAAAGTAATATGTTTCGTAATACCTGAAGCTTCAACCCATTTCTTAACAGGACGATTGATCCATGATGGGTCTTGTAGCCCTTCAAAGACAAGTCGGTCTGCATCGTCACGTTCACCACATAAGGAAAATGCTTGGTCAGAAATTGGCATATACTCTACACCCTTGGTCTTCTGTTGAGTAAAATGGAGTTGGTAATGTTCCTTGTCTTTCACAATATCGCGCCACTTCAGTTGTTTGATGTCACTATGGCGCAATCCTGTCAAGGCAGAAAACAAGGCTGCTCTTTTGAGGATTTCGCTATCGCATGGTGTGGCTGCCAGTTGGTTGAGTTCTTCCTGTGTCAGATACTCGCGTTGGCTTTCCTCGTAGTATATGTTCTTAACCTTGGCTGCAAGGTCGATGGTCAAGTAGCCATCAATGAAGGCTTGATGAAGACCAGCCTTGAATATCGAGAAATAGGTCGAGGCGGTATTGGCTGATATGGTTCCTGTCTTACTACCGCCTTGTGGCGCGTTGACAAGGTAATCCTTGTAGTCTTCGATGAGGTTCACGTCAATGCTGCCGAATAGAAGGGGTTTCCCTCCAGTGTATAGCTTCATCAATGCCAGTTCTCTTTTCCAGTTCACTTGAATTGACTTGGAACTGTTCTTGTGACGTTTGTCCTTTAGCTCTTCAAAGTACTTGATGAAGTCGCACTTTGACCTTTCGTTTTGTGCTGCTTGTTCTGCCTCCGAGTCTGTGTACAAAGACTGATTATCGTATTCGTGCTGACGGAGGTCACGTACCTTGTCTGCAAAGATGCAGGCCTCTTGATCTTTTTGCGAGCGGCACATGATGATTCCATTGGCATCACGCTTGGGACGATAGTACGCTTTCCCATCTGGTAGAGTTCTTCCAGAACTATTCTTGTCAAAGATGGGTGTCGTTATATAGCGACCAAGTGGTTCATGCTTGCGAAGTGGTTTGTCTTTGCCTGGCTCAAAGACAGGAAAGCTTTCGATGAGCAATGACCACTGCTCTTTGTATTCAGATTTACGGAGTATTACCTTGAATACCGTGCGCTTCATTGGAGTCTTCATAACTTGATAGATTTATAAAGTTTGTCGATTTCTGATTTTGGAGCGTAAACATAGTTACCTATCTGTCGGGTAGGGATAGAGAACTTGCGGATGTGGGCCCATACGGATGAATCATGAATTCTGAACTTCTTTGAGATTTCACCGATGGTATAGCAATTCTCGGGTTCGAGATTGTATGTCTTGGGAATAGGCTTCTTAGCAGCCTTCCGCACTTTCTTCCTCAGTTCGTAACGCTCATCCAAATCAGAACGTTTCAGTCTTAGCTGACGTTGGCCGAGATTAACGGACGGAAGTTTCTTTAACCGAATGTCACGATACAATGTACTACGTTCAACGCAGTACATTGCTATTGCCTCTGCTGCTGTTAGATACTCCTTGATGTCTGGAATTTCCTTCGCCATCTGCTCATACTTCTTTTCCTTCTCTTCCTGAGCCTTTTTCCTCTTAGAGGCTACAGCGGAACAGTTGTGAGAACAATACACAGCATCAATGGTGCGAATCTCAAAGATGGTTCCGCATATAGGGCACTTCCTTCGGATATGATAATTTGCCTTTGCCATTTCTTATATATAATAAGGTATATGTCTTTAAGTTTAACTTCGTCAACCTTTAAGTCGCGTGAACGATTTGGTGCAAATTTACGATAAATATCCGAAATCAGAGCCAAATATACAAAGTTTAACTAAAACAAAAATCGGTGCAACTCAATGAGTTACACCGATTCGTTTATTGTTGCTTATTGCTGTTTATCAGCCTTACTTCACCTCCTCGAAGTCGGCATCCTGGACGTCGTCGTTGGGGTTGGACTGGGTTTGCTGTCCACCCTGGAAGCCGGAACCGCCCTGGGCACCGTTGAAGCCTGCGCCACCGGGCTGGGCACCACCTGCCTGGCTGTACATCTGGGCAGAGGCGGCCTGCATGACTTGGTTGAGGTTGTTGATGGCGTTGTCGATGGCTGTGACGTCGGCGGCCTTGTGGGCGTCCTTCAGCTGCTGGAGGGCGCTGTCGATGGCGGGACGCTGGTCGGCAGGAATCTTGTCGCCGTTCTCGTTGAGGAAGGTCTCGGTGGAGAAGATCAGCGAGTCGGCCTGGTTGAGCTTGTCGACGCGCTCGCGCTCCTTCTTATCGGCCTCTGCGAACTGCTCGGCCTCAGCCTTCATGCGGTTGATTTCGTCCTCGCTCAGACCGGAGGAAGCCTCGATGCGGATGGCCTGCTCCTTACCGGTGGCCTTATCCTTTGCCGACACGTTCAGAATACCGTTGGCGTCGATGTCGAAGGTGACCTCGATCTGAGGAACGCCACGACGTGCGGGGGCAATGCCTTCGAGGTTGAACTGTCCGATGGACTTGTTCTGTGCAGCCATCGGGCGCTCGCCTTGCAGCACGTGGATGGTGACTGCGGTCTGGTTGTCGACGGCCGTGGAGAAGGTCTCGGACTTCTTGCAAGGAATCGTGGAGTTGGCGTCGATGAGCTTCGTCATCACACCGCCGAGGGTCTCGATACCGAGCGTCAGCGGGGTCACGTCGAGAAGCACGATGTCGCCTACGCCGCCTTCCTTGTTGAGGATAGCACCCTGGATGCTGGCACCTACGGCCACCACCTCGTCGGGGTTCACGCCCTTCGAAGGCTCCTTGCCGAAGTAGTTCTTCACGAGGGTCTGCACAGCGGGGATACGGCTGGAGCCGCCCACGAGGATGACCTCGTCGATGTCGCTGGTGGAGAGCTTAGCGTCGCGGACTGCATTCTGGCAGGGCACGAGGCAAGCCTGGATGAGCGAGTGTGCGAGCTGTTCGAACTGAGCACGTGTGAGGGTCTTCACGAGGTGCTTGGGCACGCCGCCTTCAGCAGAGATGTACGGCAGGTTGATTTCGGTCGTGGTGGTGGAGGAGAGCTCGATCTTTGCCTTCTCGGCAGCTTCCTTCAGACGCTGCATGGCCATCGGGTCCTTCGAGAGGTCGATGCCCTCGTCGGCCTTGAAGCCGTTCACCAGCCAGTCGATGATGACCTGATCGAAGTCGTCGCCGCCGAGGTGGGTGTCACCATTGGTGGAGAGCACCTCGAACACGCCGCCGCCGAACTCGAGGATGGAGATATCGAACGTACCGCCACCGAGGTCGAACACTGCGATCTTCATATCCTTGTTTGCCTTGTCGACACCATAGGCCAGAGCGGCTGCTGTAGGCTCGTTGACGATGCGCTGCACGTTCAGACCGGCAATCTGACCAGCCTCCTTCGTGGCCTGGCGCTGTGAGTCGGAGAAGTAGGCAGGCACGGTGATGACAGCATCGGTGACCTCCTGTCCGAGGTAGTCCTCGGCGGTCTTCTTCATCTTCTGCAGAATCATGGCCGAGATTTCCTGCGGGGTGTATTTGCGTCCGTTGATGTCGACACGCGGATAGCCGTTTTCGTTGATCACTGTGTACGGCACGCGCTCGGCCTCCTTGCGGGCCTGCTCATAGGTCTCACCCATGAAACGCTTGATGGAGTACACGGTGTTCTTCGGGTTCGTGATGGCCTGACGCTTAGCGGGGTCGCCGACCTTGCGCTCACCATCCTTCACAAAGCCAATCACGGAGGGAGTTGTGCGCTTACCCTCGCTGTTGGCGATTACTACTGGCTCGTTGCCCTCGAAAACGGCAACGCAGCTGTTGGTAGTTCCTAAGTCAATTCCAATAATCTTTCCCATAATAGTACTTTTTTTTATTTTTGTTTTTAATATTTTTCGTTTTCCGCCTTCACACATCGAAGGCTTACGACAAATTTACAACAAATGGCGTGCCAACTGACACGCCACTGCTGAATTCACAACAAATATGTGACAAATTGTCACGTTGTTTGGCCCTTTTGTAGTTACTAAATACTTTTTTATCCTGCAACTATGCTAACTTCCTCATCATCATTTATAACGGAAAACAACGGAAACATACGGAAATAACGGAAATTTTGGGGGGTGGTTCCGTTCTGTGCTTTCTGAAAGATTTCATGACACAAACAGAAAAAACAACCTCAATTTCCGTTTCTTCCGAATGATTTCTGTTTCATTTCCGTTATGGTGAATCATTCAAGAACTATTTGAAAATTCCCTATGCGAACTTCCTCATCATCATTTATAACGGAAAATAACGGAAACAAACGGAAATAACGGAAATTTTGGGGGATAGTTTCCGTTCTGTGCTTGCTGAAAGATTTCGTGACACAAACAGAAAAACAACCTCAATTTCCGTTTCTTCCGAATGATTTCTGTTTCATTTCCGTTATGGTGAATCATTCAAGAACTTCCGGATGGCTACCGACGGCTATTTCACCTTTACCGTGAGGCGCTGGAGTTGGCTGTCGGCGCTGCTGCCACCCACCATGAGTTCGTGGCGACCGGGAACGACGCGGATGGTGTTGGTGTGCACATCCCAGCCTTCGAAGCGCTCGCGGGGCAGGTCGATGACCACCTGTCGCGTCTCGCCCGGAGCCAGCTGTACACGCTGGTAGGCACGCAGGCTCTTCAGCGGTCCGTCAGCATCGGCGAGATCGCGCATGTAGACCTGCACCACCTCGGTGCCGGCACGCTCTCCGGTGTTGGTGACGGCGACAGTGAGTTGGCCGTTCTTATACTTCGGACGGCCATAACGGAACGTGGTGTAGCTGAGTCCGTAGCCGAAGGGATACTGGGCGTCGCCCGTGAAATAACGATAGGTACGCCCGCGCATACGATAGTCGAGGAAGTCGGGCAGCTGGCTGACGCTCTTGTAGAACGTGATGGGCAGGCGGCCGGAAGGATTGTAGTCGCCGAAGAGCACATCGGCAACGGCTGTGCCGCCCTGCTCGCCAGGATACCACGCCTGCAGAATGGCATCGGCCCACTGGCTCTCGCGTTCCAGTCCGATGGCCGAGCCCGAGCAGTTGACGAACACCACGCGGCGTCCGGCCTTGTGGAGGGCCTCGAGGACTTCGCGCTGAGCCCGCGGCAGGTCGATGCTGGTGCGGTCGCCTCCACGGAATCCCTCTTCGCTGACGCGCATCTCCTCGCCTTCAAGGCGTGGCGAGATGCCACCCACGAACACCACTACGTCGGCATCTTCGGTCTGCTTCAGGACTTCGTCGACGGAGAGCGGGCTGCGACGCACGAGGTCGAAGTCGAGGTGTGCGACGCCGTTGAACTGCACATAGTCGATCTGCACCTTGTAGGCGCGGCCGGCCTCGAGTTGCAACTCGCGGGCGAAGGTGGTCAGGTGGTGGCATACCTCCCAGCGCTTCGTCAGCGTGTCGCCATCGATGATGACACGATAGCCGTCGTCGCCGGTGAGGGTGAGGAGAGCCTTTCCGCTCTCGCGCGGAGTAAGCGTGGCCTCATAGCGTGCACTGAAGTTCTCGAGCGACACACCCGGTGCGAACACCGTTGCACCGCCGTTGTCCTTCACGACGCCCTGCGTGTGGTAGCCATTGGTGACGGGGGCGCCTTCCTGCTGGGTGTTGTTCCAATAGGTGACACGCATGCCCTGCAGTCCGTCGGGCGTCGTCATCTCACCGAAGAGGCTCTCCTCGGCGATGTTGCGAGTCAGTCCGCAGCCCTTCACGAAGCGCGTCTGCGCGGCTTTCTGGCGAATGCCCTCGAGGATGGTGACGGTGTGCGTGGGATAGCCGTTGTAGTTGCCCCACATCATCGTAGAGTCGATGGCATTGGCACCGACCACCACCACGCGCATGTCTTTCTTCAGCGGCAGGATGGCATCGTTCTTCAGCAACACCATTCCCTCGCGGGCAATCTCCAGGGCTGTCTTCTTATGCTCCTTGCAGCCGATGACGCTCTCGGGAATGCTCGACCAAGGCACCATTTCGTCGCTATCGAAGTCGCCAAGGTCGAAGCGAGCCTTCAGCAGCCGGCGCACGCTCACGTCGATTTGTTCCTCGGTAATTTCGCCTGCTGCCACCGCCTCGGGCAGCGTCTTGTAGTTTTGTCCGCACTCCACATCGGTGCCTGCGAGCACAGCCTTTGCTGATGCCTCGTGGGCGTTGGCGGAATAGCCGTGACGGCCCTTCTCCCAGAAGTCGTTGACGGCCCAGCAGTCGCTCACCACCAGTCCCTGGTAGCCCCACTCATCGCGCAGAATCTGCTGCAGCAGACGGGTGTTGCCACAGCACGGCTGGCCGTCCCAGCGCTGATAGGCACACATCACCTCGGCCACATGGCCCTCCTGCACCAGTGCCTTGAAGGCGGGCAGGTAGGTCTCCCAGAGGTCGCGGGCGGGAAGGTCCTCGACGTTGAACTGATGGCGGTTCCACTCCGGTCCGCTATGAATGGCGAAGTGCTTTGCACAGGCCAGCGTCTTCATGTATTTTCCGCCGCCAACATTGTTGCGCGAGAAGAAGTCGTCGGCATCGCCCTCCTGCAGGCCGCGCACAACGGCCAGTCCCATCTGTGCCGTGAGGAACGGGTCTTCGCCGTAGGTCTCCTGTCCGCGTCCCCAGCGCGGGTCGCGGAAGATGTTGATGTTAGGCGTCCAGAACGACAACCCCTGATAGCGCTGCATCTTCCCTGCCCGCTTCGCCACCATGTTTTTGGCACGAGCCTCATCGCTGGCGATGCTGAAGGCCCGGCGCACCAACGCATCGTCCCACGACGCAGCCATGCTCATGGTGATGGGGAACACCGTTGCCGTGCCGTTGCGGGCGACGCCATGCAGCGTTTCGTTCCACCACTGGAAGGCCGGGATGCCCAGCCGCTGGATGGCTGGCGAGACGTCCATCATGATTTTCGCCTTCTCTTCCAGCGTGAGTCGCTGGCAGAGGTCGCGAGCACGTTCTTCGCTCGAGAGCGACGGATTCTGATACGGCAGTCGTTGCTGCGCGAGGGCCCCAATGCTCCATGCGAGCAGGCAGACCAGGAGTGTGAATTTGGTTTTCATCGTCGAATAGTTCAATTGTGGTGTCAAAATTACAAAAAAAATTCTTCTTAGCAGCAGAAACCATGATATTTTTACGCAGAGTGTTGCGTATAAATCGCTACATCACGGGTCGCGAACCTTAATATTCTACAAAATAATATGAAATTTCATGAAAAAAAATTGGCGTGAAAGAAAAAATGCGTAACTTTGCACGATTTTTGTACGTACACATTATAAAATTAAGAGAGAAAGATGGATAAAGTAAGTTATGCACTGGGTCTCGGCATCGGCCGTCAGCTGAGCGATATGGGTGCCCAGGAACTGAACATTGATGATTTTGCACAGGCCATCAAGGACGTCATCGCCGGGCGTGAGCTCGCCATCGACAACCGTGAGGCCCAGCAGATAGTACAGGATTTCTTCCAGGCTCAGGAGAAGAAGCAGCGCGCTGCCAACGCCGCTAAGCATCAGGCGCTGAAGGCTGAGGGCGAGAAGTATCTCGCCGAGAATGCCCAGAAGGAAGGCGTGATTACCCTGCCTAGCGGACTGCAGTATCAGGTGCTGCGCGAGGGTAACGGCAAGACGCCGAAGGCCACCGACAGCGTGCGCTGCCACTATGAGGGCATGCTCATCGACGGCACGCTCTTCGACAGCAGCATCCAGCGCGGCGAGCCCGCCACATTCCCGCTGAACGCCGTCATTGCCGGTTGGACCGAGGGTCTGCAGCTCATGCAGGAGGGTGCGAAGTTTCGCTTCTTCATCCCCTACCAGCTGGGCTACGGCGAGCGTGGTGCCGGTGGTAGCATTCCTCCCTTCGCTGCTCTGGTGTTCGACGTGGAGCTCCTGGAGGTGGTGTAGAAGGCCTAGAACGTCTAGAATCTCTAGAAAATCTAGAATCTCTAGAGAATCCTAGGCTTCCTAGAATCAAAAAAAGAGAGAATTGACAATACAAACAACAATATCAAAAACAAAAACAAAACAATGAAAAAACTGACAATTGTAGCCATGATGGCTATTGCAGCCGGCATCTTTATGTCCTGCGGAAATGGAACCCCGAAAGCAAGTCTGAAGAACGACATCGACACGATGAGCTATGCCATCGGACAGGCTCAGAGCCAGGGTCTGAAGGAGTATCTCGTGGAGCGTCTGAGCATCGACACTACTTACATGAACGACTTCATCAAAGGTCTGAACGACGGTGCCAACGCCGGCGACGACAAGAAGAAGGCTGCCTACTATGCAGGTATCCAGATTGGTCAGCAGATCTCGAACCAGATGGTCGTGGGCATCAACCGCGAGGCATTCGGTGAGGATTCGACGAAGACCATCTCGCTGAAGAACTTCATGGCTGGTTTCGTGGCCGGTACTACTGGTAAGGACCAGAAGATGACAATGGAGCAGGCTCAGACTGTTGCCCAGGCTAAGATGCAGGAGATCAAGACTCAGACTGCTATGAAGGAGTTTGGTCCGAACAAGGAGGCTGGTGAGAAGTTCCTCGCTGCCAACGCTAAGAAGGAAGGCGTTCAGACGCTGCCCAGCGGTCTGCAGTACAAGGTGCTGAAGGTTGGTAACGGCCCGATGCCGAAGGACACCTCGATGGTGAAGGTGCACTACGAGGGCAAGACCATCGACGGTAAGGTGTTCGACAGCTCGTTCGAGAAGGGTCAGCCCGTCGACCTTCGTGCTAACCAGGTGATCAAGGGCTTCACCGAGGCTCTCGTTCACATGCCTGTTGGCTCTACTTGGGAAGTCTACATCCCGCAGGAGCTGGCTTATGGCGAGCGTCAGGCCGGACAGATCAAGCCTTTCTCTGCTCTGATCTTCAAGATTGAGCTGCAGGGCATCAAGTAAACAATTTAGTGAATAGGTAATAGTGAATAGGTAATAGGTTATGATATGCCTGTTCACTAAACACTCAACATTGAACAAATGAAAAAGATTATTTTGCTTACTGCAGCCGTGGTGCTCAGCGCTTCGTTCAGCACCGCTACTGCAGGCAAGAAGAAAGACAAGAAGAAAAAAGCCGAGACCGAGCAGGTGGTAGAGGCACCGGCCGAAGAGCCCGTGGTGCTCGCCACCTTCAACGACTCGCTGAGCTATGCTGCCGGTAAGACTGCCACCAACGGACTCATCCCTTATCTGGTGCAGCAGCTGAAGGTAGACACCGCCTACATGGCCGACTTCGTGAAGGGATTCACCGCTGCCACAGAGCATAAGGGCGATCCCGTCTATGCAGCCTATCAGGCTGGTGTGCAGATTGCACAGATGGCTAACCAGCGCATCCTCCCCAGCATGAAGGCCGACTTCGAGGGTAGCGACAAGGTGATTGCCGACGACCTGTTCTACAAAGGATTCGTGGCTGCGCTGATGCGCGACAACAGCATCTATACCGACACCGCCGCCCTGAGTTTCTTCGACCACACCAACAAACAGGTGAAGGAGCAGGTGGCCCAGGAGTACAAGCAGAAGAACGTCGACTGGATGGCCGAGAATGCCAAGAAGGAAGGCGTGGTGACACTGCCTAGCGGTCTGCAGTACAAGGTCATCACGATGGGCGAAGGCGAGAAGCCGCTGAAGGACCAGACGGTAGAGGTGAAGTACGAAGGTAAGATGATCGACGGCACCGTCTTCGACAGCTCTTACAAGCGCAACCCGCCGACGTCGAAGTTCCGCTGCGACCAGGTCATCAAGGGTTGGACTGAGGCTCTGCAGCTCATGCCGGTAGGCTCGAAGTGGGAACTCTACATCCCGCAGGAGCTGGCCTACGGCGAGCGCCAGGCTGGTAACATCAAGCCTTTCTCGGCTCTGATCTTCACCGTTGAGCTCATGGGCATCGAGGCCAGCAAGGACGTGAAGCCCGAAACGAAGGTTGAGCTTCCCAAGAGCCTCGGAAGCATGAAGGCTCCCGTGAAGCGTTCTGTCAGGAAAAAGTAATGAGAAGTATCGTTTTTTAACGATTTTCATAACAAAATGCGCGGATATTTCAAAATATTCGCGCATTTTGTTGTTTATATCGAAGAAAATGGTTACTTTTGCTTTCGCTTTTGAAAATACAAGTAATCATGGATACAATTGACAAACTCGACAAGAAAATACTTAGTATTATTTCCGTAAACGCACGCATCCCGTTCAAGGATGTCGCTGCCGAGTGCGGCGTCTCGCGAGCCGCCATTCACCAACGTGTGCAACGCCTCATCGAAGAGGGTGTCATCACCGGAAGTGGATATACGGTGAACCCGAAGAGCCTGGGCTATGCCACCTGCACGTATGTGGGTCTGAACCTGGAGCGTGGCAGTATGTACAAGGATGTGGTGAAACGCCTGAAGACGATTCCCGAGGTGGTGGAGTGTCACTTCACTACGGGCGGCTACACGATGCTTGTGAAGCTGTATGCCCGCGACAACGAGCAACTCATGGACTTGCTGAACAACAAGCTGCAGACCATCCCTGGTGTGGTGTCGACGGAGACGCTCATCTCGCTCGAGCAGAGCATCAAGCGCGAGATTCCCATCTCGGCAGACGACGACGTTGACTAACGGCGCCTTTCACGAATACCTTCACTAACGATAAAACACATCATGAAATCATTTCATCTGAACAGTTATCTCGACGAGATATATAGCAAGTTTCCTGAAGGAAACCCGCGACCCATCATAGGCATCACGGCGAACTACGAAGGCATCGATGCAACGCTGCGCGACCGCTACTACCAGCAAATCGTGGATGCGGGCGGCACACCGGTGATCATTCCTCCCGTGGCCGATAAGGACGTCATTGTGAACACCCTCGAGAACATCGACGCCCTGCTACTCACCGGCGGCGCCGACTACAACCCGTTGTGGGCGGGCGAAGAGCCTGCGGCGGGGCTGCATCACGTGAATGCGAGCCGCGACCTGCCAGAGTTGCTCATCACCCGTCTGGCCTACAACCGACAAATCCCGATGCTGGGCATTTGTCGTGGCATACAGACGCTGGCAATGGCGCTGGGCGGTCATGTGGCACAGGACCTTTCCGCGGTGCAAGAGGCGAAGATGAAGGAGCAAGCCGCCAAGAGCAAGAAGCATGACGCAAAGCCCGACATCATGCCCATCAAGCACTCGCAGGATGCCGACCGACAGGAGGTCACCCACAGCGTGAAAGTGGAACCCAACTCCATACTCAGCGAGATTTATCGCGACCAGCTCTTACCTGTCGAGAAGAAAGCCGTTGGGAAGAAACAGGAAGAAGGCAATGAGAGCGCCGGCGTGCTCTACGTGAACTCGTTCCACCACCAGGCCGTCGACGACCCCGGTAAGCTCTTCATGGTCACCGCTACCGCCCCCGACGGTGTGATTGAGGCGATAGAGAGTGCCGAACACAAGATGATCATGGGTGTTCAGTGGCATCCGGAATGGATGGAAGAAGCCGGTCTGCCACTCTTCCAATGGCTTGTGGCACAAGGTAATAACTTCCATGTAGCCAAGCAGTTGCATAGTCGTATCATCACCCTCGACACCCACTGCGACACACCGATGTTCTTCCCACAGGGCATCCACTTCGAACAGCGCGACAAGCGCATCCTCGTCGACCTTCATAAGATGACAGAGGGCTATCAGGATGCTGTCATCATGGCAGCCTACCTGCCACAGCCGAAGATGGGCGACACTTTCTCAGCCACGCTGCAGCAGTCGTCGTCGTTTGCTGGCATCACCGACAAGACCATCACCACCACCCCCTACGCCTACGCCAACGGCATCTTCGACCAGATAGAGACCATCGTGGCCAACAACAGCCGATATATCAGTATCGCCCGCACGCCTGCCGACCTCTATGCCGACAAGCGCCAAGGTCGCAAGTCCATCATGTTTGCCATCGAGAACGGTCTGGCTCTGGAGCACGACCTCGCTAACGTGAAGCGGTTTGCACAACGCGGCGTCGTCTACATCACGCTCTGCCACAACGGCGACAACGACATCTGCGACTCAGCACGAGGCTGCAACACCCACGACGGCGTTAGCCAGTTTGGCGAGCAGGTCATCCGCGAGATGAACCACCAGGGAATCATGGTCGACCTGAGTCATGCTGCCGAGAAGAGCTTCTACGACGCCCTGCAGATCAGCGAGACTCCCATCGTGTGCAGTCATAGCAACTGCCGCACCCTGTGCGACCATCCGCGCAACCTCACCGACGACCAGCTGCGCGCCTTGGCAGCGAGAGGCGGTGTGGCCCACACCACCCTCTACGGCGGATTCCTGCGCCAACACGGTGAAGCCAGCATCCTTGACGCCATCAGCCACCTGGAACATGCTATCGAGGTGATGGGCATCGACCACGTAGGCCTTGGCACCGATTTCGACGGCGACGGGGGCGTAAGCGGTATTGCCGATTCGTCGGAACTCATCAACTTCACGTTGCAACTGCTGCGCCGCAAGTATAGCGAACGCGACATTCGCAAAATCTGGGGCGGCAACTGGCTTCGTGTCATGACTGAGGTGCAGAAGCTGAGAGGTTAAGAACGGCCGAGACAAAGTTGGTTATCACGTTTTATCGGCATCGCGATATGACGTCGGAAAAATAATAATCCTAAAAATGAAAAAGAATATGATCAGAATCGGCATGGCAGCCTTGCTCATTGCCGCCATCGCTTACGGATGGAGTACCATTAAAGCACTCACCAGCCCCAAGACCGAGGACGTGGATGAACTGGAGAAGACAAATCCCATGGGGCCGGCCTTCGATGCCGACTCGGCATATGCCTTCTGTCAGGCACAGTGCGACTTCGGACCGCGTGCCATGAATACGGAAGGACACGAGAAGTGTCGTGAATGGATTGTGGAACAGTTCAGGAAGTATGGCTGCAAGGTCAGACAGCAGCATGCCGACCTGAAGGGCTACGATGGAACTACGCTGAAATCGACGAACATCATGGCGCAATATCGTCCAGAACTCACCACGCGCATCATGCTCTGTGCGCACTGGGACAGCCGCCCATGGGCCGACAACGATCCCGACGAGGCCAACTGGCACAAGCCCATTCTCGCAGCCAACGATGCTGCCTCGGGTGTGGCCGTGATGATGGAGATTGCCCGCCTGCTACAGACCAACGAGGTGCCAAGCCCGATTGGTGTCGACTTCGTGTGCCTCGATGCTGAGGACTGGGGTACTCCACAATGGGCTGAGGACCAGACCAACAGCTTCGAGTCGTGGGCGCTGGGTGCGCAGTATTTCTCGCGCAACCTGCCTGAAGGCTACGAGGCCCGCTACGGTATCTTACTCGATATGGTGGGCGGCCAGGGTGCTCAGTTCTATCAGGAACAGATATCGCTGCAGTACGCGTCGGCCATCGTGAAGAAGGTGTGGCGTGCAGCACGACAGGCCGGCTACGGCAGCTTCTTCCCAAAGAAGGAAGGAGGCCAGATTACCGACGACCACGTGCCTTTGAACCAAGTGGCGAAGATTGCAACCATCGACATCATTCCCTACTATCCCGACTGCGCCCAGAGCTCGTTCGGTCCCACGTGGCACACACTCGCCGACGACATGCAGCACATTGATCGCAACACGCTGAAGGCCGTCGGACAGACTGTCATCCAAGTGTTGTGGACGGAAGAGTAGGAGATGGCCTGCGGCCAAGTTGAGAAGGGTTGAGAGGGCCTGCGGCCTTGTTGAGAAAGGTTCAGAAGGGTTAAGAGGGCCTGCGGCCTGGTTGAGAAAGGTTCAGAAGGGTTAAGAGGGCCTGCGGCCTTGTTGAGAAGGGTTAAGAAAGGTTCAGAAGGCCTGCGGCCTTGTTGAGAAAGGCTATCATTATAACTGACCGCTTTCCACCATACGTACGACGCGTTCGGTGAGGCGGTCTTTTCCTTTGGGGTCGTATTGCTTTTTCAAGCTGGCACCATAGAGCCAGGCGAAGGCCTGATAGAAGCCTGCCTTCACCGGACCAAGAATGGCCTGGATGAGTCCGTAGGAGGTGCTGTTGCACTCGCGGTCGACGAGTTTGATGAGCAGCTTTCCTTGCGAATAGGTGAGCTTCTTCATGCGTGGCGTATAGGTGCGCTTGATATCTTCCTCAACTAGTTTCAAGTGTTCGTCGCGGGCCTTCTTGTCGGGCAGCGTCTGCAAGTATTCGTAGGTCTCGATGATGATATCATGACATTCCTTCGCAATGGGCAACACCTTCTTCACGTTGTAAACCAGGCGGTTATATTGCTGGCGTTGCTTCTCGTCCTTGAAAGTAGGCTGCGGATACACATACACGTTATTCATCTCCATATACTGAATGCTATCGCCGTCGACAAGCGCCTTACCCACTTTCACCATCGGCACATAGGTGGGCGAATCCATCATGACCTTACGGTCTTCAGGATTGATATGCTCACGCTTCTGTGCCCAAGAGGCAAGGCTACACACACATAGCAGGAGGATGACTAACGTTTTTCTCATATTCACTTCCATCAACTTTCGAGAGATACTTTATTTCCGTTTCAATGTCTTGTCGAGGAACTCCAGGATACGTTGCTGGGCTTCCAAGCCACAGCTATGCGGAATGTCCCATAGTTCCGTCTCCAACTGACTGTCGGCCAACTGGCTTTTCCATACGTCGTGCATCACGCCAAAGGCCTTCTCCACGCCTTCCACAGGGAACAACTTGTCTTGTCGCCCATTGATGAAAAGCATCGGCTTCGGACAAGCCAGCGAGGCAACATGGGGATAGTCCAACCAGCGACGCAGACCGGGCAGGCAGTTGGCAAAGCCGCCGTTCTCGCCACGCCCGTGACGAAGGGTGAGCTGGTGGTCGGCGGTGTTCATCCAGCAGATGGCGGCACCACAGCGGATGCGGTCGCTCAACGCCGAGAGCATCCAAGCCCGATAGGCTCCCATGGAACAGCCGGCACAGCCGATGCGCAAACTGTCGACCTGGGGCAGGGCGGCCAGGAAATCGGTGGCATGAATGTCGTCGTAGTGCATATAGCCACAGAGGTCGACGCCATACATCATCATATTTCCGGCAATGACATCATAAGCCTTGCGGTCGACGCCCTCCTCACGCCCGCGCTCGCCCCAAAGGGGAGCATCGGTGGAGAGCACAACGTAGCCGTGCTTCGCCAGAAAGTCGCCCAAGTACTGTCCTTCGTAGAGGCTCGCCACCCATGCGTCGGCGTCAGCACGCACCTGCGAGTCGTCGGTGGCCAGCGGGCGAATCATCTTCTCCTTGCCGATAAATAGATGGGCTCCGTGGTCGTGCAGCACATTCACTGCGGGAAACGGTCCTTCTCCATCGGGCACGAGCAGCAGGGCTGGAACATCGTAGTAGCGCGATAGCGGCAGACTCAGCCGATAGGCCCGATAGCCTTCTCGCTGCTCAAAGTCACCAGGCAGCTCGAGAGGTTTTGCCGGAGCGTCGGACGGGGGAGGCGGCGTGAGCATACATTCGAACACCTTCTCGCGAGCCAGCTGCCGCCACTCGTCGAAGTCGGTCGTCGTGCTGTTTCCCCAGGCCATCGGAAAGGTCAGGTCGGCCACGAGCTGTTCTGCATAGGCTGGCATATTCTTACGGAACTCAAACTGTTGCCGCTTGAGTTTCGCATCGTCGAGTGGCTTGACGGTCTGAGCACAGAGCAAACCACTCATCAGGCATGCCAGTAGCAGGAAAGCATCACGCATGGGCTCGACTGACTGATTCCGTTTTAATACATAGCCTGCAGATTACGCTCCAACTGACCTACGCTGCTGGCTCCTACCAGCACCGAGGTGACGCCTTGCTGGTCGAGAATCCAGCGCAACGCATGTTCAGCAAGCGAACGCCCCTGCGCGCCTGCTTCCTCATTCCACTGTCGCAGCTGTCCGAGCAGTTCCGGCGTGAGCATCTCAGCTTTCAGGAACTGGCCCTTCGACATTCGCGAGTTGGTCGGCACATCACCCGAGAGATAACGGTCGGTGAGCAAGCCTTGCGCCAGCGGCGAGAACGAGATGAAGCCGATGCCATGTTCGTGACAATACTGCAGCACACCATCGTCGATGGGTTCGCGGTCGAGCATGTTCAAGCGTCCCTGATAGATGAGCAGCGGCACGTCGTGTTCACGCAGATACTGATCGGCAAACTTCAAAGCCTCCAGCGGCCAGCGCGAAATACCCACGTAGAGGGCTTTTCCTGCACGCACAATGTCGACCAATGCTTGCAACGTCTCGTCGAGAGGTGTCTCCGGGTCGTAGCGATGACTGTAGAAGAGGTCTACGTAGTCGAGGTGCAAGCGTCGGAGCGACTGGTCGAGCGATGCCATGAGATACTTGCGCGAGCCCCAGTTGCCATAGGGTCCAGGCCACATGTCGTAGCCGGCCTTCGAGGAGATGAACAGTTCATCGCGGAAGGGGCGGAAGTCGTCGTCCATCAGTCGGCCGAAGGTCTCTTCAGCTGACCCGTAGGGAGGACCATAGTTGTTTGCCAGGTCGAAGTGGGTGACACCATGATCGAAGGCATAGTGTGTGATCTGACGACTGCGCTCGTAAGGGTCGATGCCTCCGAAGTTGTGCCAGAATCCCAGCGACACCTTCGGCAGCAAAACACCTGAACGTCCACAGCGGCGAAAGATTTCATCGCTGCGGTCGTAGCGGTTGGGGTTGGGGGAATAGGGAGGAGGTACCATCGTTGTAACTTTTTTCAAGGAGTTTCTAGGATTTCCTAGGCATTCCTAGGGTTTCCTAGGAGTTCCTAGGCCTTCCTAGGAGTTCCTAGAGCTTCCTAGAGCTTCCTAGGTTCTCTTAGGCTTCCTTGGAGTTTTTGGTTCTATCTTCTTCTATCAATTGCAAGAGTTTCTCTACGGCCTCTGCCTCAGGAATGTTCTTCTCCACGCACTCCTTCTGCCGATAGAGCGAGATGCGGCCAGGACCGGCTCCTACATAACCGTAGTCGGCATCAGCCATCTCGCCTGGGCCGTTCACGATACAACCCATGATGCCAATCTTCAGGCCCACGAGATGAGCGGTGGCAGCCTTGATGCGGCGGATGGTGTCTTGCAGGTTGTAGAGCGTGCGTCCACAGCCCGGGCAGGAGATGTACTCGGTCTTCGTAAACTTGATGCGGGCGGCCTGCAGGATAGCGTCAGCCAGCGTTACAGCCTGTTCCTCAGTCAAGAGCGGCGACGTGATGACTAGCTTCGTTGCCTTGCGGTCGATGAGCAAGGCCCCAACGGTCATTGCTGCCTTGAGTTGCAGTTGCTCCATGTTTGCAGCATCCAGCTGAAGACGGATGGTGTCGTCGCTGATGGCGGCCTCCGCTTCGCTGCGCAGGCGCGCACACTCAGGGATGAGGTCTACCAGCTGTCGGGCAACAGGAATCTCACATTCAGGCTCCTCGGAGAGCGACACGCGAATGGTATCACCAATACCCTCGGTGAGCAATGCTCCGATACCCACAGCACTCTTGATGCGTCCGTCCTCGCCCTCGCCAGCCTCAGTCACGCCGAGATGCAACGGGTAGTGCATGTCTTCGCGGTCCATTGCCTCGACAAGCAGCCGCACCGACTGTACCATCACTACCGTATTGCTTGCCTTGATGGAGATGACCACGTCCGTAAAGTCCTCACGGCGGAAGATGCGCAGGAACTCCATGCAACTCTCAACGATGCCGGCAGGCGTGTCGCCGTAACGTGACATGATACGGTCGGAGAGCGAACCGTGGTTCACTCCTATTCTTACGGCCGTGTGGTGTTGCTTGCAGATATTGATGAACGGCACCAACCGGGCATCAATCTTCTGCAGTTCCGACTGATATTCCTCATCGGTGTACTCCAGATGACGGAACGTTCGTGCAGGGTCGACATAATTGCCAGGATTGATGCGAACCTTCTCGCAATACTGCGCAGCAACATCGGCCACGCGGGCGTTGAAGTGCACGTCGGCCACGAGTGGTGTCATGATGCCCTGTTCCTTCAGTGCTTGCGAGATGTTGCGCATATTCTCGGCCTCACGGGTGCCTTGTGTAGTCAATCGGACGAGTTCACCACCAGCAGCAATGATACGCTTCGCCTGCGCCACGCAAGCTTCCGTATCGTTAGTGTTCGTGGTGGTCATCGACTGAATGCGGATGGGGTTGTCGCCACCAATGGCAACAGGTCCCACATGGGCTACAGTAGTATAGCGGCGTTGATAGCTCATCAGTTAGTTTGTCTTGAACATGTATTTCACTTCTGCCAAATCGCGGTTGGCCTTTTCAATCTTCTGACCAAGTGTAGCCTTGTAGGCGGCAAGCCGTTCGGCAACAGCCTCATCGGCAAGGGCCAGCATCTCGACAGCGAGGATGGCAGCATTCATGGCACCATTAATGCCCACCGTTGCCACAGGGATTCCCGGCGGCATCTGGATGATGCTCAGCATCGCATCAAGACCGTCGAGCATACCTTTGATGGGTACGCCGATAACGGGCAGAGTGGTTTGTGCAGCGATGACGCCAGGCAGGGCTGCCGCCATACCTGCACCAGCGATGATAACACGAATGCCACGCTCGTGGGCACCTTTTGCAAACTGCTCAACAGCATCGGGTGTGCGATGAGCCGAGAGTGCATTTACCTCGAACGGTACTTGCATATCGTCGAGAAACTTACAAGCTTTTTCCATAACGGGCAGGTCACTTGTGCTGCCCATGATAATACTTACAATTGGAGACATTTTATATTTACGATTTACAATTTTGAACCTTTTGAACAGCGCCGCAGGCGCATTATGAACCTTGAACGTCGCGCAGCGACACTTAGAACCTCATGATGAGATAGAAGGCGCTCACGAAGCCTACCGCAAAGCCTGCCACCACTTGAGCAAGGGTGTGCTGGCGGAGAATCATGCGAGCCGTACCCACCAGTCCTGCCACAAGGATGACCAAGCAAAGCCACCACACTGGGTTGTAGGAGAACTTCACCGAGAACGCCACCAAGGCACCTGCGATGCCGCCGATGGCTGCAGTATGCGTGGAAATCTTCCACCACACGTTGATCAGCGCACAGACAACCTGTATGGCCAGTGCCACCAGCAACACCCCACCGATGATGTAGGGCACATGCTGACTGCTCAACACATAGTAGCACGTGAAATAGCAGACGATGGAGATGATGTAAGGCACCATACGTCGCTCACGAACACCCAGATCAATGAGGCTCCAGCCCTGAAAGCGACGATAGAAGCGGATGAGCAGCGTAGGAAGCAGGACTGTGAAGAGATACACGATGAGCAGCACGATTGCCTTGTAGTTCCATTCCAGCATGCCTAGATAACTGAACATGAAGAGTGCCGCCAGTCCCACCAATGGCAGGTAGAACGGCGTGAACACCAAGCTAATGATGCGTGCACTAAGTATGATATGCTTCTCTTTCACAATGTCGTCTCTATGCTTCCAAACTGTTATCCTTTGCGCAGACGAGCTACCGGGATTCCCATCTGCTCACGGTATTTCGCTACCGTGCGCCGGGCCACGGGGTATCCTTCGGCCTTCAGCTGGGCGGTGAGTGCCTCGTCGCTCATGGGCTTCTTCTTGTCTTCCTTTGCAATGAGCTCGCGCAGTGCCACTTTCACCTTACGGGTGGAGAGTTCCTCGCCATCCTGCGTGACCATTCCGTCGCTGAAGAAATGGCGAAGCGGGAATGTTCCCCAACGCGTCTGAGCATATTTCATGTTCGAGACACGCGAGATGGTTGATATGTCGAGGCCCGTCCGGTCGGCGATGTCTTTCAGAATCATCGGCTTCAGCTCAGCCTCATCGCCTTCCTGGAAATAGCGGCGTTGCCAGTCGATGATGGCCTTCATCGTGACATATAGCGTGTGGCGGCGCTGTTTCACGGCATCGATGAATCCCTGTGCCCGCTCCACTTTCTGCTTGGCGTAGAGCAGAGCTTCCTTCTCCTGCCGGCTCATGCCTTCGCGGTTGTTCTTATAGGCATCCACCATATCGGCAAACGACGGCGACACCACCAGCTCAGGCACCTGCCCACGATTGATGTAGAAGGAAACCGTTCCATCGTCAGCCGTGTCGACGATGAAGTCAGGAGTGATCTGTTGCAGATTGCGGCCCATAGCCTCACCCAGCGAGGCGCCCGGCTTCGGATTGAGCTTGCGCACCTCTGCCTTCAGGCTCTCCAGTTGTACGTCGCTCAGATGCAGGGCATCCTGAATCTTATGCCAGTGCTTCTTGATGAACTCCGGGTAGTAGTCGGCTACCACGCGTCGCAGCAATGGGGCCTTTTCGTTGCCATCAGCCTCTTTGCGGGCAATCTGCAGCAACAGGCACTCCTGCAGCGTACGGGCGCCGATGCCGGCAGGGTCGAAGGTCTGTAGTTTCTCGAGCACCTGCTCGATAGTTTCCTCGCTGAGGTCCATGTGCTGATGGATGTAGAGGTCGTCGCTGATGCTGTCGAGGCTCTTGCGCAGATATCCGTCGCCATCGAGCGAACCGATGAGGTATTCCATGACGAGCTGCTCCTGCTCGGTGAGTTCCAGCTCACCCATCTGCTCCTTCAGCTTGTCGTAGAACGATGTTGTATTGCCAAACACCATCTCCTCATTGTCGGCAGCCTGATAGACCGTGTTGCCGTAAGGCGTGGGCATCTCGTCATCACGACCAATACCCTCCAATGCCATCTCGAGTGCATCCTCGCGGTCTTGGCGCTCAGAAGCCTCTGCGAAGTCATCAGGCGCATCGCCGCCCTCGGCTGCATCGCCATAGTCCGACCCTTCAGCCATATCGGCAGGATCGGTGCTGCTTTCCAAGGCTGGGTTGTCGTCGAGCTCCATGCGGATGCTGTCCTCGAACTCCGCCAGCGGCATCTCCAGCAGGCGCACCACTTGCATTTGCTGTTGCGTAAGGCGTTGCTGCTGTCGCTGCTCAAGTTGTTGTTCTTGTATGTTTCCTTGTGCCACGATTTCTTTTTGTTGTGATTCGTTTGCGCCCGGACCCAACGCCTACTTGAAGTATTCCTTCAGCTGTGCAGCCAGCGCTGCCAGCTTCTGCGGGCTGTCGTTGCCAAAGCGCTTCCAGATTTGGAAACAGGGGTCGAGCAACGGGCTCGTCAGGAAGTCGCTACGGTTCAGGCAGGGGTCGCAGAACTGGTATATTTCCATAATATCGACGACCTCGCGAGGCTTCATCTTTAACAATCGTGCCAATTCCTGCACCTCAGGAGTCTCGGTGACCATCGTCAGAGGAGTGAGGCGGAAGTATTGGTCGAGGATGAGGATGAGCATCACAGGAGTAATCGTCGTGTTCTCTACGCCCTCCACTGGATAGAAATCCTTCTCCCATGTCTCGTTGAGCTCTACGCCCTCGAAGAACATATCGGCATAGCCCAGCTTCTGGCGCAACAGCTTCACGCCCCGGCTCAGACGGCGCGGGTTGCGGCCGTAGTCTTTCCAGAGCTTCTCCATGCGCGGCGTGTCGATGGTGCGCAAACGGAACAGTTGTTCATACAGATACTGTGGCGGTATGTGCAACTCAAGTGCCAATGCCACCAACGGACGCGAATATAGAGCCTTCACGCCGACGGGCTTCTTCAAATACAGCTGCATGAGCAGCAGCCAGTATTCGTCTGACCATAAAGGATGCTTAGCCATAGGATTTCCGTTTATTTCACTGCAAATATACAAAGATTATTCGGAATATAGCAGCATTCACACAAAAATATCGTTCACATTAAAATAAAATAACATCCGTTTGCTTTGAAACGGCGAAGAAAAACTAATTGTTTTCTTATTTCGTTTTTGTTTTGTTCTGTTTTTGAAAGCGCCGCGAAGCGGAAATAAATGTAGGGACGCAACGTGTCGCGTCCCTACATTTTCGGAGTCTAATTCTATCTTGTTACCAACTACTCACCCCCTTTAACTGCATCGGCAATGATTTGCGTCATGTGGCGCACGCCTTTTTCATTGGGATGGATGCCGTCGTTTTGCAAGTTGCCCGGATCAGTTCCGAAGAGCGTGTGGAGGTCGATGACCTTCAGACCATATTGCTTCGCCACTTCCTGCTGGATGGGGATGATACCATTGGCGATGATGGAGTCGTTGATATTCCACGATGGCTTCAGGGCAGGAATAGGCGTACAGAGGAATATCTGCGGCTTTGCTACAGCTGGTGTGGCCTTGTTCTTTTTTCCCTTCTTGGCTTTCTTGGCTGGCTGTAGGAGGTCGGGACGCAGCGTAGTGATCATCTGGCAGAGGTCTTGCTTGAACTCGTCTTTGTACTGCCAGTTCTGGGGTTTTGAGTCGTTGGTACCCAATTTGATAATCACGATATCGGGCTTAAAGGCTTGTGCGTCTTCCCAGGCCATCTCCTTCATGTAGGGGTTGTCGCCTTTGTTGAGCATGGTGCGGGCGCTGACGCCGAAATTCTTCACCCAATAGCCATCTCCCAGCATTCGTTGGAGTTGTGCCGGATAGCCGTTCTGCTCAGCAAGGTCGATGCCGTGACCATCAGTAATACTATTGCCGATGCATGCCACTTTGATGGCGTCGGGCTTGGGTGTCTTGCGTGCTTTGAGCCATTTGCCAAGCGTGGCAAGCATCTCGTCGCGATAGGGGAACCACTGTCCGAATCCGTAGCCGTGACCACCGGTGGGATAGAGCAGCATAGCACACTCGTTGCCTGCGTTGCGCATGGCCTTATAGTACTCCAGTCCATTGGTGACGGGCGGCACCAGATTGTCGTCGCTCGACATAATGATGATGGCTGGCGGTGTAAGGTGGCGCCGCACAGCGTTTTGCGTAGAGAAGGAGCGCACGAGTTCCGGGTCTTTCTGCCCTTCTGCACCGAGGAAGTTACGACACGACCACACATGGGAAACGCGCTCGTCCATTGAGATGACAGGATAGAAAAGGATGGAGAAGTCAGGACGCGTGTCGAAGTCGGAATGGGTGGAGATGACTGAGGCCAGATGGCCGCCTGCCGAGAATCCCATGATTCCCACATCATGAGGATTGATGCCCCACACGGCAGCGGAGTCACGCACAATCCTTATACCCTTCTGCACATCGCCCATAGGCTTCGTACGATCACCTCCAGGCAGTCGGTAGTTCACAACGAAATAGGCGATGCCTTGGTTGTTGAGCCACTCGGAGGCCAGATAGCCCTCATGGGTGTTCGACAACATCGAATAGCCACCGCCAGGAACACCTACGATTGCCTGTCCCGATGAGGTTTCAGGAAGGAAACACACCATCTGTGCCTTTCCGTCTTCAGTCAGGTCGATGGTAAACTTTCTCGCCGTCTGTGCTTGCACCGATGCGGCAAGGAACAACAGACTAAAAATCATCATTTTCTTCATCATCTGTACGATTTGTTTTAGTTATTCCTCTGCAAAGATATATTTTTTTATGAAGACTATTCAGGAAATCGCAAGAAATTTTGCCCCGTAAGTTCATGATGTTATTTTCAAGCAAATAATTGAGAAATGACGCAAAATTTAACCCTTGTAAGATGGGCTGCAAAACGGGCTTTTAAAGAACTTTTCAAAAAGATGCGAAGCAAATTTCTGCCCATAAAACCTTCCCTTGCAGCAGAAATACGGTCGGCAAAAAGTTTTTTTTGCATCAATAGTTGCATATTTGCAAGATTATTCGTAACTTTGCGCCCGAATTTGCATACATATACGTTTTGCGGCTTATAATTATATACAACTTTCGCATGTTTATTCTCGCGCAGAGCCGCAGAGTGCACAGAGTAAGCCGCTGAGTGCTCATGGGCTGCGCGATGAAAGAGAGTACTCGGAGGCGGCTAAGCCGCTCACTCCCAAAACTCCCCAACAGGATAGTTAGGCGACTTTAAAAAAATGACCTCTGAGCTAAACTCCGTGTTCTCTGCGGCTCTGCGCGAGAAAAAAGAACTTGAGAAACTTGATTAAATATACCGCAATTGAACAATTAATTACCGATACAGAACTGATTCATATCGACTATGGCTTATAAAAGGATAACGGCAGAAGAGGCTGCAAGCCTGATTGAAGACGGCGCTATGCTGGGCGTCTCTGGTTTCACACCAAGCGGAAATCCAAAGGGATTCTTCCGAGCTCTCTCAAAGCGGGCTGTCGCCTTGCACGAGAGTGGACAACCGTTTCAGGTGGGACTGCTCACGGGAGCATCGTCGTGCCAGAGCGTAGAGGGCGACCTCGCAGCTGCGAAGGCCATCCGCTTTCGCGCTCCTTTCTCTACCAACAAGGACTTCCGCATCCACACCAACCTGGGCGAAATCGACTACGAGGATATGCACTTGGGACATGTGGCCGAGCGCCTGCGTCACGGCTTCTACGGAAAGGTGGACTGGGCCATTGTCGAGGTTTCCGACCTCATCGAGGGGCAGGACATCTGCAAGGCATTCCTCACGTCGGCAGGAGGCATCACGGCAACGGTGGTGAGGCTGGCACGCCACATCATCATCGAACACAACACCTATCATAATCCCAACGCGCGACGCCTGCACGACACCTACGAGCCCACAGAGTGCGGCTTTGGACGCATGCCCATCCCCATCATCGCCCCTTACGACCGTGTGGGTGACGACTTCGTTGCCATCGAGGCCTGGAAGATTGCGGGCGTCATCGAGACTTGCATCCCCGAGGAGGCGCGGTCGTTCAACGAACCCGATGCTGCTACAGCACAAATCGGTCAGAACGTAGCACAGCTGCTGGCAGGCGACATCCGTTCCGGGCGCATCCCGCCACAGTTCCTGCCCATTCAGAGTGGTGTGGGTGCAACGGGCAATGCCGTTTTCAAAGCGCTGGCAGCGAGCCCACTCATCCCTCGTTTCCACGTTTATAGCGAGGTAGTTCAGGATGCCGCCATCCACTACATGCTCGAAGGAAAAATCATCAACGCGTCGGCAACGGCGATGACGGTCACCAACGAACACCTGAAGATGGTGTACGACAACATAGACTACTTCTCGAAACATCTCACACTGCGACAGAGCGAGATTGCCAACTCGCCAGAGGTGATTCGCCGACTAGGTGTCATCGCAGTGAACACGGCCCTGGAGTGCGACATCTATGGCAACGAGAACTCCAGCCATGTGTGTGGATCGAGCCTGATGAACGGTATCGGCGGGTCGTGCGACTACGAGCGCAACGGCTATCTCTCCATCTTCACCACGCCTTCCACAGCCAAGGGCGGCGCCATTTCTGCCATCGTGCCGATGTGCTGCCACGTAGACTCCACCGAGCACGACGTCGACGTCATCGTCACTGAGCAAGGCATTGCCGACCTGCGTGGCAAAGGTCCTATGCGTCGGGCAGAGGAGATCATCGAGCATTGCGCCCATCCCGACTACCGCCCGCTGCTACGCGACTATCTGCACCGCGTTGCACCACGCGGCCACGAGCCACAGTCGATGCGTGCCGCTCTCGCCTTCCACGACACCTATCTACGCAAGGGCGACATGCGACTCACCGACTTCAGTGAGTATCTATAAGAATACTATGACCTACAATACTATTACGCTCCCCAACGGGTTGCGCATCATCCACCATCCCGACGCCTCACGCGTTCTCTATTGCGGCTATCAGATTGCAGCCGGCACTCGCAACGAGCTGCCGGGCGAAGAAGGACTTGCCCACTTCTGCGAACACATGACCTTCAAGGGCACCCATCACCGCTCGGCCATGCAGATTATCAACCACCTGGAGCGCGTGGGAGGCGATCTCAATGCTTTCACGACAAAGGAGGCGACGACCTATTATGCTGCCATCCTCAACGAGCATGTAGGGCGGGCCGTCGACCTGCTCACCGACATCGTGTTCAGCAGCGAATACCCTGAAACTGAACTCGAACGTGAGAAAACGGTGGTCTGCGAGGAGATAGAAAGCTATAACGACACGCCGTCGGAGCTCATCTTCGACGAGTTCGAAAACATGCTCTTCCAAGGGCATCCGCTCGGACATAACATTCTTGGCACCGAAGAGCGTGTGCGCTCCTTCACGCAGGCCGACCTGCAGCGGTTTGCCCGCCGTTGGTATCGCACCGACAACGCCATCTTCTTTGCCTATGGCGACATCAGTTTTCCACGATTGGTGAAATTGTTGGAAAAAGCTACTGATTCTGTTTCCTTCTCCTCAAATATTCAAGAAGGGCAGAAGCACGAAACAAGCGCAGACAACACTCTTTGCACTTCGGCCTCCCTCCCATCGGGGGAGAATCAGAGTAGAATCACCACTCTCCACATGGACACCCATCAGGCTCATGTGATGACGGGTTGTCGCGCCTACCCCATCGATGACCCAAGGCGCATGGCGCTCTACATCATGAACAACATCCTCGGTGGACCGGGCATGAATGCACGCCTCAACATCGCCTTGCGCGAAAGACATGGACTGGTTTACACCGTAGAGAGCACCCTCGTCAACTATGGCGACACAGGCACATGGGGTATCTACTTCGGTTGCGATCATGCCGACGTGCAACGCTGCCTGCGACTGGTGCGACGCGAGCTTGATCGTCTGATGCGAGCACCGCTGACAACTCTGCAACTCAATGCTGCCAAACGACAACTGAAAGGACAGATAGGTGTAGCCACCGACAATCGCGAACAATTCGCCCTCGACTTCGGCAAGAGTTTCCTACACTATGGACGTGAGAAAGACATCGAGCGCCTTTTCCAGCAGATTGACATCGTTTCGCCCGAGCAAATTCATGCCGTCGCCAACGACCTATTCGCTGCCGACCATTTGTCCACGATTGTTATAGAGTAGAAAAGCCCGATGACTCCAATTGTTTTGTTTCAGATTGTGGTTCGTTCCTAATTACGTTAGAAGTGAACATTCAGATTTACTTATTAGAGGAATCTATGAACTTTCTGAAAACAAACATCTCGTCGTCTTCGCTCCAGTTCTCCTCAAGATCGTCGGGAACGGCAGGGCCATGATGATATTTATTCCAGAATTCTACGATGTGGAAGCCCAGACGGTTTACATAGAAATGAATGTTGCGCTTCTCGAAATAGGGAGTGATGGTTTCCCATATGCGGATTTCAGGGTGCATGGCTTCTACGGCCTTCCATGCCGCTTGGCCGATGCCCTTGCTATGTACCTCCGGATTGACGAACAGGATTTCCAGTTCGCCTTTCGCATGCTGCTGGTCAATCTGAAGTATCAGACCGCCAACCACATTTCCGTTACAGACGATGCGATAGGTTTCAGCCCGTTCTCCGTTCATACAACGCTCGATGGTCTTCCTTGAAATGACCTCTTCGCCTTCTTCCATGCGGTCATCGCGCATGCCAAACGCGGTTTGTGCTCCATACTTGAATGCCCGTTGGTTGTCGAGGATAAACTGTTCTTGATCGTCTGGAGTGACTGGAACTAAGCTGATGTTATCTGTCATATTGTAAATGGTTGTTCCGCATGAAAAAGGATGTATCTTATCACCCATCACGCCTTGCAGGATGGTAAATACAGCATCACCCGTGCAATGGCTGGTGTAGAACTGTGTCTGCGGATAGGTGTCCGCCAGCCTGTGAGAAAGTTCTTCAAGTTTGGTTTCGCTCTCATGATTGTCGAGCAGATGGAATCCTCCGACAACTGTACTAACCGGGAACGGACAGGCAGCAAGGATGTTTTCCAACCCGCTGTGAGCACATCCCGTGAACAACAGACCATTTGTATACAAAGCCAACTCGTGTCGGAAATCATCTTGAATGTACTGTCCCTGCCTATTTTGGACGAAAAGATGCCGGTTTCCTTCAGGCATCGGATGAATCTGAGGTATGTGTGCTATGATATAGATGTCATCGCCAATGCTTCCGCTATGCTCAATCGGCAGCAATCGCTCTCGGGGAATCTCTGGCCAAGCAGTTGTTATGCTATGCAGATGCCCTCGTTTTGAGAAGAACCTTCCGCTGATGGCCTCGAGTGAGACTATGACTTTTGCCTTCTTGTTGATAGCCATGAAATGCTTCAAGCCTCCGGCATGGTCACTATGCCCATGGGAGATAAAAACATAGTCTACGGTGCTGAGGTAAATTCCTAACCGCTCCGCGTTACGGATGAACACATCACTAGCTCCTGTATCGAGCAAGATGTTATGCTCCTCCGTTTCGAGAAGGATAGACAGCCCATGCTCCGTTTCGAAAGCAGGGTTGTTAGTCCTGTTATCTGATAATACTGTCCATCTCATACACGTCTATCTGTTAAAACACCAATTCTTTCAGTTTAGTGTCCAGCCATTGTCGCCATGATAAATCATTTGGCGAGTCATGCCTCCATCGACGCAAATATTCTCGCCCGTTATGAAGCCTGCCTTGTCGGAGCAGAGATATAACACCATGTTGGCGATGTCCATGGGATTGCCCACACGTCCTGCTGGTTGCTGAATGGCATCGGGGCCTTCATAGACGGTGTAGGCGGTATCAATCCATCCAGGCGAAATGGAGTTAACACGTACCTTACCTGCAAGACTGACCGCCAATGCATGAGTCAGTGCGGCAATACCACCCTTTGCTGCTGTATAACTCTCCGTCTGCGGCTGGCTCATGCGGTCGCGTGAAGAAGAGATATTAACGATGGCAGCTCCCTCGGCGAAATACGGAGCGAAGAGTTTGGTGAGATAGAACGGAGCTGCCACGCCCACACTCAGGGCATATTGGAACTCCTCGTAGCTGCACTCGACGATACCTTTCATCAGCGGAAGGGCATTGTTGATGAGGAAGTCCACATGACCATATTTCCCAATAACCTCTTGGGCAAAACGTTCCAACACAGACTTGTCGGATATGTCACCGACGAAGTGCTCTCCTTCCTGCTTATCAATGATGCAGACCTGTGCTCCAGCCTTCAGAAACTCTTCGGCGATGCATCGTCCGATGCCTTGTGCACCACCAGTCACGATGGCTACTTTATCCTTGAAATCCATATCTATATCTATTCGCTTAATTGGAATTTACATGTCTATTTTCTTTATCAACGTCAAATCTCCTCCGGACAAGGCCTCAAAGTTGGCCTCAATCTTCTCTATGTCCCAGTCCCACCACTTTAGTTCCAAAAGATAATTGATGAACTCATCGTCAAAGCGTTTTCTGACAACACGGCAGGGATTGCCAACGGCAATAGCATATGGAGGAATGTCTGAAGCAACCACAGAGTTGGCACCGATAATGGCTCCATCACCGATATGAACACCTGGCATAATAGTTACATGCTGGCCAATCCAGACGTCATTACCCACAACGGTATCGCCCTTCAGAGGCAATTCGTCTTTCACTGGAGCAATGGCACTGCCCCAATCACCGCCAATGACGTAAAACGGATAGGTCGTCACGCCATCCATCCTATGGTTGGCTCCATTCATGACAAACTCCACTCCCTTCGCGATTGCGCAGAACTTGCCAATGATCAGTCGGTCACCGATGAAATCATAGAAATGAGTGACATGCTTCTCGAATTGGTCTGCACCATCTACATCATCGTAGTAGGTGTAATCACCTATGATAATACACGGGTTCTTCACCACGTTTTTAATGAAACAGAGGCTTGGAATCTTAGGATTAGGAAAAGCCTCATTGGGATTGGGTCTGGTTTTTATTTCCATAAATTCCTATTTATCTTCTACATATCTTTGCAAAAATAAATAAAAATCTCAAATCATGCAAATTTGAGGGGATAAACTAAGTTAAGAATGGCTAATTATTTGCTTATATCCTTGATTCTTTTTATATTTGCAGCAGGAATATATTTTTGAGGAAATGAAGTTGAAATCAATAGTTAAGACCTTGTTGGTCGTAGGGATGCTCTCGTGGGTGACAGTCGGCTCCGCACAGAATCAGGAAGGACTGCCTGGCAATCAGGGCAATTCGTTAAGCAAACTGATGGCGATGCTCGGCAAGATGACCGACGAGCAGAAGGCGTATGCCCGTGCTAACTGGCTGGTAGCACCGGAGGCTTATGCCAGCCGGCACGACCATCCGTCGTCGTACATCATATCTCCAAACCCGACTCCCGACACACAGAAGACCTGTGAATGTTCGGGATGCTCCAGTGCCTACCTGTTGCGTTTCTACGGCGAGAGCGTCAACGGAGTGGAATTGTTCAACCAGCCGACCTTTCCCTGTAAACACAGCGAGGGCGCCTACCCCAAATGCTTCAAGGTACTATTTGAGGAACAACTGGGCAACTACACAACGGAGTATTACACGGGCACTACCGACGACCTGAAAGACGCCGTCAGCAAGGGAACGCCCGTCATCGTATTGCTTTTCAACGGGAAAACCCTGCATTATGTGCCTGTGGTGGGCTACGACGAGGAACACTTCTTCATCCAGGATTCAGTTGATGAGTATCGGAATGTGGACGACTGTGATGATTTCAACCGGTCGGTGGAGATTCCTGTGTTCGACAATATGTGGAACATCCCCATTGAATCTTGTCAGCGACTGTTTGTGATTGTGGGAAAGAATAAGGGATAGTTTTGCGGGCAAATGACTTATTGTTATCAAAAAAAACTTTGCTAGATTAAACTTTTTCCCTATCTGTGAGTCTAATCAAATGTATGAACCGGTTTTTCATTTCATTGCTGCTGTGCATGTGTGCACTGGCAGCATCAGCACAAGGACTAATAAAAGGTAAAGTACTAGACAGACAGACCAGCGAGCCATTGGGCTTCGTGGCTGTGAAAGTGTTACGCCAAGGCACCGATGCCTTGGTGCAAGGCACCGTGACCGATGAGGAAGGAAACTTCCTTGTCGATGGACTGCCCAACGGCAACTACACGCTGCAGCTGTCGTTTGTGGGCTATAAGCCTTATGAACGCAACATCCAGATCAGCGACCGCCATCGCTCTCACCACCTGCAGGCGCTCTATCTCGCCGAGGAGGCACGACAGCTGAAGGAGGTCACCGTCACCGGCCAGCGCTCGTCGATGAAACTCGAGGTCGACCGCAAGTCGTTCGACGTGTCGCAGCTGGTCACCAATGCCGGACAGTCGGCATCGGAGGCGCTGGAGAACATCCCTTCTGTCGAGGTCGACAACGATGGTAACGTCTCGCTGCGAGGCAATGCCAGCGTGGAAGTATGGATCAACGGCAAGGCCAGTGGACTCACCGCCGACAACCGTGCACAGATTCTGCAGCAGTTGCCCGCAGAAAGCATCGAACGCATTGAGGTCATCGACAACCCTTCGGCAAAATTCTCGGCCGAAGGCTCGGCAGGCATCATCAACATCGTGTTGAAGAAGGACCTGAAGCCAGGCTACTACGGTTCTTATCAGGTGGGTGCCAACACGCGGGGCGGTGCCAACACCAGCTTCAACATCAACTACAACTCTCCGCTCCTCGATGCATATGCCAACATTGGTTTCCGCCACCGAGAGAACAAAAGCCACAACGAGAGCGAACAGCTGTTTACGCAGACCAATCAGTTCCAGTGGTATCGTGGCGAGACTGCCAATCGCGGCAACAACCTCTTCAGCCGTGCGGGCATCACCCTGCATGCCACGAAGAAGGACGACTTCTCGCTGTCGGGCATGATGATGAAAGGACACAACAACAACCGCGGTCTCACGCCCTACCACTATGGTTCCCTCGACGGTAGCGAAGGCCTCAACGCCGGCACCTTCGACGGCTACGACTTCACCACCCTCTCACCCGATCGCACGATGACACGTCTCAACCGCTCGCGCGGCGATATGCAGATGCTCTACACGGAGTTCAACTACCGACACTCCTTCACCGACCGACACTACCTGGACTTCGTTGTCGATTTCCACCGTTGGAAGTCGGACAACGACAACTTCTATCAGGACAGCACGGTCTTCTATACTCCTACACCGCAGCCCACCCAGTACAACTACCAGTCGCGGCCCATGCACATGAACAACCGCACCTGGGAGGTGAAGCTCGACTATGAGAACCCCATCTCCGAGACCTTCCAGATGCAGGCAGGCTATCAGGCTCGCTTCTCGCATGAGAACACGCCACAGGAGTCGTTCATCGACAACCAGTACTGGGACGGTCACGCAGCCGTAGAGGACAAACTCTACTTCAACCGTTTCATCTACGATATGGATGTGCACGCCCTCTATGCCACAGCCACGCTGAAATTCGGCAACTTTGGTGTGATGGGTGGTCTGCGTGGCGAATACTGGCGCGTCGACACTGAGAGCTACGACTGGGAACAGGAGCACGCCTCAAACTCTCAACTCTCCGCTCGACCCGCAGGGGCGCTTTCAGAGCGAAGCGGGGAAAGAACTCTCAACTCTCAACTCTCCTCTCCCATCGCCTTCAAGAAGGACTACTTCCAGCTGTTCCCGTCGGTGTTCCTCTCCTATCAGATCACCGATAACGACCAGCTGCAGCTGAACTACACGCGCCGTCTGCGCCGTCCCTGGGGTGGACAACTCAACTCCTTCCGCGACACGCGCGACGCCACGACGGTCTCCTTCGGTAACCCCGAGCTCACACCGGAGTATAGCAACTCCTTCTCAATTAACTATCTGAAGACGTGGACCGAGCACTCGATGATGATCTCCGCCTACTACCGCCCCACGAGCGATGTCATGCAGCGCATCAACTGGCAGAACCCCACCGACGGCCTGTTCTACTCCACTTCGAAGAATGTTGCGAAGAGTCTCTCGTCGGGACTGGAGCTCACGGTGAAGAATAAGCTCTTCCGATTCCTCGACCTCACCACGTCAGCCAATGCCTACTACTATAAGCTCAATGGGTTTACGTATAACATCGACGGACAGACCGTCACCGGCGAGGAACAGTCGCGCTTCACTTGGAACGCACGCATGATAGCATCGTTCATCCTGCCCTACGACCTCTCCATACAGCTCACGGGCAACTACCGCTCGAAGCAGGTCATCACGCAGGGTTACCGCAAACCCGCCTATGGTCTCGACTTCGGTCTCCGCAAGCACTTCTTCGACAAGAAGCTCATGCTCGCCATCAACTGCCGCGACGTACTCGACTCGCGCCGTTGGGAGAACATCACGGAGAGTCAGACCTTCATGCGCCATCAGCTGAACCGTCGCCGTTCCCGCACCGTTAACTTCACGCTCACCTACAACTTCGGTAATATGAAACCGAAAATCAAGGAAGGCGAAGAGGGACAGGACCGCAACGGCGACGACAACAATGGCGGCTTCGGTAATCAAGGCGGTATGGATGAATAAATCCCGAGTATTTTATTTATCAAGAATTAGAGAATTGGAGATTTTTCTTACTCTCATTGAATGATTAAGAATTATTCGTCACAAATTCTAATTCATTCCCACTTATGCAGAAATTCTCCAATTCTCTAATTCTTGACAATAATAACTATTGGGACTAAATGTATATAAATGCCAAGTAAAGCAAAAAAACAACTTTTTTTCTTTGCATTTCGCTCACTTATTCGTACCTTTGCATCCTGTAACACGCACAGTGCGTCGATGGGCTCCCTTAGTTCAATGGATAGAACAAGTCTCTCCTAAAGATTAGATCCGAGTTCGATTCTCGGAGGGAGTACTTGCGCCGAAGGCGCGATTAAGCTTCATAAGCTGCTACGCAGCGTTCAAGGTTCAAAGCACCTTTCACAAACTTTCCACTATCCACTATTAACTATCAACTACCTCTATTATGCTTGGAGCAATTATCGGAGATATTGTAGGGTCGCGCTTCGAGTTCGACGAGAAGCCCACGGAAGGGTTCGAACTCTTCACAGAAGACTGTGACTTCACCGACGATACCATTTGTACCGTCGCCATTGCGGATGCCATTCTCAACGAACGACCTTACAAGGAGACGCTCGTGGAATGGTGCCAACGCTACCCCAACCCCAAGGGTGGCTACGGAAACATGTTCCTCCACTGGCTCGGCGAGCGCAACCACCTGCCGCAGGCCTCCTTCGGCAACGGGTCGGCGATGCGCGTCAGCCCCGTGGGATGGCTCTTCAACGACTATGAAGAGTTGCAACGGCAAGCCAAGCAGAGTGCTGAGGTGAGCCACTGCCACCAGGAAGGCATCCGCGGTGCTCAATGCATCGCCACCGTCATCTACTGGCTTCGCACCTGCCGACTGACGAAGGACGAGATAGAAGGTGCTGTGGCACGCAACTTCCAATACCAGCTGCCGCCGCTGCGCGACATCTTCCGCATCGGCTCCAACGGACACTTCGACTCCACCTGCCAGGAGACCGTGCCTTGGGCGCTGCGTTGCTTCCTCGATGCCGAGGACTTTGAGGGAACACTCCGCAATGCCATCATGGCACAGGGCGACACCGACACCAAAGGTGCCATTGCCTGTTCCGTCGCCGAGGCCTGCTACGAGATCCCCGATGCCATCGCCGACCGTGCCCTTGAGTTCCTGCCCGTCGACATGCTCACCATCGTCGAGCAGTTCTACGACCGCGTGCAGCAGAACATTGAGTAGCCCGCCTGCAAACGGCAACCATCACAAGTTACCTTCGCTGGCTGTTATAGGAAAAAAATGCAATGATACAAAGGTGCATTACGCAAATTTGTATCATTGCATTTTCTTTTTGTCCTGCAAGCCTTTCACGCTTTTAACACTCCATTCCTTTCATCCCTCATTTCTAAGGAAGAGAGGAAGGGAGGACGCAGGCGCGCCTGCGCCCCCTCCCGTCATCATATCATTGTTTTGAGAGTTGAATGATATCGCTCACTTCACCACAACCGCTTTCGCTGTGCTCCCATCAGTACACGATTGGCAGGCCTTCCTTCGTAAATCCTTCGGCAGAGATGACCAGCTGGCGGCAGTCGCGGTTGTTATAGAATACGATGTCTGCCAATCCTTTCTCGTCGGTCTTCACATTTGGATTCCAATAGAGTGTGCGGCGGAAGTCGGGAATACTCGGCACCACCCTATAGTTCGGGCTCTTATATGTCTCAGGGATTTGATACCCCTGCAGCGTAATGGCACGGATACCCTTGCGCAAAGACTCCCATCGGTTACCGCCACTGCTACGATAGACAAACACCGTAGCCACATTCACTCCCTCGAGATCGGGTATGGTGACGAATCGCTTCCAGGCATCGCCTTCCTCAGAGATATAGACCGACTTGACGTTTCTCAATTCGTCGGGAATCATCGAATATCCTGAAAGGCCTGACATGATACTGTTGTCCGTCAATTTGGCTGGAGCATAGGTGATGCAGTTGAACATGTTGTTGATAATCCACACCACTGGGCGGCGTTTGTAAGACATGCCATCCCTGGGATAAACTGCCCGGTGGGAGTAGCTTGCGGTTAGCTTGCGGATGTCTTCCTCTTCGTGCGGCCAGTTTCCGCTGAAGTAGGGGTTCCGTTTCTCCAGCCACTTCAGGAAGTCGACGAACTTTTCGCCTTTGTCGCGCAACTGCTCGTATTCCTTCGCACAATCGTAGTAGATGCTCGACTTGTTGAAGGCGTTCTGCTCATTGAGCCAGTAGCGCTCTTGGTTGAACTTGTACTTGCCCCTGACATTGACCTGGCTGAGCATGAACTCACGCTTGCCGAGGGAAAGTAGCGTATCGGGATCCCGCCAGTCGTTCCACACACGGGGTGTATCAATGGGAATCGGCAACAGCTCGTTCTTGAAGACGTGGCGGGTGCTGGGCTCATAGCCGCGATTGAAGCGGAAGTCGAACTGCAGCAGCTTGTTGTCTTTCTCTGGCCTCATCACCACGTCACGCTCACCATAGAAGTCGGGTGCCTTGAACTGGAAGTGTCCGCTGCCGTCGGTCAGGTACATGTCTTCATATACCATCGAGTCGGTCGGGTTGTTGCGGTCGGTCATATAGGTTGCCCAAAGGTTCACGCCATCGACGCTGCCGATGATTTTCTTCTTGCTCTTACTGATGGCTCCTTCGAAGAACAGGGAGCGCTCAAGCGGGTGAACCAGTTTGAACGACTCTCCGCTGCCCATGAGTGGCAGATTGTAGCGCTGCCAGCCTTGAACCATCATCAGCAGGTCGGCAGCACGGCGATGCTCTTCGTCATCGGCCTCCACGTAGTACTTTGCATTCTCAATATAGCCTTTCAGGTCTGACGATAGCAGAAGCCATGAGGCAAGGTCGGCCTGCCAACCGTCCACCTGGGAATGGTAGTCGCGTACAGCCATCGAGAAATGGCTGCCGGGTGCAGTCTGAGCCGTCAGCGAAATCTTACCGTATGGCTTCAGGAACTCATTCTGCAGCTGCACATTGATCCTGCCTATGCCTGTCTTCTTGCAGACAAATACCATTCTGCTGGCTAGGATATTGCCCAGACTGTCGATGAGGGCCAGCTGGCTCACGCCGTTGCCCAACTCCAACTTCCTGATTTCTATCCGCTGTCCCAGGCCGATGCCGGCCATCTCGTCGAACCGCATGATTCGGCCGTTGTTCATGGCCACAAGACCCATCTTCTGCGAGCGGTACTGTGGTGAAGCAAGGACATCCACCATGATGATATCATCGCCCGTGGTCTCGGCACAAATGAGGCAGCCTTCCTGTTCTGCATCGGGCAGACGGAAAGTACGCTCATTCCCCTTTTCATTGGTCAGGTGCAGCGTCAGTCTTTCCGACCCGGGTGTGCAGGAGAAAACACCGCGGCCTTCCCGCAAGGTCTTCACACTGCAGATTCGGCGACCGCCGGACTCCAGATAGCCTTCAGTCTCGATGTGTGCACCGTCTTCGTCGGTCACGGAAAAGGCCACGCGATTCTCCAGACCCGACACCAGATGGCCGCCCTCGGGATAGAATGCCACGTTCATCTTCTTGCCTCCTTCCTGTTCTTTCTCACGATAGTCGGGAAGGCGGTTGCGGGCACCGAACTCGTCCATGCGGCGGTCTTCGTAATCACCGTCCTTGTCGGGCTTTTCCAGAATGGGCAGCACGCGTGAGAACAGTGCCGTCGTACCCCAGTTCAGCATATAGCTGGTATAGGCACGAATTTCATAGAAGCCACTCACAAGCAGGTGATTCAGGTCGATATAGCCATCGGTCTCACCGTCGACGATCTTCAACTTCTCCGTCTTGACCACCTCACCTGAGGGGTTGATCAGTTCCACATAGAGCACTTTGCTCAGTTCGGAATGCTGCAGGTTATAGTCGCGGATGACGTATGCCTTGAACCATATCCGTTCTTCCATGAAGTAGCCTGTGTTGTCAAGGTGCAGATACACCTTTTCCTGTGGGTAGCTCTTCGCGAATTTTTCCACGTTAGCCACAAATTGCATCAACTGGTTTTTCGGCTCAAAGGGTTGTAAGCGGTTAGCCTCATCCGTCTGAGCATGACAGGTGGCTGATAGCAACAGCAGTGCGAATAGTAGAATTTTCTTCATAGCGAATTCCTTTTATTATATTGCTTTATTAATTACAAAGTTACTTCTTCGCTGCAAATTTAAGTATTAATGATGAAAAAAACAAGGAAATCGCTTAACAACTACTTAACAGTTTTGGGAGACGACCGTTTTGTCTGGTTCGCAAAGAGTACACAAACTGCTACAAACTCCCGATGAAATCGTCGAATTTTG
>ONCG01000015.1 GCA_900316285.1 uncultured Prevotellaceae bacterium
GATGGTGCGAAGCTGATCGATACCGGTGGCATCCTCCAGCGTCATGCCGATGGCACCGCGTGCACCGTTGGAACGGCTCTGCAGCAGGTAGCAGCGGAAGGCGGGGATGGTGACGGCCTTGTGGGCATCGGTGTCAGAGAGCACGGGATGCCACATCGAGTCGTCGTTCATCACGTAGGCACCCAGCTCCACAGCCTCCTGGTTGCCGATGGCATCCAGCGTGCCGCGCATCACGTAGCCTGGCGACTGCAGCTGTCCTCCGTAGGTGTTGCCGCCGCTTGCAGGCATCTGCACCGCACCGCTGACATTCAGCAGGGCGTCTTCCTGCTCGGCCCATACCAGATAGGGTTGCAGCGCCTCCATGCGACCCGTGTGCTGGGCAAAGATCAGTTCATTGTCGCTACGGCCTGACAGTCGGTATACCTTCGCTCCAGCGGGAATGTCGAGGCTGTAAGGCAGGCAGATGGTGTAAGGAGCTGTGCTCTTCGCCAGCGTACGCGTGTTCTCCACCTTGTCGGCCGTCACGGCGTAGGGCACACAGTAGTCCAAGCCGTCCACCAAGCGGAACGTCTGGGTTTGGTAGCCACTACCGTTGCTGACGGCCACGTTTACGTCGGTGGTCTTACCATACTCGGCAGGCACATATGCCAGCGTGTTCTCGCCAATGCCGAGCGAACGGACGCCACCCTCGCTGGCAAGCGTCGGAGCATACTCGGCACACTTGCTCATATCCACATAGCGCAGGCCGGTGGCATTCTTGAAGGCATCCTTGCCCACGCCCTTGATGGAGTCAGGCAGGGTGATGTTGCGCATCAGTGTGAGCGGTGCCATGTCGGCGGTGCGCAGCGAGTCGATACTGGTGTACTGCAGGGCGTTAAGGTCGACGGCTGTCTCATGTCCGCGGAACCAGCCGCTGATGTCGCTCACCTGACGAAGATCGTCCTCAGTGGCGGCAGCGTGGGCGGCAAAGGCGGCAAACGACTCGTCATCCTTGAAGGCACCTGAACTGATGTTGTTCGTGCGCTGCTGTGAGCCAGTGTAAGCATTGTCAGCGACATATTCATTGTAGAGCGACGGGCGAACATAGAAGGCGTCGAACGTCGGACTGTAGTTGTTGCACACGGCACGTGCGAACCAGTTATCATCCTCCATCTCCATCTTCTTCTTCGAGAGGATGTACATGCGTGTCATCGAGGCGCAGTCGTCAAGGGAATTCCAGTTGAATTTCTCGCACTCGTCGCCGATGACCAGCGTCTCCAGGTATTCGCACTGTATGAATGCGCGTGTTCTCACCTCCTTGCACGAGCGCGGCAGAATGAGTGTCTTCAATGAATAGCACTCACCAAAGGCGCTACCGGGCAGGATGTCGTATTCGCCTTCAAAAAGACATTTGACATGAGCCGTCCACGACAGACCATCAGTCATGTAGTCGGTAGGCACGATATTGGCATCATAGAGGTCAATGTATTCCAACCGGCCAAAATAGTTGCGTGTGCCGCTGAATTGCAAGAAGTCATTCAGGTCAGCCATCACATCATAGCCGGCCAGATAGCGCATGACGGTGAAGTCGGCGCCCGAGATGGGGCCGTTGACCTTCAGGGCTCTGATATTTGAGTAGTCGCCGGTGACAGATGCTACATATTTGAATTTTCCGTTGATGAGGTCATCAGAAGTGCCCCCCTGGTACACTTTTGACGTTGTCTTCAGTCCCAGTTTCTCTGCCAGCGTGTTAGGCTCGGTCAGCGTAATCTCGATGATGTCGTTGCGGAATTCCTCGTCATCGCCCACGATATGGTCGGCATACTGCTCCCATTTTTCGCGGTAGCGCTTCACGTGCGTCTTAGGCACGATAATCTGGAAGTCGGCGGGCAGGTCGCGGAAAGCATTGCGCTCCAGCACGGGCACCGAGTCGGCGCTGATGTGGATGGTGCCTAACTTCTCGCAGCCGGTGAAGGCATTGTAGCCGATGCGCTCCAATGAGGCAGGCAGAGTGATGCGCTCCAGGCCCTTGCAGTTCTGGAAGTCATAGTCAAGCTCGCGGATATTACTGAAGAGTTGGAACTCGTCGAAGGTCTTCAAATCCCTGTCGCGGTAGAAGAAGTAGCCGTCGCCATCCTCGTACCTGCCGTATGGATTCTTGGTGCTCTCCATGGTGAGGTACTGCGAGGGGAAGTAGAATCGGCGGGCTGCCAAGTCAGTCATTACCTGATCATCCTCAAAGAGGGCGGTGATGCTCTGTGCGGTGGTGGTCAGGGCCGGGTCGCTCATGTAGTCGCCCAGCTGCGACTTCTTGGTATAGACCAGTCCGATGGGGCCTTCCCATGGGTCGTCGCTCTCACTGGTAGCAAACTGGTCGGTCATAAATACCAGTTCTTCCAGGCCCTCCTTGTTGTCCTCTATTAGGTCGCGCGTGTAGCTTTGCAATTTTGCTCCTATGAAGAGGCGGCGCAGGTTTGTGGCCTCCTCAAAGGCGTTCTCGCCAATCTCGGTCACCGATTCGGGCAGGATAAGCGTCTCCAAGGCCTTGCAGTTGTGGAACATATATTCGCCTACCCAGTTGGCCTTCTCCAGGTATTCGTCAACGCCCCAGAGGTTGTAGGAGTACTTCGTATCCTTGTCCAGGAATGCATAGCGCATGTCCAGGTAGCGCAGACGGCCGTCGGTAGGATCGCTGTCCCAGGCGTCGGAACCGGCCATGTGGCGCAGCACGCCCACGTCGAGGCCGTTCAGGTGGCCGCGCACGGTCAGCGAGTCATATTTCCAGTAGGCACCGCCCACGGAGCGCAGACGGTCGCCGTCCATGATCATCGTCAGGCCCAGCTGCTCAGCCAGTTTGCCGGGCTCGCGAACATCCACCACGGTAATACGGCGGTCTTCGGCATTGCTCTTGATGTACTGGGCGTAGCTGGGCCAGGCCTTCTTGTAGGCATCCACAGCCTCAGCGGGCACGTAGATGGTGAAGCCGCTGAAACTGGTAAGGTTGAACGCGTTGGAGCCCAATGTGGCAGGCTTCATGCCTTCGCAGCGCACGGTCTTCAAGCCGCTGTATTCAAAGGCACTGGCGTCGATGGTCTCCACGGCGGCGGGGATGGTGATCTCCTTCAGGCTCGAGCAGCCGTAGAAGGCCCAGCCGCCGATGTGCTTGATGGTGGAGGGCAGGTCGATGGCGTTGAGGTTCGAGCAGCTGACAAACCAGGAGCCGCCCACATAGTCAAGTCCTATCAGTTCGAAGCGCTTGAAGTCGGGGAACGAGCGCAGGTCGGTGTTGTTGGAGAACTTGCCGTTGAGGTAAGAGAACTCCTTCACCCGCGTCATGTCGAGCCAGTCGCCCCACTTCGAGGCGTTGTTGTCGTACCACGGGCGCGCTACGTCGGTACGATACTTCAGGTCACTCAGCTTGCTCACCACCACGGGGTCGGTGGGCAGGAAGAGGCAGGGCAGGAAGCGGTCCTGATACTTTGCCCAAGTGGTATCGGCAGCGAACCATTCCATCTGCCGGTCGGTCATCTTGAAGCGTACCTTGGGCGAGTTGTCGAACACGCCGTTGCCCAACTGCAGCATAGCGGGTGTGAGCGGCTCGGCAATATTGGAGCCGTCGGTGCGCAGGTAGAGCATATCGACATACTCCAGGTTCGGGCAGTCGGCGAAGCAGGAGTCTTGCAGCGCCATCTGCAGGTCGGTGTATGCCTCGCCCGTCCACAGCCATCCGGCAAGGTCCCAGAACGAGACGTTCTTGATGTTGGCATTATTGCGGAAAGCCCCCTTCTTGGCGTAGTCGAGCTTGTAATTGTTCCACGAGCCGATGTCGTTGAAGAAGCCTAAGGCGCCGTTGTTGTCCTTGATATAGGTGTCGTCGGGACCTACGGCCACCAGATGCTCGATGGTGCGACCCAGCAGTTTCTCTCTCTTCAACAGGCCGCCATCGTAGGCATAGGAGTACTTCACGCCAAACTCGGTGAAGTTCACCTTTTCCTCTGTCTTGCCCGTGGTATAGAAACGCTTGAAATTCGCCCATGTCTCGTCTTCCTCGAAGTCCTTCAGACGTTCTTCAGCCACGATAATCTGGAACTTCGTGGAGTCGAGGCCTGCAAAGAGGTCTGTGCCACAGAGGATGAAGTGCTCGGGGCCAAGGGCACGGGTGCCGTTCTTCTCGGTGTAGAGGCGCAGGTCGAGCGTGCGCAGGTTGCTACAACCCACGAATGCCGAGTCGGCGATGGCTATGAGCATGGAGGTCATATTGTGACTGTTTACGTCGTCGTTCTCATGGAACGTCACCGTCTGCAGGTTCTTCTTGTTCTGGAAGGCTTTTGGGCGGATGGCCACGGTACGTTCCTCATCGTCGGGGCAGGTATAGATTTTGGCATCAATCACATTGTCGGCAACCTCACCGATATAAGTGTGATAAATCAGGTCTTTGTCCGGGGTCGTGATAAATTGGCCGCCTACAAGTCCCACCTGATGCATATTGGCCATAATATTCTGCTTCATGCCCAATTCAAACGCCTGGGGCTTTACTTCTTCTAAGGCAAGTTTGCATGCTTGCGCTGTCCCCATCATCAAACCGATATTAGTAGAAGTCGTTAAGGCAATCTTATGGCCCAACAAGAACCTCTGGTAGCTCAGTAATTTTTCTGCCAATTTCATCAAATCCTTTGCCTTATTTAACGTAACCTTGCAATACGCTTTCAGATAGTTGAGAAATGCTGATCTCTGAAAAGAATTGACAGATAAATATTCTATCAATTTTTTTTCACCAACAAATTTACCTCCATCTACTACACCTTCTACGCTCAACATAAGAGTTTCTCTCTCGATCATCTCTAGACTGCCTGCAAATAGCTCTTTCCCACCAAATTGTTTTGCGACATTTTCTATGCCTTTTTTTGTTAACTGTCCTGTTAAATCATCAATAGAATTAAGAGCAGCGGTAGCCACTTGATTAGTCGACATTAAACTAGAAGCTTGTGAAGTCACTTCCATCGCTGAAGCACCGACAGCATTAGCACCAGCATCAACACTACCGAAAGAGGCAACTGTAAGGGCTATCTCTGCTACGATAATGGGAATATTCCACAACGAGAAGTCTTGGGTCACTACTTGGTCAGAGCCAATGATGCCGGCACTGTTGGCAAGGTAGTTATAGGTGATTCCGTCTCTTTGTATCGGTTTTTTCTCGGTAGGCATGTAGTCGGCTGACACTATCATTGCGCTGTAACGATTCCAGTTGACATCATTGATAAAGTCAACATAGCGGTCAGGCGAGACTAAAATGCGTGTCTTCTCTATGCCTTCAGCTTCTTGATCACTCAGGATCCTACAGTCCTCGTCTTCATTGCCGAAAATGTCGTCGCCCGGAATGATGTTCTCCGGCCCGAGCACCTGCCAGCGGTCGGTGCCGTCCTCCACCTTGTAGAACAGGCGTATCTCATGCAAGTTCTTGCAGTTCTTGAAGGCTCCGTTCTCAATCACCATTCGCAGGTCGCTGTAGGAGTTGTCTGAGCGGCCGTTGGTCTGCCAGAACTCCACGGCCTCCAGATCTTCACAATTTTTAAATGCTCCCTTCCGGATGGCGATGGTCTTGTAGTTGTAGTACGAACCCGGGTCGTTGTAGATGCGCAGCACACCGTCGTTATTCTTCAGGTAACTGGCGTCAGCGCCCGTCACAGTGGTGTACCAGATGTTGGCGTTGTCCGGCGTGCGGCTCTTGTCGGAGAGCAGCGAGGCAGCGTTGAACTGCATGTAGTCGGCGTTCCACATGCGCAGGGTCTTCATAATCTCCTCGTGCTGGTCGTCGGCATTGCTCAGGGCTGTTCCGTCCTCTGCCTTCAGGAAACTGTAGACAGCCCCACCGACCGTGATATCGGCGGAAGAGTGCTCGTAGGTGGTGATGCGGTTGCGCACCTGCACCCACGTCTGGCTACCCAGATATTGCTGATAAACACTCGTGCCCACGCGAATCCATGCCTTGGGCGAGTTGTCGAGCATCGAGCCCCAGATGCGCTTCACCGCCGTGGCTGGCAGCGCTTCCCAGTGGTTGTCACCGGTGGTGGTCCACTGCATTAGGTTCACCTCCTCTAGGTTCTCGCAGTCGGCAAACGCCTTGTCGCCGATGAAGAAGTTTAAATCACCAAAAGCGGGGAAGTTGATAGAAGCACAGTCCTGGAAATAGATGCGCCTCACGCCCGACATATAGCGGAAGGCGTTGTCGGCAATACAGCCCAGGCGGGTATGTTCCGTGAAGAAGCCCACCAGGTCGTTGAGGATATAGACCTCACCGCTCGACGGGAAGTTGTCGGCATCAATACTGGCGGCAGTGATGTAAGAGCCATTTTCATCCTCATACCAGCCAGCATTGTTGAGAGACCATCCATAGTCGCTGGGCTTGTGGACGCTGGTGTTGAAGAACCGCGTGTAGTTGTTATTGGTGATGTATGTGTACTTCACTCCTTTGTATTTGTACACATAGTCATCTTTCGGCGCCCGTTGCGGCACTCGTTGGGCTTTCACCATCGTGCCGTCGCGTAGCGTCACTTTGTCAGCGATGCTGTCTGATAGCATGGCGTCCTGCGCCCATACGCCGATGGCGACGAAGGTCAGGCCAATGGCGAGGGCCATTTTTCGGATTGTTGCTTTGTCCATGTTTACTACTATTTTAGGTTATTTAATGTATTATTGAAGTTTCGCAAACTCCACTTCCCTAGGCTTAAAGGGGAGAAAAGAGAATAAAAGGGATTAAAAGGGACGAATGCTTTGTGCAACCAGAGGGGTGAAAGAGGCGGGCAAAGGATTAAAACCCTGCATTCTTTCCCCGCTTCGCTCTGAAAGCGTCTCCTTCGTCGCCGAGCGATAGCCGCCCCTTATCAAGGGGCTCTAAATGTCCCTTTTATGCCCTTTTCTCCCCCTTTATGCCCTTTATTCCTTCGACTTCAGAAAGTTGAATAACTGATACTACGAGTTTCATGGCCTCGAGTTAACTGCAAATTTACAAAAATTTTTCGCACTTAGAATCTTGCCATTCAATTTTCTCACTTTCCAATCCCAGTTTGTTGTAAGAATTCAGGCATTATGTAAGAATTCTAGGATTTTTCCGCCAAACGTGAAAGATGATGCTCTTGAATTGATGGTAGCATCGCGTTGTGTTTTTCAGGGAAATGTAGGGACGCGGCATACCGCTGGCATTTATATACACTTATCGATTTCGCAAATGCTCTTCGCCATGCCATTCAAGGCAAGGCACATCTCGCGCGTCAGATTTGTTTTCCAGTTGTGGTGCGGCCAAGGAGCCAAGATGAGGAACCGCCCTTCGGCACATGCTTCATAGTACTGATGGCCTGGGTGAGAGAAATCGTTGAAGCCCCATGGCGTGATGAAGATAAGTGGCCGACGGGCATCGAGGGCGGCCCGCATCACCGCCTGCTCCGCCTTCGAGATGGCGGGCGACACCAGCACGTAGCCTCTCTTCGAAAGCGCGAGGTAATGGTCCACAGCATGCTTGATCTCCTCGTCGTTAAACCGCCTTGACAACTGCACCTGCATCTTCTGCGGATGGTTCAGCAGGAATCGATTGCCAATGGCGGCATACGCCTGACCGCCGATGTCGAGATCGAAGCGCACACGGAAATAGTCGGCATGCGCGCGCCTGATGGCCAGCCGCCTCGGGTTGTCACGCAGGTACTCAAACCACCTGTCGAGCTCGCCAGCGTCCTCAAGGATGTGGTCGTTGAAGCCGGGAGCCCATAGGAAGCCTTCGTGGCGGTAGCCTCCCATGTCCTCTTGTCTTTGCCGCGACATTGTCGCAACGGAGGGCAACAGCTCCCTATAGATCTTGTTGGTGCCGGTCTTAAAGCCCTTCACGGCCTGGCTCATGTGCACATCCATGTGTTGCTGCACGAAGAGAATGCCATGCAGGTGGTCGGGCATCAGCTGAAGCGCCAACGGCTTGATGTCAGGGTAATAGCGCGGAATGTCCCACCAGCAGTCGCCAACGCGCCGTCCCAGCTCCGTAGGTACGATGCGTGGCGCATCGTCAGAACCTTCAGCAGCATGCGCCTCGCCGACAAGACTGCCCAGCAGAGGCCGTCGTCCCTCCACGGTCATCGTGATGAGATAGATGCGTCGCGACTGGTAGTCGTGTCCCACCCGTCGCCTGTGCATCGAGGGCTTCGTCGGTCCCGCAAATGCCTGGTGTTTCTTGAACGCTTCCCAATCCATAACAAGTGCAAAGGTAAGAATAAACGAGCACAATACAAAACAAAAGCCCGATTTTTGTTTTTATTGCCGAGTGAGAGAATCATCGACGAAGTCAAAGGTAAGAAGATTAATCGGAAAAAGCACCCTGCTTATTGGGGATTTTTTCCGCTTTTTTCAATTTTTGATTCTTCTATGATCGAAAGTTGTTAAAAACGAAAACTTTTTTTTCTTTCAACTTTGAAATGTCGCTGATTTTTAGTAACTTTGTAGCAATAAAATTAACTTAATTTTAATATATGATAAAAGATAATTTAGATTGTTTTTTTGTTCAGGAACTGGCCGAAAAGGCCGATGAGTTGAAGCGTCAGCGCCGTGAAAAACTAAAGTATGGTGTGCAGTTCACGTTACAGGATATCGTGGACAAGATTCAGCCGCATACGAAAGAAATTACCAACTTAATGATTGGGAAAATTCAAAAAAACAGGTTGCTACATCTGGTGTCAAGCATCATCGAGAAAGATGCTGATGGGCGGATTAGGGTGCCAGCCCTTTCCGAATCATCTGACAAGACGTCGCCCATTTGGGTATACGTTGGCACTCACTGGGAAGAAATTCCTCATGTGCAAATCTTTTTCGACTTCATACGTGACGCTTGTAGAAAGATGGAACTGAGCGAAGAACTAATAGATGACGTATCTTTCTTCGCAAAACTAAAGAAACAAGTGGAACTGAAACTCAGTCGATATTCCGAGCCAAAAGAAAATGAAAACGTGGTGCTCGTGAACTTTATTAACGGCACATTGGAGATTTATCGTGACGACATGCGAAACTTCCGCCAACACAGTCGCAAAGACTATTTCCGCTATGTGCTGCCTTATCCCTATGACCCATATGCCACATGCCCTCGCTTCCAGCAATTTCTTGACGAAGTGTTACCCGACCAAAGTGTACACACAACAATACTGGAATACGTTGGCTCTTGCCTCGTTCCCTGGTTTCATGTGGAGGCTGTAATGGCATTCTTGGGTAATGGCTCTAATGGTAAATCGGTTTTGATTGGTGTCATCGAGAAACTGTTTGGTAAAACATGCGTAGCTCATGAGAACATTGCCGATCTGACCCACGACGAAGTCCATCGTGCCAACATTGAGGCGAAGCTGATCAACGTCAGCACGGAAAATGAGGGCAGGATTAACAGTTCTGCGTTTAAGACATTGGCATCGGGCGAGCCCATCTCGTGCAAAAAGCTCTATAGTCAGCCATACTCAATGACGAAGTATGCCAAGTTGTTATTTGCATTCAACGAGATGCCTAACATCAGGGCCGGATACGCAAACATGCGCCGATGGCTGGTGATTAAGTTCGATGTGTGTATCAGCGAAGAGCAGGCAGACACAGAGTTAGGCGAAAAGTTAGCTCTCGAGTTGCCAGGCATCATGAATCTGGTACTCAACTCATTACCGGATTTGCTCAAGCGAAAGAAATTCAGCAAGAGCGATACCATCAAGCAAGCTGTTCAGGAACTAGAAGTTCGCAACAATCCTGTGCTGCAGTTCATTGAAGACCGCTGCGAGGTAAACTCGTCTGCGCTCACCAAAGGCTCCGAATTGTACAAGGATTTCTGTGAATACTGCAGGCAGAATAACTACAAGGAGTTGACGAATCGGGAGTTCTACCGCCGACTGGAAGAGAAATATCCCTTTAAACAACATAATAATCAAAAGGCGTTCAATATCAGGGTAATAAGATATGAAGATTGATAATTACGATTGCTATGATGTGGAGAAGCTCAAAGCTATCTCCATCAAGAACGTGGCCAGCCAGTTTGGAAGACTGAAGTATTCTGGCTCGACATGTATGACTCTTTGCCCATGGCACGACGATCATCACCCTTCGCTGAGTCTTGTAGAGCGCAATGGTAAGAACTATTGCCATTGCTTCAGCTGCGACGAGGGCGGCGACGTCATCGACTACGTCAAGGCTGTCAAGAACACAGACTTCCGAGGTGCATGCGAATGGCTGTCGAACCAGTATGGCATACTGACTGTCAGCAACAATTCGTATGTTCCAAAGAATATTCAAAAAACTGTCAGGGAACCCGATGTCAATCCAACCTACAGTTACATTCCTAAGGAAATTCTCAATAGGTTGGTGACAGTCGAGAATCCCCTATGCCAATGCCTCCTGAAACTGTTTGAGCCACAAAAAGTGGAATGGATAGTGGAAGAATACCGCATCGGTTGCTATGAGTTTTCCAACAACAACAGCTGCACCATCTTTCCAAGCATAGACTACACGGGGAATGTGTGCAACCTAAAGGTGCAATGCTATGATACCGACCTGAAGTCACCACAATTTGCACACAGCCAGAAGGGAACGTGTTATTGGCTCGGGCCGATATGGGTAAGAGAAGGTCGACTGCCGGCAAACACCCACTACACGACAAAGACGCTGTTTGGCGAACATCTGCTGCCAACCTACCCTGCCCAGACCGTTGTGTTAGTGGAGAGTCCCAAGAACGCACTCGTGGGCGCTTTGGAACATCCGCAAATGCTGTGGCTGGCAACAGGCAACAAGGAGATGTTGAAGCGTGAATACATGGAACCGCTCAGGGACCGTGAAGTCATCGTCATTCCAGACTGCGATGCCGTTGATGAGTGGAAACAGACAGTTTCTACGATGCACGACATCGCAAACTTCACCGTCAGCGACTTTTGTCGACGAATGGCTCCTGCTGACAAGCCCAAATATGACATTGCCGACTATATCATCGACGAGCATCTAAAGGGAATTTAATAGCTGCACAAGGGAAAAATCAGGGATTATTCAGGGAATTTCTGCGTTATTTAAAACGGTATAATAGATTATTTATCAAAGAGTTGAGTTAGGTAAAGGGAGTTTCGGGAGTTTTTGTGATATAAATTCTGAAAATAGAATTCCATATATAGATGATATCATTGAAAACTCCCGTTTCTCCCTTTTTCCACGATGATTGAGGAGATACACTACACGCAAAAAACGCGCCCCCAATGTGCTGGGAGCGCGTCTTCATGAGAGATTCAACCTTGCGGAAGTTCCTAAACCGTTCTAAACTGCGCGTAGCGCATCTGAACTGTTCTCAACCATTCTTAACGCTAACCCATTAAGGGTTAGTCTCTTCCTTCACCACTGCGTTGGCGGGAGTCTCCTCCACCTGCAGATCGTCGAGGAACACACGGCGATGATGACCACCACTGGCAGCACTCCAGTGCGTCTCGGGCTGGAAGTTCACACGCGAACCCACCACATGCTTGGCAGCCGAGAAATCCTTTGCGGTGTCGGCAGGCTTGGTGGCGAGTCCGACCTTGAACGAGCCGAAGCCGTCGAGTTTCACACGATACGACTCCTGCAGCCAGAGCTTCATGACGTTCACCAGCTCGTCGAGCACGGCGATGACGTCCGATTTCTTCACTGAGACGTTGTCCTGAATCATCTGGGCAAGGTCGCTGGTGGTTTTGGGAGTCTTCGGGTAGATGGCACGGGCGTACCACTTGCCACGGTTCTTCGACTCCGCACGGTTGTCTTGATAAAGACGATACTTAATAGCCATTGTCTTTTTCTCCTTTCTATTAGACCTGGTTATCAACTTCCGGTGCACACTCTATGCGCGCTTTTTGCCACAGCCACCGGTTCTACTATGACACTACAATTTCGGTGCAAGGCGAACCAAGAAAGCAGCGAGGGCAGAGTCAAGTTTACTTGAACTATGCCGAGTCGCGTTCGAGGTCGACGAATGTCAGTGCAGAGCCGAGAGCTATGCTGAGCCGCAGCCCGCAATCGCAATAACACCTCTATTGTTATTGCAAAGTTACAAAATAATTTCCACATTTCCAAACATTTACGCAATTATTTTTAAAGAAAAACTTTAATATTTTCAAAGCATTGTTCCCGACCATCCGGAGCATTGATCTGGTCCATCCGGAGCACTGCTCACGACCAAAGAGAGCACTGCTCCCTACCCTACAGAGCACTGCTCTATATACCTACGGAGTACTGCTCCCTATGATACAGAGCACTGCTCCCTATGGTACAGAGCATTGCTCCTGATGATGTAGAGTAATGGAAAAGGGTTGTGAGTTGGGACATGAGAGCATGAAGAAAGGAAATATTGGATAATAATTGATAGAAAAAGGGCAGCTGGTTCATTTTTTACATGATTATGTACATTTTAAATGTATATAATTAAAGTTTTTTTTGTATCTTTGCCCTGTGTTTATTTGTCTTCATGAAACTTGCCTAAATATCTATCAACTTTTATGACAAAAATAACTGTAGGGCTGATTGGTTTCGGGCGCATGGGACGTTATTATCTCAAAGAGTTCCAGCGCAGTGATGCTTATGAAGTTGTTTACGTCTGCGATATCGATCCGGAATGTCGTGAGTTGGCTATGCAACTTGCGCCAGAAACGATGGTGGTGGCGAACGAGGATGCCATCTTTGCTGACCCTGAAGTGCAAGTGGTGGCACTTTGTGCTATGGCCGACTCACGCTTAGGGCAGATCCGAAAAGCTATTGCTACAGGGAAACATATCATTGCCGAGAAGCCTATTGCTGATACCATTGAACGTGAATGGCAAGCAGTGGAGCTTGTAGAAAAGGCTTCCGTCATGAGCGGTGTCAATATGTACCTGCAGAATGCATGGTATCACGGTGTCATGCGCGATGCCATCGACCGTGGTGAACTGGGCGAACTGTCCATTATGCGCATTTGCCATATGACTCCTGGCCTGGCTCCTGGTGAGGGCCATGAGGCTGAGGGGCCTTCGTTCCACGATTGTGGTATGCACTACGTGAACCTCGCTCGATGGTATGCCCATAGCGAGTATAAGACGTGGCACGCTCAGGGTATACGCATGTGGGCTTGGAAAGATCCTTGGTGGGTGCAGGTTCATGGCACTTTTGAGAACGGTATCGTCTACGACATCACTCAGGGCTTCGTTTACGGGCAGCTCTCTAAGGACCAGACGCATAATTCCTACGTAGAGCTCATCGGCACGAAGGGCTTCTGCCGCATGACACATGATTTCAAGACGGCTGTTGTCGATATCCACGGCATAAGTGAAACAAAGCATATCGAACGACCCTTTGGCGGAAAGAACATCGACCGGCTGATTGAGGAAATGGCTGTAAGCATACGCACAGGAGTGCGCGACCTTCAGATGCCTTCTTTCCGCGATTCAGCAATCGCCTCGCAGAACGCTTGGAACATGCTTGAAGATGCACGCCGCAACGATTTGCCCTCCATTGGCACACATGAAGAGCTCGAGGAGATTTGGGAGTATCGTCGTAATCTTAAGGACGGTTACGGTCTCCTTCCCAAGAACAATAAGAATGTTTGAATGAATCACTTCTCCCACAATTTTTTCGGTAGAAAGTTGAGGGGAGAATATAGGTGACTACGCTAGCGGTTGCCCAACGCTAGGGATATTCGACTCCCTTCCTTACGGGCGACTAGGATGGGTGGTCAGAACAACGCGACGGCGCTGTAGATGAGGAGGAGGTAGCGGAGGAGCTTGCCGGCGGTGATGCTGAGGAACGACAAGGGGATGTTGGCACGCATGAGACCAAGGAGGATGGTGATGGCGGAGCCGAGGACGGGCAGGAAGGCGAAGAAGCCCATCAGCGCGCCACGACCGGCCATGAACGCCTCGGCACGCTGCATGCTCTGCTGGCTGATGTGCAGATAGCGCTCTATCCAGTCGAGGCGACCCATGCGCCCCACCCCATAGTTCACGGCGGAACCGAGCACGTTGCCAATGGTGCCGTAGACGACAAGGGGCCACGGCTCCAGTCCCGCAGCGAGCAACGCAAGCATCACCGCCTCGCTGCTGAAGGGGAAGAAGCTTCCAGCCAGGAATGCCGCCAATAGCATTCCCCAGTAGCCGTAGCCAAGCAATATGTCGGTCAGGAACTCCATGAGTTAATTGATAATTTACAATTGATAATTAATAATTATGATTACCACCTGCCGGTTTGAATAGCAGGTTGTATCGAACGGTAGGGGCAGACCCCCGTGTCTGCCCATGAATTTGGGATGTTAGAGCATGCAGGTTGTTCGTTATTGTTCGGGCAGACACGGGGGTCTGCCCCTACACGTGTAACCCAGTTGTCGAGGGTAATCATAATTATCAATTGTCAATTATCAATTATCAACTGAATAAGATATTGTATCCTGTCAGCAGGAACGTGATGGCGACGATGACGAAGAAGGCGATGTTGGTGAAGCGGGTGCGCGTCAGGGCGAGGAAATGGCCGATGAGAGGCGCGGTGTTGATGATGAGCAGTCGCAGCAGGAACGGCAGGTGCTGGGGTTGCAGGATGATGAACACGAGATTGAACAGGAGCGTGATGATGAACATCTCATAGACCATCTGCGTGCGAAGCTTGTCGTTGCTGGAATGGCGCAGGAAGTGGATGATGCCCGTGAAGGCGAGCAGCAGCACGAAGCCCAGGGTGAACAGGGGTGCGAGGACTGACGAATGGGGTGTGATGAGCAGGGCGGGATCGGAGAAGATGGGTGCCACGAGGGGTCCGCTGAGCGAGAACACCTGGTCGAGGGGTTTGAACTGCGCGAGCGCCATGAAATGGGCCAGTGGCGTGGTGTAGTCGAGGGTGTAGAGATAATAGGGTGCGAGGAGCCAGTAGGGGGTGAGCAAGCCGAGGAGCGATGCAAAGAACGTGCGACCGCTGAAGGCGAGCAGGCGGATGGCCATGAGGAGCCAGAAGAGTGGCACAAAGTAGAGTATCTGCACGAAGAACAGGCTGCCAATGCCGAGTGAGAGGAATGCCGCATAGATGCTGCCTACGGCCTGCCGGTCCTGATAGGCCTGCAGGAAGAACAGATAGAACGCGACAAACGACAATCCGACAAGTCCTCCCCGCAGCGACGGGAAGAGGAAGGCCGCCATGAGCGTGAGCAACAGGAACGAACATGACACCATACGGCTAAAGATGCGGATGAGGGAGTTGGCGTTGTTGAGCTCCACCATGATCATCGTCGACACGGCGAGCACCAGCAGCTGCTCCCACCAAAGCACACTACGATAGAAGTCGGTGCCAAGTCGCATGGTGATGGCTCCGATGGCAATGGCGATGATGGCGGCGATGATGGCCACCACCGAAAACGTCATGCGGCTCTCTGCTATTTTGTTTTGTAATCGCTTCACATTTATAATTAATAATTGACAATTGATAATTGATAATTATGATTACCCCTGCCTGTTAGAATACGCGTGTAGGGGCAGACCCCCGTGTCTGCCCGAACAATAGACGCATTATGTCACCCAAATTGGGGAATACGGGCAGACACGGGGGTCTGCCCCTACAGTGGGTGCGCCGGCAGGCAAAACTCTAAACTCTAAACTATCAACTCTAAACTCTAAACTATAAATCCGCTCCTATATCCCGGCGGAAGTAGCGGTCGGTGAACTGAATCTTCTGGGCCTCAGCGAACGACTTAGCGAGTGCTTCCTCCTTATCCTTGCCGTATGACGACACAGCGATGACACGGCCGCCAGCGGTGACAACTTCGCCGTCTTTTTGTGCTGTGCCGCTATGGAAGACGATGGTGTCAGAGGAGAGAGGAGAGTGGAGAGTGGAGAGTGGAAGGCCGGTGATGGGATAGCCCTTCTTGTATGCCTCAGGATAGCCTCCGCTAACGAGCATCACGCACACGGCAGCACGCTCGTCGAACTCGATAGGCTTCTCGTCGAGGGTGCCGGTAGCCACACCCTGGAAGAGGTCTACGATGTCGCTCTTCAGGCGCAGCATCACGCTCTCCGTCTCGGGGTCGCCCATGCGACAGTTGTACTCGATGACATACGGGTCGCCCTGACAGCGGTCGGCCTTCGGTGTTCCCTCGGGCACGCAGTTCATCAGTCCGAAGAAGATGAAACCCTTGTAGTCGATGCCCTCGGCGGCGAGGCCCTCCACGGTGGGACGGATGATGCGGTCCTCCACCTTCTGCATCCACTCCTTCGTGGCGAAGGGGACGGGGGTGACGCTTCCCATGCCACCGGTGTTCAGACCGGTGTCGCCCTCGCCGATGCGCTTGTAGTCCTTTGCTTCGGGCAGAATCTTATAGTGCTGGCCGTCGGTGAGCACGAAGACCGAGCACTCCACGCCGCTGAGGTATTCCTCGATGACCACACGGCTGGAGGCGTTGCCAAACATGCCGCTCAGCATCTCGCGCAGCTCGCGTTTCGCCTCGTCGAGCGTAGGAAGGATGAGCACACCCTTGCCGGCACAGAGGCCGTCGGCCTTCAGCACATAGGGCGGCTGGAGCGTTTCGAGGAAGGCGATGCCCTCTGCGAGGTGCTCGCCATCGAAAGTCTCGTAGCGGGCCGTGGGGATGTTATGGCGCTGCATGAACGCCTTGGCGAAGTCCTTCGAGCCTTCGAGCACGGCACCGGCCTTCGACGGTCCGATGACGGGGATGTGGCAGGTGCGCGCATCGCTGCGGAAGTCGTCGTAGATGCCACGCACCAGCGGGTCTTCCGGTCCTACCACCACCATGTCGACAGCATGATCGGCAGCGAATGCCTTCAGCGCCTCGAAGTCGTTGACGCCGATGGGGACGTTCTCGCCCACACTGCTCGTTCCGGCATTGCCCGGTGCGATGTAAAGTTTTCCACACTTCGCGCTCTGTGCGATTTTCCACGCCAGCGCATGTTCACGCCCTCCGCTGCCCAGCAGCAGGATGGTGAGTTCTTTCTTCATGCTTATCGTCGGACGGTAAGCGGTTTTGATCTCGACGGGATCGTTTGGAATGATTGCGTTGAATGCCATATTTTGAAATTCTTAATTGACAATTTACAATTAATAATTGATAATTATGATTACCTGCTATCGCTTTGAAAACGGCCGCTCGACATCCTGAAGGGTGGCGCTTTAAGAGCAAAGCGGGGAAAGAATGCCGGGCGATGATTACCCGCCCGCCAATTTGAATAGCAGGTGGCAAACGGTAGGGGAAAATCCCAGCTGTCGAGAGTAATCATAATTATAAATTTTGCATTATTAATTTTCAATTAAATCTCTGATTTCATTAATGATCTGCGTGCGCTCAGGCTCGGGGAAGGAGCTGATGCGGGTGCGGTGGCTACCTTCGGGGAGGGTGTGCACATGCAGGTTGCGCTTCTTCTGCAGACACTTCATGTCGCCCACACCCGATGCTCCCCAGGGGTCGATGCCACCATAGATGTAGACCATTGTGGGGTCGTTCTTGCGGAGGAAGCGACGTGTGCGGCGGTAGAGGCGTTTGTCGAACTTCAGCTTGCGAAACTCGGCGGGCAGCATTACACGGTGCATGTAGTCGTGGGCCGACTTGCGGGAGAGCCACTTGCGGAACGGCCGCGTGGCATAGCCGTAGTAGCCCAGCTCGCGCACCGCCTGCACGTTGAACGACAGATAAGGCGACTGCTCGGAGAAGTAGTTGGGTTCGCTATACTTGATGAGGTTGTCGAAAAGCTCGCGGTCGGTGGCCGTGGGCAGTGCCACCTCGTCGATGGGTGTGCCCCACTGCCAGATGGCAAACGGATACTCCAACACGCAGAGGTCGAAGATCTCGTCGATGGGAGCACGGAACGTGTAGCCCTTCTCCTTGCAGTAGTCGCGGAAGAGCGGGACGAGCGTAGCACGCCGCTTGAGCACCTCGCGCTGGAAGACCTCGAGGCGCTGGCGGTCGGCAGCCGTTCCCACCTGATGGGCGAGGAATGGCTCGTGGCGTCCGTCCTCGAGAGCCTTGTTGAGCGGAGCCACATAAGGCACCGACACGTCGACATCATTGGGATAGAAGGCGCGATAGAACATCGTGGTCTGTCCGCCCTTGCTGATGCCCGTTGCCGCCCAGCGACCCTTGTAGAGCTGATGGAACAGCACGTTGATGCGATGCAGGTCGGCCAGCGAGTTCTCCACGGTGAGGTAGTCCCAGTTGCAGGGGTCGGGCATGGACTCGCCGAAGTAGCGGTATTCCACGGTGATGACATTGGCATTGAACAGCCGCGAGAGCTCATCCTGATAGCCCGGGCTCAGCGCATAATGAGCGTAGTAGCCCTCGGTGACGAGGATGGTGGGACGGTCGAAGCCCACGTGGCACACCACCACGCGCTGGCGGAACTGACCCTTCTGCGGCTCTCCCGGCACCACGTCCTGAGTGACCATCATCACATATTTCTCCTTATAGGTGTTGCTCTCCAATGCCTTCACGTCACTCACGCCCTGCAACGTCTGCAGGCGCGGCAGCAGCTCGTCCTGGGCGTGGGCACTCAGGCTGGCCAGCAGCCAGAGGAGGAGCAAGAGGGAATGGTTTTGTTTGAGCATGTTATGATGCGCCTGCGGCGCGGTTGAGAAGGGTTCAGATGCGCCTGCGGCGCGGTTCAAGTGCAGCAGAGCTGCGGTTCAATGTCGCTTTGCGACGTTCAAAAGTTCAAGGCGACGCCCCCACCGTAGGGGCAGACCCCCGTGTCTGCCCGTGAATTGGAGGCGTGCAGGTTGTTCGTTATTGTTCGGGCAGACACGGGGGTCTGCCCCTACGGCTGGATGCCGACAACGCTGGCGCGCGACTCCCCTCCTTTGGAGGGGCGGGGGAGGTTTCTCCCTCCCTAACGGGAGGGGTTGGGGGTGGGTCTTTACTTTGTCAGGTAGTCGTCAAAATACTGCGAGATGCGCTCGTGCAGATGTGTGGACTGGTGGCCCATCATGTTATGGCCCTCGCCGGGATAGACGTAGAAGTCGGGCTGCGTGCCTGCCAGGTTACACTGGTAGAGGAACGACAAGCAGTGCTGCGGCACCACGGTGTTGTCGTTGTAGCCCGAGATGATCTGCAGCTTGCCCTTCAGGTCCTTCGCTTTCGACAGCAGCGACGTCAGCTTATAGCCCTCGGGGTTCTGCTGCGGGGTGTCCATATAGCGTTCGCCATACATCACCTCATACCACTTCCAATCGATGACCGGTCCGCCTGCCACACCCACCTTGAACACGTCGGGATGGTTCGTCATGAGCGAGACAGTCATAAAACCGCCAAACGACCAGCCGTGCACGCCGATGCGGTCCTGGTCGACATAGGGCAGCGACTTCAGGAACTTGACGCCCTCCATCTGGTCCTGCATCTCCACCTGACCGAGCTGGCGGAACGTGGCCTGCTCGAAGTCGCGTCCACGATTCTCCGAGCCGCGGTTGTCGAGGATGAAGAGCAGATACCCCTTCTGTGCCATGTAGGTCTCCCAGCCACGCGAGGAGTAGTTCCAGCGGGCATCGACGTTATGAGCGTGCGGGCCTCCATAGACATAGATAATGGTGGGATACTGCTTCTGCGGGTCGAAGTCGACAGGCTTCACCATGCGATAGTAGAGGTCGGTCACGCCGTCGGCAGCCTTCACCGTGCCACACGAGTACTCGGGCACGCGATAGTCCTTCCAGGGATTCTCGGCGGTGAACAGCACGCCCTCCCCTATTTTACCTTTCTTATATGCCTTGCCCGTGGGCGACACCTCGATGACTCGGGGCACCAGCGGAGCCGACCAGCTGTCGCGCAGCCACTGTCCGTCGTCGGAGAGGTCGGCGGCATGATAGCCCTGCCCGTTGTCGAGCAGCGTGCGGCGGCCCGTCTTCACATCTACGGCAAACGTGTTGCGCTGGATGGGACTGCACTCGTTCGAAGCGATGATGACCGAGCGAGCCTTCTCGTTGAAGCCGATGAGGTCCATCACCACCCACTGTCCACTGGTGAGCTGACGACACTTGCCTGTTTTCAGGTTATAGAGGTAGAGGTGGTTATAGCCGTCGCGCTGGCTCTGGAAAAGGAACTGCTGGGCATCCCAAGGCAGGAATGTCACGGGGTGCTGCGGCTCCACATATTTCGTTGAGGTCTCGCGGTCGAGTTCCTGCAGGCGCTTGCCTGAGAGTGCGTCGTAGCTCACGAGGCGGCAGTCGTTCTGGTCGCGGTTCAGCTCGAACATATAGATGGTCTTGCCGTCGGGAGCCCATGCCACATTGGTGAAGTAGACAGCCTTGCCGTCCATCTCGCACGACTCGGGGAGCTTCCTTGTGTCGATGCTCTTCGGGGTCTGCAGGTAGACGGTTTTTGCGGTCTGCAGGTCATAGACGCCCACCGTCACCTCGTGGCTCTGTTCGCCTGCCATGGGGTACTTATCGGGCTCATACGCTGCCGAGCGCGCCTCGATGTCGACCTGTGGGTAGTCGCTCACCAGCGACTGGTCCATGCGGTAGAACGCCAGACGCTGTCCGTCGGGACTCCAGAAGGTGCCACCATCGATGCCAAACTCGTTGCGATGCACGCTCTGTCCGTAGACAATAGAACGTGAACCATCACTTGAAAGCTGGCGTTCAACTCCTTCATTATCAACAACATATAAGTTCTCACCTTTCAGTACGGCAGCAGCCTTCGAAGCCTGACAGAAGTCGAGCACGCGGGCGCCTTCCGGCTGTTTGCAAGCCCAAAGCACCTGCCGCGTTTTCCAGTCGATGAGCAGGTTGCCACGACCCGTGTTGACCATGACCAGCGTCTTGCCGGCCTCGGGGAACGAGACGTTATACATGTGGCGCAGCACGCCCAGCTCGTCGCGGCTGGCAGAGCGGATGATGCCGTTCACCTGCGCGGTGTCGAGGAGCATCTGCTCGCGCCCCGTCTTCTTGTCGACGAGGTAGCACTCCTCAACGTCGAGGCGCACTAGCTGGTCGCCCCACCACGTATGGTACTGCGACTTCGGCACCATGTTGCGGTAATTGTGACCGCCGAAGTTCAGGTCCTCGAGTGTGAACTGTTTGTCTTGTGCCATGACACGAATGGGAGAATCGTACTGGAATGCTGAAAACGGGATGGCGTAGGCCGATGTCGCCATCAGCGCCGCCACCAGAAACCTTTTAGTCTTCATCGTGATCGAAATTGTCTTTTCTGAAATCTTTCTTGAATCCCTTCTTGGGTCCGCGGCTGCCACCGAAGTCCTTGCCGCCACGGCCCTTGAAGTCGCCACGACCCTTGCCGCCCTGCTTGCCGAAGGGCTTGCGTTCGCCATCGCGCTTGAAGCCACCACGGCGACGACCGTCGTCGCCATGACCGTCGGCCTGGCGCTGGAAGAACTCCGCACGATCCGAACGCCTGCGGCTGGCAGCCTCACGACGCTCTTCCTCCTCGTGGCGGCGCTCCAGCGAGTGGAACGTGAACGAACGGATGTCGGCACCCTCGTTCTCCTCTTGCTCGTCGAGACGCTTCTTGAACTCGCGATGGGCCTTGAAGCGGCGCTTCTCAGCCATAGCGGCCTTCTCCTCCTCGGTCTTCACCACGCCACCTTCCTGGCGGAAGTCCTTCATCTTGCCCTGGAACATGGAGTACTTGCGGAACTCACACTCCAGCGATCCGTTGTAGAGAGGGATCTTGATGGACGGCTTCAGGCCGATCTGCTCGAAACACTCCTCGCGATACGACAGAATCCATGCGTCGTTGCCCGAGAAAGAGTGCTTCAGGCGCTCGCCAATCATTTTATAGGTGTCGAGCAGGTTGGGCGTGGAGATGCGCTCGCCATAGGGCGGGTTGGTCACCATCAGGGCAGGCTCGGCAGGCTTCTGGAAGTCCTTGAAGTCCTGCAGCTGCACGCTGATGATCTTTGCCAGACCGGCAGCGCGCACGTTGAGCGAAGCCTTGGCCACGGCCTTCGGATCGATGTCGTAGCCGTAGATGTGGTGCTCGAAGTCACGCTCCTGCGAGTCGTCGTTGTAGATCTCGTCGAAGAGTTCCTGGTCGAAGTCGGGCCATTTCTCGAAGGCGAACTCCTTGCGGAACAGGCCGGGACTCATATTGCGGGCGATGAGAGCTGCCTCGATAAGCAGTGTGCCGCTACCGCACATGGGGTCGATGAAGTCGGTCTCGCCGCGCCAGCCCGTCATCAGGATCATACCTGCTGCCAGCACCTCGTTGAGCGGTGCCTCGGTGGTCTCCTGACGGTAGCCGCGACGATGCAGCGACTCACCCGATGAGTCGAGACACATCGTGGCATCGAAGTCGGCAATGTGGATGTGGAGACGGATATCGGGATTGGCCACCGACACGTTCGGACGCTCGCCGGTCTGCTCGCGGAACTGGTCGACGATGGCGTCCTTCACCTTGTAGGTCACAAAGCGCGAGTTGCGGAACTCCTCGCTATACACAACGGAGTCGACGGAGAAGGTCTTGCCCTTCTCGATGTACTGGCTCCAGTCTATTTTCTTCACTTCGTCGTACATGTCCTCTGCCGAGCGGGCCTTGAAGCGGGCTATCGGCTTCAGAATGCGGATGGCCGTGTGCAACTGGAAGTTGGCACGATACATCATTTCCTTGTCACCCTTGAACGACACCATACGACGGCCAATCTGCACGTCGTTCGCTCCCAGATTGGTCAATTCTTCTGCCAAAACGGGCTCCAGACCCATGAATGTCTTGGCAATCATTTCAAATTGTTCTTGCATAGCTGTATATAAAAACGGTGCAAAGATACAAATTAATTTTTATAATCTCGCCACACTAGCCACATTTATTTTGCTCATATAGGGAAAATCCTGAGGCAAATAGGGAATCTCCCTGCTCATTGTGTAATAATCGCCGTAACTTTGCACTTGCATGATTACCCAACAAATAAAAATTTACAATGATGAAAAAAGAACACATTCACACACGTACACCCCGCATTCTTACCACCCTGTTGGCATTATTCTGCATCTGTCTGTCGGTAGAGGCAAAGCGAGTAGGCGTTTATTGTTATCTGTCGGGCAACGAGCTGAATAGCAGCAGCGACGGCCGACTGCGCACAAGCCTCGTCGTAACTCCCACAGGCGGTGCCATCGTGGAAATTGAAAACCTCACCGACGAGATCGTCTTCGTCAATCGTGGCAATTCGTTCGTCTTTGTCAACGGGCAGTCGGCCCCGATGTTCATTCCGTCCTCGCAGAGCGAGAGCCACACCGTGATGGAAGGCACCACAGAACGCGTATGGCGCGACATGAGTTGGATAAACGGTGAAGCACACACCAACAGCCAGACCGTCTTCGAGCGCCGCATCCTGCCCGTCGCCCCTCATGGACGCACCGTCCTATTCGCCTGGAACGACCTGCCACGACTTCTGCGTAACGACATCATCGAGACCCACTATAAAGGGCAGGGCACGATGTGCCGAAAAGGCCGTTTCCTGACCTTCGGCGACGATGACGAACAAGCCAAAAACGGCAGCTTCTACACCTTGGGCGAGAAGTTCCGCAAAGGAGACTACCGCCACTATCAACCCAGCAGTTCTCCCTTGACGTTAGGCGTTGATATTCAATATAGTTTTGACGATCCGTTGCAGTATAACTATAACCACAATTCCACCCAACAAGAAGGCTCTCACGAGCGATACCGCACGACGGTTTCCGACTTTGTTGAGACCATTGCCATCGGCTCCTATGAAGGTGTCGGGAAAGACGGTCGACTCGCCACCAACTACCCTCCGATGGGACAAGGACGTCCCTGCTTCGCTTTCCGCAACGGACGTAATGCGTCTTATGAAATTGGAACGATTGCCGCCCTCGGCGCATTGGTAGGCATATTTATTGTCGCTGAAGCCGCACAACCCGACATGCCCTCCGACTTTCCTTTTTGAAGAATGATGTGTACTATATGCTTCACGACATCTTTGAATTGAAAAAAAAATCGTGCCGTCTTGCAACTTTTCATGACTTTCATGCGTCAAACGAATAAACGAAACAACAAAAACGTAAAGTTATGAACAGAAAAGCTATCGTCGCCATCTGCCTGATGGCCGCAGCAGTGCTCACCACCAGCTGCCACGTGAGAGTGAACAAGACCGTCACCCACTCGAAAATCACCAAAACCTATTCCGGCACGGCCGTGAAGCCCTTCGACCGCATCATCATCGATGCCTTCTGCGACGTCAGATACGTGCAGGGCGACTCCACCAGCGTGTCCATCAGCTATGCTGAACCGGAAGACTTCGCCGCCCTCGACATCAAGAACCAGGACGGACGCTTCGTCATCGGCTATAAGACCTCACATAAGGTGACGCGCCTGAAGGACGACGACATGCTGAAGGTCGTCATCACCACACCCGACCTCATCGAGGTGGAGATGAATGGAGCCGGTGTCTTCAGGTCTGACAACCCCATCGACACCGACACGCTGCTGCTGCAGATGAAGGGAGCAGGAAAGATTGAGATGGGAAGCATCATCTGCGACCGTCTGCTGGCCGAGCTGAAGGGTGCCGGCAAGATTAAGCTCGGTCCCATCGCCTCACAGGATTGCGAGATTAATCTGAAGGGCGTAGGAAAAGTCGATGCCAACTTCGAGCGCTGCAACAACATCGATGCCAACATCATGGGTGTCGGCAAGGTGAAGCTCTCCGGCCACGCCAAGAAATACGATGCACACATCATGGGCACCGGAAAGATCGACCACGACGAGCTGGTAGTGGAATAATGAAAGGGCATAAAGGGTTTAAAGGGAATAAAAGGGGAGAAAAGGGACAAATGTAGGGACGCGGCGTGCCGCGTAACTGGAGCAAGTTTGGCAAACAAATCGTGCCGCGTAATTGGAGCAAGTTTGGCAAACAAATCATGCCGCGTTACTGGTTGTTGCCTTTCCCCCTCCAGTAACGCGGCACGCCGCGTCCCTACATATCATTTTTCACTTTTCACTGTTCGTTTTTCACTTCGCGCAAGCGCGGCCAATGCCCTTAACTACTTTTAAAGCGACTTAAAGAAAAACAAAAACCTACCGAAAAGTTTTCGTATCTGATAAATAATGTGTAACTTTGCAGCCGTTTTTAAAAAGTACACATTAAATATGAGATATGCCATCATTGCCGCAGGCGAAGGTTCGCGGCTTGCTCAAGAGGGCATCGACGCCCCGAAACCACTGGTAAAAGTCAACGGTGAACACCTCATCGATCGTCTCCTCCGCATCTTCATGGAAAATGATGCTGAGGAGATTGTCGTGATATGCAACGACCTCACCCCTTACGTCAGCTCTCACCTCGCACGCATCCAGAACGAAGGACTCTACGGGCGTCCCATTCCCCTTCGCTTCATCGTGAAGAGTACGCCCAGCTCGATGCATAGCTTTTTTGAGCTGTCAAAGACTTTCGACGTTCTTTCTCCGTTCGTATTGACCACCGTCGACACCATCTTCCGCGAGGAGGAGTTCGGCAACTACATCAGCGCCTTCAAGCAGGTGCTGGCCGAGGGCGGCGATGGAATGATGGGCGTCACCGACTACATCGACGACGAAAAGCCGCTGTATGTGGAGACCGTTGGTCAAGGGTCAAGTGAATGGCCTCGCATCACGAACTTCCTCGACACCTGCGACCATCCGCACTACATCTCTGGCGGCATCTATGGCCTTACGCCACGTGCCATTGACACGCTGAATGCCTGCATCGAACGTGGAGAGAGCCGTATGCGCAACTTCCAGCGGGCCCTCATTCGCGATGGCCTGCAGCTGCGCGCCTACTGCTTCTCGAAAGTGCTCGACATCGACCATGCCAGCGACATCCAGAAGGCAGAGGAGTTCCTGAAGGGTGGCAGGTAAAAAGAAAATCGTCCCTTTTATCCTTTCCACTCCCCTTTATACCCTTTAAGCCCTTAAAAAAAAGAATGAAACTCATTGCCGTACGCCGCGACGACCGCTTCTCGCCCAACTCCGTTGAGAAAGACCGGTTGATACTCGAAGCCGCCTGCAACAACGTTTGCCGACACTTCGAGCAGCAGGACGAGCCGTGTGCACTGCGATGGGTCGACGAGGCAGAGCTCACCACGAACGACGAGGCCGACCTCTATCTCTCGATGGCCCGTCTGCCCGAGGCTCTGAGCATCCTCGAGGGCTTTGAGCAACAGGGGCGCCGCGTCATCAACAGTCCGCGTGGCGTTCGCAACTGCCAGCGGAGCGTGCTAGAGAAACTAATGCGCGAGAACAATCTGTCCACTCCCACCGCTTATCAAGAAGGACAAGAGGAACAGTCTCCCTGCTGGCTGAAGCGCGGCGATGCTGCTGCCCAGTCGAAAGACGACGTGGTGTTCTGCAACGATGCCGAGGCACTGAAGAAAGCCATCAGCGACTTCGAGGCCCGTGGCATCAGCGACTACGTCATCAGCCGCCACGTGCAAGGCGACGTCGTGAAGTTCTACGGAGTAAGTCTGGAGGCGACGCCCTCCTTCTTCCGCCACTTCTACCCCACCGACGACGGACAGACGAAGTTCGGCGACGAGACCGCCCGCAACGGCGAGGCTCATCACTACACCTTCGACGTCTCCGCCCTGCAGAGCGAAGTGGAACGGCTGGCCCGGCTGGTGGGCATCGAGGTCTACGGTGGCGATGCCATCATCGACCGCGAGGGCCGTTTCTACATCATCGACTTCAACGACTGGCCCAGCTTTTCGCGTTGTCGCGACGAGGCGGCAGAGGCCATCGGCAATTGCCCCCTAAAATAGGGGGGTGGGGGTCTTGAGATACATCATGACTCCCCACCATAACTTTAAAATTTAAAGAAATAATGAATAAATCACAAGACCCCCAACCCCCTGTTTCAGGGGGCCATTTTAAAGAATTATTACAAGCATCATTCAAGTCGAGCGACACTGAGGAATGGCTCGACGTACACTTCACACGCCCCATCGGACTGGTGTTCGCATTGTTTTGGAACAAGCTCGGCGTGCATCCCAACGTCATCACCATCCTATCCATCTTCCTCGGCGTGGGAGCCGGCTGGATGTTCCACTACACCGACCTCGCACACAACATCTGGGGCGTCATCCTGCTGATGTTCGCCAACTTCTGCGACTCCACCGACGGACAGATGGCACGCCTCACCGGCAAGAAGACACTCATCGGCCGCATGCTCGACGGCTTCTCGGGCGACGTGTGGTTCGTCGCTATCTATGCCGCCATCGCCTGGCGACTCTGGTCGGAGTTCATTCCCTTCACCGATGACCAGTGGGGCCCGTGGAGCTGGGCACTCTGCGCTGTGGCAGGTTTCATGTTCCACTCCCCGCAGTCGTCGCTCAGCGACTACTACCGCCAGATTCACCTCTTCTTCCTGAAGGGCAAGGAGGGTAGCGAACTCGACAACTACGCCCAGCAGCGCCGCGTCTACGAGAAGTACAAGCAGGAAGGCAACGTCGTCGGCCAGCTGTTCTTCTTCAACTACGCCAACTACTGCCGTTCGCAGGAGAAGCGCACGCCTCGGTTCCAGCAGTTCTTCAAGCAGTGGCTGGGCACGCGCAACGAGGAGACGCGCCAGCAGTTCCTCAAGGGTTCGCGGCCGCTCATGCCCTTCACCAACATCCTGACGTTCAACACGCGTGCCATCGTGGTCTACATCTCGTGCCTCATCAATCAGCCGTGGATCTATCCCGTCTTCGAGATCACCATCATGCAGGGCCTCTACGTCTATATGCACAGCAAGCACGAGGCACTGTGCCAATCACTTTACACCCCCACCGACAATGAATAACAGAAAAGACCCCCGCCCCTCTTCTTTAGAGGGCCTGAAAGGAATCATCTTCGACTACGGCGGCACCCTCGACACCTGCGGCCAGCACTGGGGCAAGAAGCTCTGGCACGCCTACGAGCGCCAGCACGTGCCCGTCAGCGAGCAGCAGTTCCGCGATGCCTACGTCTATGGTGAGCGCACGCTGGGCCGCAACCCCATCATCAAGCCCGACTATACCTTCCACCGCACCCTCTCCACGAAGATACGCCTCGAGATGGAACATCTCTGCACCCAAGGCGCATGGGATGCCTCGGAGGAGGAGTTCAAGCAGAAGCACCAGGCCGTGCTCGAAGATGTCTACGCCGAAGTCCTGGCCACGACGGCTCATAGTGCCGAGGTGCTCACGCAGCTCAGCGAGCGTTTCCCGATGGTGCTCGTCAGCAACTTCTACGGCAACATCGAGTGCGTGCTCCAGGAGTTCGGTCTCTGCAAGTTCTTCCCCCGCATCGTTGAGTCTGCCGTCGTAGGCATCCGCAAGCCCGACCCCCGCATCTTCGAATTAGGCGTTGAGAAGTTGAGAAGTTCAGACGTTGAGGAAAAAACTCAAAACCCTCCACTCTCCACTACTCTAAACTCTAAACTCTCCACTCTCCACTCAAACGAAGTGCTTGTCGTCGGCGACAGCTTCTACAAGGACATCCTGCCTGCTCAGAAGGCGGGCTGCCGCACAGCATGGTTCAAGGGTGAAGGCTGGACCGACGAGACCTACGACGAGACGGTTCCCGACATGGTCATCACCGACCTCGCTGATTTGCTGGTTATCAAATAAGACATTCAGAATGACGAAACTCAAGTTCATATTTATATTCCTGTTTTCTGCCCTCTCACTGGCCACGCAGGCACAGATTAGCGGTACGATTATCGACGCCCAGACCGGCGACACCATCCTCTACCCCAGTGCCTCCTATAAAGGCAACCACGTGGCAGTCTCGGGCGATGCCAACGGACGCTATCGCATTGCGCGCCACAACGGCTGGTACCTCACGTTCTCGGCCGTGGGCTATCAGTCGAAGCGCATCATGATCAGCGAGAAGACGCCCTCGCGCCTCGACGTGAAGCTGAAGCCCGACACCAAGCAGCTGCAGGAAGTCGTGGTCAACAAGAAGCGCGGCAAGTACTCGCGCAAGGACAATCCCGCCGTTGAGCTCATGCGCCGCGTCATCGCCGCCAAGAAGAAGACCGACCTGAAGAACCACGACTACTATCAGTACGACAAGTATCAGAAGATCACGCTGGCCATGAACGACATCGGCCCCGACGAACTCGTCGACAGCGGCTTCATCGGTAAGCGTCAGTGGCTGCTCGACCAGGTGGAGACCTGCCCCTACAACAACAAGCTCATCCTGCCCATCTCCGTCGACGAAACCGTCTCGCAGCACATCTACCGCCGCGACCCGCACGACGAGAAGGACATCATACGCGGCGTCAACTCCACGGGCATCAACCACTTCATTCAGACCGGCGACATCCTCAACGTCGCCATGAAGGACGTCTTCACCGATGTCGACATCTACGACGACCAGGTGCGACTGCTGCAGTACCCCTTCACCTCGCCCATCGGCAAGGATGCCATCGCCTTCTACCGCTTCTACATCGAGGACACCGTCTACGTCGACCGCGACCTCTGCTACCACCTGCAGTTCATTCCCAACAACCAGCAGGACTTTGGATTCCGCGGCGAGCTCTTCATCATCGCCGACTCCACGCTCCACGTGAAGCGCTGCAACCTCACCATCCCGAAGCGTTCCGACGTGAACTTCGTCGAAAACCTGCAGGTGCAGCAGGAATACAAGCGACTGCCCAACGGCGAATGGGCGCTCTCCGTCGACGACATGATCGTCGAGCTGAAGGTTTCGAAGTTCATCACCAAGGCCATCGTCATCCGCACCACCCGACTCTCCGACTATGCCTTCGACCCGCTGCCCAAGCAACTCTTCAAGGGCAAGGCCAAGGAGCGACGCGACGCCAACGCCATGATGCGCGACGAAGCCTTCTGGAACCAGTACCGCTCCGTGGAACTCACCAAGAGCGAGTCGTCCATGGATGCCTTCATCCATAAGATTGAACAGCTCAAGGGCTTCAAGTACGTGCTCTTCGGCGTGAAGGCCCTGGCCGAGAACTTCGTCGAAACCAGCACGCCCGGCCACCCCTCGAAGTTCGACATCGGACCCGTCAACACCATCATCACCCGCAACTTCATCGACGGCTACCGCTTCCGACTCTCCGGACAGACCACCGCCAACCTCTCGCCCCACCTCTTCGCCTCGGGCTACGTGGCCTATGGTCTCGACTCTAAGAAGGTTTATTACAAAGGTGATCTGACGTATTCGTTCAACAAGAAGGAATACCTGCCGCGCGAGTTCCCCAAGCGCACGCTCTCCCTGACCTCCACCTACGACATCGCCTCGCCCAGCGACAAGTTCGTGCATACGGACAAGGACAACGTCTTCACCGCCTTCAAGTGGGCCACCGTCGACAAGATGATGTTCTACAACCGCCAGCAGCTCACCTTCGAGCGCGAGGAGGAATGGGGATTCAAGACCACCGTCTCGCTGAAGGCCGAAGAGAACGAGGCCACCGGCGCCCTGTTCTTCACACCCCTCTCGGAGCCTAACAGCAACATCGACATTCCCGAGGACGACCTCCACCGCTACCTGCACAACGGCAAGATTCGAACCACCGAGCTGCATGCCGAACTGCAGTTTGCCCCGGGTCGCACCTACATCAACACCAAGCAGCGCCGACTGCCCATCAACCTCGACGCTCCCGTCTTCACCCTCGGCCACACCTTGGGTCTGAAGGGATTCCTCGGCGGCGACTACCGCTACAACCTCACCGAGCTCGGCATCTACAAGCGCTTCTGGATGAACTCCTGGGGAAAGATCGACTGCTACCTGAAGGGCGGCATACAGTGGGACCAGGTGCCCTACCCCCTGCTCATCATGCCCGCCGCCAACCTCTCTTATATTATAGAGGACGAGACCTTCAACCTCATCAACAACATGGAGTTCCTCAACGACCGCTTCGCATCGCTCGACGTGTCGTGGGACCTCAACGGTAAGATCTTCAACCGCATTCCCCTGCTCAAGAAGCTGAAGTGGCGCGAGTACATCGGCGTGAAGGCCCTCTGGGGCGACCTCACCGACAAGAACAACCCCTTCCTCGAGCAGAACCAGGGCTCGTCCTTGCTGATGCACTTCCCCGCTGGCTGCAACGTCATGGACCCGAAAAAGCCCTATGTCGAAATCGTAGCCGGCGTTCACAACATCTTCAAGATTCTGCACGTAGAGTACGTACGCCGACTGAACTACAACGAACTGCCCACCGCCCACAAGCACGGCGTCCGCTTCATGCTCCGCATGACGTTCTGATGCAGGCAGAGACATCCATCAGATACCATCCCCTTCCGCACCACAACTGCCGGGAGGGGATTTTTTCATTGATTTTGTTGAACCATCGGCCCTCCCCATGAAAACTTAATAAATATTAAAAAATGAGGTAATTGTTTGGTTTATAACGCTTTTGCATTATCTTTGTCACAGAAACCCTTATAATTATGCAATTATGGAAAAACTGTACTCTACTCTATTAGTGCTCGGACTGCTGATAGCAGCTCCTGGAGCAATGTTTGCACAATCCAGCTCAGGCAGCCTCTATGTGGGTTACGCCAAGTACGACGACCAGCTGTGGGAGTACGACGGTGTGATGCTGAACAAGGACTCAAAGGTGGGATGCGCCATCTTGATCACGAAGGACATGATTGCTCCCTATGCCGGCGGCACCATCAAGGGAATGCGCGTGGGCTGGGGTACTACCCAGATGAATGGTGAGTATGAGGGATTCGTCAGAAACGACTTCAACGGCGAAGACCTCTCGACGGGTAAGGCTACTGTGAAATACAGCTATAGCGACAGCAACCCGGGTTGGAACACGATGACGATGACGGACTACGTGATTCCCGATGATGTGGAGCAGCTCGTGGTGGGCTTCACCACGAACGTGAAGAGTGGTGTCTACGCCATTCCAACCATCTATCCGCACTACACGAAGAATAGCTGCTACCTCTGGGTGGATGGCGATAACGATGAGGAGGGCAACCCGCGTTGGGTGGACCATAACGAATATGGCATCCTGCCCATCCTGCTCATCGTGGAGGATACACAGGGCACATTCAATCTGCTTCCCGTGCTGACGATGTTCACGCCCAACGGCCTGGTGACGGCTGGTGAGCCTTCCGACTGCCTGATGCGCCTGAAGAATGCCGGCTCGCAGACGATTCGCTCGATTGAGGTGACATCGCGTCAGGGCGAACAGACCTACAGCAAGAAGGTGAACCTGTCGAGCCCCATTGCTGCCAGCAAGACCAGCGGCACGTTCCTGGTTCCGCTGACATGCTTCGAGAGCGGCGACGTGGAGTTGAGCATCACCAAGGTGAACGACAAGGAGCTGACGAAGCCCATCACCAAGACCGTTAACATGTTAGCCGTGCCAAAGGAGGTGGCAGAAAAATATTCGCGCCGTCCGCTGATGGAGTACTACGAGTCGGAGAACAACTACCGCTCTGCTCGCTACTACGATGAATACATCACTCCGCTGCTGGAGCCGGTGCGCAACGAATTGACCTTCGTCTGCCAGCATCTCGACGACCAGTTCATGACGGGTGACGACGATGCCACCGTGCTCGCCCTGCAGCTCTGCGACAACGACTCGTCGCGCGTGAGCATTCCAGCGATGACCGTAGACCGTGCGATGAACACGGGCAACATCCTCGTGCAGATGAGCTCTACGACCAACCCTATGTTCGACGTCCTCGTAGACCCGACCTACTTCAATCTGATGCTGGATGCCGCCAAGGCTGTGCCGACGTTTGCCAGCGTGGAAGCCAAGGGCAATGCAGAGGCCACAGGCATTGCCATCGAGGTGAATGGCGAAGTGGCAGAAGGTGTGCTGCCCGAGGGTGAGAAGCCTCGCCTGACGGTCTACCTGATGGAACGCGACGTGTTCAGCGACAGCCAGATGTTCTGGACGGAGAAGGAGAAAGAGGAGCACATAGGCGAATATACGCACGTGAACGTCATCCGTGAGATTCTCGCCGACGGCGTTGAACTGCCGGCAACCGGCTCCTATTCTTGGGACACAACGGTGGATGATCCCGACCCGATGTGGAATACCGAGAACCTCTACGTCGTGGCCTTCGTGCATCGCGACGGTCAGAAGGGTGGCAAGTACATGCATGTGTTCAACAGCACAGAGGGTAGCTTGAGCATCTCTGACGGAATCAATACCCTCGAGAATGCTTCTGCTGCTTCCGCCGTCTACGACCTGAGCGGACGACGCGTTAGCCAAAGTAACAAGGTAACAAAGTCACAAGGTAACAATCTCCCGAAGGGCATTTATATTCAGAACGGAAAGAAGTTTGTAGTAAGATGAAAAGAATAGTCATTCTATTACTTTGTAACTTTGTTACATTGTTACTCTGGTCACAGGTGCCCTACGGCTACGCTCCTGGCAACCCAGCTGCCGAGGATCTCTCGGCGCTGGGCGGCAACAAGAACCAGTTTGTGCAGGGACTGACGAAGTTCGACCCAACGCAAGACCCCGTGCTGCAACGCCTGAAGGGTCGTGAGGTGAAGGGTGTGCGTTGCTATGTGCGTGCCGACTACAAGCAGGCACGGCAGAAGCGCTCCGGCATCCTCGCCAGCGAGAGCAAGCCCGAGAACATTGTGCGCCAGACCTATGCCGACCTCACGGAAGGTTGGAACGACGTGATGTTCGACGAGCCATACGTCATTGGCGACGAGCCGTTCTTCCTGGGCGTGCAAACCTATGAGACGCTCGGCGAGCCGCATCCGCTGGTGGCCTTCGCAAAGGCAACCGTTCCGCAGTCGTGCTTCATCAATCAAGGTAAAAAGACGTGGGAGGAATACACCGACCGCGGCACGTTGCTCATCTTCGCCCTGCTCGACGACAACACTGTCGAAGCTTTCGACCACGCCGTCTACGCACAGAACACCACGCATCCGCAGACGGTGGCTCCCGACCAGGACTTCACCGGCGGGCTCTACATTCATAACTTCACCCCCTACCCCATCTTCAGCATCGAAATTGCCATGCAGGGCGAGGGCGCCGCTGAGCCGACATACAAGGACATCGAGTTGCCCGAGCAGCTTGAGCCCTACGGCAGCACCATCGTCGTGACACAGCTGCGGGCAGGAAGCACCGAGAGCACAACCGCCGACTGGACGTGCCGGGTGACGTATGTGAACAAGGCACTTGCACAGCAGGCGCGCCCGGGTGTGACGAAGCTTTATGTGACGAAGGATAACTTCCAGCGCACGCCACTCATCGAGGAGTTCACCAGCCAGCGATGCATCAACTGTCCGCAGATGGCGTACTTCCTGGAGAAAGCCTTCGAGCAGTACGACGGGCCGTACGTCTACATCTCTCACCACAGTGGTTTCCACGACGATGCCTTCACCAGCGATGCCGACCGCGCCGTGGTGTATGTCTTCGGTGGCTATGAACACGAATACAACCCCGCCATCATGTACAACCGCGCCATGTTGGAAGGCGAGGACGTCATCGTGCAGGGCATTCGCGACATGTCGCCCACGCCCTATCTCAATGCTTTGGCCGAGGCAGCACAGATGCCGGCTATGGCTGAGGTGAACATCAGCGATGAGAACGGAAACATCACGGTGAGCGGACGCGTCGCCCGCGACCTCATCGACAAGCCGCTCTATCTGTCGTGCTATCTGGTGGAGGACGGCATTACCATCGACAAGTATCCGCAGACGGGTATGGACGATGCCGATGCACCCGCCGACCTGAAGGATGTGTTCCGCCACAATGGCGTCATCCTGCACTATTTCAACAGCGACCCGGTGGGCGACCTGCTCAGCGTGAATGCCGACGGAAAGTACAGCGTCAGCTTCCCCATGGTAGAGAAAGAGGGCTTCGGTGGAACGGGACGCCGCTTGGTGGCATTCGTGCACAAGGTGAACAAGAACGACCTGCGCGACAACCAAGTGCTGAACGTCGCCCAGCTGATGCTCACAAGTGGCATTCGACAGGTGGAGGACTCTTCGAAGAATGCCTCGACAGCCATCTATGATTTGCAGGGCAGGAAACTAGAAACTAGAAACCAGACGCTTGAAACTCTCCCAAAGGGTGTGTATATCCAAGGCGGGAAAAAGATGGTGGTGAGGTAATCGTCAGCCCCGACTTTGCAAAAAAGAATGTAGGGACGCGACGTGTCGCGTTCTTGGAGCAAGTTGGGCAAACAAATCGTGCCGCGTTATTGGTTTGCTTTTCCACACCAGAACGCGGCACGCCGCGTCCCTACATGTATTGGTATGCAGCCAGGGTGGGTGTGTCAAAATGAAATAATGGATGAAAAGATGCAGCCAATAGTCTCCTCCTAGGAGGGGACAACAAATGGACTCCTTTCTTCATTTTGACACATCCACTTTCGCTCGATTTGATCTAGGGAAACCTTTGCTTACGCCGTTTCCGGCCTCTCCCCCAGCCCCTCCCCAAAAGGGAGGGTAGCTTTAAGGAAACTCAAATGTATTTCGCTCGATTTGCACTATCTTTAACCTGCGGTTTAAGATACTCACGTTCGAGAAAAAAAATAAAAAATCTTGTTTTATTTTGTTTTCTCCTCACTTATTCGTATCTTTGCAGGTTGAAACGTGCGAAATCACAATATCAAATAATAAACGAAAGATGAAACAGTACAAACTCGTGGACAATGTGATGGGCTGGCTGGCATTTGCCATTGCCGCATTCGTCTATTGCTCCACCATCGAGCCGACAGCCTCGTTCTGGGACTGCCCGGAGTTCATTTCAACTGGTTACAAACTGGAAGTCGGCCACCCGCCAGGTGCACCGTTCTTCATGCTCACGGCCAACTTGTTCTCGCAGTTCGCCAGCGATCCCACGCAGGTGGCACGCATGGTGAACATCATGAGTGCATTGCTCTCGGCCACCACCATCCTGTTCCTGTTCTGGTCGATTACGCACCTGGTGCGCAAGCTCATCCTGAAGGACTGGAGCGAGCTGACGAACGCGAAGCTCATCGCCATTGAGGCGAGCGGACTGGTGGGCGCACTCATCTACACCTTCAGCGACACGTTCTGGTTCTCAGCTGTAGAGGGTGAGGTGTATGCCTACTCATCGGCACTCACCGCACTGGTGTTCTGGCTCATCCTGAAGTGGGAGGACCACGCCGACGAGCCTCACAGCGACCGGTGGCTGGTGCTCATCGCCTACATCATGGGACTGTCCATCGGCGTGCACCTGCTGAACCTGCTGTGCATTCCTGCCATCGTGCTGGTCTACTGCTACCGCCGCTATCCGAACATCGAGACGAAGGGTTCGCTCCTGGCCCTGCTGGTGTCGTTCGTCATCGTCGCCGCCGTTCTCTATGGCGTCGTGCCGGGCATCATCACCGTGGGTGGATGGTTCGAGCTGTTGTTCGTGAACGTGCTGGGCATGCCGTTCAACACGGGTGAGATTATCTATATCGTACTGCTCGTGGCTGCCGTGTGCTGGGCTATCTGGGAGACCTATCAGGAAGGCCACGACCGCCGACAGAACATCGCCTTCGTGGTTGCCGTCGCCCTGCTGGGTATTCCCTTCTACGGCTATGGCTGGTCGGCAGTGGTCATCGGCGTGGTGGTGCTTGCCCTGCTGTGGTGGGTGCTGAACTACAAGAAGACCATCGACAAGAAGGCTGTCCCCGTGGTGGGTGCACGTCTGAAGAATACGGTGCTCTGCTGCTTGCTGATGCTCATGATTGGCTACTCGTCGTATGCCCTCATCGTGATTCGCTCTTCGGCCAACCCGCCGATGGATCAGAACTCACCGGAGGACATCTTTACGCTTGGTAGCTATCTGAGCCGCGACCAGTATGGCGACCGCCCGTTGCTCTACGGACGTTCCTACACCTCGCAGGTGGCGCTGGAGACCGATGGCAACATGTGCAAGCCCGTGATGAACGAGGGCGCTCCCATCTACAGCCGCCGCGAGAAAGCCTCGCAAGACGAGAAGGACTCCTACTTCGTGGTGAGCCATAAGAACACTTATAAGTACGCACAGAACATGCTGTTCCCGCGCATGCACTCCGCCAGCCACGCACAGGCCTACGAGCAGTGGATGGGTGGCATCGATGGTACCATTATTCCCTTCGACCGCTGTGGCGAGATGGTGAACGTGAAGATGCCGACGATGTTCGAGAACCTGAAGTTCTTCCTCTCGTATCAGTGTAACTTCATGTACTGGCGCTACTTCATGTGGAACTTCGCTGGCCGTCAGAACGACATACAGGGCAATGGCGAACTTGAGCATGGCAACTGGATATCGGGTATTCCCTTCATCGACAACATGATGCTCGGCGACCAGTCGCTGCTGCCCGACGAGCTGAAGATGAACAAGGGACACAACGTGTTCTACTGCCTGCCGCTGCTGCTCGGACTCATCGGACTGTTCTGGCAGGCTTGGCGCGGACGCCGTGGCATACGCCAGTTCTGGGTGGTGTTCTTTCTGTTCTTCATGACGGGATTGGCCATCGTGGTCTACCTGAACCAGACGCCGCTGCAGCCGCGTGAGCGCGACTATGCCTATGCCGGCTCGTTCTATGCCTTTGCCATCTGGTGTGGCATCGGCGTGGCTGCCCTCATCGATATCGTGAAGCGCTACCTGAAGCTGAACAACGCCATCGTCGCTGCCGTGGTGAGTGCCGTGTGCCTGCTCGTGCCGGTGCAGATGGCATCGCAGACGTGGGACGACCACGACCGCTCGGGCCGCTACACCTGCCGCGACTTCGGACAGAACTACCTCATGACGCTGCAGGACGAAGGCAACCCGATCATCTTCACCAATGGTGATAACGACACGTTCCCACTGTGGTATAACATGGACGTGGAAGGCGTGCGCCCCGATGCCCGCGTCTGCAACCTCTCGTATCTGCAGACCGACTGGTACATCGACCAGATGGTGCGTCCGGCCTATGAGTCGCCGTCGCTGCCCATCACATGGTCGCGACTGGAATACTGCTCGGGCACCAATGAATATGTGGAGGTGGTACCCTCGGCCGAGGACCAGGTGAAGCAGTTCTATGCACAAGACCCCGACGCTGCCCGCGAGCAGTTCGGCGACGAGCCGTTCGAGCTGAAGAACATTCTGAAGTACTGGGTGCGCTCGAAGGATCAGAACATGCACTTCATCCCCACCGACACGGTGTTTGTCACCATCGACAAGGACGCTGTGCGCAAGAGTGGTATGCTGATGGCATCCGACACGATTCCCGATAAGATGGTCATCTCGCTGGCTGGCAAGCGCGCGCTCTACAAGGGCGACCTGATGATGCTCGAGATGATTTCGCAGGCCAACTGGGTGCGTCCCATCTATGTGGCTATGACCGTGGGACAAGACAACTACATGAACCTCGGCGAGAACTTCGTGCAGGAGGGTCTGGCCAATCGTATCACGCCGTTCTCGACCTACCGCACCGACGACCGTGGCAACCTCCAGCCCATCAAGGACGTGAAGAACTTCGACACGGAGAAGACCTATCGCAATGTGATGGAGCGTTATAAGTACGGCGGTCTGCAGAAGCCGGGCCTCTACCTCGACGAGACGGTGATGCGCATGTGCTACACCCACCGCAACCTAATGGGCTCGCTTGCCAAGAACCTGCTGCAGGAAGGCAAGAACGAAAAGGCACTCGCCGTGCTGCAGAAGTGCGAGAAGGAGATTCCGTACTACAACGTGCCCGTGAACTTCCGCAGCGGCTCGTTCGACATGGCTGAGACCTATGCCCACCTGGGCAAGAAGGAACAGGCTCTCAACATTCTGGGCCAGCTCTGGAAGAATGCCGATCAGTACATGACCTACTATCTCTCGCTGTCGTCGGGCCGCTTCGCTATGTCGCAAAACGACTGTATGACACAACTCTACGTGATGCAGAGAATCATCCAGCTCACAAAACTTGTCGACGAAGACCTGGCTAGCAAGATGGAGGCTAAGCTCAACACCTATTATAATGCCTATGCCGGACGCGGCGGGATGATTGAATAGGTGATAGATAAAAGGTAATAGGTAATAGGTTAAAGGTAATCGTTGACCATTGATTATTGAGCAACCTGCCAAATGGCTCCGATGGCTTTATCCAAAGGCCACGTGGAGAATGGACCCGTCGGAAAGGTCGGTATACCTGACGTTCGACGACGGGCCTATTCCCGAGTCTACGCCCTTCCTGCTCGAGACGCTGCGCCACTATGGCGTGAAGGCGACCTTCTTCGTGGTGGGTGAGAACGTGCAGAAGCACCCCGACCTCTTCCGCCAAATCATCGAGGACGGACATCAGGTGGGCAACCACACCTATCACCACCTCGGCAGCTTCAAACATTGGGCTGCTACCTATCTCATCGACACGTTCAAGTGCCAGCAGATGATAGGACTACCACCTCCCTACTGGCCAACCCACTACAGGCCCACCACCTACAGACCCACCCCCCAACCCCTCCCGTGTAGGGAGGGGAGTGAAATGCCTGACCTGGTGGAGAATCTGGAAGAAAGCCAAGCTGAGAAGGTATCTACTCCCCTCCCTACACGGGAGGGGCAGGGGGGTGGGTCTGCAGGGGCTGGGTCTGTAGGGGCTGTGCCTCCCTTATTCCGCCCTCCCCACGGCTGGCTGCGCCACAGCGTCTACTATTGGCTGTCGAAGGAGTTCCGAATCGTGATGTGGGATCTCGTCACACGCGACTACTCGAAGTGGCTCACTGCCGACGATGTCTACGAGAACGTGCGACGCTATGCACGTAATGGCAGCATCATCACCTTCCACGACTCCCTGAAGAGCATCGACAAACTGCATACCGCCCTACCCCGCTCCATCGAGTGGCTACAGGAACAAGGCTACGAGTTCCGCACATTCTAAATCATACATGACGACTATGCAAGAGGATTTCATCATCCTTCAGGACATTCCGGAAGAAAACGCCCCGGCTGATAAGGCTACGTCAGGAAACCTTCCGGCAGAACATGACACAACAGGAAAAATTTCGGCTGACAACAACCCGGCAGGTAGCACTTCGGCAATGAATAACAAAACGGGAAATGCATCGGCCGAGCCGGAAGTAACCATTGGCGGACGCCGCGCCGCCAAGCCGGCTTATCAGGCCGTGCTTGACTCACGCTTGTATCGCACGATGCAGAACATCACCAACCTCATGGACCGCTACTACCTCGACGGCGTCGCTGGCCTCGTGCCCGGCGGCATCGGCGACATTGTATCGGCAGTATTCGCAGTGGTGCATGTCTACTTCTCTGCTTTCCGCCTGCGCTCCATCCCTCTCACGTTGGCCATCCTCAACAACACGCTCCGCGATATCTTCCTCGGCATGCTCCCCTTCTTTGTTGGCGATGTCATCGACTTCTTCCACAAAGCCAACAAGCGTAACATGGCACTCATCGACGGTTTCCTCAACGACGATGAAGCCATCGTTCACGAAGTAAACCGCAAGGCCACACAGTCCGCCCTCGTCCTCGTCGGCTTCGTCATCGGCATCATCCTCATCATCTACGCCCTCATCTGGCTCACCAAGACCTTAGGAACGGCCCTATTCTCGTAACCAGAAAATGTAGGGACGCGGCGTGCCGCGTTCTGGTGTGGAAAAGCAACACCAACAGCTTGGATTTGTTTGCCCAACTTGCTCCAGAACGCGGCACGCCGCGTCCCTACATGTGAGGGCAACAACGCCCTCTCAACAAACGAAACGACTACTCTCAGCAAAGAAAAGCATCCTTTACGTAGTATATATGCCCTTTTTTTGCTATCTTTGCAGCATAAACAAAGAACCGGAATCGAATGAAGACAGCAATCGTTGGTGGCGGGGCGGCAGGATTCTTCCTTGCCGTGAACCTGAAGGAGATGATGCCAGAGATGGAAGTAACCATCTTCGAGCGGGGACAGCACGTGTTGCGAAAGGTCGCCATCTCTGGCGGTGGACGCTGCAACTGCACGAATTCGTTTGCCAGCGTGGGCGATCTGAACGAGGTGTATCCGCGTGGCCACCGGCTGATGAAACGCCTTTTCAACGTGTTCGACAACCGCGATGCCTACCAGTGGTTCGAGCGACACGGCGTGCCACTAGTAACGCAGGACGACGACTGTGTGTTCCCCGCCTCGCAGGATGCACAAAGCATCGTGGGCTGTCTGCTCGGCTATGCCCGCCGGCTGGGTGTCGAAATCAGGACAGGACGGAAGATTGCATCGCTCGACGAACTCAACGGCTACAACTACATCGCTGTGACAACGGGGGGAACAACCAGCGAAAAACTATCAACTGTCAACTATCAACTATCAACTATTTCCCCCTGCCCTTCCCTCTTCTCATTCCGCATCGACGACGAACGGCTGCAAGCGCTCATGGGAATCGTGACCGAAGCCACGGCGATGATTCCCGGCACAAAGCTGAAAGCCAGCGGACCGCTACTCATCACCCACTGGGGCATGAGCGGACCGGCCATTCTTCGCCTATCGAGCTATGCGGCACGCCTGCTCTACGACAATCAATACCGTCTGCCACTGAGTGTAAACTGGACGAATGAGAAACCCGACGAAGTGCTCCAAGAGTTGTATGCCATCGCCGCCACCCACCCACAGAAGCAGATTGCAAACATCCGTCCCTACGGGCTCACGGGCCGTTTGTGGGAATACATTATCAGGAAAGCATTGGGTGAACGTTCGGAAGGTAAGTGGTTGAGTCTCAATAAGAAAGAGATGAACCGCTTGAGTAATATGCTAACCAACGACGAATACCAGATAGCAGGCCGTGCACCATTCAAAGATGAGTTCGTGACCTGTGGAGGCGTGTCACTACAGAGCATCAACCCTTCGACGCTGGAAAGCAAAACGCATCCCAGACTTTACTTTGCCGGCGAGGTTCTCGACATCGATGGCGTCACTGGCGGATTCAACTTCCAAGCCGCCTGGACCACCGCCTTCGTCGTGGCGAAGAGTATTGCTGAGAAAGGATTTTAATGATCGAATTATTTTTCGATTACACAAAATGTGTAATGGCGATGAATTATTAGCGAATAACGCTATTCGGGACACTAACCACAAAGGTTGGTGTCCCGAATTAGCAATTGGATATTGAAAACGCATTACTGCATGTCGTAGACTACTTGCATGAGTTGCTTGCCAATGGCATCGGCCTCTTCAGCTGTAGGAGCCTCGCTATAGACGCGGATGATGGGCTCGGTGTTCGACTTGCGCAGATGTACCCAACGATCAGCGAAGTCAATCTTCACGCCATCGATGTCGTTCACGGCCTGAACGTCCTTTGCTGTAGCAGGATTGAAGAGTTCCTTCACCTTCTCGAGGATGGCATCGACATTCGTCGTTGGCTGCAGGTCGATGCGGTTCTTTGCCATGAAGTAGTTGGGATAGGTCTTGCGGAGCTCGCTGACCTTGCACCCTTTCTGTGCAAGCTGCGTCAGGAAAAGGGCAATACCCACGAGGGCATCACGGCCATAGTGGCTGGCAGGATAGATAACACCGCCATTGCCTTCACCGCCGATGACGGCACCTACCTGCTTCATGAGTGTGGTGACATTAACTTCGCCAACGGCCGAAGCACTGTACTTGCCGCCATGACGCTCGGTGACATCGCGCAGCGCACGCGTCGACGAGAGATTGCTAACGGTTGCGCCAGGAGTGTGGGTAAGCACATAGTCGGCAACGGAGACGAGGGTGTACTCCTCACCGAACATCTCGCCGTCTTCCTGAATGAATGCCAAGCGGTCGACATCGGGGTCAACGACGATACCCATATCGTAGCCGCCCTTCTTCAGTTCGTCCATGATACCACCAAGGTTCTGCTTCAGCGGCTCGGGGTTATGAGCAAAATCACCATTGGGCTCCGCATTGAGGAACTTCGCCTCTACGCCAAGGGCCTTCAGCAGTTCGGGCAGGATGACACCGCCGACGCTGTTGATGCTGTCGACGACAACGCGGAAGCCAGCCTTGCGAACAGCCTCAGCATCGACGAGTTCGAGTGCCAGCACGCTTTCAATATGGCGGCGGTCCATGGTGTGATCTTCGCAATAGTGGCCCATGTGGTCGACATCGGCATAAATGAAGTCTTCAGCAGCTGCGATGCGCAACACCTCCTCGCCTTCAGCCTTGTTGAGGAACTCGCCTTCGCAGTTAAGCAGCTTCAGCGCATTCCACTGGCGGGGGTTGTGGCTGGCCGTGATGATGATGCCACCATCGGCCTCGAGCCAGCGCACGGCCAGCTCGGTGGTGGGCGTCGTAGCCAAACCGATGTTCACCACATCGAAGCCCATACCCATGAGGGTGCCGCAGACTACGTTTTTCACCATCTCACCAGAGATGCGTGCGTCGCGTCCAACGACGATGCGATTGTTTTGAGACTTGCCTGCGCGGCGGATAAGAGTCGCATAGGCAGATGTGAATTTCACAATGTCGAGCGGGTTCAGCGTGTCGCCCGCAGGTCCGCCGATTGTTCCGCGGATGCCTGATATGGATTTAATGAGTGTCATAAGAAGAAGTTGAGACGTTGAGAGGTTGAGAGCGCCAAAGGCGCGGTTGAGAAATGTTTAGAAGAGTTCTTTCTCCGCTGCGCTATGAAAGCGCCCCTGCGGGTCGAGCGGATCGATTGACGATTCCTTCAGAAAAGGTAATCACAACTATAAACTATCAACTATAAACTATCAACTAAAACCTACCTTCCACGTTCGAAGGTGATGTCGTAGAGATAGGGCGTCACGTTGCTGGCAGCCGCGAGATGACCTTCCTTGTGAGGTACGATGAGCCTAACCTTCGCCACCTCGTCGCCATCGTTGGCAGGACGGCCGAGGTTGATGAACGCGAACGGCACCAGCCATCCTGAGAGAACGGATGTGGAGTTCTGACTCATTCCGTAGGCCAGATACATGTAGCTGGACGTATCGAAATAGCCCGAATAGGTGCCCGATGTGTTGGTGATGGTCATTCGCTCGGGATTCACGGCATAGCTCGGATTGAGACTGCTGCTGATGAGGAACTCATTCGACAGGGTCACCGAGTCGGCACCCAACTTCAGGTTGTACTCCGTGAAGCGGCAGAGCACCGTTGCTGTCTCGCCGTTCTTCAGCTTTTCGCCGCAGCCTTTGCGCACAATCTGCATGTAGACACCCGAAGCCTCGAAGAGCACAAACTCGTTCTTCGATACATCGGTAACGCTATCCTGAGCAAAGAAGGTTTCCTCAGAGATTACTTTCACATTCTTCTCGGCAATGAAGCTATTAATGGCCGAGATTTCCTTATCACGTTTTTCCTGATAAGTCTCGGTATGGCTGCATGCTGCAACAACAATCATCGCAGCCATCAGCACAGCGATGCCCGTCAGTTTTTTGATAACTTGCATGGTCTTATTCATATTAACGGGTGCAAAGGTACAAAAAAGTTGAGAGTTGAGAGTTGAGAGTTGAAAGTTTTTAATGCAGCCCTCCGTTATTTAACGTTTTTTCTTATAACTAGAAACCATAAACTAGAAACTTGAAACTAAAAACTCTCAACTCTCAACTTACCCTTTAAACTCCATAATTGCCTTCCGCGTAATTTGCTCAGCTTCCTCGAGCGAGCAATTCAGCCGTCCACCACTGGCGTTCAGATGTCCGCCGCCATTGAAGTACTGCTCTGCCAATTTGTTGCATGGGAAGTCGTCGACCGAGCGCAAGCTCACCCACACGAGGTTTGGCACGCGGTCGTCCTCGCGCAAGGAGATGGAGAGCCGCATGTTCTTGATGCGCAGCGGTTCGTTGACAAGTCCCTCGGCATCGCCCTTAATGAAGTGGAAGTCATGCATCTCCTTCTTTGAAATGGCGAAATAGGAGGCATGCTGTTCTTCGAAGACGTTGAGCTTGTTGCACATGATGTGTCCACGCAAGCGAATGGCCCATGACGAATAGTTGTTGTATACCTTCCGATAGATCTTGTCCTTGTTGATTCGCTTCGTGAGCAATTGGCCGATGATGAAGTAAATCTCCGGTCGCGATGAGTTAAAAGTAAACCCTCCCGTATCGGTCATCATGCCGCAATACACCTGTATGGCCCACGACTTCGGCATTGCCTCGAAGCTCCCAAGCTGCCAGATAATGCGGAAAACAAGTTCGCTCGTGGAACTGAGGTCGGGATGTGAGATGAGAAGACGTTCGTCGGCCACACCCTCTCCAGCTCCATCTGTTGTCGGTTCATCCTCAGTTGACGGCAACAGATGATGGTCGATGACGACCTTTCGCGCCTTCGTTTCGTTGAGTGCCGTCTGCATTGCATCCACACGACTGCTCTCGTTGAAGTCGAGGCAGAATACGAGATCGGCCGTCTTCAACATCAAATCGACATAGTCGGGACGCTTGTCGTAGCGCACCACCGTTTGTGTATTCGGCAACCATTGCAGGAAGTCGGGAAAGGCATCGGGCACTACCACCGTAGGCTCCTTGCCCAGTGAGCGCAGGTATTCAGCCCACGCCAGCGAGGAACCAAGTGCATCGCCGTCGGGCGACTTATGACAGGTAATAACGATATGCGAGGAAGCTGCTATCAGCTCTTGCAAGACAGCAGCTTCCTGAGATGTAAGGATGTCGATTTGCATTAGAAGAGCTTGTTAGGATAAACGCCCTCGTCGACAAGCTTCTGGATGCGCTCAACGGTAGCTTCGCGGTCGGCAGCATAGGTTACACCAAACCATTTCGACGTGGTGTCGAGGACTTCAACGGTCGACGTACCTTCGTTGATGAGCTTGCTCACCATCAGCGGGATGAAGAACTCTGCCTTCAGGTTCTCGATGTTCTTCGGGTCGCTGAGGAACTCCTTGAAGTAAGCCTCGGAGTGTGAGAAGTAGTCGGGTGTGAAGCCCCACATGTTCATCGACACGGGAACATTCTCCTCCAGCGGCTGCCACTCGCCCTGCTCGTCCTTGAAGCAGATGGCGTTGCCTTTGTCTTCCTGACGCATGATCTCCGTGCGCTCCACAACCTCTACGAGATGATGGTTGTCGTCGAACTCGCAGACGCCACGAGCCACTGAACCATTCTCAGAGAGCGTGTTGCAGCAGCGGAAGCCCACCATTGCATACTTGTTCTCAGAGCCTTCAGGCAGCTCACTGAGGAACTTGCCAATCTGCATGAAGGCATCGCGGCCATAGAAGTCGTCGCAGTTGATGACGCAGAACGGCTCCTTGATGACGTCCTTACCCATGAGCACAGCGTGATTGGTGCCCCAAGGTTTTACACGACCTTCGGGAACGGTGAAGCCCTCAGGCAGTGAGTCGAGAGCCTGGAAGCAGAGTTCGCAAGGCACCTGGCCCTCATACTTGGAGAGGATCTGCGTGCGGAACTGCTCTTCGAAGTCCTTGCGGATGACCCAGACGATACGGCCGAAGCCTGCCTGGATGGCATCGTAGATACTATAGTCCATGATGGTCTCACCATTGGGGCCCAGCCCGTCAAGCTGCTTCAGACCTCCATAGCGGCTGCCCATGCCGGCAGCAAGAAGAAACAATGTTGGTTTCATATTGTCTTAATTTACAGGTTATGATAATAATGATAAATGTTGTTCAGATATTACGTTTATTGATTGTCATGCAAAGATACTACTTTTTTATGATACCGCAAAACATTTCCCCCGTTTTTTGATTTCTTTTGAACGGATGGCCAATGGCCATTTCCTTAGAACGGATAGCCAATGGCGAAATGCAACGTCTGGTGGCGGCTGAACTTATCGACGTTGTAGAAGCCACTCTTCGTGGTCTCATACGGCACATGCAGACCTATACCCCAGTCCAGACGCAAGATGAGGAAGTCGAGGTCGTAGCGCAGGCCGACGCCTGTTCCCACCGCCATCTGCTTAAAGAATTCACTGAAATGGAAATAAGCCTCTTTAAACATAATGGAAAGGTCATCGATGCCGATTTCCAAATCTTTACGAAGCCACACGTTACCGGCATCGAGGAACACGGCACCATGCAGATTGCCAAACAGCCGCTGGCGATATTCCAGGTTGGCTTGCAACTTCACATCACCATTCTGCAAGAGATATGACAGCTGCCGGTTACCTTCGTAGTCGCCCATGAAGCGACCTGGGCCGATGCTGCGTAGTGGGTATGCCCTGACGCTGTTGGCACCACCGATGTAGAATCGCTCACTGAACGGTAAGTCGCTGCTATTGCCGAAACAAATGCCGAGTCCGGCATTGAGGTGTCCTACGAGCTGCGAGTGCTGCGACAACTGCCAGGTCTTCGTGAAGTCGGTCTCCACCTTCACAAACTGAGCGTACGGATTCTTAAAGAGTTCTTTGTCTTCCTCGTTCCACTTCTTACCAGCCGCCATATAAGCCAGCGACGTGAGATTACCCGACTCCGAAAGCGTTAGTTCCCAACGTATGGGGTTGAGCTTGTCAGCAGGGCTGGCATAGACGTAGGTGTAACGCATCTGCGGAATGAAGTAGTCGCTCATGGTGGCTGCCAGATAAGGACTGTTTTCGATGATGCTATCGAACTTCTCAGTGTGGGAGTTCATGTATTGATACTTCAGCGTCAGCGGCGAGAACTCATGGCGGCTGGTGGCACTGGGCTGCCAGCGGTAGGTCCACTCACCGGAGACGATATGCATCTTGTAGTATCCCGGTCGACGCACAATGTCGCTCGACACCTTGGCCATCGTAGTGGCTACGCGTCGCCAACGATTCGGATTGGGGGTGATGCCACGTTCTCGCATGCGCTCCATACGGCGACGAATCTGATTACCGCCCATGAAAGGAGCAACGAGGCGTGGGAACTCCAACGACACGTCGGCACCATACTCATAGGTGTTCATGTCACCGCTAGAGGACCTGGTCTGCCATTCGTAGGAGCCATGCAGATTCACATCGAGTTTCTCGCCGCCGCGGAAGGCATTGCGCTTGGTGAAACCAATCTTCAGTTCAGGTCCCATACGCCCAATGGTGCGCTTCGTGAAGTTCGTTTCAAAATAAACGTCATAGGGGCGGTCGAAGACACAGTTCACAACAAGGTCGAGGGTATCGTCCGACAACAGCGGCGATAGCGATACTCTACGCGAGGAGAGATTAGAGGTGAGGGCCAGGAAGTCGGATGGCTTCTCCAGCTCACGGATGAAGTCAATTTCTGAGACATCGAGTCCATCACGACGATTAAACTGGAAGTCGGTCATCGAGAACAGGCCTGTGGCATTCAACGCATTTGCCGATTCCAGATACTGGTCGTAGCTGTAGGGCTGTCCGTGGCGCAGACGCATGGCTCCCATGACGACACGCGGACGAACGGGCGAACGCTTGCCGTTGTAGCGCAGGGTGAACGTCCGTCGGCGCAGGCTGTCGGTGGGTTCCTGCATGAAGTTCTTCTGCAGGTTCACGGTGATATTACCGATGTAGTACTTGCGTCGTGCCTCTTCGGCAATGCCATTGGCAAGTTGCAATCGCAGCTGTGCCTTGCCCGGCACCGACACGGTATCGGCAAGATAGCTGGCGTAGGCAGGCTGATAATAGTAGTAGCCGTTGTTGCGGAAGAGTGTGGAAATGCGTGTACGTTCGCCGTCGAGGGCTGCCGCCGTAAAGGCATCACCCGTATGTAGCAGCGACTGGTGGGCTGTAGCCTTGATGAGACTGTCGGCCTCAGCAGGGAATCCCAGATAGCTAATGCTATCGATGGTGAGCAGCGGTCCCATGGAAACATCATAGCCTATCTTCGCCTTCTTCGGATTGTGCTGTGTAACCACATTGTAACCAACCTGCCCATGGAAATAGCCGTGATTGTGAAGCACAGTCTGCGCCACTTGCGCACGCAGTTCAGGATTCACCCAACTCATGAGTACCGGCTGCTTGCCGAACGACTCAGTCAGCCACTTGGCAACCTTTCCGTCCTTGCCGGAGAAGGCATTCCATATCCAAAGCCCATAGGGGAACGGCGTGCGATGATAGCTGCTGCCGAAAAGCGCACCGTTGGGAGCCGTTGCCAGTGCTGCCTCCACCTCTTCCTGCGTCGTGATGAAGTTCTTGTTGGCTACGGCAGCCGGCACGCCGCTATCGCCCCGCTCGTAGTTGATCTTGGTAAGTCCCACGAAGAGCTGGTCGCCATCGGGAATGTTCTGTGTGGTCGAGCAGGAAGAGAGTAGCAAAGCCACAAAGAAACAAGGTAACAAAATCTTTACCTTCCGAACTGCGCCAAGCACAATCACCTTTCTCAACAGCGCCACGGGCGCACCTATCTTATTCATTCCTCTGCCTCCTTTCTGATGATAACGGTATCACGGCGCAGCGTGTCGCGACGCATGGCGGGCAGCAGCTGTGTCTTCTCGCTCCGCAGGTTGAAGATGTCCTTGAAGTGCTGCAGTGAACGGCGCCAGATGAAGCCCGCACCGTACTTCTGCGTGTAGCCGTCGAGCCAGTCATAGACATTGTTCTCATAGAACAGCGTGACATATTTGTTCGCCGTGTCGTCGAGACGATATTCGAACGTCACATTGTCGAAGAACGACTGGTTCTGGTTCTGTATCTCAGCACCCGTAGTGACCTTTCCGCCAACGGCAATCTTCAAGCGGTTGTTCCAGAAGCGCTTGGCAAAGCGGAACGAATAGTTCGTTGCGGTGTTGCCAGTTGCATCGGTGGTATTGTCGAGGCCCACGGAGAAGTCGAGCGTGCGCAGGGCATTGCCGGTAATGTTGTTGATTTCACTCTGCAGGAAGGTGTTCAGGGCATTGTTCATCGAGAAGCCGTTGGTGTTTCCATCAGCCAGATACATACCCGTTGTGAGCATCGTCACAGCCAACTTGCCGCGCTGCTCCTTGCTCATCGATTGCAACTCAGAATGCAACTGCATGTCCTCAGGTGCATCGAGGGTGAACTCCAGACCCATGTCCTCAAGCGTCTTCGTGATAATGACGCCACAGTCAAAGTCTACGCTGCGCCCCACTCCATTGCTTGCAGAAACAGCCGTTCTCACATGCTCGGTGGCGGTGATGTTCAACGTGGGGTTCATCGGGGGACCGGTGAACTCGATGTAACTGCCGTCTTGAATGGTGAACGTCTTCAGCGGAATGATCGGCAACGAGTATTTCATCTCACCGTTGGCCAGCGTATAGCGACCCGTGAGGCGCAGGTTGTCGGCCACGTTGTAGATCATGCGCAACGTACCACCGCCCATGAGGTCGATATAGTTGCTCTTGTCGGTATTCAGATAAGCCATCACGTGAGCACCCTTCGACACATCAACGGTCATATCCATCGAGAAGCCCATGAGTTCGGGACGTTCCACAACGGTCTGCGTCGTGTCGGCAAAGTCGGTGAAGCGCACGAGGCCTTCCAACTGGTTGTCGGTGGTCAGCGGTGAGTCGCGCAGGATATAAGTAAGGTCGGTGGTGCCCAGCACATCGAGCTTTCCTCGCATCATCAAGTTGGTGAGCAGGCCGTTGATGTTACCGAAGAAGTTCACGTAAGCCTTTCCATAGGCTTCTGACCGCGGGTTCTCCTTCGAGTCGATGAGCAGGAAGTTCTGTGCACGCATCTTCAAATCAAGTCGCATGCGCGAGGGGTTGGTGAAGTCAAGCGAGCCATAGGTGGTAAGAGGACTGCTGTTGTTGGCATACATGTTGAAGTTCTCGAAGAGCAGCCGACTGCCCTTGATTGCCACGGGGTCGTTATCGAAGCGCAGGCGAATGCCATAGGGCTGGCTCACCATGTAGGCGGAGTCGAGATAGATTTCACCATCTACAACGGGTTTCGACAATGGTCCCTTCACAGCAACGGAACCTTCGCCATAGCCCTCGAAGCCGATAATCTGGTTCGGAATGAAGCCATTGACGAGCGATAGCGGCATGCGTGCCAGGTCGAGCGTTGCATCGAGGTATCCGCCGGCATCGGCATTGCCTGCCACCTTATTAATATATGTACCACTGACGGTGGCGATTTCCTGTCCTTCGAGCGAGAGGATGCCATCGACGTAGTGCGCACCGTCGTTCTTCGGCATATACACAAACTCCGTACCGAGGTTGCCAATGGGGCAGTTCTCATAGACAAGGTTCTGAATGGCAAGGTCGCTCGACACGCTCACCGCCTCGTCGGTTTGCACAAAGTGCACGTCACCATTCAACATGCCACGCACGTCGGGTGTATAAGGAATCACGGAGAGTATCTTCTCCAGGTCGAAATGGTGCAGCGAAGCCGTAATGTCCTGCTTGGCCTCCTCGTTCTCATCGTTGGTGTAGACCTGCACGCCGGTGCCGTCGTCAGCACGCAACACAAGGTCGGCCGACACGCGGTTGTCGCGTCCGAGGAAGACGTAGTTGTCGTCGTTCACCGTGAACTTCCTGTATCCCAGCACTGGTTCCTTGCCGTATGTTCGGAACATTAGGCCGTCGTTCTCCATCGTAGCTTGCAGTCCGAGGCGCACTCCCAACTCGCCCTTGTCGTCATAGAGACGTGTGCCAAAGATGGTGCCGCGGTCTTGCAAAACGCCGTCGACGAGTGCATTGAAGGTGTACTGTGGGTTCTTGTCGTTGTTGCGCACCTGTGCCTGATAGGAGGTACGCACCGAGTCGGAGCGAATGGCGAAGTTCACTGTGTCGAGCAGCATACTGTCAATCATGAGCGACTCCAGATGCAAACGTCCATTCAGTCCGTCTACGGGTGATGAGACTATATTACAATTCAAGTTGTCGATGCCGTAGCCATAGCGTTGCATGAGTTCTACAATGAAGTTGTCGCGACCGCTGCTGACCGAAAGGCGTGCATCGGGAAGCACACTGCGCAGACGACCTTCGTCGATGAGTCGCTCTTCGTATTGCCGCTTGACTTCTGCCATGAGCTTATCACCGGTGTTGAGCAGTCGCTCGTAGTTGCCCTTGGCATCGAGGTCGAGGTGGAAGTCACCACAGTCGACAGCAGCTCGCGTCTGATCGTTCGACGTCAGGGCATCAATCCACATGTCGCCGGGACGGAAAGTCTCAGTGCGCGTTCTCACGGTAAGGTCGCCCACGTGTCCTTGCACCTTATGGTTCAATTTCAGGTCGCTGTCGATATCGAGATGTGCGCAACCGCTGATGGCCAGCAGGCTATCGGTGATGCCCAGCCGGTGCAGGTCGGCACGGTCGAGGTCCATCACCACCGTGCCACGCAGGCGCTTCTTACTCATCAGCATATCCACCGAGGCGACGCCCTTCATGAGGTCGTTCTGACTGTTCACGGTGGCATAGGCACGCCCGTTCCTGACTATCGCATCGGCCTTCATGCCACTGAGGTCGTAGCCACTATAGTGGAACTGCTGAATATCGGCTTTCGCCGTAAGCGTCGTGCGGGGCGACATCAGGTCGGTGCCCTGTCCTTTCAGGTCGATGTTGCCGGTGAGTGGGCTCAGCCCATAGTTCGGCAGGAAGTGCTGCAGCGCCAGTCGGTTGGCTTTCAACTTTGCCTCATAGGCTTCACGACCGGCATCGTAGCTCACCGTTCCACCAAGGGTACCAGCCGACTCGCTGGCGGTGAAACGGGCACCGTATTCCTGTCCGTCGGCAGTCACTCGGCCTTTCAAGGCGAGGTTGCGCGGAATGTTCACATCCTTGTGCAGGTCCTTCGGCATGAGTTCCTTTAGGAAACTGGCATTGCAGGCATGGGCATCCAGGTCCACATCGGCCTTCAGGCGGTCGGGATTGTCGAGGTTCTGCAGCGTTCCCGAGGCTTTCATGCGGAAGGCTGTGGGCAGCGACACATTTAGGTCGCTGAAGTTCATGTTCTTCATGTTGCCGCGCACCACACCATCAATCTTCAGCTGTTGGTTCGGGCACTTCTGTCGGAAGCCCGCCGGCATGTCCTGCATGAAGCGCATCAGGTCTTGCTTGCCCAGCGAGGCATGCACCGTTCCCTTCAACGTGCCTGGATTGAGGTCGGAAAATGCGTCGAGCGACATGTCCAAGTCGCCACCAATCGTCGACTCGGAAGTCTCAATGCGACCATCCTTCAACGTCACCCTGCCGGCAGTCTGCACACCGTTGTTGTCTTCGCCGGCATGCATGGCGAGTTGTCCCGACACGTTCTTCACGTCGAGACCGCTCTTTTCCTTAAACGCAAGTTTCTTCAGATTGGCGGCAAGTTGTGGCTTGCCAGCTGCAGGTTTATCGCTATAGCTGATGTTCTCGGCATGTAGCGACAAGTCTTTCATATCGAGGTGGTCGGGATCTGGCTGGCCGTTGTCTTTCTTAGCGTCCTTTCCTTTCGCGTCCTTTCCTTTTGGCGTGTTTTTCCCGTCAATCTTGTCATACGCCAGAGCACTCTTATCAATGTCCACCGAGCCCACTTGGTAGTTGCCGTTCTTCAAGTCGAATGAACCGTCTCGGATGGTGGCATCGCCCAGATGGGCGGTAACAAGAGTGCCGGCCGACTTCTTGCCTGTCTTAGCATCAACCTCGCCAGGCATGGTCAGCCACACATTCGAATTTTCTATCTTGGCCTTCTTCGCCAGGATGCGCCAAGGGGTTTCACTCTGCGTGGTGTCCTCAGGCACGCTGTCGGCCAACACAACGTCGAGGTCGGCATCCTTCAACAGCACGTCGTCGAGGTTCACATCGCCAACATTGGGGTCTTCCTTTCCTTTCAACAAGATGTCGGAGTTCTTCACGCTCAGCTTTCCCACTCGTCCTTTCACACGGGCCGCCTTGATGAAATCGCCGGTGTTCAGCTTCGCATCCTCCAGTGTGAGCTCGTCGACCACCACTTGCTTCTTCAGCAGCGGCTTCAGTTTGACATCGGCGACGATGCTTCCCACATGTGCCAGCGTGTCGGTAGGCGCTCCGCTCACGCTATCACGCTGCACCACGCTCACCTCGTTCATTTCCAAATCGAGCGGAAAGCGCAGCCGCACATTGCCCACCTGCACATCCATTCCCGTTTTTTCCGACGCATACGCCGAAGCCTGCTTCACTGCCCAACGCTGGAAAGGAGGGAAGTAAAGCAGTCCTGCCACTGACGAAACAAGTACGACGGGAACCAAAACGGCAGCGCCCATCCACTTCAAGAGTTTCTTCATCGTCGGTCAAGATTCTTCATTCTGACTGCAAAGATAATGTATTTTTTCGATTCCGCGCGCGAAATCGGTGTTTTTTTCATCTCATTCACCTGAGCAATGCGCAGCTAAGCGCAGTCGGCATCGTGCTTCCACACTATCGGAAAGCCTTCCAAAGAGGGTCGTCAGGCAGCGGAGCCTCAACGCAAATAGGCAGTTTCGACACGGGATGAACGAACTCCACACGCCTTGAAAGCAGTGAGATGCTGCCATCGGGATTCGACCTAGGAGCTCCATATTTCAAGTCGCCCTTGATGGGACATCCGATAGCTGCAAGCTGACAACGTATCTGATGATGGCGGCCTGTTAAGAGATTGATTTCCAGTAGCTTATAGCGGTCTGACTCACCAATCACTTTATACTTCAATACCGCCCTCTTCGAGCCTGGCTTCTCGCGGTCGTAGGCATAGCTCTTGTTCTGTTTCTCGTTACGTGTCAGCCAATGCACAAGGGTGTGTTCACCGTCGTTTTCCACATCCTCCGTTCCGTTCGCCTGCTTGTCCTTTCCCACAATGGCCCAGTAGGTCTTATGCACCTCGCCATTGGCAAACATGCGGTTCAGCCGCTCCAGCGCCTTCGACGTACGGGCGAACACCACCAGGCCGCTCACGGGCCTGTCGAGTCGATGGGTGACACCCAGGAACACTGCCCCGGGCTTCTGATATTTCTCTTTGATATATCGTTTCACCGTTTCCGACAACGGCTCGTCGCCAGTCTTGTCGCCCTGCACAATCTCACCGCTTCGCTTCGAAACGATGATCAGATGATTGTCTTCGTATACTACTTCCATAACTACTAAAGGTTCAAAGCTGCTACGCAGCAGTTCAATGCGCTACGCACGGTTCAAAGGTTACCTCCCTCGCTTTATCGTGCACCACGCTTCGCGTGACAGCACTGCTTCGGTCGGTGACCTGCGGTTCAATGCCTTTCAAATGGCAAAGGTAATAAAAAATATTGAAATAGGTTTGTCATCCTTGCACCTTTTTTTGCCAATCATAATCATTACACGCAAAAAAGGAATGTGCGCAGCTTACTGCCAGTTTTTGCGCAGCATGCTGGCACAAGTTGTGCAGCATTGCTGCCTAAATTGTGCCGACGTGCTGCCTAAAATGTGCCGACGTGCTGCCTAAATTGTGCCGACGTGCTGCCTAAAATGTGCTAACGTGCTGCACAAAAACAAGTACAGCACGTTAGCAATAGAATAAGTAATCAATTCATTTGTTGAGTGATGCCTCTACACACAGAAGATAATCTTCCTCCCTTACGGTGAGGGCAGAGGTGAGGCCTCACTTCGTGGCAAGCACGGTTTTGAGAGGTTTCATTCCTTCAGCACGGGTGGTAAGGACTACGGGGCCAGCCGTCTTGCCAGCACGGAGGATGACCATGGCCGAACCGTTCCAGAGGTGGCGGTGATCGGTGCAGTTGAGCTCGTCGCTATTGATGTCGCCATTGGTGACGGCAACGATACTGGCATCGCCCTCCACGCTGAACGTCAGTTCCTGCTGAGCGCCATAGACACGACGGCCCTTGGCATCGACTGCATAGATGCGAACGTGCTGCAGGTCCATGCCATCGGCACGCCAGCTCTTGTCATCGGCAGCAACGGCCTTCCGCTTGTCTTTCACAGGAGCGAGATCGGGAATGGCAACGAGTTTGACGGCTGCTCCCGGGGTTTCAATCTGATGACGTGCCACCTCTCGCCCATTGTTGTAGGCAACGGCAATGGCACGACCCGGCTGGTATTCCACGTCTTCCCAACGTATCTGATTGCGGCGCTTGGCATCGTCCACGGGATTCGCCTTGCGGCCAAGGCTCTTTCCGTTGACGAAGAGCTCCACCTCCTCTGCATTGGTATAGGTAATGACCTGCAAGCGGGAGCCGGGCTTGCGATCCCAATGGTCGCTCATACCGTCGTTGCCGGTCTGTACTCCGTTCCACATCTGGTCGCCACGACTGTCGACAACGGCGATGTGAACAACGGGCTCGTCAGGTTTGAACATGCTTCGCATGAGATATGCCTTGGGCTTCGGCTCAAGAGATATGTCGAACACTCCCTGTGCCCAACCCTTTGCGGGCCATCCCTGCGACTCGCCGAGATAGTCGATAGCTCCCCAGTAGGCGAGTCCGATGACACGGTCGAGGTCCATCTCGAAAAAGTTAGGTCCCATAGCGGCCACGGCGGCCTCGCTCTGGTAGAACGTCATCCACGGGAAGCGACGACCATCGCCGGGGAAGTACATATAGCGATAGTTGTAGGCCTGCACATCGGTCTGCATGGCAAGGTCGCAGGGCAGCGAGTCGGTATCCCAGTTGCGATATCGAGGATGCATAGCCACGGTGACAAGTCGTGTGGAATCGTATCGCTGGATGAGTGTCTTCTGCAGTTTGAACATGGTCACGCCGAAGTCGTTGAACGGCTGGTTGGGATCTTGCTGCAGTTCGTTACCAAGACTCCAGAGCACCACTGATGGCGAGTTGCGATCGCGGCGCACCCACTCGGGAACATCGTACTGCCACAGCTGTTCGAACGCCACGCGGCCGCCTGTGTGCTGGCGTGTCCACTTGTCGTAGAGCTCATCGACGACGAGGATGCCATATTGGTCGCAAAGTTCGATAAACTCGCGGCTATAGGGATTATGACTGGTGCGGATGTGGTTCATGCCAAACTGCTTCATGAGCTGCAGGCGCTTCTCAATGGCACGTGGATAGTTGGCAGCACCGAGCGCTCCAAGCGAGTGGTGGTTGGCATAGCCTTTCAGTAAGACCTTCCGGCCATTGAGCTTCAGACCATAGTCGGGACCAATCTCGATGGTGCGAATGCCGAAGCGTTCGCTGACCTCGTCGGCCACCGTTCCATCTTCGCGCACAAGTTGGGCTACGACGGTATATAGTCGCGGGTTGTCGACATCCCACAACTGCGGCTGCGGTATCTGGATATCATTCAGATAAGCCTCCATAGTGCGTGACTGCGTATTTCGACGACGTGTCGACGTACCCTCATAGACCTGCTGCCCATCGGGATCGAGGATTCGTACGCGCAGCCCTGTCTGACGGTCGCGCCCGCGATTGGTGAACTCCGCCGAGATGTCAACATAGCGGTTCTCGCGTGTACGGATATAGAGAGGATGTCGCGTGAAGAACTGGTCGCCGGCAGTAGCAATGAGTTTCACACAGCGGAAGAGTCCACCACCGGTGTACCATCGGGAGCTGAACGGGTCACGTGTGTCGGCACGCACGGCGATGACGTTGTCCTCACCAAAGCGCAGTCGACCCGTAATTTCGACTTCGAAACCCACGTAGCCATAGTCGGTGCCGCCAATGCGCTCACCATTGAGGTAGACATCGCCGACATACATAATGCCTCCGAAGTCGAGCAGCAGGCGCTTGTCCTTCAGACTAGCATCGGGCGTCAGGTGATAGCGATACCACCCCTGTCCCATCTCCTTGAAACCGCGGCTCGAAAGGCGACTCCTGATGTTCGCGGCAACATCGGTATTGTCAGCTTTCTCGCCAGCATCGGGTGCCACCCACGGCTGTTCAATCTGGAAATCGTGAGGAAGGGCGACGGTGCGCCAGCTACTATCGTCATAGGCAGACTGCGCTGCCTCCGTGATGTCGCCGGCATGGAACCGCCAGCCGTCGACTAAGTTTTCCACCATGCGTGTCTGCGCCTGCACGGCCAGCGACGACAATGCCACCAAGGCAAGCAGCCAACAACGCTTCCAAGCTCTCGTCGTGTTGAAAAGGGATGCTTTCATAAAGGTTCGTCAGTTTATTTCTTGCAAAGATACGAAAAAACTCGCGTAAGTAAGCAAAAAGAAAGTAATTTCTTTTGACCGTAATAGAAATTTCTAGTTCTACACCTATTTATGTAGTCATGGTAAACAAAAAAGCCCCGGTCTCACGACCAGGGCTAGGGGGTGACACTAAAAGAGTGAAATATATTTCAAATCGATTATGAAAATACTAACCATTACCCCCCTTTTTCTACATATTCATGCCACCATCGACCTGGATGACCTGACCGCTGACATACGACGAGAGGTCGCTGGCCAGATAAACGGCTGTGTTGGCGATATCGTCGACAGTACCACCGCGACGAAGAGGAATCTTCTGACACCACTCCTTGCGAACCTCCTCAGGCAGAGCCTGCGTCATGGCAGTATCGATGAAGCCGGGGGCGATGGCGTTGGCGCGGATGCCCTTCGGACCCATTTCCTGTGCAATAGACTTCGCGAGTGCAATCAGACCAGCCTTCGATGCTGCATAGTTGGCCTGTCCGGCATTGCCGTGAACACCCACGACGGAAGCCATGTTGATGATGCTTCCACCACGCTGGCGCATCATGATGGGCACGCAGGCGTGGATGAAATTGAATGCAGACTTCAGGTTAACTGCGATAACGGCGTCCCACTGCTGCTCGCTCATGCGCAACATCAGGCCGTCCTTGGTGATACCAGCATTGTTGACAAGAATGTCGATGGAGCCAAACTCCTCCTTCACCTGCTTCACGACTTCCTCAGTCTGAGCAAAGTCGGCAGCGTTGCTGGCGTAGCTCTTTGCCTTCACGCCCAGTGCCTCAATCTCGGCCTGAGTCTCCTCGTTGACAGCGAGGTCGGTGAATGCGATGTTGGCGCCTTCTGCGGCGAAACGAAGTGCAATGGCCTTGCCAATGCCACGTGCAGCTCCTGTAATCAGAGCTGTCTTACCTTCCAGTAATTTCATAGTTCTTTGTTTTGATTATCAATAAATCTGTTAGTTTCTTTCTATTTGAACATTCGCTTTCCGAGGGCGCCGTAGACGACCTTCGCCACCTGCGGTTTAGTAGCCTCCTCGGTCATGCCATGAGCAATGCGGCCATAGATGTAAGGCACCTCCAGGCCCTTGATGCAATAGTGGGTGATGTCGGCGACCAAGTCGACATTATCGATGTCGAACTCTCCTTCGGCCTTGCCCTCGGCATAGACCTTGCGGAAGAGCTTGATCTCCTCGTCATCGAAGTTCTTGCGCACCTTCTCCACCGTCCAAATGTTGCGGAAAAACTCGGCACGCAGGTTACCATTGCGCACCACCGTCTCACGAATGGAACTCAGATGGGTATAGATGAGCTCGATAATTTTCTCCTGCGGACGAATCCGCTTGGCTGCCACCTCATCGAGTTTGTCGCTCAACCGCTCCAACTCGGTTTCGATAACAGCATAATAGACTTCCTCCTTACTTTTAAAATAGGTGTAAAGCGTGCGACGCCCCTTGCCTGAAGCGACGGCAATGTCGTTCATCGTAGTATTCGCCAAACCGTTCTTGGCAAACAGCTGGCGCGCCACTTCAACAAGTAACTGTCTAGTTTTTGATATCGACATTGTTTCTGATTCTTATGTTGAGAACTAAAAATTGCACATTGCATTAGTCGTGTGCAAAATTAGTTTTTTTCTTCCATTCATACAAATAAATTGGGTTAAAAAAGAGAAAAAATGGCAATAAGCAAAAATATTTGGAATATTTCTTGGATATTACGAAAAAAAGTAGTACCTTTGCACCCGCTTACAAGAAATACATCGCGGAGTGGAGCAGTTGGTAGCTCGCCAGGCTCATAACCTGGAGGTCGCATGTTCGAGTCCTGCCTCCGCAACTCAAGCAGTCCAAACGGACTGCTTTTTTTGTTGCGAGGCATTACCCTTCACATGCTCCCGGTCGCAGTTCTTTCTCCGCGTCGCTACGAAAGCGTCCCCATGGGGGCCGAGCGCGAGTCCTGCCTCCGCAACTCAAGCAGTCCAAACGGACTGCTTTTTTTGTTGCGAGGCATCTATGGTTCCGTGTAGTGGCATTATTCAAATAGACAAAGGCAATCATAATTATCAATTGTCAACTATCAACTATCAATTAAACACACTCTCTTTCGCAACACTATTAAGGACGTTATCTTACTTTTTTTGCCGATTTCTTGGCCGTTTCCACTTTTTTATGTAAATTTGCACGGAAGTAATAACTAAAAAAGATAAAACTATGTTTGGACTTGGCATGCAAGAGATTCTCGTCATCGCACTCATCATCCTGCTGCTCTTCGGCGGCAAGAAGATTCCTGAACTCATGAAAGGCCTTGGCAAAGGCGTGAAGAGTTTCAAAGAAGGAATGAAAGAGGTTGACGACGAGCTGAAAGACCTGAACGACAAGAAGGAAGAAGAACAGAAGAAATGAGCAACGAGGCTGACAATAGCAGCAATGCTACCGGCACGTTCTGGGATCATTTGGACGAACTGCGCAACCGATTGCTGCGCTGTCTCGCGGTTACAGCAGTGCTCGGTGTTGTGGCATTCGCCTTCAAGGAACAGCTGTTCGACATCGTGCTTGCGCCGCGCTCGAGCGAATTCGTGACCTATAGGCTGTTGGGTGTGGAGCCGTTCACGGTGGGACTCATGAACACCGGGCTCACCGAGCAGTTCATGATTCACCTGAAAACGGCACTCTATGCGGGATTGCTCGCGGCATCGCCCTACGTGCTCTATGAAATCTTTGCCTTTGTGTCGCCAGCTCTCTATGAGAGCGAACGACGCTACGCCGTACAGATTGTGGGATCGGCCTACGTGATGTTTGCCATCGGCACCCTCCTCAACTACCTGCTCATCTTCCCATTTACGGTGAAGTTCCTGGGCACTTACCAGGTGAGCCCCGATGTTGCCAACATGCTCACGCTGCAGTCGTACATGGACACACTCATCACCATGAGCCTTGTGCTGGGACTGGTGTTCGAGCTACCTGTGGTCTGCTGGATACTGGGCAGAATGGGCATCCTCACACGCCCTGTCATGCGCGAATACCGCCGACATGCCGTTATCGTCATCCTTGTCATCGCTGCCATCATCACACCAACCACCGACGCATTCACTCTCACGCTCGTAGCACTGCCCATCTGGCTACTCTATGAATGCAGCATCTTGCTTGTACCCAAGGGTGTACGTTAGGTTTTAGCTTTGCCATCTCTTCTCTGCTAGACTTTGCTATCTACGCTACTGATCTACATTTATACAAAAACAATATGCTAAAAAGAATTCGTACCATTCTCGCATTGGTGTTCTTCATCGGAATCACCTTGCTGTTCCTCGACTTCACAGGAACTGCCCACCAATGGCTCGGATGGATGGCGAAAGTACAATTTCTACCTGCCATCATGGCACTCAATGCCATTGTCGTCATTGCACTCATCGTGCTGACGCTCATTTTCGGTCGCATCTATTGCTCCATCATCTGTCCTCTTGGCGTATTCCAAGATGTCATCGCATGGTTTGGTAAGAAGGCGAAGAAGAACCGCTATTCTTATTCGAAGGCACTCTCGTGGTTGCGGTATACGGTGCTTGGCGTGTTCATCGTGGCATTCCTTGCAGGCATCGGCAGCATCGTTCAGTTGCTCGCCCCCTACTCCGCCTATGGTCGCATTGCCACAACCATCTTCCAACCGTTGTGGAAACTGTGCAACAACGGTCTGGCAGCCATCGCCGAACACATCGACAGCTATGCTTTCTATTCCGTCGACGTACTGGTTCCTTCCATCGGCGTGGTGCTTGCTATTGCTGACATCACCGTGTTGGTACTCATCCCACTGGCATGGAAGAACGGCCGCACCTATTGCAACACCATCTGTCCTGTGGGTACGGTGCTATCGTTCTTCGCCCGATTCTCCTGGCTGAAGATCAACATCGACGAAGAGAAATGCCACAACTGCTCGCTTTGTGCCAAGAACTGCAAGGCCGCATGCATCGACTTCAAAAACCACACCATCGATGCTTCACGCTGTGTGGTTTGCGGCGACTGCATCGGCGTTTGCAACCATCATGCATTGAAATACGACCATGCATGGGCGCACAGCAAGAAGCAAGAGAAGAAAACCGACGACAGTAAGCGTTCCTTCCTGATTGCCACGGCTGCCCTTGCCACAACGGCATTCGCACAGGAGAAGAAGAAGGTTGACGGAGGACTCGCCGAGATTAAAGACAAGGTGGCGCCCACGCGACAGACTCCCCTCACGCCTCCAGGCTCGCTCTCCGCAAAGAACTTTGCGCAACGCTGCACGGGTTGTCAGCTCTGCGTGTCGGAGTGTCCGAATCAGGTGCTGCGCCCATCGACCGACCTGCTGCACCTGATGATGCCCACCATGAGTTATGAGCTTGGCTACTGCCGTCCCGAGTGCAATCGCTGTTCGGAGGTGTGTCCTGCTGGAGCCATCAAGCCCATCAGCCTCGAAGACAAGGCATCGACGCAGATTGGCCACGCCGTATGGATTAAGAAGAACTGTCTGGTGCTCACCGATGGTGTAGACTGCGGCAACTGCGAGCGCCACTGTCCCACCGGCGCCATCGAGATGGTGCCCAGCGATCCAGACGACGACGAATCACCCTACGTGCCCGCCGTCAACGAGGAGCGTTGCATCGGCTGCGGTGCCTGCGAGAACCTCTGCCCTGCCCGTCCCTTCTCGGCCATCTACGTGGAAGGCCACGAAGTGCATCATGAGTATTAATAGTAGAAAGATGAACGTTGATAGTATCAAGCAGAATGATGAACGATAATAACTCCAACAATAGCATTTCGCGCCGCTCGTTCCTGAAACTCTTCGGAGCAGGAACCGTAGCCACTGCTGCCGCTCTCACGGGCTGCAAGAGCAAGAAGCAGAAAGACATTGAAGACGAATACAAGCAGCAGGTAGAGCCGCCGAAGGACAAGATGACCTTCCGCAACAATCCCAAGACCGGCGACCGCGTGTCGCTATTGGGATATGGCATGATGCGTCTGCCCACCCTTCCCAGTGCCAAGGAAGGTGAGGATCCCGCTTACGACCAGGAGATGATTAACAAGCAGGTGGACTACGCCATCGAACACGGGTTGAACTACTTCGACACCAGCCCTGCCTATTGTCGTGGACTCTCGGAGCATTGCACCGGTATCGCACTCTCCCGCCATAAGCGCAGCGAGTACTTTGTAGCCACGAAGCTCTCGAACTTCTCGCCAGAGACTCAGACGCGTGAGGGAAGTATCGAAATGTACCACAACTCGATGAAGGAACTGCAGGTCGACTACATCGACTACTACCTGCTGCACGGCATCGGCGGTGGAGGCATGGATGCCCTGCACGCCCGCTATATCGATAATGGCATCCTCGACTACCTGCTCGAGGAGCGCAAGGCAGGCCGCATCCGCAACCTCGGATTCTCCTATCACGGCGAAATAGAAGTGTTCGACTACCTGCTTTCCGAGAACGACAAGTATCAATGGGACTTCGTACAGATAGAGCTGAACTACCTCGACTGGAACTACGCAAACGAGATCAACGATCGCAACACAGATGCCTCTTACCTCTATGACGAACTGCAAAAACGAGGCATTCCAGCTGTCATCATGGAACCCCTGTTGGGAGGACGACTGGCCAATGTGCCGCAGTTTGTAGCTACCGAGCTGAAGCAGCGCGACCCAGAACGCAGCGTGGCTTCGTGGGCTTTTCGCTATGCCGGCACTCCCGAGGGCGTGCTCACCGTGCTTTCAGGCATGACCTATATGGAACACTTGCGCGACAACCTGCTCTCCTATAGTCCGCTCGTGCCGCTCAACGAGGAAGAGCAACGATTCCTCGACGACAATATTGCCCGCAAGCTGTTCTCTATGCAGAACATTCCGTGCAACGATTGCAAATACTGCATGCCTTGCCCATACGGAATCGACATACCGGCCATCTTCGTACATTACAACAAGTGTAAGAATGAAGGTACGCTGCCCACCGATGTGATGGACCCGGAATATCTGAAGTTGCGCCGCAACTATCTGATTGGTCTCGACCGCGCCGTACCAAAGCTTCGCCAAGCCAGCCATTGCATCCAGTGTGGACAGTGTCAGCCGCATTGCCCGCAGAACATTCGTATTCCACGCGAACTTCTGAAAATCGACCAGTTTGTTGAAGATCTTCGACAGAACAAGTCGTTCCTCGAACAGAAAGAAGAGGAAAAGAAGGCGTAAACTTGTAATTCTGATGATACCAAATTAATCATTAGGTGATTTGTTGTAGGGACGCGGCGTGCCGCGTTACTGGATTTTGCTTTCCCCACCAGTAACGCGGCACGCCGCGTCCCTACATTGCTAATGACCAATTATTCTGAGTTTACTGAATCATCAGATTCCGAGATGATAGTCGCAAAGACTTCTAATCGGACTACGAAGAATAGGGCCAACCTGATATCCCTCGGCCTCGGCAGCCTCATGTAAGAGTGTTTCATAGTGAGCAGCAATGCTTCCCACAAACCCTACCGGTAAATCGCGTCGCCCGTAGGGAGTAATGTTGTGGCTGAAGAACTGCCGGAAGTTATCAACAACAAGACTCCGCAATGCATCATTGTCGAGATGCTCACTAATATATAAAGAGGTGGAAGCCAAGAACCGATTGGGCATGGGCTCGCGGTAGACGCGACGGATGACGTCGTTCAGCGTCAGACCTGTTGCTGCCAGGAAGTCATCGCGCATCGCAGCAGGCAGCAATCCCTTGAAGATGGCATTCAGGAATCGCTTGCCGAGAGCCGCTCCCCCACCCTCATCACCAAGGATGAAGCCCAGCGCCGGCGTGTTGGCGACAATCTGTTCGCCATCGAAGAGGCATGAGTTGGCACCCGTTCCAAGAATGCAGGCAATGCCTTCGTAATGTCCACAAAGCGCACGGGTAGCACCAAGCAGGTCACTGGCGGCACTGACTTTGGGTTGCTCAGCCCACGTCCTGCCTGCCACAAGTTCCTGATAGCCCACGGCACGGGCAATAGCACGCTGCATGGTTCCTTCCGCATCAGGTCTGACGCCTGCGCCATAGAAGAACACCGACAGGCTGCATCCAGCCACCATCTGCGGCAACAGCACATCGAGTTGCGGTACAAGCTCCCGCTGGAGGATGTCCACGATGTCTTCTTCCGACATCAGCACGGGATTAAGACCTTGCGTGTGGAACGTCTGACCGGTCTCTGCCACCATCCAATCGGTCTTCGTGCTACCACTATCGGCCACGAGCGTCAGTTGCTTGCTATTCATCATTTCCATGTCTCTTCAAGTATTTATGATTGCAAAGATACGAATAATCGAGTGCAGAACAAAAGAAACGTGTTTCTTTTTTATGCTGAGATGGAGTATCTTCGCGACTTTTGTCGCAAAGATACGAAAAGTTTGGTGTTTTATGTGAATGGTTTATAGTTTTTTTTGAAAACTTTTCTCTTTTCACTTTTAACTTTTCACTTTTCTTCGTATCTTTGCAAACAAAAACCAACAATTGGCAACATGAGAAAAATTATCACTATCGCCATACTGCTTCTGGGCTGGGCGCTGCAGAGCCACGCCGTGCTGAAGGAGAAGGACCTCGACAATACTCTCGGCATCCTGCGTACCGAGCTGACGAAGCATCATGCTGAACTGGAACGCCAGTCGGGATTCATGCGCGAGCAGCAGGAGCACATTCGCAAAAACCTGTTCTCGGTGCTGAACCGCTCCAATCAGAATGCGCTAATGCTCTACTCGCAGAAGTCGGAATACATCTTCGACCTCACCTACGCCTGCCATGAGGCTACTGAGCAATACCACGAGTTCCAACGCAACATCCTGCCGTTCCGCTCGTTTGTGGAGAAGGCCAACGAAGACATTGCCCGCTACGACAGTCTGATCATCAATCTCACGAACATGCCGAAGATGTCGCTGTCGGAGCGTGCAAAGATCGATCGTAACGTGTGTTTGACGCTGGCCATGAACATTCGTCGCACGCTGACCGACAACCGCGACCAGCTGAACGAGTACATCAACTACTATCGTAACACCGAGCAACAACTGAAGAACCTCAACGACTATGCCAACAAACGCTATGGCGACATACAGATGAGCATCTTCAACAACGGTGGCGACAACTATTTCAAGATTCTCAACAACCTGAGAGGTAATCTGCGAAGCACCCGCGAAGCCATCAGCGAAAAGTACCAACAATACCATAAAATAGAGTCCGACTGGGACGTGCGCGTCATCATCTACCTTTTTGCGGCATTGCTCATCTACGGTTTCATCTCACTCCTCGTAACCATCTTCGCAGTGAAGTTCCTCATGCCGAGACGCTTCAAGACAGAAGCATTCCAGGCAAAGCGCACTTGCATCATCCTGGCAGTGTCGGTGGTGCTGCTTGCCTTGATCTTAGGACTCATCCGTGCCACCGTCGACCAGAACTTCCTCATCATGGCTTCCAAGCTACTTGTGCAGTACACGTGGTTGCTGGGCGTGATTCTGATTTCGTTGCTCCTGCGCCTCGACGGCAATCAGATCACGAGTGCCTTCCGCATCTATGCTCCGCTCATCTTCATGGGATTCCTGGTCATTGCGTTCCGCATCGTCCTGATTCCCAACGAATTGGTGAATCTCATCCTCCCGCCTACCCTACTCGTCTGCATGCTATGGCAATGGAGTGTGATTCGCCGGCATAACAAAAACATCCCCCACAGCGACAAATTCTACTCATATATCTCCCTATTCGTGTTCCTCGCATCGGTGGTTTGCTCATGGCTGGGCTACACATTGCTCAGCGTGCAACTCCTCATCTGGTGGATCATGCAGCTGACGTGCATCCTCACTATCACCTGTATCACCGGCTGGCTGACGGCCTATGAGAAGCGCAAACACATCGACGAGAAACCTATCACGAATACGTGGGGATTCCATTTCATCAAGAACGTGCTGCTGCCTGTGCTCGGGGTGTTCTCGGTGCTCATCTCCATCTATTGGGCTGCCGATGTGTTCAACCTCAGCGACACCACGCGTAGGATTTTCAACACGAAGTTCATCGAGGCAAAGGCCATCACCATCAGCGTTACGTCCATAGCGGCGGTGGTCTGCCTGTACTTCCTCTTCAAGTACATCAACAGCACACTGCAAAGTCTGCTGAAACTCTACTTCGAGAAGAGCGACCGCTCGACAGCCGGCACGCGCAGTCTGATGATGAAGAACATCATACAAATTGTGGTATGGGGTGCATGGGTGCTCATCTCGCTAAGCATCATGCGTGTCAACAACACATGGCTGGTGGTTATCTCGGGTGGTCTGTCAACCGGTGTCGGTTTCGCCATGAAGGACATCCTCGAGAACATCTACTACGGCATCTCGCTCATGGCAGGGCGAATTAAGGTGGGCGACTACATCATCTGCGACGGCACACGCGGACGCGTCAGCTCCATCAACTACACGTCGACGCTCATCGAAGCCATCGACGGGTCGGTCATCGCCTTCACCAACAGCCAGCTCTTCACGAAGAACTATAAGAACATGACGAAGAACCACGGCTACGAGCTCGACATCCTCGACGTCGGCGTAGCCTATGGCACAGACATCGACCGTTGTAAGAATCTTCTCATCGATGCCATCAACAAGCTGCACATCACCGATCCGAAGAAGCCGCCACGCATTGTGCTGAAGGAGTTCGGCGACTCGAGCATCAACCTGAAGCTGCTGGTATGGGTGCCCGTGCTCACACAGTATATCGACGATGGCCGCATCTTGGAATGCGTCTACAAGACACTGGCCGAAAACAACATCGAGATTCCATTCCCGCAGCGCGACCTTCACATCATTCATCAGAAGCTCTAAGCCGTTACCCCCATCAAACGCAAAAAGCATTGCCCCACAGTCGGGAGCAATGCTTTTTTGTTATACTGTTGTCAGTCGGCCTTCGCTTAGAAGTTGATGTAGAGACCGAAAGTAATGTTGTTGCCATCGAGGTCAACGCCAACGGTGTTGCTGCTATCGCCATCACCCTTCGGGCTGAAGCTGTCGAAGCCAACAAAACCAAAGTGAGCCACGAAGCTGGTGTTGCGGTTCAGGTTCACGGCCACACCCGGACGCAGACCCAGCTGGAACTGAGTACCCATATCCTTATAGCTGCCAATACCTACGCCACCATCGACGAATGCATTGATGAGATTCGACTTGAACACGGTGTAGCGCACATACGGGCTGATCTGCAGCAGCTCAGTGTCGACATCCTGACCGTAGTTGCCATTGCCAAGTTTGCAAGCACCCTTCTGGTAGCCCAAAACCACACCAATAGCCCAGTCGCTGTTGAGGTTATAACCAATCTCAGGCATAAACTTATAGGTAGTCTCAGCATCGTTGTGACCAAATTTCACACTACCGACACCTACCGAACCGCCCAAGTAAACCTGAGCATTCACAGTCATTGCCATAGCGGCAACGAACAAAGTCATCAGAATCTTTTTCATGTTGTTTTTCCTTTCTTTTTTTAAACGTTACTACATAAAATTATCCTAAAACGGCCGCAAAGGTACAACAAAAATGCGGAAAACCGACAATTTGTGTTCAGTTTTTCTCTTTCAATGGTAAATTAAAGTTAATTATTTGCCACTTCAGCGGCTTTTCATTAATTTTGCAAGGCATTATATATAATAATAAGGTGGAAACACCCATTGATTCTCAAAAAACAGCAACCGACATGCAACCAATATTCATTGCGGGCCCTTGCGTCATCGAATCGGCAGAGCTACTCGACACTGTCGCAACCGAACTCGTGCGCATCAATCAGGAGCTGCATACCGACATTATCTTCAAGGCATCGTTCGACAAAGCCAATCGCACCAGCATCAGCTCGTTCCGCGGCCCGGGCATCGAGCGAGGTCTGCAGATGTTGGCCGACGTGAAGGCGAAGCACCATCTGCGCCTGCTCACCGACATCCATGAAGCCTGGCAGGCAGCACCCGTCGCCGAGGTGTGCGACGTTCTGCAGATTCCCGCATTCCTCTGCCGGCAAACCGACCTACTGGTGGCAGCAGCAAAAACCGGCCGCACCGTGAACATCAAGAAGGCTCAGTTCCTCAGCGGGCAAGACATGCGCTACCCCGTGGAGAAGGCTCGCGACGCTGGTGCAAACGAGGTTTGGCTCACCGAACGCGGCAACTCCTTCGGCTATAACAATCTGGTAGTCGACTTCCGAAACATCCCTGACATGCTCGACATCGTGCCAACGGTCATCATGGATTGCACACACAGCGTGCAGCGACCGGGCGGCGGTGGCGGTAAGACCAGTGGCGACCGTCGCTTCGTGCCGTCGATGGCACTGGCTGCGAAGGCTTTTGGTGCTACGGGATACTTCTTCGAGGTGCACCCCACACCCGACCTCGGTCTCAGCGATGCTGCTAACATGCTCGAGCTCTCAAAGCTTGAAGCCCTCGTAAAAGAATTAACATCCCAATCATAGCGATTCTCAACAACTCTCAACCGCGCCGCAGGCGCATCTCAACTCATCTCAACATCTCTCAACTGCGCCGCAGGCGCATCTCAACCCCTCCAATGACACCCAAAGATTACGCCATACAAGTCATCCGCGAAGAAGCACAAGCCGTGCTCGACCTCATCCCTCGTCTCGATGCCAACTTCGACCGAGCAGTAGAACTCATCTATCGCTGTCACGGAAAAGTCATCGTAACAGGCGTGGGCAAGAGCGGACACATCGGTGCGAAAATCGCCGCCACGCTGGCCAGTACAGGCACTCCGGCCTTCTTCATCAACCCCCTCGACGTCTTTCACGGCGACCTGGGCGTGATGACCCGCGACGACGTGGTCCTCGCCATCAGCAACTCGGGACTTACCGATGAGCTGCTGCGCTTCATCCCCATGGTGCTCCACATGCAGGTGCCCATCATCGGCATGAGCGGGAATAGCGACTCGCTGCTGGCGAAGTATTCCACCATCCACCTGAACGTACATGTCGAGAAAGAGGCCTGCCCGCTGAACCTCGCACCGACGAGCTCTACCACCGCACAGCTCGTCATCGGCGATGCCCTGGCCATAGCCCTCATGGAGAAACGCAAGTTCCGCCCGCAGGACTTTGCGCAGTTCCATCCAGGAGGCGAGTTGGGACGACGCCTGCTCACCACTGCCGCCGACGTCATGCGCTCCGACGACCTGCCCATCATCCCGAAGGACATGCATCTGGGCGAAGCCATCATCCACGTCAGCAAGGGCAAGCTGGGACTGGGTGTGTCGGTCGAAGACGGGAAGATTATCGGCCTCATCACCGATGGCGACATCCGCCGTGCCATGGAACGCTGGCAGGCAGAGTTCTTCAACCATACGGTGAGCGATATCATGACGCATCAGCCGAAGATGGTAACACCCACGACGAAAATAACTGAAATTCAACGCATCATGCAACGTCATAAGATCCATACGGTGCTCGTCGCCGACCACGAACGCCACCTCTTGGGTGTTGTCGACCACTACTCGTGCATGATATAACTATAGATGTAAAAAGGTGAAATCCTCATACTACACACTACTCTTTCTGCTCTCTCTGATTTGCTCTACGTCGCTGGCTCAACCGACGGCAGAGCCGACATCCGACTCTATCATCGTGGAACAGCTGCGGCAGGAAGGGGTGACCTTCTCTCATAACAACCGCATCCGACTGCTCATCAGCGGACAGGAGAAGTTCGACGATATGTTTCAGGCCATCAGCGAAGCGCGCAGCAGCATCCACCTGGAGTATTTCAACTTCCGCAACGACTCCATCGCCATGCTGCTCTTCAACCTGCTGGCAGAAAAGGCGGCACAGGGCGTAGAGGTGCGGGCACTCTACGATGCTTTCGGCAACTCCTCCAACAACCGACCACTGAAGAACCGGCATATCCGTAAACTACGCAGCCAGGGCATCCAAATCTATGAGTTCGACCCGCTGAACTTCCCATGGATTAACCATGTCTTTAGCCGCGACCATCGCAAAATCGTCGTCATCGACGGACAGATTGCCTATACCGGTGGCATGAACGTTGCCGACTACTACATCAATGGCACAAAGCAGGTGGGCTCGTGGCGCGACATGCACTGCCGCATAGAAGGCGACGAGGTTAACACGCTGCAACGAATCTTCATGCAGATATGGGAGAAGACCACTGGCGAGCGACTGCAGGGGGCGAAGTATTATTATGGCCAATACACCGCACCCTATTTCACCCCCATCGATAGTATCGACACCAATGCCTTACCCCCGTCGCCCCCGGCACAGGCAGGCATCATCAACCGCGAGCCGGAGAAGACGAATCGCATCATCCGCTCGTTCTATTATCATGCCATCGACGATGCAAAGGATAGCATCAAACTCATCAACCCATACCTCACCCTGAACCGCAAGCTGAAGCGCAAGCTTCGCGAGGCAGCCGAACGAGGAGTGAAGGTGGAGATCATGGCATCCACCCATAGCGACATCCCGCTCACTCCCGACTGCATGTTCTACAACTTGCACCATCTCATGAAGAAAGGTGTGGAGGTATGGATGTACGAGCCGGGCTTCCATCACACGAAGGTGATCATGGTCGACGGACGCTTCTGCACCGTAGGTAGTGCGAACCTCAACGCTCGTTCATTGCGTTGGGACTATGAAGAAAATGCTGTCATCATCGACCGACACATCACCCAGCAGCTCTGCGACCTTTTCGATGCCGACAAGCGCGACTCCTTCCGCCTGACGCCCGACACGTGGAACCAGTTCCGCACCCCCTGGCAGAAGTTCCGCGGGTGGTTCGCCCATCTCCTCGCCCCATTCTTGTAATGTTTTTTCTTCTTTCGTGACACAACCAACGGGAGCGTGTCAAAATAGAGAAAGGAATCGTTTTGTAGTCCCCTCCTCGCGCAAAGAGGGGCTATAGGCATCGGCCTGAAAGGCCAACAGCTATCAGCCCAGGGCAACGCCCTGGGTACAAGGCATGCAAGTAATGTCGCCCTGAAAGGGCAAAAGCTCTGGTTATCAATGCTTTTGCCCTTTCGGGGCGATTTCTGTTACAACATAAAAAACCCAGGGCGATGCCCTGGGCTATGTGCTTGTTGGCCTTTCAGGCCGTCCTCCATCACCCCTTCTTCAACAACCCAATGCATTCCTCGAGCAAGGCACGATCGAAGTCGTCCTTGGTGATGTCGAGCAGGCGGTGCAGCTCTTCCATGCAGAGTTTGAGCTCGTCATCGGTTAGCGAGGCATGCTCCTTCTTGCAATGCTCGAGCAGGCTGGTCAGGTAATACGTGACATCCTTGCCTTGTTTGACTGCTTTTCGATAGCCGCGCGTCTGCATGCGGAAGAGGTAGAGCCAAGGCTGCAGCGACGACTGGCTCGACGATGCGGCAAGGCTGTCGGCCAACAGTCCGAAGTCACCCAGGCGAAGGTCGGCAAGTACCGAGCCCACATCGCCCAGTGTCTGTCCGAGATTCGAGAAATCAAGGCCTTTCAGCGTTTCCTCGTAACGTCTAATCGCATCCGGTGCCGAACCAATCGTCTTTGCACGGGTAATCGTGACCGAACGTTTCTGCGGAATAGGACCATAGACCACATAGAGCGTTCCCGTAATCGTCTTGCCGTCCTTTGCATCTTTGGCCCACTCCATGGCATAGACCGTGCGGTTTATCGGCTTGCCTTCTTCAGCAGTCTGCTTATCGGCAAAGGCCATCACGACATAGTTCATGTTTTTGCCAACACCCACTGAAATCTCGTTTCCTATCAAGATAGGCTGCGGAGAACGGCCGTTGCCCGTGTGAGAAAATTCATTATACGAGGCTTCGCGGTCGCGGTCGAAAGCCGCACACAGCTTGTCGATAAGGTTTTTCTTACTGGCATCGAGCGAAAAGTCAATGCCCTCGGTGCGCTCTTTGAGCTGACCCGTAGCGGGATCGGTTTCGCGGCTGCGACTCTCAGAGATGGTCACGGCCTTTTCGCTTTTGAAACTGGCGAACGCGGCTTCGATGTTCTTTTGTGCAAAAGAGCCAGAGGCCACGACGAGCAGGACAGCTGCAGCGGCGAGCCTGCGAGGAAATGTGGAATTTGTTTTCATCTTTTTCATTGTTTTATTTATTTGTTGGAATCATGTTTCTGAATTCATTGGAATCATCATTCTAAATGCATAGTCGGTCTACAACTCGCGAACCATCGTCGTAGGGATGATGGCATAGGCACCGTTTTCATCGGTAGCCAGATGCAGAAGATTGCCATCGTCGGGCAACAGCTCATAGACAGCTTCAACCACATCGTTATGAATCGCCAATCGCTGTGCCTCACGCAGCTCCTCGAAAGACGGATCAGCAGTCGGCTCCGACGACACAGGATGTTCTGCTGCTTGCTCTTCTACTGGAATTCGGGCAGTCGCCCCTTGCGGTTTACGGTTCGTTTTCCTTCCATGAGGGCCATCGCCCATCGACTTACTGCGAGACGCAACAACCACAGCTTTTCTGCTTTGCAATTCGTCGGGAGTAGCAATGGGAGCGGATGGCGTATTCACCTTTCTCGCAATGGGCTGCTGACGAACGTGAGTCATGGTAACTTGAGTTGGTTTCTCTTGTCGGAAGTGATGGAAAGAAACCGCCATTCCTACCAGTATCAACAGGGAGGCAGCAGCCGTTAACCACCACCGGAACGGGCGACGACCCACAGAGGGCGATGCCGAAAGCAACCCTGACGCAACTTCCTCCTGCTGGGCATAGTCGATGTGTTCCATGCCCTGATCAAAGTAACGGAACATCGTGCGAAAGTCCTCCCACTCGGCTGGCAAGTCGGCAGCAGAACGGAAGTAGTCGGCAAGGATTTGCTCTTCTTCAAGGGTGCTATCACCTTGCAAGAATCGGTCGAGCAAACGAGCGATATATTTCTGATTATCAATGGGTTTCATAGACATGAGAGAATGTTATAATGGTGATTGATTTCTTTTCTTGATTTCTTCTAACAGCTTACGACGGGCACGAGAGAGCAACGTACGAACAGATGCCTCGCTGATGCCTAGCAAACGAGAGATTTCGACACTGGAGCGGTGTTCCACCTGCCGCATATAGAGAACGGCATGTTGTGTCGACGGCAACTGGCTGAGACGCTGTTGCAGCCATTCGTCATCCTCACGCTCCACCAACTGTTGGGAAGGATCGGCACCTACCTTATCACACTGTTCCTGCCCTGTGAGGGGAAGCAGAGGCTGTCGCCTGTGCAGGTTATAGGTGAGTCGGCGGGCCGCTTGAACGGCAACTGCCTCCAGCGAACGGTAGCGGTCGAGCTCGCGGCGCAACTGCCAGAGATGCAACATCACATCTTGTGCGATGTCTTCGGCTTCGGCGTGTCCCGCCCCATAGCTGCGGCTGGCATCTACAGCCTTCTGCCTGAGCTGGCGGGCTTGCTGTTCAAATTCGCTGTCGGTCATAGGTCTCTTTTTCTTAACGCTTCACACTTACAAGACACTTATCACCCCAATTTGCAACAGCCGTTAACAATATTTATGCATTTTGTTAGGCAATATTATTGAACTTGGCCCAATAGAGCACTGAAAGTGTGACAGAATACAGGTAGGCGGTGAATCGTAGGGACGAAGGCCGAAGGCCTGGCCAGAATATAGACAGGTGGTGTAGCGAAGCGAAACCCCTGCTAAGCGAGTTATATACAAGCCAAACCCCGATGGGGTGACAGAAATTCTGTCGGGCCTTCGGCACTTGTACTTTTATATCCTTTTTAGCAGGGGTTTCGCTTCGCTACACCACCTGCCTATATTCTTTACGCCCCGTCGGGGCTTTTATGCAGCAGGAACACTGCTTTCGTGCAACTGGAACACTGCTTTCGTGCAACTGGAACACTGCTCTGATGACACGAGAGCAATACTCCCATTTAGCAAATCAACTGATTTTGTTCAGTAAATTAACTTAATTTGATGAGTAAATTAACTTAATTTGATGAGTAAATTAACTTAATTTGCTAAGTAAAATAACTTAATTTACTGAATAAAATAACTTAATTTACTGCACAAATTAAGCCCGCATCACTAGAGCATTGAGGTAGCATCACTAAAGCAATGAAAATGCTTCACAAAAGCATTGTTTAAAGCGGATGAAAACTGTGTGTTATAGAGAGAAAGATGTGAGATAAAGAGACAAAAACAATGAGATAGCAGAAAGAAGATATCTTCCCACTATCAACAATCAACTGCTTAGTGAATAAATGATGTGCTAGATTTTGTTGATATCTACGTAACCGTGCATCACGGCATAGATAGTCAGGGCGGAGACACTCTTCATGCCGAGCTTCTCCATGATGTTCTTGCGATGCGTGATCACCGTCGTCAGACCGATGTTCAGCTGGTCGGCAATCTCCTTGTTGATATACCCTTGCACGATAAGTGCCAGCACCTCTATCTCACGATCGGTGAGTACCTGTGCGCGCAAGGCACGGGGCAGCGGCGGCAGGTTCTTGCCACCTGCATGGGCCTGATGACCCAGCATCAGCAACGAGCGTACCAGTATGTTCTCCGGCACATTGATGCAAAGCGAATGGAAATCCTTCAGTTGCGTGCTTGGGTCGTTCGACATCGTGAGCACAATGGTCTTGCGCCGGTGTTCCAAGAAGAAGCTACGGTTCTCGAGCACAAGATTCATCGCAACAAAAAAGTGGTAATAGTTATCTGGGCCGTTTGCTTCCAACTCTGCAAACGAGCCGAATGTGTCGACCGTCATGATCGGCATCACATTCTGCAACAGCTGATTCAATCCTATTGTAGCCAGCGTGTTCGGGTCTACGATAGCCAGGCGTGGCCTTCCGTCGTTAATCATAACTATTCCTTTTCGCTGGCAAAGATACAAATAAATGAGAACAATACAAAACAAAAAGCCGTTTTTGTTTATATTGTCGAATAAAAGTATCTTCGGCGGAGCCAGAGATACAAAAAAAAGTGGAATAATATAGCAGATGGCACAAGGACCTCGAAGAGGTCGCACTATGGTAACCGCAGGTCTTGACCTGCGGAATAAAGAACTCTAATATATGCCCTCGTCCCCAAGGGGGACGCACAACAACTGGAATGCCGTTTCGTCTGCTTAATGATGTGCGACCCCTTTGGGGTCGGGTGTCTGGGGAGATGTCATCCACCGCAGGTCAAGACCTGCGGTTACGCACATGAGACCCCGTTGGGGTCTTTCATCAGGCTGTTTATGCCAACAGATTTATTATTACCACAAAAAAAGTCCAATCCGCTCATGCGAACTGAACTTTTTTCGTTTCTACTATCTTATTTCTTCCAGAAACGCGAGGTGATGTCCTCCATTTCGCCACCTGCTCCGATGCGATAGAGCCGTTGGTTGGTGGTGGGTTTCGTGAGAGGACCCAGATGAGCAATGTAAGGACCAATCTTGATATAGTCGAAATGGCTACGATCGATGCGCGGCGAGATGCGCAGACGTCCACTATACCACGCCACTTTGTAGCCTGGGTGGCGTTCACGGATATACTGCGCCAACGCATCGACGGTTTCTGGTTCGGCATCACCACCCATCAGCGCAATGCAGGTGATGTCGCCACCGAATTCCTTCACAAAGCCATCGATTGCCAAGGCATCGAGAGGTTCACCGATGTCCTCAGCCAGATAAGCGCTGTGGCACCCTGGACAATGGCAGGGACAGCGCGAGATATTCACTGAGAGCGTCGTCTCGTCAGGGATTTCCTGAAAGACGACGCCCGTGTTTACATACTTCAGCACGTTAGTTTCTTTTCAACTGGCAACTGTCAATTATCAATTGTCAATTATCAACTATCAATTAACCTTACGCCTCCACGAGTTTCTCCTTACCGGCATAGTAGCGGCGATGTTCCTCTTGCTGGCGGGGCAGCGAGAAGTTGCTGACGCGCTTCAGGTAACCGATGATGCGGGTCATGTAGTCAACATTCTTCGAGCCGCACACCGGGCACTCGTGCAGGTAGCGCTTGTCGATGTGACCGCAGTCGTTGCAGAGCGTGTTGGGAATGTTGAACGTGAAGTAGTTGCATCCCTCCTTGGCAGCCACGCACAGCAGCTGGCGATACTGCGTCTTCGAGAGGTGCTCCTCCAGGTTCATATGCAGGGCAGAGCCACCCGTGAGGTGCTGGATGTAGGGAGCGCCGTGCATCTTGAACTTGTCGATGATGTTCAGCGACTCGTCCTCCACCACGTAGAAGTAGCTGTTGTAGCAATCACGCGGCACGAAGTAGCCGTCCTCGCGGTCCCACTTAGCATGCTTCACACCGACGTTCTCGGCAGGAATCATCTCGCAGTTGAAGAGCACGTCCTTCGTGCGATACTCCTTGTTCTTCTTCTCCACAAGACCCAAAATCTCCTGAACGAAGGCCAGATACTGCGGGTTGTCGGTGATCTGCAGACCCATAAACTCAGCAGCCTCCACCATACCGTTGATACCGATGGTCAGGTACTGACGACCGATGTTGATGTAACCGGCATCGAACAGCGGCAGCATACCATGAGCCTGCAGCTCCTTCAGGTTCTCGTTGTAGGCGAGCTGCACCTTGTGGCAGAGGTCGATGACGTGTGTGAGGAACTCGCGATAGTCCTTACCGTTGTTCACAGCATACTGGATGCAGCGGTTCAGGTTCACCGTGAGCACGCTCTTCGAACCCGTCGACACACCGCCGGCACCAAGCGTGTAGCTGAAACCGTTGTCCTGAATCTCGTTGCGCAGGCGGCAGCAGCTCGACAGCGAGTCGGCATTGTCGCTCATGTAGGTGAAGAACGAGTGGCCCTCGGAATACATCTCTGCTGTGAAGTCAGCCCACTCCTTGTCCACGCAGTCGCCGTCATGAGTCAGCAGAGCCATCGTCTCAACAGGGAATGTCAGCACGGTCTTCGTGCGCTCCTTGTTGAACCACTTCATGAAACGCTTCTGCAGCCATGAAAGGCCTTCCCAATCGGGACGCGAACCATCGGGGAAGTAGAACTCACCGAAGAGACTCTCAAAGTAGGGTTTATCGTAGTAGGCCACATTCCAGAACACGGCCTGATAGTTGCGGGCACCAGTGGGCTGGTTCAGCGAGTAGACAATCTGCTCGAAATAGTCGGTGATGACCTTGTCGATAGAACGCTGCTTCAGCGAGAGATCAACCACGCGATCGGGATCCTTATAGTAGTCCGTACCGTATTCCTTACCGATGAAGTAGTTCATGTACATCAAGAACTCAGGCGTAGCGCAAGCACCGCTAAGCATTGAGCTCACCATGAACACCATGTTCACAAACCCGCCGCAGAACGACTTCAGGTTGGTAGGAGCCGTAGAGTTGCCGCCAATGCTCGTTGTGCCACCGATGAGCCACGGATACATCGTGATCGAAGCACAGTAGTTGGCCAGCGAGGTCTCGTCGTTCTTATATATAAAGTGGTGGGTGAGCATGTCGATATATTCGTCGGACATGGGCTTGCCGTACATCTTTTTGATGCGGTCGGTAAGCAGTCGGCGGTTCAAACGAATGAAACTTGCCTTGGGTAATTCGCCGATGAGTGTTGCAATATTCTTATGTTCCACGTTGGCATTGGCGTCATACTTCGAACCCGTTGCTGCATTAGCGGCATCACAGTAGTCTGACAAAAATTTCAACTTCTCCAATGTCTCGCGATCTTCGGTGTGCTGCTGACGATAGAGCATGAACGACTTCGCAACCTGGTAGTAGCCTTCGCGCATTAGCGCCTCTTCCACCTGGTTCTGGATGTCCTCCACCTTGATGTCTTCTTGAAGCTGTAAGTGGCTGAGTATCTTATAGATACTGCCAAGATCCACAGGCATGTCAACACTCTCGAATGCCTTCACGATGGCATTCATAATCTTGTCTAAAGAGAAACGGTCTTTCGTGCCGTCACGTTTGGTAATCGTAAAGTTTTTTATTTCCATTGCGGTTTAGGTTTTGGAAAACTTTTGGGCGGATATTTTCTGAAAAGTTTTCCGTTTTGGAAAATCTTCTCTTCATGGTCCTCCTTTCAAGTTTTCTTTTCTGTTAATTCTATTGCGACTGCAAAGTTAACAAAAAAGACGATACAACAAGCGATGAAATCGAAGAAAATTTCCATTTTTACAAATTTTAATATACGGAAAACATCATGCTCTTTTCGGTTTTCAAGCAACTTTAAACGGCAAACTCATTGATAACCAAATAGGAAGAATGCATGTGTTGAAGGAAATCTAAAAGAAACTCCGAAACACACGAGAAGGGTTCATCGGCAACAAAGTAACACGAGAAAGGAATCATTTGTTAACATGGGAAGACACAAAAGAGACGAATCGTGAACATCAAAAGAAATGAAAAAGAAACAATTCGGCAACACAGAAACAAAAAAGCACGAGAATTGTCTTCCCGTGCTTCTTGCGTTTTCAGATTCTGCTTTTTAAATGAGATAAAGGATGAGAGCCTGTCAATATGATTGCATTCAAGCGATGTGCATTTCAAGTAAACGTAGCGATAGAATTTCTCTCAATAAAAAAGATTGGGGAGATTATTTGGTATTTCAGCAAATTCTTCGTAATTTTGCCATCGTGATGACGAACCCGCTTCGTCCCCCTTAACATTCAAACAGATATAAAACCTATAAAAAACTAGACAATGAAAAGAATAATCATGGCTGTTGCCGCTATGGCAACCATCACAACAGGCTTTGCTCAGAAGAAACTGGTGCTCTACTATTCTGAGACAGGAACTACGAAGGCCGTAGCCGAAGAGTTGCAGAAACAACTCGGTGCCGACATCGAGTGCATCGAGGCTGCGACGCCTTATTCGGGCGACTTCCAGGCAACCATCCAGCGCAGTCAGCGTGAGCGGGAAAGCGGCGAGACACCTGCCCTAAAGCCGTTAAAAAAGAAGATTGCCGACTACGACGTCATCTTCCTCGGCTATCCCATTTGGTTCGGAACCTACGCTATGCCGATTTCCACATTGGTGAAGGAGAACGACTTTGCCGGCAAGACCATCGTGCCTTTCTGCACCTTTGGCAGCGGAGGACTGAACACCTCGACCAACGATCTCAAGAAGGCGCTCCCTCAGGCAACAATCCAGAAAGGATATGGCGTGCGTACAGCAAGAGTGGCAGCCGCCAAGAAGGAACTCGACCGGTTCCTCATTGAGAACGGCTACAAGAAAGGCACCGTCGCCCCCCTGCCCGACTATTCAGCTCAACAGCCCATCACCGATGCCGACAAAGCCATTTTCGACGCCGCCTGCTCCAACTATCAGTTCCCCCTGGGCACTCCCGTCACCGTTGGCAAGCGTCAGACTCCCGATGGCACCGATTATCAATTCTCCGTGAAGAGCCGCGGTTTCGATGGGGGCGAGTCTACATCGACCATCTTCGTGACTGTTGGAAAGGAAGAAGGAGCCAAGCCTGAATTCACAGAAGTAGTGAGATAAAGAGGTTGAGTTGTTCTTTCTCCGCTTCGCTACGAAAGCGCCCCTACGGGTCGAGCGGAGACGTTGAGACGTTGAGATGTTGAGATAATGTGATACTGAGAAAGATGAAGAAGTCTTTTTATCCACTCATTTGGGTTGGTGTCCTGGCTGTAATCGCCTTCACACTTCTGGTCTATGAACACGACTTCCTTTGGAAGATTCAGGAGGCGAACCTATTCCTGAATTCATCGTTGTTCTTCCGGCAACAGATGGTCGTCTCTGGCGGCATGTTATCATGGCTGGGAGCGTTCTGCACGCAGTTCCTACATTTCCCATGGCTGGGCGTACTGTTGCTCTGTGGCATGTGGCTGCTGCTGATGTGGCTGGCGAAGCGCACCTTTAACATTCCCGACCGCTGGGCAACGCTGTTGCTGATTCCCGTCGCATTGCTGCTGATAGCTATCGTCGACACGGGCTACTGGCTCTACGTACTGAAGCTACCGGGCTATTTCTTCGCTGCCACCATCGGCACCCTGACGGCCGTCTTGACGCTTTGGGCATTCCGCTCTCTCCCGTCAAAGTACGCATTACGCCCGCTCTTCATCGCTGCTGTGGCTGCTGTGGGCTATCCGCTGTTCGGCATCTACGCCCTTGCTGCAGTTCTTCTCATGGGTGTCTGGTCGTGGCGACTGGAGAAACAGCGCCCACAGGCATTGATCAGTACGATTGTCGCCATAGCGAGCATCATCGCTGTGCCACTCGTCTGCTACCACTTCTTCTATTATCAGACAAATCTCGCAAACATCTATTACACAGGACTGCCCGTTTATTTCATCACGGAGAATCATCGGGTCTACTACCTACCCTACCTCCTGCTCTTCCTCTTCTTTCTCACGCTGACACTCACCTACAAGAGTCAACATGCTGAATGGAAGAAAAAAGCCGCGCCCATCATTCGAACCGCAACGCAAGTAGCGGTTGTGGCAACATTGGCATTCGGGGTGTTCCATTTCTGGTTCAAGGACGAGAACTTCCACCACGAACTGACCATGCAGCACAGACTAGACTGTGCCGACTGGGAGGGCGTTATCGATGAGGCGCGCGAACAGGAGGACGAGCCGACGCGCCCCATCGTCATGATGCGCAACATCGCCTTGTCGCGACTGGGCCGACAGGGCGATGAAATGTTCCTCTACAAAAACGGCTCGAAGACTTTCGCTGCGCCCTTTGGCATGCGGGCTATGCTCGAGGTCGGACCGCTGGTCTATTATCAATACGGCATGCTGAATTACTGCAACCGCCTGTGTATAGAAATGGGTGTGGAGTTCGGAGTGCGGGCAGAACATCTGAAATATCTGGTGAAAAGTGCTCTGCTCAACGGCGAGCAACAGTTGGCACGCAAGTACATTGGGCTGTTGAAGCAGACCCTGTTCTTCGCTGACTGGGCAGACCAGGCAGAGTCGTTCCTGAAGAATCCGAAACTGATGGACACCGACCCAGAGCTGGCTGCGGTGAAGCACATGCTACATCACGACAACGTGCTTGGATCGGATCAAGGCTTCGTGGAGAGCTATCTCATGCGGCGCTTAGCGAATAATTATAACATCGAGGACACCGTTTTCCAAGAGCAGGCCTTGCTAGCTACGCTCTACACACACGACGTCCCACAGTTCTGGACTCATTTCGCCAACTACATCCGGCTACATCCGGATGGCAAAATGCCGCGCTACTATCAGGAAGCCGCCTATCTCTACGGCAAGCTGGAAGGACGCCAGAATCTCGACAACATGCCCTTTGAGAGTTCGGTGAAAGCCGAATACGATGAGTTCATGCGATTTGCCCCGCTCTACGACGGTGCCGACGTGGAAGAAGCGCGTGAAGGACTCCGCAACCAGTTCGCTCATACCTATTATTATCAGTACTACACGATGGGGCAACTGCCTGAGTATTAACCCCACCCCCTGCGTAGTCCCTACTTCCGAAGGATGGGTGAGGGGTGGTAGAGAAAAAAACGAGTATGATGAAATACAGATATCTCATTTTAGCTGCAACTCTGTTGCTTTGTGCATGCACAACGAAGGTGCCGACAGCATTTACCGACGTCGATGCCCTGCCAAAGATCTATCCTGACTATGTCGATGTAACGATCCCACTGAACATTGCTCCGCTGACCTTCGAGCTCGACGAGGAGGCCGACGCGATGATTGCGCGCTATGCAGCAGGCGACATCGAGGTGGTCTGTGCCGACAAGATGCAGCCTACGTTCGACGAATGGGCCTCGCTCATCGGCGAAGCCAAAGGCGATGCCATCAAAGTAGATGTCTTTGCACAGCGCGGCGACCAGTGGACGCACTACAAACCTTTCAGCATCTTCGTCTCTGAAGACAGCATCGACTCCTACCTCAGCTACCGCCTCATTCCGCCCTCGTTTGTCAGCTATGAGGCGCTCACCATCAGTCAACGCTGCCTGGAGAACTACGACGAGAGCGTCATCTACGACAACATGCTTTGTGGCTTCGAGAACGACGGTCAGTGCATCAACTGCCACAACTACCAGCAATACAACCCCGACCGCATGCAGTTTCATGCCAGACAGAAAAACGGCGGCACCATCATCGCCTACGACGGCGACATCAAAAAGGTGAACATGAGGAACGACTCCATCCTCTCGGCTGGCGTCTATCCGGCTTGGCATCCTTGGCTGAAACTCATCGTCTATTCCACCGACAAAACCCACCAGAACTTCCACACCACCGACCCGAACAAGATTGAGGTTTTCGATGTGGAGAGTGATATCATCGCCTACAACATCGACCGCGGTGAGGTGACCAATCTTGAAAACGACTCCTTAGAGCTTGAGGTATTCCCTGCGTGGGCTCCCGACGGAAAGACTCTTTATTACTGCAGCGCCCATTTCAATCGGCAGGACACAACTATCAAGAAGGAACAGGAAGTTGCCAGGCGATGCATGGATCTGCGCTACAACATCTTCAAGAAGAGCTTCAATCCCGAAACCTTCGAGTTCGGGCCCAGCGAAGCAGTATTGCGTGCCGACACCCTTCGCAGCTACATAGCACAAAGTGATAGCGCAAACAAAACGATCGCCCCGGGCTCTGCCGTCCTGCCCCGCATCTCGCCGGATGGCCGGTTCCTGTTGTTCACATTAGCCAGCTACGGTTATTTCCACATCTGGCACCACGATGCCGACCTCTGGCTGATGGACTTGCAGAGCGGTGCTGTGCGTCGGCTCGACGAAGTGAACTCCGACGACACTGAGAGCTATCACTCCTGGTCGAGTAATGGCCGATGGATCGTGTTCAGCAGCCGTCGCGACGACGGTTCGTTCACCCGCCCCTTCTTCGCACATGTAGGCCCCGACGGCCGTTGTGAAAAGCCTTTCGAACTCCCCACCGCCGATCCCAACTATCATCGGCAGTTCCTGCGTTGCTACAACATCCCCGAATTCATGCGCGGTCCTGTCACCATCACCCCACAGACCTTCGCCAAGATTCTGAAGGGTGAGGCAGAGCCGGTAACGTATGTTGGGAAGCCTCGCCCGTAGAGAGCCTGCAGTCCTCTCTTTCACTTTTGCAGACAAAAAACAAAAAGCGGGTGTGTCTTTTTTTTGACACACCCGCTTTATCGTTATAACCGTCGGGAACTATCAACGCTTCATCTTCAGCGTTTGGACGGTACCGTTATTATAGGTAATCGAGACGATGTTGATGCCACGCTGCGGAGCCGTGAGTTGGCGACCACCGAGGTCGTAGTAGCGCACGCTGTTGATGCCACGCTGCGACTGGTCGGCCTCAGGCGAGGCAATACCGGTAGCAGCACCCACAGGAGCGATGTTGGCATTCACAATCTGACCAGTCACATAGTCGATGAGCAACACAGCCACCTTCAGCTTTGCCTGGGGCTGTAGCAGACTCTCGCCATCCATGTTCACAGCATCGGCCAGCAGGAACGAGTAGCTATGCTCAACGGGCACGTCGGCCTTCACTTCGGCAGGAATACTCTCAGGAATGCCAAAGCCTGACTGCGGGGCGAGAATCACCACGTCGTTGAACACAAGTTCCTGTACGTAATCGCCGGCTTTGTTGAATGATGCGAGGTCACGGCCATCGCTGCCGCCAGCGTAATAGTTGGTCTGATCCCAGTCGCTGCCAGCCTCACCAGTGAGACCGTCGGCAACAAGGATATATTCAACACCATACTTCGCATCGTCAGCGCTATAGGGGAATATCACGGATGTCGAGACGTTGATGGCCTGGCCATCCTCGCTCATCTCCGACTGGAACTCAATTGCAGCATGTCCGAACTGCTTGTTGCGGCGAGCCATATCCTGAGCAACGAAGAAATCGGTGTTGCCTGTTCCGTAGTAGGGATCCACCTCCTCGGCACGGTCGAGCCATGCATCGGGGAATCCAGAAACGCTGCTGGGGAAGAACTCCATAATCTCCATCGGGTCGCCGTTGTGATAGCTCAGCAGTACATACTCACCTTCGCTGAGTTTAGCGAGTTTCTCAAGAGCCACAAATCCACGCGGGCACCAGCCACACCATGTGCCAGTGTACTCCTCCATTACCGTACGCTTCTTCGGCAGCGTGTTCAATGCAACGATGGGCGTCTTCGCCATGGAAGCAGGATCAGCATTGTCAACACCGTTCACCTTCACCACATCGATTTCCAGATCGTAGTTGCCGGGTGAAGAGAGCTCAGGCATCGTCAGCGTAGTGGTATAGGCTTTTCCGAAGAATCCATCAACAGGAGTCTTCAGGTCGATGTGCTGCGAGCCTTTGAGTCCGCCAGCAAGTGTGTAGTCGATATCAAGCGACTTAATACCTTTCGAGCCATGGTTGATAAACTGCACCTCTGCCTCAAAAGGATTCTTCGTCGTCACATAAACCGTCTCACCAGGAACGGCGGCCACAGCATTCTCGCTCACCTTGCTACCGCCTACGGTCACCTGAATGGCGGAATTGATGCCCAAGCCTTCCGAAAGGTCGAGCCACTTCAGGAACTCACGGCCGGTGTGGAGATAGAAACCACCCTCGTTAGACTGAAGAATCACGCCCAGCGGCTGTTGGTTCACTTCGCGTGAAGCATCGTCGATGGTAAGGCTGTAGCCTACATACACACCCTCTTCAGGAATCGTGTAGGGTTTCTCCAGCTGCACAGTCACATAGCCAGCCTTTGCATCCGTCACATCCACGCTCACGAGGTCGGGAACATTCTTACCGTCCTCAACACGCAGCTGACTGGAGAGCCAAGCCTTGATGTTGCTCACACCGCGTGTACCCATCAGCGGGAAGGTGATGCTTTCCACGTGTGTGCCTACCAGTGCCTCGTTCTGCAGGTGAATAGCCACGTCATAAGTGTCTTCCACTGCCTCGCCAAATGAATACACATCCTCGGCACCTGTATAGAAGCCATAGCCGATACTGCTACCCGTGTCAGAAGGATCAATATCGGGATAGTCAGGTGTGGCGGCATCAGGTTGAATCTCAGAACCTAGATCGTAAACTTCGTTCCATGCAATCTCCGAACGACGCTCCTCGCCAGCACCACGATAGATGGCCTGCACACCGAAGGCCTCAGGACCAACTACATAGTAGTAAATGTTGTGGTTAGCTCCTTGAGCATAGAAATCCCAACCGTCAGAGAAGTCGTAGGGAACTTCATCCATGTCCTCATCCAGATATGCGTAATGATCAGCAGACAGGCGCAACGGCTTTTCCTCGCCGTTCACCTTCGTATAAATCTGATACGTAATCTTCTCAGGTAAGATGAAGTCGCCATTCACATCGACAGAAGGAATGTCGAAGTCAAGATAACCCCATCCATAACCATAGTTATAGTAGTCGTAACCACCCTCAAACAACTCGTTCCACGTAGGAGTAGCCGGTGTTGCGGCCACCTCGACAAACGGATACATCTTAGCCTTGTTGTAGGCAGCGGTATAGTACACAGTAGTCTTTCCGGCATTTATCAGGAAGCAGCTGCTGTTCGAGAAGGTCTTCGTCTCAGCATCGTAGTCGAAGGTAACATCCTCGTTCGAAAGTTCGTACTCGGTGTAGTATTCCTCATAATACTCGTCATACTTCTCCTCGGCAGTAGCAGATACGAAGTATTGGTGGTAGTTCGTAACGAAATCGGCACCCATGTACTGACCCGACTTAAACACAGCCTTGTCACCCTCAATGGTACCCTTCACCCATGCCTCTGGCATATTGGCATAGAGGCCCTGCACATACACATCGTTGCCTTGGAAACCAACTTTTGCAAGTGTGCCATCCACGCCCTCGCTCACAACAGCATATTCTGTAGTTTCGAGACCCTCGGGAGCAGTCACAGGCTCATCGGTCATCAGCGTCATCTTAAAGTTCCAGTCGCCATAGCCAGCCCACTCTTCACTCTCGTCGACAAGACCGACAATGACGTTGCCGGTGGCGATGTTCGAACCGGTAGAACAAGTAATGGCATGCGTCGTAGCATTGTAGTTCAGGGACAGCGTCTGGTTTTCAGCAGTCACATACCAATCCTCGTCTTCAACATACGACAACAGCTCGGCATAGTAGGAATCACCTTCCTGCTCGAAAGCCATCTGCGGGAACTCGAAAACTATCTTGCTTCCGTTGAGAGTGCCTTTCACCCACGAATTCGTGGGCAGCTGCGAGAAGATGTTCTTCACATACACCTCGTTGTTTTCTCCAAACACCACATTACCTACAGCACCGGTAAAGGAAGTCTGTACCAACCAGAACAGGTTCACATAGTAGGCATCGCCACTGCGCGAATAAATCTGCTGACGGCCCTCAGGCTGCTCAGTGATGAACTCCTCGTCACCCGTGATAGTCTTCTTTGGAGCACGCAGCACGCCTTTCGAATCCTTCGAGGCCTGCTCGGTCACCTTTGCCTTCTGGCCCTTGCCAGCCAGCACGGCACGTGCGGCACGCAGACGGCTAGAGTCTACTTGTTTCTGCAGCGATGCCTGCGACGGCATCTTCGTGGCATCTGCCTTCAGGCTCGGTGCCAGTGCTGCAACACGATTTGGCGAGAACTCGCGCGCGGCGGGTTTCTGCGCCATACTTGTGACAGTCATCAGCAATGCCGCCACCAAGAATAGTGTAAATTTCTTCATGTTGTTGTTATTAAAATAATAAATAATGTGAGTATAATTTCATTCCGTCTATTGGAGCCACAAAACTTGGCATGTCCGCATGAAGGGAACCTTTGGCTCGTGTCATCCGAAAACATGGTGCAAAAGTAGCAAATAATTTCGAATGAACAAAGAAAAATACAGATAAAATGCAAATAGGACTTTTTCCCCCGCATTTCGTTACGAAATGAAATCACAGAACAAAGGCATTACCCGATAAAATGTAGGGACGCGGCGTGCCGCGTTATTGGAGAGGAAAAGCAAAATCCAATAACGCGGCACGCCGCGTCCCTACATCAATATATCTGATTAAATGGCCGAGAGATTATTACTTACAGCTTCACGCTGGAGATATCAACAAGGTTGTTGACGATGGCATATATGGTAAGACCGGCGGGAGAGTGTATCTGCAACTTGCGTGCAATGTTACGTCGATGGGTAATGACTGTGTTTACCGAGATGCACAGGTGGTCTGCAATCTCTTTGTTCGACATACCCTGCACAACACTGATGATGACATCTTTCTCGCGGTCGCTGAGAGCCTCGTTGTTGGTGGGCGCCTGACTAATCATGCTGGAGATCTTTGCCGACACATCGCTCTGCTTGGAGCGCTGCTCAAGTCTTCTAATAGCTGGGATGAAGATATGGTCTTCCACCTCGGCGTGCTGTGCGAGCCACTCCTCATTATTATATATGTCATAGAGAGTGGCGGAGAGCTGGTTGTTGCGTAAGGGGTCGCCAGGCAGGTATTTGATGATGATCTGCTTCAGCTCACGCAGCTTCTGATCGGTCTGGCCGTGATGCTTCGAAAAGGTCTCGATGTCGTAGCCAGGGGTGGCACGCCCCATGAGGAGGCTCTCGACATAGGGGAACACCATTCGTTCCTCGTACTTCATATGCTGCTGTATCTGGCGAGCATACTCGTCGTAGAGCTTCAGAATGAGGGCTGCCAACGAATTGTCGGGGTCGAGAGCGTCGGCAAGCTCACGACGGATGAAGGGAAGCTGGAATCCGAGATAGTAATCATGAGATGCCCGCAGGTACTTCATAAGCGTGTGTACAGACAGGCGGTCGGCATCATCGGAGTCGCGATAGCCGTTGATGGTGAAATTCACGACAGCGAGGAAAGTGTACGTGTCTACACCCTCGTCTTCGCACACCTCGCGTACGGTTTTGTCACCAAAGCCCAGGTTGATGCCGAACGACCCAAGGCTCTGCAGGATATTGTAGTTATCGCGGATGATGGAAATGAGTTTATCGTCCGCCTCATACATTTTCTGATTCTTCATGGCTGCAAAATAACAAAAAAACTTTCAAATATGCAATCATCACTATTAGGTATTTTCAATATTCAGCCATTTTCACTCATCATTGTATCATCCCCAAATGTGGGTATTCAGGAGGGGAACCACCATTTTTAGGTATTGCGCAAACGCAGTGTTTATCGTAATTTTGCGCTCGAAACGGAAAAAACGATCATCATTAATCACATCAATGAGGATGAATAACAAGAAACTATGGATGGCTGCCGCAGCCTTGGCAGCATGTATGCAAATGAGTGCACAGGTGAACGCTGGCGACAGTGTAATGAGTCATGCCCGCGGCAACCGACTGAGCGTGGGTGGCTATGGCGAGGTGGCCTTCAGCCGTAACTTTTACAGCGACCATGTGAGCCGCTACTCACAACCCGAACAGCACAAGGACGACCCGTCGCACGGGAAGTTCGACATTCCTCACGTAGTTGTCTATATGGGGTACGACTTCGGCAAAGGCTGGACGATGGGCACGGAGATTGAATTCGAGCACGGAGGCACAGGCATCGCCTACGAGAAGGAAGATGAGGAAGGCGGCGAATGGGAACAGGAGACAGAGAAAGGCGGCGAAGTAGAGCTGGAGCAGTTCTGGATTCAGAAGTCGTTTGGCCGCTTTGCCAACATCCGCGCCGGACACATCGTGGTGCCGGTAGGCTTGAACAACGCCCACCACGAGCCGTTGAACTTCTTCACGGTGTACCGTCCAGAAGGCGAGAACACCATCTTGCCGAGCACGTGGCACCAGACGGGCGTGGCGGTCTGGGGACGCTCGGGCGACTTCCGCTACGAGGCTCAGTTGCTGGCGGGTCTAAACGCCGACCAATTCACGAACACCGGCTGGATTCACAAAGGCCACAAGTCACCCATGGAATATGATGTTGCCAACAAATACGGCATTGCTGCCCGAGTGGACAACTACTCTGTGCCCGGCCTGCGCATGGCCATCAGCGGCTACTACGGTCACAGCATCGGTAACAGCTATCCTCGCAACGCCAACGGTGTGGATGCGGAATACAAAGGACGTGTGGTGATAGGCTCGTTCGATTTCAGCTACAACGCCCACAACTGGATTGTACGCGGACAGGCCGATTATGGCTACCTGAGCGACGCCTCGCAACTGAAGTACGTCTATAACCGTCTGAACTCGAAATCGCCTTTCAAGCACACGGCCTTCGTCTCGAAGAATGCCTATGCCATCGGCATTGAAGCAGGCTACAACGTGTTCTCCCAATTCGAGCGCCTGCGCGCGCAAGATAAAAAGATGTATGTGTTCGGCCGCTACGAGATGTACGACCCCTATGCCTCACAGACCAAGAACACTCCCTACGACTACACAGCCGTGAAACGCATGGCCGTGGGTGTGAACTACTACCCACTGCCACAAATCGTGGTGAAGGCGGAATATTCACAGCGATTCCTGAAAAAACTCTATAACAACGAACCCGCCATTAACATCGGCATTGCATACGAGGGTTTCTTCAGATAAAACAACGATTACACATAATTTATCATAAAATTAAGAAAAAAAAGACTATGAAGAAAATTTTCAAGTACGCGCTGCTCTTTGCAGCAGCCTGCACGCTCACGACAGGTTTCACGGCCTGCGATGACGACAACAACGACGATCCTACCGAGGACCAGTACAAGGACCGCACATACGGTAATCTGGCCATTGATGCCTGTTCCAGCGTGGTTTCGGAATTTGAAGCTGCCAACAGCATCATCGCGAAGGCTACGCTTACCAGCGAGCAGGAGACTTACCTGCGCAACGTGCTGACAACCCTTGTGAACAACGTCATCGTTCCTACCTATACCGACCTGGCCGATGACGTGGAGGACCTCGAGAAAACCCTCAACGGTCTCACCGTTAGCAACATCACGCAGAACCAGATTAACAAGGCTTGCGACGATTTCAAAGACGCTCGTGAAAACTGGGAGCGCTCGGAAGCTTTCCTCATGGGTGCCGCCTCTGATTTCGACGTAGACCCGACCATCGACTCTTGGCCGCTAAACCGTGCCCTGCTGCTGAACTACTTCAACAATGGCATGAACGACGAGATGCTGGAAGACGCCACCATCCTGGGTTTCCACGCACTGGAGTTCATCCTCTTCCGCAACGGACAGCCGCGAAAGGTGGCCGAGCTGCAGACGAACGACACGTATAAGAATTTCACAGGCGTGAGCGGTGCTAAGGAGCTGGCTTACGCGCAGACCATTTGCAAACTGCTGAAGGAGCGCTGCTTCCAGCTGCAGGTAGCATGGGAAGGCGAGACCGCCAAGAATGCCAGCCGCATGGCTGCCGTAAAGGCTGCCGGACTGGAGTACAAGACGGAAAATGGTCTGTCGTATGGTGAGAACCTCACCTCTGCCGGTGTGAACGCCAAGAGCACCTTCCCCACACTGAAGGCAGCTATTGCACAGGTGCTCTCCGATGACGAGGGCTCGTGTGTAGCCATCGCTACAGAGGTGGGAACTGCCAAGATTGCCAACCCCTTCTCGGCTGGTGACATCAGCTATGTGGAGTCGCCCTACAGCTACAATTCCATCACCGACTTCCAGGACAACATCCGCTCCATCCGCAATGTGTGGTATGGCTCTACAAACGGTACCGCCGCCAGCAACAGCTTCAGCGGATTCTTTACCAACGTGGGCCAGAGTGCAACAAATACCAATGTGGTGAATGCCTTCCGGAACGCTATCACACGCATCGGCCAGATGCCTGCTCCGTTCGTGAAGTACTGCTCTACCATCTGGAACATCGCCTTCGAGGACGATGAGGACTGGGAGTAATTGATAATTGACAATTAATAATTGATCATTGAAAATGAAAAACATTACCAAATTAGCATTCTTAGGACTGCTATCGATGCCGCTTCTAACGGCATGTCATGATGACGATGACATCGACCTCGGCCCCCTCGTGCCGGAAACAGAATCCTTCGGCAAGGCCAACGACGTGTTCTCGGCCGACGAGTGGTATCCGGGCGGACAGCTCGGCACTACCGAGAAAGCCAGCTATTCGGCAGCAACACCCGCAGTTGTAAACATTGCCGGCATGGAGGAAGATTTCAATACTGGTGAGGACTTCTTCGAACACCTCTACACCTTCGAACAGAATCCACGCAAGGGCCTCGGACCGGCATGGGTGCGCAACAGCTGCATTGCCTGTCACCCCAGCTACGGCCATGGCAAGCGCCAAACCGAATACCGCGCCAATCAGATTGGCAATGGTTATCTGCTCGTGGTCTATCACCCGTCGAACAACGCCTACATCAGCGAGGTGACGGGCATGCCGCAGACACAGGCCATGTCGCCTTTCAAGGCTCCTATCGACGAGACACAGATCAAGATTGAGTGGCCAGAGGTGAAGGAGATGGAGAGCGGACTGCCCATGCAGTTTGCCGATGGCGAGAAGTACTCGCTTATCTATCCTGTGGTGACCATTCCGCAGACGGCTTTCAACACCAATCCGAAGCCCACGGAGTACGATGTACGCCTGGAGTCGACCATCGGCCTCTATGGTACAGGACTGCTCGATGCACTCGACGATGCCGACATTGAGGCTCAGTGGCGTGACGAGGCTCCTTATGTAGACTTGAACCCTGCCATGTGGGACAAGGAGGCCAATGCCTTCAAGACCAGCGCATACTATGCTGCACCCTACAACGACACAGGTTCGTTCCACGGCAGTCGCGGTCCGCTGAAGCGCTTCACCTATGCCATGACGCGTGGCACGCTGCAAGACGGTGCCGGCGCCAACGCCATTTGGAACATCACCAATGTTACGCGCAGCGACCGCCACTGGCTCTACACCACGCCCGCATGGGCCAAGGCACAGAGCGAGGACAGCGAGGTCGTCGACTACATCAAGCGTCACGGCTCTTCCGAGACGAGCATCCTGCATCCCTACTTTGCCGACGGCACCAACGAAGGCATCAGCGAGCGCGTCAACGAAATTCTGAGCTGCTCGTCCATTGCTAAGAAAGAGACCTTCGACAAGTACCTCTTCAAGGGCGCTCCCTACAACGGCCAGGAGGAGATGACTGACAAACAGTACTATCAGTTCATGGTGTGGCACCGCGGTCTAGCCGTGCCTGCCGCCCGCAACCTGAACGATCCGGAGGTAAAGCGTGGTAAGCAACTGTTCACCGAAATGGGCTGCGCCCAGTGCCATCGCCCGTCATGGAAGACCGGCAAGGACAATATGTGGGTGGATGCCAGCGTGAAGGCTTATGCCGATGCTAACGGACTCGCCAAGGATGGTGACTATACGAAGCTATTGCCAAAGTATCCGAACCAGACCATCTGGCCTTACACCGACATGGTGCAGCATCGTCTGTTTATGAAAAACGATATCCGCACTGGATGGTGCCGCACCACTCCACTTTGGGGCCGTGGCCTGAGCCGCCAGCTAACCGGTGCCGACGACCGTCTGCACGACTGTCGTGCACGTACTGTGCTCGAAGCCATCATGTGGCATGGCTACTCAAAACAGTCGGATGCTTACGCCTCAACGGTGAAGTTCTATCACCTCTCGAAGGCCGACCGAGATGCCGTCGTAAGGTTCATCGAGTCGATCTAAGCATTCCGCATTTTGCGGAAATACAAGCGAAACATGAAGAAGATTATCATTGCCCTCTACGCTCTAATTGTCATTGTACTCGGAGGGGCCACATTCGTAGAACACGGCCACGGACGAGACTTTGCACTTCAGCACATCTATGGAGCCTGGTGGTTTTCGTTGCTGTGGGCACTATTGGCAGCTTTCGGCGTGGCTTGGATCGTGAGGCGGCGCATGCGGCGCTGGCCGATACTCCTTCTTCATGCTTCGTTTGTGCTAATTCTCGCTGGAGCGTTACTCACCCATCTCACATCGAAGCAAGGCGTTATCCACCTGCGAATGGGTGAGACCACCGACGAATACTACGAAGCCGCAACCGAGACGGGCATGCGCGTGGCTCACTTGCCATTCCAGTTGCGTCTCGACAACTTTAACATCATCTACCACAAGGGCACTCAGGCTGTTGCTGACTACGAAACACACTTCACCATCGTCGAAGGTCAGCAACAGACTGAGGCCCGTGTTTCGATGAATAACATCTTCTCACACCGTGGCTACCGCCTCTACCAGAGCAGCTACGATGAAGACCAACGCGGCAGTGTACTCGCCATGAATGCAGACCCTTGGGGCATTCCCGTCACATACGTTGGCTACGCCCTACTCTTCTTCTCGCTCGTCTACATGCTCATCGACCCTCGCGGCACCTTCCGCCACCTGTTGCGCTCACCCCTCCTACAGCGTACTGCCCTCCTTATTCTCATTTTTCATTGTTCACTTCTCACTTGCCGCGCAGCGGCACCCACCCTGCCCCGTGAACAGGCCGATGCCTTCGCCCGATTGCACATCCTCTACAACAATCGCATCTGTCCCGTAGAAACTTATGCCATCGACTTTACGAAGAAACTTTACGGTAAGCGTCACTACGGCTCCTACAGTGCTACGCAGGTGCTTCTAGGATTCATCTTCTGGGGCGACGAATGGAACAAGGAACCCATTGTGAAAATCAAACGTGGCGACCTGAAGAGCCAACTCGACCTGCCGACATACTGCTCGGTCGACTTTTTCTTCAACGAAGCCATGGGTGGCTACATCATCGGCCCGTATCTGAAGGAATACTACAACGGCCAGCAGGACGGTTTCCACAAGCAGGCAGCCCAGATTGACGAGAAGCTATCGCTAGTTATGGACCTGCGTCGTGGCACGCCATTGAAACTATTCCCCGCCAACGAATCTTCGTGGATAGCGCCCACCGACGCATTACCTGCCGGCATCAGTCCTGCCGACTCGACCTACATCACGACCGTCTTCAACAACCTTTATCAGGATGCACTCAGTGGCAACTATGCTCATTTCGGACAGATTGTCAAGACCATCAGCAATTATCAGCAGAAACACGGAGCAGCCACGCTGCCCACGGCCACCAAGGACAAGGCAGAACACCTCTACAACCACATACCCTTTGCCACCATCCTCTTTATGTTCAATCTCACCTTGGGATTTCTTGCATTATTCTGCTGTATCTGGATGATGACACGCCAGAAGAAGTCTTCTAAGAAATGGGAGACAATAGGCAACATTCTGCTTCTCATTTCCTTCCTCGCCCTCACCTTTTGTATTGCCCTGCGCTGGATAGTAAAGGGTACTATCCCTATGTCCAACGGTTATGAGACCATGCTACTTACTGCTTGGTTCGTGATGGCCATCACCCTTTTGTTCAACTATCAACTATCCACTATCCGCTCTCAGCTCTCAGCCCTCCTTCTCACTTTCGGCTTCCTGCTGTCAGGTTTCTTTCTCCTCGTGAGCCACATATCGCAGATGGACCCGCAGATTACCCACATGATGCCTGTGCTGAACTCTCCCTTGTTGTCGCTCCACGTCAGCATTATCATGATGTCATACGCCCTTGTCGGCCTCACCTTTATCTGTGGCATCGTAGCACTCCTACTCAAAGGAATCAGCAAGCTAAGAGGTCATCGAGAGAAAACTGCCATCGCCACGCAGATGGAGTCGCTAGCCGTGCTCTCGCGCATTTTCCTCTATCCTGCCCTTACCACGATGGGTCTCGGCATCTTCATCGGAGCCATCTGGGCTAATGTGTCGTGGGGAAACTATTGGAGTTGGGACCCAAAGGAAACATGGGCGCTCATCACTTTTATGGTCTATGCCGTGGTCGTCCACACACAGTCGTTGCCAGTCTTCCGCCGCCCCCTCACCTACCACACCTACATGGTGCTTGCCTTCCTCACCATCCTCATGACCTATTTCGGTGTGAACTACTTCCTCGGCGGCATGCACAGCTACGCCTGAAAAGGTTTGTATGAAAGAAAAACAACAGGATAAGATAAGAAAGTTTTGTTGTTATTTTTTTAAATGAGAAGAAAATTGTATCTTTGCAGGCAAATAGAAACTTAAATGAATAATTGTATTACTTTTGAACATGCTGTCGCTAAAATCTATTGCTTCGACAATGGTACGGAAGTGACAGAGTATCAAGTGGTGATCAGCCTCACCAACCCGCTGCTCACCTACAAACAACAACTGGAAACACTCCTCGATGCCTTTGCACAAGTGAAGAAAGATGCAATGGCAGGCGCTAGCGTGGTCTTCAAACGATTCTTCCTGAGCGATGCCAGCAATCAGGCCGACGAACTGATGAACTACGAGATGGAGGCTCCCGAGGGAGCGATGAGCATCATCCAACAGGCACCACTCAACGGCACGAAGATTGCCTTGTGGGCTTATCTCGCCACCGGCATGAAGACACGGGCACTCTCAAGTGGACTATATGAGGCAAGTCATGGCAACTTCCGCCACCTCTGGCTCGCCTCGGCCAGCAACTACGCCAAGGACTCTGAGCGCCAAACGCGCATCCTACTCAACGACTACGTGATGCAACTCATCGGCGAAGGCTGTTCGCTGGCGGACAACTGTATCCGCACGTGGTTCTTCGTGAACGATGTAGACCTAAACTACAATGGCGTCGTGAAGGCACGCAACGAGGTGTTCATCACACAGAACCTCACCGACCGCACACATTTCATTGCTAGCACAGGCATCGATGGACGCCAGGCCGACGCGCAGGTGCTTTCGCAGATGGATGCTTATGCCATCGCCGGAATCCAGAAAGAACAGATTCACTTCCTCTATGCCCCTACCCACCTCAATCGCACGAGCGACTATGGTGTGTCGTTTGAGCGTGGAACGTATATCGACTACGGCGACCGCCGCCACGTCTACGTTTCTGGCACCGCCAGCATCAACAACAAGGGCGAGATCATGCACCATGGCGACGTGGTTGCCCAATGCTACCGCATGTGGGAGAACATAGAGACCTTGCTGAAAGAGGCCGGCTGCACCTACGACGATGCCGCCCAGATGATTGTCTACCTGCGTGACCCAGCCGACTACGAGGTCGTACGCCGGCTGTTTGAGGAGCGCTTCCCCGACAAACCTTGGGTAATTGTGAATGCGAAGGTGTGCCGCCCCGGCTGGCTCATCGAGATGGAGACTATGGCCATCAAGGCACAAAAGACCGACTTCCCGGAGTACTAAGAAATGTAGGGACGCGGCGTGCCGCGTTGCTGGAGAGGAAAGACTAAATCCAATAAAGCGGCACGCCACGTCCCTACATATAATTGCAAAAACCGCCAATCTTGCAGGTGCAGGATTGGCGGTTTCCTATTTTTCCTAAAACGCTTTGCAGCCTTGAACGTTGAACCGCGCGAAGCGCATTGAACCACTGCCTAGCTTACTTGGCATAAGCTACCGAGCGCGTCTCACGAATCACGGTGATCTTCACCTGTCCGGGATACGTCATCTCGTTCTGAATCTTCGTGGCAATCTCGCCACTCAGAGCCTCGGTCTCAGCATCACTCATCTTGTCGGCACCGACGATGACGCGCAACTCGCGACCTGCCTGGATGGCATAGGTCTTCGTTACACCGGGATAGCTCATGGCAATAGCCTCGAGGTCGTTCAGACGCTTGATGTAAGCCTCTACGATTTCACGGCGAGCACCAGGACGGGCACCACTTATGGCGTCGCAAACCTGAACAATCGGAGCCAGCAGCGTCTGCATCTCCATCTCGTCATGGTGGGCGCCAATGGCATTGCAGATGTCGGGTTTCTCCTTGAACTTCTCGGCAATCTTTGCACCATAGATGGCATGCGGATCTTCCGTATCCTCATCAGGCACCTTACCAATATCGTGCAACAGTCCGGCACGCTTGGCCTTCTTCGGGTTCAGTCCGAGCTCGGCAGCCATCACAGCACACAGGTTCGCAGTCTCGCGGGCGTGCTGCAATAGGTTCTGTCCGTAGCTGGAACGGTACTTCATCTTACCCACAATACGGATCAATTCGGGATGCAAGCCATGAATACCCAAGTCGATTGCCGTACGCTTACCAGTCTCCACAATCTCGTTATCGAGCTGCTTCTTCACCTTGGCAACAACCTCCTCAATGCGTGCAGGATGGATGCGACCGTCGCTGACCAGCTGGTGCAAGGCCAGACGGCACACCTCGCGACGCACGGGGTCAAAGGCCGAGATGACGATGGCCTCGGGAGTATCGTCAACGACGATTTCCACTCCGCAGGCTGCCTCCAAAGCACGGATGTTACGACCCTCACGACCAATAACGCGGCCTTTGATGTCGTCGTTATCAATATGGAATACGGATACGCTATTCTCAATGGCAGTCTCCGTAGCTACACGCTGGATGGTCTGGATGACAATCTTCTTAGCTTGAGCGTTGGCATTGAGCTTCGCCTCATCGATAATCTCGTTGATATAGCTGGCAGCATCGGTACGGGCCTCGTCCTTCAGGCTTTCCACCAGACGGCTCTTGGCTTCCTCAGCGCTCAAGCCTGAGAGTTCCTCCAGCTTGGCACGCTCCTGGCTCTGCATTTTCTCCAGTTCTTCTTGCTTGATAGCCAGAAGTTTCTTCTCGTTATCAATGCGCTGCTGACCCTGCTCCACCTCCTGACGGCGGCGGCCCAGCTCTTCCTGACGCTGGTTAAGCGAGATCTCACGCTGCTTCAGTTTGTTCTCACTCTGCTGGATGCGCTGGTTGCGCTGCTGAACCTCTTTCTCGAGTTCACTTTTCTTGTTCAGGAATTTCTCCTTCACTTCCAGCAGTTTCTTCTCTTTAATCACTTCAGCCTCTTTGTCGGCGGCTGCAATCATTTCATTATACTTTCCCTTGATAACATAACGGAAAAGAGCATAGCCGATGAGTCCCCCTAAGACGAGGGCTACCGCGGCTGTAATCAATAGTACAATCATTCTAAATTTATAGTTGTTAAAAATATTCTCACTTCAGAGCTTCTTCGATTTCTGAAGTCAACTTCCCGAGAATATCGTTGATAGGCGCTGTGTCATTGCGCTTAGCCTCCTTCTGGTAGCGAAGCGCAATGTCGAGCATGGCAGCATAGAGGATCTGCTTCTCACTACGCTTGCCCCTGAGGAGGCTTGCATAGGTGTTCATCACATCCGAGATTAGCTTGGCTGCATTGCGATAATACTCCTCTTCATCACGGTAAACCTTTACCGCCATGTCGGTATCATACAAGTGCAACGTTATATTCAATTTGCTGTCGTCTTGCCTGGTCGTTTTCTGCTTGTCGTTTTCTTCAGCCATCGTCGCTCTGTTTTACTTTTCACTCAGTAGCGTGATACATTTGTTCACATCCTTGATGAGCTTGGCCAATCGTTTCTGGGCACCTTCAAGGTCGCCATCTGAAATCTCAATCATCCTGGCCATCTTCAGGCTATTGTAGTCGTTCTGGGACTGCGCGAGTTTCGCCTCGAGTTCGCTGATGCGAGCATCGCGCTCGTCTACCATCGCATAGAGGTCAGCATTCTCCTTCTTCATGTCTTTAAACTGGAGAATCAGCTGTCTGATGCGGGTAGTGAAAAGCGTTAAAGTCTTCTCGTTTGCTTCCATACGTCTACAATTTGGTTACAAAATTAATTGTTTTTATTGAATTGCACAAATAAATTGTAACTTTTTTTACTTATGGACTTGCATTAAAGCAATTCTTTAAGCATTTTCTTCCTTCTTCTTGGGTTCCTTCTTGGCTAACATCACCACTTGATAGACAAAATCCGTCACCCATTTCTGTGAGAAGCCAAGACGCTTGTCATACTGGCGGATGGCAACTACCGTCTTCATCACGCCGGCGTCCTTATAGTCGTTTTTGTTGAAGATGTCATTTACGGTCTTTTCCGTCATCTGGTAGATGGCGCTCTTGAAGAATGAAGGCAGGCGCAGTTTGAACTTCATGAGGTTGCCCATGAGCATCATCAAATCCTGTGAAAAGCCCTGGAACTGAACGAGATAAGTCTGGGCATCTTGCAATTTGTTGCAGTTTTTACGAACGCTCTGATCAATCTCCTTGAAGAAGCCATCGTCTACATTGTAAACTTCTTTCATCATCTTCTTACAAAATGCCTTTTCTCCTACACCAAGTTTATTATTCTGTGTAGGCACCTTCAGCGTAGCCTTAAACATGCGAAGGTCAGGGAGCATTGCTAAATTATTGATACCCAATTGAGAAGCAATCGCCGATTGAAAGTATACTCTAACGAGCATCATATAGTCTTCAATACCGCCGGCCTTCTTCTCATCTTGTTTCTTTCCAAATAGTTTTGATAAAAATCCCATAATGTTTTGACAAATTATTTCACGTGTTTTGTGCCTCAGAATCAACTGAACGGCATGCAAAATTACAACAATCTGAGCAAATAACAAAAAAAAGTAGCTAAAATCGCTTGCCGTAACCATGTTTTTTTCGTAACTTTGCACCGTTTTATAAAACAACGTTGGTTGCCGGGCATCTTTGCAACATGCCAAAAGCACCAATTTTCATTATTTTTTAATTGCCATTACAATGAAAGGTATTGTTTTAGCAGGCGGTTCAGGCACGCGCCTCTACCCCATCACGAAAGGTATCAGCAAACAGCTGATCCCCATCTTCGATAAGCCGATGATCTACTATCCCATCTCGGCTCTCATGCAGGCAGGCATCCGCGAGATACTGATTATCTCTACCCCCCATGACCTGCCGGGCTTCCGTCGTCTACTTGGCGACGGCAACGACTTCGGTGTGCATTTCGAATACGCTGAGCAACCTAGTCCCGATGGACTGGCCCAGGCATTCATCATCGGCGAGAAGTTCATCGGCGACGACTGTGCCTGCCTGGTGTTGGGCGACAACATCTTCCACGGCGTAGGTTTCACCGAACTACTGCGCCAAAGCGTCGTCGATGCCGAACAGCATGGTAAGGCTTCTGTCTTCGGCTATTATGTGAACGACCCCGAACGTTATGGCGTGGCAGAGATTGATGCCGAGGGCAACTGCCTGAGCATTGAGGAGAAGCCCAAGCAGCCAAAGAGCAACTATGCCGTCGTCGGTCTGTATTTCTATCCCAACAGCGTTGTTGAAATTGCAAAGAACATCAAGCCCAGTGCCCGTGGCGAACTCGAGATTACAACCGTCAACCAGGAATATCTGAAGCGTGGTGAACTGAAAGTGAAGAAGCTGCAACGCGGCTTTGCTTGGCTCGATACCGGCACCCACGACAGTCTGAGCGAGGCCAGCACGTTCATCGAAGTCATCGAGAAACGTCAGGGTCTAAAGATTGCCTGTCTGGAAGAGATTGCCCTCCTGCAGGGTTGGATTACCAAGGAGCAACTGCGCGAAATTGCCAAGCCGATGGAGAAGAATGCCTATGGACAGTATCTCCTTCAATTGGTCAAGTAACACACTCACCTTTTTTATATATTGGATAATAATTGAATAAAGAAATAAGAAATGGAAGAAAACAAAAACTTAAGCAATGAGAATGTTTTGGAACTGGAAGAGAAATCTATGTTCGATTTCCAAACCATCTACACAACTCTCATTCTCAATTGGAAATGGTTCGTGCTCTCACTCATCATCTGTCTGGGACTCGCAGCCATCTATCTGCGTTACAAAACTCCTGTGTATCAGGCTTATGCCAAGATGCTGATTAAGGACGAAGACAACAACAGCCGCGGCCGCAACAGCATCATGAACGCTGCCACACTGGGTACCATCACCAACTCTGCCGGTATCGACAACGAGATGGAAATCCTGAAGTCGCGTTCCATCGCCGAGCAGGCTGTGCGCGACCTGAAGCTCTATACCACCTATCGTATGCAAGGTAGGGTGAAGGAGACACTCCTTTACAAGAATCAGCCCATCACCGTCGACCTAGATCCTGCCCATCTGGAGAAGTTGGCAGCACCCATCGACCTACAGATACTTTGCGAGGATAACAGCTATCATGTGACAGGAACGGTAGGTTTGGCCGGTGCCATCGACAAGACCATTGCCAAACTGCCGGCATCCCTCTCCACCAGCGAGGGTACGCTCACCTTCACCTCCAATACCACGGAGCCCGTGAAGTCCGGAACAACACTGCTAGTCACCATTCGTTCGCCGAAAGTAGCATCGTATAAATATGCTGGCTCTCTATCGGTCGGTCAGGCTTCGAAAACCACCACCATCGCACAACTGGTGCTGAACGATGAAATCCCACAGCGCGCCGTCGACTACCTGAAGCAGCTCATTGTCTGCTACAACCGTCAGGCCAACGAAGACAAGAACGAGGTTGCCGTGCGTACAGAGGCCTTCATTAACTCTCGTCTAGAGAAGATCAATGCCGAGCTTGGCAATACCGAGGGTCAGCTTGAAGCTTATAAGCGCGCTCACAACATGGTGGAGTTAAAGATGAATGCCGGACAGGCTATGACGAACCAGAACGCCTACGACCAGAAGCTGGCAGAAGCCAACACACAGGTAGCACTCATCAACAGCCTCAACGAGGAGATGAATTCTACAGCCGGCACCTACAAGACGCTGCCTTCTAACGTAGGTCTTGCCGATGCTGGTACACAACAAATGATCAATCGCTACAACGAATTGGCACTCGAGCGTAATCGTCTGCTCCGCTCTGCTTCCGAGAACAGCCCCACGGTGACCCCGCTCACCGCACAGCTCGACGAGTTGCAGGCCAGCATCCAGAGCTCGCTCAACCAGACACGTAGAAACTACGAGATTCAACGCAACTCCATTGCTCAGCAATTCAACAAGTACAGCGCACAGGTTGGTGCAACACCTGAACAGGAGCGCATGCTCACCCAGATTGGTCGTCAGCAGGACGTGAAATCGGGTCTATACCTGATGCTACTGCAGAAGCGTGAGGAAAACTCTATCTCACTCGCTGCTACCGCTGACAAGGGCCGCCTCATCGACGAGCCTACAGCTGCTGGCAAGGTAAGCCCAAAGTCCTCGATGATCATGCTTATCGCTTTGCTGCTCGGTCTGGCCATCCCCGCCTTGATTCTCTTCCTCATGTCCTTCTTCCGCTATAAGATTGAAGGTCACGACGATGTGGCACGTCTCACCAAGCTGCCCATCCTTGCCGATGTGGCTGTGGCCAGCGAAACTGCCAAGACGAAGGCCGACATCGTGGTTCACGAGAACAAGAACAACCAAATGGAGGAAATCTTCCGTGCCATGCGTACCAATGTTCAGTTCATGCTGGCCGAGAACGAGAAGGTCATCCTCTTCACATCTAGTACCTCGGGTGAAGGTAAGACGTTCAACGCCGCCAACCTGGCTGTCAGCTTCGCACTACTGGGCAAGAAGGTTATCCTCGTCGGTCTCGACATTCGTAAGCCGCGACTCGCTGAGCTCTTTGAAATCGACGACCACAAGCATGGTATCACGCCGTTGCTCACCCACGACAACCCCACTTGGGAACAGATTCAGGCACAGGTGCTACCTTCTGGCATCAACAACAACCTCGACCTGTTGCTCGCCGGTCCGATTCCTCCCAACCCCACCGAGCTCATCGCCCGCACATCACTGGAGGTTATCTTCGAGCATCTGCGTGAGAACTACGACTACATCCTCATCGACTCCGCTCCTGTCGGTCTGGTTACCGATACGCTGCAGATTGGTCGTGTCGCCGACGCCACCGTCTACATGTGTCGTGCCGACTATACACCGAAGGAGAGTTTCAACCTCATCAATTCGCTCGATGCCGACAAGAAACTTCCGAAGATGTCCATCGTCCTCAACGGTATCGACATGTCGAAGAAGAAGTACGGCTACTACTATGGCTACGGCAAGTATGGTCGCTACGGCCGCTATGGTCGCTACGGCAAGTACAGCTATGGCAAGTATGGCAAGTACAGCTACGGAACCTACGGAGGTTATGGTGGCTATGGCAGCTACGGCAATTATGCCAAGAGTAGCTATGGCGACAAGAACGATACATCCATCAAGCGATAGGTCTCGGCCTATCGCTTAAAATGGAAAATTGAAAATGAATTAAAAGACAATGGTCAATTATTCATTTTCAATTTTTCATTTTCCATTTCAGATTATTTTGAATTAATAATATGAATCTATGACTATTGCAGTAGATTTCGACGGAACAATCGTAGAACACAAATATCCCGAAATTGGTGAGGAACTTCCCTTCGCCACCGAAACCTTGCGCATGCTTATCAAGGACCAGCATCGTCTGATCCTCTGGAGCGTACGCGAAGGCCAGCTCCTTGAAGATGCCATCAACTGGTGCCGTGAACGCGGTGTAGAGTTCTATGCAGTCAACAAGGACTATCCTGAGGAGAAAGTAGAGTGGAACAATCACTTCTCTCGTAAGATTAAAGCCGATGTTTGGATCGACGACCGCAACATCGGTGGCATTCCTGACTGGGGACAGATTTATCAGATGATCTCACAAGGTCTCACATGGAAGGACCTCATCGCACAAGCATCCCGCCGAAGTCTCGAACACCACGAGGCTCCCAAAAAGAAACACTGGTGGAGCAAGTAGGCACCGAAGCGTCGTGTAAAGCAGCGTGCTGCGTGTAAGGGCTTTCGCCCGTGTAAAGCGCTAAAAGCGCGAGTAAAGCCCTTCGGGCGTTCAATGTTCAAATGCACAACGTTCGCCAATAATTCACCAAGAATATGCCACAAACAAAAACGCTGATGGATTTCTCCACCAGCGTTTTTATGTACCCTTTACACGCCGTCAGGCCTTACCCGCGCTTCAGCGCTTTACACGCAGCTTGCTGCTTTACACGGCGCTTCGCGCCTACATCCTATCCATCAACCTTCTCATTCCTTTATAGAAAGGCCCCGTTTCCACGTGGCTCAATTCAGCCACACGCTTCAGTACCTTATAGGGATGACGGTCGTGATTCATTCTTCTGACGATATAGTATATTCCAGAGGTATTCAAGAATCCGACCAATACGACAACGAGGAATTGTACCGTCGCATTGGCACCCAACTGGTAACTGATAAACCAACAAAAAATATTCAGAGCATTCAGCAGAATCACACATGCAGATGTACCCACATGCGAGAAGCCAATCTCTATGAACAGATGATGCAGGTGCGACTTATCAGCATGGAACGGAGATACACCCTTCATGATTCGTCCTGTCATCACACGCAACGTATCAAAGATGGGCACCGACAGCACAGAAATACAAAATGCCACCACTCCCATATTCGGGAAATTAAAGGCCACTCGCGATGTGTTATCCACTGTATGCAGCGTGAAGATAGTCATCAGCATACCCATCATCAGCGTTCCACTATCTCCTATAAACATCTTCGATCTTTTTCCAAACACATTGTGCAGGAAGAAGGGTATCAGGGCTCCTGCTGCCAACGCACACATAACAGCCATCGTGCCATCATGCGACGCACAGAAGAACACACCGAATACCATGCTCGCCATGATGCATAATCCCGACGACAATCCATCAACCCCATCAATCATATTGATAGCATTAATGATTCCGCAACCGCCAAAGGCTACCAATGGCAGCGACAAGTAAACAGGCAACTTATGAATCCCGAACAATCCGTGGAAGTCATTCATGTTCACCAAGTCCATCTTCACGACAAAGCCTATTACCAACACTTCTATTACCAAACGCAGGATAGGACTCAATCCGATAATATCGTCGCCCATACCGACATATAGCATCACAGTGATAGCAACGATCGATGTAAACAAGGCATAACTGTTGAAAAACACGCTAGTGGCACCTGCACCGATGATGATGCCCCAGATTACGGCGACACCACCCATCACTGGCACAGGCCTCTCTTGCAACTTCCGCTCATCAGGTTCATCCATCGCACTCATCTTCTTGGCTACTTTCACTACGAAGGGATGCACCATAAACACCAGCACCATTGAAATCACAAACGGAAGAATAATACCTACCAGCCAGAGCCTCCATCCGAGATCAATCAAATAATGTATAATCTCCATAAAAAATATCCGTTTAATTATATCTTATAAAATTCCAAATCAATTTTAACTTTGATATCCTCGCAATGCAAGTCTTAAATATTGGCAGAAACACCATATAGTATCTTTTGGAAAGACAAGAAAATTGTTTACATACACAGGGAGTTGCCCTAACAAAGTAACTATTTTTTTTAACAATACGTTGGCATCCCCACCCAATTGCTTCACTTTCTGCCGAGTTCCAAAATTACCTGTATACAGAATTAGCTTCATAATCTTTTTCCCCTTTCCGATTAATCGCTCGTCATAAAAAGGCATTCTCTCTACAGGATATCCTAATTCATGTACAGCCATTACTCCAAATGCTTGCCAGTAATCACGTAGTCCCAAAAAGATCAAATCTTCTTCTAAGGCCCTTAAGTCAATCTTCTCATAATTTTTGTGAACAAACATCATCCAGTCACTCACCTGCCGCAATCCAACTCCGCCAGAACCCATCAGATGACCGAGCATATGCGTAAATATAAAAATCGAATCAAATTGCACAGACGGTACCACTAGCCCATCTACATCCTCATTACGTATTATTCTAACCTTCTCACAAAGTCTTTTTTCCTTCCATTGTTCCAAATTTCGCGAACACTTCTTGTTCACAAGGAATTGGAAATCACCATGTATTTCCACTACTATACCCTTATATAGGAAAGCTGCATGTTTCCTTTTTACATCTTCCCCATCAAGCGTCGATATTTCCGCCATCAACTTCTTCGCTCTCTCATATTGCCCGTCACCAGTAACCAGAAGGTCTATATCTCCAACTGTTCGCCTCAAAGGATTCTTATAGTTTGCCGCAACCCCCTGACCTTTCAAAAGTATTGTTTGAACACCCATTCTTTCCATTTGTGAAATCAAATAGGGAACGAATGCATTCAACTTTCTATTTTCGTCTTCAATTTCTGCCGTCTGTTTATAAAACTGCAACATAAGTTGCCGCCTCCCTTGTTTCTCCCTTGGCAATTGCGAAATACCCTCAACCACTAAGCCCACCACTGTCTGTTCCTGAGCTAATCTAAACACACCATCCCAGTCGGTCTCCACAGAAAACATCGACACATCCAAAGGTATGCCCCAGAGGCCCGTTTTATACAACTGAAGAAAAATATCTATATTGTTCATCTAAAACAATTAATGTTCATTTTAAACGATACCAGCCGCAGAGCACGCTGTCAGGCCTTACTCACGATTTAGCGCCTTACACGAGCCAACGGCTCCTTCACTTGCGCAGCAAGTGAAGATACACCCATGTTCTCAACCGATTTGGCATCAACACTTGTACGATACCACGCACCGTGCAGATATAAAGGAAATAGCCAAATGAGATTAGTCCGTGTCGGTACATATACCAGAACACGCGCACCACGCTCTTATAGAATCGTAGCCCCCCACGTCTAGCAATTTGATCCTTTCCTGACCGTACGTTCACCACCACATCCGGGATATTTCGGAACTTACAGCCATGCTCCATCATGCGTGCCCATAGGTAGTGGTCCTCCTGTTTCCAGAATGGCTGATAGTTACCGCTCTTCATCAGGTCGGCCTTCTTGAAGATCACCGTCACGTGGTTCACCGCACATCGTCCTCGCATCATCCGCTTGATCTCTGCATCCTCCAACGGCAGGATGCGTTTCGCGATGATGTTCTCCGGATCACCATCAAACTCAGTTATCATACCTCCCACCAGACTCAGCTCCGGGTCCTCCTCGAAGCACTTCATCTGCTTCTCAAACCGGTCAGGCAGACAGATGTCATCCGAATCCATACGAGCCAGATAGTCATACTTCGCTGCCTCTGCTGCAATCCGCATCGCCTCTCCCAATCCCCCATTCTTCACCTGTGGCAGATATACTATCTCAGTGGGCAGATGTTCATTTTCAATTATCAATTTTCCATTTTCAATTTCCTGCTCCAGCCCCGCTGGAACAGGACCATCCCCCACAATCACAATCTCATTCGGTAGCAGTGTCTGCTGCAGCAAACTATCAAGAGCCACCCGCACCAGTTCCGGCACGTCGCTCTTGTATATCGACATAATAACACTAAAATTCAACATACTTAAACAATAAACTAGAAACCATAGATTTCTGCATACCTTTCGCAAAAACGTTGTGGTGAATATTTCTCCTGATATGCAGTTTGGAGTTTTCTTCCCATTTGGTCATCATCCTCAATTCTCAGAATCGCTTCTGCCAAAGCCTTTTCATCGGGCATATCAAATTTTGCTATTTCTTCTTCCGAAAAGCATTCTTCAACAGCAGGCAATCTTGACGCTACCACCTTACAGCCACACGCTGCAGCCTCTAACAATGAGATAGGAAATCCTTCTGAACGACTGGGTAAAGCATAAATATCATAATAAGGAAGATAGCGAAACGCATCTTTCTTCATCCCGGCAAAAAGTACTCGATCAGAAACGCCAACCTCGCAAGCCATTTGCTCAAACGTCTTTCGTTCCTTTCCGTCTCCTGCAACAAACAACCGATACCTTTCAGGCAATAGAGCCATCGCCTTTAGCATCACATCGATGCCCTTCCTATACAACAACACACAATTCATCCCGATAAGAATCCCATCTCCCTTAATGCCATTAATCTCACACTGCTCTTCTTTAGTTAGGCCAGGAATTGGTTCGTCAATTATTCTGGTATTATATGCATATGTCAACTTCCGTTTAGGGATGTAGCTATTATAATACTTCATCATATCCTTACTTAAACATACAACTTTACCAAAAGGAAGTTTTGTCAACAGGTACAGCAGGCCAAGCAAAATACCTTCCAATTTCCCATACAAATCGAGAAAGTCTTGGAAACAATAGCAGTGTAAGGTAGTGATTTGTTTTGTTCTCTCCCCATTCTCATTTCTAAATTTGTGCCAAAGATGCTTCAACAAATATAATTCAGGCCATATCCCATGAGTATGAATAATGTCATATCCTTCAAGTTCCTCAACGCAATTAAGCTTCGAAACCTCACATTCAAAAGAAACAGGCTTGCCCACCTCTTTCAAATAAAAAACCTTACAATTATGACCATTTTCATTCATTACGTGAACCAGGTCCCGGATCACCTGATTCACACCAGTCTGTCCAATATGATTTGTTAGATATGCAACTCTCATTCCCTTATGTATGCATCAAATGACGGTATCCTTTTATAATCTTCCGAATGAACATACTGATAACCTGTATAGAGCCCTCGGAAATAATCTATCAAATAAATGGGTTGTTTGAACCTAATGGTATCACCCATAAGAGCAACGATTCCCAATAGATTTCTCCATGCGAATGCCAAACCACAAAGGAACTTCTCACTTCTATCCTTTTTTAAACTATATATAGTCCGATACCAAATCGTATAGAGTAGCTTCTTTTTGAAGAACATGCGTTTTCTTACATTTACACGCACACCTGCTTTTGCATCTAAATGCAGTATCCCCGTGTCATAATGCATCAATACTCTATATCCCTGCAAATATAATTTGTAATAAAACAACTGGTCATCCATCGATGCGAAAGAAAAGGTATCCAGCCATCGCTCGTCCTCGAAGTGAATCGCTTGATATGCAGATTTCTTACAAAGCAAGCTAGCGAAAGCGGCAGTCTGAGTTGGCATAACCAGTTTTGAAGGATTGCTATTATATGAGAAGCCTGCATCACGCTTCACTTTATTCGCCCATCCATCATCTTTCCGCGCAGAAGAAGAATTATTCAAATAGACCAAACACTTCATCCTCCAACTCTCACCAGCATGTTTATATACTTGTGGAACAATACAATCGCCATCGTACTCTTCTAATCCACAAAACATTTTCTCTACATAATCAGGAGGTAGATACAAATCATCATCGCAAAATAGAATATATTCCGAATCCACCTCATCAAACGGTAACGACCGTTGCGCCACCATTCCCTTTTCGCACCTTACAATCTGCTCTACGCCCACCGTCTCTTTTGGTGCTTGATAACCATAAGGAATATACACCAGGATTTTCTTAGGTGGAAGCGTCTGCGCCACTAAGCTATCCAAGAGCGTCTGGTACTTTTCCCCTGCTGTTCCTAATGTTCGAATCGCTACGCAGTAGTCCCGCGTACTGCAGGATGCTTCTGGCTTTAAATTTCTAGTTTCAACCACAGATTACACGGATTTTATAGATTTTGCACAGATTCCACTAAAGAGCAGATTACAGAACATTGTATATTTTATAGAAACAATGCTGGCTTTAAATATCACTCCAATTTCATGAATCGGACAGACCCATTTTCAATTGTCAATTATTAATCCTCTATTTTGCACGAGCTACGCTCTGTGCAACTTAGTGTCCATAATAGTTAAGATAGAAGATGGTCGTGAGGGCTGCGCCCATGCCGAGGTACGCTATCCAGCGGTCTTTTTTCATGAAAGAGTAAGCAATCGATGGAATAATCACCATCTCCAGTGTGGCAAACATCGAAGAAACACGACCAGAAAGAGCAGTATAACAACTCAAAACTATTAATATAACTGTCGAATAAAAATAGGCATTGCGTATTGTGAGATAATGCGATGTTGTTTGTCGCATTCTATCCTCTGTAAACGTATAAACAAGAAGCAAGAATGTCTGGAAATAAATCATGGGATTCGCCAATCCCCATTCTCGTTGATATTCTTCTTGAATATAAGTATTACCGACATTTAAATCTTCCACATAATCAGCCACCATAAATCTTATAATATTCGAATAGAAAGCCGCTATAATAAAAGCGATAACAGTTCCTATTATAATATGCCGCTTCTTAATATCAACCATACATAAAAAATAGAGTGGAACGGCTATGATAGCACTGTGGTGGAAAAGATATGCTACAAATACCCATGCAAAATAACGTTTCCAGTCTCGTTCGGTAATATATTGCACAGCCATTAGAATGATAGCGTATGACAATCCTGCTCGAATCTGAATAAAATTACGTGCAAGATAAAAACGGGAGATATAGGCACATAAACCCAAAATAGGATATAAACAATACTTATCAAATGCTTTATATAAAAAGAAAAAGGATATCAAAGCAACAATTAAGAAATAAACCGTCATATTCGATGTAAAAGTTTTAACTATAACACCAATATAATAGAATCCTATTTCTCCATAACCAAATGGCTGCGAATATTGGGTCAAATTCGATAAAGTTGGAGTATAATCAAGAAAGGATATCGCGTATACTTCTGTATCTGCCCAACTATTAATATCTCTAACACCAGCTAAATAGGCCAAGATTATACAAATTGCGATCAGCCAATAGCGTTTATTACGTTGCTGAAGTCCCTCTGCATATAATGCAAATAAATAAAATGCTATATAAATTAATACCATAGGAATTAGTTGCTTTGCAGCGAATACTAAGTTACTAGTTTATAGTTTCAAGTTTCTAAAAAGAAATAAAGATTGTTGTACCTTCCAATATCAAGAATCAATTACCTGCCAAGTAAAGTTTCCCATCGATCCATCGTATTCTCAATGGAATAGTATTTCGAGCGTTCTATAGCTTTCGCACGAACACTCTCCCGGTATTCATCATCCATTATCATCTTCTTCATCGCCTCGGCCAATGCCTCCACATCATCCGGCTCGCACAGAATGCCTGTTTCGCACTGCTCAACTTTATTGTTTGAACTTTGAACATTAAACTTTGAACCTTGCCCTTCTGGGCACATAATCTCTCTCTGCCTCCCCTTATAATCACACGCTATGCATGCGCATCCTTGGCTCATGGCCTCAATCAGAACTAATCCAAATGCTTCATAACGACTGCTCAACACAAATATAGATGATTCCGCATATACTTTCTGCATATCATCAACAAAACCTGTATACTCGATTCTATTCCAAACGCCACATTCCTTGGCGATACCATCCAAATACTTCCGTGTCTCTGAACTCCTCCATACTCCCGCAATCACCAGTTTCCACCCCTCGTCTTGAACCTTAGACTTTAAACCTTGAACGAGATTTCCAAAAGCTCTTATTAGCACATCGAAACCTTTATAATGCCAATTATCAACTCTTCCGGAAGCAAGTATAACCTTTTTTCTGGGAGATATGTTTTCTATTGGTTCCAATGCCAATGGATTTTCCTTCACAGTCACATTGTGAAGCCTTTTTCCAATTATCTTTTTATCTGCACCTGTTAACACTGTCACGCAGCTATACATTCTGCAAATCCAAAACTTATAACATTTAAGAAAGAACGGCATTGGGGCAGAATCCGGCCTCTCATACGGATCATGCTCAGTCGCAACAACAGGTATTCCCATTCCAATGGAGGCCAGTTTTGCCACTATAGAACAAAGTGACATAATACCTATGATAACATCTGGCTTATCCGTTTTCAATTGCTTACGCAATATTCTGATAGCCCCACACCACTTTTTTAGTTTATTATTTGTCTGCGGCACTAAGTTCATGACTTGCACCATATCATCTAACACATATGTCTGCTCCTCATATAGATCTGCAAAGAACATAACCTCATGTCCTCGCTGTACAAACCCATTAGCAAGAGACACGGCTACACGCTCAGCACCGCCATGACACAATCTTGGACAAACTATAAAAATTTTCATTGAAATAGAATTTTAATTATCGATATATGCGTCGAATGCAGGTATAAGTCTATATCGTTCTGAACGCACATATCTAAAACCACACCATAAGCCTTTGGGATATGCAGAAAATACGATTCTATGATTTGACAATAATTCTTTCACGAACGTGAACACCCACTGTTCGAGAAAACGTGCATAATATGATAGATAACATAAAAATTTTTCCCATTGAGTATTGTTATGTAAATTGCATTTAATTCGATGTGAAACGGCATACGACAGAGCAATCTCTTTTATCACCCTTTCCCTTGAATATGTACTATGTCCAGCTCCAGCATCAAGATGTTTTATTTCTGTATTATAATGGATAAGCACTTTATACCCCATGAGATGTAATTTGTTGAAAAAAAGCAAATCCTCACCAAGAGGATATCCAAAATCCTCCATCCAACGTTCGTCTTCAAAATGTATGGATTGATATGCATCTTTTTTTATCAACACACAGGCCCCAGCAGCACTCTCAGAAGGCAAAACCGTTTTTGAAGGATGCATATTATAAGTATAACTTGCATTGCGCATCACTTTAAATGCCCAACCGTCATCTCTTCTTGGGAATGCATACCCAGCAATAGCTTTTTTAAGTTTACCTATAAATGACAATTCTTGCACTTTAAAAACATCCGGAGCTATACAATCTCCATTATTTTCGACGAGTCCTTGATACAACTTTTCTACGAAGTCATCTGCCAACCACAAGTCATCATCACAAAACAGGATGTATTCCGTATCAATTTCTTTAAATGATAATGAACGTTGTGTTATCATCCCTTTGGGGCAACGAACGTATTCTTCCCAACCAATTGTTTCCTTTGGAAGTTCATAACCATAAGGGATATATACAAATATCTTTTGGGGTTTTATAGTCTGCCTATTGAGTGAATCAAGTAGAATTTGATATTTTTCACCAGCAGTGCCAAGAGTACGGATTGCAACACAATATTTCATCATCTTATTTCTTAATAATTTGTTTCAATGTAAATAAGAAACCATAAATTGTTCTCGCTAGCTGATAATGTCCACGGAAGGCTAAGTTGTATAAAAGATTAAAAGATTTCTTACGAGGGACGGCAAAAACAATCTGCTCATACTCTCCAAATGTTTCTAAAAACTGTTTTGAAGTAAAGAATTTGCGCCCAAATGTAAATGCTCGTCCAAACATAAATGACGTTTTTCTTTCAAATGCTAATTCCTTATATGGTGTTCCTCTAAATAACTTAACGAACATATCACGCATTACTAAGTCATTCTGATATGTTTTCTCATCATAATGGCGTGACAAAGAATCCGGATAAGTCACATAATGATAATAAGCTTGAGGTAAATATGAAACCTTTATCTCATTCTTTAACATGGCACACATACCATATTGATCCTCACATCCATAGAATTCGGTTGGGAAAAGTATGCCATACTTCTTATAAACATTGAGTCGAATTAACTTGTTCCAGCAATAGCCATACAATTTTCCGACAAGGATATCTTTCATGACTACCTGATGGTCCATGTCCGTTGGTTTCTGAGAGCCATAAAATTCAACCTTACCATCATTACGAAAATTGTCACAAATTAGCATATCGGCATCATCTTCCTTGGCCTTGGCATACATCTCTTCCAGGCAATTCAATTCCACCCAATCGTCCTGGTCGAACTGAATGGTATATTCCCCCTGGGCAATGGCTAATGCTTTGTTACGCGCATCTGCCAAGCCTCCATTGGGCTTATGCAACACGCGAACCCTCGAATCTTTTTGAGCATACTCTTCAGCAATCTCACCACATCGGTCAGGAGAGCCATCATCAACCAACATCAGCTCAAAATCCTTAAACGTCTGGTTCAGCACACAGTCAATCATCCTGCAGACTGTCGCCTCACCTTTATACATGCAGATGATGACGGTAATAGCTGGAGTGGGTCTATTTATTTCGCTCATACATTGTTTCTGGTTTATAGTTTCTAAAGATAGTTGTCATACGGATCTCACAGACAGGGCGCTAAAGCGCGGTTCAAAGTTTAAAGTTCAAACAATAGAACACCTTTATTCGAGAATAAAGCTCTTGATTGCATGCATAAATAAAACCATCATAAGAAAAAAGAAACTTGAAACCTGAACCTAGAAACTAATATCCCTTTAGAATTTGGTCTGTGTGAGTCCTTTTATCTCACGATAGAACAGCGCAATGCCCTTTTTCAAAGGTGTAAATTCAACGTCTACATATTTCCGAAGCCTTGAAGTATCGAGAATCATGTGGGCAACATCAACCTTTCGTGCAGATTGGTATTCTACACGCACTTCTTCGGAAACTGTGTATTTTAGCACATTGATGATGTCATTGATGGATTCACCTACCCCGCTACCAATATTCAAGGTTGTGTTGCAAATATCGTTCTCCAATAACTGACAGAAAATCTCACTGAGATCATTGATATAGATATAATCTCTCACATTCGAACCATCTCCCCACACTTCGATTGGTTCTCCGGCTAAAATTTTACCTAATGCAACTGCTATAAGGCCTTGCTTGGCATGGATATTCTGGCCATGCCCATAAGGATTGGATGGGCGCACGACTAGATACCGAAGTCCAGCCGTACGATGAACATAGAGAATAGAGTTCTCCATCATCTGTTTCGACCAACCATAATAGGAGATAGGAGCCATCGGGTCCGTTTCCTTAAACGGAGTCATGTCTGTACGATTACCATAAACGGTGCCACCCGAAGAGAAATACACAAACTTGATATCTTTCTGGGCACAATACTGCATCAGCTCAATTGTCGGAAAGATTACCTGCTGATACTCTCGTTTGTAATCTTCAAAGGTACTGCCAGGAATTATCGTTGCCACGAGGTGGATGACGATATCTATCTTGTTTGCTTCGATAATGGTCTGTACAAAATCAATATCCTGCAATGTTCCTCGAAACACCTGCACATCCATTCCGTCCAGACGGGATATGTTGGCAAAAGGTGGCTCCAGGACATACAACTTTACATCATCACTCCTCGTTATCAGCGTCCGAATCAAATTCGAGCCGATAAATCCAGCACCACCAAGAAAAAGTATATTATGCATCATATTCAATAGCAACTATGTCGCGGTTCAATGCCCTGTGGGCAGTTTAAAGTCCAACAAACGTTCAATAGCTGCTTCGCAGCGTTCAAAGTTCAATAGTTCTCTCCGATAAACTCCGAAAGCGGCAGAGCCGAGCGCAAATGGTTCAATCGCCTACGGCGGAAATTGTACAAATTGTATTCAAAATTCAGCAGAAAAGGACGCGATGGACTGTATCCATACGCTGTTTCTAGTTTCAAGTTTCTTGTTTTGTCACACGGATCTCACAGACTGGACGCTAAAGCGCGGTTCAAAGTTTAAAGTTTAAAGTTCAAAGAATATAAACACCTTTCTTTTCAAATAAAAAGCGCTACATGCAGCTATCATCAGAAAAACGATCCATATAGATGGTAAAGATCTGTGTGAAGTTTATTATGTTTGTTGATTTTTATTGAATTTTTGAATAATTTTGAGCGGAGCGACCCTTGAATTATAGGTCGGCCAGAGGCCTCAAAATCGTTTGAAAATCTTTTGCAAAATCTCCCAATTAATGTTTGAACGATTTTTTATTAGATTTTTGAATAATTTTAAGGAGCAACGCGACGACCATAATTACACGCGTCAGCCCTTACCCGCAGCTCCGCTGCCTTACACGCCGTTAGGCCTTACCCGCGGCTAGCTGCATTGAACGTCGCAACGCGACTATTCTTGCTCATAATAATATGAGTAGTCAATACCCTTCATGAAGATCTCGCGGTCGTCAATCTTATCCGTGAGTGCCTGTTTAAGGAGCAGTCGTATCCTACTGCTATCCATCTGGCTCTCCACCATCGCACTGAGATATTCGTTCTTGTCGATTTTGCTCCAGTCGACACACATGCCCAGTCGTTTCTTGAAGATGAGGTCGAGCCAGATGCGTGTGCTGCGGCCATTGCCCTCCATAAACGGGTGAGCCACGTTCATTTCAACATATTTGTCTACAATCTCATCGAAGGTATTCTCCGGCATCTGTTCGATGGTGTTCAAGTTCTGTGGCAGATACTCCGCAAGGCAAAACAGCGTGTTTCCTTTTGAGATGGTCTTCGTCCGTATCTTTCCAGCAAAGTCGTAGAGTCCACCAAAGATGTAGGCATGAATCTGCTGCAATGCTTTCACGGTTCCAACATCCTTATCTGCAACCAGGTTGCTTTCAATAAACGTATATGCTTTCTTTTTGCTGCGTCCATCAATGGTGTTATCGCTGTAGGTGAACCATTCCAGGAACTCCGTAGCTTTCTTACTAGGAATGGCCTTCACAACCTCCATGATATCATCCTGCAAGAAACAATCAGTTGCATATTTCTTTCCATCAGCAGCCGTCAACTTCAGTTGACTACAACGTGTAGTCAACTCGTTGCCGGATTTCTTCAAACGGGTTTTAAGAACGCTCCAATACTTCCGTGGGTTAGCACTCTCAGTGATAGCTTCAACGATATCCAGCACAGAGAACCACCACTTGGAATGCTCCTCATCCCAAATGGCTCTCACCTCATGATCGTGATAAAATCTAATCGACTGCTTACTCATACTATTAATCGTACAGCCTGCTGCTGTCGCTCACTTATAATTGGTCGGCCAGAGGCCTCAAAATCGATAAAAAATCTTTTTAAAAATCTATCAATACTCAAACTGAATGATTTTATATTTTTAATGATTTTGAGCGAAGCGAACTTTGCATTATTGGTCGTACTGCGTACTCAAAATCTCAAGAAAATCTATTTCAAAATCTACTAACGAATGTTTGAATAATTTTTTATCTAATTTTTGAATGATTTTGAGCGAAGCGACCCATTGTCTAAACTCGGAAAGCTATGCTTTCAGACTGCTAGAGCATTGCTTTCAGACTGCTAGAGCATTGCTTTCAGACCACGGGAGCAATGCTTTCGGACCTCGGGAGCAGTGCTTTTAGAGCTTGGGAGCAATGCTTTAGACCTTACGGAGCAGTGCTCTGGACCATACGGAGCAATGCTCTGTAGGGTACGGAGCAGTGCTTTTACAGGTGATAAGTAACGAGTTTCTAGCTCCAAGTTTCTTCAGATATCTATGTGTGTTCTGATACTTCTGAATTACACATTTCAATTACATATTACACAACTCGCACAACTCGCTGACCATCAAAGGGTTAGATTAGTGTAATCAAAAATCCGATTACACTGTTTTAAAGCTTTAGTTATCAATGAATTACGCAAAAAGTGCAATATGTAATAGGAATTTATCATTTTTCTTGGACAACAACCTGATAGGCATTGCCACTACTACCACGATGCCCCTCACATCCCATGCTGACAAGTATTTTACCTACTTTGATAAATGTTGCACGGTTTGCTTGCACACCTGGAAAACGCTCTCGCAAAATGCTGACAATCTTTACAACAGGAAGAATGACAGCATTCGTATCACCTGATTTCGGTTTCCTAAAGAGCGAGCGCACCATTTCCTCGATGCTATCCAGCTGGCGGAACTGCTCATTATGCGCGATGACCTCTGCCGTTTCCTCGTCCGTGAGCCAATAACGCAGGCCACTTTGAACCTCTGCCAACAGCTGCGCATACAATTGGGCGTAGTCCACTGGCGACTCCGTATCAATACGTCCCGTGACGTTCACGCACAGGAACCGACGGGCACCCGTAGGGTCCGTGAGTGGCAACTGCTGATTCGTCGTAGCAATAAAGCTCGCATAACGACGCCGATTGCTGATGCTCTTTCCGTAGGGCACTCGCAACTTCACGTCGGGTTTCGACAGCAGATACTTCAACAGCGGCTGACGGCTCGCACCAATGCTATCGAACTCGTCGACGTTGATCAAGGCATACGACGATAGCTGGTTCAGCAGGTCGAATTCATTCTTGAAGTTCACCCGATCATTATAATAAGGTGTAAGCTCTGGCGGCAACACCTTTCCACAGAACGTGGACTTGCCGCATCCCTGAGGGCCAATCAGCAGGGGCATCAGCGCATTCCCGTGACTACGGTCCTTGCCCAGCCAATGGGCGACCATCGACCGCATCCATACAGGGAAGAAACGCTGCCACAGCGCATCATCGGTCGGCACCAGTTGTGCAAAAGCCGTCACACGATCGGTTCCATCCCAGGCCCGCAGGTGTGACAGATAGTCTTCAATGGGATCGTACTGCGGGATGTCATTCGACTCGATATATCGCTTGATGTCCCTATCCCACGACTTCAGCCCTGCCAGCATTGCCTTTGTCGTCATGGAGTTCCGCACTTCACCGGTGACATCCTGGAAGTCGAAGTCTGGCTGGGAGAGCTCACGATACTGTGTCACTCTCGTCAACACATTCTTTCGGAACTCGTAGTTCTGATCCATGAACACCTTCGTGCGCAGAATCAGCAATGCTGACTCGGGTATCGGACGCAACGAGACGCCCCCGGTTGCATTCCTCTTCAGTAGCCGACGCATTGCCTTAGGATTATAGGCATTGTCGAAGATACTTTCTGCCAGGAGGGTATCGCGTCCCAGATTCGGACTGAACAACGTCAGCCGCAGGGCCAGTGCCTTCGGCACTCCCGCTTCCATACAGTATTGTGCATGATGCGTGAGCACTTCTACACGATATTCGTCTTCATCATCGATGTGTGCACTGTCTTCAAACGCCTTCCGCAGACAATGCTGCACAAGGATGTGCTGTGTCTGGGCAAGCGAACGGCCAGGCAGCAGATTCGCATCCGCAGCCGTCGGCTGATATGGCGATACCAGCGAAAGAGGCTCGCTGTCATCGGCATAGAACGGGATGGCATCCGGATTGTAGCACAACGCCGCATCGGCACTCACGAGGCAGGTGCGGTCGAGGCGCGGCTCCAGCACATCTACCGTCAGCTCCAACTGAGCCGTATAGAACTTCTGTGCTGCGGCGTATGCATTATAGTGGAAGCGCCGAATCTGCTCATCGTCCGTGGGCAGCTCATTTTCTTCCCGACGACAGTCGGGATAGAGTTCCGCCCGACAGATAATCACCACCGACCGTCCCTCTGCACCGACGAATGCCAACAGCGTCTGAGGTTGTCGGCCTGCGAAGAATCTCAGTCCGATAGCCTCATCTGTATCCTTCAGGTTGTTCACCTCCAGCATCACCAGTCCGTTATAGGCCACCCGCGTCATCTTTCCTTCCCGCTTTTGCCACTCCGCAGCCACGCACACCCTAGGCACACTCTTCGGCTCCTCCACGCACAACTCCAGTCCGCATCGCTCATCATCCATTCGGCTCGCCTTCTTCAGCGGCCACACCTCACGATACGTCTGCAGCTCCCGTCCATATTTCTGTCCGCGAATCATCTCCACCAATTCTTCCATTGAGATGCGAGACGCAGATGAAATGCTTCCGCGTTGTTTGAAAAGTGTTATCATATCAAAACTATGCTTCAAATACGACATTTAGCAATAACGCTCAATGCTCAATTGAACCCAGTTACAAACTATCGTCATTACTACTTACGAATATAAGCAAGAAGTCTATAGTAGCCAATAATTATAAAACGTAGCCATTTATTCCTTTGATACAAAAGCGTTTTGCTTTTCTTATCAAGAAAACAATGACTATTTTGAATATCCCGTTTTAAATTAGCAACAAATTCACTTTCCATCCATGACGTATCGAACGGGTTCTGATAAGACCACCATAGGATTGGATGAAAACGGTCTAAAATCATTGCAGACATATATTTTTCATGCTCTTCCACAGGGATAGAAGCCAGTCTCATTTTATGGAATAACTGTTCACCTTCAGGATTTCTTTTATTAGTATGAACAGCACCCTCTACATTTTTGAAATAATCATAAACATATGAATTAATTACGATAGGGTCCTTATCTGTGGCAAATGCACATCGAATGTTAAAAAGCATATCTTCTCCCAACCGAACCTCCCGAGGTATACCAAACATAAATGATGTAATAATTGAGCGCCGAATCAAACGCCCCCAAGGAGCAGCATGGATACGTGTTCCAGAAATAGTATCAAAACGATATTGCTGTATATCATAATGATCTGGTAAAACTAGGTATTTCTTCCCTACAGGATAACCTATTACAATATCTGTGTCATTAACTAAAGAAGCATTATATAGATCTTCCAATGCATTGGGAGTAATTGAATCGTCTGAATCTACCAAAGTTATCCATTCACCCATTGCTGCATCTACTCCTGTTTCACGAGCTTTTATGACACCACCATTTTGCCTATGAATTACCCGAATCCGGCTATCTCTCTTTGCCAATTCATCTGCAATTACACCTGTTCTATCAGGACTACCATCATCAACGAGGATTATCTCAAAATCTTCGAATGATGAAATAAGAATACTATTAACGCATTTCTCCAAAAACTGTTCAACTCTAAAACAGGGAACAATAACTGATACTGCAACTTTATGTCCCATAATATTCACTTCTTTACCATAAAAGATCCCAGCAGCTTCACTTTCTGCCGCAAAGAAAGATCGTGCCATACATACCTGTAAAACTCCCTTATTGCATTATTATCATACCATTTCGAAGGATTGCCTATCCAGTCATTCTTCGATGAGGCCTTAAAGAATGCGATATAATTCATAAAACCTCTTTTTGATAGATGATGTACTCCAACTAACTCTTTATACGAATCTTTTAAATGGCATAAAGAGTTTACTGCATAATCTACTGTTGTTTTATATCTATCTATAGCCTCCATTTCGTGACATCGAAAAACATAATATCTAAATGGCAAAATTCTCAGTGTTTTCACATTCTTAAGATAATCCATGACAAAACAGACATCTTCAGCAACTTTCATATCTTCATGAAAAAAAACGCCTTTCAATAATTCTCTACGAAAAAATTTGCAATATGGTCCCCTCATTTCGAATGAAGCAAGTTTTGATGACAAGTATTCAGACACAATAGGAGTTTCAACATGATTTGGAACATGCTTACTCCAAAATTGTGTACCATCAGGACTGAGATTCCAATATCCTACCATTACTAAATCTTCAGAACAATCTACAACTTTATTAAGATAATCATTTGAAACCATATCGTCTGAATCTACAAATGTAATCCATTCTCCCTGTGCATTCTCTAAACCAAGATTACGAGCAGAGCTTACTCCCCCGTTTTGCTTATGGAAAACCTTCACTCGAATATCTTTAGCAGCATACTCGTCACAAATGGCAGGAGAGTCATCCTTTGAGCCATCATCTATCAGTAAAAGCTCAAAGTCCCTAAAGTCTTGACCAAGAATGCTATCCACACACTGCCTTAGTGTCTTCTCTGCATTGTAGACTGGAACTAAAACGGAAATTAAAGGACGATTCATATAGTTGTATTACCTTTTAAATACGAAATAGACCCTATTCTCAAATCTTTCATAAAACGATTAGTAACTATCCAATCTATGGGCATTGATAGAGTAACTTCAAAATTATCAGTTTTTATTAGCCTCTCCATCAAATTGAATGATTTAAATAGCGAAGTGAACCTTGCCATCCCCCGTTCTGAATTACCTATCGCTATGAAGGGCTTATTAAAAAGTATTGAGAATACGCAGCCGTGAAAAGAATCTGTCACAACAAACTTTGCATCCATAAAACCCCGAAGCCATTGCTCTACTGGCGGTTGAATCCGATCTTCTAATGGCGCATAATTATAATTACTTTTGGCCTTTACAGAGAATGGAGTCAGATGCTTTTTTGCTGCAATATCTTCTACTATTGCAGTCTTTTCCGGTGACGGATCCAGTATATAGACGAATAAGTCCCCTTCGCTTTTATCAATACCACTTGCTTCTACCAGGCTTATATAGTCTTCTTTATCGAGCAATAAAGTTGGATCCAGAACATGTTGTGCGCACACACCGAAATAATCTTCACACAAAGTAACTCCAGAATCCTCACGAACGCTGACAGCATCAAACTTCTTAATCAAAGACTTACAAACCGCAACCTGTTCTGCAGTATATTCCTTTTGATCTGTTCCAAAAGAGGCCGCATAAGCAATACGCTTTACATCCCAATTTTCTGCAAACTGCAAGAAGCATTGATAGAGGTCACTATATGCTGGTCTCCACACTTGATCACTTCCCACGACGAACACATCATAATCCTTCGGATCTATTTCATCATAAGATGAAATTTCTCTGACATGTATATATTGGTTGATGAATCTCCGTGTATGCTCAGAAATAACAGGCCATTGTGTATTTAATTGCTTTTCTGCAAAAACAGGAGTGTCAGATAATCCCAAGCACTTAAAGATTGCCCTTCTTCCATAAACGAATGGAGCTTTTATACCCTTGGGAGCTGAATATCCTCTTTGTTGTACTTGAACAACTTCCACGTCATTTCCCATTCTTCCCAAGACTGATTGCAAAGCATAAGCCTGAAGAATGCCTCCATAATTAAGCCTTAAAGGTAAAGTTATAATGCCAATTTTAGACATGGAGCTAATTATTGAATAATCTTTTAATTACTGCAATTCCTTTTTCACCAACCATCTTCTTCACATCTTCCTTAAGTCTTTGCTGACCTTCCAACTGCTTGATATGATAAACATCATACAACGCTTGATTTTCATCTTCGCAATGGGTAAATGCTTCGAAGAAGATAGGTCTATCAGATTCCCCACTTAAAAATGATGATATATTATCTTGAAATGTTTTCTTATCTGTTGCTGAGAGATATTTGAAATCTAAATCTTCTGCAAAATGTTTTAACAGTGCAGGTGACTGATTGCCATAATGGCGGGCTGCGGCTATATAGTCGTCAGTTTCTTCACCAAAGACAGAAGCCTGATGAATATAGTTGCGGAATTCCATTCCACGACCGTTGTTGACAACCAAAATACGAAGATTCTTTCCAATATGGCGACTACCCATCGCATTCATATCATAGAAAAACGCCAGGTCGCCTAACAGGCCGAAATAGAGCCGCTCGGGATGTACCAACGAGGCACCCACCAAAGATGACAAACAGCCATCGATGCCAAAACCTCCAACATTGCAATTCTCTTGTATGCTAGGATGGACATCAAACAGATTCCAACTCCTCAAGGAATTAAGAATTCCTAGGTGCAAAACAGAATGATGCGGCAACTTAGATGACAGTTCCTTAGCAATCCAAATATTGGAGAAGGGAAGATTGTCGGGTATAGCATCATAGATTTTTTGATACTCATCACGACAGCTTTGGAGGAAAGAAGCCTTGTTGCCACCGCCTTTCTTGGCATAACAGGAGAAAAAATCTATCGGCGACATCTGGAACACAGCAGAGAGTTTCTTAAACGTATCACGAGGCTCTCCATCTTGACTGACGCGCCAGATCATTGCACTTTTCCCCACAATGGTTTGTGTGGGATAGTCACCCGACACCTCACCTAAATGGATGCAAAGAGACATCTTCAACTGACTATAATCGCAATTGACCTGTGCTGATAATAGAGCGCCGAGGAACCTATAACGCCCTTTATATCCACTGGTGTGGTCGCAGAAAACGACAGCATCGTAACTACCACAAAAAACGTCAATCGCTTCGGTTTCCTCTTGCGTGAATGGCCGGTGAGACCCAATAAATATACCTATACGTCCCTTAGGAATTTCTGGAAGGACTTCACCAAACTTGTAAAAGCCGATTTTAGGTGCGACAGGCAACTCCTTGACACTATAATCACTACTATACTGTGTCTGCAGATTAATGTGGACAGGACCTCCACAAGCAGAAGTGGCCAAATGCAAAGCCTTATTAACTCCAACAATACAAGCTCGCTCGCTCTCTTCATCATGAATGCTCTCAGCCAGGAAACTAAATATAGACACGTCATTCTGAATTGTGGAACGGTCTATCACCTGGGCTATCAAATTACCGATACGAAGAGGATTCTGAGTAGAAGTGATAGCTATTACAGGAAGTTTCCGATAGTGAGCCTCCGTAAGACCAGGCAAATAGTTGCGAGAGGCGGTAGCACCCGTGCAACTAAGGACAACCGCTTCACCAGATTCTGATGCCATTCCACAAGCCATATAGGCTGCCGAACGTTCATCAACACATGAATACAGCTCAAAAAAAGAGTCATGCATTACACTGGCCACAAATGTCACATTTGTAGCACCAGGTGAAACAATGATCCTTTTAATGCCATATTGCTTTAATAATGATATAACAATCTGAGTATTGCGTTCATTTGTATAATAACAGTTTTCCATAATTCGGTAATACTTAAAACTAGAAACGAGATGCTTAAAATTAGAAACTAGAAAATACAATCTCATCTAAGGTACCTATGTACCAGATAGCGAAGTTTTGGCTTGGCTCCTTCGATCTCTGAAAGTCTTGCACACTCACCAGACAATTTGTCTTTGCTTGCCTCCAAATTCCAATCTATTGTTTTAAACTGCGGGCTCTCCAAAAAAGAAAACAACATTTCCCTCACCCCCTTTGACATGGAAACGAATGAATGTTCACCAATCAACGCAAGGATTTTCTGATTGGAAAAAGTGCGATTAAATAACCGATCATAACGAATCTGATATTTCGCCCATAGGTAGTGAATATCCATGGCAGATTTAACTTCTCTCACTCTAAATGGTAAGCCCGTTTGAAGAAAAGCGTCTTTGTAAATATCTAACACATCACGCCAGATCATATTATCTGTGCCTACGACATTAAAGTCCTCTCCCTTAGCCTCTTCCCGACCAACAAGACGTGAAATACAGAATGCGACATCAGCAGCATGTGTCATTGTCGTTCGCTTATCTAATATATCTCGTGACACTAAGACACTTCGCCCATGTATTGCTCTGTATAGCCACTCTTCTTTTTCCATACCTTCTAACTGAAGCCGATTTCTACCGTATGTAATATACGGGCGAAGAATGGTCCAGTTCTTTTGGGAAGCAGTTCGAAGAATTTTTTCTTCACGAGCTTTAGAAAGGGCATATTCATCCGTATGGAGGTATTCTTCATCTCTGCAGACATCCGATAACATAGGAGAATTTTCTGTGATGGGAACTTCTGATTCTGCATATACACGAGATGAACTTAAGAAGAAATAGTGGTCGGTAGAATCTAATAATATTTCGACACGACTTTTAAACTCTTCTGTCCGGTAGCCCATAAAGTCTACTATCGCATCAAAATGCTTGTCTCTAAGTTCATCTAGGAAACAATCCTTACGAGCGTCACACTGCCAATAAGAAATAGAGCCTATGCTCTCATGATGACTACGAGAGGTAATCACCACCTGATGCCCCATCTGCTGAAGATTCTCGGCAAGATAGTGCCCCATGACTCCAGTACCTCCTATCAACAATATTGTCATCAGATTGTTTTTTAATGTTGCAGTTTACTTAGTACAAAAGATCTAGCCATTGCCTTTTCCCCTTTTGTAAGACCAATAAGCCATACGGATAGTGACGTTGTTGCAAAACATGCCAAGCAAACAAATATGAACCGAGGTATGGAACTGTCCATGCCATACATGATAGCAATCGGTATCAATAATGAAGAAATAGTCACAAAAAAAGAAGGCAATATCGTAACTGATATATATTCTTTCAAAGGCAAGTGGATGGATTTTCTAACCAACCACGGCTTAAAGAAAACAAAGAATAAATAAAAGGCTAAACTAATAATATAAGAAGATGTGGGTGACAGTCCCAGCCTGAATGCGGTATATACAAATGGGAACTGGAGTAAACCAACAATGCCCACTATAATCTGATAATTCCGAATGTTGCCAGTTGCACGCAATGCGGTCAGGAAAGGATTCACCAAGACCATGCATAAAGAGATCGCTAAGGTCAAACGGACGAACGACACCGTGTAATCCGGGTAATCTTTTAACCACAATCTCAAAATCGTATCGGTTTCAAGAGCTACAGGCAAAGCTACCATAAACATTAATAAATAAGAGAACTTTGCCCCTTTTAACACGATATTGTTCATATAGTTCAGATCGCCGGAAGCATATGACTTAGTAATCTGTGGAGTTAATGCTGTCATGAAATTATTAACAAACTGCTGAACAATGTTATTCACCTGGACTGCAATGCCCCTTGCCGCATTTAACTGCACACCGAAAAACATGTTAATCAAAATATTCACTCCTTGTGTTTCCAACATCCATGCTCCATGACCAAAAAGGTTCCATCCGGCAAAGGAGGCTATGTGTTTAAAAATAGTTTTATCGAATCTCCATACCAACTTACTCTCTTCAAAATGATATCGGCAATAAACAACATAAATAGTACTGATAAAAACAGATACCAGCAAAAGTAAGACGGCATAGAGCTTAAGCTTATCAACAGAAAACACTAACAACAGATAAACGATTAGAAGTTTTGCAACTGCTTCTAGAATGGAAACGTAAGCGAACGCATCCATCCTCTCATGGGCGATAATTAAAGAATTGAATGGAGCAAATATCAAACTAAGTCCAAAGCCTATTATGGAACAATGGAAGACCCATAAAGCCGCATCCATGCGTCCTTCTGGTATCGACATTTTGTTCACCAAAAGCCAATAGCCAACTACTTCACACAGAAGCATGATGACGATTGCCATGCCACACTGCACAAAAATAGAAGTTGAAAAAACTGTTTTTAATTTCTCTGTATTACCTGTACCTAACTCGTAGGTAATAAAGCGACTAATAGCAGAAGACAAAGTGCCGGTAAATACAGAGAATAGGACTACAACACCTCCGACAACATTATTGATGCCATAGTCATCAAAGCCAAGAGTATTTAAAATAACTCTTGACGTATACAGGCCAATAAGCATCATTAAGAACATCCTCAGATAAAGTAGAAGAGTGTTCTTAGCTATACGACGTGATTTTATTTGCTCTTCATTCATCTTATCTATTACCACACAACAGCTTTAACAGAGGCTTTGAGTATTGTCTAATAAACAAATACATGGACAAAGATAAACAGATAGTAACAGTTGGTACAAGGAAATATCTCAGCATAGACAACAAATATGAATCAAAAGGGATTATATGATTGACCAACAACACAACATACGGTATAAAAACACCATGGGAAACATAAACAAAAAACGAGCCTTGAGATAAAAAAAAATTAGGTCGCCATTTATTAACGATTAGCGATGATAGTGATATCAGGCTAACAAACATTGAAATAACACAAAAAGGATGAATGACAAATCCTGTTGGTGTTTGAGAACCATCAAAATAGACTTCTAAGAGAATGAGAAGCGCTGTAATAAAATACGACAAAATACCCATCCTATTCATTGTTGCGACAAAATCAATCTTTCTGATGGAATAGAAAGCGCCAAAGGAGAACCAAAATAAAGCTATTATAGTTGCACCTGTATGGATAGGCCAAATGTGCGTAATATAAGCAAGAGCAAGAAAAACAATAAAAGAAGCTCGTAATCTTTTTATTGCCAGATATATAATGGGAGTCAAAACACAAACAACCATCAAGTCACGTAAATACCATAAAGGAACAAGATATGGAGCTGTCATATAAGCAGAAAAACCTAACCAATCCTGCTGTGAAGTCATGAATATGGAAGAATCCCAAAATAATCGATAAAACTCAAACCAGCCATTTAATTGGAAATAATCTAAAATTGATTCATGATTCTTTAAAAGAAGCAATAGTCGAAATAAAATCCACAAAGATATCCAAACAATATAGGGTAACAGCAACGTGCGAGTTCGCCCCTTCAACTTGCTAAAATAGGTTTTCCTATTGAATTGATTGATGTTTAGAAAAAAAAGATAGCCTGAGAAGAAAAAGAAAGACGGTACAGCAACCTGTGACAACACATGAGATAGAAATACCTGAAGCCAATTACCATCTATTGTAATAGCTGTATGAATTAATACCACCATTACACATAGTGGGAATCTCAAAAAAGATATTATTTGTGTCTGAATATTATCCATAATTACTAACATTTGATGTTTTATCCCCAAAACGATGCAAAGATCTTCCTTTCCTCATTACGATTTAGAAGTCAGTTTGATGATTACCACCTATTTAGTATGAATGACTCTTAATATAATAAGGACACATACATATCAATAAAGAAAACATTATATATACACAATAAGAAAAGCTATCAACCTTAAAAGCATAAGGAGGGAAAAAACTAAAATAACACATTTGAAATAAAAAGATTTCAAAAGAGCCTTTTCCTATAGATGCTAATAAGTTGCTCCAAAAAATGAATTGGCGAATCCATAAAAAGAATTTATATATCACATATAGCAGCATATTTACAACATAAAAATAGCATATCCAATGAGCAATTATCCACTCATCAGGCTTAGTGTAAAAAAAAGGAGACAAATCCCATTTTATATACTTAAATTGAATAATAAAAAGGATGCTAACCATAGAAAGCAGCCACTCTTTCTTTCCCATTTTCAAGCCTTCATTAAAAAGCATTAAGCCACAATAAATCAAAAATAGATACCTAAAAAATAATAGTCGATATACTGATTCTTTTAGGCTAACTACGCAACAAAAGACTTCTAACATAACCGACATGAAAATAAAAAGGTAAAGATGATATCGCTCAGGGATACGAAGTAACAGATAATTAATAAAAGGCAATAATAATGCTATTTCAATATAAATCCATGGATAATAAGCCCCCCAGCCCAATCCTCCTCGAGCAACAAAAAGTTTTAACAAATCGACAACATCTAAACGATTAAGGAATAGCACATCAACAACAAAATGTAAACTAAGTAATAATATTTCAACAAACAAAAACGGTTTTATAATCCTATGCCACATTTTTTGTATATACTCCTTCCAAACAATGCGATCTTTTCTAAAAAAATGATATGACTGCAAAGTAATAAAAAGAGGGACGGCCGCCTCCCCCCAGAAGCTAAACAGCAAGAGGTCTTTTACTTGTTCCTGCAAACAATGATGGAGTATTACCCAGATTATACATAAACCTTTTAATACATCCCAAAAAGGCTCTCTTCCAGAAGAATTAAAAGAAACAATGTTCATAAAAAACTTAATTATATGTTTTGTATATAATTGTTAGTGAGCATAATTCAACCAAGTAAAATTACAATTACTTCTTAGTAAATAAATCAAACAACTTACAAAACAAGATATAAGCATAACAGTAGAAAATAAATACAGGCCTCTTTGTAATGATAGACAAAACCCACACAATAACGAAGATATAGTAAAATGACTGCAGTATATTATTGTTGAGCTATGCCTTAATTCTACAGTATTAATTGAAATTGTTAAGAAATTCTGTCCTAACAGCATATATGAACTTACGCACAAGGGAACAAGAGAAAAGAAACAGTCATCAGAATAATCAACCGTGCTCAAATTCAACCTATTAGATTTGATAAATTCCGCTTCAACAAACAACAACGATAATGAACTTAATAATAAAACTATCAAGATCTTATTTGAAAGGAACCATTTGTTCTCGGCAAAGATTTTACCTATGACTATAAAGAAAAGGGCAGAGAGAAAACTATTACATGGCTTTCCAAAAATAAAGGAATATGACTTATATATAAAGATAGAACATGGCAATTTCTCATATATTGCAAAATAATTAGAAGTCAAACAACAACAAACATAGAATAAAAAACCTATAAATAATAAAAAACGATTACTACAATACTTCGACAAACACCATATAACAGATATAGACAAAATAGTTGAAGTTAAATACCATGATGCAGGGAATATACCACTTATAAAAAAAGATTTAAATATATGTAGAATTGTCAATATATTAAGTTTGTACCATTCTCCAGAATAAACAATATATGGCAAAAGAACGATTGTCCAAAACAAATACAACAATATAATCCTTTTGACAAAAAGAAAATAAGATTTCCTTTTTTCATTCAAATCCGATATTTTTGACTGTTTCAGAAAGAAAAAGTACGATGACATTATAAAAAACAACGGAACTGCCGTACGGAATAAAGGGCGTAGCCAAAAATCGATAGGTAATGTATGAATACCAACTACAAAGATGGCTAGAATGAATTTTAAAACATCAAAACGTTTGCCATCTACGCTTATGTAATCAGAACTAACAAATGTTTGTATCATTGCTTTATATGTACTCTTTGTAAGACTTATCTGTATCAAAGAGAATTCCACTATGCATAGATGCTCCCTTTAAAAATTTCATATAATCTCCAAATTCATGTTTCAAATAATGGTCATAACCAGCACAAACAGGGATTTTCATGAACTCAAAATCCATTTCCACCGAATCTGATAAGTCTGAATTATACTTGAACAACTTTTCGAATGGACCAAAGACATAAGTGGTAGAAAATTTTGTCTTTTCATACTTATATTTTGAACATAGCACATCATATTCTTGTATCATACGTAAATATACGTCCTGCTTATTTTTACGGCGTGCTTTTAGTAAATAATACAAGCATTTTTTAACGACATGTTCTATAAAGTGAGCAGAATCTGAAAAAATACCAATTGACCTGCCATAAAAAAAAATTCTCTCTCTTAGCAGAGACAGATTCCGATGAAAGACTTCCCTTTCTGCCTCATTGTCTGGAACGTTATCTATGGGAAAGATATCTATAAATATACCCTTATTATATCTTAAGAACGTTTTTTTTTCAGCATCGAAAATAGCCAGAGTTTCACTATTCCGCAGTTTAGACATAAAATCATTTGATTCTGGGTCTGTGTACTTATTCTGAAAAAAATAAGGATAGGTGAATTCTTTTGGGCCTATCTCCATTAACCGATCGTAATCTTCACGAAACATCATAACATCTATGTCATCATCCCATGGAATAAATCCCTTGTGGCGAACTGCGCCCAACATGGTACCTCCATTAGCATAATATTTAATGTTATTCTTTTTACATACTCTATCCAATTCTGCCAACAAATCAAGCATGACTGCCCATGCCTTTTTCATTTCATGCGTAACTACATAACCACAACGAACCTCTTCGTTTAAGAAACCTTCTGGCAATTGTATTTTTAAATTTACCATATTTCAGAATTATTTTAACGTTCTCTTCTAAATATAACCTCTAGAGTGGATTAAAACAACTACTACATTTCCTGTAACTAACTACCAAAGATTACCCACGTATTTTCCTTTCAGATTATTTTCTATGATAAAATACGAAAGCGACAGGGTCGAGCACAATTGTGACTTTGTCACATATAAAACTATAAGAGCTGCACTTTTAGGTCCAACATTAGTTTAAACTTAACACTTCAATTATTAAAGATGATGTCGCCACGCTCGAAATACATCAAATATTATAATCAAAAATCGTTCAATCTGCAACTGCAATTTAAAAAGGGGACAAACTCTCAATCAGAAAGACATGAGCATCCCCATTGATACACACGGTCAATCGTAGGTATAGGGGCTTGTACTTTTGCGGCCGTTTCTACGATATAGCGCATACCATAGGGGAAGTCTTCCGTGAAATAACGACTATGGAAATCGGGAAAGAAGCCATTTGAAGTCTGAATCATAGGGGACAGGATGCCCTTGAAGGCAGGAATGTCATGGAACTTCTGCGCTAAAGACTTCGGATTGGAACACTCATAATAGTCGAGAATAGTGGGGATGGCATCTTCTCGTATATTCAAAGCTCTCAACAAGGCTTGAAATTCATAGTCCATCTTAATGAGTAGCTCTGATGCTTCCAACGTCCAGTCGCTATAGAAGAAAGGATTCTTTTCGTAGACGACACCAGGATGCCAGTCTTTCCACATCGTATAAAGACGGGCTGGGTGGAGCAAAGGATTACTGTTGGATAGGCTTACTTCATAGTAGCTATCCATGAGCACGATTGGGACGTCAAACAATTCCTGAAGGGTATCACAAATATGCTGCTCATCATCTGTTTGTTCAATAGCAACGGAGAGGCTTTTCTTGTAGCCTTTCAAAACGGCACGGCGACCATATTCCGTGATGCGGGAGATGAAGGGAACACGTTGGAAACCAAACAAGGGATTCTTCGGCAGTATCTTCATGGCCTCAAAAAAGAATCCTGTGCTGGAAACAACACTTCCCACCCACACGCTGTCAGAGATATAGGGTGCTATCTTCTGCAAAGTCGGATGAATGGCATAGCCAGGAAGACAAAGTAAGACAATATCGACACCCAGGAGAACTTCTGCTGGAACAGATGAGATACATGACAGATGACCATGATAAGCTTTCCCATCAGGATCATCAACTATTATTGTTGAACTCCATGAATCGGGATGGGTTGTCAGCAGTTTGACCTCCACATCAGACTGTGCAGATAAGAATCCGGCACAGACATGCCCCAAATTACCACCACCACAGATACAAATCTTCGTCATGAATTTGTACTATTTGACTATTCTGCGTTATTATCTCCAATAACGCGGCACGCCGCGTCCCTACAAAAGGCGGTTTCTATATCAGTGACTTTAACGCGTCAATGAGACGAGAATTGTCGGCGTAATCACGGACTGCAATACGCATATACTGGCGACCGTTAAGACCAGGCTTAGAACTACAATCACGAGTGAGGATGTTGTAATGTTTCAACACACGAATAACCACCTCATTAGCCGTAAATGGCGGCAGTACTTCACAAAGGAAGTAGTTGGCCTGCGAGGGCATGACACGGAGGAAAGGTATTTGACGCAGTTTCTTTTCAAAATTAGCACGCTCAGCAACAAAACGAGCACAGGCTTTCTGGTAGTCGCGCTCGTATTTGGTGTAGATCTGCATATAGAACTCAGCAAAGGAGTTGAGGTTCCAAATGGAAACGCGCTGCTTCATTTGGGAAATGAGCGTCTTATCAGCAGTGGCAAGGACACCTAAACGGAGACCAGGAACGCCAAACGACTTGGAAATACTCTTCATGACCACCAAGTTTGAATGCTGCTCAAGGATAGAATCGTCCAAGAGGGAAGCAGTGGCAAAATCCTCGCAGAAATCAACAAAGCTCTCATCGACTACCAAGCGCATGCCACGTTCTCCACACCACGCTGCCAACCGAAGCACATCCTCCTTAGGAATGTAGTTGCCCGAGGGGTTATCAGGATTGATGAGCAACAGGGTATCAACGGGATGAGCACCGAAGAACGCGATGAGATCATCGGCAGTATAGCGATATTCATCGTTCTGCGGAACAAAGGTGACCTGACGAGAGGGATCGAAGCGGTTGGGGTATTCCTCAAAGGTAGGACGGATGAAACCAACAGTACCTTCCATGTGTTCCATCAGCGCACTGATAAGTTCAGCGGCACCATTGCCTGGGATGATGTATTCTTCGCTAACACCATAACACTTGCTGGCAAGGAGGGTATTGACTTTCATGCCAGAAGGATATTGCGTGAGCAGCGTCTTGAACTGTGACAGCATCTCGTCGACGAGTTTCTGCGGTGGGAAATATGGATTGACGAGATAGCAGAAGTCGAGCATCTGCGGAAAGCGCCAATAACCACCGAAACGTCCATAGAACTTACGGAGCAGGTCCTTCTCATCGGCAAAGATGGCCTCAGCAATGTCGAGGTCTTGCTTATCGTCAATCTCATACCACTTCTCATGCGTTAGAGGAAGTGCCTTCAGCGAGTGGTCGTTGAGCGAGGTGATGATGCGCAGTACGTTTTCATAGTACTCGTTATTTCCAACAGCTGTACAGTAGGCCTCAAGGAACGGGACATACTTGGTACGGGAGAACTCCTTGGAGAACTTATAGATATTGACCGTCTTGTAATACGTGTCAACCTCCTTAAAAGAGAAGGCTTCCTTGGACACGAAATCGACAATATTCTGCTCGTCGTCTAGACGTACCATCGTGCCATCCATCCAGCTCTCGTACTTAGCCACCAATGCCAGATTGGGATATGGATTGTTGAGCAAAAGCTGGAATAGACCATCATCATAGATGAGATCGCTCTCGATGAGAAGGGTATCATCCTCCTGCAACTGCTGTTTGGCCAAGGCTAACGAGTAGATGTTGTTGGTCTTGTCGTAGATAGGATTCTCTACGTATTCAATGGGGAATTGGTCGTCATAGCGATGGCCAAGATAGTCGATGAGGTTCTGTCCCTGATAACCAACGACAATGACAACACGAGTAAGCCCCAACGGCGAGAGTTGTGTCAGAACGCGGTCAATAAGGCGCACACCGTTGACAGGGAGCATACACTTGGTGTTATCCTTGGTGTATTCCCCCAAACGGCGCCCCATTCCGGCGGCTAGAATAATTGCTTGCATACGAAGTGGCACTAAGTGCCGTTAAAAGTTCTATGGCCTTCGGCCGTTCAAAGTTCAACAGCCGTTTGCCCGTTCAAAGTTTTTAAAAAAAGGGTGTTCAAAGTTCAAAAGCCTTCGGCAGTTCAAAAGTGCAATAACAGTGGCACATAATATCCTTTCCCTGAAAAAACGTGATTAGGTTAACTCAGGGTGACAAGTCACACAAAACGATGAGTTCCTGGTGTGACCCTTGACTATCAGATGCCTCCGCCTCAGAAGACGCTGGGTCTTCGCAGATTTACAAAATAATCAGTTGTATTTTGTTATATAACGGTGCAAAGTTACTATTTTTTTATAAAATAAAAAGGATTGACAGGGAAAAAATGAGTAAAACGAGGCAAAATGCTTGATTTTGGTCAAGAAAGAAGGCGGCGAAGCGCGGTTCAAGGCACTACATGCGTTCAATTCGCTACGCGAGTTCAATTGTAGCAGAGCTACGTTCAATGCCCTGTGGGCGTTCAATAGTGCTTAGCACGTTCAAAAATTCTTTCAGTCGCCTTCGGAGAGAAATTAAACAAATTGCTTTCAAAATTCAACAAAAAAAAATGATAAGGTTGCAGGGTCTTGCAAACCTGAGCTGTCAGAGTTATAGTAATTGACAAGCTCGTTTGTCATTACGATAATCTGTCAGCCATTGATGTTAAAAAAAACATCGCATCATTTTTACTTCCGTAAAATTATGTTCCAAATTATGTATAATTTTGAGGAGCTACGCGACGACCATATCGTCCATTGGTCAGCCTTACGGCTTCCGCTCGAGCTTGCTCGCTTTCGTAGCAAAGCGGAGAAAGAATGTCTTAAGAAAATCTTATCGAAAATCTAACAAATACCTAATGATTTTATATTTGATTTTTGAATGACATTCTTTCTCCGCTATGCTACGAAAGCGAGCAAGCTCGAGCGGAGGAGCAGAGCGACGACCAATTTTACTCGCCCAAAGGGCCATACACGTCACGGCTTCTTACTCGTCCAAACGGCCTTACACGCTGCGCAGCAGCTTATTCCATATGGAAATTGGCGATGGACTTGAAGCCATTGAGGAAGTCGCGGGCTGGCATGCGCTTCTTGCCAGCGAGTTGGAGGTCGAGCACTTCGAGCCATTCGTCGGTGGTTGCGACGAAAAGATGAGACTTCTCCACAAGCAATGTTCCAGGAACGGAAGAACATGTACGGACAGTCTTCTGAGTCTTGAAAATTTTCACGTCGACGGGAGCTGCGGAAACAGTACTATCGGCATTTGGAACGAGGGTGGTCCAAGCGGTCGGAATTGGGGAGAGACCACGGACAAAATCGTAAACATTTTTAGCAGTTTGATTCCAATTAATTCGACATGTTTCTTTAAAAAGTTTCGGAGCAAGTTTTAACTGAAAATTGGAACTTGAAACTTGAAACTCGTTAGTTATGAATTCTTCTTGAGAAGTGCTGGTAACCAACCCATTATGAGAAATTATTAAATCAATAGTTTCAGTTGCGATTTCGGAACCTAGGTGCATCAATCCTTCGTAGACATATTCGACATCAGCTTCATCAGGAATGTTAAACTTTTTCTGCAAAATTATTCGACCGGTATCGATGTCGTGATCAAGGAAGAAAGTGGTCACACCAGTCGTAGTTTCGCCATTGATGATAGACCAGTTGATGGGGGCAGCACCGCGATATTGCGGAAGGAGAGCAGCATGGACATTAAACGTGCCGAAACGAGGCATCGCCCAAACAATCTCAGGGAGCATACGGAAGGCAACAACAACCTGTAGGTCGGCATCGTAGGAACGAAGTTCTTCGACGAAAGCAGGGTCTTTCATCTTCTCGGGTTGCAAGACGGGAAGTCCAACGGAAAGGGCATACTCCTTCACAGCTGGCGCGCGGAGCACAGACCCGTGACGCCCAACGGGCTTATCGGGCTGGGTCACCACGGCTACAACGTTATAGCCTCCTTCAACGAGTGCACGAAGGGTTTCCACGGCAAACTCGGGCGTACCCATGAATACTATCCTCAAATCTTTCTTTTCCATATTCTCTCTAAGGGTTTTAAGGGCGCTTATAGGGGAGTGGAATGGCATATCTTGCACCACCCAACCATTTTTCGAGTGCAAAGGTAGTGCAAATCGAAGACAATACAAAACAAAATCATGTATTTTTGTTTTTATTGTTTAGATGCAGCTTACTTTCAACGCAGTTAAAGTAAGGAAAAAAGGAGAGTTCTTTCCCCGCTTCGCTCTGAAAGCGTCCCTTCGGGCCGAGCGGAGAGTTTTTGCAAAAGTATGAAAATCTTCATCTTTTTTGTTTTTATTGTTCCTTCTCCGCTTCGCTATGAAAGCGTCTCCTTCGTCGCCGAGCGGAGATGCAGCCTACTTTCAACGCAATAAAATAGTTTCTGGTTTCAAGTTTCAAGTTTTTAGGTTGATGGCAGCAAGAAACGAGCAAGTTCTTTCTCGAGGAAAGCGGCAGAACTTAGCGCGAAAAGAGGCTCATGCCGACCTAGAGATACAAGGGTCGCTCCGCTCAAAATCATTCAAAAATAGATAGAAAAATCATTCAGTTAAAAAGTTGATAGATTTTCGAAACAGATTTTCTTATAATTTTGAGGCCATAGGCCGACCCTATTCTTAAAGAAAGTTGAGTGCAAAGCAACTTAAACTGGCCTTTTAACGCAGCATTGCTGCCTTACCCGAGGCATAGGATTTTTATCCACGACTTTGTCGCCTTACATGGCACTTCGTGCCCTCTGTGCAGCCATTTTTTCTTGTTTTTGAGATTTTTCTGCTGTAAGTGGGGCAGAATTCGTGAAAAAGTTGTACCTTTGTGGCCAAATTAAGAAAACAATAGAAAAATATGAAGAAACTGATACTGGCTTTGACCTTGTTGCTGGGTGGACTGAACAGCGTGCAGGCACAAAAGTATTTAGACTATTATGATGTATGGGACGTGCTCGTCGGTGGCAAGTTAGGTGGCTCGGCCGGTCTGTTTTCCAAACAATCGTGCGACCCGCTGTGGGGCCCGTTTGGCAGCATCGAGGCAGAGATGTACCTGAATCCAAAGATCTCGATGTCGCTGGAGATGTCGGCTGCACACAAGGGTGCCGACAACGTGTTTACACGCGAGCCCGGCGGTTACGCTTACTACCAGTACCGCATGGACTATATCAATACGTCGTATCTCATCAACTACCACTTGTTCCGCCAGCATGTGAGCCTGTATACGGGTCTGACGCTGGGACGTATGTTCAATGCGAAGTCGATGAAGAATAGCCGTAGCATAGACATCATGGACGAAGTGCACAAGGGTGATTTCAGTGTGCCTGTGGGCATCGAGTGGACCATCGGTAAGCATTTTACTATCGACGGACGCTGGCACTGGTCGCCTCGTTGGGTGGCAAAGACCCAGAAAGCGAAGGACATCCTGCACAGGTCGCGTCACCAGTTCTTCTCGCTCACGGTAGGATATAAGGTACAGGTGTTCTAATCATTTTCTGCCGCGGCAGAAAATGAAATTGAAAATTGAAAATTGAAAATTGAAAATTTGCCTGCGGAGTCAAAGTGCGAAAGTGAGTTCTTGATTCTACGAGCTACAAAAGCTATTAAGCTCGAGTGGAGGAGCATTGCAACGACCACTTTTCTCGCCCAAAGGGCTTTACACGAGCCAAAGGCTCCTTACCCGCCCGAAGGGCATTACACGCCGCAACGCGGCCAATATAAAATGAAACTGGAAGAAGATATAAAGAACGCGGTGGAGGTGATGCGCCAAGGAGGCGTCATCCTCTACCCTACCGATACTATCTGGGGCATCGGCTGTGATGCCACGAATGAGGAAGCAGTGGCACGTGTCTATCGCATCAAGCAGCGTGAAGACTCGAAGGCCATGATTTGTCTTGTAGATAGCGATGCCCGTCTGCAACGCTATGTACGCGACGTGCCAGAAGTGGCATGGGATGTGATGGAGATGGCAACGAAACCGACAACAGTCATCCTCGACAATGCCGTGAACCTCGCACCTAATCTTATCGCTGAAGACGGTAGCATCGGCATGCGTATTACCCGTGAGGCTTTCTCCAAGGAGCTCTGCTATCGATTCCAAAAGCCAATCGTCAGCACCAGTGCGAACATCAGTGGCGAACCCGCCGCACAAAACTACCGCGACATCGCTCCGGAAATCCTCGAGGCAGTTGACTACGTCTGCTTCACCCGTCGCCAGGAGCACCAGCCTCATCAGCCTAGCAGCATCATCAAAATCAAGCCGAACGGAGAAATAAAAATCATCAGGTGATTATTTACCCACAGATTACACTGATTTCTCAGATTTATGAATGTCTTTCTTACCGCAGAAGAGGAACTCAACCAAAAGACCTATACGATTATTGGTGCAGCGATGGAAGTCCACAAACAATTGGGGTGCGGTTTTCTTGAGGCAGTCTATGGCGATGCTTTAGCGATAGAATTCAGCCAAAGAAATATTCCTTTTGAAAGGGAGAAGGTATTTGAAATCAATTATAAAGGAAAGAGGTTAAATCATACTTATGTAGCTGATTATGTTTGTTATGGAAACCTCATCGTTGAATTAAAAGCAGTTGATAAACTTTTAGATGTACACAGATCGCAAGTAATCAATTACTTGCATATATCCAACTCTCCACTAGCGTTGCTGATTAACTTTGGACAACCGTCTCTGGAATTTGAGCGTTTAAGGAATTAATCTGTGAAATCCATAAAAATAGTCACATCAACAGAGAAAGGATTTAATAATCTGAGTCATCTGTGAAATCTGTGGAAAAATCTCATCTGTGAAATCGAAATAATATTTCCATCAACAGTATAAAGATTAAAATCTGAGTCATCTGTGAAATCTGTGGAAAAAATAACTCCATGACATCTGTAGGAAAAATATACAAATGGGCTGAGCGGTTGCCTGAGAAGCAACTGATGATCATGCTGGCGCTGGGCGTGGGATTCTTCGCCTCGGTGGCAGCATATATTCTGCATCGGCTGATTGAGGTCATCCAACACCTGCTCACGTCACGTTTCGACTCTACTTCCCATAACCTGCTCTATCTGGTGCTTCCCGTCGTAGGCATTTGGCTGACGATGCTCTTTGTGCGTTATGTGGTGAAGGACAATATCTCGCATGGTATCACACGAATCCTCTATGCCATCTCCTCGAAAAAGTCGCGACTAAAAGGCCATAACTGCTGGACATCGGTCATCGCATCGGCCATCACCATCGGCTTCGGTGGATCGGTGGGTGCCGAGGCACCAATCGTACTTACTGGATCGGCTATTGGCTCGAACCTCGGGCAACGCTTCCACCTCGACAACAAGCAGTTGATGCTGCTGGTGGGTTGCGGAGCGGCGGCAGCTATCGCCGGCATCTTCAAGGCTCCGATGGCAGGACTGGTGTTCACCTTCGAAGTTCTTATGGTGGACCTCTCCATGGCTTCCTTGCTGCCGATTCTCACGGCCAGCGTCACCGCCACATGTTTCACCTATATCTTCGTTGGCAGCGACTCGCTGTTCTCATTCCATCTGGATAGCGCATGGCAGCTGGAGCGCGTCCCAGCCAGCATCCTGCTGGGATTGTTCTGCGGATTCGTCAGCCTATACTTCATCCGCACGATGGCCATCTGCGAAGGGGTGTTCGGCCGCCTGAAGGAAAACCGTTATGCACGGTTGGCCCTCGGCGGCATCCTGCTGAGTCTGCTTATCTTCCTCTTCCCCGCCCTCTATGGTGAAGGCTATAACGCCTTGAACATCCTGCTGAACGGCGAAAACGAAGCTGACTGGAACCAGATGCTCAACAACTCACTCTTCTACGGACATGGCAACATGCTGCTTTGGTATATTGCCTTCGTGGTGCTGACGAAAGTGGTTGCAACTTCGGCCACCAACGGTGGTGGCGGTGTGGGCGGAACCTTCGCACCGTCGTTGTTCATCGGCGGTTTCAGCGGATTCCTCTTCGCCCGTCTTTGGAACATCTATGAGCTGGGGCCCATCGTGCCGGAGAAGAATTTTACACTGCTGGGAATGGCAGGAGTGATGGCGGGTGTGATGCACGCTCCGCTGACGGGAATTTTCCTCATCGCCGAGATTACGGGCGGCTATCAGCTGTTCATACCACTTATCATTGTCAGCGTGGCTGCAGTGATCACCATCAGCCGTTTTGAGCCCCATAGCATCTATGCCATTCGACTGGCACGAGAAGGAAAGTTGCTCACACACCATGTTGACAACTCCGTGCTCACGCTGATGAGTCTCGACAGCGTTATCGAAAGAGAATATACGGCCGTCAGCCCTGATATGCCGCTGGGACGATTGATACATGTTATCAGTCAGAGTCGTGGCGACTTTATTCCTGTCGTCGACACGGCCAACCACCTCATCGGCGAGATCGACGTCACCCGCATGCGACATGTGATGTTCCGCACAGAACTCTACGGGCGCTTCAAGGCGAGCGATGTGATGTCGCCCATCCAGGCTACGGTTTCTCCCGGTGATCAGATGGTGGAGGTGATGCATCAGTTTGAATCTACCAACACCAATAACCTGCCGGTCATCAACATGGACGGCACCCTCGAAGGTTACATCTCCCGTAACCGCACCTATAGTCTCTATCGTAAGATTGTATCCGACTATTCTACGGAATAAGAGGAGAGGACAATGATGAAGGGGGTGTCAAAATGGAACTATTCATTTTGACACCCCCTTTATTGGTTTTCTTCCCTTTATTCAAACACGGGCACCTGCTTCGTGTGGTTCACGAAGAGGAGTGTGCCGGGATTGACACCACACTCATAGGTTCCAACGTATTCGCCATCGTAGTTATAGCGTACCACATAACCATCCTGCTTGTAGCTGACCGACTCGGTGCCATCAGCATTGGGGTATTTCTTGCGCGAGGAGATGAACACGCTGCCAGTAATAGGATCAACGCCGATAGCACATGGCGAATCGATCTCCGTACCATCGATGAATTTCGTCTCTTGATTCGTCTTGAGATCGACCACTGTGTAGGTGTTCTTTTCATTCCAACTTTCATCGTAGAAAGAGCCGATGAGATAGAGGCTGTCCTCGTAATACGCCATATAGGTAGCATTAGCAATGACAGTGACATTGTCAGACATGTCAATGCGCTGAATGGTAGCAGGAACATCGAAATAATTTCCCCAAGAAGAAAGGAAAAGATCTTGACCTGCTGCGATGAGCTGATTGGGATTGGCGGCCACCGTTACATCCTTCTCCTTGGCAAGTGTCTCGGCATTGAGTTTCACGACGTTGGTGTTGTAGGTATAGTCGCTGTTCCAGGCATTGCAAACATAGACGCTGCCGGCACGATAGGCGATGCCCTCGAGATTGGTGCCCACGATGGGCGACTTCTTAACAACCTTCAGCGACAGGGTGTCCACCTTTGACACCTCGCCCGTATAAGCGGACACATAGACAAACTGTCCATCGGTGCATAGTTCGCGAGGAGCGGTAATAGCAATCGGCGACAGAGCTTTCAGCGTCTTGGCATCAATGACTTCCACACGATTTTCCTCCTGCGTGGCGATGTAGATCTTTGAGCCACATTGAATAGCGTTGTTGGGCGTACCGCCCAGCGAGCGACCATTGGCAGCCTGGAACACACGGCGGCTCACCGTTCCTGTGGCATAGTCGAGGTAGTCGAGCGAACCGTTCACCTGATCGAAGTAGCTTCCTTCGTTGAGGATGAACAGACCATCGGCGACAGGCACATCTTGATACGAGATGGGTTTCACGGAATCATCGTCGCTACACGCTGTGAGGACGAAGGCGCCTGCGAGGAGGCAGGCAAAGAGTTTCATGTACTTTTTCATTTTGTTGTTTGTTTTATTGATTGATATTTAACTGAATATTCTATATTGGCACGACGAGTTGCATGCGCCACGAGCGGCCGGGCATGGGATAGTGTGCGACGATAGCATATTGCCGGTCGAAGATGTTCTGCATCGTAAAACGAAGAGTAATGGGTGCCCCTCCCCGACTCACCCATGTAGGGAGGGAGAAAGAGCGCCAGAACGAAAGGTCGGTCACGCCAAATCCCGGCATGCGGGTGCCTTCGGTATGCTCCACTGTTGTCCACCGACACGACTGCACGCTATTGGTAACCGACGCACAAACCCACAGATTCTCCCACGATAGCGTCGCGCAAAGGGAGTGCTGAGGGACGTAGGGCAACTGAAAATGATAGACTGGCGAGACACGCACCGTACTATTCATCGCTCGCTGCCAGCTGTAGTTGGCGTTGAGGGCAAGCATATGACTCATGCTCAAACGCCAGGACACATCGCCCACCACATCGGTGCCGACAATGGTGGCGCGGTCGAGGTTCATGATGCGCCAAACGAACATGTTGAACGGCACCGCGACAATCTTATCGGTCACCCGGTTGACATACATGTCGGCGGTAAGGCTGAGGTGTAGGGGAGATGCCGAAGCAACTCCGGACAGTCTCCCTCCTGACTCCCAAGTAACTCCGACATCGAACTGCGATGCACGTTCAGGCCGTAGCGCAGAGGCACCGATGTGGTAGAAATAGAGTTCGTTGAAGGTAGGGAGGCGGAAAATATGTTTCCCCATCAGGCGCAGGTAGAGTTCCTTACCTGGCAGCAGCTGATAGGAGGCGCTCAGCGACGGGGCGAGGCTGGAATAGGAGGAACTTGTTTCTCTTGAGGAACCTGAAGAACTTTGTGAGCTGGAGGAATTTGATGATCTGGACCAGCTTAGGTGATAGAGTGCACGGGCGACGAGTGTGAGGCGCTGCCACTGCGCCTTGGCTGCCAAACACTGCAAAAACAACGTGCGATGTGGGTGAGCATCGTAGAGGGAAAGTGTGCTGTTCAGAGAGTTCTCCTGAACGTCGAGCGCATAGTCGAGCGAGAGCCAGGAGGTGGGTGCATAGAGCAACGATGCCGAGCCATAAGCCTCTCGTTGCCAATACTTTGCATCGCCGATTCCACTGCCGGGTGTACGATTCTGGTAGTCGGTATGCGACCAATTATATTTCGCATTCACCAGCAATGCAAAACGATCTGTGAGCGTCGAGCGAAAACGTAGCTGGCCAAAAGCATTTACATCGCACAGCCGCTCATGGTTCTCATTTGTATAATAATGTACGATACCCGGCAGTCGTCGGTTGCTGCCATAATAATACACCTTCCCAGAAAGAATGTTATTGGCATTCAGCTGCCAGTCGGCATTCAACTCTCCATGCCAAGTGTTCATCCGACTGTTCGTGCGCCGCTCGCGAGTGGTCAGCGAGACGTTTTGCAAAGTGAATGGATAGTCATTGTCAGCATGGAAAAACTCGCCGATGGCCGAGAACGAGAGCCTACCCCCATCCTTGCCCAGAAGGGAGGGGAGATCAAGGCGGAATGAGGGGTTGACGAGGCCGAAAGAGCCAAGAGTAAAAGAAGACCCACCCCCCAGCCCGCCCTCCGTCGCGAATGAGGAATTCGCTCCCCTTTGTGGGGCCGCAGCCACATTAGTGGCTGCTCTGAAGACCCCAGTCGCCCGTGAAGGGAGGGGAGTAGATACTCTCTCAACTTGCCTTTCTTCCAGATTTTCCAACTGGTCAGGCATTTCACTCCCCTCCCTCCACGGGAGGGGCTGGGGGGTGGGTCTCTGGAGGGGCAGGGGGGTGGGTCTGCTATCGGTATTCAAGCGCAGCGTGGCTGCTGCCGCTTGGTTGCGTGCCGGCTGGAAGATATTGTCGTCGTCGCCAATGACGAGCGACACCGATGACAGATGGTCGAGGCTATAGCGCGAGAGGTCGATTTCACCCGTCTGACAGTCGGAGAGTGCGATGCCATCGTAAACGACAGCCGTGTGGCGGGCACCGATGCCACGCACCGACACCGTCTTCATTCCTCCTGCCCCACCATAGTCGCGCACGCTCAGACCAGCCATGTGTTTCAGCGCATCCGTCATCGAGTGCATTCCCATGCGCGTCATGGCATCGCGGTCGATGTGCTGCACGGGAACCGTTGCCCTTACGGCATCAGTATGCCGCACGGCTACCACATCCACACGTTGTAACGTATGGATTACGCTGTCAACTTGTGCCATTCCTTCAATGGCATATAACGACAGCAGCAACAGCTGTAAAGCTTTCAACTGCAAACTGTCAACTATAAACAATCAACTGTAATCTGTTTCTCCCTTTCCCTTACATCGAGGGCATTGGGACGCACAGTCGTGCGACAACGGCAGGTCTTCTGACTTGCTGTCCGAGCGTGAACGCCTTCCCAAAGCAACTTGAAACTAGAAACTTGAAACTAGAAACTCTACTTCAGTGGCATCTTGTTCGGCTCATGATAAGGACAGCTCACAGCAGCGGGACTGTTCAGGACTCTCACCTGATTCCCTTTTCATCACCCTTTTTCAAGGGGCGAACCAATTGCGCTGCAAAGGTAATGCAAATCGAAGACAATACAAAACAAAATTGTAAAATTTTGCTTTTATTGTTGAGATGCAGCTTACTTTCAACGAAGTTAAAGGTAGTAAAAAGTTTAGAGTTTAGAGTTTAGAGTTTTTTTAGGTGGAAAACGAAAAAAGGTAAGAAACCCGCAGGCTTCTTACCTTTTTAGAGGCAACTTTGTTTTTTTGTTACCTTGTTACTTTGTCATTTTGTTACCTTGTCATCACACGCCTAAGAATGCCTTGACGAGGAAGTAAACAAGGGGTACCGTGATGAGGAACACACCAATGATGTCGAGGATAATACCAGCCTTGATCATCTTCGTGATGGGTATGTAACCAGAAGCGTAGACGATGGCATTCGGCGGAGTCGACACAGGCAGCATGAAGGCCAGCGAGGTGCAGAGAGCCATGACAACGCAGACAGGGATGGGGCTGAAGCCCATCGACACAGCTGTTGCGATGGCAATCGGGCCCATGAGGTTGGCCACTGCCGTATTGGAGGTGAGCTCGGAAAGGAACAGAGCCGTTACGGAGAACAGCGTGAGGAAGACGATTTCTGAGGGATTGCCACCCAACATACTTGTCAGCGACTCACCAATCCACTGCGACAGACCTGTTGAGAACACCATACCTCCGATAGCAAGACCACCACCGAAGAGAAGCAGTGTGCCCCACTCGATACCTTTGACACCTTCTTTCCATTCCAAGGTCATCTTACCACTCTTGGTGTCGACGGGCAAGACGAACAGCAACAGACCACCAATCATGGCTGCAATAGCTTCGGGGAAGTATTTGTTATAGGTCTTGATGATATCTGCATCCAAGGCATCGGGAGCAATGTTTTGAACGGCACTGAGAATACCCGGGAACACCCACAGCGTGACAGCCACGATGAAGGCGAAGAGCGTGTTCTTCTGAGCACGCGTCCACTTACCCAGACCCTTCACACGTTCATTGATGAAGTCCTGTGCGCCTTCGATATGCTTTACGTCGGCGGGGAACATCTTCTGCAGGACGAAGAAGGTAACGATGAAATACAGGATCATGGCAGCGCCACCCCATACCATCCAGTCGAAGAATGTGATGTGGGGAGCATCGGGAGCCAACTCACGGAGGAAGCCAATCATGATGATGTTAGGAGGCGTGCCAATCGGGGTGAGCACACCACCGATGGAGCAAGCATAGGCCGTCATCAGCATCAGGCCAGTGGAATATTTATAGGTCGACAGGTCAATGATCTTACCATTGGCAGCCATCATCTCGCGAATAGCCTCCAGCAGGCCAAGGGCGATGGGGAACATCATGGCAGCAGTAGCTGTGTTGCTGATCCAGCCAGAGCAGAGCATACAGGCCAAACCAATGGCCAGGAAGATGCGACGTGGCGAGTCGCCCACCCACTTCATCGACATGATGCCGTATGCAATACGTTTATCTAGGCCATTCACCATCATACCCTTTGCAATCAAGAAGCCTCCCATGAACAGGAAGATCATCGGACTCGCAAAATTCGCGAATGCATCTTTTACCGGGACAACGCCAAAAATCACACAGAGCGTCGGTCCAAGAAGCGAAGTGACAGGAATGGGTACAGGTTCGCAAATCCACCAGAATGCAACAAATGTCACAATAGCCAGCAACTTGTGTGCCTCAGGATTGTCGGCAAGTCCGGCAATCGGCATAAACCAAACACACAGGGCACAGAGAGGTCCCATGATAGCGCCAAAGATATGGCGTTTTCGATCGAATGCGGCTTCCTTTGCACTATATTCAGCCGCAGAATTTGTTTTTTCTGTTTCCATTCGGATAATTTTTTATAGTTTGTGATTAAAAAGTATCATTTTTGCGATTAAACTTTGCAAAAGTAATAATTATTTCCGAATGAGCAAAGAAAAAAGTAAAAAAAAGTTTACCATTCATCATCAGCCAGCAATTGCAGCATGTTGGCTCATGATGAACGGTAAAATCTATTGCGTTGATAATCAGTGAGATGACCAATGGTCAATGCTCCACCCGATTAAATTGATTCCTTAGAGTCGATGACTTAACGTCTCGAGGTCATGAATCTTTCATGCAACGGGCAGACACGGGGGTCTGCCCCTACACCTCAGCTCTAAACTCTAAACTCTCAACTATCAACTATCAACTCCCTACAGCACTCCTGCCTTAGCGATGAAGTAGAGCATGATGTAGCCGAGGACCATCGAGATGATACCCACGATCAGGCCAATCTTCGCCATGTCGTTCTGCTTCACCAGGTTGGTGGCGTATGCAAGAGCATTCGGCGGTGTGGAGATAGGCAGCACCATAGCGCTCGATGCAGCGACAGCCACACCGATGAGGATGGTAGGCGTACCACCGATGGCAGCCAGCTTGTCGCCCATGGCTCCGCATACGAAGGCAAGAATAGGCATCAGCAGAGCTGCGGTTGCCGAGTTCGAGATGAAGTTCGACAGGGCGTAGCAGATGATACCCGAGAGCAGCAGGATGAGAATCGGCGAGAACTCACCGAACGGGATGCTCTTCACAGCATTGGCGGCCAAACCCGATGCGTTCAGGCCATAACCCAGGGCAAAACCACCGGCAACCATCCAGATCACCGACCAGTTGATTTCCTCCAGGTCGTACTTCGTGATGATACCGGTCAGGGCGAACACCACAAACGGAATCAGTGCCACAGTGTAGGAGTTGATGCCCGTGAGCTTATCGGTGAGCCAGAGCAGGACGGTTACGATGAAGGTCACGATAACAATATATGTTTGCGTGTTCTTCTTCATGCCACCCTCAATCTTCAGCTCCACCGTCTTCTGCGAGAAGGGGAACAGCGTCTTCAGGATATACCAGCTGATGAACAGCAGCACGATGACCAGCGGCAGCATGAACATCATCCATTCACCGAAGCCCATACCCATGTTCAGTCCCTCAGGATCGTTCAGGTACTTCAGTGCGATGGTGTTCGGAGGCGTACCGATAGGCGTGCCCATACCACCGAGGTTGGCAGCAACGGGAATGCTCAGTGCCATTGCGATACGGCCCTTGCCCTCGGGAGGCAGCTGCTTGAACACAGGCGTGAGGAACGTCAGCATCATAGCTGCTGTAGCGGTGTTCGACACAAACATCGAGAACAAGCCCGTGATGAGCAAGAAGCCCAGCAACACGTTGTCGCTCTTACGGCCAAACGGCTTCAGCAAGGCCTTTGCCAACTGGGCATCGAGGCCCGTCTTCGTGGCAGCAATAGCCAGGATGAATCCACCGATGAACAGCATGATCACAGGGTCGGCAAAGCAGGCCATAATGCCCTTGTAACTGAGTAGATCACCCACCTTCTCCGGGTTGCACATCCACTTGATGCCACTATCGCTTGTGAAGAGTAGCATCATTCCGATGATGGCCACCGACGTGGCCCACGACGGCACCACCTCCATCAGCCACATCAGCGTAGCAAAGGCGAAGATGGCGATGATGCGCTGCTGCACAACGGTCAGATCCTCGATGCCGAAAGCTGTCGTCGGTAGGTTCCAAAGCAGCAACGTCACGAACAGCACAATCAGCACCTGTGTCGTCTTGTTAAAAACTTTGTTGGGGTGAAATCGTTTCTCATAGCGTACCTTATGGTATGCCTCAACGAGATGAAATCCAGTAAAACTCTTAAACATCTTTTTATTTACTATTTACGAAATTTCGATTTTTCCGCTGCGCAGCAGCATTGAACGCGCGAAGCGCATTGCGCTCGGCTCTGCCGCTTTCGTAGCAAAGCGGAGAAAGAACGGCCGCAGGCCGATTTCGGGGTGCAAAGGTACAAAAAAGTTTTGAGTAACAAGTTTCAAGTTTCGAGTTTTTTCAAATCCAACTCCCACAAACTTCAATTCTCTTACCGAGACTGCAACCAATATCCTCATTTTGCAATCTCGGCATGGCAAAATTGCCTGCAACACCCAACATGTAGGGGCAAATGAAGAAAGGATGCATTTCGTAGTCCCCTCCTTCTGGAAGGAGGGGCAGGGGGTGGTAGAGATAAATACTGACATTTCCTATTAAAATCTAAATATTTAAAATAAGTCAAACCTTGTTTATCTCTACCACCCCTAACCCCTCCTTCCAGAAGGAGGGGACCACAGGCAGCGTCTTTCCATCCTTTCTCCATTTGCCCCCTACAATCAGGCACAAAATATCGGTACGGCTAATAACCTCTTCCTACTGCCGTAACTTCTTGCCGTCTTTCACGACGATGCCGTGATAGCTGGAGTCGACACGCTGACCCGATAGGTTGTACATGCCACCTTGCCAGCCTGACGGCTGCAAGGAAGACGGAGTCCGGACGCCACGCTCGCCCTCTGAGGGGAAGAGCTGACCGTTGTCGATTCCCGATGTGTTGTCTCCAAGACGGAAGAGGCGAACGCCATGACTGGGGACAGCCGTAGTGATAGTGCCCGTGGCAGTTCCAAGCGGCTCTTGTGCCCAGATGTCGTAGAGCGGTACAGCTTCGTCGGCCGCATAGCCCAGTTGTGTGAGGTCGAAGGTATATGGTTCCTGGCGAGTGGTATAGACCATAAATTCCATCGTGGTGCCGGTAGCAGAGGTGTTGTCGACATCGCACGACGAGTCGTAGCCACAAAGCGTGCGGAAAGTCTTATAGGTGTGACCGGCTGGCAGGTCGTAGACGAGTGTACACTGCGCATTCATGCCGAGTCCCTTTGCATAGGTCTTCCCGTCCACACGCAGCGAACCGCCCTCCACGTTCTGGTTCACATGCAGCGTCCCCCACTCCGAGGAATAGGACGTGGCGGTGAGCGTGGTGAGTGAGGTTTCGTTTCCGTCGGCATCGATGAGCACGGGATCTACGAGGTCTGCCCGGTCATAGGCAAAGCCGTCGCCATAGTTGCTCACGACAATCTTCAGCTGCTCTGCTCCCTCCACGTCGGCTTCAAGCGTAGCACTCTTGGCCCCGGTGCGCGAGATGAGTCCTGAGCGTGCTGCCGCATCGTCTTGTTCGCTGGTGAGCGGATTCTGTGCGAACACCATGAAGCGAATCGAAGTCGTTGCACCCGCTTGGCCGATACCTGAGTCGTCGGCTGCAGCCATAGCGCGGAAGCGTGCCACATCCATCGTTTCAGGAATCTGGAAGAAGATGGCGGCATTGGCATCGGCAGAGAATCCACGGTCGTAGCTGACGCCCATCACTTTCATCTTTCCACCGTTGTCCACATTACGATTCTCATACACGCGATTGAAGTAGCTATTGGTGAACTGGCGGGTTTTGTAATCGCCCGTCAGAGCCACCTCCGTGCCATCGCGCAGCACGAGTGTGGGGTTGATCCAGTCGCCGTGGTCGTAGTTGAAGTTGTCGCCGCCATCGTCAATCACCAGCACGAGCGTCTTCTCGCCTTCGGGCCACTCTATGTCGACGTCAACGGCATGGCCGTCGGTGGTATAGGCAATCGTCTCGGAACGATACAGCGCCTTCTGACCTACTACCCAGCGGGTGTTGTCGCGCTGAAACAATGCCAGATAGCGGTTGCCCGTGGCGGGATCAGTGCTAGTCCATGCCACCCGGCCGAGGTCCTCATCGTTCATCACCTGATGAGCATTCTCCCCGTATTTATGCATCTGGTGATACTCCTCGTTGTTCAGCAGCGAGAGCGTGAATGCATCGTTTTTCGTCATCTCGCCTCCGAAGAACAATGGCGAGTGGCAGATGCCCCAAAGCGTCATCATCGTGAGCTGTTCGTTCTGCGTGAGGCGTGTCCAGCGACCCTTGTCGGCAGCCGTATAACCCGCATCGCCAATGGTCATCGCGATTTGTCCTAACGGCAACATGTCGCAGTCGGCGTAGTTTCCCGGCCGTGCATAGCGGCTCCAGGCGTCAGCCTCTGCAAAGACCGCGTCCACCTGGCTCCACGTGTCCCAAAGGTCGTCCATCATACGCCACATATTGGCATTTGCCAGACAGTCGTCAGCATAGGTAAGCTGTGTCTTACCCGGCGAAAGCGATAACACGATGGGACGCCCCGTCTGGTCGATGGCGCGGCGTATCATGTGGAGTTCATCCGAATAGAACGGCCGCGACAGGTCGTCAATCTTCAAGAAGTCGACGCCCCATGAGGCATAGAGATCCATGATGGAGTTGTAGTATAACTGTCCATACTGGTTGTTGCGCACCAGCAGGTTGTCCTTCAGCCACGTGCAGGGCGACGTGGTGCCGTTGTACACTTGTGCCCACGATGTCTGCTCGCTGCCCATCAGCTTGTAGTTGCTGCCCACGACAGCCTTTGGCACACCTCGCATGATATGAATGCCCAGCTTCAGTCCCATCCGGTGTAGCTTCTCTGCCAACGGACGGAAGCCCACGTTCACGCCGTCCTCCATGCACGAAGGGAATCGCGACGGCGAGGGCAGGTAGCGGCCATACTCGTCGAGCACGTAGTCCTGCGTGCCGCGCTGGTTGTAGTTGCCACCACCGAGCGAGGGGTGGTTACAATACCAGCGTATGTCGATGACCACGTATTCCCATCCGTGGCGCACCAGGTCGTTGTCCACCAGATACTGTGCGTTCTGCAGCACTTCTTTCTCCGTTACGCTAGAGTAGTAGCAGTCCCACGAGTTCCAACCCATGGGCGGTGTCATGGCCCATGTGCGGAATGTAGCCACGTCCTCGGTCTGTGCCCAGCAGGTCGTTATGACACAGCCGAGCAGCGATAAAGCAATGATAATCTTCTTCATAACAGAACTTTCTTGTAGTTTTACTTTCCTTGTCTGAACACCAACCATGGGATGATGCCCTTCCATTTCTTATGTGGGTAGTCGTCGGGATTTCCGATGTCGTGGCGCTGTCCGTCGGCCGAGCGATAGAAGCAGTAATCGGTGCCACCGGTAATGTAGATGGCATCCACAAATCCATATTCGCGCAAGGCATCGGAAAAGTCATAGAGCGTCTCCTTGTTGTGGGTTGCTATATAATATAAGGTGTCCCCCATTCTACCAATGGCACGACGCTCCACCTTGCCATGCAGGTGGAACACGGAGGGCATTTCGCCATCGCTCACGAGGATGAACTGCCGGAAGAAAGAGCCTCCACGCTCTACCACGTAGTCCTTCACCTTGTCGCTGCGGCCGATGCCGATCACCATTTGCCCGTCGGCCATCGCCATATAGCCCAGGCGCGAGCGGTCGCTTCGCAACTCCTTGCCCTCGGCCACCAGCGACCCGATGTATCTGCCGCCAGCCATCTGCTCCCCATTGTATCTATCATATTCTATCTGCGACCCGGTGTATTTATCGTAGGCCTTGTGGTCGGCAGAACGGCAATAGAGGAACACCGACTGGTCGGCCGTGTCGGGTTCCTGGAATTCTATGCTTGCCTGCAGGCCATGAATGGCATAGAAGTCGAGCGCCACGCCGAGAACGCTGTCGCTCGTCATCACCACCTCAGGCGTCTCCTTCACGGCGGGCAGCTTCAGCTTGGCAATGTTCTCAGCCGGAGTCGTCGACACGGGAACGCCAATGTGGTAGTAGTAACGCCAGTAGTGGTAGCCCGCCAGCAGACCGGCTGCCAGCAACAACGCAGCAACGGCCATCAGCAACCACCGTAGCCACGGGCGGAGCCGAGGCTTTTCCACCTTCACCGAGCCAGTGGGCACCACGGTTTCATCGTCGTCACGCTCTATGATAATGATAGGCGTTTCGGGCTTCTGCAAATCCATATTGCTCTTCTCTATGCTACTCATAATTGTCTCCTTTCTCTTCTTCAAGAAGCTCTTTCAGTTTTTTCAACGAGTCACGCGACACCTGCACCGGTGCTATCTCACCCGTAATCGTCTGACCACCGAACACCAGCATCTGGTCGGTGAGGTTCACCACGTGTATGTAGCGTTTGTTCACAATCAGACTGCGTCCCACGCGCACGAACACATTGTTACGCAGCAGTTGGAACACCTCGTCGAAGAAGTGCAGCTGGAAGGTCATCTTCCGCTTCTTTCCGTTCGTCAGCATCAAGTCAGAATAGTTGCCGTCGGCCCGAACATACACTATCTCGTTCGTTGCCACCCGCACCAGTTCCGTCGATGTCGATATCTTCAGCCACTCCATGGTTTAATTGTTCTCTTCTTTTTATTATAATTGCCTAGACATGGTTCCTTCATGCTCTTTGAGCGCAAAGATAATAATAATTTTCCAAACACCAAAATAAAAAACCATGATATCTCAGAGCTGGCACACCCTACCCACTCACAAAGCTCCACAGCAGCAATGGCTTCGTCTCGCGCTTGATAATCGGATAGAGATAGTTCATTCCACGGGAGGAGACGGTGACACAGCCCGCACAACACTTGCCGTTCAAGGGTATATACTTGCGCCAGCAGTTGAGGTCCACCCACCCGGATTGGTGAATCATCAATGCTCGGCCATAAGCCGTCTGATTGTCTATGTCCATGCCCTTCAGGCGAAATCCACGCTTGTTGCGTCTGCCATGTTCCTTTGTGACGAGGAAGCGCCCAAGTGCCGAACACTTGCTCCCGGGTCGATTGCTGAAGCGGGCACGCTTGTCGGTGCTTCCGCCACCAGGACCATGCATCGCATAAGTGCTGGCCGCAATTTTCCGCTTCCGATAGTCCCACACATAGAGGCGGGGCGTGCCGGAGGGCACCGAATAGTCAACAAACAACGCATAGTGCTCGTTCATGTTGTGGCGACGGGCGAACGCCAAAGCCTTGTCTGCCCGCTCCTCAATGGTTTTATACTCCCGTCGGTCGGGCAACTCAGGCTTCCCGTAGTATTTCCATGCCCAATGCAGACCGAATGTAGCCACAGCGAGCACCACTAGCATCGCAGCCCAAAGGATGCGCCATTTCTTCTTGTGTTTCATCACTTCTCATTGTTTGAGGCTGCCGTGAGCACCACGATGGATACACACAGCAGCGCGATTTCAGCAATTACCATCATCATAGATATTGGTTAACAGAGCTTCCGCAACTTCGATCAAAAATTAAATACACTGTAACAATTCTTTTTGGCAAGTTTCACACAAGCCGTTTTTATTCGAGAAATCGGCATGTCCATTGGCATCTTTCATGATACACGTTGGAACATCCTTCGGACAATGATGGTATTGGAAATAGGTATGGATGAACTCATGCGAAACCACTTTCCACATGTTCTTTCGGTTCTTCACTCGATAGGTCGACACCACGCAGGCCTTCTTCGGTATCAGACTCAATCCCAGCACGCCCCAGTCCTCATGGCCCTTGTAGCTCACAGAGATGTCTTTGTGCGTGAGGCCGACGATGACATGCTGTCCGTTGGCATCCTTTTCCAACGAACGAATAATCTTGTCGGCACGATAGCGCGTGTGGGCGTCGTTCTGCAGCGAGTCCGCCAGCGGTTTGTTGGGTAGCACGTCGATTGCCGTTCCCACATCTGTCATCAGAGGCACCAAGTGCTGCTCCAATTCTTTCTTCAGGCGCAAGGCTTCCTCCTGAGTGAAATTGCCCAGAGGTTGCAAGGAAATCAGCACCATAGGACATGTGCAGAGCGTGTCTGCCGCGTCCTCGCCGGCATCGCTTGTCTCGCAGTTCACCAATGTTCCTAACCACGAAAGGAACAATCCTGCCAGCACCATAGCGGCAACCAGCACGCTAACGAGCCATGTGCCTGCTTTCTTCCATTTCAGTTTGTCTAATTTCATATTTATCTTCTAAATTATTGGAAACTATATAGAATTTGACCTTGAAAATGTAGGGACGCGACGTGTCTCGTTTTTGGAGGGGAAGAGCAAAATCCAGTTACGCGGCACGCCGCGTCCCTACATGTGAGAGATAAAAAGCATATAACTACCATATTTTTCCCCTCCTGTAGGGGCAGACCCCTGTGTCTGCCCGAGAAGATGATGTAGGTTGTGTCTTGGGGCGTGGGTGTGTCAAAATGAAATAATGGATGAAAAGACGCTGCCAGTAGTCCCCTCCTCCTGGGAGGAGGGGTTAGGGGTGGTAGAGAAGAATAATGATATACCACCCCTGACCCCTCCTTCCAGAAGGAGGGGACTACAAATTGACTCCTTGCTCTATTTTGACACACCCTCCTACACGCCAGATATTTAACATCACCAATAATGGTTTTCTTATGTCCATCTTTGTTTTATTTTGTTTTTTCGGAAGCGCCGCACTGCGGATCATTGTCAATTAGTAAACCGCCTCAAATCACTGGCCTTATAGTGGAACACGGCAAGGAGCAGGTTCTCGGCATCCTCGTCGAGCGTGAACCACGGCGAGCGAATGGGATTCTCGAAGTTGCGCAGCACATGAATATTTCTCGCTGGCGTATTGCCTTCTGCCAAGAGGAACACCTTCTTGCCGCGTTTGTTCACCGCCACATCCACCACCATCACGGCATGTCCGTACTTCTGACCATAGCGGGCAGGATAGACAAACACATCGCCTGGCTGCATGTCGGCCAACCGCCGCGTCTTCATCTCACGGCTCAGCGAGAACGTGCTCGCCACGCCATAGAGATTTCTCAGATAGCGCTCGAAGGCCTTGCGCGACGAGCCTCCGCCATAGCCGAGTGTCTTCCCGTTCACATTCTGGAAACGGATGCGACCGTATTGGCCCGTATGGTAGAGGTACTCCGCCCGCAACCGCATACACACGTCGGCACACTGCTCTGCATTCGACAGCAACGGCACATCCACCACAGCATAGTTCAGCGACTGAAAGCGCGACACGCCACCCGTGTAGAGCATCACCTTCTCCCCCTTCCTCTTCAGCGGAAGCTGTCGCAGAAAGCGTGCATAGGCAGCATCTTCGCCATCCACGCGCTCATATCCCCACGGCGTAGGAATGTCGCCAATCGTTGCGTAATTGTGCGGGTTGCTCGTCTTACTGCCCAAGAGCACCCACACGCCAAATCCACCTGCTGCCAACACCAGCAGGAACACACACAGAAAAATTCGTTTCATTGTCTTCATACCTTTTTTATTTATACGTCTCTTTCCCCGCGCTTCAGCGCCTTACACGCGACGCCAGTCGCCTTACTCGCAGCTTTGCTGCTTTACACGCGCTTCAGCGCCTTACACGCGACGCCAGTCGCCTTACCCGCAGCTTTGCTGCTTTACACGCTGCGAAGCAGCCTTACCCGTGCGAAGCACCTTACTCGCAGCTCTGCTGCTTTACACGCGCTTCAGCGCTTTCCCCGCCCGCAGGGCCTTACTCGCTGCAAAATTACTGTCTCCTTTTGAAACAAAAAAGAAAATCCTGCCGCGTTGTATGAACGGGCAGGATTGTTGTATGAACTGTAAATCATCCTGGTGATGCCAGCCTTCTTCACTTTGGTATCTTCTCCTCCTGGTTCTCCAGCTTGTCAAGCTCCTTCTCCACATAGCGGCGCACGGTGAAGAACTCGCCGAGCATCACCTGCAGATAGCCTTCAATATCGGGAAGCTGCGGCACGAACACGAAGTTCTTGCAGCTGTGAATATAGAAGTTGCCACCCTCCTCGTTCAGCGTGTATACCACATTCAGCGAGTAGTTGATGTTCGCATTGTTGATCACCCGCTTCACGCGCGACAGCATGTCGATGTCATACAGTTCCCACTCACCCCACTGGAAGTACCACACCGTCACGAACAAGCTCTCGTTCGACGCAACACCGACGAAGTAGCCACCCTGCCACTGGAAGCAGATGCGGTTCTCCTCGTCGAACTCATACTTACATCCCATCTTCGTGAGCGTCTCCAGAAACAAGTCGCGCGTGCGCGGCTTCTCCAGCGGCACCTGCTTCCTCTCTGCCGCCAGCCGCTCAGCCTCCTCCGCTTTCTGCTTCTCTGCTGCCAGCTGGCCCTGCAGATCCTCAATGGTCCGCTTGTCCTCCTTGCGGTTCTGCACAAGAGCCAGCGACACCACACCTACAATTACAACCAATAACCATAGTAACTCCATACGATAACCTTTCTTTTTTTCTTAGTTTTCACTCTGCGAAATGACAAACATTCCACTTTCCCACTAACAAATACCTTGCCAATTATACGAAACACCCCCCTGTCAGTATGAAATTCATGCCAACAGCATGCAACATATATTGCCAGAAAACGAGAAAAGGTAATCAGAGGGGAGAGAAGGAGGAGCGCATTGCGCTTGGCTCTGCCGCTTTAAACCTTAAACGCGCCGCAGGCGCCTTACCCGCTGCGCAGCAGCTTTACACGGCAGCTCTGCAGCTCACATCTGTACGTGAACCCAGACGCTGCGGCCCTTCCTTTCAAGCAGCACTTTATCTACATTCGGATTTTGTTTCAATATGTCAAAGATCACTTTTGCATAGTCGAGGTTGTCGCAATGAATGTCGGCAGCCTTTCCTTGCAGGTGTCGGGAATTCAGTACGCCCCCGACTCGGGCGTTCAAGCGTTTCGAGCGATAGCCGCTATTGATAAAGACGGGTGCGCCTATGGTATCTCTTAACGGTTGTAACACGAGGACGCACAACCTTTGCAGGTTCTGAATGACGGCCAGCCTCGGTGTGTCTTGCAGGCGCGGATGGCTTGTTGCCACCATCTCGGCCAGCGTAAAGTTTCGTGACAGCCTCATCGTCATACAAGCGTGCTGAGGTGATGAAGCCAGCCGGTGCCCACGATGGTGCCGCCCAACAGGGCAACACCTTCGGCAGGATCACCGGAAGCTGCGGTGGTTACTGACAGCGTCGAACCGATGGCGGTGAGAACCGCCACGATGAGCTGAATAATGTACTTAATCGTCTCTTTCTTCATAATTTTACTTGTTGTTAAATTTTTTCGATTTATCACGTAGCATTGCCCCTGCTTTGCAGGAGCAATCATTCCAGAGAGTCGGAGCATTGCTTTCAGTCTGCAAAAGCATTGCTTTCAGACTGCAAAAGCATAGCTCCCAGCGTCTAAACGCAATGAGGTAGCGATGCAAAGTCAATGCTTTTGCTTTCTAAAAGCATAGCTCCTGCACCGCTACCCATTGCTTACGGATTCTGACCGTTGCCTTCGTCGTCCTTGTCGACATCGTTCTCGTTGGTCTCCTCGACCTGCAGGCCCTGCAGCATGGCCTTGACGCGCTGACCAGCAGCGTCGATGGTCACCTCAGGCTGGAAGTTGATGCGAGCACCAACCACGTGCTTCGAAGCGGAGAAGTCCTTTGCAGTGTCGGCAGGCTTGGTCTTCAGGCCAATCTTGAACGAGCCGAAGCCGTCAATCTTGACGCGGTTCGAGTCCTGCATCCACTTCTTCAGAACGACA
>ONCG01000016.1 GCA_900316285.1 uncultured Prevotellaceae bacterium
CGCAGCAGCTTTACACGGCAGCTCTACTGCCTACATCTGCACATGCACCCAGCAGCTCCCCCCTCCCTGCAGGGGAGGGGCAGGGGGAGAGGCCCTTCCGATGTATGTGTATGTCACATACTTATTTTGTCTCAATATGTCAAAGATCACTTTTGCATAGTCGAGGTTGTCGCAATGGATGTCGGCAGCCTTTCCTTGCAGGTGTCGGGAATTCGGTACGCCCCCGACTCGGGCGTTCAGACGCTTCGAGCGATACCCGCTATTGATGTAGACGGGTGCGCCTATGGTATCTCTTAACGGTTGCAACACGAGGACGCACAACTTCTGCAGGTTCTGCACCACCTCCAGCGTCGGTGTGTCTTGCAACTTCCGATGGCTCGTCGCCACCATCTCCTCTAACGTGAAATTCCTACTTAATCGAAACCCACCCCCTTCCCCTCCCGAGGGGAGTGGAGTCTGATTACCTTTTCCTTTTTGCTGTTTCATGATTCATGATTTTTAATTCCCCCCCATGTGGATACGCTGCAGCTGTAGGGGCAGACCCTTTTGCTACCCTCCTTCGGAGGGGCTGGGGGAGGTCGTCTGTCCGAACAATAACGAGTCGCTGCGCGAGAAATTTTTCAAAAATCTATTCCAAAATCTTTCAAAATAATTCATGTTCAATTTATGATAATTCATGTTTAAAGACTTCCGTGAAGGCTGCGATTAAGCGAGAGAAGAGCGATGCTTGCATCAGCTTTTCCGAGCGTGAGCAGACTCGACCGAAGGTCAAATCTGTGTAATCCGTGGAGCAAAAAACATTTTGTTAAATTTTGAATTAAATTTTTGATAAATTTCTCGCGAAGCGATCCCCTTCTAGACCAGCGTGCTGAGGTGATGAAGCCAGCCAGTGCCCACGATGGTGCCGCCCAGCAGGGCAACACCTTCGGCAGGGGCACCGGAAGCAGCGGTGGTTACTGACAGCGTCGAGCCGATGGCGGTGAGAATCGCCACGATGAGCTGGATGATGTACTTAATAATTTCCTTTTTCATTTTTTTACTGATTGTTTTAATTGTTAATGCTTAGAGCTATGCTCTGTTACTTATAGAGCTATGCTCCGTACGATACAGAGCTATGCTCTAGAGGGAAAGGAGGCATGCTCCGTAGCATGCAGAGCATGCCTCCAGTTGGTGATAGAGAGTCCCCCCTACTGCCCCCGAGGGAGCTTCTATAGTTTTCGAGGCTGTTGTGTCTGCCCTACGGCTAGATGTCGCGTGGCCCCGTGTAGGGGGCTGGCGGAGGTAGCGATAGATGCCTGCGGCGCAACGTATAATTCTCATCAATTAACCGTAAATTATCCATTAATAATTTTTGATTGATTTTGAATCAGATTTTTGAAAGATTTTGAGGCCGATAGGCCGACCCTTCTTGTTCGGGCAGACACGGGGGGCTGCCCCTACCGTTAGGTGTTCCGCTCTCAACGGTTCTTCGCTCGGCTTTCTTTCCCCGCTTCGCTCTGAAAGCGCCACCCTTCGGGATGTCGAGCGGCCGCTTTCGTAGCTTTAGCGGAGAAAGAACAGCGCGTAGCGCATCTGAACCCTTCTTAACGTTCTCAACAGTTCTTAACAGCGCGCAGCGCATCTGAACCCCTTAACCAGCCCCCCTACGGGGGGCGGAGGTTAAGGCTCGTCTTCCTTGACGACATCGTTCTCCGGCGTCTCTTCCACGGTGAGGCCTTCGAGGAACACCTTGCGGCGGCGGTTGCCGTCGGCAGAGCTCCAGTGAGTCTCGGGCTGGAAGTTCACACGCGAACCCACGACGTGCTTCGCGGCGGAGAAGTCCTTCGCGGTGTCGGCGGGCTTCGTCTTCAGACCGATCTTGAACGAGCCGAGGCCGTCGAGGCTGACGCGGTACGACTCCTGGAGCCAGAGCTTCATGACGTTCACCAGCTCGTCGAGCACGGCGATGACGTCGGCACGCTTCACAGAGACGTTGTCCTGGATCATCTGTGCGAGATCCTTCGTGGTCTTCGGGGTTTTCGGATAGATGGCGCGAGCGTACCACTTGCCGCGGTTCTTCGACTCAGCGCGGTTGTCTTGAAACAACTTGTACTTAATTGCCATAGTTTTGATTGTTTTAAATGTTAATAATTTGGGTTACGCAGGCTCACTCTTCGAGCGTTGCGAGCAATTGTTGATGCATCTCGATTGCAATGGCAAAGGTACGACATCCCGCAACTATCAATCGTGCGTTTCCATGCGTTTTCGTGCGTTTCCATGCGTTTCTATGCAATAAACCTCATGGCTCGCCGAGAAAATAGACGATTTGCCGCACGGCCTCAGCCGAATAGAACTTCGCAAAGCGGCTCTGATGGCATCTGTGAAGGGCTGCCACCAGCTCGGGACAATTCCGTATCCATTGCGCCAGGTGGTTCGTGGCCACGCGCGGATCGCTGTCGGGGAAGTAGAGCATGGCGAGCTCCGACTTTCCATAACTTCTTATCTCCATAACCTGTCTGTTTTTTATTGATGATTTGCTTTCGAGTCAAAATAGATGAATGCTATGCAGCCAACTGTAGGGGCAGACCCCCGTGTCTGCCCGAGGCTGATAGGATGTATGGGCATGCTGGTTGTTCGCTCTTGTTCGGGCAGACACGGGGGTCTGCCCCTACGCTGGGTGCAGGACTACTGTCCCTTTTCTCCCCCTTTATGCCCTTTATGCCCTTTATACCTTCGACTCGCGAATTTTATGTCACAATGCCACATTTGACGAATTATCATGAAAATATCTCACGCGTACACACGTGCGCAGGTGTACGCAGGAGGATTTTTTCAGAATGCAGCGTCATTTGCGTCAATTGCGTCATCGGTCCGTCCGTCTTCCGGTTTGGCGTCGCAGGCTTTCATCCGCTGGCGGGCCTTGATTTCATCGGCACTATAGGCCACGACGATATATCCGCGCTCACCATGCGACCGCATTCGCTGGAAGCCCAGATCGGTCATGGCGCGTCCCACCTTGTTCGCATTGAGCTTTTGAACCAGGTTGCCGCTGATGGACTGCAGGATATAGGTGGCCGTGACGAACTCGCCCGTCTCGCCCTCATGGGGCAGGCGGAACCGCTCGCTGATCAGTTCACGTTCTATCTGCGGCGTCTCAAAGGCAGCATTGTGGCCAGAGAGTCGCGCAATCTCCTCCCGTGAGAACCAGAAGCGGAAGCCCTGTTTGTATAGTGCGTACGCCTGGGAATAGATGCCGTCGTAGTCGAAGGGGACCTCGCGCGGTGAGGTGATATTCTCCACCTCGAATGGCAGCCACCGGCGGTTGCCCGTGGGGTCGGAAAGGAACTGAGCATTATTTCCCGTGCCACAGAACGAGGCGATGTGCTTGCGGTGCTCATGGAAGTGGGCATACGCGGCCCGCTCGTCTATCGACGGCATCGTCACTGCCGCCTTCAGTTGGTTGAGCTCGGCAGGGCGCATCGTGTCAAGTTCCTCACAGCACACCAGCCCATACTGCGCCAGCGTTAGCAGGTCGTCGCGCCCCATTCTGTTCGCGTTGGTCTTCGTATAGAAATAACTCGACAGCTCCGGCGGCAACAGGTGGTTGAACCATGTCGTCTTGTATGACCCCTGCTCGCCTATCAGCACCAGGATGACATTGTTCACCACACTGTCGTCAACCCATCCCGCCACCATGCCTACCAGCCACTTCGTCAGGTACTCCGCAAAGAGCATCTGTTCCTTCACGTCGCCCTTCACGTTCACCGAGAGCGACATCGCCAGGATATGATTCCCGCCGTCCCATTTCGGCAGGCGCTCCAGATAGAACTTGAACGGATGGAACTCTGGCACGAAATCAGACTCTATCACCCTGTACATATCCTGCACCCGCACCATCTTCGTCGCCGACAGCTCTGCCCACAGCGAGTTGACGACACGGTCGCAGATGGGCTGCCAAGCCCCCCCTACGGCCCCCGAGGGGGTTTCTATAGACCAAGATGCTATTGTGTCCCCCTCGGGGGCGACTGGGGCGACTGGGGTCTTTAGAGCAGCCACCGGTGTGGCTGCGGCCCCACCAAGGGGAGCGAATCCCTCATTCGCGACGGAGGACTTTAGAGCAGCCACCGGTGTGGCTGCGGCCCCACAAAGGGGAGCAAATCCCTCATTTGCGACGGAGGACGAAAGGGGGACTCTATATTCCACCCTTTTTGTAATCACATTATGCCGCAACAGGATCCTATCCATGAGGAAGTTCTGGATGTCCTCCACTGTTGCCATGTACTCCTTCCAGTTCGGTTTCCTCTCACCGCCGGTCTTTTTCTTCTTATTGCTCATGTCTTTTTATTCATTTTATTGAAAGGGTTTCGCTCGGCTCTGCCATTTATGGGGGTCGCTTCGCGAGATTTAGAGCCCCTTGATAAGGGGCGGCTATCGCTCGGCGACGTAGGAGACGCTTTCAGAGCGCAGCGGGGAAAGAATGCAGGGTTTTTATCGCTTCGCGAAAAATTTATCAAAAATCTTATTCAAAATCTATCAAAATTACTTATGGATAATTCTTTCTCCGCTGCGCTACGAAAGCGGCCGCTCGACATCCCGAAGGGTGGCGCTTTCAGAGCGAAGCGGGGAAAGAAAGCCGAGCGATAGCCGTCCCTTATCAAGGGACTCTAAATGTTTTTCCTCTTCCATACAAATAGAGATTGGTCACGGCAAAGATACGAAAAACAAAAGACCCCGACAAAAATTGTCGGAGCCTTCGGAGCGTTTTCAGAACATTCAGAAGCATTTTCCGAATATTTAGAATCATTTTCAGAATCTCAACGGCTCTTCCTTATCCAGTTCTTTCATGAGAGCCTTCCCCAACTTCACCATCTGCTCATGCGCCCCCTGACTGCCCCAACTGTCGGGCATCCCATCGAGCTTGCCGCTCGTCATCGGCTTCTGGATGGCATCGAAGTTGCACTCATAAGGCAGCTTCACCGTAAACGGCCACGTGCTGACGTCCCTCACAAACTGGCTGAACCCTTTCTTATAGCCTTTGATCTGACACACCCGATAGACTACCGCCCACGACGTGCTGGCAAACCAAAGCCCGTCGCTTGCCGTCTTCTCTATAGCCCTGATCACGGCTTCAGGGACAGGACGCTGCGTATTCTCGACGGGTGCATCACGCGACGTCTTGAGCCACCTGTCGGACGCAAAGTTCTGGGTGTTCACGCTGTCAATGCGCTGCCCCACGGAGTTGTAATAGTTGATAGTGATGTTGCCGTTCTTGTTCGGATGGTCGTGCAGCAGTTCGCCGAGCTTGTCCACCATCTGCCTGATGATCTCTGAGGGTGACGGCTCACCGCCCAGACCCTCCTGATTGTTAGGATTGTCTTCTTTGTTGTTCATTGTCGAATGAAGTTTAATATTAAATAAAAGGTTGTCGTTAATGTACGTATTGCGATTTAGGAAAAGGTGGGGCACAATTAGATAAAAACAATACTTCCGGGCTAACGCCAATGAACCCAATCCAGAGATGTTTCTACCAAAAATGCCCACACCATAAGGTGTGAGCTGGCAGACAATCTTTCTCTGGATAAACTTACTTTTTGGCGTTATTTCGGAAGTTTACAAGAAAGCTGTCATAGCTCCATAATAGCAATATGTTGGGTGCAAAGGTACTCTAAATCTTTGACACACCCAAATAATTATGGTTATTTTCTTCTTATGGACTCATTTTTCTCTTCATTAAAAAGTTTTATCTTTACTTGGTTATTACTTTCTATTAATCATTTTTATCTTCTTTCAAGATGTTAAATACTTCTAGTATAAGTTAGACCTGAAACGTGACGGCACGGATTCCCTTGCACTACAACTCCTGTGAGCGCCACTGCTGCAGTAGACAAACACTGTGGTTGCATTCATTCCTTCAAGGGATGGAACAGCTTGTTTTTCAACCCCGTCTTTTCAATTTCTTCTCGTGTATAGACAGGTCTATATCGCATAGTTCCGTTATTGACACCTTCGCCTGCCAAATAGTAACGGTTTTTCCATCCTTTGGGAACAAACTCTCCTTGACCGCCAATATCACCGATTTTCATTCCGTGATGGTAAAGACACGTCGTTATCATCACCTCTGAATGTGCTGAATATCCTTGTTTCATATACTGGTCTAGACACGTTAGTGCCCTATTGGAATAGCGGCAGATTGGGTTGAATCCCTTGATGCAGTTTTTGTAGGTAACTCCGGCCCTGTTGCCTTGACGCCACCAGTACCACAGGCCGTTCCGCTCCTCGTCATACCGCTCTATATGGCAACTCAGGAAGTCGTAGTCAGCAAGGTTCTTCCTGCAATCCTCCATCAGTGTCAGCCAATTTCCCGTGAATACCACATCATATTCCACAAACCAGTAATGGGCGTAGTATGGATGTAGTAGATAGAAACTCATACCGGGAAAATGGGTGCTGCCAGGTAAGAGAGTACTTTCCATTTGGTTATAACCCAATGTGGTCAGGTCGGCCTCTGACACCACATCATGTGGGATTTCTGTAGGTATGTGGGCATGGTTCTCCGACCTGTTGTGGTAAAGCAGAATCAACTCATACTGGCCATGAGACAGTTCTTCTGAAATTTTCATGCATTGTTTCCTTATCGAGTCATTAAAGAAATGGGTCAATAGCACGACTACCTGCTTCTGGCACTGCTTTTGTCCTTTTCTTCTACTTCTTTGGTATGGTGCAATGCCTTCTGCCTTGTCCATCACCAAAATAACGCCATGATCCTCGTTTTTAGCATACCAATCCGTGCAGAATGCCTTGATACTATAGGTAATCTTTCCTTTGGAAGGATCCAAGACAACGATACTTCCCCCAGAAAAGCCTGAAATCACAACGAAATGATTCTCGTTTACGTATGCAATTACAGGAAACTGAAGGCTATTCTGTAAATCATCAATGTTGCATTTAATGGCAATGGCACGCAAGCCTAAAAGGAATGCGGCATCACAGAGACTGTGGACAGACATTCCTTTTACTGAAAGCTTGCACAACATGGATAACTCTTCATACGTAACAGGCTCTGGAAGAAAGTGGTCTGCCACCATTTTCAATGCTGCCACGCCACAGTCGTTAAATGCTTTCTGTCTGACTAGAGCAAGCCGATTTCCCATATTCTTCTATCAGTACTTCTAAACCGTAACCAGTTCAGTACACCAACGGCGTACCATCCTTGGTGAAACCCTCGGCAGAGATGACAACCTGGCGGCAGTCGAGGTTGTTGTAGAACACGATGTCTACCTCGCCTTTCTCGTCGGTCTTCACATTGGGATTCCAATAGAGGGTGCGGCGATGGTCGGGAAGACTCGGCAATATCTGGTAGTTGGGGCTTTTAAAGGTCTCTATCTTGTCGAAACCGCTCATGGAAAAGCTTCGGATGCCTTTTCTTCGCCGTTCCCATTCATTTCCCTGAGAACTCTTGTAGATAAAGACCGTCACAGGCCGGTGGGGTATCAGGGAGGGCATCTGGAGCGTGCTCTGCCATGCTTTTTCATCTTCTGAGATATATACGGAACGCACTTCGTCGAGCGTGGCTGGGAAGTCTTCCCAAGTTGCCATGGAACGGACAATGTCTTTGTCTGACAATTTCTTCGGGGCAAACGAAAGACAATAGAACCCGTTGTTGATGATCCAAATGACTGGACGACGCTTGTAATCCATACCGTCACGCTTCATCACCTGTAACCGCTGCTCGACGAACCTTCCATTCTCGTCGAAATACTCGTTACCCCAATTGCCTCCAAAGAAATTGTTTTTCTTCTTCAACCACTTCAGGAAGTCGGGTGATTTCTCATGCCTGTCGCGTATCTGTTCGTTAAAAAGCTGGCAGTCATAATATATGCTGGCGTAACGTTCGCCTTTCTTCTCGTTCAGCCATGCCGCCCGAGGGTCACGGTTGCGCTTTCCTTTTACTTCCACCATGTCGAGCATGTACTCACGCTGGCTCATGGCAATGGCTGTCGTGTCATCCTTCCAACCGAGCCATACCCTTGGGGTGTCAACGGGCAGGGAAAAAGTCTCGTTCTTGAACACATGGCGGGTCGGCGGCGAGAACCAGCGGTTGAACGACATTGCAAACTGACTGATGTCTCCGTCCTCGTCCGGGCGGAAGATAAAGTCGCGTGTGCCATAGAACCGTGACAGCGGAATGAAAAAGTATCCCCCGTCTTTGGAGCCGAACAGTCCGCCTGCACTGCCTTCTGAGGTATTCTTATTCATGACGGTAAGATAGACGTCAGGGTTCTCTATCTTCTTTTTGACGTTCTTCCGTTCGTCATAGATACGCCCCTCCACATACATGGTCCTCTCCATCTTCTGGCTGATTGAGAAGTCCTCTCTCCCCATCATCTGCGAGAGATTGTACCGCCGCCAACCTTGCACCATCATCAGCAGGTCGGCAGCGCGGCGGTGCTCTTCGTCGTCACACTCAAAATAATAGTCGGGGTTTTCAATATATCCTTTCAGGTCGCTTGCCAGCAGTTTCCACGAGTTTCCGTTTTGTTGCCAGCCGTTGAACTGAGAGCCGTAGTCGCGGACGGCCAGGGAGAAGCTTGCCCCGGGTTCGGTCTTTGCACGTAAGGAAATCCTGCAATATTGTGAGAGAATTTCATTCTCCAGCGTTACGTTGATGGGAGACGGCGCCTTTCTGGGAAAACTGAAAACAAGCCTTTCTGCAAGCACATTTCCTTCGGCATCAATTAGGGAAATCTGATGCACACCCTCGCTAATATTGTTCTTGCTAATGGCTTCAGAATAACCAGCTTTGCCGCAGATGATTGTCTTAAAACTGAGAATATTTCCATGATTCAGAACCAAAAGACCCAGTTCGGTGTTCTCATAGATGCCATTGCCAGACACCTTGACCGACAACGCAGAGTCACTGGACTCTGAAATTGTAAGCACACAGCCCATGGCTTCTGCCTTTGGTAAATCAAATGAGCAGTCCTTCCCGTTTTCATTTTGCAGGTGCAGGGTCAGTTTGCTGCCGGAAGGTACGCAGCTGAACACACCACGCCCCTCGCGAATGGTCGCCACATCGCAGATCTTTCGACCACCGCTTTCTAGATAGCCGCTTGTCTCAAAATGGGCACCATCTCTATTGGTTACAGAGAATGCCATCCGGTTTTCCAGCCCATTGACAAAGTGGCCTCCCTCTGGATAGAAAGCAACGTTCATGCGTTTCTCGCCTTCATGCTCTTTCTCGCGGTTGTCTGGCAGGCGTCGCTCATAACTGAAGACATCCATCGTCCGTTGTGACCAGTCCCCGTCTACATCGGGTGCATTCAGTATCGGTAAAATTCGGGAAAACATCCCGGCATTTCCCCAGTTCACCATGTACCTTGTGTAGGCACGAATCTCATAAAAACCGCTGTTTAAGAGACCTTCCAAGTTGATGTGGCCGTCGGCCCCTCCGTTAACAATCTCGTGCTTGTGGGTCTGAACCACTTCTCCCATCGGGTTTATTAGTTCTACATAAAGGACACCGCTTAAGTCTGTCGCACGTTGACTATCATCACGGAACACATAGGCTTTATACCAAATGGTCTCCCCCGCAAAGTAGCCAGTGTTGTCCAGGTGCAGATATACTTTCTCCTGTGGGAAACTGCGGTTGAAGTTCTCGATGTTCTTCACAAACTGGCGAAGTAGACTGTCTGGCGTGCTTTTCCCAAAACACACCTCAAACACTGCCAGAAGATACCAAAAAACAACAAATCTAAGTCTCATATTTGCATGAACTTGAAAAGTAAATAATAACTCGTGTACAAAACTACTGAAACTTTTACAACCTCCCAATGCTTTTAACAATTATTCTTGTAATATTCGAGAAAAAAACAACTTTCTCTGTGATATGTATAATGAGGGTATGCCAAATGCTATTCAAATTTAGAACTTGCAATATGTATTTAATGTATATGGCTTATTCCCAGAATGAAAACTGCGCTTTGGCATCCCCTCATATATCAAGAATAAAAAATAGACAAAAGGCTATTTGCCTTTTTTAAATTCTCAAAAAAGAAAGAGCTATTGAACGAAGTGATAATAGTTTTTTGTTTCAAATGTCAATTTCTTTTCATAATTTTTCTTTCCCGTAATCAGGTATTCCATCTCTTTTGGATCACTATACTCCAATTTAATATAAAAATCCTCAACACCTTTATTAAAGTATGCACTCAACAATACAGACTGGAATAAAATCTTTATATCCCTCTTAATTTGAGCCCAATTTGCAGGGCTAATATTCATATTTTTTAATTCAGAACTATATTTCAAACTATCATAAACAAGTATTGCCATTGAGTCGATTTCTCTTGATACCTTTTCGGGTATTTCGAGCGGGTCTTGTCCTCCTCCAGAACTCGAGGATGACGAAGATGATTCGGAGGATCCTGTGTGAGTGCTTGGAAAGCTGTCTGACGAGGGCTGAAATCTGTTGATCAAGTTATGATATTCAAATTGAGTAAGCTTATAATATTGAGTAAATGTCACATCAGTATAGTCACTATTATAGCTGGTCGCAACCAAGGCTTTCTTATAGGATGAAGGTATTTCACTGATGCCTCCGAGGATATCAACCAATTCACTTTGTGAAAGATAATAATATCCATCATGTCCTTGATAGACCCCTCCATAAAGTCTTAATGTTTCTGTTTCTTCTACCATCATATAGTTACGAAGAAACTTTTCAAAGTAATTTTTTCTGTTCTTAGCCATGATAATTTTTTTTAAAAGGGTTAAACTTATACTTGAATTAAATCAAAATTAAAATTCTCCTTTCTGAATACATAATAATTCTTTTTATTCTTTTCATTGCGAGTTAATGTTCGCAAACTATTTGATAGCAGAACCTCTAAAACCATCTTGTTCTTTAAAAACAAACTTATCATTATTTGTTCTTTCCCACTTGTTATCTCATAGATTGGAAAACCAATTATTGCTATTTTTTTTGTAGCCTTAGAAATATTCTCTATTGCAATATCCCATTGATTCACTGATAGATAAGAGATTGTATTAACACATATTACCATTTCATATATTTCTTTGACTTGAAAATCCTTTGTTATATCAGCGATACTACATGGCAGATCTCCTACTGGAAGTAAAAGAGATGATAATAAAGGTGTAAATCGATTTGTGTCTACTCCACTCGCTGATATGTTTGCATGTCGCAACTTGGCAACATTATAACCTGCACCACACCCAATATCTAATACCGTTTTTATGCTGTAGTCATAGCACCATCTTTGTATTTCGAAAATGAATGGCCTGTTGCAATCATATCCTAGAAAACCATTGTATTCTTTTTTTTCATCAACAGTTCTTTCACATTCATTTTCCTCAACATGAAGATACTTATCTATCAATTCTACTAATTGCTCGCAAAAAGACGATTCAAATTTTCTTGCAAAAAAAGCATCCGATTCTAGAAGATAAAGAAAATGATCTTTGCCAAGGTTGGCAGGTGAATTACCGTTTTCATATTTCCAACGAATATATCGAAGATTATTGGGCACAATAGTTTCGTGAGGTAAAAGATTTTTCAAGACCGTGCTGATATAGCATTCTTCTGGGGCGAAGGTGTACTTTAATCTACGTAAAAAAGCAGGCTTTTTTCTTGTATATTCTAAAATAATCTTGACAGCATCTCGAGTGATGGAGAACCATTGAGATCCACCGAAAAGGTGACTAAAATGATTTGGAATAGATCTCTTAAACCCCATCCTTTTTTGAAAATCAATAAATCTTGAAATCATCCTGATTGTTTTATCGTTTTTTTTCTGGAAACAATCATATAAATAAAAATAACTGAATCTGTCGTATGTATTCTTTTCCCATTTAAAATTAGGCAAATGGATGTATTGAAAAAAATTTTTTCCTTTATTGTCAATAAAAAATTCCAGAAAACGATTAAGGGGGCGTATAGGATAATCCTGCCCACTTATCAGATGGAAATAGTCGGAATCACAATTCTTCATAGCAGTTTTCAACAAGAATAGCTCACACTTAAGAATGCTGAAGCCACCCCAATGGACAGAGTATTTCTGATATACCTCCGTCACTTGGGGCATTTCACGTAGACACGCAATTTCCTCCTTTGTAATATCGCTCTTCTTATCGATATGCACGAAGACATAACAATCACGTTCAAAATACTCTATCAAGTGATGCAAGAAAGAGTAATTCTTGTGAGCCATGATTAATATTGCGTGCTTCATAATGCTACCTTAATAATTCATTATAGCGTAATCATCCCCCAGAAGCAGTAGTTGCCACTGATAAGCTGGAGTTCGTACTCGCCGGAGAGGGTCGCGGGAAGTACCCATGAGGTAGTACCTGCGGGAATCACGATGGTGTAGACAACCACGTCATTCTCATCCACAAGATTCAGCGTGTAACCGTCGCATGGGGTGAAGAAGTACAGTGTGTGGTCATCGAGAGAGATCTCAGGGACCTGGTCTGGGCCCTTGTGGTTTCCGGAACCGGCTGTTGGATTGATATATCCTCCTTCTAAGGGTATAGGTTCTCCAGCCTCACTTGCATAACAGAATGATGTGAATGCCATACTTACAATGGCAATGACGAACATAATCTTTCTCTTCATAGTTCTTTGCAATAATTGGTTTTACTGGCTGCAAAGATATTGTAAAAAGAAATATGCTCAAACAAAAAAATATCAGAAAAAATCTACACTTATCTACACTGTCCGCCCTAACTTGTTGATTATCAACTTAAACAAAAAATCTACACTTATCTACATCCTTCGGGTCTACCTATGGGTAATATGGCTGGAGATTGCTCTTTAACGTCCTTGCATTGTCTTCACCGAAGAGTTTCTTGTTTGCCTGACGCTTAACTCTGTCGATGCGTCTACCGTCTGTATCAAGGGCAAAGGCCATCATACTCTCACTAATGCCCAACATCGTCATCAGACATACGCGAATTTGCTCTTCAGACATGTTTAGAAGTGAAGTAATTAGCTGGTAACCGCTACGATGGTTGTAGGAAAAAGCTTTTTTCAACTGTGTCCATTCTGATTCGGTCGGTGGTTTGTCGCCAGTATGATATATCTGCAACCTATTTTTGAAATCGATAATCAAGTGTTCAAAACCAGGATCAGCCTCTGCGGTCTGTATGTTATCAAGTAGCCTCTGTTGCAGAGTATCAATCTGTGCTTGCAATCTGTTGACGTTTTCCTTGTGTCTCTTTGAATTGCTTGAGTTCTTATTGTTCAACCGGACAATTTCTTTTCTGATTTCTTCAGAAGACGCTTCCTTTTGTGCTAGTAGAAGTTCCAAATTCTCCTTTTTTTCCACAAGATCACCTATTTCCTGCAGTCGCTTTACTTTAAAGCGATAAAAAACTAGTAAGAGGATGGCTATCATCAGCAAGGCGGCCATAACAGTTCCTATAACTCCCATCATCCAATTCTTCGCTTCTTGTTTCCTTTTCTCTGCCATCTGCTGCTGGCGATGATAATTATAATTGGCTCGAACCTGCTCTACCTGCCGCTGGTTGACATGTAGAAAGCTGGAATCATTGGCTGCAGCAAAAAGTTTAGCGTATTTTGAGATGGAGTCTGATTTGCCTAGCTTTTCATAGACAGAGAGAAGACCGCGATAGCAAGCTTCGTCATAACCACCATAAAGCGCTTTATTAAAATAAGTGATAGCAGATTCTATGTTTCCTTTAGCCAGTTCGTATCGTCCTTTGTCGTAATAATATATTTCACGACCCTTTACGATATTACCAAGACTATCGAACTGTTCTGATTCTTTCTCAAATAATCTGATTGCATTTCCTGCTCGACCATACTCCTTTCTATCAAGATAAAGATTGATAATAACAGGCAGAGACAGTTGAGATTTCCTGGCAAGGTTATAGCCAACAAATTTATGATAGGCATGGTTGGCGAAATATATTATGCTATCTGTATCTTTTCGGAGGAAGTATGGCCTAATTCTTAATTCATAGGCAACTAAAGCAGACAACGTATCTTTATCTTTCCACGCTAGATTCTCAGACATTTGCAATGCTTGCATTTCATCATCGGGAAGGTATTGCGCATCAAAGAGATCCGCCATCTGACAATAAATAGCTGTTAATGTATACAAGTCACAGTCCGAGCTAGTAGTGTCAGCCTGTTCTGCAGCCTTTTGATAGCACTCCAATGCCTGAGGGGCTTCGCCCATATCGTGATAGACGCGCCCTTGAACGTAATGAGCCATCATACGTTCGTTCGCTGAACCATGACGGTCGAAGAAGGCGACTAGCGAGTCAACAGCGGGGAGCCAGCGTTCGGTGAACACAGTGTCGGCACGGTTGCAGTCGCTGACGTACTTCAACTGCTGCCGCATCGCCTCGTGGCTGGGCGACGTGCAAGCCGATAGCACAAGTGTCAGCAGGATGATATAATGAACCGTTTTTCGCATCGTGTATAGGTTTTCAACTGCAAAGATACGATTAAGCGAGCACAATACCAAAAAGAAACTCGTTTTTTTTGAATTGTCGAGCGAAAGTATCCATTCCCGACGTTCCGTCGCCTACCCGTAGCCTTTCGACGAATGTCAAGAATACTAGAATTCAGATGAAGATGAAAAACGGAATGAAGGGAAATGGGAACTCCGTTCTTCTGTCCTGTCTGTCTTATTGGGGCTTAAAGGGCTTAAAGGGGAGATTTAGAGCCCCTTGATAAGGGGCGGCTATAATGCAGGGTTTTCATTCACAAATAGTTTTGTCTTGCAGCCAACGGTAGGGGCAGACCCCTGTGTCTGCCCGAACAAAGAGGAATCGCTTTGCGAGATTTAGAGCCCCTTGATAAGGGGCGGCTATCGCTCGGCGACGTAGGAGACGCTTTCAGAGCGCAGCGGGGAAAGAATGCAGGGTTATGAGGGAGAAAAGGGCTTAAAGGGAAGAAAAGGGACGAATGCTTTGTGTAATTGAGGGTGAGAGGCGGGGGCTATTGCTCGGGAGAGGTGGGGAGGTCGATGCGACGGAACGTGTCGAAGCGGGCGAGGCCGCTGTTGCCGTAGCAGAAGAGGGCGACACGGATTCCTTTCCAGTAGCCGCCCTGCATGGGGAAGGGTTCGCCGGCAGGGAGGAAGGTGCGACCATCGAGGCTGTAGAGGAATCGGTGGGTGTGGCGGAGGCAGTCGTTCTGCACACGTAGATAGATGCGCTTGAACTTGCCTTGCCGGATGAGTGTGCGCTGGTTGTCGTGTTCAACGACGATGCCTTCGGGTGTGATGCCCACGCCTCTGAACTGGCGTCCGATGCAAGCCAGTCCTGCGAAGCAGTCGCCGCGGGCTTCGAGGAAAGTAGTACTTTCGGTGACGTAGCCTATCACCTTCTGTGTGAGCATGTTATGGCATGAACGTAGGCCGTCGGCAGGAAGCGCATGCAGCGTGAGCCAGCCCTTCCGCTCGGTGAGGTTCCAGTGGTCGTCCCACGGGTTGTGGTTCCATTGCCATTGAAGGCCTAACGGCCCCGAGAACTCGTCGTCGGTCTGTGGCAGGGAGCGTCCCTGTGATGCGATGGGCTTCTGCCACGTGCTGACCGGTTCGCCGATGCCGTTGCCATCCTTGTCGACGCCCATGAGCGGCCACTCGTCGAGCCAGCGGGCAGGCTGCAGGTGGACGACGCGCCCCAGCTCCGGCGTGTCCTGAAAATGATAGAACCACCAGCTGCCGTCGGGTGCATCGACCAGCGCCCCTTGGTGTGGGCCGTTGATGGCCGTTGTGCCCTGCTCGAGCATGATGCGACGCTCGTAGGGACCATAGATGTTTCTTGAGCGGAGCACGGTCTGCCAGCCCGTTCCGACGCCTCCTTCAGGAATGATGAGGAAGTAGTAGCCGTTGCGCTTCAACCACTTCGTGCCCTCTGCCACAGGACCCGTGTAGACCGTCTTGCCGTCGTCGAGCAGCTGGCGACCGTCGGCCGACATCTTATGCACGATGATGGGCCCTGCTCCCCATTGGCTGCGACCGAGATAGGCCTGTCCGTCGTCGTCCCACAGCGGGCAAGGGTCTTCCCATTTCTCGACGCGACAGACGAGGTGCAACGGTTCCCAAGGACCGCTGGCGGCGGGTGCCGACGTCATATACAACCCTTCGTCGGGCGTGCAGAAATAAACGTAGAAACGGCCGTCGTGATAGCGGATGGACGGAGCCCACGAGCCACCGGCATAGTGGCGGTTGTCGTCCCAGCCGGGTTCGTTGAAGCGGCGGTAGATCTGGCTGACGTATCGCCAGTTGACCATATCGTCGGACTCCAGCACTTGCATTCCGATGAAGTGGAAGTCGGAGGCTACCATGTAGAACTTCTCGCCCACGCGGATGACGTCGGGGTCGGAGAAGTCGGCATTCAGCACGGGGTTGGCGTAGGTGCCGTCGCCCTGGTCGCCCCACGCGGGGACGGGGTGAGTGGTCTGCGCCGAGAGCGTTGACACACAGGCGATGGCCAGTAGGAGGGTGAGGAGAGTTGATTTGGGCATGTTATAATTTAAAGGGTTTAAAGGGCTTAAAGGGGAGAAAAGGGGAGAAAAGGGACGAATGTCTTGCAGCCAACGGTAGGGGCAGACCCCTGTGTCTGCCCGAACAAAGAGGAATCGCTTTGCGAGAAATATATCAAAATTTTATTCAAAATCTATCAAAATTAATGGAAAATTAATGGAAAATTCTTTCTCCGCTGCGCTACGAAAGCGGCAAAGCCGAAGTTGAGAGTTTAGAGTTTAGAGCTCTCTTCGCTGCAGCCTTCACTTTTGACCATAGGTCGAGTCTGCTCACGTTCGGAAAAGCTGATGCGAGCATCGCTCTTCCCTCACTTAATCGCAGCCTTCACTTTTCACTTTTCACTTCGCGCTTGCGCGGTGGTCAGTCGATGACTTCGATGTAGAAGCTGAAGGGACGGAAGCCGTCGTTGCAGCTGATCATCGCACTCATGGGGTTCTGCATCCAGCCATCGTAGAAGTTGCCTTCGCCTCTGGCGAGCGATTCCACAAACTCCTTCATGGAGTACCACGCCGACGGACACATGCCTTCCGGGCGCTTGCCGTCGACGGAAACCCATTGCTGGCCCTCGACAACATCGCAGGTGTGCTCAATCGGATTCTCGTATTTCGCCATGAGGTCGGCATAGACCGTCTGGCGAATGGCAGTGATTCTTACTTTGTTCATGTGATCTGAGAGGTGATTCTTATTTTATATATTTTTTGATGTAGGGACGCGACGTGTCGCGTTCTGGTGTTTGCCTTTCCCCTCCAGTACGCGGCACGCCGCGTCCCTACATTTTTAGGCGGATGGGGTGTTCTTGGTGTTTGCCTTTCCCCTCCAGTACGCGGCACGCCGCGTCCCTACATTCATACAGGCCCCTTGGTGATTCGTGCGAGATAGTCGTAGTGGGTGCCTTCGGCGATGATCTCTGCCGTGTAGCCACAGGCAGCAGCGTGCTGCTTCAGCGTCTCGGCATCGACATACAGCCAGGGGAAGGGCTCGCCGATGGTTTTCTTGTACTGCATGCGATACTGCATCTCACCGTAGTAGTGGCCCGTGTCGGGATAGTCGATGTTGCCGTCTTCGTCCTCGAAGACATAGCTGATGTCAGACGAGTCGCACAGCAGCTGGCCCCCAGGCGCGAGGATGCTGTCGAGGTGGCGGAAGAAGGCGGGCAGCCGATCGAGCGTGCCGACAATGCCGATGCCGTTCATGAGCATCAACACCGTGTCGAACTGCTCCTTCAGCGTGAAGAAGTCTTGTTGCAGCACGCGCTTCACACCCCGTTGTTTCATCGTCTGCACCGATAGGGGAGAGATGTCGATGGCGGTGACGTCGACGCCGCGCTCCTGCAGTACGAGCGAGTGACAGCCCGAGCCTGCACCCACGTCGAGCGTACGGCCGCTGGCCATGCAGAGTGCTTTCTGCTCGATGGCGGGCATCTGGTCATAGCGGCGGAAGAGGATGTCGAGCGGAATCTCGTCCTCGTCGAACATCGGGGAGAGCACTCGCAGCCGCGCTGCCTTGCCCGACTGCCAATAGTCGGCGATGGCTCTGCCCATCGGGTCGTGGTAGGATTTCATACTTTTAAGGGTTTAAAGGGGAGTGGCCGCGCAAGCGCGAAGTGAAAAGTTAAAAGTTAAAAGTGAAAAATGTAAAGAGCCTACGCTGGGTGTTCGCCCTTCAGGAGGCGGGACTAATGTCCCTTTTCTCCCCCTTTCTTCCCTTTATACTCTTTATACCTTATATTTCACTTGGCTTCCAGAGAAACAATCCTTCGGCGGCAGCCAGAGGGCGGAGCAGCTGGAGGAGCGCTTCGTCGGGGTTGTAGACGGTCATATAGATATCGTCGCCGTTGATGGTCAGCAGCGCATCAGAGGCCTCGATGAAGACGAGGAGCGGCTTCCTTTCAAGCAGCCACTGTTCCACATCGACGGGGTGCGGATTGATGGTCCACTCCTCGGAGAGGCCACAAACGGCGATATCCTCGTAGCAGTTGAGCTTCATCAGGATGTTGCAGAACTGCCGGCAGCGGCGCTCGGCCTGCTCCTCGCTGAGGAAGTATTGCTCGATGGTGAAGAACTGCCCACGGCTGTCGGCCGGCACCTGCTTTGGCAGGATGTCGATGACCCAATAGGGCTTCTCCAGATAGTCGTCGATGATGATTTCGCGATTCATGACGGTCGGTTTACCAGTCGTCGTTCTCGTTGCCCACGACGCCGTTTCGCACAGCTTCCTCAATCTTGTCCATAACGGCATTCGAGTAGGCGTGGGTCATGACGAGCGCCTTGGCGCAAGTGCGCTTCTTTGCGTCTTTCTGCACAAACGGATAGTGGTGGGCAATCTCCCATTGCTCGTCGTAGAGGAAGGCATTGGTCTTGTCGTCTTTCTTTCGCTTCGAGTCGCCATAGGTGCGCTCGTCGGAAGCCATCATACTCAGCCATCCGCCGCTGACGTCGGCCAGGATGTCATAGCTCTGCACGGTGTAGGTGACGCGGATGCGACCCTCCTTGATGTCGATGCGGATAACAGGCGTGATGCTCACGGCATATTTGTTGAGCGTGCCGGTATGCTCGGCAATGTCGGGCAGGGTAGACGTGATGATGATGCAACCCGCCTCCTTGTCGTTGAGCGTGATGGCCTGCTTGTCCTTGAAGGTGGCCACAGCCCAGTAGTTCAGCGCCAGGTAGAGCTGCTCGCGCGTCTTGCCCGGTGCCTCGATGACTTGCTGATAGGTGAGCGACTCGTTCTTGTCGAGTGTGAGCCCTTCGGCGAGGTTGGCGGCTGCATCGAGCCACTTCTCGCCATAGCGCTGCTTGGCATACTTCTCCAAGTCGGCAGCCTTCATGATTTGTGCGTTTGCTTCGAAAGTGCCGCCAAGGACAATGGCGGCCAACAGGGTGACAATCGTCTTCTTCATAATTCTCAGACTGTTGATGTTGTTAAAAGGACTTGCAAATGAACTGCCATTCTTCATGCAGGAATGGACTTGCAAATATACTACAATTTTTTGAATGTTCGAAATTAATTGGTTTTTTATTTTGCTTTTTGCTCGTTTCGTCGTAACTTTGCAAGCAAAACGTATCTAACTATTAACGACAATGAAGAAACAATGCTTTTTATTCTGGCTGGCCTTGGTGGCGCTGCCCCTGATGGGACAAGGCGTGAAACCCCTGCCGACGCTGCACGTCGAGGGTCGCTGGCTGGTAGACACACACGGAAATCATGTGGTGCTGCATGGCGTGATGGACACGCCCAGCGCCTGGTTCAACAGCGGACGCTGGGGCTGGTCGTACGACGATGCCGGCCGCAAGCGCTGCATCGACTACTTTGAGAAACTCTTCGTCGGACTCGAGCAGGCCCATTGCGACGTGTTCCGTCTGCACATGGACCCGGCGTGGACCAACGACCCGAACAGCGGCTACACTTGGACGGGTTCGCAAGGCCAGGCAGCAGACGCCTCGGGCGAGGCCGACATCAGGAAGTTCAACCCGACGCGCCTCACCAACTATCTGAAGACGCTCTATTTCCCCATTGCCCGCAAGGCACTTAATCACGGCATGTATGTCGTGGTGCGTCCGCCGGGTGTTTGTCCGGGCAATCTGAAGGTGGGCGACTACTATCAGAAATACCTGCTCACGGTGTGGGACACGTTCTCGAAGAACGACTCCATCCGTAAGTATGCCGGCCAGATCAGCATCGAGCTTGCCAACGAGCCCGTGTCGCTGAAGAATGCCGACGGCCAGGACGATGCGAAGGCGCTGCACGACTACTTCCAGCCCATCGTCGACAAGATTCGTGCGAATGGCTTCACGGGCATCATCTGGGCTCCGGGCACGGGTTGGCAGGCCAACTATGCCGACTATGCCACCTATCCCATTGAGGGCTACAACATCGGCTATGCCGTTCACGACTACTGCGGCTGGTATGGTTGTAGCGATGCTACGCCGAGCGGCGCCAATAAGATTAGGCAGTTCCACAAGCAGGTGCCGGTGGTAGACACCGCGCCAATCATCATTACCGAGGTGGACTGGAGTCCGGAGAAGCCCGGCGAAGGCCACTACAACGAGCATGGCGACTGGGTGCCGGGCAACTATGGCACGTGGGCCACGGGCTCTACGTCGAAGTGGGGCAAGGCCTTCAAGGAACTGCTCGACCACTACGGAAACATTTCGATGACGCTCTCGGGAACGAGCTGTCTGCTCGATGTCGACACGCTTATCGAGAAAGGAAAGGTGGTGCCGGCCTTCGGCGGATATGAGGAAGCCTGCGGCAAGGCGTGCATGGACTGGTATGCCGACTACTATCAGGTGGACTGGCCGCATGCCGACTTCAAGAATGTGATCGCCTCCGACCTGGGCAACAGCCGCTATACCAATACCGTTGTGCGTGCCGACTTCCCCGATCCCGATGTCATCCGCGTGGGCGATACCTATTACATGGTGTCGACGACGATGCACCACTTCCCCGGTGCGACGATTCTGAAGTCGAAAGACCTCGTGAACTGGGAGTATTGTGCACAGCCGCTCACGCAGCTCTCCACCGCCGACAACTATAACTTGATGGGCGGAAGCGATGCCTATGCTCGCGGCATGTGGGCTTGCTCGATGAAGTATCACGACGGGAAGTTCTACCTGCTCATCAACGGCAACGATGCAGGCGGCTGGCTGCTCACCGCCTCCGATCCCGAAGGCCGCTGGGAGAAGAAGCGCCTGTCGCGCATCTACTACGACCCGGGCATGCTCTTCGATAATGGAAAGGTGTATGTGGCTTGCGGAATAGGCAATATCCAGATGTGCGAGCTCGACGAGGACTTTAATTTCATCCGCGAGCAGAATGTCATTAAGGACAAGCAGGGACTGGAAGGCTGCCACCTTTATAAGAAAGGAGAATACTATTACATCTATGCCACCTATGGCGGATGGCCCAGCGGACAAGCCGTGTTCCGCTCGAAGAACATCTTCGGTCCGTATGAGGAGCAGATGCTCATCGAGAAACTGATCGACGGAAAGCCCAACACCGTGCATCAGGGAGCACTGGTCTTTGTGCCGGCAACGCCCACCGACAGCGAGAGCGACGAAGGACAGGGCGAGTGGTGGACCATTCTGCAGGAGGACCTCGGTGCGCTGGGACGCTTCCCGAATCTGCAACCCGTTCGCTGGAGCAACGACTGGCCTATCGTGGGAACTTCCGGAAAACCCGTCACCACGCGTCGCAAGCCAACTACGAACTATTCATATCCCGTGACCTATCTGCCCACGAACGATAACTTCCGCTCCTATCCGTTGGGCATGCAGTGGCAATGGAACCACAATCCCGACGGCGGTTGCTGGTCGCTGTTCGAGCGTCCGGGCTGGCTGCGCCTGAAGGCATCGGGCACCGCACAGCGCCTGACGTCGGCTCGCAACATGCTCACGCAGCGCATCTTCGCCTTCACGAACCGTCCGTCAACGGGTACCATTCGCCTGGATGTGTCGAATCTGGAGGAAGGAAACGTGGCTGGCATCTGCATCCTGCAAGACCCCTACGCCATGATTGGCGTTCGGGTGAAGGACGGTCAGCGGCAACTCGTGTGGCGACAGGACACGCTGCGCGTTAGCGATAGCTTCAAGCCCAGCGAGAAGGTCATTGCAGCCGACATCGACAGCGTCGTCTATTTACGGGCATCGGTTGACTACAGCACGAGCAAGACGCGCTTCTACTATTCGCTCGACAACGCCACTTACACGCAGCTGGGCGGCGAGACCACGCTTGGCTTCAACCTCACCGTGTTCGTGGGCGCTCGCTTCGGCCTGTTCTGTTATAACACCGACAGCGCTGCGGGCTATGCCGACTTCGACTGGTTCTCGACGGAAGACACGTTCGACGAGGCTACGTTCTATCCCGAGCACTTCGAGGGCTTCAATGAGGATATGCTCACCGCTGAAAGCATCGCCGTTGCCAGCGAGCAGATGGAAATCATGGTGGGCAACTCCACGAATCTCACCCTCAACGCCACCTATCGTGACGGACACACCGAGAACGTTGCTTCTCAGGCTCGCTACACGACGAATGCACCCGAGGTGGTGCAGCTGCAGAACGGTCTTGTGCGCGGACTGAAAGAGGGCACCGCCGACATCACCGCGACTTATAGCGACCCGATGGGCAATGAGCTGCAGACATCGTTTAGCGTGCGCAGCACCTTCTTCCCGTTCGGCAAGGAGTATATCAACACCTCGCTCTTCTCGCAGGGCACCTATACCGAGAGCACCCGCACCTTCAAGCCTGGCCAGTGGGGTCAGATGGGATGGGAATATCCCAACGGAGCCGATATGTCGGGCTATCGCTATCTGGTTGTCAAGCTGAAGAAGACGCAGACCTGCGATGCTCACTTGAACATCTTCACGGCGAATAGCATCTGGAGTCCGTGCTGTGAGTCGCCAGCGTTCGGTTCGAAGAAACAGATTGTCGTTGACTTCCAAACGGCAAAGTACACGTCGGGCGACACGAAGGGCCAGCCCCTCGACACGAAGAACATCCGCATCGTTTGCTTCTGGGGTAATGGCAATGGAACAATTGTCGTGGAGGATATGTATCTGACCAACAACAGCGACTATTCGCCCGAGACGCCCTCTGCCGTTGAAGCTGTGGAGTACGACAATCCCCCGCGGCCTACAGGCATCTACGATTTGCAGGGAAGACGCGTACAAGGTAACCAACTCCCCAAGGGCATTTACATCATCGATGGTAAAAAGGTCGTGATTAAGTGAGGGCAGAGTCAAGTTTGCTTGAACTCTGCCGAACGGCCTGAAAGGCCAAAAGCTATTAGCCCAGGGCAACGCCCTGGGTTTTTATGTTTGCCAACAATAATCGCCCTGAAAGGGCAAAAGCTCTGATGATGAATGCTTCTGCCCTTTCAGGGCGACATTACTTGTGTGCTTTTTACCCAGGGCGATGCCCTGGGCTATGTGCTTATTGGCCTTTCAGGCCGTTTTTCTCCCTCGGGAGGGATGGGGAGGGGCTCCTTACTTCCTCAACTCCGACTTATCGATAACGACGAAGATGGTGTCGACAACATGGCCTTGACGGTCGGCGGACACGTGCTTCAACGGGTTGGCGAAGTGCTTGTCGAGGATGGTGACATCGTCGACGAAGTAGTCGGAGCGGCCGCGATTGCCAAACCAGTTCCAACCCATCACCTTATGATATTTGATTTTGATCTTCCAACCCTCAATCTGGGCCTGATAGAGCAGGTCGACGAGGTGTTGCTGGTCCTTGCGGTCGTTGTCGAGGGAGAACGTAAACGGTTCGCCCGCTGTGTTCATGCCGGTCTGCGTGAGGTTGAGGCGTCCGTCCCACGAGTCCCAGATGAGTCCCGACTGAGCGAACTCGATGACGGTGCCGACCTTCTCGCCGCGCGAATAGTTCTCGGAACAAGCCACAAGAAGCATGCTGACCACAGCCAGCATGCTCCATTTGATGATTCTCTTTTTCATTTGTTAATGGTGGTGATTACATATACTTTTCTGACCTTCGTTGATGTAGGGACGCGACGTGTCGCGTTATTGCAGCAGAAAGGCTCTTCCCAGTAGAGCGACGACCGCGTTGTTTGGTTAGTTTTTCCCCTCCAGCAACGCGGCACGCCGCGTCCCTACATTTTCTGGGTCATTTTTAATATAGTTGCCCTTAGTTATTCTCCTTGAACAACTCCTTGATGCCTGCGAGCGAGCCCATCACATTCGTAGCCTCGAAGGGCAGGTAGACGGTCTTCGTCTGCTGGTTGTGGGCGAGCTCTTCCATCATCGTGATGTACTTCTGGGCGAGCAGGTAGTTGGCAGGATTGGTGGTCTTGCCCACAGCCTCGGTGACGAGTTCGATGGCCTTTGCCTCGGCTTCAGCCTTGCGGATGCGAGCCGTAGCCTCACCTTCAGCATGCAGAATCTCCTGCTGCTTCACGGCCTCGGCACGGTTGATGGTGGCAGCCTTCTCACCTTCCGACTGCAGAATCTGCGACTGCTTGTCACCCTCAGAGGTCAAGATGGCAGCACGCTTGTTACGCTCGGCCTGCATCTGCTTCTCCATTGCGTTCAGCACGGAGGATGGCGGGATGATGTCCTGCAGCTCTACGCGGTTCACCTTCACACCCCACTTATCGGTTGCATCGTCGAGGACGGCGCGCAGCTTCGTGTTGATGGTGTCACGCGAGGTCAGCGTCTGGTCTAGTTCCAGCTCACCGATGATGTTACGCAGCGTGGTCTGCGTGAGCTTCTCAATGGCGTTGGGCAGGTTCGAGATTTCGTAGACAGCCTTGAAGGGATCTACAATCTGGAAGTAGAGTAGGGCGTTGATTTCCATCTGGATGTTATCCTTCGTGATCACGTTCTGGCGGTCGAAGTCGTACACCTGTTCGCGCAGGTCGATGGTGTCGCTGTAAGCATAGCGTCCACGTTGCAGCACAACGATTTGCTTGGCGCGGTCGATGAAGGGAATGATGATGTTGATGCCTGGGTTCAGCGTGGCATAGTAGCGGCCGAGGCGTTCAATGATCTTTGTCTCACTCTGTGGGATGATGACCAATGCCATCTTGGCGAAAATGATGACCAGCACGACGAGTGCGATCAGTACATAAGACATGATATCCATAATGTTGTTTTCCTCCCCCGACCCCTCGTTGCAAGAGGGGAGGGCCTGCCGGTTAGTGGGGAGTTTTGTGGCAGACGGGATTGTTGTTTATCGTTTAAGTTTCAAGTTTAATCCATTTGCCGATGCTTGAGCTCTTGGTCAGTCGGGAGAGATATTGGTCGAGCACCTCGTCTTCAGTCTCCTTGCCTTGGCTGCGGTCCAGGTGATGATACCGCTGATAGCGATCGTACATCAGGTCGTAGGCATCCTTCGACGGCATGTCGAGAGCAGAGAGCGAGATGCCGAAGTCGGCACCGAGGAACTTTTTGAACCACGACGTTCGGCGAGGCAAATAGCTCTTTTTGAGGAACGGCTGGAGAGTGAAGAGCGCCTTCGTGTCATCTTCTTTCCGCATGTCCTTCACGTCGGCAAAGTGCAGCACCCAGCAGTTGCGGCTCCAGAGACGCGGCATCTCGATGCAGTCGTCATAGACGAGCAGGTAGGGCTCGTGGCTGAACAGGCTGACGACCAGTGAGACAAAGGCCGTAAGCCCGGGGATGCCCACTAACGCGATGCCTAGAGCGTCGAAGGCAGAATCCCATGAGAAGGGCACGAACTCATCGTAGCGAGTCCAAATACCGAGTGCGGCAAGCCCAAGTCCGAACACTGCTAACAGCATCAGTCGGGTCTTCTTCCGATTAATCTCTACAGGCCGTTGCATCTTTTGTCTAAGGAGTTCTTTCTCCGCTTCGCTGCGAAAGCGTCGCTTCGCGCCGAGCGCAAGGAGTCAAAGAAAATGTCTTGCATGATTAATCGTCAATGGTCTCCACCGTGATGATAATGCTCTCGCGGTCGACGACGCGCACGTTAGTGCCCACGGGCACAGCCTCGTCGTCTTGGGTGACAGCCTTCCAAACGTCGCCATCAATCTGCACGCGTCCGAAACCACCCTTCTCGATAGCTTCTACGACGCGCCCTTTGCGGCCGATGATTGCATCAGCGTTACTGACTCGGTACTCGTCGTTGCGATGCAGGTAGCGCAAGGCAACGGGACGCACCATGAACAAGCTCACCAGCGTGAACACGGCAAACACGAAAAGCTGCACGTAGAAGCTGGCTCCAAAGGCGGCACTCGTGGCTGCGAAGGCGGCACCGATGGAGAAGCAGAGGATGAAGAAATCGCCTGCCGTGAGCTCCAGGATCAGGCAGAGAACGGCTACTACCGCCCACATCTGCCAAAGGTGTTGTGATAAGAAGTCAATCATAATGAACCTCCCCCAACCCCTCCGAAGGAGGGGAGTGCCTGACGGATTTCAGAGGGATTTACTCAGGCTTGCTAGGAACCTCCCCCGACCCCTCCGAAGGAGGGGAGTGCCTGACGGCGTGCGTGGGGAAGATCGTTGGTTATTACTATTTTATTACTATTTACTATTAATTACTAATGATAAGATATACTGTGTGAAACCGAGAGTCCGCGAGGCTTTTTCTTCTGAACGGAACATCTAAATGCTACGCCACCCGCGAGGCCCTCCCATCGTTTGAACAGCAACATCTAAATGCTACGCCACCCGCGAGGCCCTCCCCTCCTTCGGAGGGGTCGGGGGAGGTTTTACAGTCCCAACACGAAGTCGTCCCAGTCTTTCGATGAGCCTTTCTCGCCGAACACCTTGTTATATAGGCGGCTGCGCGTGGAGGCGACGCTCTCCTTCGAGTGGGCTGTCAGCGTGGCAATGTCTTTCGGCTGCATGCGCACCTTGATAAGAAGGCTCACGTGGTAGTCCTGGTCGGTCATGCGGTAGAGGCTGAACAGGCGCTCCGTGAAGCCCGTATACACCGAGTTCACCAGCTGTTCCAGTCGCCGCCATTCGTCGTTGCCCATGCATTGTCCGCGGTCCAGCATGCGTTGCATCGTCGAGTAGATGTCGCTGCCGAAGATCACGCTCTCGGCCTGCTGGCGCTTCTCGGTCTCTATCTCCGCCATTCGGTTTGCATAGTCCAGGCGAGTCTTCTTCTCTTCCAGCTCCAGGCGTAAAACCGAGTTCTCGTCGCCGAGCTTGCGGATGAGACTTTCCAGCTCACCAATCTTCTTGCGGTTTTGCTCGATGCCCTCCTGACTCTGCGTCTGCTGCAGCTCCTGCATTGCGCGTACCTTATTTAATCTTTCCTGCAGGTCGATCACCTTGCGGCGGCTGTTCTGCACGGTCAGAATGAATAGCGCAATGTAGATCACGCTTCCTATCAGTAGCAGGAACCATTCGCGGTCGGTCATTATTGTCAAAACTGTCATCTCTGTCATTTTCGATTTGCGGATTGTAGTTGTTTCCGATTTACGATTGCAAAGATAATACTAAAAAACGGAACTTGCAAGAAAAATGGTTTGCAATAGTTCGCAATCGAAAAATAGCCTCCAACCAACGCCTGCGCAGTTCTCAAAAGTTTGCAGAAGCGGTGGAAAAGGGGCCAAAAGCATAGCTCCCAGCTTCCAAAAGCATAACTCCCAGCTTCTAAAAGCATTGCTCCCAGCTTCTAAAAGCATTGCTCCCAGCCTCCAAAAGCAATGCTCTCAGCCTCCAAAAGCAATGCTCTTGTAAGCCCAAAGCATTGCGTTGGTCTCATAAACTCAATGCTATTACATGAAAAAAGCATGACTCCACGGGATGCGGAGCCATGCTTTTGCTTTTTCGTCGTATGCCTGAAGCGGGAGTTAACGCTTTTTTGTCGTTGACTTCTTTGTCGTTGAAACCTTGCGAGTTCCGGTAGACTTTGTCGATGAAGCCTTCTTGGCAGTGGTCGTCGTGGTTGTCTGCACAGGCGGCTTGTAGTACTTCAGTGCCTCGGGCAGGAACTTCGTCTGGATGTTGTTGATGCGGGTGGCATCGCTCGGGTGATCGCTCAGGAACTCAGCTGAGGCACTACCTGTGCTAGCGGCCATGCGCTGCCAGAAGCTTACGGCCACATTCGGATCGTAGCCGGCCATAGCGGCGAAGATCAAGCCCATGCGGTCGGCTTCGGTCTCGTGGTCGCGCGAGTACTTCAGGTTGCGGAACTGCAGACCATACTGTGCGATGACTTGTGCAATGCTCTGCGTGTTGGTTCCCATGCCCAGCGCACCAGCTACGGCGGAGCCGATCTGCAAGCCATACTGCTGCTTGATCTGCTTCGACATCTGCTCGGCAGAGTGGTTGGCAACAGCATGCGCAATCTCATGACCGAGCACGATGGCCAGCGAGGCCTCGTTCTGCGTCACAGGCAATAGGCCTTCGTAGACGACAATCTTTCCACCAGGCATGCAGAAAGCGTTCACGTTCTTGTCCTGCACCAGGTTGAACTCCCAGGCGTAGTTCTGCAGCTCATTGGCATAGCCGTTGTTCGTGAGATAGTTCTGCACAGCATTGGCCAGCTTCTGACCGACGCGCTGCACCATAGCGGTGTTCGTGGCATCGGCCGACTTCTTGGCACCCTGCATGTACTTCGTGTACTCCTGTGAGCTCAGCGACAATACTTCCTGGTCGCTGATCATTAGGTTCTGTTTGCGTCCCGTGAGGGGGACGGTGCGAGTAGTGCCGCATGCCGAGAACAGCACGGCTGCTACCACTGCAATTGCATAATGTTTCAGATTCTTCATATCGTTGTAGGTTTTAGAGTAATCATTCTAACCTACAAAGGTAAGGTAAATCGTTCGAAACTCCAAATTTTTTTCCGACTTTTGCACCCATAATAAAAAAAAGCAGCTCACATTGAACGTTTTTGCTATTTTTTTCCTATCTTTGCATCGTCATTCAAAAGAATGGCGGACATGATTTAGGAAGCGTTTAGCTTTTTCCAAGACGGTGAATCTCGACAACTCATCTGAAAGAATTGGAAAGGTACAAGCGTTCTTCCCTTGCTATGATTATATAGGTACAGCTCATTGTGCCCTATTGTCATACTTGGGTGTGAGCTGTATTCTAATCCGTTCTTTCAGGCAGTCGAGAGCCTATCGTCAGGATTAGCTGATAGGCTCACACTTTTCTTGTCGTGTTCATAGATTTCTCATTCTTAGCCTTACTGTTGAGTCGCAGTATTTTTTTTATTATGGAAGAAATTTTAGAAATGTTGGAAGCATGGAAAAATCTACCTTATTCTAACAAAATTATTGAAAAAGATTATTTCATTGAAAGTAGTCGTGTACACCTATATGTCGCAGTGACAGTTGAAAAGGCTTTCCTGTTCAAAACTTTTACAGCCATTTGTCCTCTAACCCCGCAGGCAATAGAAGACGCATTTAATAAACTTGATGAAAGAAAAGACGAATTAATCTAATAATTATGAGAAGGATATTTGCTCTCATGATAGCGTTGACGATGTCAGTGCTGTCATATAGTTATGATTTTTCTGATAATAATATATTCTATACAATTACATCAGAAACTACAGTAGAAGTCTCTGGCTATTATTCTACAGCTAGCTATGGACCTATAACTATCCCGGCAACTGTTGCTAATGGTGATGTAGAATATACTGTGATAGGAATTGGTGATAATGCATTTGCTGATAGAACCAATATCTCAGATGCCATATTGCCAGAAACTATAACCTATATTGGAGAAAAGGCTTTTTATAGATGCAATTCCATGCATACAGTAAATCTGCCAAATTCTATAGAGAGAATAGGTGGGCATGCGTTTGGAGGGTGCACAAATTTATATTCGCCTATTGTTATTCCACCTTTAGTAACACGTATAGAAGATGAAACATTTTTGTTGTGTTACAAAATCCCTTCTATTGAAATACATGATGGGGTCACATATATTGGTGTTCAAGCCTTTGGTGATTGTAAAGCAATTAAAGAAGTATATATTCCTAATTCTGTTACAGAAATAGATAGGTTAGTTTTTTTTGGTTGTGAAGCGTTGACATATATACATTTGCCCGAATCATTGCGTGAAATACCCTATGGTTTTGTCCAGTCATGCGATATGTTAGCTCATATAATATTGCCTAAATCAATTGAAACAATAGGTGAAAACGCATTCAGAGGGTGTAAGAAACTAGAAGAAATCGTATTGCCAGAAAATGTGTCGCTCATAAAACCTTATGCATTTGCATATTCTGATAAACTAGAAAGGATTATTTTGCTTTCTTCAAATCCGCCGGCATTAGAACATCCTGCTTTATCTGGTATTGGAGTAAAGACAAAGTTTTATGTTAAAGAATCTGTTGTAGAAATATATAAGAACGCAAATAATGGGGTATATACTACTTCTTGGAAGAATATTAAAAATAAAATAGACTATAAGATACCATATCCTTCGTCATTAAAATATTCCACCTACTATCGGGAGGAATTTGTTTCTGATTTCCACATGGCAGTAGAAGATAATACAAAGCCATTTGTTGCAACAAGCTTTACTGAAAGTAGTGCCATACTGAATAGCCTTGATGACGGAATTGTACCAATTGGAACAGGAGTTGTTCTTAGAAATGGAAAACCTGGTGAGGAATTCTGGTATCAGGTTGCAGAAGACCAAACACCTACTTACACGGGAATAAACTATTTGAAAGGTTTCTGCGGTGAAGGCGAACTTGAACCTATCACCGAAGATGGTAGTGTGAACTTTGTATTATACGACGGAAAGTTCTGCACATTCGATAACACTGGAATGCTTGGCATTCACAAAGCCTACCTGCAACTTCCGGCTTCGGCTGGCAGCAAGCAAATCACCATGAGTTTTGCCGACGAACCATCGGGCATTGGTGAAGTAGAGGCTGAAGAGGAACAAAAGGTCTACTACAACCTTAGCGGCATGCGGGTAGAGAAGCCGAAAAAGGGCGTGTATGTTCAGAACGGAAAGAAAATCATATTCAAATAAGAAAAACACATGAAAAAGAACTATAGACATCCAGCCATAGAAATCGTTGCTGCTCACACAGAGCAACAGATGGAGACTATCTCAATTCCCACGACGGGCCACGTTGACAACCCCAGTTTCGGCCAAGGCAAAGGAATGGTTATTGAAAACGGAAAGATGCAGGGGGAAGACAACCTCTGGGATGACTGATCAAAAAAAGAAGCCTCTCCCCCGCCCCCTCTCCAAAAAGGGAAGGGAGGCGGGGGAAGGGTTATAGTCTCTTTGATTGTTGTTATATCTCTTTAACCATCTTTGAGCTAATTGAAGTCATGCGAAGTGGAAACGGAAAAGGATTCATTGTCATCGCGGCCTTTGTGCTGTTGCTGATTTTCCTCTATGTGAAAAGCAATGAAGGTACGCAGGTTGGGTCGTATGAGCTGCCCACGACATCATGGTTCGACAATCTGCTGGGCACCGATGAAGAAGAGTTTGTCGGCGGTGGCGGTGGAGATGGTGGCGGCTTCTATTTGAGTTCGCTGTTCGCTGGCTTTGAGTTCCGCTTTAAGGTGAAGGACTATCGGGCCATGAGTGACGACGATCTCGGCGATGCCGATGATGGCCTCTAATAAAGAGTAGCCGAGAATCGAATAAGAGCTAATTGAAATAAGATTCATGTGTGAAGATTATTCCAATTAGCCCCATTCTATATCGCAAACCAAATAATTGGTTCGTATTATAGTATTGTATAATCGTTATACTCACATTTTCTTTTATATACACATTTTCTGTCAGAAAATCCTAGATAGTGTTTCAATTGACACGCTATCCATTGTGATGATTATACTAAAGATTACACGGATTCCGCCATCAGGTCTTTGCGACCGATGAGGCTGAAGATCGTGATGTTGTTATCCTCGTTGAGGATACGCAACGTACGCAGGATCTCGTTGAGCGTGGAGCCGCTGGTGGTCACATCGTCGATGACAAGCACGTTTTGCTGACGAATTGTCTTGCAAAGCAGCTCGTCGGCTTCGTTAGCGAACTTCAGGAACTGCATCATGTAAGGACGGAAACGGCTTTTCTTTACGTCCTTAGCTATCGTGAAATAGTCCTTCTGGTGGATGAGGTCGAGCATCTGTTGAATGGACTGTTTCACTTCTTCTTTCTGCTTCTCCGTGTAGCGTGGACGGCCATTCTCCAACACATCATTCAGATATTGTTCGCTGAAAGCATCCATGTCGAAAGAAATGCTGGAAGGAAGAGCTTTCACCAGTTCCATCTTCCGAAGTGTGGGTTGTGCAAAACGATAGAGATAGCGCAGCATATACTGGTTGACACGGCTCGATGACTCGGGCATCACCACCAGATTATAATCGTAGAGATTGATGTGATGACTGAGGTTATCGATGGCTTTCTTGATGAATTGCGTGAGTTCGGGGTTCTTCTGCAGGTTCTCCGTGAACTTAACGTACTTGATGAACGCCGTGCGCACAGAACTTTCAACCTGCTCAGAGAATTCATAGCCATAATAGAAGCATTTTCCGAATGCTTCCACCTGGTAGCCATCGCCTGTCAGGCTGACGATGTCCTCTGCGCCATCGTGCTCGAAATCGAACACGAACTGCTGCATCTGCTGGTCAAACTTCACGCCCATAGTCTTCTTATTCTAATTGACACCGCAAAAATAAGCAAAATAATTGAGAATCAAGAAAAAACAAAGATAAAGTTTGCAGGGACGGGAGAAAAAGCGTAAATTTGCAGAGGAAGAAAGAGACTAGAACTTTTGGAGCAGCGCGTGCAGAGCAATGCTTGCATTAGCTTTGCCGAGTCGCGACAAAAGTCATAACGAAGTTATAAACTAGAAACTTGAAACTAGAAACTAGAAACTAGAAACTTATAATACCAACAACTATGGCAAAGAGACAGAAGAAAGACCTGTGGTGGTACATCAAGAAGGAGTATGGCATCTCTGGATTGAAACGGAAGTTCACGAAGCAGACTGGCATCCCACTGACAAAGGCCGGCGTAGAACGCAAGCTGGGTGCTTTGTTACTCGACTGGGTGCTCGGACGCGGCAAGAAGGCTGCAACAGAGGTGGAAGAGGTGGAAGAGGAGGAAGAATAAAATGGATAAACAAAGACTTACGACAGCCCTGCTGGTCTTTCTCTGCGGCGGACTAGTGGCTGCTTATTTCCTGAGCCGTGATCGTGATGCTGCTTGTGCTGCCGACGACTCCAGTGAGTTTGTGATGCTCACCGATGCCGTGCCCGATGCCATTTTGGAGATTCGCTACTATAGCACCTATAACTTCGTGGGAAAGCGCATCGATGGCTATGAGGAACCAACGGCCTTGATAACGAAGCGGGCCGGCGACAGCCTGCGTGCCGTCAGCGATGACTTGCGCCAGCAGGGATTCCGCCTGAAAATCTATGATGCCTATCGTCCTCAGAAGGGCGTAAATCACTTCGTGCGCTGGTCGAAGGCGATTCCCGACACGCTGATGAAGCACTTCTTCTATCCCGATCTGCCGAAGTCGGTGCTGTTCGACCAGCAGTATATCATGGCGAAAAGCGGTCACTCGCGCGGTTCAACGGTCGACCTGACGCTGTTCGACATGGAGACAGAGAAGGAACTCGACATGGGTGGCACCTTCGACTGGTTCGGTCCGGAGAGCCATCCCGACTTCTGTGGAAATCCTGACACGGGCGAATATACGGGCGATAACAGCAAGAGTCCTACCGGTCGGATGATCACCGCTGAGCAGTTCGCCAATCGCATGATCTTGCGTCGTGCGATGCTGCGTCACGGTTTCCGGGCACTCGACACTGAGTGGTGGCACTTCACGTTGGACGATGAACCGTTCCCCGAGACCTATTTCACCTTCCCCGTCAGAGAACTTGCTGACTGACAGGCACTTACAAACCAAACGCCAGGTTATCCTCACGGACAATCTGGCGTTTTTCTATTATACAAAAACATTATGTGCTTGGCTAACCTATTCCATACTGATTGCCGATTGACGTCTGCAAAGGTACGGCGAAAAAGCCAAACACACAATACCTAAAAGTAGGGAAAGTGCTATAATTGATAATTTACAATTGACAATTGATAATTATGATTACCATCGACGATTGTCTTTTCGACTCATAACGAGATGCTATGAATCAGAAACTAGAAACCAGAAACAAGAAACTAGAAACCAGAAACTAGAAACCAGAAACTAGAAACTGCGGAACGAAGTGACGCTATAGTCGGACGAGGGTGGAGCCCGTTGTTGTGGGCTGACCAGTGTTTACTTGTACGGCATAGACGCCACGAGGAAGCGAAGAAAGGTCGATGGTGTACTCTTCTTGTCCACCCGTAAGTGATTGTGTGCTAACGAGTTGTCCGGATGTGTTAAAGATTCGTATTGAGAACGATGGAGTGCTCAATCCTTCGTTGCCTTCGAAGCGCAACTGCAGTTGACCTTGCCCGATAGGAAGTATCGAAACGGCCTTTGGCTGATGCTGCGACAGCCCTTCGATACCATCGATGCCGAGGATGTAGAGCAGACCGCGATAGACGTCGATTTGTCCGTAGCCGTATTCGTTGTTAGGGTAGGAGAGCGACTCGTCGTAGTGGCTGCTCGTATGTGCGATGACATTCATTGCCTCCTCCGGTGTGAGGGTGGGCTTGGCCTGCAACCAAAGGGCAATAGCACCACCGACAGCGGGTGTCGCCATCGATGTGCCGGCATTGCTGTTCCAGGAATAGGTGCGTCCGCGGAATTCGAAGTGCTCCACATCCGAACGGATGTCGCCTGCCTGCGGGTTGTTCTCCAGATAGTAGCTGCTATAGGAAGAAATGATGTTCGAGCCGGGTGCCATCACATCGGGCTTGATGCGTCCGTCGAAGGTCGGTCCTATCGACGAGTAGCTGCTGCGGCGTCCGTCGTTGCCTTGGTTGAACTCACGATACTCGCCCAGATAGTTGGTGATGCCGATACGATAGCCCGTGGCACCAACGCAGATGACTCGCGGAGCACTCGACGGTGAGTGGATGGTGCGTCCCACGGTGGCATCGCAGAGCTCAGGCACCAGTGGATTGGTGACCAGATTGCCCGAATTGCGATAGACCTCGATATCGGCATCGCGTCCCAGGAACTCCACCGATAGAGGTTTGTGGCTGCCCAGATTGGCCAGCGCTCGCAACTCGATGTCGTAGCAGGTCTCTGTTGGAATATAACACGAGGGATATGCCGTGAGTGTGATGTAGTACATGCGGTCGTCGATGAGCACCGAATCAGTATAGCAGGAGTCCTCTCGTGCCAGCACCTCATCGGTAGGAATCTCGATGATGACAGGCTCCGTATTGTAGATGGTGGTGCGAAGCATGAATGGCGCATCGGCCTTGGCGGTGAGGCTCATTCGGTCTATGCTCGTCTGCACGAACGTTCCTGCCCGCTCACGTCCCCGTTCTTTATGGATGAAGTTAACGACATTGCCATTGTTGCCTGCCGAAGCGACAAGGATGCGACCCGGTCCGAGCAGTGAGTCGAGCATGGCATAGTAGAGTACGTCGTAGCCGTAGAAGTCCTGCTCGGAGCCTTCGCTGAACGATACCACGCAAGGCTTGCCCACCGACTGTGCATAGTCGAAGATGTATTTAAAGCCCAGCGCATCGGTGGCAAACGTGTATTTATCGTAGTCGGCGGTGTCGATGAGTGCGATGTCCTCAGTGGTGGCATTGTTCACCAGACAGATATCGCTCTCCCAGGCCATGCCGCGATAAGGGCTGTTGTAGCCGCTGCCCGCTGCGATGCCAAGTGTGTGAGTGCCATGAGTTTGCTGCTTACCGTCATAGGAGCATCCCAGGTCGAGCAACTCGCGCTCGCCGCTGTAGTCGCGTCCCACAAACAGCGAACTGCCGATGGTGTCGGGACTAATCTGGTCCCACAGTCGCTTGATGCGGTAGTTCGAGGCCTGTGCGTCGTAGAAGTTGGGGTGGGTGAGGTCGAAGCCGATATCCATGATGCCCATCACCACGTCCTTGCCTGTGTAGGCCTGCGGCAGACTCGTTCCGGCATAGACGGGCAGCGCATTCAGATGGATGGCCATCGAGTCCATCAGCGCATGTGTGCCGCGCCGAGCCTCGATGCGACTCACGTTGCGTTCCTGCGAAAGAGCCCCCAATCGGTTGGCAGGAATGGCAGCAATGTAGATGTTACCCGCCTGCGCCAGCTTCTGGCAGCCGTTCTGGCGGAGTATCCGATCGGCATCATCGGTGATGCGGATGAAGGCACACACGGTAGGAGTCTCGCGCTGAGCCACCATTTGTCGGAGCATCGGCGAGAGTTTATGCAGTTGTGGACGTTGTGCGCTGGCCGCCATCACGGTCAGAAACAACACAAAAAAAGAGAGTACCAGTTGTTTCATGCTTGCAAAGTAAGCAAAAAAAACTGATACTCCCAAATATCACGCACTAAAAAGTCTTTATTCTATGCTTGTTCTCTATTTTTCCATACTAACGGGAATCATACCCGTCGGGGTCATCAGGATATTGCCTGCCATGACCACCTTGATCATGTCTTTAATCATTTTCATAATTCTACCCTTTCTTTTAATTACTTGATAAGTCCGCGATTACGCAGTGTGACGTTCAGCAGTTGCTGATACTTGCGATACTGACGCTTGTCAAGCACGGCGTGCATGTAGCGCAGATCGCGCATCACAGCCTTCATTAACAGTTCTTCCTGCTTATCCTTCTCAGCGGCAGCGGCCTCCATCATATCATCGCAGAAGCGCTTGTGAATCATCTGCACGGCGTCCATCTGATCGTAATCGAGACCCAGGCACATGCCCAGCTTCTTGTAGTTGACGCTCATGTCGTAGACCTTTGCTTCATCTGCAGGGGCTGCCATACCAGTTCCGGCGTAAGCCAGGTTCATGCTCAGCAGAGCCACCAATGTCAAAACAATCTTTTTCATAAATCTTTTTACCTTTCTTTTTCCCCATCTTGGCCGAACTGAATCGGCCGGGGCGATTAGTTAGCGAACCTCACGGTCCAAATTACTTTTCTAAATACTTACTAAAATTGTTATCCTTTTGTCATTTTGACGGTGCAAAGGTAAGCACTTTTTCGGCTCCAAACAAACATTTTGGGCTGTTGTGTGCGCAAACAGTCACTTTTCTTGACTCAAGTCAAAATATCTGCCAAGTTTTTATTATCTTTGCAGTCGAAATCAAAAACAGGCAAAAAGTAACAATTTCATTACACCTATTTTATATATATATGGAAAAGAAACAAAACAAGTTCATCGCCGTTGCATACGACCTGTTTGCCTCCGACGATACTGGCCGTCACCTGGTTGAAAGGGTGCCTGCCGACAAGCCGTTTGCCTTCATCAGCGGGTTTGGAATCACCATCAAGGCATTCGAGGAGCAACTCGAGCAGCTCGAGACCGGTGCCAGCTTCGACTTCTCGCTGACACCCGACCAAGCCTATGGCGAGTTCGACGAGCAGCGCATCGTGGAATTGGAGAAGGAGATGTTCTGCATCGACGGAAAGTTCGATCATGAGCATGTGCGCATCGATGCTATCGTTCCCCTGCAGAACCAGGAGGGCGATCGTTTCATGGCTCGTGTGCTCGACATTCGCGACGACGTGGTGGTGATGGATTTCAACCATCCGCTGGCAGGCCGCGACCTGCAGTTCGTGGGAAGCGTGGTAGAGTCGCGCGATGCCACAGAGGCAGAGGTTGACCGGCTCATCCGCCAGCTCACGGGTGCTGATGGCTGCGGCCAGTGCGGTGGCTGTGGCGGTGGCGACTGTGGCGAAGGCGACTGTGCAGAAGGCGATGCCGGCTGTCCAGGTGGCAAAGGAGGCTGCTGCCACAAGGGCTAAGAAACCATTGTGTGAACGCAATCAACAAAAGAGAAAGGGAGTTTCCTATGCGCAATACATTTGGAGAGTTGTTCACGCTGACCACCTTTGGCGAGAGTCATGGTGAGGCCATCGGCGGTGTTGTCGACGGAATGCCTGCCGGCATCGATATCGATTTGGACTTCATACAAGCCGAGCTAGACCGACGCCGTCCGGGGCAGAGCCAGCTCACAACGAGTCGTCAGGAGGCCGACCGGGTGGAATTGCTGAGCGGCGTGTTCGAAGGGAAGTCCACGGGATGTCCCATTGGCTTCATTGTGAGGAACACCAACCAGCATTCGCAGGACTACGAGCACATGCGTTCGTTGTTCCGGCCGTCGCATGCCGATTACACCTATTACCATAAGTATGGCCATCGCGACCATCGGGGGGGTGGGCGCTCGTCGGCTCGCATCACCGTTTCGCGTGTGGTGGCAGGTGCCTTGGCGAAGCTTGCCTTGCGCCAGCTGGGCATCAGCATCAAGGCTTATACCTCGCAGGTGGGTGACATCCGTCTCGACGACGACTATAGGAAATACGACCTGAGCAACATAGAGAGCAATGCCGTCAGATGTCCCGATGAGGAGAAGGCCCGTCAGATGGAAGAACTCATCATGGCCGTGAAGGCCGATGGCGATACCATTGGCGGCACCGTCACTTGTGTGGTGAAAGGCTGTCCTGTGGGCCTGGGTGAACCAGAGTTCGGAAAGCTGCATGCTTGTCTGGGCTATGCCATGCTTGGCATCAATGCCGCCAAAGGCTTTGAGTATGGGCTGGGCTTCAGTGGTGCTCACCTGAAGGGCAGCGAGCAGAACGACCTCTTCGAAGCCGATGCCACTGGGCGTCCCAGCATCAGAACCAACAACAGTGGTGGCATACAAGGTGGCATCAGCAATGGCGAGGACATCTATTTCCGGGTGGCATTCAAACCCGTGGCAACCATTCTTCGCCCTCAACCCACCGTCGACCATGACGCCCGTCCTGCTATGCTTGAGGCACGCGGCCGACATGATCCGTGCGTGCTGCCGCGAGCCATTCCCATTGTCGAGGCAATGGCCGCAATGGTGGTTTTCGACCAGTATTTGTTGAATAAAGCCTCGAAATTGTAAATAAATTTTGAAAATGCATTATTTAACACTCCAAAGTTTGCGAATATAGAAATTATTTAGTATTTTTGCACTCAATAATGCAGGGGGTTGTGAAATTCCCACATTAGTTTAGTTAAGTCTAGTTTAGTTTTTGTGTTGGTTGAGGGCGGTCGATTGATCGCCCTCAAATTTTTTAGATAATGTATAAATAACGAAAAGCAAGAATAGCATATCATTCTCCATACAAAAACCCAGGGAATCGCCCCGGGTTATGTGTTTGCTGCCCAAAAATGGCTTGTAGAAATTGAATCGTTGAGCTTGCCTTTTGTAGCGAAGCGGAGAAAGAACTATTGGAGCAGCGAGCGCTGAGTGATGCTCGCATCAACTCAGCCAAGTCGTGACAAAAGTCATGGAACGAAGTGACATAACTCTCCACTCTTCACTTTCAACTTTCAACTCTTAACTAAATCATCCAAGCAATTCCACGATGCGTTCCATCTGGTTGGGGATGCGGATTTGCTGCGGACACTTCTTCAAGCACTCCTCGCAGTCCATGCACTTATCGGCCCAAGCCTTCTTGTCGATGGCCTTCTTGTAGCCCTTCTTGAACTCGGCAGCACGCTTGGCGTAGTCGGGCGACGACTTATCGGGCAGAGGCAGCAGCTTTTTGTTCACCGCATCGTTGTAGTAGGCGAAGTTGCCGGGAATGTCTACGTCGTATGGGCAAGGCATACAGTAGCGGCAGGCTGTACAGGGAATGGTGGGATAGCCACTCATGCCGTCGGCGATGCGTGCCAGCAGGGCATTCTCTTGTTCCGTACAGGGGTCGAGAGGTGAGAAGGTGCGCACGTTCTCCTCCAGATGTGCCATCGCCGACATGCCGCTCAGCGTAGTCAGGATGTTAGGCAGCGAGCCCACCCAGCGGAAAGCCCATGTGGCGGGCGTGTCCTGTGGGCGCACAGCCTTCAGCTGATCGCTGAACTCCTCAGGAATCTTTGCCAGACGGCCTCCCAGCAGCGGTTCCATCACCACCGCCTGTATGCCGGCCTTCTCGAGTTTGTTGTAGAGATACTCCGCGTCGGCGTCTTTCTTCCAGCCGCCATTGCCCAGCGAGGCATGTCGCCAGTCCACGTAGTTCAGCTCAATCTGCACGAAATCCCAGTGGTATTCGTCGTTGTGGTCGATGAGCCAGTCGAAGACCTCCACGTTTCCGTGATAGGAGAAACCGAGGTTACGGATGCGGCCAGCTTTGCGCTCGCTGACGAGGAAGTCAAGCAGTCCGTTGTCGATGAAGCGTGGGCGGAAGTCATCCATGCCGCTACCACCGATGGAGTGCATCAGGTAGTAGTCGATGTAGTCCACCTGCAGACGCTTGAACGAGCGCTCATACATCTTCTTCGATTCCTCGAAGCTCTGCACGTTCCTGCGCTGGTTCGACATCTTTGTTGCGATATAGTATGACTCGCGCGGGTGACGTTTCAGGGCGATGCCCGTCACGTCCTCAGAGTTTCCATAGGCAGGAGCCGTGTCGAAATAGTTCACACCGTGCTCAATAGCATAGTCCACCATCTTGTTCACCTCCTCCTGGCTTCTGGGCAGGCGCATCATACCAAAGCCCAGCAGCGACACTTTGTCACCCGAGTGGTGGTTCACACGATAGGTCATGCCTCCATCGCCGAGTGGACCCTGCATGCGCTTAGCGGCATGCGATGGTTCGTCGGCAAATGCTCGTAGGGGCTCCAGGACCATCAGTCCTATTGCCGATGCCGTACCTATTCCCAGTTGTTTCAGGAATTTGCGGCGGTTCATGTCATTAGGTTCTTTCATGGGGGTCACATGTTGTTTTTGTATCTGTGCAAAGTTACGAAAAAAAACTGAATGACAATGCCTTTTGTGCCGTTTTTTTATAAAAGTAGGGGAAAAAGACATTGCAGGAGGTACATACCTCGCTTGTTAAGTGAGTGAGGTAGGGGAGTCGTAGCTATGAAGTGCTGGCTCCTTCAATACTCGGCAACGACCTCTAGCAGGCGGTTGGGATAGTTGCTGATGACGGCTTCCACGCCCATATCGATGACGCGGCGCATCTGTTCCTTCTCGTCAACGGTCCAGGTGACGATTTTCATGCCATCGGCGTGGGCGCGGTCCACCATGTTCTGGTCCATGATCGTCCATGCGGGGCTGAACCATTCGGGCATGAAGTTCAGTCGGTTCATGATTTGTTCGTAGGTGCCGCTGCCGCCGCCAACCAAATAAGACAGGTGGTGGCCTGGATAGCGTTCGTTCATGTAGTTGAGGGAACGGGTGTCGAAGGTTTGTATGATGAGTCTGTCGCCGAGATTCAGCGCGTCGAGTGCCGCTATGCAGATGTCTACGAACTCATGGTATTCAGGCCAGTCGCGTCCTTCGATGCCTCCGGCTTGGTCGGGGTCGCACTTGATTTCAATGTTGTAGTTCATGGGTGCGAGGCCTCTTGCCTCGGTGTAGGCTTCCACGGCTGCTACGACATCGGCCAGCAGTCGCTTGGGAGTGGCAACGGTCTGCTGCTCAGGCATGTCGGGATTCTGCCTGAGGCCTACATCGTATCTTGCCACAGAGTCGTAGGGCATGTGCCAGAAGTATTCCCTGGGCTCGCCTTCCATGACGGGTGTTCCATCTGGACGGGTTGTGAAGCGGTGTGAGAAATACTTGTCGTGCGAGAGAATCACCTTCTTATCCTGTGTGACGCAGAGGTCCATCTCCAGCGTGTTCACGCCCAGGTCTACGGCGTTGAGCATGGCCTCGAGCGATTCCTCGGGGAGGAGTCCCATGCCGCCTCGGTGGGCCTGTACGTCGACGACATATTTCCTTTGCTGTGCCATGCAGTTGACTACGGGCATGGCAATCAGCAGGGCTGCTATCAATAGTTTACGCATCATGATTGTGCTTGTTTTTTGATTAGCTGTAGGTATGTACTGAACTGCCGATGGCACTGGGCAGATAGTTGATGCCCCACCAACACATCTGCAGAAGAACGAAGGCGATGAGGAGCATGAAGAGTGCCCATCGCGTGTTTTGGAAGCAGCCATTGTGCGAGGTTGGCGACTCGCCAGTGGGTAGGAGTGGCAATCGGCGGTAGTGGATGTAGACGAGGTAGCTAAACCAGGTGATGGCAGCCCAAGTCTCCTTGGGATCCCACGACCAGTAGTGTCCCCATGCCTCTTTGGCCCAGAGTGCTCCGAAGAGCATGCCGAAGGTCATGAAGGCGAAGCCGATGTAGACGAGGTTGTCGGTAATCTCAAATTCTTTGCCGCGACTCGTCTGTGCATCGGGCAGCGACTTGCCTTTCACGAGGATGAACAACGCCATGAGCGTGGCGGCTCCGAGCAGAGCATAAGCGAACATGTAGACGATGACGTGTGGGGCAAACCACGGACTCTGCAGCGCAGGCATGAGTGTCTTGGAGTGTATCTCCGGCTTGAAGAGGTTTACGCAGATGAATACCAGGGCAAGCAGCGTGGAGAAAGAGAGTATCCACTTGTATTTCCAGCGCGAGTAGACCATCAGTCCTGCGAGGGGTAGGAAGAACGAATACCACAGGCGTGTCTCGCCCATCGTGCGAAGGGGTGGGCGTTCCAGCGAAATCCAGAACGAAAGGATGAAACTGAAGAACACTAGCAGTCCGGCAATGGTAGCGGCATAGGCTAGCGTACGGTAGGGGAGGTTGAACACTGGCAACGGGCGGTTGTCGCGCCAAGCGGCATAGGCTCCGATGGCCCAGAGCAACACGGCAGCGATGGCGAAATAGATGAATTGATTCCAAGTCATGCCTGTTCCTCCTTTCTTCTCATTCCAGTGATGAACATTAGCAGTCCGCCGCCAAGCATCATGGAAATACCGATGTAGACATAGGGTAGCCACGGGTCGCTCACCAGTTCTAAGATACTGATATTGCTTTGTGCACCGGCCTGTGTGTCGTAGCCGTACTGATAGATCTTCCAGCCTTCCACCTCGGCTGGTTTATTGACGTCGACAGTGGCTTGGTATTTCTTCCCCGACTGCGTGAGAATCTCTATCTGCGAGGCAAAACGTCGGGGCGAGCCATCGTCGTAGGTTTCCATGATGAACTCCTGAAGCTCGATAGCCAGCGGCATCTCCTTCACACGTCCCTGCTGGTCGAGGGCCCGCCACTCGGGTTCACCTTTGGCAACAATCATCTTCATGCGTTGCATGTCGGCATTGCCCAGCGTGGCGGTGGTCATCGTGATGAACAGGCCGAGATGGAAGAGCCCGGCCACAATCTTGCTCGTGGACCTTGTGGTGAGTGGGGTCTTCAGCACGACGAGACCGAGGATGACGGCCACGAAGACATAGATGAGCACGAAGGGCCAGAACGCCAGCATGTTGTTGATCCACGAGCCGTTGACGGTCTGGCGGGTGAGTCCCATGATGATGGTGAGCACGACGGCATAGCACATCGCGGGAATGGAGGCGTGGTAGGTAGAAAGGAAGCGGAAGGCATAGACACGGCGGCGCAGCAGGTGCATGGCGACAATCATCGCGACGAAGCCCACCAGCACAAGGCCGTTGGCAGGCCAGGCGAAGGCATCCCATACCACTGGGCCGACGGTCAGCTCAAGCAGCAATCCGGCTACGATGAGGCCAGCGCCAATGACGAAGCCTTCCTTCATGTTCCAAGGTTTATTCCACATAAGTTGTTAAATTAAAAGTGCCCTGCGGGTAAGGCCCTTTGGACGTGTAAGTTTCTGTGCGACAAAGATAATCAAAATAAATCATATGCAAATCATTTCTGTCTAATAATTTGCAATCATCATAGAAAACAGAGGTAGAGAAAAAGGCAGGCTATGATAATCGGCCTGCCTTTTCAGGGTGGATGCATTCTATGGGTTTAGATTTCAATGAGTTTACCATTCTTCTTGGCTTCTTCAATCCATTTCGGAACGACAGTCTCGAGGAATTGTTGCTTCTTGCTGTTGAGCTTCTGCATGTCAAGTCCTATGGCAGCTTGCGCCTTTGCCTTGGTAGAATAGTCGGGAACGGGAATGTCGCCGATGTGTCCGTGCTTGGCAGCTACTTTCGCGATGAGCAGGCGGGCTTGCTGGGCGAAGTCGACGGAGTGTGAAAGCAGGCGCGTCACCTCCTGCGGAGCATGGAAGGTGGCACCATGTGAAGCGATAGCATAGTCCCAGCGCCACTGACTCTTGCGGAGGAGTGCCTGAATGGGTTTCATTTCGGCTTCGGAGGCACCCTTGTCGATGATGAACTTTGCCTCGAAGTGTGCACGAGCCAGTTCCTGCTCGGCACGGTCGCGAACCTCGTTACACTTCTCTTGACGTTCGTAGACATTCTGGCGCAGCACCTCTGCATCCTGCCGGTGGCAAGTCTGACACGTACGGTCGATATTGGCGAGTGGTGACATGATGTGATGGTCGGTGTATTTCACGCCTCCCTCCTGCTTGTACGGCATGTGGCAGTCGGCACAACTCACTCCTCGCTGGCCGTGGATGCCCTGCAGGGCAATCTCGTAACCGGGGTGTTGGGCCTTCAGAATTTTCGTGCCCGACAGTGGGTGGATATAGTCGTAGAACTCAATCTCGTCGAACCATTTCTCTGCAGCCTCGCAAGTCATGCCGTAGTGCTGCGGGAATACCAGATAGTTGGCCTTGCCTGGGTTTTTCGGATCGTCGGGCTTGATGAAGTAGTACTCCGTGTGGCACTGGGCGCAAACGAGCGAACGCATCTCTTGATGACTAGCCTTGCGCACATCCTTCCCTACCTGTGCCCAGGCCTCGTAGAGGGCAGGGCGGGCAGGACGCAGATCCATCGTTCGAGCATCGTGGCAGTCGGAGCAGCCAATGGTGTTTACCTCTTCCGCACCAAGCTCACTCCATTTCTTTGCATAGAAGTTTGCTGGGTCGAAAACCGACTTCGAGTCGCTAAGCTCGCGCATCATACGTGGCACGTCGGGACCCTTGCAAGTCCAGCAGGTGGCGGGTTGCATGTCGCCATCGCCATCAATGCCGGGATTCCCGGTGCGCAGGATCTTGCGCATGTCCTCAAGGGCATGCTTGTGGCCGCGTGGGGTGTTGTAGTGGCGCGAGAAGGCATAGCCTGCCCATAGCACAACCATCTCGGGACGTGCTTCGAGAACGTCGACTTCTTGGGATGAGTTGTACTTTGACTTAAACGATGTGTCTTCGGTCATCGACCATGTCTCGTACTCACGTGGATAGTCGGCTTTGAATCGTTCGTTCTGAGCAATGATGGAGTCGGTGAACTCCGTGCGTTTGTTGTTGAAAACGCTGGCTACTTCAGCGCGTCGTTCCATCAGTGATGAAACGATGAGTCCCAGCAGAAATACTGCAACCATAGCGCCTCCGAAGAGCGCCCAGCCTTGCCATTTCTTCAATTTCTTTTCCATAATATCTATTTTTTTTGATGATTCATTTCTTATGTTTCAAACAGTTAAGTTTGTTTCAGGCTATCTTGAGTTCTTGGTGAGAAGTTTCTGTAACCATTCGGGAACGGGGCTAGGAGGCAGTGGGGTCACAGATTCGGCATTGGGTGTTGCCATGAGCGAATTCATGCCTCCATGCGGCACATTACGATGGCAGTCCCAGCAGGCTTTGCCCTCGCCACGCTTTGCCATCATGTAGCTGATGCGGCCGGTTTTCACAAATTCCTGGTTCAGTTGTGTGTGGCAGCGTATGCAGTTGTCCATAATGACTTCGGCACTCATGTCCTCTGCCATGATGGCCTGACGCTCTGAGTGACCGACAAAATAAGCAGTATGCTTCAGACCGTCCATGGCCTTGAAACCGTATTTCATGGCTAGGTTCTGATGGGGCACGTGGCAATCGTTGCAAGTTGCATCGCGTCCGTGTGACGAATGACTCCACGTGGCATAATAAGGTGTCATAATATGACAGTTGACACAGGCTGAAGGATCGTCGCCAATGAAATATGTGTGGGCACGCAGTAGATACATGAAGAGCCCACCCAAGCCCACGATGACGCCGGCCGCAATCAACATGCCAACTTTCTCGCGATAACTGAACATCCCTATGAACTTATCAAGTATTTTCATGTTTCCTCCGTAAAGATTACATTTGTTTGCAAATGTACTCATAAATGAGGATGATAGATGGTCACAAATGTTACGAAAGGTTATAAAGATTGTTAATATTTAGATTTATTCACAATTTATTTCTATCTTTGCGCTTGAACAAAACTCTGACAGTATGAACATTGAGACATTAGACGGGCTGGCCGCGTGTCCGCTTTTTGCAGGAATCAGCAGGGAGGAAATAATCGAGATGATGCACACGGTGCGCTATCGCGTACAGAGCTATCGAAAGGGTGAGCTCATTCTGTTGGCTGGTGAACAATGTATGCATGCCCACATCGTCGTCAGTGGAGAGGTGTCAGCCAGTCTGATGGGACCTTCGGGGCGCATCATCCGCATCACAATGTTTCATTCTGGCAACATGCTTGCGCCTGCATTCCTCTTTGCCAACGACAAACGCTACCCCGTTACCGTGGAGGCGGTGCAGGAAACGCAGGTGTTCCGCCTGCAGTCTCAGGACATCGAGTTTCTCATCGAAAGCGACCCACGCATAGCCAAGAACTACATTCGCATCGTGTCGAATATCGTGAGTTTCCTGACCAAGAAGGTTGGTATGCTGTCGATGAATGTCAGGGAGAAAGTGGCTTTGTTCCTGAAAGAGGAACGCAAGCGACAACAGACCGACCGTATCCTCGTCCCGATGTCGCGTCAGGCTTTGGCCGACCACTTTGGTATTCAGAAATATTCGTTGTTGCGCTGCCTGAAGGAGATGCAAGAAAACGGCAGCATCATCGTCGATGGTAAGTACATCAAGTTGCTCGACTAAAGAAAAAACGAAAAATCTTGTTCCCATAGGCTTGTTATTCGGATTTTTTGCTTAAATTTGCAACTGAATCCATAATCTCGAAACTATGAACATCTGTATCGTTGCGGGCGCACGCCCGAACTTTATCAAGGTGGCCCCGATTGTTCGGGCCGTAGAGAATGCCAAAGCCCATGGGCGCGATGTAGATTACACGCTGGTCTATGCCGGTTCGAAGGACGACCCCACGTTGGAGGCGTCGCTCTTCGACGACCTGCAGATTGCACCGCCGCAGGTCTATCTGAACGTTGTGTGTGAGAACCTCAACGAGCTGACAGGACAGGTGATGTCGGCCTTTGAGCGCTATCTGCAAGAGAACAAGACCGATGCAGTGATTGTTGTCGACGACCTTGCATCAACGATGGCAGCTGCCATTGTGACGAAGAAGCAAGGCATCCGTCTGGCTCACCTCGTGGCAGGCACTCGTTCCTTTGATATCAAGATGCCAAAGGAAATCAACCGTCTTGTTATCGACGGACTCTCCGACCTGCTCTTCACTGCTGGCATGGGGGCGAATTCGATAGCTACACGCGAAGGTGCCGAGTTGTCGAAAATCTATACCGTTGGTAATATCCTGATGGATACCCTGCGTTTTAACCTCAACCGACTGAAGAAACCCGCATTCATGGATGCCTACAAGGAGCGTGAATACCTTGTCTTCACCCTGAATCGTCATGCCCTTTTGGCCGACCGCGACAATCTGTGCAGTATGATCAAGGCGATGGTGGAGAATGCTCAAGGAATGCCCATCATTGCACCCTTGCGCGGAAAAACTGCCGAGGTTGTGGAAGGAATTCTTGCCGACATACCGAACCTTCAGCCATCGTCCTTCGTGCTTCATCCATCCCTTGGCTATCTGGAGTTTGGCTGGCTCACGGCTCATGCCCGTGGCATCATCACCGACTCGGGCAATGTGGCAGAGGAAGCAACGTTCAATGGCGTTCCTTGTATCACGCTGAACAGCTATACCGAGCACATCGAAACCGTGAAGATTGGCACCAACGAACTCGTTGGCGAAGATGCCCAACTGCTAGGCGAAATGGTTGCGAAGATGGTGCGTGGCGAATGGAAGCCCGGAGCGCTGCCCGACCGATGGGATGGTCGTACAGCAGAACGCATCGTGCAAATACTGATGGAACTATAAAAACATAAGGGACTTGACGAAAGTATTGATGAAGACTGAAATGAAGAAAACTGTATTGATTACTGGTGCGACAAGTGGAATTGGGGAAGCTTGCGCACGCCGCTTCGCCCGTGGCGGATATCGGCTTGTGCTGACGGGTCGTAATGAAGAGAAACTTGATGCTTTGCGCAAGGAGTTGGAAGGTGCTGGAGCCGTTGTGAAGACGCTCGTTTTTGATGTGCGCAACCGCGAAGCAGCAACGACGGCAGTTGATTCGCTGTGGGAAGGCTCTTTTGCGGAGGGAGGCTTTGAAGGCGTCGATGTACTTATCAATAACGCTGGACTCGCCCTCGGATTGGAGAAGGAGTATCTAGGAAGCTACAACGACTGGGACACGATGATTGACACCAATATCAAGGGTCTGCTCACGATGACGCGAGTGGTGGTGCCCCGTATGGTGGAACGTGGTTGCGGACACATTATTAATATAGGTAGTGTGGCAGGCGATGCCGCCTATGCTAATGGTAATGTGTATTGTGCCACGAAGGCTGCCGTGAAGGCGCTCTCCGACGGACTGCGCATCGATCTTGCCGAGACACCGCTCAGAGTGACCAATGTGAAGCCTGGTCTTGTAGAAACCAACTTCAGCGTGACGCGCTTTCATGGTGACAAGCAGCGGGCGGATAACGTCTACAATGGCATCAAGCCACTCACCGGCGACGATATTGCCGATGTGTGCTTCTATGCCGCCGAGGCCCCTGCCCACGTGCAGATTGCCGAAGTGCTCGTCCTTGCCACACATCAGGCAAACGGCACCGTGATCCACCGGGAAACGAAATAAGTGTTTCACTTGCTGAGGAATCCATAGAGATATTTTAGAATTGTCAGTGACCGCAAGTTAGCGTTGATGAATAGAAAGAATGCGACCTTCTCTGTTTTGTTGATGGTCAGCCTGGGACATTTGTTGAACGATATGTTCCAGTCCGTTATACCATCCATCTACCCTATGATTAAAGAATCGTTGGGGCTGAGTTTCGTACAGGTCGGTGCCATCACGCTGACTAATCAGATTACGTCGTCCTTGCTACAGCCGCTGGTGGGCTACTATTCCGATAAGCACCCGCGTCCCTATGGATTAGTGGTGGGCATGTGCTTTACGCTAACAGGTTTGCTGTTGCTCTCTGTTGCCAATAGCTTCCCGGCTGTGTTGCTATCGGTAGCCTTTGTAGGTGTGGGCTCATCGGTGCTGCACCCCGAGTCGTCGAAGGTGGCTCGTCTGGCATCGGGTGGGGCGAAGGGGATGGCACAGTCCATCTTCCAGATTGGCGGCAACGTAGGTCGTGCCTTTGGTCCGGTTGCCGTAGCGCTCATTGTAGTTCCTCACGGACAGGGCAGCATACGTTGGTTCGCCTTGTTGGCTGTTGTTGCGGTGTGGGTGCTTTCGCGCATAGGACGTTGGTATCAAAAACAACTCGCGAAGCAGGCAGCCAAGGTGGTTCCCAACGCGGGTCGGAACGAGGTGATGTTACAGGAAAACAAAAACAACCTGACGCGTCGTCAGATTGTCATTGCCTTGGTGGTTCTCTTGGTGTTGATGTTCTCGAAGGACTTCTATACGGCCAACATCCAGAGCTACCTCACGTTCTACATGATTGACAAGTTTGGTCTTTCGGTGGGTGCTTCACAGTATGTGCTATTTGCATTCTTGGTTTCTACGGCCATCGGCTTGCTCATCGGCGGTGAAGTGGGTGATCGATACGGAAGGAAGTATGTCATCTGGGGAAGCATTCTCGGCTCATCGCCATTTGCACTGCTATTGCCGTACTGCAACTTGGCATGGACCATCGTACTTGCCGTGCTGGTCGGAATGGTTATGTCATCGGCAATGTCGGCGATTCTCGTCTATGGCACCGAGTTGCTCCCAGGTAGTGTTGGGATGATTTCGGGTGCCTTCTTTGGCCTTTCCTTCGGTCTCGGCGGTATTGGCTCGGCACTCTTTGGCTGGCTTGCCGACCTCACGAATATTCAATATGTTTTCCAACTCACAGCATTCCTCCCCCTGCTTGGCATTGTTGCTTATTTCTTGCCAAACATCAGAGAGGAAGAGTTGTAGAGGGAGTTTCTAGTTTCTGGTTTCTAGTTTCAAGTTCTTTCTCCGCTTCACTTCGAAAGCGTCGCTTCGCGCCGAGCGTTAAGTTTCTAGTATTATTCCTCCAGCCACGTATCGATGAGACGGCGGGCGATGCTGAGCTTTTCGGGGATATGCGGAAGGTTGTCCTTTGTGAACCATCCGCCTGCCGAGAGTTCGCTCTTCTGCAGATGAATCTCGCCGCCGGCATAATCGGCAAAGAAACCCACCATCAGTCCGCAGGGGTAGGGCCACGGCTGTGAACCGAAATAGCGGATGTTCTCGATTTCGAGTCCCGTTTCCTCGCGCACCTCTCTGACGATGGCCTCTTCGAGCGATTCGCCAGTCTCTACGAAGCCCGCCACAAGTCCGTAGAAATCGCTGCGGAAATTGCGGGCATGTACCAACAGCACCTTGTCTTCACGGCGGATGAGTACGATGATGGCAGTTGCTAGCTGTGGCCACACCTCCTTACCACACTCCGTGCATCGCTTCGAGATTTCGGTATGCAGCTTCATCGGAGCGCCACACACACCGCAAAACTTCGTGTTTTGGTCCCAATAGAGAATCTCCTGGCACTTTCCTGCTTTCTGATAGAGGTCGAGGCTGATTTTGGCATACGACTGCCGCAAGGGCGACATCTCGAAACGAGGATGGTCGATGACAGGCATGTCGATGGCATAGGTGCGCACGGGCGTTCCATCGGGAAATGGCGTGATGGTGTGGACCGTTGTCCAAGGCTTGGTCTCTACCGGAGGCTCTTCAGCAAAGGGAATACCATAGCCGCCGTCTTCCTGGCGCTCTAGCATCAGGTCACCTTTGCAAAACACAAACCAAAGTTTCTTTTCCATGTAGTTGGAGGCGTAGATAAGGGATATATGGTGAAGAAAAACTATCTTTCTGCGAGAATCTTTTTCTCTGAAGGGAAACTTACTTCTTGAACAACAGTTGACGGTCGCGCTCAGCAGCAGGCTTCACCCACTCTTCGGGTACGAAGCGCCAGTTATGGTTCGGCTGCGGGTCGACGGTTCCCATGCGCTCAATTTCTTTCATGAGATAGTAGCGCTGATCGCGTTTGCTGCGCCAGATGATGCGCTTGTCAAGCTCATCGTGAGGAATGCCGGCTCCTTGCGTGAGGAGTTCGCCACCACCGTTGCCACGATAGCTGTTGACGGCAACTTTATACCAGCGTGCCTCGTCGAAGGGCTCGCCATTGCTCATGCGAAGGATGCGCACCTTCTGTCCGTCGGGCTTCGTGACATCCACCTCATAGTCAATGCCTGCAGCAGAGTCGAAGTTGAAGGAGAAGTTCTTGAATCCCAGTCGTTGCTGGTCGCCATAGGTGCTTTCGCTGAGGAGCAACAGATGATCGTCGGGAGATGTCATCGTGTTCACCCATAGGTCGTAGCTCATCTCGAGATGCTTGCGGATTTCCTCACCCGTGAGGCGCATCACGTAGAGCTGGTTCTCGAACTTATAGAGGTTGAACATGTCGCTGACAAAGACAGGACCCTCGTTGATGGAGGCATCGAAGGAGAGCGGAGCATTGAAAGAGATGTCGGCGCCTGTGATCTGCAACTGCAGGTTCAAGATGAAGTCGTTGAATGCCGAGTTGCCAAAGAAGCAGTCGCGGGTGTAGATGCTGTTCTTGAACACACCAATCTGACGATTCACGAAGTTGTTGACTTTCTCAATTTGTGGCTGGAAATGCGCCATGAATGCTTCGTCGATGGGCTCATCGACGACATCGACGAGGTTGCCCTTGATGTTTTTCGAGACAACCTTTCCCTTTCGCAGCGTCACCTCCACTTCAGCATCTGCAACCGTGATGGCATTGTTGGCGGGATCGAGACAGGTGACGGGCTTGCCTTCGCAGTTCATAACCACAGAGTTATGGCGAGTGTGGTCGTGGCCGAAGAGCACGATGTCGAAGCCAGGCACTTCCTGGGCTACGCGCAGCGAAGCATCTTCCTCATATTCATCCGTCTTGATGCCTCCATCCTTGCCGCTGTGGAAGAGTCCGATGACGATGTCGGGCTTCTCGTTCTTCTGCAGGTGCTCCATCCATTTGCGTGCCGAAACCACCATGTCTTCGAATTGCAGGCCGCTCCAGATGTCCTCCGTGAGCCAGTTGGGAATGGCTGGTGTGATCATTCCGAGAATGGCAATCTTCACTCCTTGTCGGTTCAGGATGGTGTAGGGTGGCACATAGGGCTTTCCTGTTGCCGTATTGATGATGTTGGCACCCAGCATTGGGCAATTCACCTCGTTGATCCACTTGTCATAGCAGGCGTGTCCCGTCTCAACGTCATGATTGCCGAAAGTCTCGGCATCGTACTTCATATAATTGATGACATCGGCAGCCACATTGGTTGAGGCGGTATCGACGTAGTTGAAGTAGTAGCACGTGGGTTGTCCTTGCAGGATGTCGCCATTGTCGACAAGGATGACATTGTCGCCAAGTTCCTGGCGCAGACGGTTTACGTAGGTACTAACGCGAGCCAGCGAACCGCGCTTGGGCTTGCGAGTGATGAAGTCGTAAGGGAAGAATGACCCGTGCACATCACTGGTTTCAATGACGCGCAGGCGAACGGTTTGATTCTTTTTCTTTGCCATTGCCGGACTGAATACCATCAGTGCCAAAAGACACAGGGAAACTACTTTTTTCATGTCATTTTAGGTTTTATGTCGCAAAGTTACAAAAAAAAATCCAGTTAGGCATATTTTTTGCTCATACATTTTTAAAAAAGGAGGATTGAATTATGGCATTCATTGATTATTACAAGATTCTAGGTGTAAAGAAGGACATCGCACAAGATGATCTGCGAGCAGCTTACAAGAAGCGGGCCAAGCAGTTTCATCCCGACCTGCATCCTAACGACCCAAAGGCAAAGGCAAAGTTTCAGGCGCTGAACGAGGCCTACGACGTACTGAGTGACCCCGAGAAGCGCAAGAAGTATGACCAATATGGCGAGCACTGGAAGGAGGCCGAGAACTTTGGTGCCGGTGGCTCGGGCGGTTTCAACTGGAATGGCTCGGGTGGTTCACCGTTCGACGACTTCGACTTCGGAGCCTTCAAGGGTGGAGGCGGCTTCTCGTCGTTCTTCGAGGAGTTGTTCGGACGTGGTGCTAAGCAGTCTGGCGGCTTCTCTTCGGCTGGCGGTGGCTTCTCTTCGGCTGGCGGCTTCTCGTCGGCAGATAGTGGCGAAGTTCATGCCAAAGTGTCACTCGATGTCTTTACTGCTATGCTTGGTGGTGAAATTGTCATCCAGCTCACCGATGGCACGAAGCTGAAGCTAAAGGTGAAACCTGGCACGCAGCCGGGCAGCAAGGTGAAGTTGCGTGGCAAGGGACACCACCTGGGTAACGGTAAGTCCGGTGACTTGATTGTTACGTTCGACGTACAGCTCCCAACGAATCTGACGGAGCAGCAGAAGTCGCTACTCCGTCAGGCGCAGATGGCAGGGAGATAAATATTCGTTTCCCTTGAGCCGTTAGATGTTAAACGCTAATTTCTTGAGCGTAAGAAGCTGAACGCTTACTCCATGATCTTCGACATGTTGAACTCCACGATTCGGAATTCAGCGTTTACGCGGGCATGGATGCGGAACTTCTGTTGCGAGTCCTTGCTACCGTCGTTGTAAGTAACTTTTTGGTTGGTGGTGAACTGTGTGATGTATTCATACTGGTCAGCACCAACTTCTTTTTTGTCGATTTGGTAGTCGTTGAGGATATACCAGTTCATGTTTTCCACATTGGGCTTCCAAAGGCGATAGACGTAGTTGATGACCTGCTCGCGGGTAGCATCGGGAATGCCTTGGAAGTTCTTCAAAATGTCGGCCAGCGTACCACCAATGCCTTCTGTGTTGCGGGAGTTAACGCCTTGGAAGAAACGCTTGAAGAGCTGGTGCACGATTTCCTCTTCTTCTGGCTGCAGGGTCTTGGCTTCCAGCTCCTTGATGAGCTCGTCGGCATTCTCGAGGAATTTGCCGTTGGGATGCGCCACCTGATATGCGTGGTAGGACTCAACGGTGTTGTCGGCTTTGGCCTTTGCCCAGTCGATGGAGTCAATTTTGTTGTGAGCCTCGCCCTTGTGTGGTGAGTCAGGATAATTCTTGATGAACTCCTCCAACTCCGTCTTCGACTGACTCACGCAAGCGTTGTTCCAGTCGCGGTCGGCCTGCTGAATGGCTGTGAGGCGGCTCTGGATGGAATCGCGGCGAGAGGCCGAAGCATCGCGATAAGTGTCGAGGAAGCTTTGCAGCACCAATGGGTCGCTGCTGGTCATCGCATAGGTGTATGCTTCGGTTTCCTTCGTATCCTTGGCATTGTGGTAGAAGTAGAAGCAAACGCCGCAGATAACGAGGGCGAGGAAGAGCGAGAACAACAGAGCACCCCAGCTGCGCTTCTTTTTCTTTGGCGGCTGTTCGGGTGTTGTCTGCGTCTCTTCGCGAGGTGCAGTGGGGATGGGAGGTGGTGTCGTGGGGAAGGACTGCCTGATGGGCTGTGCATCGTTGGCATGATGACAGATGGGACAGGAGTCCTGTTCGTTCAAATAGACGGTCCCACATTGCGGGCAACGTGTGATGTGACCTGCTATCTCGACCCCGCATGAAGGGCATGTGGGTGCTTTGTCGCTGATTTGGTGCCCGCATTCCGGGCATTTGATGATGGCCATATGTTGAGTTGATAGTTGAGAGTTGACAGTTGATAGTTCGGAGTCAAGGCATATCATAACCTATTACCTATTCACTATTACCTATTACCTGTGACGGTATCTGATTTCGCGCAGCCGATGCTTGCCCATGAAGCGGCTCTTATCGATGTATCCGCGTACGCCGTTGATGTGTCCTTTACCTGTGTATTGCCACATAGTAATATCGCGATCGTCCTTCAGCCGAGGTTCAAAGTCGGTGTACTGGGCAATCATGATTTTGTAGTCGTCGAGCTTTCCCTGGAAGTGTTTGTCGTAGAAGTTCGCACCCGTGTAGATGAGGGGCTTCTGTCGATAAGCCTTCTCGATGAGCTCCAGGAAGAGGAACAGCGAGTCGCAGAACGCTTCGGTGGAGAGGCCGCCGGTTGTTTCGATGTCGATCATCGGCAATAGTTCCTGCTCGTCGGGCAGGCATTGCTTCGTGAAGTTGTCGAGTTGCAGCTGCTGCGGCGTCTTCGGCCGATAGAAGTGGTAGGCTCCCACCATGAGTCCGTGTTCATGTGCCATCTGAATGTTGCGCTGGAACATATCGTCGATGCGGTCGCCGCCCTCGGTGGCTTTCAGATAGACGTAGGCCATCTTCTTGTTCTCGCCGATGGCCTGCCAGAACACGTTGCCCTGATAGTGGCTCAGGTCGATGCCGTGAACATGACTGCAGGTGTCCTCACACTGCACGAGCGAGGACTGGGCATTCATTGTGAAGGCATATATGATGGAGATGACGATTGCTAATGTTCGTTTCATAGGTGCAAAGGTACACATTTTCTCGGTTATTCTTCAATTTCCGACAGACTTTTTGCAAAATTATTCAGAAAGTTGCTCGAGGTCTCGATGGGTGCGTAGTTGATGTATCGGATGCTACGTCGCAAATTGCGCCGCATCACCTTTGAGTTGTTGACCACGAATCCCGTCTTTCGCTGGCGGAAGTGCCACTCTTCGGACGTGTCGGTGGCGGTATGTGCCAAGGTTCTGAGTATCAGGGGATAAGCCTCAGGCTCGACGGTTTCGACGAAGGGTATCTCGTCTTGGTCGAATTCGAACACGCTGATGAGAATGGAACCTTCGAGCTGGGCAAGCCGCTTGATGTGTAGCTTGTCGAGCCAGCCCTCCAGCTTCACGAAGTCTACTTTGTCGCCACGCGTGCGCAGGTAGGAGCCCAGTTCGCTGATGGCGCTTAGCGAGATCCCGCTATTCAAGATGAGGCCGATGTTCCTCACGATGATATTAAGCAAGTCGAGGGTGGGCATCGATGCATCCAGCTCGTGGCGCTCACCCTTTTGAATCTTGCGCAATCGGCGGTTCAAAAAACGGTTGCTCAGTCGTGGCAGCGTGTTGGTCTTCTCAGTTTCGGAGACGATTGCCTGTAGGTCGTCGATGAGGGTCTTCGGGAAGTTGGCGTTCTCGTCGAATGTGTGGTTGCGCAGTCCCTTCACGGCAATCTCTGCCACCCCCTGTCGCTCTACCAGTTTGGCAAGCTGTTGCCATTTGTAGAGCGACATGGGCTCGAGGCTCTCATATTCGTTGAGGGCGCCTGAGCGCAGAAGCCGGAAAAAATTGCGTTGTAGGATGTTCATTGGAGGGGTTGAGGAGTTGAGACGTTGAGGAGTTGTGGGGTTATGAGAAGCGACGTGGATAGCGGAGGAGGATGGCGAGTAGGGCCGCGATGCCGATGGCAAACGGGTAGTAGAGATAGGGCAGGATGCTCACGGGGTTGAGCTGAGCAAGTCCTGCAGCCATGAGGATTTGTGCTCCGTAGGGGATGAGTCCCTGCATGAAGCAGGAGAACGTGTCGAGGATGGAAGCACACTTGCGGTTGTCTACTCCATAGCGGTCGCCAATCTGTTTGGCAATGGGGCCAACGGTGATGATGGCCACGGTGTTGTTTGCTGTGCAGAGGTCTACAATCGCCACCAATACTCCGATGGCGAGTTCGGCGCCACGCTTGCCGTTGATGCGGGCCGTCAGCTTCTGGATGATGTAGTCGATGCCGCCGTTTTCGCGAATGATCTCCAGCAGTCCGCCAGCCATCATGGTGATGATGATCAGCTCACCCATTGCCAAGATGCCGTTGCCCATTGCGCCAAACCACCCGTAGAGGTCGTAGGTGCCATCGCTGATGCCGATGATGCCTGTCAGCGCAAGGCCGATGGTGAGTACCGCCATCACATTCATACCCATGATGGCACAGACGAGTACGACGATGTAGGGGATGACCTTCAGATATTGCACCTCGGGCACGCTGGTGGGTGATGCGATGCCTTGTCCGAGAACGAGATAGAGCAGCAGGATGACGATAGCTGCCGGAACGACGATGAAAGCGTTCACGCGGAACTTGTCGCTCATTTTGCAGCCCTGTGTCTGCGTGGCCACGACGGTGGTGTCGGAGATGAACGAAAGGTTATCGCCGAAGAACGAACCGCCCACGACCACCGCCGTCATCATCGCCACGCTGGTATCGGTGGAGTGGGCGAGGGCTGCAGCGATGGGCACGAGGGCAACAATGGTTCCCACGCTCGTGCCGATGCTAATCGAGATGAAGCAAGAGGCGAGGAACAACCCCGCCAACAGCATCTCGCTTGGCAGTAGGTCGAGGGTGAGCGCAACGGTGGCGTCGATGCTGCCCATCGTCTTGGCAGAGTGGGCGAAGGCACCGGCCATCACGAATATCCAGAGCATGAACATCATGTTCTGCGTGCTGGCGCCGCGACTATAGGTCTCTATGCGCTTGGTCAGTGGGAAACCGCCCGAGATGGCTACGGCATAGACGCTCGATATCATGAAGGCAACGGTGATGGGCACTTTGTAGAAGTCGCCCGCAATCAGCGATGTCGCCAGATAGAGCGCTATGAAGACCATCAGTGGCGATAATGCCCATAGCCCTTTTCGGTTGCTAATCTTCTGTGATGAGTTCAAGAGTTCAAATGCGGCTGCGCCGCGTGTAAACCACGTGTAGGGGCAGACCCCCGTGTCTGCCCATTGTTATCGTAAGATGGGATTCGCTATTGTTCGGGCAGACACGGGGGTCTGCCCCTACGGTGGGCCAATTACAGCGTCACTCCGTTCTTGAAGATAGAGATTTCGCGATAACCGTTCACCTCGTTCTGTACGGGACGGCCGCTGGCGACCTCCAATACGTAGTCGACAAACTGCGCGAGCAGTTCTGCCATCGGTGTGCCCTCGACGAGCATTCCGGCATTGAAGTCAATCCAGTTGGGCTTGTTCTGATAGAGCGTGGAGTTGGTCGAAATCTTCATCGTGGGAACGAAGGTGCCGAAAGGCGTACCGCGACCCGTTGTGAAGAGCACCATTTGGCAGCCAGCCGAAGCCAGCGCCGTTGCTGCAACGAGGTCGTTGCCGGGAGCCGACAGCAGGTTCAAACCGTTGTGCTGCAGGCGGTCGCCATAGGCGAGCACACCACTCACGGGGGCACGACCGCACTTCTGCGTACAGCCCAGCGCCTTGTCTTCGAGTGTGGAGATGCCACCGGCCTTGTTGCCTGGCGATGGGTTCTCGCCCACCGGCTCGCCGTGCGACAGGAAGTACTCCTTGAAGTCGTTGATGAGCTTCACAGTCTGCTCGAAGAGCTCGGGTGTCTCGCAGCGGTTCATGAGAATGGTCTCGGCGCCAAACATTTCAGGCACCTCGGTGAGGATGCTCGTTCCGCCCTGCGCCACCAGCCAGTCGCTGAACTCACCCACGAGGGGGTTGGCGGTGATGCCCGAGAAGCCGTCGCTGCCGCCACACTTCAGACCGACGCGTAGCTTGCTGGCAGGCACCTCAGTGCGCTCATCGGTAGCTGCCTGCCGGTAGAGTTCGCGCAGGATGGCAGTACCCTCAGCCACCTCGTCGCCGCTGACACGTTGTGTCACCAGCAGCTTCACACGGTCGTGGTCGTAGTCGCCCAACATAGCCATGAAGTCTTCCGGCTGGTTGTTCTCGCAGCCCAATGAGAGCACGAGCACACCACCCGTGTTGGGATGCAACACGATGTCGCGCAGAATCTTCCGCGTGTTCTCATGATCATCGGAAAGCTGCGAACAGCCGTAGTTATGATGCCATGCATGCAACTGCACGTCGGCAGCGGGCAACTGGCCGGCAGCCACCTCTTGTTGCACGATGCTCACGATGCGTTCAGCAATACCGTTCACGCAACCAACCGTAGGCACCACCCACACTTCATTACGGATGCCTACCTCACCGTTGCGGCGCTCATAGCCGCGGAACGTGCGGTTCTCGCAAGCTATCTGCAGCTGCTCGCCAACGGGTTCGTAGGTATAGGTGAGCGTACCCTTCAGATTGGTCTTCAGGTTATGCTCGTTCACCCACTGGCCAGCCTGCAAGTCTTCGCGAGCATGGCCGATGGGGTAGCCGTATTTAATGATGTCGGCGCCCTCGGGGGTGTCGCTGATGAGCACTTTATGACCTGCGGGCGTGTCCTGTAAGAGTACGACAACGCGACCGTCGATTTCTATCTTCTCTCCTTTCTGCATGGGTTGCAGACATACCACTACCGTATCGGCAGGATTAATCTTGATGTATTTCATATTGTAATGTGTGAAGACGCTTTGCGTCGGGTAAAGAGCCTGCGGGGAGGGAGATCACCCAGTTGTAGGGGCAGACCCCCGTGTCTGACCGTTGTTTTGTTTGTGGTAGAATTCGCTGTTGTTCGGGCTAGGTGTTCATTGTTGGCATCTGTTGTTCGGGCAGACACGGGGGTCTGCCCCTACAGTTGGTGGCGTTCTCAACCTTTCTAAACTGCGCTCCGCGCTTCTGAACCTTTCTTAACAGTTCTCAACTGCGCGTAGCGCTTCTGAACCTTTCTTAACAGTTCTCAACTGCGCGCCCCGCGCGCTTTACAGCTGCGTTCTGCGATAGAACTCCACGTTCTCCTTCATGAGCAGCTCGATGGGCATGTAGTTGATGGGCATCACCTTCTTCTTCAGCACAATGGCCTGGAACAGCGTGTCGATGCAGGAGTAGCCCTGCTGGTAGGCGTGCTGGGCGATGAGGAACGAGATGCTGCCTTCTCGCAGACATTGTGCATTCTTCTGCACCATGTCGTAGCCCATGATCTGCACATTGCGGCGATTGGTCTTCAGCAGGAACTCGCCTACGATGTGGGCCTTCGAGTTGAGTGTGATGCAATGGTGCACCTGTGGATGCTTGCGGAAGAAGCTCTCCAGCTTTGTGCTATACTGCTTGCGTGTGCCGCCTACAGGCAACTCCAGCTCCTCGATGCGGATGGCAGGGTAGTGGTCGGCCATGTAGTGTCGGAATCCCACCTCGCGGTTTGCTTGCTGTTTCGTGGTGACGCGTCCGTCCTTCGTCTGCTTCATCAGCATAATCTCGGTTTCTTCCGAAGCAATCATCATGAGTGCTTTTGCTGCGAAGTAGCCACTGGCAAACGAGTCCTGACCAAAGAACGACAACGGCTTCAGGTCGGGCATGTAGGAGTCCAGAAGGATGAAAGGAATTTGGCGCTCGTGCAGTACATCGGTGAAGGCACGGGTGACGTCGAGTTCCACAGGCACGATGACCACGCCGTCGGGGTTGGCATCGAGGGTTTCAAGGGCGAGCTCGTTGAACGACTCTTCGTTGAAGCGTTCGTAGTAGGCAATCTCTACATCGATGTGGAAGTCGCGACGAGCCTCCATCGCCTTCTTGGCACCTTCCTCAATCTCGTCCCAATAGGCTTCCGACTCGTGTTTCGGCAGTAGCACGCGAAACATATACTGTCGGTTGTAGGCCAGCGCCGAAGCATAGGCGTTGGGTTTGTAATCCATCTCGCGCAAAGCCTGCTCCACCTTTTCGCGGGCAGGTTTCGAAACATTAGGCCGGCCGTGCAACACCCTGTCTACGGTGCCCACGGAGACGCCTGCGCGCTCGGCAATGTCCTTGATTCTTATTCTTAGTGTCATGATTCTTTGTTGAGTTCTTACGAGCATCCACACGGCAGCGCCGCAGAGCCTTTTAGGCTCTTCCTCGTTAGCGACTGCAAATTTACAAAAAAAAATCCTTCACACCAACGAAAACCGTATTTTTTACATCGCATTTCCTTTTCTATGCCCAATCATTGTTTCTAACAGGGTGGCAGCAGGAGCATTGCTTTTGAGTTGCAGGAGCATTGCTTTTGTGTTGTAGGAGCATTGCTTTTATTATGTAGGGACGCGGCGCGCCGCGTTCTTTCCCCACTTCGTTCTGAAAGCGGCCGCTCGACATCCCAAAGGGTGGCGCTTTCAGAGCGAAGCGGGGAAAGAAAGCCGAGCGACTGGAGAGGAAATGCTAATCCCAGTTACGCGGCACGCCGCGTCCCTACATGTGGGGGCATAAACTATTCAATCACAAAAAAAGACCTCGGGTGAGGTCTTTGTTATCGGGTAGATACTTGCGAGAAGGCGACGAGGCGGTCGGTGCGCTCGCCTGTGCCTCGATAGTAGACAAGCACCTGATACTGGTTCTCAGTTTGGTAGAACGATCCTTCTGAGGGCACAGGTCGCAAGGTGCCGTCTGGCTGTGCGTACAGGTATTGATAGGAGTAATAGCCTTGTTTCAGCGGGATGACGGCCTCATATGTCTGCGTCTCGCGGTTGTACTCCATGAGATAGCGCTCCGAGAACTGGTCGTAGGTCCACATGCCATTCAAGTAGACGTTGCCATCAAGCTCGGGGCAAGGCAGTCGGAAGTGAGCGAGCATATACTCGCAGGTGCGGTTGATCTCGAAGTTTTCGCTGTTGCGGATGAGGAAGGCGCCGTTGGCGTCTTCGTCGTAGACATAGCTGCGTCGCGGCTCGTCGGGCCAGATGTAGGCATGATAGGCAGTGCCGTCCCAGTCAACCTTCTCCAGTCCCATCGTCGTATGTGTGACATCGAGCATTTCAAACTTCCGATACTCGTTGCCGGCAGGGAAGATCAGGTCGCGGCAATGACTCCATCGCAGGCCGTCGCCCAGCTTGAATTGTGGCTTCGCGTTGATAACGGCATTGTCCCACCGGCCGTTCTGCATGACGACGGTGGTGAGCTGCCGGTCGGGGTCGAAGACGTTCAGCCCTCCATAGCTCAGCTGCATCTCCACTTGCTGGTGGGCGTTGCGAATGTCGATATCGGTGTTGTCGGTGACGTTCACGGCAACGCTCATGCGAGGCTCCACCACCATGAAACAGGCGACGAGCACGGGCGCCTGATCATCGTCGTTCTCGTCGTAGATAGTGACGCGGTAGTTGCCGCTCATCTTCAGTCGGCAGCGCTGGTTGGGAATCTGCAGTTGGTAGTGGGTGTAGAGCACATTGGTGTTGATGGACTCCTCCAGGTCGTCGAGTGGCTGCGAGTCGTTGAAGCCGTCGATGTAGTCGGTGGTGAAGATATCCTCCGACACCGTCCAATCGCTTTCACAATGTTCCACACGGTAGACGTAGCGATGGTACTCGTGGGTGAGGTCGTCGAAGCTGATGACGATGGGTACGCCTCCGCCCAGGGTGATGATGGGCTGTGAGAGCCAGTCGTCACCCGGTATGACCTGAAGCGTAGCGATACGGTCGTTCAGAATTTCGTGGCGCTGAGCCTGTAGGGGGAGCACCGACGATAGGGCAAGCAGTATGGGCAGAATGGACTTTGTCATAGGAGGATTGAGAACTTGAGAAGTTAAAATATGCGCTTTACACGAGCCGTAGGCTCTTTACACCTTACACGCGGCGCAGCCGCTTTACACGACGCAAGCGTCCTTACACCTTACACGCGGCGCAGCCGCTTTACACGACGCAAGCGTCCTTGCACCTTACACGCGGTGCAGCCGCTTTACACGACGCATAGCGTCTTTACACCTTACACGCGGCGCAGCCGCTTTACTCGCGCCGCAGGCGCTAGTTTACCGGTTCACCTCATTACGAATCATATCGGTGACTCCATCGACGATCTTGTTGATGGCATCGCTGGTGGTGCTATCAGTGCGCTCGCCCACCTGCTTCTTCACGATGCGGCTCAGCGAACCGATGATTTCTTCCTGAATGTCATTCATCAAGTCGCCGTCGGCGGGTTGTATCTGCATGCCGGCAGTGGTGTCGGCCTGTTGCGTTCCCGTGGCAGGTTCGAAGCCCGAGAGCGGGTTGTGCTCATCGATGTAGCGCGACAGGTCGTCTTCGTTCATTGTGAACACACGAGCGAAGGCACCATAGGAGATGTTCTTGTCCTTGCCGTCGCTGTTGATGGTGCACTTTGAGAAGACGTAGTAGTTATGGTAGTCTACCATCTCATCGAGCACGCGGTCAAGAATCTCGTCGGTGAGCAGATGGCGCACGAGGCCGATGCCCACGCCGAAGAGGTTGTTGTTGCGCTGTGCCGACTGCTCGAGTGCAAGCGTAATCTTCTCCTTGATCTTGTTCTTGTGGGCCTGCTCACTCGGACACGAAACGGCCATTGCGACCAGCAGAACGGCGAGCAGAAAGAGGAAGCCCACGAACATGCGCTTCAGGCACGAACTACCCTGTGGTTTTTTCTTCTCGATGGCTGCAGCGGGCTCGGCTTGTGCGGCAGCAGGCTGCTCCACGTCTTCGGGCAGTGGGGGAGGAGTGGATGCATCCTTTGTGTTGAAGAGGAAGGCGCGCAGCTCGTCCACCTTCCACGCGGGTGTCCAGTCGGTCATGCCTTCTGCCCAGACAAGTGTCTCGCTGGTGATGCCTTTGTCCTTCAGCTCATAGATGCTGAACGGCCCCGACTGCTTGTTGTTTTCAACGATAAAATACTTCATGTTGTGTTAGGTTGGGTTGTTGTCGTTATTGCTTGATGCTGAGGCCTTTGCGGTCTCTTCGTCAAAGTATTTCTCAAACTCCTTTCGCAGCAGCTGCGGCTCAGCGATGATGTCGCGAATATGCTTCAACCGCTGCTGGTTGGGGGAGTTGGGAATCCAGAGAGTGATATATCCCTGAGCCGAATACTTGCTCTGCATGTGCTCGCGGAAGCGTTCCCAGTGTTGCTCACGCGATTTCTCGGGATAGTGTTCAATGCCAAACTGCACTGTGCGGCGGAAGACGGATTCAGGTTCGAGGTCGCGGTCGGCCTCGGCGACAATCTTCCCATAGATGCTGCGTGGCGCATGGGCGGCCGAGGCGCGGTGGTCCTCAATGGCCTCCCGCATCACCCGCAGCTGGTCCTTGCTGAACCAGCGCTTCAGTCGCAGGTCGGCAGCCATGATTTTTCCGCCTGTGATGTGATGAATGGCACGCGGTCCACTCATCCCAATGTCGTGATAGGCGGCGATAGCGTATACCATATTCATATCGGCACCGGTCTTGCGGGCAAGTTCCAGGCTGTTCTTGATGACCCTTTGCACATGTACCAGCCCATGACTCTTGCCGAAGTCGTTGTATTTCGGCAGGATGCTGGTTTCCACAAAATGCATCAAATCGAGGCTCACATTCTGATCAATCATAGCTTGACGGGTTTTCTTGGTGTGCAAAAATAGTAAGATTTATGCTACAAAATACTTTTTTATAGTTAATAAAAACAAAAAGAGCGCGAAACGTGGTGCTGACGGCAACTCTATTTGTAAAAATATCGCTAAATTTGCACAACAAAAAGCGCTGCGCGCAGTTCAAGGTTCAAAAGCCCTTCGGGCGTTCAAATGCCTTCGGCGTTCAAAAGCGCTTCGCGCGTTCAAAGGTTCAAATGCCTTCGGCGTTCAAAAGCCCTTCGGGCGTTCCAATGCCTTCGGGCGTTCAAAAGCGCTTCGCGCGTTCAAAGGTTCAAAGTGATATGGACGATACACATGTGAAACAAAATTCGTGGAAAGCATGGCTGTTGGCAGCAAGGCCGAAGACACTCACCGGCGCTGCTGTGCCAGTAATGATTGGTGCCGCGCTGGCCATCAGCGACGCGCAGAGCCAGGTACGAATTGTGCCGATGGTGCTTTGCTTTCTGTTTGCCTTCGTGATGCAAATAGATGCCAACTTCGTGAACGACTACTTCGACTACCGCAAGGGAACCGACGACGAGCAACGACTAGGCCCGAAGCGTGCGTGTGCACAAGGTTGGGTGACGCCCAGCGCAATGCGTAAGGCGTTGGCCATCACCACCGCGCTGGCTTGCCTGATTGGCCTGCCGCTCATCTATTACGGCGGCTGGGAGATGGTGGGTGTCGGCTTGCTATGTGTGCTGTTCTGCTTCCTCTATACCACCCACCTGTCGTATGTCGGCCTGGGTGATCTGCTCGTGTTGTTGTTCTTTGGTGTCGTTCCAGTCACGCTGACCTACTATCTGTCGCTGCCCGACGGCTTTCAGTTCATCACGCTGGAATGCCTGCTGGCATCGGTGGCTTGTGGACTGGTCATCGACACACTATTGGTCATCAACAATTATCGTGACATCGACAACGACCGCCGCACAGGAAAGCATACGCTCATCGTTGCCATCGGCGAGCGGTGGGGCCGCCTGCTCTATCTTGCACTCGGCGTCGTGGCCTGCCTCATTGGCTGTGCGTTCATTCTCTACGGTCACTTCTGGGCCACGTGGCTACCCATCATCGCCTACCAGCCGCTCCACGTCTCCACATTCGTGGAAATGCGGCGCATCGGAAAGGGCGAACGCTTGAATCGCGTGCTTGGCATGACGGCCCGCAACATGTTCGTCTACGGCCTTGCCGTCGCCATCGGCTTCCTGCTCTAGGCGGCTTTCGTGCCGTTTGTGGGCATCATCTGCAGGTTTTCTGTAGCGTCAAACAGAAAATCTGCAGATTATTTTTGCATATGTAAGAAAAAATACTTACCTTTGCCGAGTTAAACCCAATAAAAACCTAAGTTACTTCACTTACTGATAGCTGAAGAAACACATAATTATATTAATCCAAACATAAAACCAAACAATACTTATAAATTATGAAGGCAATTGTCAATTACAAACATGTGATTCCTTTCCTCGGTATTCGTTACTCTGTTTCGCCACGAAAGCTACGGAGCATGACGAAGCTCAGATTCCTGATGATGGCCGTCGTCGTGGCTGGCGGACTGACCGCGTGCGGACTGGACGTGCCCAAAGAGGTGCCGTCGTCCTACGAGACCATGACGGTGGAGAAGAAGGATATCACGATGCCCATCAAGTTCAGCGCAAAGTTGAAAGGTCAGTCGGATGTTACCATCATGCCCCAGGTGAGCGGACAGCTCATGAAGATCAGCGTGACCGAAGGTCAGCAGGTGCGGAAAGGGCAGGTACTCTTCGTCATCGACTCGCGCAATGCCCAGCACGAGCTGGAGGCAGCGAATGCCAATCTGCAGGCTGCGAATGCAAATCTTACTGCAGCGCTTGCTCAGGCCAACAGCGCCAAGTTGGAATTCGAAAGCAACCAGAACTTGTTCGAAAAGAAGATAGTGAGCAGCTACATGCTTGAGAACTCCAGAAACAGTTATAACCAGGCACAGGCCGCTGTCAGCCAGGCAAAGGCTTCGGTGAGCCAGGCCAAGGCTGCCGTGAGCCGTGCCCGCGTGAACCTCGGCTTCTGCACCATTACCGCTCCCGTGACGGGTGTCATCGGTAGCATTCCCGTTCGCGGCGGCGACCAGGTGTCGCCCATGACCCAGCTGACGGTGCTGAGTGGCAACACGACGATGGATGCCGAGTTCTCGGTCAGCGAGGCCGTTATCGAGGCACAGGTGCAGTCGGGACTTACGCAGAGCGACAAGCAGAAGCAAATAGACATGTCGCCCGACGTCACCTTTGTGATGAAGAACGGAACGGAGTATCCCCACAAGGGCCGCATCACCAGCCTGACGGGCGTGGTGGATGCCGCCACGGGTTCGCTGGCTTGCAAGGCCTCGTTCCCCAATCCCGACGGCCACCTCTACTCGGGCGTGCAGGGCACGGTTGTGCTGCCCTTGTCGCAAAAGGATGTGATGGTGATTCCGCAGACTGCCGTAGTGCGTCTGCAGGATAAGTCATTGGTCTATAAGGTGAAGGGCGACAGCACGGCGACTGCCGTCACCGTCACCGTTCAAGACGCTGGCAACGGTAAGGATTTCATCGTGAAGAGCGGCTTGAACGTAGGAGAGAAGATTGTGACCGTCGGTGCCAATAACGTGCAGGAAGGCGAAAGGGTGTTGTTCCCCGAGGTAGCGAAAAACAAGAAGTAAGCCATGAAGGGAAACATTTTCATTAATCGATATGTGATGGCATGCGCCATAGCGATTGTCATCACGCTCGTGGGTGTCATCTGTATGAGCACGCTGCCCATCGAGCAATATCCAAACATTGCACCGCCGACGGTGCGCGTGTCCACCACCTATACAGGTGCTGATGCCAACACGATTATGAAATCGGTGGTGCAGCCGCTGGAGGAGAACATCAACGGTGTGCCGGGCATGACCTACATCACCAGTACGGCATCGTCCTCGGGCGATGTCTCCATCCAGGTCTACTTCGAGCAGGGCACCGACCCCGACCTCGCTGCCGTGAATGTGCAGAACCGCGTGAGCCGTGCTACCTCCCTGCTGCCCTCTGAGGTGACGAAGGTGGGTGTGCAGGTGATGAAGCAACAGAGCAACATCCTGCACATCGGCTCGCTGAAGAGCGTCGACGGCAAGTACGACGCCGACTTCATCGCCAACTACATTGACATCAACGTTCGTCCCCGTCTGATGCGTATCACCGGCGTGGGCGACGTGATGGCCCTCGGCAACACCTATGCGCTGCGCATCTGGCTGAAGCCCGACGTGATGGCGCAGTATGGCCTGGAGCCCAACGATGTGTTCGCCGCTGTCGGCGGACAGAGCTTCGTCTCGGCAACGGGTTCGCTGGGCGAGCAGAGCGAGAATGCCTACCAGTACTCCATGGAGTACAAAGGCACGCTGAAGACTGTTGAGGAGTTCAATGACATCGTGTTGCGCACCAGCGAAGGCGGCCATCTGCTGCATCTGAGCGATGTGGCCGAGGTGGAGATTGGTGCCGTGAGCTACAACTTCACGTCGAACATTGATGGCCAGCCGGGCACCATCTACATGGTGTTCCAAGCTCCCGGCGCCAACGCTACCGAGGTGAACGCCCGCATCAATAAACTCTACGAGGAGCTGAAGCCGACGATGCCTGCCGGCTTGGAGTTCGAGATTCTCGAGACCAGCGACGACTTCCTCTTCGCCGCCATTCACAATGTGGTGGAGACGCTCATCATCGCCATCATCCTAGTCATCCTCGTGGTTTATTTCTTCTTGCAGAGCTTCAAGGCAACGGTCATCCCCTCGCTCTCCATCATCGTGTCGTTGTTGGGAACATTCGCCATCGTGTCGCTGGCTGGTTTCTCCCTGAACATCCTCACGCTATTCGCCTTGGTGCTGGCCATCGGAACGGTGGTCGACGATGCCATTGTCGTGGTAGAGGCGGTCATGGCGAAACTGGAAAGGGGAGCACCCCCTTCGTCCCCCGAGGGGGACACAAGTGCCCAGAAGACGATAGAAGCTCCCTCTGGAGCCGTATGGGGTCCTCGTGAGGCCACCCGCGAGGCCATGAGCGATGTGTCGGTGGCCGTCATCTCGTGTACGCTGGTCTTCATGGCCGTGTTCATCCCGGTGGCCTTCATGCCGGGCACGTCGGGCTCGTTTTTCACGCAGTTCGGTGTGACGCTAGCCTCGGCCGTCGGCCTGTCGTGCATCTCTGCCCTGACGCTGTGTCCGGCCCTCTGTGCCATCATGATGCGCTACTCGAAGGACCAGAAGGAGAAGAAAAACCTGAACTACTACGTCACAAAGGCCTACACCGCCAGCTATAACGCCATCCTGAAGAAATACTCGCGGGCGGTGTCGAAGTTCATCAAGCGCCCCGTCATCTCGGCCATCCTGCTTGCCGTCGCCGCCGTGCTGCTTATCATCTTCATGCGTGGCCTGCCTTCAGGACTGGTTCCACAGGAAGACCAGGGCGTGTTCTTTGCCGAGGTGCGTGCACCGGAGGGCTGCACCCTTCATGAGACGCAGGAGATAGTGAAGCGCGTGGAGGAGAAGGTGAAGAAAATTCCTGAGCTGGAGAGCTATGCGGTGATTGCCGGCTATGGCATGATGGCTGGCCGCTCGGGTAGCTGCTATGCCACGCTCATCATTCGCTTGAAGAACTGGGACGACCGCCCGGGCATGAACCATAACATCATGCTGGTCTACGGCCGCTTCGCCTTCGACTGCAAGGACATCAAGAATGCGAAGGTCATTCCCTTCCAAATGCCGCAAGTGCCGGGCTACGGCTCAAACAGCAGCGTCAACCTCGTGCTTCAGGACATGCAGGACCGCCCGATGTCGGAGTTCAACGTCGATGCCACGAAATTCCTGGCGAAGCTCAACGAGCGGCCGGAGATTATGATGGCCATGTCGACCTACTCCGAGCGCTTCCCGAAATATCAGGTGGATGTCGATGCCACACAATGCGACCGGGCTGGCGTCTCGCCGGCTGCCGTGCTTCGCACGCTGGGCGCCTATTGCGGCGGTTCGTATGTGGGCAACTTCAACCAGTTCGGTAAGGTTTATCGCATCATGGCAAACGCTGCTCCTGAATATCGTCTCGACCCGTCGTCGCTGAACAATATCTTCGTGCGGGTGCGTGGCGGGAAGATGGCTCCCATCGCGGAGTTCGTCTCCCTGAAGCAGATTGTAGGCTCGGCATCGGTAGAACACTTCAACCTCTTCCAGAGCATCACCTGCGGCGTGATGACCGCCAGCGGCTACTCCGAGGGCGATGCCCACAAGGCTATTGCCGAGGTGTTCAAGGAGACGATGCCCAACGGCTACGGCTATGAATATGGCGGCATGTCGCGTGAGGTAGAGGAGGCATCAGGCTCGAATGCCACAGCACTTATTTATTTAATATGTGTCATCCTCATCTATCTCATCCTTGCCTCGCTCTATAACTCGTGGTTCACACCGTGGGCAGTGCTCCTCAGTGTGCCCTTCGGACTGATGGGCTCGTTCGGGGCTGTGTGGCTCGTGTCGCTGCTCCACCTGCCAGGCATGGAGAACAACATCTATTTGCAGACGGGTGTCATCATGCTTATCGGCTTGCTTGCCAAAACCGCCATCCTCATCACGGAGTTCGCATCCGAGCGCCGTGCACAGGGCATGAGCATCCGCGATGCTGCCTTTGCCGCTTGCGAGGAGCGCCTGCGTCCTATCCTCATGACCGTTGTCACGATGATTGCTGGTATGATTCCGCTCATCATCGCCGGAGGAGCTGGCGCCAACGGAAACCGCGTGCTTGCACTGGGTGTCACTGCCGGTATGGCCGTCGGCACACTGGCCTTGCTCTTCGTCGTGCCCGCCTTCTTCATCGTGTTCCAGAAACTGCATGAGAAGTATCAGGGTGGTGAGCCCCAGACGAAGACCCTCCCCGCTGAAGCGTAGGGGCAGACCCCCGTGTCTGCCCGAGCAAAAAGGGAGGTGAGTAAGAGGCTCTCCTCCCGGCCTCTCCCTAGGGAGGGGGAATATCATCTCCAAAAGCATATATAGTATTTCGATATGAAAAAATATAGCATCATCATTGCAGCCCTTTGCCTCCTGCTCACTGGCTGCGGTCTGTATAATAAATATGAAGCCCCCGCGTCCGCCACTGGCGTGAACGAAAGCAACCTCTTCGGAATAGGCAATACTATAGAAGCCCCCTCGGGGGCAGTAGGGGGGGCCATCTCTGCCATGTCGTGGCGCGAGTTCTTCACCGACCCGTTGTTGCAGCAGCTCATCGAGCAAGTGCTGGCTAACAACACCGACCTGAACGCCGCACGCATCGCCGTGGAGAAGAGCGAGGCCTCGCTGAAGGCTGCCAAGCTCGCCTACCTGCCGTCGCTCTATTTCTCCTCACAGGGCACCTTGTCGAAATTCGACGACAACCCTTGGTCGAAGACCTACAACCTGCCGCTACAGATGTCGATGGATGTCGACCTGTTTGGTAGCATCACCAATAAGAAGCGGGCTGCGAAGGCGGTGCTGCTGCAGGCGCAGATGCGCGAGGAGGCGGTGAAGGCAAACCTCGTCTCTGCCACCGCCCAGCAATACTACATGCTCCAGCTCCTCGACCGACAGCTGGAAATCCTCACGATGACCGACAGCCTCTGGCGAGCCTCTCTCGAGACGCAGAAGACGCTTTGGGAGAATGGAAAAATCTACTCTACGGCTGTGAACCAGATGGAGTCATCATACCTGAACGTGAAGACGCAAATCGTCGACACGCGGCGTAGCATTCAAGCCACCGAGAACGCCATCTGCCGACTGCTTGCCATCACACCGCAACACATTGAGCGTAAGCAGTGGGGCAGCTCCGCCCTCCATCATCCCGACGAAAAGGGCGATACCGGGCAGCGCATGTTCGACACGCAGTTCCTGAAGATTGGCGTGCCCGCTTCCATGCTCGAACGGCGGCCTGACATCCGTATGGCGAATCATGCGATGGAGGAGGCATTCTACAACACGCAGGCGGCCCGCGCAGCGTTCTATCCCGGCATTACACTATCGGGAACTGGCGGCTGGACGAATAGTGCCGGCATGATTGTCAACCCAGGTAAGCTGTTGCTCAACTTCGTCGGACAACTCTCACAACCCATCTTTGCCCGCGGAAGGCTCATCGCCAACAAGAAGATTGCCCAGCTCACCGAGCAGGACTTGCAGAAGAAGTATGTGCAAACCGTCATCGATGCCGGCAACCAGGTGAACGAGGCGCTGGCCGACTGCCAGGCTGCCCGCGAGAAGCATGCCTACTATCGGCGGCAGGTGGAGGTGCTCTACGACGCCTATACTGGCACCCATGAGCTCATGGACAACGGCAAGGCCAACTACCTCGAAGTGCTCACCGCCCAGGAGTCGCTCCTCAACTCGCAGCTCAGCGAGGCGATGAACATGTACAAGGGCGCGCAGGCCGTTATCGCCCTTTATGTAGCCCTTGGCGGCGGTGCGAAGTAAGCTACCCGCGCAAGCGCGAAACCCCCTACATCTGAGGTATATCATCAACGAAACGAAAACTCGTATGCGGAAGCTATTGTTCTCATTACCATTCATCATCGCTTGTCTCCCGTTTAGCAACGTTGAGGCACAAACGTGGTTGCAGCGCATCGACGACTACCTCACAGCCAGCTATCGCAAGGGCGACATCGACACGACGTTCATCGTTCGTCCGCCTACGAAGTGGACTCTGCTGGCGCGACATAACTTCTCGGGTCAGAAGATTGAGACCGAGGGCTCACGCGACGAACACCATTTCTATTCGGAGATGAAGGCCGACTACAAGTCTACCATCAGCGCACGAGTCAGCTATCTGGGCTTCTCCGTCAGCTTGGCACTCAACCCCGCTAAGCTCCTCGGCCGTTACGACGACTTCGAACTCAACGTCAACTCCTATGGCCGCCGTCTCGGCTTCGACATCATCTATCAGAATGCCCATAACTTCACGGGCTGGCAGGAAACCGACGGAACGGGGCATCTAAAGTTGCCCGCAGGCCTGCTAGAGTTGAAGACGCTGAACCTCAATGCCTTCTACACCCTGAACAACCGACGCTTCTCCTTTCCCGCTCCGTTCACGCAGAGCTACATTCAGCGACGCTCGGCCGGTAGCTTCTTGCTTGCGGTCTCTGGTCAGGGGCAAAAAGGAACTGTGGAAGGTGAGAAGCTGGAGAAGAGCGAGGTCCTGCCCGCACAGGAGATGAAGTTCCAGATGACGAACATCGGCATCGGCGGCGGCTACGGCTACAACTATGTGCCTGCCAGTGGTTGGCTGCTCCACATCTCCGCCATTCCCACGTTCATCGTTTATAGCAAAACCTCGCTGACCTTTGGCGGCACCCGCGTCCCCCTTGACTATCATTTCCCCGAGGTCATCATCACTGGTCGCGGAGCCATCCTGCGCCAGAAGGGCAACAAGTTCTTCGGCATGTCGATGGTGTTCAACTTCACCAATATCGGCGACAGGGAAAGCCTCGAGGTTCACAACATCAAATGGCGCCTCCGCACCTTCTTCGGCTTGCGCCTGTAGTTAGCGCGGGGCGCAAGGCACAAGCCGAAGTTCTTTCTCCGCTGCAACCCTTACTTTTCACTTAAATAACGTTTTCCATCAAAAAGTTTGGGCAATTCAATTAAAAGCGCTATCCGTTGTAACGGATTTGCGGCAAAACTGACAAAAATCCGTAAATAGTATCGCTTTAGTAATATCAATAAGAGGGAAATCTGTGAGAACCGTGTGAATAATAATTTGTTAAATTTTGGATTAAATTTTTTTATAATTTCTCGCAGAGCGATAAAACCCTGCATTATAGCCGCCCCTTATCAAGGGGCTCTAAATCTCGCGAAGCGACCCTTCTTTACTTTCTCCGCTCGGCGCGACGGAGGGTGGAGAATAAAACAACAAAATGTTCGCAAAATTTGCGAATATCAGAAAAATGTATTACCTTAGCACCCGAGATATGAATAAAAATGGGAGAAGCTTGTGGGCGATAAGGCTGGGCTGGAATCTGTGCGTGTAAACGATAAATATCGAATAGAGTTCAGAACATCGTCAAATGGCACCATTACTATTTGCAATATCATTGAATTGTCTAACCATTATAAATGAATAGGAGATAACGAATATGGGAAACTTAGGCTACGGAGCATTTGCCACACATCCAGGCGAAGTGCTGAAGGAAGAAATAGAGGAACGCGGCATCAGTCAGCGTCGACTGGCAGAGAGCATGGGGTTGGCGTATTCGGTTGTCAACGAGATATTGAATGCTCGTAGGCCTCTGACGGCTAAGACTGCGCTGATGTTCGAGGCTGCCCTTGACGTGCCTGCCGACTCTCTGATGTATCTGCAGACCAAATACAATATGCAGACGGCTCGCAAAGATTCTGCGATTGCAAGTGTGCTGCAGGGAATCAGAAAGATCGCTGCCGTATTCTGATCAATGTGCTGCGGGAGGAGCGCGCCCTGCGCGCGGTTCTTTCTCCGCTAAAGCTACGAAAGCGGCAGAGCCGAGCGCAAAGCAGCAGAGCTGCGTTCAATGCCTTCGGCGTTCAAAGCGCTTCGCGCGTTCAAAAGGTTAGCACCCAGCGTGGTCCCCCCAACCAACGGTAGGGGCAGACCCCCGTGTCTGCCCGAACAAAGGGGTCGGCCTATCGGCCTCAAAATCATTCAAAAATCTATTCCAAAATCTTTCAAAATGGGCGTATGATAATTCATGCTTAACATCTTACGCCCTTTTCGAGTTTTTAGATGTTCAAGAAATCCGTGGAGCAATAATTTTCACTCCAATTCTTCCCAATCTTCAAAACATTGGAAAGAATTACTTCAAAAGTGGTTTGACAGAGTCTTCAAAGGTTTCGCTTCTTACATACCCTCTCTTCACCTTGTTAAAAGCAAACTCGTTGATGAGACCGCGATTCACTAATCCCATAATGTCGCTCTTGGCAGTCGTTGCACTGACCAAGAACTTGTTTTGAATGTCTTTAACGGTGATGACTTCCTTGGGATTGTCAACAAACATTTTTATAATTTGGGCCTGACGGTCGTTGATTTCGCCTAACTGCAGGAAGGTGTTAGCTGCCATCTTTTCCTCCTGTTTGCGTTTCAGATAGCCCTGCAACTGTTTGAACGACAAGTCCAACACACGCAGGTTGTATGCCACGAAATAACCTGTATCATTACTGTCCGCCTCAGTGTGTCTGAAAGATTTCTCATAGGCTATTTTCGACTTCGCAATAACACGTGAGATCGACATGTATTCAGTCAGCCAATATTTCTGCTTCAGCATATACCAATAAAACATAGCACGTGCTGTACGTCCGTTCCCATCTGCAAAGGGGTGCATGTAGGCTATCATGAAATGAATGATGATGCCACGAATGATAGGATGAATAAATACCTTTGGCTTCTCTTCATTGAAAAACTTGCAGAGGTCTTTTACAAACTCCGGGATTTCCGTATATGAAGGAGGGCGGTGAACAACTTCGTGTGTGATGCCGTTTTCGACAACCACTTTGTCATTGGTACGGAAACGCCCTGCATCTTCTGGATTTGCCAATGTGTGCTCCGTCATCAAGCGATGAACCTGAAGCAACAATTCTGCTGTCAGCGGGGTCTCTTGGTTTTGCACAACAAACTGAATGGTCTGATAGTTGTTATGTATCATCCATTGTGATTTGTCTTTAGGTACCATTTTCTTACGAAGCATGTCCTTGGCGACCAGGCGAGTAGTTGCAGCGCCTTCCATCTGACTGGAGAAAATAGCCTCTTCCATCAGCGAACTAACCAAATATCGTTCTTTGCTGTCATTAGGTATGATAGAGTTTGTGCCCCAGAACCCACCAAAGTTCATGTCAAACTCATGGCACATGCGTTGCATCTGGTTCGTAATGCCAAGCAATATGTTGTATTTAGGCCATACACGAACCATATTCCTCATTCTGTCAGCTTTCACGTAAGCCCACAATTTTGTTGCGGAACACCCTTTGGGCAGTTTTTTGTACTTAACAGTATCCCAATACTCATACTCTTCATTGATTTTATCTACCAATGCGGCAACATCTTCTTGAGGTGGAGCAACCAAGAAGTCTAACAATTCCTGAGGCTCAATTTTGGGAGGGTATTCCATTCTACTCATACGCTTGATAATTTGCCACAAAGATAACCAAAACTTTCCAATCTTGCAAGAATTGGAAAGAATTAGAATGAATAACACCCCAATATTTAACTTTATATAACATTAAATTCTTTCCAATCTTTAAAACATTGGAAAGAATTAGAAAGATTTTTGAGCGAAACAAAGGAGGTGGGGATGCCTGCGGCGCATCTGAACCCTTCTTAACGTTCTCAACAGTTCTTAACAGCGCGTAGCGCATCTGAACTCTTCTTAACAGCGCGCAGCGCATCTGAACCCTGCCCCCTCCGGGGGTCAGACTTGTACATGCACCCAGTAGCGCCCCCCTCCCTCACGGGAGGCGACTGGGGTCTTTAGAGCAGCCACCGGTGTGGCTGCGGCCCCACGAAGGGGAGCGAATCCCCCATTCGCGACGGAGGAGTTGGGGGTGGCCCTTCCTATGTATGTGTATGACACATACGGGTTTTGTCTCAATATGTCAAAGATCACTTTTGCATAGTCGAGGTTGTCGCAATGGATGTCGGCAGCCTTTCCTTGCAGGTGTCGGGAATTCAGTACGCCCCCGACTCGTTTATTCAGACGCTTCGAGCGATACCCGCTATTGATATAGACGGGTCGGCCGATAGCGTCTCTTAACGGTTGTAACACGAGGACACAGAGCTTCTGCAGGTTCTGAATGACGGCCAGCGTCGGTGTGTCTTGCAGGCGCGGATGGCTTGTTGCCACCATCTCCTCTAACGTGAAATTCTTACTCAGCTTCATCACTTTTTATCGGAAAGAAATTATCATAATTAGAATAATTTTATCCACAAATGTTTGTTTTACCTGCGGCACGTGTAGGGGCAGACCCCCGTGTCTGACCGAACAACAACGAGTCGCTGCGCGAGAAATTTTTCAAAAATCTATTCCAAAATCTTTCAAAATAATTCATGTTCAATTCATGGAAATTCATGTTTATAAATATCCGTGGAGCAAAAACAATTTGTTAAATTTTGAATTAAATTTTGAATAATTTCTCGCGGAGCGACCACTACACCAGCGTGCTGAGGTGATGAAGCCAGCCAGTGCCCACGATGGTGCCGCCCAGCAGGGCAACACCTTCGGCAGGAGCACCGGAAGCAGCGGTGGTTACTGACAGCGTCGAACCAATGGCAGTGAGTATTGCCACGATGAGCTGAATGATGTATTTGATGGTTTCCTTTTTCATAATATTATAATAGGTAACAGGTAAGTGTAAAGATTTTTCTTTGCAGGTCATAGCTCCGTAGGATGTGGAGGCGTGCTCCGTAGGATACAGAGCTATGCTTTAGAGAGGAAGGAGGCATGCTTCGCATGCGATAAAGCATGCCTCCAGTCGGTAGGGCCCTTACGGCTCCTGATCGTCCTTATTGACGTCATTCTCCGGAGTCTCTTCCACGGAGAGGCCTTCGAGGAACACCTTGCGGCGGCGGTTGCCGTCGGCGGCACTCCAGTGAGTCTCGGGCTGGAAGTTCACGCGCGAGCCC
>ONCG01000027.1 GCA_900316285.1 uncultured Prevotellaceae bacterium
GGCAGGCTTGGTCTTCAGACCAATCTTGAACGAGCCGAAGCCGTCGATCTTGACGCGGTTCGAGTCCTGCATCCACTTCTTCAGAACGACAACCATCTCATCGAGCACGGCGAGAACGTCAGACTTCTTCACGGAGACGTTCTCCTGGATTTCCATTGCCATCTGCTTGAGAGTCTTGGGCTTGGAGTTGTACACCGCACGGGCATACCACTTGCCGCGGTTCTTCGACTCGGCACGATTGTCCTGATAAAGCTTGTAACGTACAGACATTTTACTGATTGCTTTTTTATGTTCAACATATTCCAAGGCTCCTCCACGCCTCGGCTGTGGGCAAATCCACTCTTCGGAAATGCGATGCAAATATACGAAAAGTTTTCCATTGCTGCAAACGTTTTGTCAAGGAAAGTTACCATATTAACAACTTTTAGTACAAAATGCCAGCGCAATATATATTAATATATATTGCACTGGCAATTCTCGCTATCCGTACCGCCACGAGTAGTAGTCGGCAGCATCTCTGAAGCCGTGCCTTTCCCACTCGTCTTCGGAGGCATCGCGTATCTGCTCCAGCAGGTTGGAGAGCAGGTCGCTCATCGAGATGTGGGTGTTCAGATACTCCAACACGGCTTGTTCCAAGCTGTCGTAGTACTTCCAGCGGCCAGCCTTGCCTTTGCCGCCGGTGATATCCACTTCCAGCGTGTTTTCTCCGATGTGCGGCCAATTAGCCCACACCTGCACATGGTACTTCTTGCCGCCATACTCATACTTGATGCAGGCGGAACATGAGTTGCTTCTCGAGTCTCTATCATCGTCGTAGTCCCACTCAAACGAATCGTTGAGTTCGTAGATGGCATCGGTGAGGCGTTCACCGATGTCGGTAATTATTTCGTTTCTTTTCATGTTTTTATTTGGTGTAAAAGTTTCCTTCCAGCACATTCAGGAAGTTTTTTTCGTCAATTATCCAGTCGAAGGTGGCGATGAACTTACTTTTCGCACTTCGTCCGTTCAAGAAGGGTGAGGCAAAAGCCTTGCGGCATGCCTCGAAGAGAACGTCCTTGCCATAGGTGTCGCAGATTTGCCGAAGCCGCTCTATTCGCTTTTCTGTCATGATGCGCAGAGGCTTGATGTTGCTATCGTAGTCTTTGACTAACTGATTCCACCACGGCAAGAATTTCTCTTTTATCATCATTGAAAAATCATCCTCCTCTTCCTCCTCGCCGACGTTAGCGGCGACGCTAACGGTAGAGGAAGAAGAGGAATCTCTTCTTCCTAAATCAACAAGGGACTCCTTGTTGATTTTATTGTTGTTGTTATTGTTGTTGTTGTTGTTGTTGTTATTGTTGTTGTTATTGTTATTGTTTTGCATCCCACGGCATGCCGCGGCATCTTGCTCCTTTACAGACCATCTTTTCTTTGCTTTTTGTCGGTTCATCTCGCACTTTTGTTGATATTTTTTATCATCAATGGCGGCTTGGTTTTGCAAGATGAGATACATCGGCATGATGTCGTTATCCACTAGCAGCCCTTCTTTCCTCACGTCGCCCGAGTCGTCGAGTATCCATCGGCAGATGTGGCGCAGGAGTCTGCCCAGCTGCTCGTCGCTGTAGCAATTCAGGGCGGGCCATTGGTCGAGATGCAGGATGAAGCACTTACCGCTTTCAATAGTTTTCATCGTTGTTTCGCAGGAAAAGGTTAGTATTTGCTTCCACCCATGCGCTGTGAAGGGTGTAGTGCTGCACGCTGACAAGGTGAACAATCTCACGATACATCGGCACCGAGATGTAGAAGGGGCGATAGCCGTGGAAGTGGTATTTCCCCCTGATATGATCACGCACTCTGCCACCCATCATCCTACTACAAGCACTGGAACTATTGAAGAGATATTGCAGATGGCCACGCTCGTCGAGCAAGGCCACAGGCTTTACTCTCTCCAATAGCACATCGCATGCGTGCCGTTGGTTCTCGCTGGCGGTCACCCACTCTAGGTTATCGGCTCGGTTGTCGGTCTTCACGCCATTCTTGTGGTTCACCTCCAACCCTTCGCGCCAGCCTTCCACAAATGCAGTGGCCACGAGGTTGTGAATATAACAATCTTTTCTCTGACCTTTATAATACAGCGAAACTATCCTATAATCAATACTAGACCTGCGTGGCCGGAGCACCTGTTCCGTGTGCGCATTGCGCACACGGCCTAGGTTGCTCACTTCGTATCGGGTATACGGCACTTCACACTTGTGCCAAATTTCTCCTTTCATAAGCCCTACTATTCTTCGGTTTCGCCCTGTTCATAAATGTAGTCGGCCAGCTGCTGGCAACACTTCACAATCAACTGCGCGAGCGGATGAGCGTAGCTGTCGTTGCCTTTCTCGTTACGATAAAGCGTCTCGCTCTCATCGACAATGCCGTGAAAGGTTATGTTGTCAACGGTGTATTCTAACGACAGTTGCAGCACATCGCGCTGATATACGTCGGTGACCTCGAAGATGGTGTAAGAGAAGCCCAGTTTCCTCATGCACCTGCCAATGCGCATGCAGTAGTAGGGCAGGCTCTCCCACTTCAGCAGCTTGCTTTCCTTTAAGCGCTTTGTCCAGCGCAGGGCTTGCTTGCGTACCTTATTGATATCGTTGATATCGATTTTAGGCATTTCCTTTTTCATTGTTGTTGGGTTTTAGGTTGTTTTGACGTTTGTTTCACGTTTGTTTGTTTACTAACATAGTTGGCCAGATTCTGGCAGGCATTCTCAATGATTTTGCTAAGCAGGGCAACGTGGCGATCGTTTCCTTCATCTTCATTTAGCACTATAAATTCATCGACTATATGACTTTCGTTCAATCTCTTCCAAAATTCGCGCCAATTATTTTCTTTTGGAGTTTCCCAGTCAGTCACGTAGAGTAATATAACGTTGCAATACTCCACGCCTCTGATATTGATGCCAACACGAATTTCGGCTGCTATGCCAAGCTTTTTCAGGTATGAGGCGAGGTCCATGCAGTAGTAAGGCAATTCATCCCACGCGCAGCCTTTAATCATGAGATTCACCCAGCGCAGGGCTAGCTTGCGAACTTTTTCTATATCATTGAGGCTGATAACGGGTTTCCCGTCTTTCATTTCAATTGTTTTCTTGCTCATAGCTTTCAGTTGTTGAAGAGTTTTTTGTTTGCAATTCGCTCAAGTTTGTCGAAGAACTCGGTGAGTTGCGTCAAGAGCCGCGCCTTGTGAACGTTGAAATAGCTGTCGAAGAAGATGTAGGTCAGCTCGGCATCGGGCTTCATGCGTATCTCCTGCGAGGGTATGACGTAGCAAAGATAGAGCGTAACGTCGTCGATGCTGTGGTCGGTGCTCCACATGGTGCGAACGGTGGTGTTCAAACCGTAGCATCTGACGATGCTTGCGATTTTACCTGCCAGCTGCAGTTGCACGGAGTGGTACTCCAAGTGCTCGGTCTCACCCACGAGCATCAGCACGTCGCGACGCATCTGGGTGACGGTATCCATGGTCAATTGTCTTGCTTTCATTCTATAACGTAGCTTGTTACATGCTGCAGGCGCACGGTGCGCCAGCCGCAAACGGTGAAATCATAGTAGTTAACGTAGCCTGCAGGGCGCACGGGAGCACCTACGCCCTTGGGCAGAAAGTCAGTGGGAACGAGGTCGAGGCACGTGGTGCCGACGGCCTTGCGCAGCTTGCCGTTCTTCTTTCGGTAGTAGAACGTCACGATTTCGGTGGCGAGTAGCAGGCGAAATTCCTCCTGCCACTGCTGAACTGATGTTGCTTTCTTCATGGCTGTGTGAGGATTGAGAATAAAATAATGTAACCATATGCAACCACTATAGCAGCGGCAGCGATGACGGGCCAAAGCGGCTCGGGGTCAAAAGATTTGCGTTTCATTTGCTTTTGTTTAAAATTTTCATAAATGTGAACTAACTCTTAGCAATCGGCCAAATGCTGGTTGCAAAGTTAACGCATCACAAAAAAAAAAAAAAAAGTGAATAAATTATATGTTTCTTTAACAAATAGCAAATGGTTGTTAACGGAATTTTACAATTATAATTATATTTAGTACCTTTATAACCTCTAATTATAGCTATTATGGAATGGTATCACTTACTAATTATAGTTCTTTTATGGCTATTCGGTACATGGCTACGTGACATAACGACTCGCAAAGGCAGGCCGCGTAACCGAGGGTATTGGTGGTGAAATCGACAAGTTCGGTAACATTGCCGATATGAAGTCGGACGGTTTTGAACTGTCGCTCACGACGAAAAACATCAAGACGCAGGACTTCGAGTGGAACACCACCTTCCTCTATTCTCACCAGCACAATGAAGTGAAGAACCTGAAGTCGCAGACCCGCGTCATCGACCTCATCCGCTCCAACGGTTTTGCCCTGGAGGGTTATCCCGTGCGTGCATTGTTCTCCATTCCTTTCGAGAAGCTGAACAACGAGGGTATTCCTCAGTTCCGCGTGGGCAACGACGAGGTAACAATCTCCGACATTAACTTCCAGGAGTATGCCGACCTCTCATGGTTGAAGTATGAAGGCTCCACCGATCCGACCGACTACGGTTCGCTGGAGAACGTCTTCAAGTACAAGGGCTTCCGCCTTACCGCGTTCATCGTCTATTCGTTTGGCAACAAGGTTCGTCTTGATCCCGTGTTCTCCAATGTGTATAACGACCTCGTCGCTACGCCGCGCGAGTTCAACAATCGTTGGTCGTCGGGTGGTGAGGAAGACATCACCAGCGTGCCTGTTATTCCCTCACGTCGACAGAACTTTGTCTATGGCGAATCGAATCTGAACATCGCCTATAATGCCTACAACTACTCTTCGGAGCGCGTGGCCAAGGGCGACTTCATCCGCATGAAGGAAATCTCGCTCGACTACACCTTCCCGAAGGAATGGATTGCACCCATCGGACTGCAGAACGTCAACCTGAAGCTACAGGCTACGAACCTCTTCCTGATCTATGCTGACAAGAAACTCAATGGTAACGATCCCGAGTTCTTCAATACGGGTGGTGTGGCATCGCCCATGCCGCGTCAGTTCACGTTCACGGTTCGCTTAGGATTCTAAAAACAATTGACAATTAACAATAAACAATTGACAATTATGACTACCAAAATGAATAAATCACTATATATGTCGCTCTGTGGTCTCAGCCTCCTCTGTGTGCTCTGTGTATCATGCAACGACTTCCTCGATGCACTGCCCGACGACCGTATCGAAATCGACAAGGTAGAGAAGGTGCAGGCTTTGCTTACGTCGGCTTATCCTTCTGACACCTATGTGCGTCTGACCGAGCTGGCCAGCGATAACGTTGACGACTTGAACGGTCCTGACAATGGGTATTACGACAAATTCTCCGAGCAATGCTATCGCTGGCAGGAAATTACGGAGAGCGATAACGAGAGTGCAACGATGGTTTGGCAAGGACACTATGCAGCCATCGCTGCTGCCAACCAAGCCCTTCAGTCTATAGAAGAACTGGGCGGTGTCGGCCAGAGCGACACCCTGCGTGCCCTGCGCGGCGAGGCTTTGCTCTGCCGTGCCTATTCACACTTCATGCTGACAAACCTCTTTGGCATGTACTACTCGAAGCAGCACAGCCAGAGTGACCTCGGCGTTCCTTATATCACCGAGCCTGAGTCGACGCTGAATCCGCACTACGACCGTCCTTCGGTGGCTTACGACTACCAGATGATTGAGAAGGACCTGCTCGAGGGCATTTCGCTGATGAGCGATGTCATCTACAAGAATCCACGCTATCACTTCAACTCGAAGGCTGCCTACACGTTTGCCTCGCGCTTCTATCTGTTCTATCAGCAGCCAGAGAAGGTCATCCAGTATGCTACGCTGGCACTGGGCGACAATCCTTCTTCGCTGATGCGTGACTACGATGCCATGCAAAACATGCCCACCGACAATATGAATCCACGTGCTATGCAGTACACCTCGGCTAAGGAACAGGCCAACTTCCTGCTGCTGCCGGTCATCAGCAACGATGCATTTTATTTCCAGGGCTACAGCACGGGCGGACGCTTCAACACAAACCACTATATCGGCCAGGCAGAATTGTTCTTCGCTACTCCCTGGCGACCTGCAAACAACACCGCTGCTGAGTCGCAGAACCTTTTCAAGTTCTATTGGTTCTACAGTCAGATCTACGACAAGTTCCTACTGCCGAAGACTCCTTACTATTTCGAGGAAGTAAACTCTAGCAACCACACGGGATACTATCGCACCGTGGTCGTGGCTCTGAAGTCAGAGGAGGCTGTGCTGAACCGAGCAGAGGCTTATACCATCCTCGGCCAGAACGACAAGGCGCTTGCTGATATCAATGTCTGGACACACAGCTTTATTCCCGACAGCGTGACCTACGTGAGTGGTGGTCATTACAACTGGGATCCCTTCGAGTATGTTGTGGAATACTCCACCGAACCTGTGCCCAACACGCTTACGATGGAAAGCATCCACAAGTGGCATCACACGTACGGCTACTACACGCCCGATCGTCCTATGCCTCGCAAGCACCTGAATCCCGAGTGGATCAATCTGCAAGAGGGCAGCGATCAGGAGTGCCTGCTGCAGACAATCTTGTTGCTCCGCCGATTGGAGTTCCTGCACGAGGGTATGCGCTGGTTCGACATCAAGCGCTACGGCATCAAGATCTACCGTCGTCAGATCACCAGCGCCCTGAACCTGTTGGAGATTACCGACTCTATGTCTTATCGCGATCCGCGTCAGGCCTTCCAGATTCCGTTTGAAGTCCGCGGTGCCGGTCTTGAGGCCAACCCGCGTCCTGCAGGCGAAGCTATCATCGACACAGAGAGCGAAGCCTATCGTGAGTGGCAGCCCTCAGGCAGCACGATTAAGTTTTCAAAGTAACAAAGTAACCCTGTAACAAAGTAACAAGTTATGAAAGCAAAGCATATCATCACCGCCTGTCTGTTGGGATTTGCAACAAGCGCAGTCCTTACCAGCTGCGGTAGCGACGATGTCGACGAGAGCATCAGCGTGATCGTCGACTCGCAGACTCCCGAGAACGATCTCGATCGTTGGCTGAAGGTGAACTTCGTCGACCGCTACAACATCGAGATGCGCTATCGCTGGGAAGACAATGAGATTGACATGAATTACATCCTTGTACCTGCACGTTACGAGAACGCCGTTCGCATGGCTCGCGTGCTAAAGTACATCTGCTTCGATGCCTTCGACAAGGTGACGGGCGGCCCAGAGTTCGTCCGCAACAGCTTCCCGAAGTTTGTGCAGCTCGTGGGTAATCCCGGCTGGAATGCCTCCAACGGCACTTACACGCTCGGTTCGTCCGAGGGTGGCTATAAGATCAATCTGTGGTATGTCAATCATTTGGGCGATATGTACTACGATGCCAACTGGCAGCAGCACCCGGTTATTGAGAGCCGCGAACAGCTCAACGACAACTATTTCCACACGATTCTCCACGAGTATGCCCACACGTTCCATCAGCGTGTGCCTTACACCAACGAGTTCAACCAAATCACCGGCACTAGTTATCTCGGCGGCTCCTACACCAGTGTGTTCTCTGGCCCAGACGATCCTCAGATCTACTCTATGGGATTCGTAACGGCTTACTCTGCTTATACAGCCGATGAGGATTTTGCCGAGGTGTTCTCGACCTACGTCACCAGCACGCCCGAGGAGTTCCAGTTCTATCTTGACCATGCCAATGAGGACGGTCGCAACAAGATTCAGCGTAAGCTGCGCATCGTACGCGACTACTTCGCCGACAACTGGGAGCTCGACATCGATGCCCTGCGCGATGAGATTCAGGAACGTGAAACTCATCTCACCGACGTTGACTTCGACGACATCAGCCTCTAATCAATTGATAATTAACAATTAATAATTAATAATTGACAATTATGATTACCAAATATCTGAAACTCTCCCTCCTGGCCTTCACCGTAGGCTGTGGCTTTGTCGCAACCTCTCTCACCAGTTGCCAGATGAAGGAAGACGACCTCTTCGACGTCGACCCTGCCAACCGCGCTGACGCATGGATGGCTGACTATCGCCGCGTCTTCAACAATAATGAGCATGGCTGGGCTCTCTATACCGACAACCCCACCAGTGGCCGCCACCCAGCAGTCTATACCTTCGCTGTGAAGTTCGACCAATACTATAGCACGTTCTATCAGTCGTCGACAACCCAGCGTCTGGCCAATCCCGACGACCGCGCTGCCGACAGCATCCGCAGCATGTATTCGTTCAAGATGGACAATGGCATTGTTCTGTCCTTCGACACCTACAACGGATTCTTCCACATCAATGCCGACCAGTCGCAGTATTTCTCCGGCGACCTGCAGGGTGACTTCGAGTTCTGCCTCGAACGCTACTCAGAGAACGAAGACACCATCTTCGGTCACGGCAAGACCAAGCTGTTGCCGTTTGTGATGATCAAGATGCCGTGTAAGGCTCCGGAGTATCAGGTGCGCACCGATAGCATTCAGAACTATTTCTCGCCTTACAACTGCTCGTTCGTTTGTGCTGGCGATACGCTCGTTGCCCGCTTCCTGAGTGGTTATCAGAACTTGAGCATCTGGATGGAAGGCGACGATCCCTCCATCGACGGACACCTCTACAGCTATGGCAACCTTATCGGTGGCATCTACTTCCTTGAGCCCATCGAATACAAAGGACACATCATCAAGGAGATGCACCTGAATGCCGACAAGTCGGGCTACGAAGACATCAACGGACAGGCCAGCATCATTCCGAAGCCGCTGTCGCACTACTTCACCCGCGACCAAGAATACGATTCGCGCTTCTGGGGTTACAGCTGCTGTGGTCCCGATACCAAGGCAGAATGGGATAAGGCCCGTGCAGCCCTCGACGGCAGTCGCTACAAGTCCAACTCCCTCGTCTACCTCTGTCTGAGCAGCGACGGCCGTGGTGGCATCGAACTCGTTGCCAACATGTGGTACGGTTCGGGCGAAATCCACTTCCCGCTGGAGATGAAGGAGGTCGACAACGACCACATCGCACTGAAGTGGACGGGCAAAGAAACCAGTGGTCTGGGCTACACCATCTACGACCTCGGCTTCAAGTATATCCTCGATGCCATCGCTCCGAAGAATGAGTTCAAGACCTTCCGCGTTTCTTCGCAGGGCGGTTCGAAGATGACTCCCGACCAGCTCACGCTCATTGATGAGTCGAACCCGAACAACTGGTTCTTCTTCGGCACCAACTGGCGCTACTACCATAGTAGCATCTGGGACTAGAAGCAAAACATGTTGAGGCTAGAAACTAGACACTAGGAACTAGAATCTAGAAACTCGAAACCGACAAACACTCTCTTTACATAATCCAACGTCAGACGAGGTTCTCTCTCTCAAACCACAGGTATAGCGATGCCTGCAGGTGGGAAAGACCCTCGTCTTTTTTGTTCCGCCTCCATCCTCAGATGTTACATTTTGTTTACAGGAATTCAGTTTTCGTTGAAAATTCTTGCCATTCCAAGAAAAAACTTGTATTTTTGCAGCAGATTCATATAGAACCCCGCAATTATTGACATTTCAATCTATTTATTACAGAAAGGATACAACGATGAAAAAGATTTTTCTGATGCTTGCATTCGTGGCCTCATTCGTCACAGCCAATGCCGGCGACTACAAGTTCCTGACCGTGCAACAGACCGATGGTGCTGAGCAGTCGTTCACCGCCTCTGGGCTCACCATCACCTTCTCGCAGGGTAATATGGTGCTCAATGAGAATGGCACTTCTACCACTGTCTCCCTCTCTGGCTTGAGCAAGATGTACTTCTCCGATGAGGCTACAGGCATAGAGACCCTTGACAAGTCACTATCGTCGGCCGACAACGCAGTCATCTACGACCTGCAGGGACGCAAAGTGGCAACGTCTCCGCTTCTCAACGTCTCAACGTCTCAACTTCCCAAAGGCGTTTACATCGTGAAACAGGGCGACCGTTCGTTTAAAATCACCGTGAAGTAGGAAAGGGGGCGTAACCTATGAAGAAGTTCAACATTCTCACCGCTCTCCTGTGCTGCCTCTTCATGACAGCAACGGCACAGACCACGATGAACGTGCGCTCTGGGCAGGTCACCTACGCCTACAAGATGTCCACCGTCGGCGACATGGAGTTTGCTACCGGAAGCCGACTCATCGTCAACGGAAAGGCATTCAACGTCGCCTCGGCATCAAACACCGATTTCATCGACGAAATCTCTCTGGGCGATAACGAGGTGGCCGATAATACCGTCAGCGTCACCTATAGCGGCTCTACGGCCAACGTCGTCGTCGCAGGCAACATCGCTTCGCAGGTCACCGTCACTGCCAGTGGTGCACAGGTCAGCGTCATTCAGGACGAGGCGCTCCAGAAGGAGGTCACCTACACCCTCTCGGGCTCTAGCACCAACGGCTCGTTCCTCATGGATGGCGACTACAAGGCTAACGTCGTGCTCAATGGTCTCTCGCTCACCAACACCAAAGGTGCAGCCATCGACATCGAGAATGGTAAGGCCATCGCCGTCACCCTCACCGGTGCCAACAGTCTCTGCGACGCTGCAGGTGGCTCTCACAGTGCTACGCTCTACATCGAGGGACATCCCACGTTCAGCGGTTCTGGTTCCCTCGAGCTGAAGGGCCTTACGAAGCATGCCTTCGCCAGCGATGAATATGTTGTTGTGGCTGGAGGCACCATCACCGTCAGCCAGGCGGCCACCGACGGCTTCCACATCAACGAGCGCTTCCAGATGGATGGCGGCACACTGAACATCACCTCCAAGGGCGATGCCATCGACGTGGGCTTCCGCGGAGTAAATAAGGGCACGAAGGACCAGTATGAGCGCAACGGATTCCTCGAACTGAACGGCGGCACCATTGTCGCCTCGTGTTCCGGTGCCGGTGCGAAAGCCCTGAAGGCCGATAGCACTATTGTCATCGCTGGTGCTACCGTCACCGCCACCACCTCTGCCGATGCCTATTTCGATACCACAGAGAACGACATCTCCAGCAGCTCTGCCGTGAAACCCGATGGCGACTTCCGCATGACCAGTGGCACCCTCACCGCCACCAGCACCGGCGATGGCGGTAAGGGCATTAATGCCACGGGAGCAGTCACCATCAGCGGCGGTAACATCTACGTCACCACCACGGGCGACGTCTGGGAGCATGGTGCTGATGACACGAAACCACAGGGCATCAAGAGCGACGCTAACATCACCATCAGCGGTGGCTCGGTCTATGTTTGTGCAGGTTCCTACGACGGCAAGGCCACGGCCTTCAAGCCAGGCGACACGGGCATCTTCACCATTAACGGCGGTACCGTCATGGGCATCGCCCGCAAGAAGACCACCGTCTCGGCCGCTTCCACCCAGAAGTCCGCCACGGCCTCCTCGCAGAAGATCACCGCCGGCCAGACCTATTCGTTCAGTGGTGTTAGCTACACCATCCCTGCCGGCTACAACAACACCTCCGCCAACGTCATCGTCTCACGCGCAGGATTGTAAGCCACAGCAACACCCCCCACATCATGAGAGAGGTCCGTCATCAGCACGGGCCTCTCTTTGTTGTAAGCATGGATAACACGAATTATATTCTAGTTTTTTTCTTTTGTCCCTATCTGCAGCGTTGCGTATCATATTCGTGAAAAGTCACCCATCATTTTGATGTATCATTCTCGTGCTGTTTTCGTGACTTTGCGTAGCACTGTAGGCAAGGAAAAAAGGATTGCTACATTACCAAAATCGTTACCGTTATGTGGTAATGCCGTTACCGCTATGTGGTAATGTTGTTACCAGCATGTGGTAGAGTCGTTACCACTATGTGGTAGCGCTGTTACCACTATGTAGTAGAGCCGTTACCACTATGCCGTGTGACCTTTACCATTATGCGGTGTGGAGCTTACCGATGTGTGGTAAGGATCTTACTGCATAGTATTGTGGCTTTTCTAGTGATGCATAAAAAACGTGTGCTTTCGGTGTGTTCATGACGGTTAATGTGGCTTTTTTGCTAGAAATGCTTGCATTCAGCGGAAAAAAGTTGTAACTTTGTCCCCGAATTATTGAAATTACATTTATGAAGGAGAAGATATTGCTTTTGTTGTTGCTGTTGATGCCGCTGGTGGCACAGCAGGGAAGGGCTGCCGACAACGATAAGCTACTGTTGGTCTACTATCGTGGCACCGACGGTCTGCAGCGCTTGGACGTGTTCCCCACTGATTTGCTGATAGGCAACTCGGAGTACGTCAACGGACAGTTGCGCGTGGTGACAGCGAACGACACAGCTTTTTGCTACAACGAGGCAACGGTGGACTCGGTTGCCACCCTCACGAAGAAGGAGGTGATGGGCCGTCTGCCGAGCATCGTGCAGCTGAAGTTCAACAACAAATACAACGACCAGGTGTTCACTGATGTTGTGGCCGACATCGCAGGCGATAGCGTCGTCACCGCTACGGTGGGTGCCATCGGCAAGTGGCTGACGCCATCGATACAGGTGAGCGACGACTCGGCACGCATCTTCGTTGGCCGTGAGCGGCAGCTGAGCAAGCAGAGCCGCCTGCGCTTCGATGTAGATCGCTACTATACCATAGCGATGCCGCGCCAGCGTATGTATGAAAAGGTGCTGGTGAAGGAGGCTAAGTGGGGCGATGCCACCGATCAGTTCGTCACGCTGCCCGTGGAACTCGATGGAAGCATGTTCTCGGGAAATCTGCCGGGTCGCGACGGCGAGGGCTATGACAAGATGCTCGATGGCGACATCAATACGTTCTATCATTCCACATGGGATGTGCCGGGGGATGAGAAAGAACGCATCTATCAGACCGAACCGTATTTCGACATTGCTCTGCAGGAGAAGGTGAGCCGCGTGTACTTCAGCTATACCACCCGCAACAACGATGGCTATGCCCCACGGAAGCTGACGCTCTATGCTTCGACAAATGGTTCGACGTGGAAGGCGGTGCGCTCGTTCACAGCCGATGACGACGGTCTGCCGCAGGGAGCTGCCGAGACGTGGGAGAGTCCGCAGATAGACCTCGGCGGCAGCTATGGCTACCTGCGCATTGAGCTGAACGAGGCTGCACGTAGGAAGTACCTCGTGTTCTCGGAGTTCAGCCTGTGGAAGGTGGAGGAGAATCCCGACTATCACGGCAGCGAAATCATTGAGCCTGCGGAGTATGCATACCAGATGATGCCGTTTGGTCGCGAGTATCGAGTGCATGTGGACTGGCTGACCGACCGTGCCGAGCAGGTGCCACGCATCGATATCGACATCGAGAACGGCGAGATGGTGTGGAGCAAGGACTTTTATCTGAATGCCACCATCACTATTGACGGTGCTGGCGTGTTCCCCTCGATGGAGCCCACGCCCGTACAAATCAAGGGTCGCGGCAACTCGTCGTGGAGCAGTTGGGCGTGGGATAAGAACCCGTATCGCCTGAAGTTCGAGGAGAAGCAGAAGCCGTTTGGCCTCACCAAGGGTAAGAACTGGGTGTTGCTAGCTAACAAACAGTCGGGGTCGATGACGTCGAACGCTATTGGTATGAAGGCTGCCTGCCTCATTGGTACGGCCGGCGCGAACCACATCGTGCCCGTGGAGCTCTATATGAACGGTGAATACCGCGGGTCGTATAACTTCACGGAGAAAGTAGGTTTTTCAAATAACTCCATCGATTTGGACGATGAGACGGGGGCAGCCCTGCTTGAACTCGACTCCTATTACGACGAGACCTATAAGTTCCATTCTTCCCCTTACGGCTTGCCGGTGAACATCAAGGAACCTGATTTCAGCGAAGGTGGCACTCACCTGACGCAGCAGATGATAGAGGACGACTTCAATGCTTTCATGCAGACGCTGAAGAGCGGCAAGGAGATTGCAGGCCTGGTGGATATCGATATGCTGGCCCGTTTCCTGATGGTAAACGACTTGATATTCAACTTGGAGCTGCACCATCCGAAGAGCACGTTCCTCTATAAGGAGTTCGTGGGCAACAGCGACAGCAAGTTCGTGTTCGGACCTGTGTGGGACCTCGACTGGGCGTTCGGTTACGAAATGAGCCGTTCTTATTTCCAGAGCGATTACATCTCCTCTTATTGGAATGCAAGGACGATGGAGTCGACGCAGTTCGTGAAAGACTTGCGCAACGTCAGCAAGCAACTCGACAAGGTGTACTATCAGCTGTGGGTGCAGTTCCGGAAGCAGGCACTGCAGGAGCTCATCGACTACTGCGACGACTACTATGCCTATGCCCGCCCATCGTTGGAACACAACGCTACGATGTGGGGCGACGGCACCGGCTATGCGCGTACAACCGAGAATGCGAAGAAGTGGCTGAAGCGCCGCGCCGATGGAATCTTCAATCGGCTGACGGCCTACGATGTTGATGATGATACGATTGAGGACGACACCTTCGGTTATCAGGGTGATGCCGATGGCATTGAAAACATCTCCTCCGGTCGCTCTTCAAGGGGCGATGGCTACGTCTACGACCTGCAAGGCCGACGGGTTGGGACTTTGAGAAGTTCAGATGTTGAGACGTTGAGGAGTTCAGACACAGAGGCTGCGCAACCTCTCAACCACTCAACCTCTCAACTTTCAAAAGGAATCTACATCGTCAACGGAAAGAAGGTCGTGTTGCGATAAATGCAAGAAATCAGAAAAGAAACATGAAGATAGAACAACAAATTGTGAGCGGCGTCGTGGCCGCAGTGAGTGAATTGTATGGTCAGCAGGTGGCTGAGAGTCAGGTACAGTTGCAGAAGACACGCGCCGAGTTTGAGGGAAACCTCACGGTGGTGGTGTTCCCGTTTGTGAAGATGGCACGCAAGAGCCCAGAGCAGACGGCACAGGAAATAGGGCAGTGGCTCGTGGAGAACTGCGAGGCCGTGAGCGCCTGCAATGCCGTGAAGGGCTTCCTAAACCTCACGGTGGCTCCCCAGGCGTGGGAGCAGCTGCTGGCCGACATCGACAATGATGAGCAGTGGGGCTACAAGGCCGTAACCGACGAGTCTCCGCTGGTGATGATAGAGTATTCTTCGCCCAACACCAATAAGCCTCTGCACTTGGGTCATGTGCGTAACAACCTGCTGGGTTGGTCGCTGGCAAAGATTATGGAGGCCAACGGAAATCGCGTGGTAAAGACAAACATAGTGAACGATCGTGGCATTCATATCTGCAAGTCGATGCTTGCCTGGCAGAAGTGGGGCAATGGTGAGACGCCGGCCTCGAGTGGCAAGAAGGGCGACCACCTCATCGGCGACTACTATGTACTCTTCGACAAGCACTATCGCGAGGAGGTGAGGCAGCTGCAGGCGCAGCTGGAGGCCGAGGGCTTGGATGCCGAGAAGGCTGAGGAGCGCGCCAAGCAGGAGGCTCCGCTCATCAAGGAAGCACACGAGATGCTCGTGAAATGGGAGCAGAACGACCCTGATGTGCGTTCGCTCTGGAAGATGATGAACGACTGGGTGTATGCCGGTTTCGACGAGACCTACAAGGCGCTGGGCGTTTCCTTCGATAAGATTTACTATGAGTCGCAAACCTACCTCGTGGGTAAGAAGAAGGTGGAAGAAGGTCTGGAGAAAGGATTGTTCTTCCGCAAGGAGGATGGTTCTGTGTGGGCCGACCTCACCGATGCCGGTCTCGACCAGAAGTTGTTGCTCAGAAGCGATGGCACCAGCGTCTACATGACGCAGGACATCGGTACGGCACAGATGCGTTTCCAGGACTATCCCATTGATAAGATGATCTATGTCGTCGGCAATGAGCAGAACTACCACTTCCAGGTGCTCTCGCTGCTGCTCGACCGTCTGGGCTTCAAGTGGGGTAAGGAGCTGGTGCACTTCTCCTATGGTATGGTGGAGCTGCCCAATGGCAAGATGAAGAGCCGCGAGGGTACGGTGGTCGATGCCGATGACCTGATGCAGCTCATGGTCGATGATGCACGCCGTGTAGCCGATGAGGCTGGCAAAACTGCCGATATGAGTGAGGAGGAGCGTCAGCAGATAGCCCGTATCGTTGGTATGGGTGCGCTGAAGTACTTCATCCTGAAGGTGGATGCACGCAAGAACATGCTCTTCAATCCCGAGGAGTCGATTGACTTCAATGGCAATACGGGTCCGTTCATCCAGTATACCCACGCCCGCATCCGCTCTATCTTGAGAAAGGCGGAAGCCACAAATTGCCAGTTGACTGATTATCAACTGAATCAGAAGGAGACGGCTCTCATCCAGAAGCTGAATGAGTTCCCCGCTGCCGTTGAGCAGGCTGGCAAGGACTATTCGCCCTCCGGCATCGCCAACTACTGCTACGAGCTGACGAAGGAGTTCAATCAGTTCTACCACGACTACAGCATCCTCAATGCAGAGAGCGAGGGAGCAAAGGCCATGCGCCTCGTCATCGCCCGCAACGTCGCCAAGACCCTCCGCAACGGTATGGCCCTACTCGGTATTGAAGTTCCGGAGAGGATGTAAAGCCCCACCCTGCCCTCCCCAAAAGGGGAGGGAGATAGTTAAGAGCGTTGTGTATGTATGTCTATGAAACAGGAAACGAGAACTACGACTTGCTCAAAGAATTTGCAGAGCATAATCGTAAGTATCCTACAGAAGCAGAAAGCATTCTATGGAGTCTATTGAGGAATAAATACCTTGGTGACAAGTTTCGAAGACAACACATAATTGGTAACTATATTGCAGACTTTGTATGTTTACACAACAAACTAATTATTGAAATTGATGGTGGATATCACTTTGCGGGTAATCAAATAGTCAAAGATGAAGAGAGAACTGAGGGTTTAGAAGAGTTAGGGTTCAGAATAGTCCGATTTACAAACGATGAAGTTCTCTTTGACACAAATAGAGTTATTAACGAAATACATGAAGCAATGAATACCCCTTCACAAACTCCAACGACTCAATCTCCCTCCCCTTTTGGGGAGGGGAGGGGTGGGGCCTCAGGCGCCTGGGCCGTCGATGCTGCTTGCTCTGGCAATCCTGGACCGATGGAGTATCAGGCGATTGATTTGCAGACGGGTGCACGCGTGTTCCACTTCGGACCGATGCACGGAACCAATAATATCGGGGAGTTCCTGGCTATTGTTCATGCGTTGGCATTGATGGAGAAGCAGGGCATTCGCGACCACGTTATCTATAGCGATTCTCGAAACGCCATCATCTGGGTGCAGAAGATGCAATGCAAGACGAAGCTTGAGCGCACACCGCAGACCGAGCAACTCTACCAGATTATCTATCGTGCCGAGATGTGGCTGCGCACCCATCCCTTCCGTGTTCCCATCCTGAAGTGGGACACCCAGAACTGGGGCGAGATCCCTGCCGACTTTGGAAGAAAGTGATTGCGATGATATGTAGGGACGCGGCGTGCCGCGTTACTGGATTTAGCTTTCCCCTCCAGTAACGCGGCACGCCGCGTCCCTACATAGGTTTGATGGCAATCAGATTCCCTACAGAGTATTACATAAAAGAGGGTGTGTCAATTTGACACACCCTCCTTATCTTTCATAGGTTCATGCCGACACGCAAAATGCTGTCAGAACGAAGGTGCTTTTTACCAACCTTCATGTTGCTTTAGCTGAGGATTGCTGTCGATTTCGTCAGTCGGGATCGGCCACTTGTAGTCGCGCTCGCCATTATAGACACGTGGCTCGTAGTTAAGCCCATAGGTAATGCGTTCGTTGTTCACGATGTCGATAGCTTCCTTCAACTGATGCCAGCGGTATTCGTCGTAGAGGCGTAGACCCTCGAAGGCGAGTTCCACGCGGCGTTCGTGGCGAACCACCTGCAGCAGTTTGTCCTTGCTCAGACCAGTGCCTTCGACGTCCTCAACCTTCGGCATGCCCACGCGCTGGCGCACCTGGTTGACAAGACCGAGCACGGTAGACTCGTTGTAGCCGCCCTTCTCGACCATGGCCTCGGCCAGCGACAGCAGTACCTCGGCATAGCGCACGACGTAGAAGTCCTGTCCGTTGTCCCACGAGTTGCCAGTGTCTGTGGGGTCGAAGTACTTCATGACGTAGATGGTAGAGAGTGAAGATGCCGCACCGCCGTAAGGCGATTCCTCGCCACCAAGACCGTTCCAATACATGCCTGGTACGAAGAGCGTGGCATAGAGGCGTGGATCGCGACCTTTCCAGTAGTCAAAGTTAGGTTTGCTCACATCAAGTGAACCGTCAGCCTTCTTGGCTGCATAGTTGCGTTCGGTGGCCTTTGTTCCATCGAGCTTATAGTAGTCGTCGGCCAAGTCGAGCGTTCCGTTCATTGACTCAATGGGCGTGTTCCAATGGGCATTGAATACGGCACCTTCGTCAAGACCTGGACCCTCGAAACGTACGGCAAAGATGATTTCCGGTTGAGTTTCACCGGCAGGGGTGAAAAGTGCCGTATAGCCGGAAGCCAGCGAGTAGCCCAGCTTCATCACTTCCTGATAGGCACCGATTGCCTCGTCCCACATCTTATTGTAGAGAGCCAGACGCCCCAAGATGGCATAGCCGGCGCCACGAGTGAGGCGTCCGCGCTCGGCCGTAACGGGCAGGTTAGGTACAGCAGCCTTTAAGTTTTGAATCTCTGCTGTGACGATTTCTGCACGCGGTGTGGCTGGTTTCTCAGCATTGTCAATGGTTAGCGGCTCCGTCAGATAGGGTACGTCGTTGTAGGTCATCGTCAGATGAATGTACATCAGGGCACGTAGCGTCATGGCTTCTGCCTTGTATTGTTCAATCTTTGTCTCAGACATTGGAACGCGATCAATGTTTGCTATGAGGCTGTTGCAACGTTTCACGACCTCGTAGAGGGCATCCCAGAACGAGCCTACAGCCCATGAGCTGGCACTATGGGTGCCGTTGGCGATGTCATAGCCTTCCACCCAACCGCTCCAGTTGAAGTGGCCGCCGTTGTCAGTCATACAGTCCATGTTGAGTTGTCCAAGGTCCCACGGACCACCGCCATAGATTTGGTTGCTCTGCAGACCGTCATAACATGCAACCATGGCCATCGTGGCATCGTCCTCGGTCTGCCAGAATGTTTCCGTCGAAGACTCGGTGAGAGAGTTCTTGTCAAGGAAACTGTCGCTGCAGGAGGTTGTAAGGATAAGCCCTGCTGCCAGCATTGATGCGATATATAAATGATGTAGTTTCATAATTCAACGCGTTTTTAGAATTTAACAATGACACCGAATGAGTAGGCACGCACATTGGGATGTGCATCGCTTCGCATGTCAGAACTGAATTTTTCAGGATCGTAGTTGTAGACGGAGCAGAAGGTAAGCAGGTTGGTACCAGCTAAATAAAGACGTACACTCTGCACTCCCCACTGTTGCAGGAGATGATTCTTCTTGAACGTATAGCCCAACTCCAAGCTCTTCAGGCGCAAATAGTCACCCTTGTTGAGCCAGAACGATGAATATGCGTTGTTGAATTCGTTGCCTAGACGTGGCATCTCGCCATTCACGTTCTCTGCCGAATAGCGGTTGAGCCAGCGTGTGGTCTTGTTTCCACCGTTGGAGAGAGTCGTCGTTTCCCAATTGAAGCGGTTGAGTCCTGCAATGCCCTGCCAGAACATCGACAGGTCAAAATTCTTCCAGCTGGCACCCAGCGAGATGGAATACTGCAGTTTCGGGAACGGGTTGCCCAACACTTGGCGATCATCGTCATTGATGTTTCCGTCGTCGTTTAGGTCCTCATACATGATGTCACCCAGTGATGGGGCCTGACCGTTCTGCATGATTTGCTTGCCTTCGGAATTGGTGCGCTGCAAATCTGCCTCGGTGCGATAAAGTCCTAAAGCCTTCAGGCCGTAGTACGAGCCGATAGCTTCGCCTTCGCGATTGATGGTGTTGCCAGAGATGCTCTCCTGACCGTTCAGGTCGACAATCTCGTTGTGTACGCTTGCCAGCATGAAGCCTGCATTCCAGTTCCAGTCGCCTGCATGGTCGTAGTAGTTCACTGACCATTCCCAACCAGTGTTCTTCACCTTACCTGCATTCTGATAGGGTGCGCCTAGCGAGCCGAGGAAAATGCCTGGCATGGGCAGCTGTAGAAGGATGTCGTTTGTTACCTTGTTATACCAGTCGAATGTGGTACTCAGGCGGCCTTTGAAGAAGCTGGCGTCGAAGCCGAAGTCGGTTATGGTTGTCGTTTCCCATTTGATGTTTTCGTTGGCAATGCCTGTGGCACGCATGCCGATGTACTTCTTGTCGCCGAAGTAGTAGCTGCCTTGTGCGGCCAGAGTTTCCGAGAATGTGTAGTTACCAATTTCCTGATTACCCAACTTACCCCAGCTGCCACGCAGTTTCAACGAACTAAGCCAATCGATGTTTTGCATAAAGGATTCGTTGGAAATAATCCATGCTGCCGAGAACGAGGGGAATGTAGCATAACGATTGGTCTTGGGCAGGCGCGACGAACCATCGTGACGGATGTTGAACTCAGCCAGATACCGGTCGGCATAGTTATAGTTAATGCGTCCGAAGAACGATTGCAGAGCATCCTCCTCAGCATAGCCACTGGCTGATGGATTCTGTGTGCCACCGTTCAATTCGAAGATGTTATCGGTGGGGAATCCTTGTTTCGAGCTGTTGTTCACGTCGTAACGGTTTTCCTGAATGGAGTGACCCAGCAGCACGCCCAGATTGTGTTTGCCCCACGTTTCATTGTAGGTCAGGATGTTTTCATTGATCCAACCCGTTTGGAACCAGTCATAGTCTGTCAGCGAGTTCTGTGTCTCAGCAGGAGCAATGATGTCGCCCTCGGCATTGTAGCGGGGTTCTTCGCGTCGGTCGAATGTACTGATGCGATTCGCGTAGAGTTTATAAGCGAGACTTGTGCGGAACTGCAGCCCCTTCACTAAGTCGACCTCGGCGAATACCTTGCCGTCGAAGCGATAGTGATCGTTATCACGCAGGTCGTTGTAGATTTCCTGCACTGGATTCTTGAAGATTGATTGCGAAATAGCATCGTTCCCATCGGTGTAAGCCCAATGTCCATTGGAGAACTTCACGGGAACTGTTGGGCGAGTGAACCACGACAAATAGCGCACCAAACCTCCGTCGCCCACCGGTAACGGCTCATAGACGCTCTGCTTCGAACCAGCGAGGTTCATACCCAACTTCACACGCCCCAGTTTAGCGTCAATGTTCGAGCGGAAGTTGTAGCGTTTGTTGCGGGTGTTCTTCATCAAGCCATCCTGGTCCTGATACTGCACCGAGAACATATAGTGCATAGCTTTCGAACCTCCCTGCACGCTCAAGTGATGTTGCTGCATGAAAGCAGTACGGAACATCTCTTTGGCCCAGTCGGTGTTGGCAAAATGGTCGGGATCACTGCCGTTTTTCAACTTTTCGAGCATCTCCTGCGTGTAGGCACCGCGTGAGGCCTGTGCCTCGTTGAAGATAAGTGCCCAGTTATAGCCATCCACATATTTAGGCAGCACGGTCGGCTCCTGTAGGGCAACAGAACCTGAATATGTCACCTGCGGACGCATCTCCGCTCCACGTTTTGTCGTGACAAGGATAACGCCATTGGCGGCACGTACACCATAAATGGCGGCCGAGGCAGCATCTTTCAGTACGGAAACGCTCTGGATATCTTCTGCAGGCAGACCTGAGAGTTGATTGATATTGCTCTCTATGCCATCGATGAGCACCATCGGGTTGTTTTTAGAAGAACCTCCCAGTGTGCCGATACCACGTACGCGTACCTCAGGGTCGTCGTGACCAGCTTGAGCACCATTCATCTGCAACACGACACCTGGCAGGCGGCCCTGTAGCAGGTTCGACGTGTTGGCAACAGGCAGATTGCTGACTTCGCGGAAGTCTACCGATGCAACCGAACCAGTCAGGTTAGCCTTCTTCGTTGTTCCATAGCCAATGACCACGACCTCGTCGAGTGACTCCATGTCCTCATCGAGCGTGATGCTAAGGGTTTCGCCAGCGCGGAAACTCACTTCCTTCGTGCCAAATCCCACATACGAGATGTTTAGTTTGCCAGTGTTGACACCTTCTAGCGTGAACTCTCCGTCGAGATTGGTCACGGTACCACGGTCGGTGCCCATTACCTTGACGGCTGCGCCGATAATAGGTTCGCCATTGTGGTCGACCACTTTTCCCTTGACAATTCCATTCTGCTGAACAGCCTGCGTGCTCAGGATATCCGCATTTGTAGATAGCGGACTTCCAATGAGAAAGGCTGACAACAAAAGCGCGGACAATACTACATGCTTGCACGCATGTGTCGTCACATACACTTTTGTTAGTTAATAAAATGAGGTTATTGGTTTCGATTGATAAACAACCAGCCTATTTGACCACTTTCTTGCCGCCTACAATGTAGATGCCATGGGACAGACCCTCGAGTGAGGTCGTACTTCGACGTACCATGCGGCCGTTAAGATCATAGATGTGAATTTCTCCCTTGTCCTTTTCTTCAATTGCCATATCATCGATGCCTGTTGGCTGGTCGTTGTTGTTAGCCTCGCCATAGACATTGGTCTTGTAGAACTTCACACGGTACGGCCACTGCTCCTCGACATTGTCTATCCAGCCTGTGAAATTGTGGGTCCAGTAGGTGGTGGGTGCTCCACTGACGACGAACCAGACGTGGCTGCAATTGGCAGGGCAATCGAAAGCAATGGTGTGGTTGGCGTCGTTGTAGGTGGCGCGTGTGAGGTCGCCGTAGACGCGTGAACCATCGTTCTTGAAGGCTACGAAGCCGATGCGCCATCCAGCACGCGTAGTGTTCTTGGCTGTGTAGCCGTCAGCCCCAGCCTTGCCCTCGAACTCGACATAGAGGGTTGTAGCTTTGGAGGGAGCGTTGATGCGGATGGCATTATTGCCATAGTTTTCGATGCAGTCCTTTTTCTCGGGCCACCAGTAGTCATCTGCATCTTTGGTGAGCGCTGTCTGGCTGCGCCAACTGGCTTTGCCTGCTGCGACAGAGCGAATTGGATCGAGGTCGAAAGTGGTCATTCGTGCTCCCCATTCCCACAACTCGTCGCCGAGTTGGCTGACCTTTTGGCTGGCAGTTCCAGTCATGCGTGTTCGCATATAAGTCTCGAAGGGATCTTCGGGATCTCGGCAATCGTTCCAAAGTCGGCCTACGGCGTCCCATCCATGCTTATGTACGAACCAGTCTTGAATGAAGAAGTTTTCGTAGCGTAGATAGCCTGCCAGAGGATGGCGATGCATGCCGTTGAGAGAGTTCCAAAGCCATTCGTTGTCGTTGAGTAACTTATTGGGGTAATAGCAATAGGCCATCCATTGTGCACACATTTCCCAAAAGGGGTTTACCGTAGATTCATGCCAATTGTACATCCAACCGTTCCAATCGTTATTGTCACAGTGTACTTGGTATTGGAAGCAGTGTCCGATTTCGTGGGCCACGGTCTGTCCACCACGCGAGGTGTAGGCCCATCGGGAGAGGGAGAGCATGCCAATTTGGTTGTCGATGCCACTGCCTTCGGCTTTCCATTCAGTTGTGGCGAACAGACGGATGATCATTTTGTAGGTGTCGCTCTTGGACTTGCCTTGGTTGATGGTAATGAAACCGAGTTTGTCGGCATACATCTCGAAGATCTTGTCGGCCGTTTCGAGAATGCCAGCCACGGGTTCGGGTGCCTTAGCACCGTATCCTTTCTCCCAAAATAGTACCCAGTGTTTCGACTGCATGGAGCGTTGGTATGACCACTGGTTGTCGTCGTCCTGCAACTTGGCATCGCTGCCACAAGCACTACCGCTGCAGTAGATTTTCTTGTCTACTGCTTTGATGCGGTTGTTCAAGGTGGTGGTGGCAGCTTTGAGTTCATCGTTGCTTAAGGTGTAGTCCTTGACCTGTGTCTTGGCGGTAGCTACGGCCTTATTGAGTTGGTTCCAAGCGGTTGCTTTATGTGGCATGTCCTTCCACCATGTCAGCACTTTGGTGGCGTAGGTGATTCGCTCTTGGAGTGCCGTGTAGCGTGCCATCGATTCTTCTGCAACAGCCATAGCGGCTACCAGTGCGCTGTAAGCTTCGTTCAGCACATTCTCGTTGTAGATAGTGTTGCCGTCGTCGTCCTTGCCTATTCCCTGCAGTGCATTCTTAGCAGTCTCGATGGCTTGATTTAGACCATCGGCAGCAACTTGTTGCATTCCTTTTGAAGCATAAGCCTCAGCCTGAATCACAAGGGCCTGCAGTTCCTTGGCTATGTCTGACGAACCAATTTCTCCAATGTATTGTAGCTTGAAGTTGTCCACACAGAGATAATTGCCAGTGGGGCTCTGTGCCTTCACGCCGATTTCCACCTCATCATTCTCGTCTACGACGGAGAAAGTGACATCATAAGTATCAATGTTGGTGATGAGCATCCTCGAATGACTGGCATAGAGGTAGGCTCCCTTTTGCGAAGAACCTGTGTTGACGACACTACCTTGACCGGATTGTTGGATATGCAGGGCGTTTGCCAATAGGCGATAGTTGCCTTTCGGCAGACCTTTCAGTACTTGTGAAATGGAAACGTCTGGGATTTTGCTTCCGCGACTGACCCATGCTTCCATATAGTAGGTTCCGTCTTTCTTTGTGAAATAGCTGTTGCTTTGCAGACTCATGCCTTGGAAAGTCCATCCCGCCGTTCCATCAACTTCGAACGATGGGTTGTTGATGTAGCGGTCGGTGCAGTCGAAGGGTGCACTCGCTGAGGCATTCAACCATCTGTATACTTCAATGGCCTCTTTTAGATCCTTGTCGGCAGCCAGCACTTCGGACAGCGGTGTAGCACTATCGCTATAGGCTGTCTGAGCACGATCGATGGCTGCTTTAAGATCGGCAGCACCCCGTCCGCTGCCATCGGCATAGAGAGCATTGGCTGTTTCGAGCGTCTTGCCGAGTTCTGCCTTGCTCTCGTCCATGCTCTTGACCAGTATCTGAACGTAGTCAATCAGAAGGTTGGCAGAGCTGCCTGACCCTGTGTTCTCGGCCGATTTGTAGCCAATCTGGATCTTGCCTTTCGTTTCTTCGGTCAGCGTGAAGGTAATTTGGTCTGGCGTCCACGTCTTTGATGGATAGCTGCTGAGCGTAGAGACGATGGTCTCGCCGCTTTGTGGGATCCATGCCAACAGCGAGTGTCCTTTGGTGGCACTCTTGCCGTTGTAGGTGGGTGCCGTAATGGTGTAGGCACCGGCGGGCAGGGTGACGGTCTGACTGTAGGTCATTTCCACACCCCATCCCGTAGAGAGTGCCAACGCACCTCCTTTGCTGCCCTGATAGCCTTGGGCGGGTACTTCACCACCGTTGAAGGTGCCGGCAAAGCCATATTCGTAGATACCAGCGATGGTGTAATCGACAGTAAAGCCTGCCGTCCATCCCGTGATGGTCTTGATTTCCTGTTTCACTTCGGTGGTTTCACCGGCAGCATGATGAAAACCGCTGTCGAAACCATAGTTCTTCAGGTAATGGGCTGTGACGTCGGTCTGTGCCGAAACTGTCAATGCAGCTCCGAAGAGCAAGAACAAGAATGTTTTTTTCATTTACTATAGTTGTTTAATCAATGATGAGCGTTATTATCATTTATTTTCACAGATTGTCGTTTCGACAGACAAAGATTGACATTGAGTTTTTATCGCTCTTTATTTGGGTGTAGCCGTGAGGGTGAAACCGAAGTGATGTGGCACGTTGCCATCAATGGTATATTGCGGCAGTGTACGCTTGCCCCATGTGTCAGTCCCTCCCACGCCATGGATGTTCAGATTGATGTTCACGCAGACAAGATTGCCACGAGGCACTTCATAGGGGTGAAGCGGTCCAAGATCCTCGTCGCCATAGTCCCAGACGCTTATACAGAGAGGCTGTTTGCCGTCAATGCGGATGGTTGTCGAGGGCGACGACAGGCTGAGCCAACGTATGTCGCAACGATTGGCGTTGTCCTGTGGATGGATGTATTCTGTCTCGAAGTTGCTGAGCGACATCTGATAGCGCCCGAGCATGGCACCATGCTTGCGGTCGGGGTAATTCTCCCAAGGACCGCGACCGTAGAAGTCAATCTGCGTGAACTCTGATGGCAGGCGCATTTGCATTCCGAAGCAAGGCATCAGTGGCAGACTGTCGACAGGTTGCGTAGGCTGGTAGTCGGCGTAGACTTGAATGTGTCCTTCGGGTGTGAAATGGTACGTTAAGGTGTAGTCAACACCGATAGGGAACTTCATAGGACAGGTTACTACCACGCCTGAATCTGACGGTTCTACGCAGATGTCACCTACTTGTCGCTTTGCAGTCGCTTCTTTCCAAACTGCTGTACGCTGTGCAAAATTGGCTGCGGCTTGGTTGTCATTTTCCGGTTTCCAGAAAGAAGGCACAAGGGGTGCTTTGAGCAACTCGTTTCCTTCCTTCATCCAACTGACGAGTGCACCAGTGTGGTCGATGACAGCAGCCCCATGGGCACCATTGACGACAATGCCGTTAGTGGTGCGACGGACTGAGGCCTTCGTGCTCTCGGCAGAACCAGAATAATCTGTGGTGCGTGATACTTTGTCATAATCATAGTCGTGCAGAATGAACTGTTCATGAGCGATGGCGTAGCCTGCTTCTGCCCAGAGTGTGGCTTGGCGCAGACGTGCGTAGACGTTAACAGCTACCTCGCCTTCATATACTGGGCACGATGGCAATAGCAGGCTGTCGTCCTTGAGTTGTAGCGAACCTTCTTTGGCAACTTCTCCATTGATGAGTAGTGTGTAAGTGTAATCGTATTCGCCCAGTGAGGTGAAGAGGTCGCGATTGATGACGTGTATAGCATCAAGGGAACGGGGCGCATGTGGCGCCTCAGTCGCAACAAACTGCAGAGGCTGATAGACATGCTGCACTTCATAGTATTGTGGATGAGGCGTGCGGTCGGGAGCCACGATTCCATTGATGAGAAAATGCCCATCGTTGGGTGCGTCACCGAAGTCACCGCCATAAGCCCAGAATTCGTCGGACTGTAGCGATAGCGACCTCGAGTATCGCAGCTGCGAACCGTCAATGGGTTTGGCTATGCCTTGATCCACCCAGTCCCAGATGGCAGCGCCACAGATGCTTGAGTCGGCATAAATGATGTCCCAATATTCCTGCAAATTGCCAGTAGAGTTGCCCATGCTGTGGGCGTATTCGCGCATCATGAACGGGCGGTCGCTGACATTCCGTGCCACGCTTCGCATCTCTTCGGGGTAAAGGTAGCTGTCGTCGTAGATGGCTGAATAGCGGCGGTCGCTGTCGTAAAAGGGTGGTCGTGTGGTATCAAGTGAACGAATGGTGTCATACATAGCTTTGGCATTGTGCCCGCTGCAAGCCTCGTTGCCCAGGCTCCAGAGGATGATGCTTGGATGGTTGCGGTCGCGCAGCACCAGCGAGGCAGCCCTGTCTACGTGAGCCTTTTGCCATGCCAGGTCGTCACCCAGCAGAGTGTTTCCGATGCCGTAGCCATGGCTTTCGTTGAAAGCTTCGTCCATGACATAGAGACCATAGCGGTCGCAGAGTTCGTAGAGTAGCGGTGTGTTGGGATAAACTGATGTACGCAGGAAGTTGATGTTGCACTGTTTCATCAGCCGGATGTCGAGTTCGTGAGTTGCATCATCGACATAGCGTCCTGTGCGCGGATGGTGTTCGTGGCGATTGACACCCCTGAGTTTCACGTTCTTACCGTTTATTTTGAACACCTCGCCCACAATTTCTACCTTCTTCACACCGAGATGGTTGTCGAAGTGCTCTACGACATTGCCTTTAGGGTCGCGCAACTCAATGGCAATGGGGTAGAGGTTAGGTTTCTCGGACGACCAGAGGCGTGGCGACTGCAATTGACAGTTGAGCTGCACATGGGTGGTATCGCCGGAAGCCAATTGTTTCAGCTTGCCCACGGCCTCCTTTCCATCGAGCAGGAATGCCACGGTAATATCTTTGGCAGCCTTATGGGCGGTGTTACAAATTTCTATGTCGGCTGTCACCACGGCCTGGCTGTAGTCGGGACTCAGTTCTGTGGTTAGGCAATAGTCGCTGATGTGGTTTTTCGGCCGTACCCATAACTGCACACTGCGGAAGATGCCGCTCAGTCGCCACATATCGATGTCCTCAAGATAAGAGCCGTCGCACCAGCGGTAGACCTCCACGGCCAGGCGGTTTTCGCCTTCGTGCATGAAACGTGTCACGTTGAACTCTGCAGGCGAAGTGGGATTCTGGCTATAGCCCACCCGCTGCCCATTAACCCAGACGTACATGGCCGACTTCACACCGCCGAAGTGCAGGATGAGATTCTTATCAAGCATCTCGCGAGAAACAGTGACGAAGGTGACGTACGATCCCACAGGGTTGCGATGGCCATAAGCATACCACTCGAACGGAGGCTCGCTCGTCACACTAGGTGCGTTCTTCTGAAAGGGGTACGTAGAATTAGTGTAGATAGGCAGGCCATAATTTTGCATCTGCCAATTGCCTGGAACGGTAATGAAGTCCCATTGGCTGACGTCGTAGTCGGTACGCCAAAACTCCTTAGGCCGCCGCTCTGGGCATGGCGACCAGTGGAAGCGCCACTGACCGTCGAGCGACACAATTTCCTGGCATTGCTTCTCGAGCGAAGGCAGCTGCAACGTGGCATGGTAAGGCAGTTTGTTGATGCCTACCACTTGCGGATTTTCCCAATCGTGTGGTTGGGCCGGCAAATCCAGCGCAAAGGCTGTGACAACGGCAACTATTAAGAGTCTCATACTTTTGTGTATTATTGTCAATTTGCTTTAAGAATCATTTTGGACAAAGCCCTTGGGGCTATAGGAATAGCCCCTTGGGCGCCCAGCTAACCTAACTACTACTAACAAAACTCGTTTGGAAAAGCGGAATGTTTACTATAGTTTTTTGAATATTGTTCATTATTGGTTGGAAGTTGTTTTTTTGAAAAACTCCGTGATGGCATCCTTTCTCACGGCCTTCATTACAGCTGCTCCATCACCCACTGTCACGTCTTCAAAAAGGAAAGACAGAGATTCAGAAGAACCATTTTGAGAGTTCATAATCGATTCATAGTATGCAGAATAATCATGTGAGTGGCTGTCAACAGGCATATTTTGGAATGTTCCCAGATAGTAATTCTTCTCAAACAGGTTGTTCGTTGACTTGGTAAGATTGAAAGCCGATGGTTCAGGTGCAAAGAACAGGTTTTCCCTGATAGTAGTACTGTCAGCATAGCCTTCCCATGAGAGGGAAGCAATGGTGGTACGATCGACTTGCGAACCGGGTTTTCTTCCAATGTGCAAAATATTGTGCTCGATAAGCGTATTCTTGCAGGGACCGCCAATGTGAATGGTCGGAGAAAAATATTCATCCGTGTGTGTCTTCTGCTGTCGGACGGCATCATCTATACTCACATTATAGCGTACAATGCTTCCCAAGTTGCCGATGTTGTCGGCGGGATTGCTGTTTCCTGGGTTGCAAATCAGGATAAATCCTCCTTCGTTGTCGTGACTATAATTGTATTGTATGAGAGTGTTGGTGCAATTAAAATCGGAGTCGAACCCCTGGCCATCCCAAGGCGCTTTGTGGTCGGAGACTTCATTGAACTGAATGGTTGTGTTGTCACAACTCCAAGGCCAGATGCCAGCGGCAGCCTCGCCTAGTGGAAGCAGACGGCTGCAACGGCGCATGAGGTTGTATTCGACAAGGGCACTGTCACAGCCGATAGGCACAATTCCATCGCCAGGCACTTCCTCGATGAGATTACGGCGCACGATGGTATGAGTACTCAGGTGCCAGTCGCTGCGACTCCATGGCGCGTTCCAGATGATGGCATTACGCTCACATCGGCGAATGGTACAATCTTCAATGGTAAGGCTGTCAAACAAGGAAACAAGGCTGTCCGTCTTCCAGAGGCTCTCTATCAATATGCCTGAGCCGCCGCCCGCTTTTTTCAAGAGACTGCCATTCACGTCGTGAATATCGAGTGCATGGAGGGTAATGCCTCGCGACCATCCATAGTCTTCGCTGACAACCTTCACGCCAGTGCGGTTGGGCATGCGACTGGATCCCGTATTTACCACATCCAAGTCCTGAAGGGTTAGGAAACTAGAATTGGCAATGCAGATGGTGTAGAGCGAATTGTCGGGTGCCGAGAAACATGGCTTGGATCCAGAGCCGTATGCTCCTACTACGATGCGATTGGCAGATGTTCCTTGGGCGCTGACGTTGAGTTGTCCGGTAAAATGGCTACCTCGACGGAAAAGCAAATTGTCGCCTGCTTGAAGACGGAGGCTATTGGCTTTTTCCAGGCTTTTCCATGCCGACTGAGGCGATGTGCCGTCATTTGAGTCATTGCCATGCTCCGAATCAATGTAGTAATTGATTCCTGTTTCAGCCAATTGAGATTGGCAACTGGTCAAACTTATACTAATGAACAGGGTAAAGAATAATATTGCCTTGACGTGTTTCATGTTTATATGTTTTTTATATGATACTTGCCGAAGTTTAATAGAACACTGCAAATGTATATATATAATGAATGTAACGCCCGTTGCAAACGTTCAAAGATGTAGAAAAATCAGCCATGAGTGATTTTTCTACGTATTTTGACCAATTATTCTACATTAAGGGTGGATAGAAAACTGCGAATACCAGTTTCCTCTTTGTTTTTTGAAGGTGATATGGTTGCTCCCCAGCTATCGCATAGGTAGTGAAAAGCAGTGCTATCAAGGATGAAAAGCAATGCTATCGAGGGTGAAAAGCAATGCTATCGAGGGTAAAAAGCAGTGCTCTGGAAGGGCAAAAGCAATGCGATGGAAGGACTGAAACTATGAAAGAAAAGAAATAAACAAATTCTATTTTACAGAGAACCTCTCCATGTATTCCATGGGCGACATACCAATCTCTTTCTTGAAAGTTGCTGTAAAGTAGCGGGGGTCGTTGTAGCCCACAGCATAAGCCACTTCTGAAATCTTCACACCGCGCTTTTCGTCCATGATTTGACAGGCAGCCTTCATACGGATATTGCTCACGAAAGCGGGAAAACTGAGTCCCGTCAGGGCTTTCAGCTTGCGGAAGGAGGTGGAACGGGTGGTATTCAGTTCACTGATGAACTGCTGTTGGTTGAAGTCGGGGTCGTCCAGATGGCGGTGCACGCAGTCGATGGCTCGCTTCAAGAAGTCTTCGTCGAGGCTGGTGTAGTTCATTTCCTGTCCCTCAAAGACGAGTTGCTTCTTAAAGTTCTTCACCATTCGCTCGCGTGTGGCCAACAGGTTTCCAATGCGGGCATGCAGCACACTCAAGCTGAAGGGTTTGCCAATGAAACCGTCTGCACCAGCCTCGTAAGCCTCTACACGGTCTTCTTCCTGCTTCTTGGCCGTAAGCAGCACGACGGGAATATGGCTGGTTTCGAAGTCGCCCTTAATGCTTCGGCATAGGTCGATACCATCCATCACGGGCATCATGACATCGGTAACTACCAAATGGATTTCGTTCTGGCGTAAGCAAGCCAATCCTTCCTGTCCGTTGTGGGCCAGGTAGACATTGTACTCCGACGATAGAATCTTCTCCATCAGTAAAAGTAGTTCCTCGTTGTCCTCCACCAATAGCACGTTGTATTTCTGTTTAGGGGACTGCGGTTGTTCAGTTGGTTCCTCTACATCCTCGACCAATGGCTCAGCATTCGTCAGACTTTGGGGTATTGTGGGCGAAGAACAGGTGTCGATTTCATCTGCCTTATAGAAGCGTTCCTCTATCGGCAGGCAGATGATGAATGTGGCACCATGGCCCAGTTCACTCTCTACGGTGATGGTTCCGTGGTGCAACTGCACCAGGTCATGAACCAACGAGAGGCCAATGCCCGTGCCAATGGTATTGAACTGGCGGTGGCTTCCTTCATAGAAACGCTTGAACAAGTCTTTTTGAATTTCGTGTGAGATGCCAGGGCCATTGTCTTTTACCGTGAGCAGAACGAATCCTTCGCGTTCGGGATGGGATGCCAAAGTGACGTTTACGTTCTCGTCAGGCACACTATACTTGGCTGCATTCGACAGTAGGTTGTAGATGATCTTATCTAATTTGTCGGGATCGAAATAGGCCATCATGGGTTGTTGGGCGCTGTCGAAGCTGAAAGTCATGCCTTTTTGTTTCGTGAGTGGAAGGAAATTGTCGACGCAACGCTGGAGGAACAACGCAAGGTCACCGCGCGAAACCTTCAACTGCAGGTTGCCCGTCTCAGCCTTGCGGAATTCCAATATCTGCTGCAACAAACGTATCAGGCGGTTGATGTTGTTGGTCATTACCTTGTAGGTGTCCTTGTGGGTGGGGGCCTGCTGCTTGAGATTCTCTACAGAAGCCGAGATGATGGTAAGTGGAGTGAGTAGTTCGTGAGTGATGTTGGTGAAGAACTGCAACTTGGCGTGGTTCAATTCTTCACTTTTGGCCTGTTCCAGTTGGCGCATATCTAGTTCGTGGCGCAGGCGAATGCGGTTATGTACCATCTGATAGAGATAGTAGGCGGCACCCAATAGCAATAATAAGTATAAGGTATATGCCCACCAGGTTTCGTAGGGAGCGGGCTGTCGGCGAATGGTTAGCGTGGCTACCTGATCGCTCCACAGGCCGTTTTCGTCAGTGGTCTTCACTTCGAAGCGATAGGTGCCTTTCTCCAATTTATTGTAGAAGGCTGTATTGACACCTGCCGGGAGGTATACCCAGTCTTGGTCGACACCGGAGAGACGGTATGCATAGCGTATCTGAGAGGTGTTCTCGTAGTTCAGCGACGAGAAATGAATCTCGAGGTTTTGCTCGTCAGGCCGAATGGTCACCTTCTGTAGAGACTCACCCTTGCGGTCGGAATTGAAGAAAAGACTGGTGCCCATCACCTTCACGTCGGTAATCAAGGGGACGACGTGATGCAACAGATTCTCCATGTCTTGTGTAGGTTTTAGCGACACGAATCCTGGGATGCCTCCTATAAATAGCGTACCTTCGGCATCCTGATAGTAAGAATGGGGCAGGAATAAGGCAAAATGGATGTTCTCGGTGCTAGCGTTGAACGTGCGGAAGGCTCCGCTGCGGGGATTGAATTCCTTTAGTTCCTGACTGGTCAGAATCCAGATGTGGTCGTAGTGGCCTGCTACTACGTCGTTGATCTTGTTGCCTTTCAAACCGCATGTTTCGCTAAAGTCACGGAAACGGTCGGCCTTCGCGTCATACGACAGAATTTCGCCCTTGTCGGTGGCCATCCAGAGAATGCCGTCGGAAGTGGCTGTGAGGGAGACAAAATCGGTGCGCTGCCCGTGGCGGGTTATGTTGCCGTCAGCACCTATTTGCAACAGCCCGCCATTATCTTGTATACCCCAGATACTGCCGTCGGCCAGTTGCAGCATATGAGTGACATTGCCGCAGCTGGCATTGGCAATCGTCAACTTCTTGCTGGTTGTGTCATAGCGATAGAGTCCTATGTTTGTTGCAATCCATAGATGCCTGCCCCGGTCTTCAAACAGGTAGAAGACATATCCAGGGTTGCCAGAAACCGAGGAGAGTTCTATCTCTTCGCAAATCGACATCTCCATGTTTTGCTGTGTAAGCCCTACCACCTTTGTAGTGTATTCGCCTGCCACCCACACTTCGTCCTTGTTGGGTGACTTTAATAAAGTGGAAATAACGAGGAAAGGTTCTTCCTTCAACTTCTCGAAATCCGTGAAGATTCGTATCTGCTCTTTTACGGCATCATACAGGCAAAGACCTATGCGCCTTTGGAACATCCAGAACACGTTTTTGTCGTCCTTGCATAGGCGCTCAATGGTGGGTTTCCACTTGATGCGTTCCTCTAAAGTTCCGATGGTGTAAGATTGCACATTTTCATCACCGAAAGTGATGAAGAAGTTATTGTCGTCTCTCGCTGTTACCCACAGATTGCCCTTCCGGTCCTTGATGATGTCGCATAGGGCTTTATTACGTTGGGGTAAAAAGGCCGAAGTGTCTATTTGCTCCAACGTGCCGTCTGCAGAAATGCGGAATACGAACAGGTCGCTCCATGAAGTGATCCAAAGGAAGTTGAAGGTGTCGTCCTGCACGATGCTCATGGCTGTTCTCGCAGTCAGGCCGCTAACAGTAGTGGGAAGTTTCTGTCCTACGTAGCGTTGGCTTTTATCTTTGTTTGTCGGATCCAAACGTATGATGGAATGCTCCCATGAAGCCAACCAGTAGTATCCGTGTTTCTTATCTTGTACGATACCGCTGATACGGTCGGCGTAGGGATAGAATAGGCTGAACTTGCCCGTTCTCTTATTCCATCGGTAGAGACCTTTGCCAGATAGTGAGAGCAGAAGTTGCCCTTGTAGGTCTTCATATAGTACGAACTCTTTGCCGGCACCCGGAATACACTCTAACGGGTAGCGAGTCAGTTTTCCATTTCTCTCGACCCTGAAGAGTATGCGCGTACTGCTAACCCAGGCCGTTCCGTCAGAAGCCATGAGTATGTTGTCCACATATCTCTCTTTCATATCTTCATTATTGAAGGCCATTATGCGATAGGTCTGCTTGTCCAGTATGTATAAACCTCTGTTAGTGCCTATCCATATGCGGTTAGCCACACTGTCCTCAGCCAGGCTGGTGATGTTGTTGCTCTTCAGCGCCATCCCCACGTTCAGGAAGTCGTTCCTAAAGGTTTGCACACTGTAACCGTCGTCACGGCACAGTCCGTCCTGTGTGCCATACCAAATGTATCCTTGGCTGTCTTGGAAAACGGTATTAATAATGTGTGTCGGGAGCTGGTTGATGTGTGGTAGTCCGTGCACTTGAATCTTCTTGGCAGAAAGACACATCACTTGAATAAGGAATACGAACAGTAATCCAAGTCGGAAAAATCCAAATGCGAAACTTTTCTTACACATCATGATTCTTTTTGAACAATAGCAATGATCGCTCTATGAATATTCATGGAAGGGATAACCATTTAAACGGAACATACAAAATTACTAATTATTTTTTGTATTCCACTTTTCATAACTGAGATTTAACATATTTAATCATTTGAGGAACAAACATTCAGGTTGCTGTTACCATGTATAGAGACCAATCTTGTTTTTCGTAATGAAGGAATGTTCAAATACTTCATGAAGGCAATAACTGTGAGCTTACGTATAACTGTCAAGAAGACAGCGAGGAAAAATGTAAGGATAGACTTGTGGAGCAAATGTGGAGCAAACAGAGGGTTGTTGTAAAATGAAAAATCTCGCAAGTGCCTTAATATCAGCTACTTGCGAGATTTTGAATTGTTTTGAAAGGTACCCAGAGCCGGGATCGAACCGGCACGCCTTGCGGCATTGGTGTTTGAGACCAACGCGTCTACCAATTCCGCCATCTGGGCATCAAACAGAGTGCTTGCCTCGCTGTTTTTGAGGTTTGCGGTTGCAAAGGTACGTGTTTTTTCTGAATCGTACAAACTTTTTCCGCAAAAAATGCAAGTACTCTTGCATGATATGGTCACTTGAAGACCTCGTGGGAAGAATTATTGGGCCGATGAACAGATCGTCCATCGGCCCAAATGTAGTGATTAGTTCTCGTCGCTCCAGACACTGTACTGGCGAGCACCGAACTCGCCGTCGTATTCATCGTCAGAGGGTGTGACGCGATAGTTCCATAACTGAAGAGGTACTGATTTTTCTTCATATGACAAATTATTTCAATAAAAATGTAATAAAGATTTTGCAGTTACGTTTTATTTATGTAATTTAGCCGAAAAATACTGACCTAGATAAGCATGAACACAGGAAATAAAGATTTTTGCGTCATCTTGGCTGGTGGCAAAGGTCGTCGCCTTTGGCCTGTCAGCCGTGAGGAATACCCCAAGCAGTTTATTGATTTCTTTGGTACGGGCCGCACGCAGTTGCAGCAGACCTATGATCGGTTTGCCCGAATCATCCCGAAAGAAAACATATACGTCAACACCAATCAGGACTATGCTCACCTGGTGCGCGAACAGTTGCCCGACCTTCCGGAGCACAATCTCATGTCGGAGCCCATCCATCGCAATACGGCACCGAGCGTGGCGTGGGCTTGTCACCGTGTGTTGCGCGAGTGCGAAGAAGCTAATCTTATCGTGTCGCCATCCGATATGGACGTGCACAACGAGGAAGCCTTCCAAGAGAACATCCGCAAGGGACTCGAGTTCGTCGGCCATAACGATGGACTGTTGACGATGGGTGTGAAACCTACGCGCCCCGAACCTGGCTACGGCTATGTGCAGATAGGCGACCAGGTGGGTGACCGACTCTTTCGTGTAAAATCGTTCACCGAGAAACCCGACCGCGAATTCGCGAAGCTGTTCATCCAAAGTGGCGAGTTCTATTGGAACACCGGCCTCTTCCTCTCACGTGCGAAATATCTGCAGAAGACCTTCATGGAACTGTTGCCGTCGGTGTTCCGCCGCCTCGACTCACTGAATCCCAATTCCACGGTGGAGGAGGAAGACGAGTTTGTGCGCCACAACTTCCCCATCTACCCCAATCTCAGCATCGACCATAGCATCCTTGAGCGTTCCGAGCAGGTGTTCGTGATGATGTGCGACTTCGGCTGGGCCGACGTTGGTACTTGGCACAGCATCTACGAGGCAGAGCAGAAGAGCGAAGATGACAATGTGGTCATCACGAGCGATGTCATCCTTGAAGACAGCCGAAACAACATCATTAAGTTGCCTGAGGGACGACTGGCCGTCATCAACGGCCTCGATGGTTACATCGTAGCCGAGAAGGACAATGTGCTGCTCATCTGCAAGAAGGAAGACTCCTCGGCGCTGGTGCGAAAGTATGTCAACGAGGTAAGGTTGAAGAAAGGCGATAAATATATCTGATGAAAATCATCGGTAAATGGAAAATTATCTGTAACTTTGCAGCGCAAGCGTGAAGTTACAGATTTTGTTTGCATGAAATAACAATACAATATACCCTTATGATGAAAATAACTGACAAGATTTTCTATGTGGGCGTCAACGATCGCCAGAAAGCCCTCTTCGAGGGACTGTGGCCGCTGCCCAACGGAGTGAGCTATAACTCGTACCTCATCGACGATGAGAAGGTGTGCTTAGTGGATACGGTGGAGGTGGACTTCTTCACGCAGTATCTGGAGAACATTCGTGAGGTCATCGGCGAACGACCCGTCGACTACCTCGTCATCAACCACATGGAGCCCGACCACAGCGGTTCCATCGCCCTCATTCGCAAGTACTACCCGCAAGTGAAGGTCATCGGTAACAAGAAGACGTTCCAGATGATGGCTGGCTTCTATGGTGAAGGCAGCGCGGAGGATGTGGAAGTGAAGAACGGCGATAGTCTCTCGCTGGGCGCTCTCACGCTGAACTTCGTGATGACGCCGATGGTGCATTGGCCGGAGACGATGATGACGCTGGCAGCCCCCCTTTCGTCCCCCGAGGGGGACACGAATGCCCTAACGGGGGCGGCTGGGGAGACGGTGCTCTTCTCGGGTGATGCTTTTGGCTGCTTTGGAGCCTTGAATGGCGGTGTTATCGACTCGCAGATCAACTGCGATACGTTCTGGTTGGAGATGGTGCGCTACTACTCGAACATTGTTGGTAAGTATGGTACACCCGTGCAGAACGCGTTGAAGAAGCTCGCCGGTGTGCAGCTCGACTACATCTGCTCCACGCACGGCCCTGTGTGGCATGAATATATAAATAAGGTGGTAGGCATCTACGACCGTCTGTCGCGCTATGAGACAGAGCCCGGACTCGTCATCTGCTATGGAACGATGTATGGCAACACCGAGCGCATGGCCGAGCATATAGCCCGTGCTGCCAGCGATGCCGGCGTGAAAAACATCGTGGTGTACAACGTCTCGAAGACCCACCACTCCTATATTCTGCGCGACATCTTCCGCTATCGTGGACTCATCGTCGGCGCTCCCACCTACAACACCGGCCTCTATCACGAGATGGAAGTGCTGCTCTCGGAGATTGCTGGCAAGGACATCAAGGGCAATCACCTGCTTGGATGGTTCGGTTCTCACGGCTGGGCATCGAAGGCCGTCGGCGAGATTCGTCGCTGGAACGATGAACACCTGCACTTTGAAGCTGTCGGCGAGCCCGTCGACATGAAGCAGGCCCTCACGCCAGAGACGCGCCAGCAATGCGAGGCACTTGGCCGTGCGATGGCTGAGAGACTGAAGGAGTAGGTAAGCTGTTTGCCAAAGAGTAATTAATACTTGTTGCCGCAAATTACGAGTCATCCTCATTCTATTTGTTGTAGGGACGGGCTTTATTGCCCGTCAGCAAGGAGAACGCAAATTGCTGACGGGCAATAAAGCCCGTCCCTACTGTGTGCGAGATGAATATGGAATCGGCAAGTATATAGTTCTCCCATTCTTTTACTCCCCCAACAAGTAATTCCAAATCTTTTTTCGTTCTGCACGCAATATACTTTTGTGCTGCAAGAGACATGCTTTTGAACTGCAAAAGTAATGCTTTTGTAAGGCAATAGCATTCCTTTCTATTTGCTATTGCATTGAGGTGGTTTTGTAAATTAACTGATTTTGTGCAGTAAATTAACTTAATTTGTTCGGTAAATTAACTTAATTTGCTCAGTAAAATAACTTAATTTACTTTATAAATTAACTTAATTTGCATCACAAATTAACTTAATTTACTGAACGGGAGTAATGAGATAGGGATTTAAAGGCATTGCAGTTGTGGTTTAAGAGCAATGCTATTGTGGTTTAAATGCAATGTGGTTGAGATTTAAAGACAATGCGATAGGGTAGAGGAAGTAATGCTTTTGAACTTGTACTGTTCACATAGAGGGTAGTGAGGTAGATTGGTCAAGATGCAACGATTCATACAATAAAATGATGGATTGATACAATTTGCGTGTTTAGGGCTTGTCTTTATGGAGAAGAAGAGTTATCTTTGCACACGAAACATGAAGCCAAACGGAACAAAAAAAAGAAAATGAGATAATAAAAAAGATAATGTGATGAAAAAAGTATTAGAAATCCTTCGACGACTCTTGCGCTGTCCGCTGGAGTTCCCCGTTGAGGCCTTGATGGGCCTATCGTTCTTCTTGATAGCCGCTTATAACACCTATCACGGCTTGGGGAACGCTCCCATCAAGTACTTCGACGAAGAAATCTTGTTGTTCTTCGTGCCTTTGTTCGTGCTGACATACAGTCTGCATCAGAGGAACAAGTGGGCATACATCGCCTCCTTCTTCATCTTCCCAATCCTGATGCCGTTGTCGCTGGAGAGCTTCATGTCCTCTTCGAAGATGCCCTTCCTCTACGTGCTTGCGGCATTGCTGCTCGTCTTGGGCACCCGACGACTGAACGACCGGCCCTTCGGAGCACGTCTGCTACACTTGGCCACACAACTGGCCTTTGGCGTGTTGGTGACGGGAATACTCTATATGGCCATCCTTGCGATTACCTGGTCGTTCTTCTACATCTTCGGAATCAAGGAGCCTCAGAACTTCTACTTGTACGTCAGCGAGTTCCTTGGATTCGTCGTTGCACCGCTGGTGTGTGTGTCGTTCGTCAGCCATGATGAATATGAAGAGGGCGAAACGCCGAAAATCCTGCAGATTATCATCAACTTCATCCTTACGCCCGCCATCATTATCTATACCGTTATCCTCTATGCCTACACGCTGAAGATACTCTTCACGTGGGATTTGCCGAAAGGCGGTGTAGCGTGGATGGTGATGGGATTCATCGTTGTGGCGTTGGCGGGACATCTGGCGCAGTATATCCTGCCCCGCCGCCACTACGACTGGTTCTACCGCCACTTCACGTGGATAGCCCTGCCGCCACTGGTGCTCTACTGGGTGGGCACGCTCTACCGCATACGCCTCTATAGTTTCACCGAGAGCCGCGTCTATTTGTTTGTGGGTGGCGTGCTGATGACGCTCTTCGTGTTGATGCTGTTGTGGCGGGGCAGGCATCGCTATCAGCTCATGACGATCATCACGATATTGTCCATCGTTGTGTTCACTTACATTCCCGGCATCTCTGCCAAGAGCATCGGCATAGCCTGTCAGCAGTCGCGAATGGAGAAAATCATCGAGCGTCTGCAGATGAAAGACCCTGCCACAGGGAAATTCTTCAAAGTGTTTGATGTGGAGAAGATTCGCAAGGACAGTCTGCTTTGTGCCGAATACAGCGAAGCCGTCGATGTCATAGAATATGTCCGCGGCGGCGTGGGAAGGGAGAAGTTCGATTCCATCCACGGCAAGCTGAAACTCTCTGCTTACGATGTGGTGTTCAAATCGCCTACAATTGTTCCGACACTCACTCTCACTTACTCTGCCGACGACCTGCCACAGCCCATCGACCTTGGCGACTACAATCAGAGCTACCATCTGAATGCTTTCGATGGAACGACCGAGACCGTTGCTGGCGACCTTGTGTTCAAGTTGAAGAAAGACAACACATCGGAGACAGTGCTCGTCTACAACGTCAGCCGGGCGATGCGCGAGAATCCGCAAATGCAGGAGAATCCGGAACAGCTGCTGGTTTATCGCAACGACTCACTGCTGGTGGTGATTTCCGATTTGCAGCTCACTGATAATGGAAAGGATGTCAGCAGCGTCGGAACGTATAATTTGAGGGTGTTCGGGAAGAAGCGGTAGAACGATGAATCCCAGTCGGTCATCAGCCAATGTAGGGACGCGGCGTGCCGCGTAAATGGAATTAGCTTTTCTCACTCCAGTAACGCGGCACGCCGCGTCCCTACATTTCTTGGATTCATGGGAAATTGGTGTTGCAATGCCTACAAAGGCAATGTGGAAGCACAAAAGAAAGCGGGGTGCGCCAACCGAATGGCGCACCCCGCTGATTGTTTCTAAGCAGGAGAATTACTTCAGCTTGTCATAGCCGTACTTGCTGTCCTCGCCAAGCTCTTCCTCGATGCGGATGAGCTGGTTATACTTAGCCATACGGTCGGTGCGGCTGAGCGAACCCGTCTTAATCTGACCAGAGTTGGTAGCCACGGCGATGTCAGCAATCGTGGTGTCCTCGGTCTCACCCGAACGGTGCGAAGTGACGGTGGTGTAGCCGTGACGATGAGCCATCTCGATAGCCTCGAGGGTCTCGGTGAGCGAACCAATCTGGTTCACCTTGATCAGGATAGAGTTGGCAGCACCCATCTTGATACCCTTCTCGAGGAACTTCGTGTTGGTGACGAACAGGTCGTCGCCGACGAGCTGGCAGCGGTCGCCGATGCGAGCGGTGAGCTTCACCCAGTTGTCCCAGTCGTTCTCGTCGAGACCGTCCTCGATAGAGTCGATAGGATACTTCGTGATGAGCTGCTCGAGGTAAGCGATCTGCTCCTCGGCAGAGAGCTTCTTGCCGTTGGGATCCTTCTTGGCACCGTTCTTCAGCTGACGATAGTCGTAGAACCACTCGCCGTTCTCCTGAACTGCAAACTCAGAAGCTGCGCAGTCCATAGCGATCTTCACGTCCTTGCCCGGCTCGTAGCCTGCCTTCTTGATAGCCTCAACGATGGTGTCGAGAGCGTCCTCGATGCCGTCGAAGTTAGGAGCGTAGCCACCCTCATCACCTACAGCTGTGGAGAGGCCGCGGGCCTTCAGCAGCTTGGCGAGGTTGTGGAACACCTCAGCACCCATGCGGATAGCTTCCTTCTCGCAGCAAGCGCCAACCGGACGAATCATGAACTCCTGGAAGGCGATGGGAGCTGCTGAGTGAGCACCACCGTTCACGATGTTCATCATGGGAACGGGCAGCGTGTAAGCGTTGCAGCCACCGATGTAGCGATACAGAGGAATGTTCAGGGCCTTGGCAGCAGCCTGAGCGCAAGCCAGCGACACACCGAGAATGGCGTTAGCACCGAGCTTCGACTTCGTGGGCGTGCCGTCGAGGGCGAGCATCTTGTGATCAAGAGCGCGCTGCTGGAACACGCAGTCACCCTTCAGGGCGGGAGCGATAACGGTGTTGACATTCTCAACGGCCTTCAAAACGCCCTTACCAAGATAGCGACCCTTGTCACCATCGCGGAGCTCGAGGGCTTCGTTCTCGCCTGTCGATGCGCCAGAGGGAACGGCAGCGCGTCCCATCACACCATTTTCCAACGTCACTTCTACCTCTACGGTAGGATTACCTCTTGAGTCGAGGATTTCTCTTGCATGAATTTTTTCAATTTTCATAATGTGTAAAATATTAAGAATGAAATAATGATACGTTCATCTGGCTGGAAAACAGATTCCAGCTTTATCGACTGCAAAGTTACACATTTTTTACCGAACATAAGACAATGAACATTGAAAAAACCTAAAAATATGCATTCTTTATGACTGGTTTACACTACTTTTTTCGTTTTTTCGCTCTAAAAACTTGTTTGTTTGAAAAAAATTGTCTATCTTTGCCGCCGTAAAGAAGAAAACGCAGACGAAGATTTAGGATAATCGAAGGCTTTAGAAGGTAAAAGATTCCGACACGTGGAATGTCGGGATTTTCTTTTTTTTGCTGTCTGCGCGGAGATCGTGAGATAATAACAAAAAAACCTTTGAACATTGAACGCGCCCCGAGGCGCATTTAAACTTTTAACGATATCATATGGCTTACATGTCAAAAGAAGGCTACGACAAACTTGTGGCCGAATTGAAGCGTCTGGAAGGCGTAGAGCGCCCGAAGGCATCGGCAGCGATTGCCGAGGCCCGCGACAAGGGTGACTTGAGTGAGAATTCGGAATATGAGGCTGCCAAGGAGGCTCAGGCTCATCTGGAAGATAAGATTAATCAGCTGAAGCGCACCATCGCCAGTGCAAAGATTGTCGACACGTCGCGTCTGAGCTCTGACGCTGTGCAGATCCTGTCGAAGGTGGAACTGACGAATCTGGCGACGAATCAGAAGATGCAGTACACCATCGTGAGTGAGCAGGAGGCCAATCTGCGCGAGGGTAAGATTTCAATCACCACGCCCATTGCACAGGGTCTGCTGAATAAAAAGGTGGGCGATGTGGCTGAAATCAAAGTGCCGCGCGGCACCATTCAGCTTCGCATCGAGAGCATTAGCATTTAGGAAGCCTCACTCCCCAACCCTCTTCAGAGGGATGGAGAACTCTAAACCCTCAACTCTCCGCTCGACCCGCAGGGGTGCTTTTGTAGCGAAGCGGAGAAAGAACTCTAAAACTTATCAGTATGAGTATTTTCAGTAAGATTGCTGCTGGTGAGATTCCCAGCTACAAGTGTGCCGAGAGCGAGAAGTTCTATGCTTTCCTCGACATCAATCCGTTGGTGAAGGGTCACACGTTGGTCATTCCCCGCGAGTGCACCGATTATTTCTTCGACCTCGACGATGAGACGCTGGCCGAGTATCAGCTGTTTGCAAAGCGCGTGGCCGTAGCCATCAAGAAGGCATTCCCTTGCAAGAAAGTGGCTCAGGTAGTGCTGGGACTGGAAGTTCCCCACGCACACATCCACCTCATCCCGATGCAGACAGAGGCCGATGCCGACTTCCGTCGCGAGAAGCTGCAGCTCACTCCCGAGGAGTTTGCTGAGATTGCCGCGAAGATCAACGCTGCGTTCGAATAAAACATCGGTAGAGATTCAAGACAACTAAGACAACAGCGAGACAACAAGAAGTGAAAGGTTGTTTCGGGTTGTCTTAGTTGTTTTTTTATGTTTTCTTAAAGTCCGCATTGCGGATTGTCTTACATGGGGCAAACATCTCATGTCCCTTACTTCCCCAGCAACATTCGGCGGGCAAACTCCCAGATGACGATGCCGGCGGTAACAGAGACATTCATGGAGTGCTTCGTACCGAACTGCGGAATCTCCAGACAGTCGTCGCACGCATCGACCACGCTTTGGTGAACGCCCTTCACCTCGTTGCCAAGGACGAGACCCACCCCCCTGCCCCTCCCTATATGGAGGGGAGTAGATAGTTTTTCCGCTTTATCCTGCAAAGGCATATCACTCCCCTCCATACAGGGAGGGGCAGGGGGGAGGGTCTTCAAGTCTTGCAACTTTGTGCTCCCTTCCGCCTGCTCAACGGCATAGGTGTAGTAGCCGCGCTGCTTCAGCTCCTCGACGGCCTCGTCGGCAGTCTTGAAGTAGCGCCAGCTGACGGAGTCCTCGGCTCCGAGTGCCGTCTTGTGAATCTCTACATGCGGGGGCGTGGCGGTGATACCACAGAGGTAGACCGCCTCCACGCGGAAGGCGTCGCACGTGCGGAACACCGACCCAACGTTGTAGAGCGACCGCACGTCGTCGAGTACCACCACGAGTGGCATCTTCTCGGCCTCGTGGAACTCCTCCACCGAGAGGCGGTTCATTTCAAGGATACTCAGTTTGCGCATATCTTTATACCCGTTATCTCATTGCAATGGCGTAGGCACGAATCTGGCGCACCATTGCCAGCAGACCGTTGGAGCGGGTGGGGGAGAGGTGTTCGCGCAGGCCGATGCGCTCAATGAAGTAGAGGTTGGCATCGAGAATCTCCTGTGGCGTATGGTCGTTGAGCACTCGCAGCAGCAAGGCCACGATGCCCTTCACGATGAGTGCATCGCTATCAGCCTGCAGATGCATCACGTTGGCATCTCCCTCGGCTGCGGGTACCAAATCACATTGCACCCACACACGGCTCTGACAGCCGTCTATCAGGTTCTGCTCCGTCTTATACTGTTCGGGCAGCGGCTCCAGGTCGTTACCTAAGTCGATGAGCATCTGATACTTATCCATCCAGTCGTCGAAGCCCTCGAACTCCTCGATAATCTCGTCTTGAATTTCGTTGATAGTCATAATATATTCTGATTGAGTGCGCAAAATTACAACAAAAAACAGAAAAAATTCTCATTCTTGTGTAGTTTTTTGTTACCTTTGTGCGTCTAAAGGGTAAAAATCTCTAATTCAACAAGACGACAATGACACAACTTGAACAGCAATTCACAAAAACCGTCACGGAACACAAGAGCACCATCTATACCGTGTGCTACATGTTCTCGCAGGATGCTGACGAGGTGAATGACCTCTTCCAGGAAGTACTAGTGAACCTGTGGAAAGGCTTCGAAAGCTTCGAACAGCGCAGCGACATCCGCACGTGGATCTACCGTGTGGCGCTGAACACCTGCATCTCCCTCGACCGGAAGAAGCGTCGGCAGGCCACCGCTCGCCTCTCTATGGACATCAACCTCTTTGAAGACCGCGACGAGGACACGCGCCAGGTGGACATGCTCCACAAGCGCATCGCCAAGTTGCAGCCTTTTGACCGCGCCATCGTTCTGCTCTGGCTCGAGAACCTACCCTACGACGAGATCGGCGAGATTGTTGGTATCTCGGCTAAGAATGTCGGTGTACGCCTGTACAGAATCAGAGAGCAACTGAAACAAAACAACTAAAAACAAGTAAAAATTATGGAAACAATGAATGATTTCGAACTCAACAGCATGCGCCAGCAAATGGAAACCCTGAAGAAGAAGCTGAGCGCTCAGGAAATAGTGAACGACCGCCTCATCCGCCGCTCCATGCGCGACACCGCCGGCAGCATCAGCCGCCGCTACTGGATTCTCATGGCCGTCGCCGTGCTCATGGTGCCCTATGGCTACTGGGCCTTCGTCATGCTTGCCGGCTACTCCGTGGCTTTCTGGATTGCCACCAGCGTGTTTATGCTCGTCTGCGCTGGCGCCACGTTCTACAACAGCAGCGCCGTGCGCAATAGCAACATCATGAACAACGACCTGCTGGAAGTGCGCCGCCGCATGGCCCGCGCCAAGAAGTTTGAGAACCAGTGGCTGCTCGTCAGCATCCCGCTGCTGCTCGTCTGGCTCGGATGGTTCTTCTACGAGGGCTACAAGCAGGGCGGCTACGAAGGCCAGGGACTCATCTATGCCGGCATCGTAGGCGGCGTCATCGGTGCCATCATCGGCTTCCGCCTGCACTTCAAGACGCAGCGCCAGTATCAGGAGATTCTCGACCAGATAGAAGACCTGGAAGACGCCCGCTGACGCCGAAATGCGCCCGCCAAGGCGAAAAACACTCGTCACAGAATAAAAAAAACGGGCTGCAAGCGCTGTTATTTGGGAAAAAATCGTAATTTTGCCCCATGTTATTTTAATTTTGGGTATTATGAAGAATAGATTTATGATTTTCGCTGCTTCGGCAGCACTCTCCGTCAGCATGCTGACAAGTTGCGCAACCATCAATAGCGGTGCCGCTCTGGCAGAAAAGGCTCCCATCGGCCAGAAGGTGGGTGAGGCCACATCGACCTACATCCTCGGCCTCTGGTCGTCGAAAGGAGAGCAGAACAACATCAAGCAGGCCGCAGAAAATGGTGGCATTCAGAAGGTGACACAAGTGGAGTACATCGACCAAGCTGTGCTCGGCGGTCTCTTCATCAAGCACACCACCCGCGTCTACGGCGAGTAGGCACCTACTGCTGCAGCACAAGATTCATCCTGCGCTTTCTCCGCCCCCTCCAAGGAGGTGGAGAAAGCGACTTGTTTCTTTACTGGCGGCACTCCTCGCAAGTGATTAGCCGACATCATTCCACCTCTTAAAAATATAGCATGAAAAAATTACTATCGCTCTGCCTCATGCTGGCTGTTGCCTTGATGACAATGGCGCAGGGGAAACTGACCCCTCAGGCGCAAATCAGCATCTCGAAACAAATGACCCACACACACCGTGGCGGCCAGCAGCTGGCTCCCGAAAAGGGTGGAAAGAAGGTGACGCTCGTGGTGAAGGTTTCACCCGAGAATGCCGCCGAGACCTTCCGGCAGATGAAGGCCGCCGGTGCCGTGGTGCGCACGAAGCTGGGCCAGCAGGCCACGGTGAGCATCTCCGCCGACAGCGTGCCCGCGCTGCAACGCATCAAGGGCGTGCTGCGCATCGACTCGGGCCACAAGGGTCGGCTGAAGACCGACAAGGCCCGCCAGGCCACGGGCGTCAGCCTGCTGAACGGCCCAACGCTGCCCGACGGTGCCACACTCTACTCGGGCAAGGGCGTGAACATCTGCCTCATCGACGCCGGCATCGACTTCCAGCACCCGGCCTTCAAGGACAGCCAGGGCCGTAGCCGCATCAAGTGCGTCTATCTGAACAACAGCGACGAGGGCCGCAAGTTCACCGTGAGCGACCCCGAAGCGGGCGACTACACCTTTCCCGGCTCGGTGTTCGACACGCCGGAGCTCATAGCCAGCCTGACCACCGACATGAGCGGTGAATACCACGGCACCCACACCTCGGCCATTGCTGCAGGCACCCTCTCGTCGCAGGGCTTTGGCGGTATGGCATCCGATGCCGACCTGGTGCTCATTCCCGCAGGATACTTCGACGAGGACCTCTATGACGATGAAGAAGACGCCATTGAGGAAGCCCTCGCCTTTGCCGTGGCCTATGCCAACCAGAGCAACCAGCCCACCGTGCTGAGCGCCAGCCTGAACAGCCACGCCGGAGCCCACGACGGCACGAGCAGCGTCACACATGCCATCGAGGCTGCCTCGGAGAGCCTCATCCCCGTGTTCTCGGCAGGCAACGAGGGCGGCTACCCCGTGCACCTCTACCAGAAGTTCACGTCGTCAAAGAAGTCGGCCAAGACGCTGATGCTCGGCGTTTTGGATGATGAGACGGGAAAACACGAACTCCAGCTTTCCTCCGACGTGACGGGCATGACCCGCGCTGGCAACCAAGTGAGCGTGAAGCTCGCGCTGAGGTCGGTATCGTCGATGGGGTCGTTCAAGACCGTGTGGCAGTCTGACCCCGTGACGGCCACGCTGGGCGGCGAGATGGAGTATCTGGAGGTGTCGGGCAGCAGCGATGCCACGCTGGGCAAATATTTCGACGGCAACATCGCCATGGCTGCTGCCGACAACGGCGACGGCCGACTTTCGGTGAGTGCCGTGGCTGAAGGCGGCGTCGACCCGAAGGGCAGCATCGAGTTATACCTGTTCGAACTCACCATCAGCGGTGACGACGGCACCGAGATTGACCTCTGGGACGACGTGGCAGGGTTTGCCGGCAAGAACTACCTCGGCCTGCCCAGCTATGTAGATGGCGACAGCGACATCTCGGGCGGCGACTGGACGTCGACAGAACGTGTCGTCAGCGTGGGAGCCTACTGCACCAACACGTTGCAGCGCGACTACGACGGAACCATCACCGACACCTCTATGCCTGAGGACGAAGACGAGGAACCATTTGTGCTCAACGACATTGCCTGGTTCTCCAGCTACGGCGAGTCGTTCAACGGCGTCGTGCAGCCCACGGTCTGCGCGCCCGGCGTCAACATCGTGTCGGCCATGAGCCAGTATGCCTTCAGCGACGATGCCGACGAGAGCATGCTCTGGCAGGGTGGCGCCTACACTGCCGAGAGCGGCACGTCGATGGCCTGCCCCGTGGTGGCCGGCATCGTGGCGCTGTGGCTTGAGACCGATCCCACGCTGACGCTCGACGACGTGAAGGACGTGATGGCCAACTCGTCGGACTACGACGACTTCACATCCAGCAAACCCATTCGCTGGGGCTACGGCAAGATCAACGCCAAGCGCGGCATCGACTACATCAACAAGCGCATCAGCGGCATCACCGACACTCCTGCAACCGGCAGCCAGGGCAGTGGCGCCATCTACGACCTGAGCGGACGCAGAGTCTCTGTGACCTCCGTCTCCTCTGTGACCTCTGTGGCATCTGTGCTCCCCAAGGGCATCTACCTGCACAATGGCCGCAAGTTTGTGGTGAAGTAAGCTTAACCCCCAGCGGGGGGCAACAAGTATATAGCTGAAAAAAAAGAAAAATGAGTGAAATTGCCCAAGCAATTTCACTCATTTTGTTTATTACGTCAAATCTTTTTCCTTAACAATCTTGAAGAGCTTGTCGTTGGGCCGCACCTTCTCGGGCACGCGGATGGCGGCAAGCTCATGCTGACGCGCCACGTCGGTGGGTCGGCCGTCGTTGTCGTGAATCTCGCTGACATCGACCCACAATGCGCCTGTGGTAGGACCGGAGATGAACAGGCGGTCGCCCACCTGGAAGGTCGAAGCATCCACGCTCACCTCAGCCACGCCGATGCGAGAGAAATACTTCGTGACGCGACCCACGAGCTGCTTGCGCTCGGTGGCACACGAGCCGTAGGACTTGTTCCATTCGCCCAGCCGCTGGCCCTGGTAGTAGCCGTCCCAGAATCCGCGGTTGAAGACGGTAGCAAGCCGCTCGTCCCATTCATCCTTGCGAGCCTCGGTGAAGTTTTTCGCTTCCGCTCCAGCCACTCCTGAGGGAGTTTCTGCATCAGCCACGACTGCCTCGATGGCCTCTTTGTAGCATTTCACGACCGTGTAGACGTATTCCGGTCCGCGTGCTCGACCTTCTATTTTAAATACGCGCACGCCCGCGCGCATCAGCTTATCGATGAAGCGGATGGTCTTCAGGTCCTTCGGGCTCATCAGGTATTTGTTGTCCACCTCTATCTCGTTGCCCGTCTCGGCATCAGTGAGGATGTAGGAACGTCGGCAGATTTGGATGCACTCGCCGCGATTGGCCGAGCGGTTGGCGTCGTGCAGACTCATGTAGCACTTTCCGGATACGGCCATGCACAATGCTCCGTGACAGAACATCTCTATTCGCACCAGCTCTCCACGCGGACCGCGTATCTGCTGCTCAATAATCTGCCGGTGAATCTCAGCCACTTGGTCGAGGTTCAGCTCGCGTGCGAGCACCACCACATCGGCAAACTGCGCGTAGAACTTCAGCGCCTCGACGTTCGAGATGTTGAGTTGCGTCGACAGATGCACTTCCACGCCACGTTCTATGCAGTACTGCATCACCGCGATGTCGCAGGCAATAACAGCCGAGATGCCTGCCTCGTGGGCTGCATCGATGATTTGGTGCATTGTCGGGATGTCGCCATCGTAGATGATGGTGTTCACGGTGAGATAGGTTTTGATGCCCTTGGCGTTGCACGTTTCGGCAATCTCACGCAGGTCGTCGATAGTAAAATGATTGGCCGAATGCGAGCGCATGTTCAGCTGTCCGATGCCGAAGTACACGCTGTCGGCACCCGCCTTGATGGCAGCAGCCAGCGACTCGCGCGAGCCCACTGGTGCCATAATTTCGTAGTCTTTCACGTTCATGGGTGCAAAGGTAGTGCAAATCGAGTGAAATACAAAATGAAAACGCAGTTTTTATTTTTATTTCCGAGATGCAGCCTACCTTCGGCGTTAGCCAAAGGTACGACTAAGTGAGCGAAAAGCAAAATGAAAACGCAGTTTTTATTTTTATTTCCGAGATGAAGCCTACATAATTATTTTTTATTACCTTTGCATCCGAAAAGTGAATCATCTTGATAAACAATGAGGAAACAAAGGTTTTCGGTTCTTCCGTTGAGGGTAGTGCTATGTGCCTGCCTGCTTGCTTTGCTGGCGGCTTGTGGCCGACCGGCACCGGCGGAGAAGAGAGCTACAGGTAAGACAATGCGGCTCAGCGACAGCCTCGTCATCACCGATGAGGTGAGACTTCCGTGTACGCCCGTGAAGCAGCAAGGTCACAGTTCGCTCTGCTGGATCTACGCCATGCTTGCCACCATCGAAACCGAGCACCTCGTGAAGGGCGATTCCGTGAACCTCTCGCCTCTGTTTCTCGCTCGCCAGTATCTGGTAGCTGAAGCCGAATCCTTCTATTTTGCTCGCGGAAAAGGGAACCTATCTCAGCGAGGCATGTCGCCGATGACACTTCGCCTGCTTGGTCGCTACGGTGCCCAGCCCTACGACTACTATCACGCTCATCAGCAGGCCAATATGAACGTGTTGTGGCGGAGAGTGGCACAGTTGGCACGTACCGCCGCCGTGCGTCGTGAGGGGGTGGAGGCTTTCCGCCGACAGCTCGGCGACCTGCTCGACAAGGAGTTGGGCTTTGTGCCCCGATTCGTACACATGCTCGGTGCCGAATACACCAATGAGGAGTTCGGGCGCAGCGTGTGCATGAAGGGCGAATATGAGGCGCTCACTTCTTTCTCCCATCATCCCTACGGCACACGTTTCCAGCTGGAGGTGCCCGATAATGTGATGGGCGACACTTTCTTGAATGTGCCTCTCGACACACTCATGGCTGTTGTCAACCGCTCCTTGCGCAATGGGCATCCCGTTTGCTGGGAGGGCGATATCAGCGAGGATGGTTTTTCTTTCCAGAAGGGATTAGCCACGTTGAAGGAGGATTGCGATACGACTCAGCGGCAGCGGGAGTTTGAAACCTTCCAGACTACCGACGATCATTGCATGGCACTCGTGGGATTGGCTCGCGACAACGCCGGACGTCGCTACTACCTCGCCAAGAACTCGTGGGGCACCGGCAACCGCTTTGGCGGCTATATGTATCTCTCGGAGGACTACGTCAGAATGAAAACCATCTGTATTGTCGTTCATCGCGACCAACGATAGCCGTTCACCCTCTGCGGATTGCATTTCCCCGATGCATTTAGTACCTTGATGGGCTGCTATTTCGTTTATATATGTGGAACCGCAAATCATCATCAAACTCAATACAACAACATGAAACTAAGAAATCTTCTTGCATCGCTGTTGGTGCTCGTATGCGCAACTGCTCAGGCCCAACAGATGCCGCCCATCCCTGTGGATGAGGCCGTACGCATCGGAAAGCTCGACAACGGGCTGACCTACTACATTCGTCACAACAACTGGCCGGAGCACCGCGCCAACTTCTACATCGCACAGAAGGTGGGTTCCATTCAGGAGGAGGAGAGCCAGCGCGGACTCGCCCACTTCCTGGAACACATGGCCTTCAACGGTTCTGATAACTTCAAGGGCAACCAGCTCATCTCTTGGCTGGAGTCCATTGGTGTGCAGTTCGGAGCCGACCTGAATGCTTACACCTCTATCGACCAGACGGTCTACAACATCGACAACGTGCCTACAACACGTCAGTCAGCCCTCGACTCGTGCTTGCTCATTCTGCGCGACTGGTCGACGGGTCTGCTGCTCGAACCCGAGGAAATCGACAAGGAGCGTGGTGTCATCCATGAGGAGTGGCGCATGCGCACCTCGGCCAGCAGTCGTATGTTGGAACGCAACCTGCCTGCCCTCTATCCCAATTCGAAATACGGTGTGCGCTATCCCATCGGTCTGATGTCGGTTGTCGATAACTTCAGTCCGCAAGAGTTGCGCGACTACTATGAGAAGTGGTATCATCCCTCCAATCAGGGACTCATCATCGTGGGTGATGTCGACGTAGACCACACCGAAGCGATGATCAAGAAACTCTTCTCCGACATCACGAACCCCGAGAATGCAGCACCTATCGTAGCTGAGCCCGTGCCCGACACGGAGGAACCCATTGTCATCATCGACAAGGACAAGGAGCAGCGCACGTCGGGTGTAGAGGTGATGTTCAAACACGATGCCTATCCCGACTCGCTGAAGCAGGATATGTCGTACCTTATTTATAATTATGTGAAAGGTGCCGCGCTGTCGCTGTTCAACCGCCGTCTCTCGGAGGTCGCCGAACAGGAAGGCTGCCCGTTTGTGAATGCAGGAGGCAGCGACGGCAACTACATCTTCTCGAAGACCAAGAGTGCCCTCGACCTCGATGTCATGCCAAAGGAGATGTCGATGATGGGTGAGGCCCTGAAGGCGGTGCTCCAAGAGGCTCGCCGTGTGGCAGAGTTCGGATTCACACAGACCGAGTACGACCGCTACAAGGCCGACTACCTGAGCTCGCTCGAGAAGTCGTATTCTAACCGTGAGAAGCGCACCAACTCGCAGTTCTATGGTCAGTGCCGCGGTCATTTCCTTGCCAACGAGCCCATGCCGTCGATTGAGTATACCTATCAGACGATGAACCAAGTGGTGCCGGCTATTCCCTTCGAGGCCGTCAACCGCTTCGCCAAACAACTGTTCCAGGTGGTGGAGAAGGATTCGAACATGGTCATCGTGTCTTTCAACAATGAGAAGGAAGGCAACCCCTATCCTACACGCGAAGGCTTGCTCGCCGCTATCAACGACGCCCGCTCTCAGCAGTTGGAGGCCTATGTGGACAATGTGAAGAACGAGCCGCTCATTGCCCAGCTGCCCAAGCCTGGCAAGATTAAGAAGGAAACGAAGAACGAGAAGTTCGGCTACACCGAGCTGAAACTCTCTAATGGTGTCACTGTGCTCATGAAGCACACCGATTTCAAGAAAGACCAGGTGATGCTTTCGGGCAAGGGTCCCGGCGGTAAGTCGCTCTACGGACCGAAGGACTACCGTAACCTGCAGATGATGAACGAAGCCGTCAGCGCAAGCGGTCTTGGCAACTTCTCGTCGCAGGAACTCTCGAAGGCCTTGGCTGGAAAGATTGCCAACGCTCGAATCTACATGGCCGATATGAATATGATGGCCAGCGGCTCGTCCACTCCGAAGGATGTGGAGACCATGCTGCAGCTGCTCTACCTGAAATTCACCAATATCAGCAAGGATGAGAAGTCGTATCAGAACCTCATGTCGCAACTCGAGGTAAGCCTGAAGAATCGTTCCCTGTCGCCGGAGACAGCCCTCAGCGACTCGCTCAACGCTACCCTCTACGGCCACAACCCACGCTTGGAGCCCATGACACTCGAGGCTTTGAAGGACGTCGACTACGACCGCATGCTTGAAATCATGCGTGAGCGCACGGCCTCTGCCCGCGACTGGACGTTCTATCTGGTCGGCAACTACGACGAGCAGACCATCCGTCCGCTGCTCTGCCAGTATCTGGGTGCGCTGCCCGCCAAGGGTAAGTCGCAGAAAGCCGTACGTGTTTTTCATCAGCAAAAGGGAAAGATTAGCAACATCTTCCCCCGCAAGCAGGAGACTCCGAAGTGTAATGCTTATATGATTTGGTTCAATGAGGATATGCCCTTCACGCTTGAACGTTCCATCCAGGCTTCCATTGCCGGTCAGATTCTGCGCATGGTCTACACCAAGGAGATTCGCGAGGAGGCTTCGGCAGCCTATAGCGTCAGCGCATCGGGCACAGCCGGACACGATGACGACGGCTATCATGTAGTCCGCTTCATGGCCTATTGCCCCATGCAGCCCGAGAAGCGTGAAATCGCTATGAATCTGCTCGAGAAGGGCGTCAACGACTTGGCTCAGCGCTGCGATGCCGAACAATTGAACAAAGTGAAGGAGGTGATGCTGAAGCGTGCCGACGATGCCGCAAAGGAAAACGGCCATTGGAGCAACACCATCCAGAGCTGGCATGAATATGGCATCGACATGCACACCGACTATAAAGCTACCATTCAGGCCCAGACTCCCGAGAAGATAGCTGCCTTCGTGAAGGAGGTCATCAGCAGTGGAAATCACATCACGGTGATGATGCTCCCAGAAGAATAAATTCACCTTTTCTTCAAATTATTTTGGCGAACGACAAAAATGATGTAACTTTGCAGGCTCAAAGCAGAGTTACATCATTTTTGAACTATATTGAACGCGCCATCAGCGCACTTGAATCCTTGAACACGCCGTAGGCGTATTGCTCTTTTGAACGCGCGAAAGCGCTTGAACTTTTGAACGTCGCGTAGCGACACTTGAACCGCGCCGCAGGCGCATTGAACCCTTACACGTGCCGCAGGCACTTTAAACTTTTACTCGCGCCGCAGGCGCCTTACACTTTTTAACTTACATATATATGTCATACCTCTTCTCATCAGAATCAGTATCGGAAGGCCATCCCGACAAAGTGGCCGACCAGATTAGTGACGCCATCCTCGATCAATTCCTGGCTTACGACGAGCATGCACGCTGTGCCATCGAGTCGTTTGTCACCACGGGTCAGGTGGTTATCATGGGCGAAGTCACCAGCGATGCCTATATTGACTTGCAGACAATGGCTCGCCGCACCATCAATAAGATTGGTTATACAAAATCGGAATATCAGTTCGACGGCAATTCCTGTGGAATCTTCTCTGCCATTCATGAGCAGAGTGGCGACATCAATCGTGGTGTCGACCGCGAAAACGAGGAAGACCAGGGCGCCGGCGACCAAGGCATGATGTTCGGCTATGCCACCAACGAGACGAGCGACTACATGCCCGTTTCGCTCCATTTGGCACATCTGCTCATGCGTACGTTGGCCGACATCCGTCGCGAAGGCAAGGTGATGACCTACCTACGTCCCGACTCAAAGAGTCAGGTCACCATCGAATATAGCGACAACGGTGTTCCTCAGCGCATTCATACGATAGTGGTTTCTACTCAGCACGATGAATTCATGGACGACGACGAAGCCATGCTGGAGCAGATCAAGCGTGACGTGAAGGAGATTCTCATCCCCCGCGTGAAAGAGCAATGCGACGAGAAGACGCTCGCCCTCTTCAACGACGACATCATTTATCACGTCAATCCAACTGGAAAGTTCGTCATTGGCGGACCTCACGGCGACACAGGTCTGACGGGTCGCAAGATTATCGTCGACACCTATGGTGGCAAGGGTGCTCACGGCGGCGGTGCCTTCTCGGGTAAGGACTCATCGAAGGTGGACCGTTCGGCGGCATATGCTGCTCGCTACATTGCTAAAAACATGGTGGCTGCCGGCGTTGCCGACGAGATGCTTGTGCAGGTGAGCTATGCCATCGGTCTCGCTGAGCCCATCAATATCTTCGTGAACACCTATGGCAAGAGCCATGTGGCAATGAGCGACAGTGAAATCGCCAAGCGCATTCCTGGCTTGTTCGACCTGCGGCCAAAGGCTATCGAGCGCACCTTGAAATTGCGCCAGCCCATGTATCTCGAAACGGCTGCCTATGGTCACATGGGTCGTAAGAATGAGGTCGTGCGCAAGGTTTTCACCAGCAACTATCATCCCACTCGCGAGATTGATGTCGAACTCTTCACTTGGGAGAAACTCGACCGCGTCGACGACATCCGCAAGGCTTTTAATCTTTAATATCCAGGAAAGTCCCGGACATTCAGGAACCCTCGGAAAACGCTCCATCTCATGAGACAAGACACCCTGACCGTGCAACCCGCTCTGGCCGCTGGCGACAGTGGCCAGGTGACTGTTGCGCCCAAGCCTCATGAGCTCACACCGAAGGAGGTGTTGTCGTGGCTTCCTGCCGATGCAACTCCTGCTCAGCAGGACTCTGCCATTCAGCGGCACATCAAGATCTCGGAGATACATTGGAGTGAACAGCCCGACACGCTCCACATGCCCGGACATCCGAAGGGGAAGAGTTTTCGCGACGCCTCCCTGCCGCAGTACTATCGTGAGTCGTTCTTCTCGAAGGACTCCCTGTTTCATCCTGAGCTGACAGGAGGCCGTCTGGGAGTGGCCGGCGACCCTGTGCCCTATAGTGTGGCGAGCGACAATGTCATCACCGGACTTTTGCTTGGCACGTTCATCCTCGCCATGCTGGCACTTGCTAAGTCGCGCGAGTTCATCATTCGTCAGGCAAAGAATTTCTTCTATGTGCAGCGTGCCAATACCACAGAGATCACTGAGACCTCAGGAGAGTTGTGGGTGCAAATGTTCTTGGTCTTACAGACCTGCCTGCTCTTCTCCATCATCTTCTTCTTTTCACAGCGTACCGGAGGCACCGAAACATTCGTGGTTGAGCAGTATCAGGTCATCGGCATTTTCACGGGTGTCATCGCCGCCTATTTCGCTGTGAAAATGATATTGTATTGGGGGGTGGGAAGTGTGTTCTTCGAAAGCAAAAAAATCGAACAATGGAGTAAGTCTTTTTTGTTCCTCATATCGGCAGAAGGTATACTGCTTTTCCCACTTGTGATGTTGCTTTCTTACTTCGACCTTTCAATGAAAAGTGCTACCATTTATGCACTTGTAGTGATTATTTTAGTTAAAATTCTTACATTTTATAAGACCTTCTTAATCTTTTTCCAAAAGAAAGGGCGCTTTTTGCAAAATATTTTGTACCTTTGTGCCCTCGAAATCGTGCCTCTCTTTTTGTTGGGGGGAGCACTGACGCTGATAAACAGTTTTTTGAAAGTAAATTTTTAATACAGAAATGATTAAAAAAGTATTGGTTTCGCAACCTAAGCCAGCCAGTGAAAAGTCACCCTACTACGATATAGCTAACGAGTCGGGTGTTGAGCTTGTGTTCCGTCCCTTCATCAAGGTAGAAGGGATTACGGCCAAGGAATTCCGCCAGCAGAAGGTGAATATCCTTGACCACACGGCTGTTGTTTTCACGTCGCGCCATGCCATCGACCATTTCTTTAAACTGGCAAAAGAACTTCATGTGTCGATACCTGAGGATATGAAGTACTTTTGTGTTACAGAGACCATTGCGCTCTATATCCAGAAATACGTGCAGTATCGCAAGCGCAAGGTGTTCTACGGAAGTACGGGCAAGATTCAGGATCTTGTGCCCACGATGGTGAAGCATAAGACAGAGAAATATCTCGTTCCCCTGAGCGATGTTCACAACGACGATGTGAAGAACCTGCTCGATTCCAAGAAACTGCAGCACACGGAATGCTATATGTATCGCACCGTGTCGAACGACTTCAGCGAGGAAGAGGTGAAGAACTTCGACTACGACATGCTCATTTTCTTCAGCCCTACTGGTATTCAGGCACTGATGAAGAACTTCCCACAGTTTGAGCAGGGCGATATTCGTATCGGTACGTTCGGACCTTCTACGGCCAAGGCTGTAGAAGAGGTTGGACTGCGCCTCGACCTGCAGGCTCCCTCTGAGAAGTATCCTTCTATGACGGGTGCGCTGAAGGCTTATCTGATGGAAGCAAACAAGAAGAAGAAATAATAGGAGGCCTTGTCGTAACGACACCAGCTATTTATTGACAGGAAGACGATGTCTGTGAAAGGCACGTTCACACTCAGCAAGGAAGAGCGCATCTGCAGCAAGAAGCTGATGGAACAGCTCTTTAATGGCGGCACCGCACGATCGATGTCGTCGTTTCCTTTAAGGGTGGTCTTCACTACCGTGGAGCGACAACCGGGGCAACCGCCAGCAAGCATCATCGTCAGCGTGCCGAAGCGACATTTCAAACATGCTGTCGACCGCAATCGCGTAAAACGTCAGCTGCGTGAGGCCTACCGCCACCACAAACAACTACTGGTTGAGGCTGTGGCCGATACACCGCAGAAGGCAATAGCACTGTCGTTGATTTGGATGGATGGGCGTCATCTGCCAAGCAGCGAGATCGACCATAAGTTGCAAAACCTCCTCACGCGCACTGCCTCCCAGTTGTCTGCCACTCCTGCAAGTTGCTCCTCCGTAAGTCCCGATAGCAGCACTCTAGCCAGTAAAGATGGCAGCACCCCAGCTAGCCCCGACAGTATCTCCGCTAATCCTGTTTGTTGCGACTCAGTCGCAACCTCCCTAAACCCTCAGAAGTGATGAACATCGTCAGGAAAATACTCCACTTCATTTCACGCTGTCTGGTGTGGTTGCTCCTGCTCCCCATCCGCTTCTATCAGGTGTGCATATCACCCTATACGCCGCCTTCGTGCCGCTTCACGCCCACCTGTTCGGAATATGCTCGCCAGGCACTCCTGAAGCATGGGCCCATTAAGGGACTCTATCTTGCCATCTGGCGCATTCTGCGTTGTAACCCTTGGGGAGGTTCGGGCTACGATCCAGTGCCGTAAGTTTTTAGTTTAGAGTTGAGAGTTTGTTGAAAACATAATATAAATAAAGATATGAGAAAAAACTTCGTTGAAGAACTGAAATGGCGAGGCATGCTCGCACAGATTATGCCTGGTACAGAAGAACTCCTGCAAAGGGAGATGGTAACGGCTTACCTCGGCACCGACCCTACTGCCGACTCGCTCCACATCGGACACCTCTGCGGTATCATGATGCTGCGCCATCTGCAGCGCTGTGGTCATAAGCCCATCATCCTCGTTGGTGGTGCCACGGGTATGATTGGCGACCCCTCGGGTAAGTCGCAGGAGCGCAACCTGCTGAACGATGAAACACTCCGTCACAACCAGGAGTGCATTAAAAAGCAGGTGGCTCGTTTTCTCGATTTCGAATCCACAGAGCCCAACGCTGCCGAAATGGTCAACAACTACGACTGGATGAAGGACTTCACCTTCCTCGACTTCGCACGCGAGGTGGGAAAACACATCACCGTCAACTACATGATGGCAAAGGACAGCGTGCAGCAGCGCCTGAACGGTACGGCTCGCGACGGTCTTTCCTTCACCGAGTTCACCTACCAGCTTCTGCAGGGCTACGACTTCCTTTATCTCTATCAGCATAAAGGCGTGAAACTCCAGCTCGGCGGTAACGACCAGTGGGGCAACATGACTACTGGTACGGAACTCATCCGCCGCACGCTGGGTAACGATGTAGAGACTTTCGCCCTCACTTGCCCGCTTATCACAAAGAGCGACGGTAAGAAGTTCGGTAAGACCGAGTCGGGCAACGTCTGGCTCGATGCCAAGCGCACCAGCCCCTACCGCTTCTATCAGTTCTGGCTGAACGTCAGCGACGAGGAAGCAGAGAAGTACATCAAGATTTTTACTTCTTTGGACAAAGAGACCATCGATGCGCTCATTGAGGAGCACCGTCAGGATCCTGGCCGTCGCAGTCTGCAGCGCCGCCTCGGTGAGGAAGTCACCATCATGGTGCATGGCCGCGAAGCCCTCGATATGGCGATTGAAGCCTCGAACATCCTCTTTGGTAAGGCCACGAAGGAAGCCCTCGAGCGTCTCGACGAGCAGACATTCCTCGATGTCTTCGATGGTGTGCCTCGCTTCGAGATTGCTGCTGACCAGTTGGGCCAGCCTGCCATCGAACTGCTTACCACCGCTGCTCCCGTCTTCCCTTCGAAGGGTGAGATGCGCAAGATGGTACAGGGAGGCGGTGTTAGCCTGAACAAGGAGAAGCTCACCGACCAGCAGCGCGCCATCACAAGCGAAGACCTTATCGATGGCAAGTACCTGCTTGCACAGAAAGGTAAGAAGAACTACTTCCTCATCACGGTGAAGTAATTTCTTCCTGAAGTTCCTCAGTTCCATCATTATTGGACTGAAAGGAACTACGACCCGTAACACCACTTTTTATCCTATTTGACATGTTCAAGGGATGAAAAGTGGTGTTCTATTCATTGCAAATAGACGTGTTGCCCTGTGAGAGCGACGAGTTTTTTGCGCGAAAAAGAAAAAAAATCGGGGGAATCTATTGTATGTTCGTTTTTTTTCGTAACTTTGCAGCCGCAAACCGTGATTGGGTGATGGTGTAACGGTAACACTACAGGTTTTGGTTCTGTCATTCCCGGTTCGAATCCGAGTCACCCAACTTTCCACGAAGATGAGCTGTCGGCCTTGTTGCTGACAGCTCTTTTTCATTTGTAGCCAAAAAAACGCGTTTTTCGTTTGGCATTTTGCTGAGTTTTCAGTAACTTTGCAAATTGGAACAAACCTAAGGCAAAAATTGCAGAATATAACGAACCTAAAGCAAAATAACAGAAAAAGATGAAGACAAACTACGAATTGCGCTATGCCTCGCATCCCGAGGACGCAAAACATTACGACACGACGCGTCTGCGCCGCGATTTCCTGATTGAGAAGGTGTTTGCCAAAGACGAGGTGAACATGGTTTATTCGATGTACGACCGTATGGTCGTGGGTGGTGCAATGCCTGTCGACGAGTGTCTGAAGCTGGAGGCTATCGACCCGCTGAAGGCTCCGTTCTTCACCACACGCCGCGAGCTTGGCATCTACAATGTTGGCGAAGGTGCTGGCATCGTGAAGGTTGGCGACGAGGAGTTCGAACTAGGTTTCAAGGAAGCTCTGTATGTAGGCTCTGGCGACCGCGACGTATGCTTCTGCTCGAAGGATGCTACGAAGCCCGCTAAGTTCTACTTCAACTCGTGCGTGGCCCACACTACTTATCCCTGCAAGAAGATTACGAAGAAAGATGCCGTGGTGGCCCATATGGGTAGCCTCGAGATGTCGAACGAGCGTAACATCAATAAGATGATTGTGAACCAGGTGTTGCCGACTTGCCAGCTGCAGATGGGTATGACGGAATTGGCTACGGGTTCCATCTGGAACACCATGCCTGCCCACATCCACTCCCGCCGCATGGAGGCTTACTTCTACTTCGAGGTTCCCGAGGGACAGGCCGTTTGCCACTTCATGGGCGAGCCGCAGGAGACACGCCATATCTGGATGAAGGGCGATCAGGCTGTGCTCTCTCCTGAATGGAGTATTCACTCCGCTGCCGCTACCCACAACTACACATTCATCTGGGGCATGGGCGGTGAAAACCTCGACTACGGCGACCAGGACTTCTTCGAAATCACTGACTTGAAATAAAATTCGGTCTGTGATGCCGCGTAGGCAAAATAGTTTTTTTTAGTGGAATCAACATTATTAGTAATATTTGTGAATCATGACAAGTTTAAAAGATTTTTCTTTGGAAGGTAAGAATGCGTGGATTACTGGCGCATCTTATGGTATCGGCTTCAACATTGCCAAGGCATTTGTGGCAGCCGGCGTGAAGAACATTATCTTCAACGACATCAACGAGGCTGCTTTGGAGCGTGGCCTGAACAACTACAAGGAGGCCGGCATCGAGAACGTGCACGGCTACGTGTGCGACGTCACGAAGGAAGACGACGTGAAGGCACTTGTGGAGAAGATTCACCAGGAGGTGGGACAAATCGACATCCTCGTCAACAACGCCGGCATCATCAAGCGCATCCCCATGCACGAGATGAAGCGCCAGGAGTTCCAGCAGGTCATCGACGTCGACCTCGTGGCTCCGTTCATCGTCTCGTCGGCCGTGCTGCCTGAGATGATGGAGCGCCGCGAAGGAAAGATCATCAACATCTGCTCGATGATGTCGGAGCTGGGTCGCGAGACTGTTTCGGCATATGCAGCTGCCAAGGGTGGTCTGAAGATGCTCACCCGCAACATCTGCTCGGAGTATGGCGAGTACAACATTCAGTGCAACGGCATTGGCCCGGGCTACATTGCTACACCTCAGACTGCTCCCCTGCGCGAGCGTCAGGCCGATGGCAGCCGTCATCCGTTCGACTCGTTCATCTGCGCCAAGACTCCTGCCGGCCGTTGGCTCGAGCCCGAGGAGCTGGGCGGACCTGCCGTGTTCCTGGCTTCGCATGCTTCCGATGCCGTCAACGGTCACGTGCTTTATGTCGACGGTGGCATTTTGGCTTACATCGGCAAGCAACCGCAGTAAGTTTCCAAGCACAAAAAAAGAGACGGTTCCCGCATTTGGGAATCGTCTCTTTTTATTTGTAAAAATCTTTACAAAATTTCTTACTTCACAGCCTCAGCGAGCTCAGCGCCAGCCTTGAACTTAGCAACCTTCTTGGCAGCAATCTTAATCTTAGCCTTGGTAGCGGGGTTGATACCCTCACGAGCGGGCTGCTCCTTCACGGCGAATGTGCCGAAGCCAACGAGCTGTACCTTGTCACCTGCTACGAGAGCGTCCTTCACTGCTTCAACGGCTGCGTCGAGAGCCTTCTTTGCATCAACTTTGCTAAGACCTGCGGTCTCTGCAATCTTTGCGATCAATTCTGTCTTGTTCATAAACTTGATTTTTAAATGATTAAAATATGAAAATTTCACAATTTGGTGACAAATATAGAACATTCATTTCAGAAAAACAAACAAAAATGTGAAAAAAGTGATTTTTTTTTGAAATTTTGTGTTTAAACCCCTGATTTTGTGCAAAATAACGGGATTTTTTCGTACTTTTGCGCCAATTATTGTAATCATCAGAAAAAAGGACAATGCGAAACATACCAACAATTACGCGCAACCTGCTCATCATCAATGTGCTGGTGTTCCTAATTACCGTCCTCGTGGGCGGTACAACTTATCAGGGCGGTACCGACTACACGCTCAATTCGCAGTTTGGACTGTATTTCTTCCTGGCACCCAATTTCCATGTGTATCAGTTAGTTTCCTATATGTTTATGCATGGCGGCTGGGATCACTTGTTTTTCAACATGTTTGCCCTGTGGATGTTCGGCTGTGTGGTAGAGCGTGTGTGGGGAGCGAAAAAATTCCTTTTTTATTACATTTCGTGCGGTATCGGTGCCGGTCTTTTTCAGGAAATGGCGCAGTTTGCCGACTATATGGGCCTCTTCGGACAGGCCACCGTTAACCTTGGTACGACGGTAGGTGCCTCAGGTGCCATCTATGCCATTTTGCTGGCTTTCGGCATGATCTTCCCAGAGGAGCGCATCTTCATCTTCCCACTGCCCGTGCCCATCAAGGCGAAATGGTTTGTTATCATCTATGCTGCCATCGAACTCTTCTCGGCACTTTCCACTACTGGCGACGGCGTGGCCCACTTGGCTCACCTCGGAGGCATGGTGTTCGGCTTCTTCATGATACGCTACTGGCAGAAGCATCCCACCAGTGGCTATAGTAAGTCGCAAGGCGAACAGTTCTTCGATAACCTGCGGTCGGCATGGGAGAAACGGTCGAAGAAGTCGGCCGACAGCGGTCGCCGCTCCTCATCGGGCTACACCACTACGAGCACCGACCAACGTGCCGACTGGGACTATAATGCCCGTCGTCGGGATGAACAGGCAGAGATAGACCGCATCCTCGACAAGATTCGTAAGAGCGGCTACGACAGCCTGACGAGTGAGGAGAAACGCAAGCTCTTCGAACAGAGTAAGAAGTAAAGCTGCTGCGCAGCGGCTTAAGGCGCCTGCGGCGCTGTTCAAAGGTTCAATGTCGCTTCGCGACGTTCAAAAGTTCAATGCGAAAGCGGCGCTGTTCAAAAGTCGCTTGCGGCGACGTTCAAAAGTTTAAGTGTCGCGGTGCGATGCTAACGATTCAAAAAGATTCATGCTGAAACGATTGAAGAAATTCACACTGCAGATGATTGCCGGAGCCAATGTGGCAACCATTCTGCTGATGTTGTTGGTGGGCTATTCCGACCGACTGGACCCCGCGTCCTTCCCCCGGTTGGCCAACATTGGGCTCACCTTCCCCTTCTTCCTGATTGTCAATCTGGGCTTCCTCGTGTTCTGGCTGCTGTTCAAGAAGCGGTGGATGCTCATTCCCATAGCTGGTTTGCTTGTGGGCTATCAGCCCGTTCGCACCTATTGTCCGCTGAACATACCCCGAACGGCAGCAGCTGACAGCACGTTGTCGCTCGTGTGCTTCAATGCCTACAACCACGAGAAGTTGGAAACCGAAGTGTTTCGCGCCCGTGTCACCGACTTCCTCCGTGAGCAGGCTGCCGACTTGGTGTGCCTGCAGGAGTTTGACCTGAATGCCAACGAGCGCACCCGCATGGCCGACCTCTATCCCTATCGCGACACGACGCGAGTGGTGCGAGGTGGCGACATGCTCACGGTGCTCAGCCGCTATCCCATCGTCAGGAAGGAACACATCCCGAATGTCTCCTATACCCTCACCCCCGAGGCTCATCACTCAGCGGCCTTCTATGTCGCCATGGGCTCTGATACCGTGTGCGTCATCAACAACCACTTGGAGTCGACAAACCTCACCGTGGAAGAGCGGTCCGACTTCAGGAAGATGATGAAGGGCGACATGCAGAAAGAAGAAGTGCGGGCCGAGTCACGTAAACTCGTCGACCGACTTGCTGAATCCACCCGTGTGAGAGCACCGCAGGCCGATGGCGTGGCCGCCTACGTCGACAGCCTCCTGCACTCGCCTTCTTCTCACTGCCGTTCCATCATTCTCTGTGGTGACTTAAACGACGGTCCCATCTCCTATGCCCATCGGGTTGTCGGCCAACAACTTGCCGACTGCTTCCGCGAGAGCGGCAACGGGCCCGCCATCACCTATCATGCCAATGCATTTTATGTTCGAATCGACCACATTTTCTGCTCCGCTGATTGGGTGCCCATTGAGTGCTTTGTAGAGCGTAAAATTGACTTTTCGGACCATTTTCCCCTTGTTTGTAGGCTAAAAAAGCGCCTAAATCATTAAAAAATGCATATTTAAGGGTAATAAATTTCTGAAAATGGTAAAAAATGCGTAACTTTGTGCGCTAAAAATGAAAGTAATAATAAATCAAACAATAAAATCAACAAAATGCAAAACAAAGGAATTGTAATTGTAACAGCCGTCTTACTGACGCTGGCAAGCATCTTCTATTTGTCATTTTCGGCTGCCACGAGCTACTACGACAAGCAGGCTGCCAAACTGACTGACCCCGTAGCACAGCAGGACTACAAAGACTCTGTGAAGTACCTGGGAATCTACTCGTATCAGAACTGTCTGGAGACACAAATCGGCCTCGGCCTTGATCTGAAGGGTGGTATGAACGTGATCCTCGAGATCTCCGTGCCCGATGTCGTCGACATGCTCGCCGATCACAAGAAAGACGCTGATTTCGTGAAGTCTATGAAGGAAGCCAAGGCTGAGGAAGAAACCAGCCAGGACGACTTCATCTCGTTGTTCATCAAGGCATTCCACAAGAACGCCCCCAACCGTCATCTCGCCGAGATCTTCGCCACGCAGCAGCTGCAGGGCAAGGTTTCTCCGCAGAGCGACGACAAGGAGGTCGAGAAGGCCCTGCGCGCTGAGGTGCAGTCGGCTATCGACAACTCGTTCAACGTGGTCCGCACCCGTATCGATAAGTTCGGCGTTGTGCAGCCCAACATCCAGAAGCTCGAAGGTCAGGACGGCCGCATCATGGTCGAAATGCCTGGTATCCGTGAGCCGGAGCGTATGCGTAAGCTCCTGCAGGGTTCTGCTAACCTGGAGTTCTGGGAGACCTATAATGCCGAAGAGATTGTTCCCTTCCTGACACAGCTCGACGCCCGTATGGCTAACGAGGGTGGCGTGAAGGCCGATAGCACCGCCAAGGCCGACGAGCCTGCCGCCGAAGAGGTGAAGGCTGAGCCTGCCAAGGCCGATAGCGCCAAGGCTGACACTGCCAAGGCACAGAACAAGTTCCAGGTGAACACCGATAAGAACAAGGCTGGCGTTGCTGCCAACACTGAGGCTCAGATGGCTGAGGCTAAGAAGCAGCACCCGCTGCTCGCTATGTTGCAGACCACTGGCAACGGCTCGCTGTCGCTCGTAGGTTATGCTAACGTGCGCGACACCGCCGAGATCGACCAGATCATCTACTCCGACCTGGCCCGCCAGATCATCCCCTCCGACTGCAAACTCCTCTGGGGTGCTAAGCCTGAGGATGGCCTTACCGCCAAGAACATCTATGGTCTCTATGCCATCAAGGTCACCAGCACCTCTGGCCGCGCTCCCCTCGAGGGTGATGTGGTCACCGATGCCAGCGACCAGTTCAACCACCTCACCGGTGCTCCTGAAGTATCGATGTCGATGAACACCGAGGGTGCTCGCCGCTGGGCAGCCCTCACCAAGGCTAACGTTGGCAAGGCTATCGCCATCGTCCTCGACGGTGTCGTCTATAGCGCTCCTCGTGTGAACGGTGAGATCGACGGTGGTCAGTCGAGCATCTCTGGTAACTTCACCATTGAAGACACCAAGGACCTCGCTAACACCTTGAAGTCTGGTCGTATGCCCGCTCCCGCACGCATCGTGCAGGAAGAAGTGGTGGGACCGACACTCGGTGCTCAGTCCATCCAGCAGGGTATCATCTCGTTCATCATCGCCTTCGTGCTGCTGATGATCTACATGCTCCTCATGTACAACATCATCCCTGGTATGATGGCAAACCTCGCCCTGCTCGTGAACATCTTCTTCACGCTGGGTATTCTGACTTCGTTCTCTGCAGCCCTCACGATGAGTGGTATCGCCGGTATGGTGCTTTCGCTCGGTACTGCTGTGGATGCTAACGTGCTGATCTATGAGCGCATCAAGGAAGAGCTCCGCGCAGGCAAGAAGATCAAGCAGGCTGTGGCCGCTGGTTATGACAATGCCTTCTCGGCTATCTTCGACTCCAACTTGACGTCTATCATCACCGGTGTCATCCTCTACCTCTTCGGTACAGGTCCCATCCGCGGCTTCGCAACGACTTGGATCATCGGTATCATCTGCTCGTTCTTCACTGCAGTGTTCCTCACACGTCTGGTCTATGAGCACCAGATGAGCAAGGACCGCTGGCTCGGACTCACCTTCAGCACGAAGTTCTCGAAGGACCTCATGCAGGGCACGAAGTTCCGCTTCATGTCGGCTTGGAACACCACACGTTGGGTCATCCTCGGTGCTATCGCCGTGTTCGCCATCAGCCTTGCTACGATGGGCCTGAGCCGCAGCATCGACTTCACTGGTGGTCGCAACTACGTCATCCAGTTCGAGAACCCCGTAGAGCCTGAGCAGGTGCGCGGCATCCTCGCCGAGACCTTCCCCGGCTGCAACACCGGCGCTCTTGCCCTCGGTACTGACAACAAGACCATCCGTATGTCGACCAACTACAAGATTGAGTCGAACAGTCCTACCGTCGACGACGAGGCTGAGGAGATGCTCTACAACGGTCTGAAGAAGGCCGGTCTCGTGAGCCAGGCCGACGTGGCATCGTTCAAGAATCCTGACATCCGCGAGGGTGGTTCCATCATCAGCTCAACAAAGGTGGGTCCGTCTATCGCTAAGAACATCACTCACGGAGCATTCATCAGCGTGTTCATCGCCCTGATCGCCATCTTCCTCTACATCCTGCTGCGCTTCCGCAACGTAGCCTTCTCGGTAGGTTCGACGGCTGCTCTAGTGTTCGACGCCCTCACCGTTATCGGTCTGTTCTCGCTCCTGCAGCATGTCATGCCGTTCTCGCTCGAGGTCGACCAGACGTTCATCGGTGCCGTGCTGACGGTGATCGGTTACTCCATCAACGATAAGGTGGTGGTCTTCGACCGTATCCGTGAGAACCTCAAGTTGCATCCGAAACAGGACATCCAGAAGGTGTTCAACGACTCTATCAACCAGACGCTGGCTCGTACCATCAACACCTCGCTCTCCACATTGATCGTGTTGCTCTGCATCCTGTTCATCGGTGGTAGCAGCATCAAGGGCTTCGCATTCGCCATGACCCTTGGTGTTATCTTCGGTACGCTGTCGTCCATCTTCATTGCTTCGCCTATCGCTTACCGTGTGATGGGTCGCAAGATCAAGGAAGAGGTTGCCGAGTAATCGTTCCGACAATTAAACATGCTTCGCACGTGTGTGCGCAATACACACACGTGCGCGCAAAAATAAAATAGGTGGGTAGCCCCGATGGGTTGCCCACCTATTGTTTTATGATGGTGATTTAGACATTTTGTTCTTCTTTTTAACTGCTGGCCAATTCTGACACATCTTCTTCCCTATTTGATGACAAAATCGCAGAATTCTTACATTTTGCAGGAATTCATACAATAAGTAGGGGGTATGAACGCAAGAAAAATGGCTTGTGTGGGCCTACAAGCGAAGAAGATTTTGTAACTTTGCAGGAAGTTCGAGGCCATGAAGCTCGTAGCATCAGTTATAAAGAACGTGAAACAATGACAGGACCAGCACATCGAGACTGCCAACATCCAGCAGGCTACAGAACAGGTCACATTGAAGGGCATCTACGACATCAATGGTCGCCAGCTGCCTGCCATGCAGAAGGGCCTGAACGTCGTGAAGATGAGTAATGGCGAGACTCGCAAGGTGGTTGTAAAATAATCCCCGGCGCCGCCATCACTTCTTTCGAAGAACAAATAAATAGGTTTTAGCAAAGCATGCCCCCTGCCCAACCGTCGTGTTGTGCAGGGGGCTTTTTATTGGTACAAATAGTTCCGTCAACGACGACAACGCATGTGCCCATCTAAAGCACTGCTCCATACCTTACAGAGCATTGCTCCGTTCCATACAGAACATAGCTCTGTAAACTCCAGAGCATTGTTCCTTGACGCCCAAAGCATTGCTTTCGGAGGCCAGGAGCATTGCTTTTGGAGGCCAAGAGCATTGTTCTGACAGTCTGAAAGCAATGCTTTTGGAGTCTGGGAGCAATGCTTTTAGAGGTGAAAAGCATAGCTTTTGGGCGGAAAGGAAACATGTGTTGCAATTGTAGCATGTGTAGCAAAACATCTGGGATTCATTTTTTTCTAACACAAATCATACGAATGAACACAAAAATCGCCCATTTCATCGGGAATTATGACGCATTTCTTCCTTTTTTCTCTGTGTGGAAAAACGGGCGTCAACCAAAACTGTTAAGTAGTTGTTAAGTGATTTCCTTGGTTTTTTCTTGGTTTATTCGTATATTTGCCACCATGAAAAGTAAATGGATTCTGCTAATACTCGTCCTCTTCGCCATGACGGCCTGCACGGCCGACCATGAGGCGATGCGGCAGCGGCTGAAGTACGTCAGCGACTGCAACCGTGCCGACACCGTGTTCACAGAACGCTGGCTGCCCACCGTTGATTCACTCGTCAGCTACTTCGACCATCATGGTTCGGCGAACGACCGTATGATGGCTCATTATGTGCAAGGCCGCGTCTACCACGATATGGGCGAAGCCCCCCGGGCATTGGAGTGCTACCAACGTGCTGCCGAGCAGGCCGACACTACCCGCACCGACTGCGACCTCTACACGCTCTATGCCGTGTATGGACAAATGGCAACTCTTTTCCATAGGCAATACCTTCCTGATGACGAGATGCAGGCACAGGAAATGGCAGAGCGTATAGCATGGAAAGACAGAGACACCCTCAATGCCCTCAAAGCATTTGAACTGAGAATAAGGCCATATTATTTGAATGGAGAGAAAGATAGTATGCTCTTCGTCGCGAAGAAGGCACGTGAAAAATATCTTACTGCAGGCTATCGTAAAGAGGCAGCACAAGTAGTATATATATCTCTTAATATTTGTCTTGACAGGCAAAATGTTTCCGAGGCAAGGCAATGGCTGGGCATCTACGAACAAGAATCTGGGAATTTCGATGAAGATGGGAATCTGATTAAAGGAGGTATGTTCTATTATGATAAAGGGCGATATCTCTTGCAAATAGGTCAAATAGATTCCGCAAAGTTATATTTTGAAAAAACATTGGCTAAAGGTTTACCAGAAGCAGGATATAAAGGACTGCTTTCTGTCTATGAGCAAAAAAAGAAGCCAGACTCTATTGCTAAGTATGCCAAGCTTTTCGCCGCCGCCAACGACTCCAACTTCATGCATGTCAACCAACAGCAGGTGGAGCAGGTTCGAGCTTCCTACAACTACCGGAAGCACGTTAAGGAGGCACAAAGGCTAAAGGAGGCAAACACGTTGAGGGGTTGGCTGCTTTGCTTGGGTCTTTTGACGCTTCTGGTTCTGCTGTTCCTGTTGCTTTGGGTTCGTGCCAAAGCCCGTGAACGGAAGCGGCGCCTGCAGGAGCTGCATCGCATCCACGAAGAGCTGCAGGCGAAGTACGTCCTGCTGACCGAGGATTACGAACAAAAGCTGGAAGAGATGAAGCGTCAGCAGGAGCAGGCAACAGACTCCGATGACTCGCAAAGCCTCTCCCAGAAGATGGAAGCCCTGTCTTTTGCCATTCGTAAAGCTAATATCAAGAAAGAGGAGATAGCGATGAACACAGCTCACATACAAGAATCGGCGGCGTTCCGTCGTCTGCAAGACGATCCTACCATTGCCCGCAACGACGAAGGCATCTGGGCAGAGGTGGAAGCCGTGATCATCGAGACCTATCCTGGTTTCACCGACCGTTTGCGACTGCTGCTCCCAAAGATGAGTGGCAAGGAATGGCAGGTGTCGTTGCTGCTGAAGGCTCAGCTGACTCACCAACTCATTGCCGAAATCATCTGCGAGACACAAGGCGGCGAGTCGAATATCCGCCGAAGGCTCAGCAAGAAACTCTTCCCCTCCGAAACGCCCTCGTCTTCAAAATTCGACGATTTCATCGGGAGTTTGTAGCAGTTTGTGTACTCTTTGCGAACCAGACAAAACGGTCGT
>ONCG01000018.1 GCA_900316285.1 uncultured Prevotellaceae bacterium
TGCGCCGTAATTGGCAGAGAGCCACTCCACCGCATGCTTTTGGCGTTTGCGGTGCAAAAGTATAAAAAAATGAGGAAAGAATTATGATTTTAACACTTATTTTTTGGCGTGTTTTTGGCGTGATATTATAAATTGATTTATATCAAATTATCATTATGCTTATATTGATTAATTTCTATTTCTCTTGTAATTCAGGCATTTATGTAAAAGTATAACAAAAATGATAAATTTCAGTCTCAATATATGTTGGCGCCTCATCCCGACCAAAAGCGACAAACGAAGAAATTCGTCTGTCGCTTTTTCTTATTTGTTCGATAGCAATCAATATGTTTTGATGGGACGTAGTGTTCTGGGCCAAATGTCGCCTCATCCCGACATAAAGCGACAAGTGAGACTTTTCACTTGCCGCTTTTTTTTCAACAATATAACCTGTTGATATACTGCGAATTATACGAAATACATCTTTCTCGCTTTCTGTTCGACAACTACCCAAATGCTTCTGATGGGCAACGGGTAAGGAGCTTGTTGCTCAGGTAAAGTGTAAGAGTCCAAGATGCTGCAGTAGTTCTTCTACTAGAGTTTTTTGTTTTTGCTGCAATTCTGCCATTGCTGCAATACTTATTGGTAATCAATTAGTTATCAATGGCAGCAAGATGGCAGAATTGCAGCAAATTATGAAAAACGCGTTATTAGATGACGTTTTTGAATGATTAATCGTCCACTCTCTCGACGATGAAGTCGCAGGCGGAGAACCAACCGCCGTTGTAATCGGGGTTGGGGCGGGTGGTGACGCCGTACGTCAGCGTGCCATCGTCGTAGACTGTGACGACATCGAGCCAGATGCGATTCCAACCGTAGCCCTGCCCGCCATTAGCCGTAGCCTTGTTGATGTCCAGCGCGTAGACACCGGCGTTTTCGGCGGCACGCTGTTCGACGCGGCAGAGGGAAGAGAACCAAACGTTGCCGCCAGAGTTGCCTGTGATGGGAATCTCCTTGGTGCTGATATCTCCACGGTCGGTGTTGCCAGTCTTTGCGAAGATGTATGCGAAAGAGTGATCGGCATCAGCGGCACGTACCACGGCAGAGACGCGGTAGCGGCCCGGGAGCAGGTCGCGCAGCGTGGTCTCTGCCTCGAATCCTTTGCCAGCCTCGCCTTTCACTTCGAGATAGCCCGTCTGTGAGTCACCGCTGTAGTGCTCGCCAATGGCGGTGAACTCGGTCGTGGCATAGTCAACAGGCTCGTGGCTAAGTTTCCAGAAGTTGCGGTTTAGATATTCCTGGTCGCGCTTGCTGAGGCTGTCGATCTCTACCGTTGGGTCTCTCATGATGCTGATACCCCTACGCACCTTGGCCACCTGCTGTTTAAGGTTGCCGGTGACGTTAGCCTCCAGCGCCTCAGTCATGCGACTTAGTTCTTCGGCTTGCCGTCCTGAAAGGCGGAAGGGATAAGCGACGACTTCTTTATATAACGTGTTGCAGATGGCTTGCTGCTCAGTTGGGGTGGCGGTGCGGTTCAGGTCAAGCATGCGTTGCACTTTTGCCTTCAGGGCGTCGTAGCTGGTATACAGATTGGGCATTTCGGTTGAGCCTTTGAGCTTCGCCACCATCTCTTGGAACTTGTAGGCGTACCTCTCCATCACGGTATCGGTTTCCAGAGCCTTGGCACGTTCGGGTGAGTTTTTCTTGATGTCCCACACCATATTGTGTGCCACGCCTAGTCCCGTGTTCGTTCGGTTCAGGTATTCGTCGGGGTCATAGGACTTCACTTGCGGTTTGCTATCAATCTTGGGGCAATGGAACTCGTAGATGATGCCTTCCACCATATAGCGTTTGTGTAGCGGGTTGCCATCGGTCAGCTCCGTGTCCATCCACGAGAGTAGATAGGTGGAGCGAAAGCCGTCGTCGTCTTTGAAACTGATGATGCGAGTATTCATTGATGGGCGAAGTTCCAAAGGGAAAATTTCACCGTGTTCACCCCATGCAATCTTAACACCAGGGAAGATGGCTTGTTCGTCGCCTGCCGTATAGCTGTAGTAGCTATTGGCAAAGGGTGCCTGTTTGTCGAAGGCATCGAGGATGGGACGCAAAGGTAGTGTCGGATCATCTGGCACCTGATTGAACGAGAAACGATGACCGTCGATGTAGAGCGGCCCGAGGGATGCTGTGACGTTCGACTTGGTTTGCGAGAGTGTCACCACGTGGATTTTCTCCTTGGGCACAAGTCCTCCTCCGTCTAGGCAGCCCCATTCGCCATGAGCCACGATGAGCGAGTCTTCGTTCATGCTCTTCATCTTGGCTTCGATGTTCTTTGGGAACTTGCCGTATATCGTCTCAACAAAGGCTGTGCGCATGGCTTGGGCATGCTTGTTCTCCTGAGCGTGAAGCCAAAGTGTGGGTATCAGCAGGAGGGCTGTTATGAATAGTTGTTTTTTCATTTTGAAGTTGTTGAATTTCATTCGACCTGTTCTCGCCATGGCAGAATTGAAGCGAGCTTCATTCTGCTCATTTGGCTTAACGAAAACGTTCATTTTAGAAGGTGATATAATTGGCAGTACTGTCTTTCTGTAGTTCTCTCATCGCCTGCTCTGTATCGTTTTTGACAATTCGATTGACAAGTTGTTGTAGACGCATATCTGCGGCGATGAGTTTTTCAAGATGAGCCGAACGGACGCTGTCGTCGACCGCTTCCATCTCTGCTTCGAGACGGGCGATGTAGTTGTTGAGTTGGTCGGCAGAAGATGCAACAGGTGCAGGCTTGGTTTTTGCAATTGTCGGTCTCTTGATGTCAGCACGATGCTTTACCTGAATGCGCTGAACGGCGACTGGCTTTTGTCCGATAGCGGTTTTTTTGACAATGTCTGTCTTGTTGGCTTGCCGCTCCGTCTGTTGTGCAGTCATCGGATGCTCTTTTGGCTCTATATCCTTATTTGTAAAATGCAATGTCAATAAGAGCAAGATGCTGGCAGCCACGGCAACGATGGCTGCGGGACGGAGCCAATGGCGAGCGTTGTTTTCCGACTTGATACGATTCTTCACCCGTTGCTCCATATCATGGGGCATCTTCATTCTTGCAGCCCGGTCGTTCTGGCGCTGCAAGGCTTGGCGGAAGAGTTCATCATTGTTCATCGTTCATGTGCATTAAAATCATTCGGAGCCGTTGACGTATTCGGTGAAGTTGGCTGCTGAGCCGCGACACTTCACGTTCGAGAGAGTTTTCCGCTGCGCCCGTGATGTAAGCGATTTCTTTGAGGGGGCATTGGTCGAAGTAATAAAGCTGCAAGAGCATCTGCTCTTCGGGCGTTAGTTTTTGAATGGCCTCATCCAACTGTTCGGCTGTTGTAGCATCAGGCAATTCGTCGGGAATGTCCTCACCCACATCGAGGGGGATTTGTGCCATTTGTTTTCGCCGTCGCAGAAGGTAGAGTGCTTCATGGTAGGCAATGCGGTGAAGCCATGTCTTCATGGAAGCCTTCTCTGGATTGTAGTCTTCAAGATGTTTGTAGGCCGACACGAAAGTCTCTTGTACCACATCCTCTGCATCCTCCTGAATGGTGACGATACGACCGACAAAGGTCATGAGCGCAGGCCCATAGCGACTTATCATCGAGGATAAGTCTTCGGCTTTTCGGTTGTCATGTATTCGTCTTTTAAACATTTGCAGGTCCTTTTTTCTTTCTACTGAAATATAGACTATTTCTTGTGTTTAGTCACGCCAATATGGCGATAATTAAGAAAAATTATGGAAACTATATAGAATTTGTCCCCTGAAATGTAGGGATGCGATGCGCTTTAAGCATCTTATTAGCAGCCCGGAGAGTTGTGCCAGAATTTGTGCGGCAGCCTGGCACAAGTTGTGCAGCATTGTTGCACAACTTAGGCAGTTATCCTGCACAACTTCGGCAGCAATGCTGCACAGGTTACGCCGCAATGCTGCACAAGTTTGGCAACAATGCAGCAAAAGTATGGCAGCAATGCTGCGCAAGAACAAAAGTGTGCTTATTAGAGGGCTGGAGCATGCATTTACGACTGCGAAAGCATGCATCTGAGAGTGCGAGAGCATTGATTCTGGGGTGTGAAAGGATGCATCTGAGGGTGTGGGAGCATGTATCTGAGGGTGTGGGAGCATTGCATTTGCTCCTTTAGGGCGTGGTTTTTCTTATGACAAAAGAACCCAGGGCGATGCCCTGGGCTGTTAGCTGTACTTTCTCCGCTTTGCTACGAAAGCGTCTCCTTCGTCGCCGAGCGGGCTTTGCAGGCCGCTGATGACTTTTTCTCTACCACCCTGGGAAAAGACCACAGGCAGCGTTAACATTTCTATGGCTGGCTTTCGCCTTCGACATATTCCTCGAGGAGCATGTGTTCGCCATCGTAGACGGCATAGGTGAACTGCCAAATCCAGTCGCCGAGGATGAGCATGCGAGCGCGTCCTTTCTCACGCGGCTCCTGATACCCACCCCCAGCCCCTCCCGAGGGGAGGGGGGCTTGATTTGCATTAGAGGTAATGTTATTTGTAGTTGGAGTATTTAGACTCCCCTCCCCTCGGGAGGGGTTGGAGGTGGGTATCTGGTCTACGGGCTTGCGAAGCATCAGGTCGAGTTCGATATGGCGGTGACCATAGATGAAGAAGTCGATGTTGGGATGCGTCTCAAGGTACTCCTTCGTGTAGAGTACCAGATGCTCGCGATCCTCACCCATGTAGGGTGGTTCCTTGCCGTCGGCACGCTTCAGGCGCGAGTGTTTTGCCCAGCGCTGTCCAAGCTGCATGCCCCACCACGGGTGTACGAAGTTGAGCAGCCGCTGACAGGTGCGGTTGTGGAACATCCACCGCAGGAACTTGAACTTCCGGTCGGGGTCGCCGAGTCCGTCGCCGTGTGCGAGGTAGAACACGTGGCCATAGATATCGGTGGTGAGCGGCTGTCGGTGGAGGATGACGCCGCATTCCTGCTCGAGGTAGCCGTAGGTCCAGATGTCGTGATTGCCCGTGAAGTAGTGCACCTCTACGCCCATATCGGTGAGCTCGGAGATCTTTCCGAGAAACCGAGTATAGCCCTTCGGCACCACATGGCGGTATTCGTCCCAGAAGTCGAACATGTCGCCGAGCAGGTAGACGGCAGCGGCTTTCGTCTTGATGCTGTCGAGGAATCGCACCAGTCTGCGCTCCTGCATGCGCTGATGCTCTATGGCGAGTGAGCCCAGATGGGCGTCGGCGAGGAAATAAATATTCTTCATCTATTTAATTGATAATTAATAATTTACAATTGATAATTATGATTACCTTTTCGGAGTGCGAACTGGCTGTTTAGAGCAATCCCATGTTTCCTTTCTTGGTCTTGATGATGCTGTTTAGCAGCTTGATCAGTTCGGTATTATCGGCTTGCATGGAAATGAATTCATTTTCTGTAATGATGTTTCCTTTGTGCAACTTCTTGAGCCAGTATAAGCTCTCGTTAGCTTCCTTGAGGGCAATGCTCATCTTGCTCACGAAATCAGCATCGCTTTGTGCGCTCTGGCTTTCGGCCACGTTGGCTCCAATGCTGGTTCCGCTTCTCAGTATCTGCTTTGATAGGATGTGCTCATTTCTCTGGCTTGTCAAGACTTGATACATTTTGACAATCCTATCAGAGTACAGATCTGACTTTATTTCGATGATATTTTCTTTGCGTGGCATCATGTTTCGACTCAAGTAGAAAGAGTAATCATAATTATCAATTCTCAATTGTTAATTGTTCATTGACTAGTCGAATCCCAGTTCTACTCGCGCTTCTTCCGACATCATCGACTGATCCCAGACGGGCTCGAAGACGAGGTTGACGGTGCAGCCTTTGACGCCTTCGAGGGCTTCGACCTTCTGCCGCACATCCTCGAGGATGAAGTCGGCGGCAGGGCAGGTGGGAGCCGTGAAGGTCATGTCGATTTCTACTTCGCCGCTGTCCTTCACCTCGATGCGATAGATGAGGCCAAGCTCGTAGATGTCGACAGGAATCTCCGGGTCGTAGACGGTCTTCAGTACGTCGACGATGCGCTCTTCAATCCATATTTTCTCTGTCTGATCCATTTCGTTTTGGTTATAGTGAGTGCAAAGATACAAAAAAAATGACAACCAGCCAAATGGTTGCCATTTTTATCTGTTGATGAGCGGAAAATATCGGTCTACAGCCGTCCTTGCTCGCGATAGCTGTAGTAGACGCCGTCGCAGATGATGACGTGGTCGAGGAAGTGGAAGCGCATGGTGTCGCAGGCTTTGTGGACACGCTCGGTCAGACGGTCGTCGTCGCGGCTGGGATGCGGATTATTCGACGGGTGGTTATGGCATAGGGCCAGTACAGTGGCATTTGAAAGCACCGCCTCCTTCATCATGACGCGAATATCGACGGCGGTTTCCGTAAGGCCCCCGTGGGATAGCCTGACGGCCTTGATGAGTCGGAAGTTCTGGTTTAGGAGCAGCACCCATGCCTCTTCGACATCGAGGTCTTGCATGTGCGTGTGCATGTATTCATAGATGTCAACCGCCGATCCCATCTGCTTACGCTCCTCGGCCTTCTCGCGTTGGCGGCGCTTGCCCAGTTCACAGGCAGCGAGGATGCTGATGGCCTTCGCCTCGCCGATGCCTTTGTAGTCACAAAGTTCGTGAATGGACTTCTTCCCCAGCGTGTTCAGGTTGTTCTGGCAGTCGGCCAGCACCTTCTTCATCAGGTCGACGGCACTTTCATGTGTAGACCCCGACCCAATCAGAATGGCCAGTAGTTCTGCATCGCTGAGTGATTCTGGTCCGAGGTCACGCAGTTTCTCTCGCGGCCGGTCTTCTTCAGCCCATTGGTTGATGCTCAGTTTGTTTGTTTCCATTTCAGTATTTCGTTATGCAGGTTATTCTCCGTAGTAAGTTCCCATGAACAGGATGGCACCCGTGAAGTTGTCTTTGATGACGTAAAGGAACGGGCGCGTGGCGTGGAACGTGCAGTTGCGGTATTGCGGCGGACGAGCAGCACCGACAAGGAAACTTTGCTCGGTGACGGCGGCGGCCTTTGTGCCGGTCTCGCTGACTTCAATGCGGGCCTTCTGCTTCATTTCCGATACGTAGACAGGCACGCCGGGTTTGACATGTGCCAAGCGGCTGTAGTCGGCCCGACGGGCGTCGAACATCGAGCGCACGCCCAGTTGCTGCATCACGGGGATGAGGGGCTGCTCCACTTCGGCCTCAAAACGTGGGAACAAGACGTCGACACGGCAGGTGGTGCTCTTCTTCCATGTGGCTTGGCACTCATCGTAGCTGATGCTGCTGAGCAGGCGGTCGAGACTGCTGTCCTCATCGGGCAGCAGCACCACCATGCTGCAACCATCCGTGTAGGGCATGGCCAGCATCGAGTAGCCATCCCCCTCGCCATAGCTGAAAAGATGCTTCTGGTGCATCAGCGGCAACTTGACTTTCGTTCCATTTGCCAGCGTGAAGTCTATTGGGCGGGTGCCGCCAGCATCGAAGACGTCGCTCCATTGGCTCTCGAAATAGACGGCATTCAAAGCTGTGAGCAACGTGTTGGGGTCGATTTCATCGACCACCTGCGGAATCATGCCGCGTGTCTGGCTGGCGCACCAGTCGTTCACGCTCTTCACGTTCAAGTCGTTGCTGATGCAGGCCCGATAGTTCTCGACCGCCTGGCTGCGGAAGTCTTCCTTCAGCTTCCACTTCGGGTTGACAAACAGCGCGTTGGCCATGCTGAAGCAGGAGCCGCCGCCGTCGCCGGTGAGGTAGGGAATCAGCTTTTTGTAGAACGCATTGGCCGCTTCGGGCTGGCAGCCGAGCAGCTGGCAGACTTCGTCCTGCGTCTGGCCTGCGGCGCCGTTGTTGGTCATGCTGAGCAGGCAGGCGATGCTCAAGGGTGAGAGCACTATGTTCTTCTGCTTGTTGACGGCCTTTAGGAAACGGAACGAAAGGTCGTTGATGGCGTGAAGGTTGGATTTATCGTTGTCGGTCAGATCGATTCGGAGGAATTTACGATGAGGGACATCCGCATAACCGTCGTCCAAGACGATGAGCATGTCTTGCTGAACTTTCATTCGCTTATTGGGGAAACCAATGAAAATGGCTTCCACCTCGGCCTGCATGTCGGGCACCTCAATGGAGAACTGCCCGTCAATATTCGTCACCACTGCCGATTTCTTGTTGCCGACGACGCGCACGGTGGCTCCGATGACAGGCTGGCTGTCAGACGAATCAACGACTCGACCACGGATGGTCACTTGTGCATCGGCCACTCCCGAAATGAAAAGGAGTAGCCATAAAAGTAGAAGTTTATGCCGCATAGCTATATTACTCTTTTCCCTTTTTCCCTGCAAAAATACGAATAAGTGAGCGAAATGCAAAAGAAAAAACAAAGTTTTTGATTGGGAACGATGTAGAATTTGACCCTAAAAATGTAGGGACGCGGCGCGCCGCGTTATTGGAGGCAGGAAAGCGTAACCCATAATGCGGCACGCCGCGTCCCTACATCGTCGCACCATTTTTGTAGGCATAGTATTCATTCACCAAACTCCTGTATCCCAGTTGTTTTAGTTTGGCATAGTCGGTCCTGAAGTTGGCTTTGCTGTGTTTCCCCGTTGCGAGGAAACGGATGTTTTGCTGGAGGTAATGGTCGATTTCTTTCAGGCCGTCGGTTTGGTTGATGACGGGGAAGAACCACCTTGACCAAGTGAGCGCATCGGCGTCGTCGGTTTCAAAGAACTTCCGATTGAAATGGTTGATGAGTCCCTTCATTGCTTTCTCTGGTTCGACATGCTTCGTGTTGCGCCAGCGCAGGAGCGCTCTTGCCGCCCGTCGGATTTTCCCTTTCATCTTCTTTTTGGCAGCCTCTGAGATGTCTATGCTGTGACCGTGGCACTTGAAGCCAAGAAACTCGTAGGCTTCGTCGGGCGAATAGATCCGTTCCTTGTCAGGGTTTACTTCCAACCGATATTGCTTCAGATATTCCTTTATCTGCTGTTTATATTCCAAAAGTGTCTCAAGGTTGGGAGCGAATAAGATGATGTCATCTGAATAGCGAGCATAAACAACACCTGCATCGTGGAAATGTTTGTCCACCTCTTTTAAATATACATTGGCCAGGAAAGGGGAGGTGGGCGTTCCTGCCATCACGCCATGACTTTCATGAACCGTCTCACCGTTATAAACCGCGCAGTCGTTGAGCAACATCTCCTTGAAAAAACGATAGAGAAGAGGGTCGTCGGCCATCATCTCTTCGAGCATCGGGAGCAAAATTACGATGGAGATTGAATTGAAATAATCGTGGATGTCGACTTTGTATGCCCACATCTTCTGTTCCGCTATGGCGTTGTTGATGTATAGGACGGCATCGCGAACTTTCATGCCTCGGCGGAAGGCATAGCAGTTGGGAGAAAAATGACCGTCGTAGTCATAGAGTTTAAAGGCAATAACCTTGAGCACCATCATCTCCTCAGGCGCAAAGCTATACACCACACGCTTCTTACCCGTGCCCATTTTGTTGATGATTTTCTTCGTGGGCAGGCCCAAACCTTCGCCTTGCATCAGCTTTTGTACAATGCGAAGATACTGTTCCCTTTCTACGAAACGATCGGCTTCATAGAACTCATGCCAGGTGAAACGGCCTTTCAACAGCCGATAAGCGATGAACTCATCCCAGACGTCTTGTCTGGACAATTGTGTGATGATGCTCTCCATGAGAAAAAGAGAAAAAGGGGAAAAGTTTGAATTAGCAAAATTGCTATTCACAAGAGGATACCTTGCCCTGCCAGCCTGCAAAACATGAAATGTGGACAAGGCTGCCTCCTTTGCAGGCACAGTCTTGCTGCATCCCCTTTTTCTATCTTTTATTTAGTTAAGGAACTTGCGGATGCGTTCAATCACGTAGTTCCGTTCGTTGGGCATCTGCGTGTAGAAATTGATGTAGGGAAGATCCAGCTTCTCTGCATACATCCTTGCAATCAGATACTTCACGTTTGAATCATGACTATGGCCGCTGCCGAGCATGACCACAGCCTTTGCTTTGCCGTCAGCTTCGAGCACAAAAGAGTAGGGCTGACCCCACTCAGCCTTGTAGGCCTGGGTAGGGCGAGTCGTATAAAGCTGAGCTTCGTCGTTGGCGAATCCAACCAAATCGGTTACGGGCACATTCTCGCGAATGGTGTATGATGAGAAATTCCTCAGTAGGATGTCCCTGAAATACGATTCCCACTCAGCAGGTGTTCTCTCCACAGTCCGCGGAAAACGGTACTGTGAAGGGGACGCTTGCCGCGCTTCCCGCTTTTCGTTGTAATAGTCTAAGTCGTCCTGGCCAGCACCAAATAGCTTCAATAAGATTTTTAATAGACTCATAGTTTTCTTTTTTATAGTTTACTTTATTTTATCAAGAAGATCTGAAAGTATATTAAAGTCATTACTTATAGAAGTTCTTCTCGAAGGCCGTGAACTCATCTTGGCGCAAGACGATGCGCTTCCACCAGGCTTTCAGGAAACCGAGGCCATAGCCCATGAGTTGGACGAAGGCGGCGGGAACAGAGAGCAGGCCCACGCGGAGGCTATGGTTCTTGCGGGTGGAGTCGATGCAGATGATGATGGCGTAGAGCAGTAGGGGCGACAGGGCCAGGGCAGCTACGACCAGTCCGATGTAGGTGACGACGAGTCCCATGTTGCATCCGGGCTTGGAAGCGGAGAGGAGTCCGATGAGGGCAAAGACGAGTGCGACGAGGGCGATGAGTGACAGTAGCAGGACACCAACGGTGAACACCATTGGGAGCATGTGTACGAGTTTCATCGTGCCGGGGTGACGCTTCTCGAGGTTGATGCGGGCGATGCCGGAGTTGAACACCTGGCGGAAGAACTTCCGGAAGTCTGTGCGCCGTTTGTGCCACACCCATGCATCGGGCAGCAGGGCCGTCTTGTAGCCTGCTTCGACGATGCGGTAGGAGAAGTCGATGTCCTCGCCGAAGCGCATCTTCGAGAAACCGCCAAGCTGCTGATAGACTTCGCGGCGGATGCCCATGTTATACGAACGGGGATAGAACTTGTCTAGCGCCCCTTTCTTCTTGCCACCACGTATGCCACCTGTTGTGAAGAACGAGGTCATCGAATAGCTGATGGCCTTCTGTACAGGCGTGAACGATGGGTGAGAGGCGTCGGGGCCGCCGAAGGCAGAGAACCCAACAGACCCACCCCCATCCCCTCCCGAGGGGAGGGGGGCTTGATTAGCATTAGAGGTTGCATCATCAGAAGGAAGAGTGTTCAAACTCCCCTCCCCTCGGGAGGGGCTGGGGGTGGGTATCGCTTTCTCCACCGCCTTCAGATAGCCTGGAGGCAGGACGACATCGGAATCGAGGACGATGAGCCATTCGCCCGATGCTCGCTCAGCGCCGTAGTTGCGGCTCTGGCCGGGTCCGCTGTTGCGCTTCATGAAATACTTCAGGTCGAGCTGCTCTTTGTATTTTCGACACACGTCATCGCATGGGACACTCGAGCCATCCTCCACGATGATGACTTCAAAATCCTTTACTTCCTGTTGGCAGAGGCTCTGCAGCAGTTCGTCCACCTCGTCGGGACGGTTATAAACGGGTACAATGATGGAGTATTTCATGATTACATTATTAAATAATAGGTAAATAGAAAAAGATAATAGTGAATAGCAAGTAGTCAGGATGACAGTCAGATACGAGTCTTGACAGCAATCATGGACTATTCGCTATTCACTATCAACTATTCACTAGGAGTCTTACTCCTTCACGCGCTGCAGGTAAGAACCGTCGCGGGTGTCGACCAGCACGAGCTCGCCCTCGTCGATGAACAGGGGCACGCGGATCTCAACACCTGTCTCCAGCGTAGCGGGCTTCAGGGTGTTGGTGGCGGTGTCGCCCTTGATGCCGGGCTCGGAGTGAGTCACGCGCAGCGTGGTCTTCACGGGCATCTCAGCATAGAGGATGGTGTTGGTGTCGGCATCGCTGACCACTTCCACTACGTCGCCTTCCTTCATGTAGTCGACGCCAGTGATGAGATCCTTGGCGATGGGAATCTGGTCGTAGGTCTCCTGATTCATGAAGATGTAGTCCTGACCCTCCAGATAGAGGTACTGATAGGCGCGGCGCTCAACGCGAACGTCCTCGAGCGACTCACCGATGTTGAAGCGCTTCTCCAGCACGCGGCCGCTGACGACGTCCTTCAGCGTGGTGCGCATAATGGTATTTCCCTTACCCGGCTTCACATGAAGGAAGTCGATGCAGAAATACAGCTTGCCATCCATGCGGATGCAAGTTCCTTTCTTGATGTCTTGTGATTTAATCATTGCTTATTTTTATCTTAAAATGTTGTATAAAAGTCGGATATGTAGCCCAAAATCGCTGCAAAGATACAAATAAAATATAAAAAATCGCAGTTTTTATGACGAAAATTCGCGTAATTCTTTGTTATTTCGAAAATTATGCGTACTTTTGCACCCCAAAGCGTGAAAACGTCGAAAGAAATTCAACAAAATAAAACGATAATAGAACAATGAAAAGAACATTTCAGCCCCACAACCGTCGCCGCGTTAACAAGCATGGTTTCCGCGAGCGCATGGCAACGAAGAATGGTCGTCGCGTGCTGGCTTCTCGCCGCGCCAAAGGCCGCAAGAAGTTGACAGTATCTGATGAGAACCACGGAAAATAATCCGTAGTTAAACAATGACGACAAAAAGGCAGCATGGGTAGTGATACCTTTGCTGCCTTTTGTTTTGGCACAAAACAACAAAAAATGTGCAAGATGTTTGGTGTTGTGCATAATTTTGAATATCTTTGCAAACAAAAACAAAGGTATCAATGAAGACATCAGAGTTTTTCGGAAAGTTCAAGAGTGGCTATCTCTGGGGCAACCTCCTGGCTATGGCTGTGGTGGTGGTATTGTTGCTCGTGGGTGTGAAGTACGCCCTTGATGTATACACCCATCATGGCGAGAGCCTGACAGTTCCGAGTGTGAAACACAAGAAGTATAAGGATGCCGAGCGCATTCTCGACGACCTCGGCCTTGTCGTGGTGGTGTCGGACACGGGCTACGTGAAGACGCTGCCGCCCGACGTCATCCTTGAGCAGAGCATCGAAGCAGGCGAGAAGGTGAAGTCGGGTCGCATCATCTACTTGACGGTGAACGCGCTGAAGACACCTACTATCACATTGCCTGACATCATCGACAACAGCTCGCTGCGCGAAGCCATGGCAAAGCTCACGGCAATGGGCTTTAAGTTGGCCATGCCACAGTTTGTGCCTGGCGAGAAAGACTGGGTCTACGGCGTACTTGTGGGTGGCAAGAGTGTCGTCACGGGTTCGAAGATCTCTGTGGAGGACTCGCTGGTCATACAAGTGGGCAACGGCATGCGCGATGCGAGCGACTCAGTGAACTATATCGACCCCATCTATCCGGAGGAGGAAGATGCCATCGACGAGTTCGAAGTGATGGATGACCCCACTACAACGACCGACAAGCCTGAAACCCAAGCCACTGAGAAGAAGACCACGACAACTGAGTAATCGCATGAACGACGAATATCTTGACGAGTTGAATCTGGTCGGTGATGAACAGGATGCTGGCGCCGATGAGATAGAAGGCCCCGAGTTGTACGAGCACTTCCGCTTCGTTGTAGACCCCGGGCAGGCAGCCCTGCGTGTTGACAAATACATGCAGGAGAAGATGCAGCACTCGTCGCGCAACCGCATTCAGAAGGCTGCCGATGCCGGGTTCGTGCATGTGAACGACCGACCGGTGAAGAGTAACTACAAGGTACGCCCGGGCGACGTGGTGACACTCATGCTCGACCGTCCGCGTCACGATAGCACGATCGAGGCAGAAGACATCCCACTCAACATCGTTTACGAGGACAACGACCTGATGGTTGTGAACAAGCCCGCCGGCATGGTGGTTCATCCCGGTGCCGGCAACTTCCATGGCACATTGATCAATGCCGTGGCGTGGCATCTGAAGGACGACCCGCGCTTCGATGCCAACGATCCGGAGGTGGGACTCGTCCACCGCATCGACAAGGACACCAGTGGTCTGCTCGTCGTCGCGAAGACTCCCGAGGCGAAGTCGCGGCTGGGACTGCAGTTCTTCAACCACGACACCCATCGCTCCTACCTGGCTCTGGTGTGGTGCAACTTCACCGAGGAGGAAGGGCGCATTGAAGGCAACATCGGCCGTGACCCACGCGACCGCCTTCGCATGATGGTCTTCCCACCCGACTCTGAGATTGGCAAGCCCGCCGTCACCCACTGGCGTGTGGTAGAGCGATTCGGCTACACCACACTTGTGGAATGTCGCCTCGAGACCGGTCGCACCCATCAGATACGTGCCCATATGCGCCACATCGGTCATCCGCTATTCTGCGACGAACGCTATGGCGGCACCGAGATTCTGCGTGGTCAGCGCAGCAGCAGCTACAAGGCATTCATCCAGAACTGCTTCAACATCTGTCCGCGACAGGTGTTGCATGCACAAACACTGGGCTTCCGTCATCCCTCCACCGGCGAGCAGATGGACTTCACGTCGCCATTGCCCGACGACATGCAGCAGCTCCTCGACAAGTGGCGCGCCTACATCCATGGCACTACCGCCGACACGTTTGCCGAATAAGCGGCATCATTCATTAAAAATTCCCATTAATTCCCATAACTCCTATAAAAACAATGAACACAATGAAAAGAACAATAGCCATCGTCTGTGGTGGTGATTCTTCAGAACACGACGTCTCTTTGCGCTCCGCACAGGGACTCTACTCTTTCTTCGACCATGATCGCTACGATGTCTATATCGTTGATGTGAAAGACACCGACTGGCATGTGAACCTGCCCGATGGCACCACACAGCGGATTGACAAGAACGGCTTCTCGTTCAAGCTTGATGGAAAAACCGTGTGGTTCGACTATGCCTATATCACCATCCACGGCACACCGGGCGAGAATGGCATCATGCAAGGATATTTCGACCTGCTCCATGTGCCTTATTCCACCAGTTCGGTACTCGTTGAGGCGCTGACGTTCGATAAGTTTGCGCTGAACAACTACATGCGTGCCTTCGGTGTGACGGTGGCAGATAGCATTCTGTTGCGTCGTGGTGAGGAAGACAAATACACCGAGGAAGAGATTGAACAGCGACTGGGCATGCCCTGCTTCGTGAAGCCTACCGCCGACGGAAGCAGCTTTGGTGTGTCGAAGGTGAAGAATGCCGACCAGCTGGCACCGGCCCTGCGCAATGCGTTTATGGAGTGCGAACAGGTGATGATTGAGCAATATTTGGATGGAACCGAGGTCACCGTGGGCTGTTACAAGACAAAGGAGAAGTCGGTGGTGTTCCCCGTCACCGAGGTGGTCACCTCCAATGAGTTCTTCGACTACGATGCGAAGTACAACGGTCAGGTGCAAGAGATCACGCCGGCTCGCATCTCGTCCGAGCTCACTGCCGCCCTGCAGGCCGAGACATCGCGCATCTACGACATCCTGCATTGCAACGGTATCATCCGCATCGACTACATCGTCACGAAGAACCCCGATGGCTCAGACCGTATCAATATGCTTGAAGTCAACACCACTCCTGGCATGACCGCCACCAGTTTCATTCCTCAGCAAGTACGTGCCGCCGGCCTTGACATCAAGGATGTGCTGACGGAGATCGTGGAAAACCAGTTCTAGGCGCTTCGCGCAGGTAACAGGTAATAGGTAATAGGTTTGATTACTTTGGCTAGTTGATTATGGTTCTATCGAGGGCAAAGAGCATCATGGAAATAAAGTCTGAAGCTTTTTCCGAAAGAATTATCAAACTTCATGATTATCTTCTTAACGTGAAGCATGAGAAAGTCATTTCAAATCAAATATACCGAAGTGGTACAAGTATTGGAGCCAACATTGCAGAAAGTCGATATGCACAAAGCGATCCAGACTTTGTAAGCAAGTTGAGCATAGCTCTGAAAGAAGCTAATGAAACATGCTATTGGTTAAACTGTCTTGGCAGAAGAAACATCATTGACCAACAAGGTCACCAATCCATGCTTAATGATGCTACCGAATTAGTTAAAATCCTAATATCAGCCATCAAAACAAAAAAGAAGAATATGGCAAAGGGTGACGATAACAACGAGGGGTAATCATACCTATTACCTGTTACCTATTACCTAAAAAATTTTTTTATGGAAAAAATTTTTGATGAAATCCGGCCTTATGAGGCGAGTGAAATGAAGCAAGCCTTCGAGGAGTTGCTTGATGATAGACAGTTCAACCTTGTCTTGAAGGGCTTCGCACCATGGTTGCCGAAGGGTTTGCGCAAGGGAGTGCTGCGACTGGCCTTCACGGGTGTGAAGACGCCGCTCGATTTCCAGCTGCGATTCATGAAGCCTGTGGTGAAATACATCATCCGCAAGCACACCAATGGCTGCCGCTTCGACGATGGCGCGCTGAAAGGCTTCGACTCGAAGACGCTTCAGAACAAGTCGCCGCGCACCTCGCAAGACGACTCGTCGCCTCGCTATACCTTCGTCAGCAACCATCGCGACATCGTACTCGACTCGGCATTCCTCGACGTGTTGCTCGTAGAAAGCGGATATCCCACGACGGTGGAGATTGGCATCGGCGACAACTTGCTCATCTATCCGTGGATCAAACGCCTCGTGCGCATGAACAAGGCGTTCACCGTGCGTCGCTCGCTCACGCCGCGTGCCATGCTTGAGTCGAGTCAGCTCATGAGCAAATACATTCACTATGCCGTGAACACGAAGCGCGAGAACATCTGGATTGCACAGCGCGAAGGCCGCGCCAAGGATAGCGACGACCGCACGCAGGATGCCGTATTGAAGATGCTCGCCATGGGAGGTGAAGGGAGTCCTGCCGACCGGCTGCGCGACTTGAACATCGTGCCGCTCACCATCTCTTACGAATACGACCCCTGTGACTATCTGAAGGCGCAGGAGTTCCAGCAGAAACGCGACAACCCCGCGTTCAAGAAGAGCCGTCAGGACGATCTCGACAACATGAAGACCGGCATCTTCGGCTATAAAGGTCGTGTCGTCTACCGTTGTGCTACACCCATCAACACATGGATTGATGAACTCGCCTCGCTGCCCAAGACCGAGTTCTATTCCGCCCTTGCCCATCGCATCGATACGGAGTTGCACCAGGGCTACGAGCTTTTCCCCTGCAACTACATCGCCCTCGACATGCTTAATGGCAACCTCGACCAGACCGAACACTACTCAGAAGCCGACGTGGCTAACTTCGAGCAGTATCTCACCGCGCAGCTTGCCAAAGTGTCATTGCCCAACAAGGACGAGGCATTCCTGCGCGAGCGCATCCTCACGATGTATGCCAACCCGCTGCGCAACCATCTGCAAAGTAACAAAGCAACAGACTAATAAGGTAACAGAAAGTACACATGAAGCGGAACGTCAGAACAGTATGTGTGAGGAGTAGCTTGGTAACCTTGTTCTTTCTCCACTACGTTACGAAAGCGAGCAAGCTCGTGGTCCTTTGTTACCTTGTTACCTTGTCACTTTGTCTTTTTGTCACGTCGTGCAGCACTGAGAGCTACGACACGGGCGACGGCGATTACAGCTATCTGCGTGCCGACTTCTGCGAGATTCACACCGCTGGGACGAAGCAGGTTGACTATGCCATCAGCGACGATGGTGAGCGAATCAGCTTCGGGAAAACGCTCAACGTGAAGTGGGCGGAGGGAACAGACACGCTCTATCGCGCCTTGCTCTACTACAACCGCCTGCCCGACGCCGCCAAGGCACTCAGCCTGCAGCCCGTCTATGTGCTCAGACCGAAAGCACCCGCCAGCGTAGAGAACCCGCACTACGACCCAGTGGCTTTCGAGAGTGCGTGGATGAGCACTTGCCAGCGCACCGACCTGACCATTGCCCTCGACTCTGTGTCGCGCGAAGCTGTCACCCACTATCTGAACATCGCCTTCCTTGTGAAGACTGGTCAGCCCGACGATGAAACGGCTCGGCAGAGCATTGGCATTACATCCGAACAGAACAGCGATGGCACTTGGCAGCTTACATTGCTCCACGACCAAGGCAGTGTGCCCCAGTACTACAGCACCCGTGTCTATGCCAGCATCCCATTGGCCGACAGCCAGTTGCAGCGTGGCATCATCTTCAACATCAACACCTACGACGGCCAGAAGAGTCGGGCTTTTTCGATAAGCCAAAAGTAAGATGATTAGCCTGCTTAATCATTGAAAAGGTGCATGAATAGGAACTTTCAATCAATCCTTAACAATACCGAAACCGCCCCACTCACGAGAGTAGGGCGGTTTTCTTTGCATGCTATTCGTGTGGTGTTATGATTGCAGAGTAGTGCTTTTATCGATGCAGAGTCGTGCTTTCTTCGATGTAGAGCATTGCTTTCGTGGCAACGGATGCATCGTTTCATGACGTAAAATCAGTTGTTTTAAAAAGTAATATATCATATATTGCAAAGTAATATATCATATATTACTTTGTGAAATAAGTTAAATTACTTGATTAGAGCAATGCTTTAGGGTGATGAGAGGATTGCTCTGGCGTTGCAGGAGCATTACTATGAGCTTACAGGAGGCATGGCTTGGGAAATAAAAAAGGAATAATATAGCAGATGGCACAAGGACCTCCACAGTAAGACCCCAAAGGGGTCGCACTATGGTAACCGCAGGTCTTGACCTGCGGTGGGTGTAACTATGCAGGGGACGACTTCGAAGATGTCGCACAATAGCACCATTATTCTTGTTGTGCGACCCCGTCGGGGTCGTAGCCATGTAGATGCCTTACCCCGCAGGTCAAGACCTGCGGTTATGCATAGTGTGACCTCTCCGAGGTCCTTTCTCTATTCATCTTTGTGCCATCTGCGATATCATTCCCAACAAAAAAAGGCACTAGAAATTGAGATTCCTGATGAATAGTAAATATTTTTTTGTATCTTTGCACCTGACACAGCTGGTTTGTGGCATCGTGACACCTTATCAAGAACATGAGCAAATCATAGTACCTGTGTTGTTTGCATTTATGAGCATACCGTTTTCAATAATCAACCTGGCAGCGGAAGGAGGCGAGTTCGAAGCGAAGTGGAGTAGGAATCGCCGAATGGTTGTATTTCTCCTATTGCTGTTGTCGCTCCCTATGGCAGCCCAGCGGGAGAAGACGACGTTTCAGACTTCTGCTCAGTGGAAGCCCACCACTGATGTGCGGGCCGATGCTGTCATGGTATATGGTGTCAGCGGCAACGGCCAGCATCCCTTCAGTGAGCGCGTGAGGTCGTGGCGCGAGCGTGGCTATACGACTCATTTCATGACCGGAATAGCGTGGGGAGGATATCAGGATTATTTCACTGGGCAGTGGGATGGCCGGCAGCACCTTGACGAAGGGCAGAGGGAAATGCATGGCGATACGATATGGCATGGACGGATGGTGCCTTACATTGTGCCGACCAGGAACTATCTTGCATATTTCAAGGAGAAGCACATCAAGCCAGTCATCGACGAAGGCATCGATGCCATCTTCCTGGAGGAACCCGAGTTTTGGGCACGCGGCGGCTATAGCGAGTCGTTCAAGCGCGAGTGGCAGGAGTTCTACGGCTTCCCTTGGCAACCGCAACACGAGTCGGCAGAGAACACCTATCTATCGAACAAACTGAAATACCATCTGTATTACCGTGCCCTCGACGAGGCTTTCACCTTCGCAAAGGCCTACGGCAGGGAGAAAGGGATGAACGTGCGCTGCTACGTGCCGACACATTCGCTGCTCAACTATGCACAGTGGCAGATTGTCTCACCTGAGGCATCGCTGGCTTCGATGGCATCGTGCGACGGCTATATCGCACAAGTATGGACGGGAACATCGCGCGTACCTAATTATTATAATGGACAGCAGCGCGAGCGAGTGTTTGAAACGGCATTCCTGGAGTATGGATGTATGGAGTCGATGACGCGTCCCACGGGCAGAAAGATGTTTTTCCTGACCGACCCAATAGAGGACGGCGTCAGAGACTGGGATGACTATCGGCGCAATTATCAGGCCACGTTCACGGCTCAGTTGCTCTATCCGCAGATTGCCGACTATGAGATTATGCCTTGGCCCGACCGCATCTACGAACGTCTCTACCCCGTCAGCGCCGGCAGTGAAGAGCGTGCCCACATCCCCCGTTTCTACTCCACTCAGATGCAGGTGATGGTGAATGCTCTTGGCGAGATGCCGCTATCGGCGAACAAGGTGAGCGGTTCGCATGGCGTCAGTGTGCTTATGGCCAACTCGCTGATGTTCCAACGGTCGCAGGAGCCTGTTGAGGGGTACGACGACCCGCAGTTGTCTAATTTCTTCGGTCTTGCCATGCCGTTGCTCAAACGGGGCGTGCCAGTCAGCATTACGCATCTGGAGAATACTGGCTATCGTGACACATGGAAGGACGTTCGTGTGTTGCTGATGACCTATTCGAACATGAAACCTCTCGACCCCAAGGTTCATGAGGACATTGCACAGTGGGTGCATGAAGGCGGACATCTCATCTATTGTGGGCGCGACGACGATGCCTTTCAGCACGTGAGGGAGTGGTGGAATCAGGCAGACAATCATTTCCGGGCGCCTTCAGCCCATCTCTTCTCGCTGATGCAGATGGGTGAAAGCCCTGCTGATGGCATCTATCATTACGGAAAAGGAACGGTTCGCGTGTTCCGGCAAGACCCTAAGGAGTTCGTGATGACGGCACATGCCGACAGCGAGTTGCTCCATGCCGTTGAAGAAGCATACGGACAGCTCGAACGTAAGAATTCCTTCGTGTTGCAACGGGGCTGCTATGTGCTGGCGGCCGTTGTTGATGAAGGCATCACCGATGAGCCATTGACACTCCGTGGAAACTATATCGACCTCTTCGATCCTGCCCTGCCACTCATCAAACAGAAAACGGTGAAGCCGGGAGAGCAGGCATTCCTCTTCGACATCGACAAGGTTGCTGACCGCCGACTGCCACAAGTGATGGCTGCCGCCTCGCGACAATCTGACGAAGTGAGGACCAATCGGTCCTATTCGTTTGTGGCGAAGAGTCCTAAAAACACTGACAACGTGATGGCGATACTCCTTCCCAAGAAACCACGGACGATTACCACGAATGCGCCTCATTATCAGTCGCATTGGGCAAAGAAGGAACATGTGCTGCACCTGCAGTTCGAAAACTCACCTGAGGGCGTTCGGTTCTTCATCGAGTGGTAAAAGGTGGGAAACAAGATAGGAGTCGTCAGCAAAAAGGCTCGCCTGCATTCACAGACGAGCCTTTTATGTTTTCCGTGTGGAAAGATGCTATTTACATTACTTCCTACAGCAGTCGCTTGGAGAGTTGCTCAAGCATGTCGCGGGTCATCGCAGTGATGTCGTACTGCGGCTGCCAGTCCCACTCGCTGCGGGCGGCGCTGTCGTCGAGGCGGTCGGGCCACGAGTCGGCGATGGCTTGCTTCAGTGGGTCTACGTCGTACTCCATCTCGAACTCCGGCTTAAACTTCTTGATTTCGGCGAAGATGGTCTCGGGAGCAAAGCTCATCGATGCCACGTTGAAGCCGTTGTGGTGGATGAGGCGTGTGGGATCGGCCTCCATCAGCGAGATGGCGGCATGCAGGGCGTCGGGCATGTACATCATGTCCATGAGCGTTCCTTCCTTGATGGGGCACACGAACTTCTCGCCGCGCACGGCCGAGTAGAAGATGTCGACGGCGTAGTCGGTGGTGCCGCCGCCCGGAGGCGTCATGTAGGAGATGATGCCGGGGAAGCGCACCGAGCGTGTGTCGACGCCGTATTTATGGAAGTAGTACTCTGAAAGCAGTTCGGTGGTCACCTTCGACACGCCATAGATGGTGCGCGGACGCTGTACGGTGTCCTGCGGGGTCATCATGCGCGGCGTTTCCGGTCCGAAGGAGCCGATGGAGCTGGGCGTAAAGACGGCGCAGTTGTGCTCGCGGGCCACTTCCAGAATGTTTAGAAGTCCGTCGATACCGATTCTCCATGCCAGCAATGGCTTACGCTCGGCCACCACCGAGAGCAGGGCAGCGAGGTTATAGATGCTGTCGATGTCGTACTGGCGCACCACTTCGGCAATCTGTTGGCCGTTGGTGACGTCAGCAATGGCCGAGGGACCTCCGTCGCGGAGTTCGCCTGTAGGCTCTGCACCAGGGATGTAACCTGCTACGACGTGCTCTGCACCGTAGCGTTTACGCAGTTCACGGGTCAGCTCACTACCAATCTGACCTGTCGACCCAATCACTAAGATATTCTTCATATATTTTAAAGTGTTAGACGTTGGTATTTTCATATCCGACCTTTTCCTTGCCTCGGCATCGTCCATACACGTTTGGCCTCTGCTCTCGGCAGCAAGAAACGTTGGTATTTCCTTTTCCGGCGCAAAATTACTAAAAAGATGAAAGACGAAAGATGAAAGATGAAAGTTTTTTCGTTCGCTTTAACTTCTTTAACGTCTCGGAGGGTAGTTTATTGAAATATATTTTGTTATTTTGCACAACGAACTTTAAACTATCAACTTTAAACTATAAACTATAAACTCTTATATCATGTACGGAAAAATAAAAGAGCATCTCAGCCAGACACTGGCCGAGATTCGCGAGGCAGGTCTCTACAAGGAAGAGCGCCTCATCGAGAGCCCGCAGCGTGCAGCCATTGAGGTTGCGGGAAAGGAAGTGCTGAACTTTTGTGCCAACAACTATCTGGGCCTGAGCGACAACAAGCGCATCATCGAGGCTTCGAAGAAGATGATGGACGAGCGTGGCTTCGGTATGTCGTCGGTGCGTTTCATCTGTGGTACGCAGGACATCCACAAGCAGTTAGAGAAAGCCATCTCGGAGTATTTCAAGACGGAAGATACCATTCTCTATGCCGCATGCTTCGATGCCAACGGCGGTGTGTTCGAGCCGCTGCTCACCGATGAGGATGCTATCATCAGCGATGCGCTGAACCATGCATCAATCATCGACGGCGTGCGCCTCTGCAAGGCAAAGCGCTACCGCTATGCCAATGCCGATATGGCAGACCTTGAGCGTTGTCTGCAGGAAGCTCAGGAGCAAAGGTTCCGCATCATCGTCACCGATGGCGTGTTCTCGATGGATGGCAATGTCGCCCCGATGGATAAGATTTGCGACCTCGCAGAGAAGTACGATGCCCTGGTGATGGTCGACGAGAGCCACTCTGCAGGTGTGGTCGGCAAGACCGGTCACGGCGTGAGCGAGTTCTTCAACACCTATGGCCGCGTGGATATCTACACGGGAACCTTAGGAAAGGCCTTCGGCGGTGCCCTTGGTGGCTTTACTACTGGTCGCAAGGAGATTATCGACATGCTGCGTCAGCGTTCGCGTCCCTATCTGTTCTCGAACTCGCTGGCTCCCTGCATCATCGGTGCATCGCTCGAGGTGTTCAAGATTCTGGGCGAGAGCGACGAATTGCACGACCGCCTCGTTGAGAACGTGGAGTACTTCCGCGATAAGATGATGGCTGCCGGCTTCGACATCAAGCCCACACAGAGCGCAATCTGTGCCGTGATGCTCTACGATGCCAAGCTGTCGCAGGTGTATGCCGCCAAGCTGCAGGAAGAGGGCATCTACGTCACTGGCTTCTACTATCCCGTTGTACCGAAGGGTCAGGCTCGCATCCGCGTGCAGATCTCAGCCGGCCACAACCGCGAACAGCTCGATAAGTGCATCGCCGCATTTATTAAGGTCGGCAAGGAGCTGGGTGTGCTGAAGTAAATCAGGGGAAGTTCCGGCGGTTTTGGATAACACGGAGCATCCATTAAATAATATTCGGGCAGACACTTCACAGGAAGCGTCTGCCCGAATTGTTTTTGGAGATAAGTAAATGTAGGGACGCGGCGTGCCGCGTTACTGGAGCAAACTCTGGGCAAACAATTTGATTTGCTTTTCCTCTCCAACAACGCGGCACGCCGCGTCCCTACATTGCGTGGGTTACTTAAGGATGCGGCGCAGCTGCTCGATGTCTTGTTCGGTGGTGGCCCACGACGTGACGAAGCGGCAGATCATGAGAGAAGCATCGTGGGGTGCGGGTCCCCAAAGGGTGAAATCGACACGCTGCTTCAACTCGTGTGCACGGTCAGCAGGCAGGAGGACGAACTGCTGGTTGGTGGGCGAGTCCATATAGAACGGAATGCCGGCTTCGCTGAGCACGCGCTTCAGCTTCTCTGCCATGACGATGGCATGACGGGAGATGGTGAAGTAGAGCAGGCTGCCCCCGGTCATGCCCGAAGGATGGGGCGACGATGATGAGAACAGCGCATCGAACTGCACACCAACCACGCGTCCCTTGGCCAGTAAGGCTCCGTGGCGCTTCACATTCGAGAAGAAGTGCTTCGGTGCATTGCCACGCGGGAAGACGACGGCTTCGCCGCAGAGAGCACCGACCTTTGTGCCGCCGATGTAGAACGCATCGCAATGGCGGGCGAGCCACGAGAGCGAGATATCGCTTGCCGGCGACATCAGTCCATAGCCAAGGCGGGCACCGTCGACGAACAACTGCAGGTCGTAGCGGCGGCAGATGGTTTGTATCTGGCTAATCTCCTCGGCGGTGTAGAGCGTTCCCATCTCGGTGGGGTAGGTGATGTAGACCATGCCCGGCTGTGCCACATGGTCGCGGCTTTCGTCGCTTTCATAGACCTGCAGAAACTCCTGCAGCGTGTCGGGCAAGAGCTTGCCATTGGTGGAAGGCAGGCCGATGACACGATGGCCGCTGGCCTCGACGGCGCCGGCCTCATGTACGTTGATGTGGCCCGTGTCGGCACTGATGACGGCTTCGCAGGTGGTGAGCAGCGAGTCGATGACGGTGGCGTTGGCTTGTGTGCCGCCCGAGAGGAAGTAAACATCGGCATCGGGACAGCCGCACGCCTCGCGAATCTTGCGCCGTGCACTTTCACTCCATTCGTCGAAGCCGTAGGTGAGGCTCGTCAGCGAGTTGGTATCGATGAGGTGCTGCAACACTTTCGGATGTGCACCGTTGTTATAATCGCATTCAAAAGATAACATCCTGTTATAGTTTATAGTTTATAGTTTATAGTTTAGAGTTCTTTCTCCGCTTCGCTACGAAAGCGCCGCTTCGCGTCGAGCGGAGAGTTTAGAGTTTAGAGTTTAGAGGTTAGAGTGAATAGTTTATGATTTGCTTTTCCGGTTGCAGATGGCATGAGAAAGGGTAATCATAAACTATTCACTACTCGCTTTTCACTATTCACTACTCATTACTTTCGAGGACGCGCTTCAGCACGACTTGTGCAGAGATTTCGCGGTTGGCAGCCTCGGGGATGACGAGGGAGTTGGGGCCTTCGATGACATCGTCGGTAACAATCAGACCACGGCGCACAGGCAGACAGTGCAGGAACTTACCGTTGTTGGTCCACGACATGTGCTCGGCGTCGACGGTCCAGCTCATGTCGCGCGAGATGATCTTTCCGTAGTCGGCAGGATTCGTGACACCCGGGCAGCTCCAGTTCTTCGCATAGATGAAGTCGGCACCCTCGAAAGCTTTCTTCTGGTTGTATTCCACACGGGCGTCGCCCACGAACAACGGGTCGAGTTCGTAGCCTTCGGGGTGGGTGACAACGAGGTCTACATCGGCAGCACGCATCCACTCGGCAAACGAGTTGGGAACGGCCTGCGGCAGTGCACGGCAGTGGGGAGCCCATGTGAGCACCACCTTCGGACGGGCAACGGTCTTGTGTTCCTCAATCGTGATGAGGTCGGCGAAGGCCTGCAGCGGATGCACGGTGGCCGTCTCCATCGCCACAACGGGCTTTCCGCTGTACTTCACAAACTGCTGCATGACGGTTTCGGCATAGTCGTAGTCGCGGTCGGTGAGTCCGGCAAACGAGCGGATGGCGATGATGTCGCAATAGCATGCCATCACGGGAATGGCCTCCAGCAGGTGTTCACTCTTGTCGCCGTCCATGATGACGCCTCGTTCGGTCTCCAGTTTCCAAGCACCCTGGTTCACATCGAGCACGATGACGTTCATGCCGAGGTTCATGGCTGCCTTCTGGGTGGAGAGACGTGTGCGGAGCGAATTATTGAAGAATATGAGCAACGCCGTTTTGTTACGGCCGAGATGCTGCCACTGGAAACGGTCGCGCTTCACTTCCTGCGCTTCCTGAAGGGCAACGCTAAGGTCGCCGATGTCTTGTACATGTTGGAAAATTCTCATCTTATCAAATTTTGTTTCAAGTTTCAAGTTTATAACTACGTTATGACTTTTGTCACGACTTGACAAAGCTAATGCAAGCATTGCTTTGTGCTCGCTGCTCCAAAAGTTCTAGTTTCAAGTTTCTAGTTTCAAGTTTATAACTACGTTATGACTTTTGTCACGACTTGACAAAGCTAATGCAAGCATTGCTTTGTGCTCGCTGCTCCAAAAGTTCTAGTTTCTAGTTTCTTGTTGAACCATTATTTCCGGGTCTGCCCGTTGCCCTTGATCACCCATTTATAGGTGGTGATTTCCTCAAGTGCCATCGGACCGCGGGCATGCAGCTTCTGCGTGGAAATGCCAATCTCGGCTCCAAGTCCGAACTGGGCACCGTCGGTGAAGCTGGTGGGAGCGTTCCAATAAACGCATGCGGCATCGACTTCATTCAAGAAGCGCTGAGCGGCTTCAGCGTCTTCGGTGACAATGCTCTCGCTGTGGCCTGAACCAAAATGCTCGATGTGTGCGAGTGCTTCGTCGAGTGAGTCGACCACCTTGATGGCCATTCGCAGCGCAAGGAACTCGGTGCCGAACGACTCGTCGTCGGCCTTCACAAGAAGGGAAGGCTCAATGACTGACTGAAGAGATTGATAAGCCCGCTCATCGGCCTCGATGCGAACGCCTTTCGCTGCCAGCTTCTTGCCAAGCGCTGGCAGGTCGCCCAGGCGGTCGCGATGGATGATGAGACAGTCGAGGGCATTGCAAACGCTGACGCGTCGCGTCTTCGCATTCACGACGATGGCTGTAGCTTTCTCAAGGTCGGCTGAGCGGTCCATGTAGCAATGCACCACGCCCGCTCCCGTTTCAATCACTGGCACTTGGGCATGCTCGCGTACATAATTAATTAGTCGACTGCTGCCACGAGGGATGATCAGGTCGACAAAGCCGCGAGCCTGCAGCAGTTCGTCGGTATCGGCATGATTCGTCAACAGAACAGCACATTCGGCTGGCAGTCCATGGCGTTGCAGGACGTCGTGGATGAGGCCGACGATAGCTGTGCAGCTTTCTTTGGCGTCGCTTCCGCCCTTCAGAATGCAGGCGCTGCCCGCCTTCAGGCAGAGTGCAAAGCAGTCGAAGCAGACGTTCGGGCGTGCCTCGAAGATGATGCCGATGACGCCAAAGGGCACGCTCACGCGGCTGAGCTCGAGTCCGTTGGGTAAAACGGAGTGCTTCAGTGTGCGGCCGAGTGGGGAAGGCAGCGAGGCAACACTGCGCAAGTCGTGGGCAATGTCGCGCAAGCGAGCCTCCGTCAGCTGCAAGCGGTCATAGCGCGGGTCGCCCTTGTCCATTCTGTTGAGGTCAAGGGCGTTGGCGGCCAAGAGGCTGGATGTCTGCGCTTCGGTGGCATCGGCCAGGTCGCAAAGGATGGCGCTGCGCTGTGCGTCGGTGAGCTTTGCAATGAGTTTGCTGGCGCTCTTCGTTGTTGATAAGTCTTTCAATGCTTGTCGTTACGATGGATTGGGTTTCAAAAGCTACGATGGATGGGTTTCGAATGCGGTATGTGGGGTGTCGTCGGGCTTCGTCATGAGATCGACCAGAATGCCCTCGCGCTCACCATTGGCGATGATGACATGTACTCCTGCCTCTTGCAGACGAACGGCCGTGGTGTATTTCGAGTGCATACCCCCTCGCCCGAACGAACTCTTCTCGACCTGAATGCAAGCCGACAGGTCTTGGCCGGGTGCCACCCTGCGGATGAGTTGTGAATGTTCATCGTCGGGACTGCCGGTGTAGATGCCGTCGATGTTGGAGAGCAAGATGAGCATGTCGGCATGCATCATCTCGGCAATGAGTCCGCTGAGTTCGTCGTTATCAGTGAACATCAGCTCGGTGACACAAACGGTGTCGTTTTCGTTGACGATAGGAATCACGCCATTCTCCAACATAACGCTCATGCAAGCACGCTGGTTCTCAAACTGTTCGCCAGGCAGGAAGTTCTCCTTCATCGTGAGTACTTGTCCCACATGAAGATGATATTCGCGGAAGAGGTCGTAGTAGAGGCCGATGAGCTTCACCTGTCCGAGAGCGGAGAACAACTGCCGCTGTTCAACGGAATCGAGCGAATGGTCGACTTTGAGTTCGCGTCGGCCGCAAGCCACGGCACCACTCGACACAAGAATCACCTCATGGCCTTGCCGATGCAGCCAAGCCACTTGGTCGACGAGTGCCGAGACACGCGTGACATCCAGCTTTCCATCGGGACGCGTGAGGACATTGGAACCTACCTTGACAACGATTCTGCTCATTATCGATACCTATTTTTGTTGCGGAATGGAGGCCATGAGACCTTCGATGATGGAAGTGGTGAAGCCGTTGCGCTCCATGGCGTTCAAACCACGGATGGTCAGGCCGGCAGGCGTTGTGACACGGTCGATTTCCGACTCGGGGTGGGAACCGTCGATGCACAGCAGGCTGGCAGCACCCTTCATCGTCTGAGCGACGATGCGCTGGGCATCGGCAGGCGAGAATCCGAGGAGCACACCACCTTGGGTGTTGGCACGGATGTAGCGCAGGGCATAGGCAATACCGCAGGAGGCAAGGACGAGGCCTGCATTCATCAGGCGCTCTTCAACGAGCATGGCATCTCCCAGCTCCTTGAATAGCTGCAGCAGCTGCTCGTCCTGCTCGGGTGTGGCACCTGCCGACGAGAGGAACGTCATGCTCTCGCGCGTGGCGATGGCGGTGTTAGGGATGAGATAGTAGAGCACCGGCACTTCGCCATTCTGCTCGAACAGTGCCTTCAGGTCGGAAAGACCTACGCCGCCCACCATCGAGCAGACAATCTGCTTGCGATAGTCGAGCAACTGCTTCAGCTGGTCGACCAATGGCGACAGCTTCCACGGCTTCACGGCAATGAACACCACGTCGGCATCTTTCGTGCAGACGCGGTTATCGGTGGTGGTACGAATGCCCGGGGCATTGGTCTTGATGCGTTCAAGTTTCTCGGGATGGGTGTTGCTGATGCAGATGTCTTCGGCTTTTACGAGGGTGCTCTGGGCAAGTCCGAATGCCAGGGCACTGCCGATGTTTCCTGCTCCGATGATGGCTATCTTCATTTCTGGTTGTCTTTTTGTCTGATTTCTACTCTACGAATCTTTCCGCTGATGGTCTTCGGCAGTTCATCGACGAACTCGATGATGCGCGGATACTTATAAGGAGCCGTCACACGCTTCACGTGCTGCTGTAGTTCTTTGATGAGGTCGTCGCCGGCCTTGTCCTTCCACTCCTTGCCGAGCACGACGGTGGCTTTCACCACCATGCCGCGAATCTCGTCGGGAACACCAGTGATGGCACACTCCACGACGGCGGGATGCGTCATCAGCGCGCTCTCCACCTCGAACGGACCGATGCGGTAACCGCTCGACTTGATGACATCGTCGATGCGACCCTCAAACCAGTAGTAGCCGTCCTCGTCGCGCCAGGCCACGTCGCCAGTGTGGTAATAGCCGTCGTGCCACGTCTTGCGCAGCTGCTCTTCGTCGCGGTAGTAGCCCTTGAAAAGTCCCAGTGGCTTCTGCTTGTCGGTTCTGATGACGATTTCACCCTTTTCACCTTCCTCGCAGAAGCTGCCGTCGGGTTTCATCAGGGCGATGTCGTACTGTGCGTTGGGCATGCCCATCGAGCCGGGTTTCGGCTTCATCCAAGGCATGGTGCCAAGGGTCATCGTGGTCTCGGTCTGGCCAAAGCCTTCCATGAGCTTGATGCCTGTCTGTTCGAAGAACTTGTCGAACACCGCAGGATTCAATGCCTCGCCTGCCGTTGTGCAATACTTCAGCGATGAGAGGTCGTACTTTGACAGGTCTTCGCGAATCATGAAACGGTAGATGGTGGGCGGTGCACAGAACGAGGTGATGCGGTATTTCTCAATCTGTCGGAGCAGGGCGTCGGCATTGAATTTCTCGTGGTCGAAGACGAAGACGCAGGCGCCGGCTATCCATTGTCCGTAGAACTTACCCCATACGGCCTTTCCCCAACCCGTGTCGGCAACAGTCAGATGAATGCTATCCTCTTTCAGGTTGTGCCAGAACACACCCGTTGTGAGGTGACCGAGCGCATAAAGGAAGTCGTGGGCCACCATCTTTGGCTCGCCGCTCGTGCCGCTGGTGAAGTACATCAGCATCGTGTCATCATTCGAGTTGACATGACTTGGGCGTACAAACGCTGGTGCGTTGATAATCTCCTTATACCAGTCGTGGAAGCCCTTGGGCAGCTTCGGCGTCTCGTCGTCGCACCACTCCGGCAAGTGAGCCACTGCGATGACCACTTCAACGGTCGGGCTCTCGGGCAGGGCAGCTTCAATCTGACTCATCACATAGGCATCGTCGGCACAGATGATACCTTTCACCGAAGCACGGGTGTTGCGATAAATGATGTCCTTCTTCGTTAGCATATGGGTGGCGGGAATGGCCACGGCACCCAGCTTGTGCAGGGCAAGCATGGAGATCCACCACTCCAAACGACGCTTCAGGATGAGCATCACCATATCGCCATGACCGATGCCCAGCTGCTGCAGGTAGGCTGCTGCCTGGTCGCTGCGCTGCTTCAGGTCGGCGAAAGTCAGGCGAATTTCCTCGCCTTCGTCGTTGGTCCAAAGCAATGCCAGCTTGTCGGGCTCTTCTTCAGCCCATGCATCTACTACGTCGTAAGCAAAATTAAAGTTCTCTGGAACGATGAATTCCAGGTTCTTCTGATAGTCGTCCACCGACGTGAACGTTGTTTTCCTTAAAAATCTTTCTACCATGTTGATTGTGTCGGCTTAGGGAGTCTTATGAGAAAATGATGGCGAGGAAGCGCACGCGTTGGTCGTTGAGTGTGCGCATGCCGTGTGGCTGGGTGGCATCGAAATAGATGCTGTCGCCTTCCTCGAGCGTAAGCACCCTACTGCCGATGGTGAGTTCCATGGAACCTTCGAGCACCATGTTGAACTCCTGACCTGAATGTGAGTTCATCTCCTTCGGCGTGTCGGCCGGCTTTGGCTCAACAGTCACGATGAACGGGTCGGCAGTACGGCCGCGGAAACCGCTTGCCAGGCTCTCATATTGATAGGCCTTGCGACGCTCCACACGTTGTCCCTGACCCTTGCGGGTGAGGAAGTAGGTGCTCATCTTCGGCTCTTCGCCAAACATCAGCACGTCGAGTGAGATGTTGTATTCCTTCGCAATCTTCTGCAGGTTCGCCACTGAGAGCTCAGCTTCGCCGCGCTCCATTTCTTCATAATGCTCCACAGAGATTCCGCACAGACGTGCCACCTCCTCGGAACTGATGTCGAGAACGTCGCGCAGACCGCGCAATCGCTCTCCTATTTGTTTGAGTTCGTCCATAAATCTTACGGTTTGTTACGTTATCCGCCTGCAAAATTACGAATTAGTGAGCAAAATGCAAAACAAAAACGAAAGTTTTTGATTTCGTTTCCGTATGAAAGGAATGTCGGCGGAGCCAATATGATGAAATCTTCGTCCTATGCACCAAGCGTCCGACGGAATTTTTGCATGAACTCATCGGCATTGGCCTTCGTCAGGCAGAGCGGCGGCAGCAGGCGCAGGGTGTTGGTTCCAGCGCAGCCGGTGAACACATGTTCCTCGTGGATGAGACGACTGCGGATGTCCTTGTGCGGAACACTCAGGTCGATACCAATCATCAGACCACGGCCGCGCACATCGGTGATGAGGTCCGGACGTTCGGCCTGCAGCGCCTTCAGCTGTTCGATGAGATAGGTTCCCACCACGTCGGCATTCTCAACAAGCTTTTCTTCCTCCATGACATCGAGCACCGAGAGGGCTGCAGCACATGCGAGGTGGTTACCGCCAAAGGTGGTTCCCAACTGTCCGTATTCGGCTTTGAAGTCGGGCGAGATGAGAACGGCACCCATGGGGAAGCCGTTGGCGATGCCCTTGGCGACGGTGATGATGTCAGGACGGATGCCCAGCCACTGGTGGGCGAAGAACTTTCCGGAGCGGCCGTAGCCACACTGTATCTCATCGCAGATGAGTACCACGCCGAATCGCTTGCAGGCATAGGCCAGCTCTTGTGCAAACAGCGGCTTCACCATTTGTATGCCGCCCACGCCCTGGATGCATTCGAGGATGACAGCCGTGATGCCACCTTTCACCATCTCGCGCACCCATGCCTCAATATCGTTCAGCGGCAGGAACTTCGCATGGTGGTTGTCGTTGATGGGAGCTACAATCTTCGGATTGTTGCTCATCTCTACAGCCAGCGATGTGCGGCCGTGGAAGGCCTTGTGGGCGGTGAGCACGCGGACGTAGCCGGTCTTGAACGAAGCCAACTTCAAGGCGTTCTCGTTTGCTTCGGCACCGCTGTTCACAAGGAACAGCTGGTAGTCGTCGTAGCCCGAGATTTTTCCCAGTCGCTCTGCCAACTGCTTTTGCAGGGGGTTGATGATGGAATTGCTGTAGAATCCCAACTTGTTGATTTGCTCGGTGACGGCCTTGACGTAGTGCGGATGCGAGTGGCCGATGCTGATGACGGCATGTCCGCCATAGAGATCGAGGTACTCCTGCCCTTTGTCGTCGTAGACGTGGCAGCCCTTGCCTTCAACGATATTAATGTCGAAAAGAGGATAAACGTCGTATAAGTTCATAATGGGAAGTTTAGAAATTGTGATGTAGTGATGTTTAGAATGCGCTCGCCTTCAGTCGCAGACCAGTGGTCTCGTCGAGGCCGAACATGATGTTCATGTTCTCTACGGCCTGTCCCACAGCGCCCTTCAGCAGGTTGTCGATGCAGGACGTGACGAGGAGCTTGTTGCCGAAGACGTCGGCATGAACCAGACACTTGTTGGTGTTTACCACCTGCTTCATGTCGATGGAACGTTGGCTGTAGTGCGTGAACGGCTCGCCGGCATAGAACTGTTCGTAGGCGGCAACGTAATCGTTGCCCGAAGAAGAGGCATCGGTCGATGAAGGCTGTGGCAGGTGGACGACAACCGTGGCGAAAATGCCGCGGGCGAAGTCGCCGCGATAAGGGATAAAGTCGATGCTTGGGCCGTCGGGCGAGCCGATGAGCGGCAGGGTGGGGAAGTCTTGCTGCTGCAACTGATTGAGCGACTGGCAGATTTCCGGCACATGCTGGTGCTGGAAAGGCTTGTAGATGCTCATGTTGCCCATGCGCCACGAGAAATGAGTGGTGGCCTGTGGGCGCTGACCGGCACCGGTGGAGCCCGTGATGGCATTCACGCTGATGTCGCTCACGAGCAGTCCCTGACGGGCAGCAGGCAGCAAGGCCAGCTGGATGCATGTGGCGAAACAGCCGGGGTTGGCCACGTGGCGCGCCTGGCGGATAGCCTCGCGGTTCAGCTCAGGCAGTCCGTAGACGTAGTCGTGGTCGCCTTTCAGCCGGAAGTCCTGTGCCAGGTCGATAATCCTGACGTGTTCCGGGATGGTGTGTTCCTGCAGGAACTGTTCGCTCTTTCCATGACCGAAGCAGAAAAACACAACATCCACGTCGTCGAAAGGCATCGACGACGTGAATGTCATATTACACTCGCCAAGCAGTCCCCCGTGCACGTCGCTGACGAGGTTGCCGGCATTACTTTCGCTGTTGATGAACTTCAACTCGGCCTCGGGGTGGTTGATGAGCAGGCGGATGAGTTCGCCGGCTGTGTAGCCAGCCCCGCCGAGGATTCCAATCTTAATCATTCAATGTTTGGGTGCACTTAGCTCTTCGGCATGATGATCCACAATACGATGTAGATCAGCAAGCCTGGGAAGCCAGCGCTGAAGAGGCTCAGCAGCAGATAGATGATCCTGACCATTGCAGGATCCCAATCGAAGTAGTCTGCAATACCGCCGCAAACGCCGGCAATCCAACGGTCGCTCGACCGTAAAAGTTTCTTTCCTGTTGCCATAATCTTATCTCCTTTTGTTGGTTGTTTCTGACTGTTAGACGAAGCAACCGACGAAAAGGTTGCATGAGAGAGTTTTTTTTTATAGTTAATAGTGAAAAGTGATGAGTGTATAGTTTATGATTACTCTTTCTTGCGAGAGTTTACAATTGTTCTTTCAGGGGGGAATTACAATTGTTCTCTCTTGCGTGAGTCTGTGATTGCTCTTTCAAACATGAGGTACAAGCAGTCGAGGCAAATCATAAACTATTCACTATAAACTCTTCACTCTTCACTATAGACTATCGTTTTTCGTCGGGATGGATACCGTAGTAGACACGAAGCGGCGTAGAAAGCACCTTGATGAAGCCCTTCGCCTCGTCGGCTGTCCAGCCGTGTTGCATCTCGCCATATTCGCCGAGCTTCGACTTCTGCAGGTCGCAGGGAGAGTCGACGCCCACCGTTTCAAATCCGTACGGGCGCAGGCGGAGGATTGCCGTGCCGTTCACATTGCGCTGACTCGACGTGAGCATCGCCTCGATGTCGGGCATGACAGGCTCCAAGTACTGGCTTTCATGCAGGAACATGCCGTACCACTGGCTGACCTGGTCCTTCCAATACTGCTGCCACTTCGAGAGCGTAGACTTCTCCAGCAGGCGGTGAGCCTCGATGATCAGCTTCGGAGCAGCGGCCTCGAAGCCCACGCGACCCTTGATGCCGATGATGGTATCGCCAACATTGCAGTCGCGGCCGATGGCATAGCTCGCGCCAATCTCTTCAATCTTCTGGATGGCTTTCACCTTGTCGCTGAACGCTTCGCCGTTGACTGCCGCAATCTCTCCCTTGTCGAAGGTGATTTTCAGCAGCGTTTCGGGCTCCTCGGCGGTGACGTGTTTCAGGTAAGCCTCTTCGGGCAAGCCCTGTGAGGGGTCGAGAAGCTCGCCGCCACAGATGCTCGTTCCCCAGATGCCTACGTTGTAGGAGTACTTCAACTTGGCAAAGTCGGCAGTAAAGCCGTGCTCGTTCAGATAGTCCACCTCTTCCTGTCGCGACAGCTTCTCGTCGCGTGTCAGGGTGATGATCTCCACTCCCGGTGCCATCACGAGGAACGTCATGTCGAAGCGAATCTGGTCGTTGCCGGCACCCGTCGAGCCGTGAGCGATGGCATCGGCACCAATCTCGTTGGCATAACGAGCAATGGCCAGAGCCTGGAAGATGCGCTCGCTCGAAACGGAGATGGGATAGCAGTTGTTGCGCATGACGTTGCCGAAAATCATGTAGCGCAGCGACTTCTCGTAGTATTCCTGCGTCACGTCGAGCGTCACATATTGAACGGCGCCGAGCCGGTAGGCATTCTCCTCGTTCTTCTTCAGCTGTTCATCGCTGAAACCACCCGTGTTGGCACAGGCGGCATACACTTCGTAGCCCTCCTGCGCCAGACGCATCACCGTATAGGATGTGTCGAGTCCGCCGCTAAAGGCCACTACCACTTTTTTCTTCTTATCCATTGTAGTCTTTATCTTTAATGTTATCTTATTCCGTTTTCACGTGTCTAAAGTCGCTAAATGCATGCTCCGGTGCGGCTAGAGTTATCGTCTGGTGTTCGTAAAGCATTGCTTTGATGTCAGTAGAGCATTGACATTGAAAAGTAAATTAACTTAATTTGTGCGGTAAATTAACTTAATTTGCTCAGTAAATTAACTTAATTTGGTCGGTAAAATAACTTAATTTACTACACAAATTAACTTAATTTACTTCACAAACTCAATTAATTTGCAAAACCAGCGTAATGCTTCCGTTGCACGAAGTGGTTGCTCTTGTCGCTTCAAGGCAATGCTCCACCGTGTCGGGACATGCGAGATAGCGCCGTCGAACTGCAGCCTTATCGCTTTCCGTCGATGCTTCTGATGCGCTGCAGCACGTCGTCGGGAATCTTTGCGGGCAAGTGTTCTTCGGGATCGTAGAGCATAGCGGTGCAGATGCAGTAGCGACGGTTGGTGCGCTGGAGCACGTCGAAGTTGATGCAACCCTCGCAGCCGCGCCAGAAAGCCTCATCGTCGGTGAGGTCGGCGAAGGTGACCGGCTGATAGCCCAGCCGTGTGTTCATCGCCATCACGGCTGCTCCGCTGGTGAGCGAGAAAATCTTGGCGTGTGGCCAACGGGTGCGTGCCAGTGTGAAAGTGAGGTCTTTGATGCGACGGGCAATGCCCAGTCCGCGAAAGTCGGGATGCACGATGAGTCCCGACGTGGTGACATACTGCTTGTTACCCCAAGTCTCGATGTAGCTGAAACCAGCGAAGCGGTCGCCGCTGAGCGCGATGACGGCCTTTGCCTCGCGCATCTTCGTCGCCAGATATTCATGGCTACGCTTGGCAATACCCGTGCCGCGCACCTTGGCTGCTTCTTCGATGGTTGTGAGAATCGTGTCGATGTATTTCTCGTGAGAGGCATCGGCAACCATAACAGTGATTTCTTTCATGTGATTGTTCTCCTGAAAAATCTTTCTACCGTTAATAAACTAAACCTCCTTTTGTGTTGGCAAATGGTGGTTATGAGTTACTCCTACTACAGTCAGTCCTTGAGTGTCGGGATGATGGCGCTCAGACTCTTGATGACGTCCTTGCGGTTGCTGCCCTCCTTGATGATCAGCAAAATGGTGTCGTCGCCGGCAACCGTGCCCAACAGGTCGGGCATGTCGGCATTGTCGATGTTGTAGGCGATGAGGCTGGCATAGCCCGGACGGGTCTTGATGACGCCGAGATTGCCAGAGAAATTAATGGACAAGTAGCCCGGCGACTCCAGCATCTCGCGAGCCGTCTGGGTGCTGCGCACGCGCTTGTACATCGTTTCGTTGGGCAGCACATAGACATATTTGCCATTCATCGACGCTGCCTTCGCCACCTTCAGTTGCTTCAAGTCGCGACTCAAGGTTGCCTGCGTGAGCTGGAAACCTTCCTGTTTCAGTTCCTGTAGGAGTTCCTCCTGACTGCCCAACTCCTTGCTTGAGATGAGCATCTTCAGTGTTTCAATTCTGTTGTTCTTGACTTTCATAAGTGTATAAATATGCTTTAGCGGGTGCAAATATACGCAATTTAATGCAAACTCGCAAATAATATTGCATAAAAATTCCCGCTTCATAATTATTTTTATATTTTGCTTGTCTATTTATAGATTTTTTGCTAACTTTGCAACCGTTTAAATTTCCGCGCGTATATATAAAGAGGTATAAATAAAGAACCATGAAGAGAATCTTTTCTTTATGTTGTTTGTTCTCGGTTGTCGTGTGCCTGTACTCGCAACAGGTCTACGATGTGACGGCCTACGGAGCCGTGGGCGACGGTGTGACCGACGATGCTGCGGCCATTCAGCAGGCCATTGATGCCTGTTCGGAGCAGGGTGGCGGCTCGGTGCTGTTCCCCCGCAACCACACTTTCCTCTCCGGACCGGTGCAACTGAAGTCGAATATCGACCTACATCTAGAGGCCACGGCGGTGCTGAAGGCCAATCCCGATGAGAGTATCTATCAGCTCAGCGCCTTTGGCGAGAATCGCGGCGAGGGCATGTTGTGGCTTTGGGCGAAGGATGCAGAGAATATCACCATCTCCGGACGTGGCACCATTCACGGCAACGGCATTCGTTTCATGGGTGCCGAACTCAGCGACTCGTACGAACTGAAGCCTCTCAAAGACCCGTCGTTCGACCCCCGTCCGCATGTGCTGACATTGACCAATGTGCAAAATGTTGTCATTCGCGACGTAACCATCACCGAGGGAGCCTATTGGACGGTGCATCTCGTGGGCTGCGACGGTGCTGTGATCGACGGCATCCAGTTGCTCAACAACCTGAAGATACGAAATGGCGATGGCATCGACCTCGACCACTCGAAGAATGTGCGCATCGCCAACTGCTACATCACCTCTGGTGACGACTGCATCTGCCTGAAGAACCGCCGCGAGAGTGAGCAGTATGGCTCGTGCCATGATATCGTGGTGACAAACTGCGTGATGGCATCGCGTTCGTGTGCCATCAAGATTGGATCGGAAAACATGGATTCTATCTATAATGTGTTGTTCGATAACTGCATCATCACACGCTCCAATCGCGGACTGGGCATTCAGAACCGCGACGAGGGAACGGTTAGCGACGTGACGTTCTCGAACATCCAGCTGGACTGCCGCCTGTGGTCGGATGTGTGGTGGGGTAAGGCTGAGCCTATCTACGTAACCTCCTATCCGCGTGCTAACGGCAACCACAAGGATGCCAACTGGCGATTCCCGAAGGGACAGATTGAAGGCCGATGTGGCGAGGTGTCGCGCATCCGCTTCTATAACATCACAGCCACGAGCGAGAACGGCTGCTTCATCGGTGGCGACACACCCGACAAGGTGAACAACATCTCGCTCAACAATGTGAATCTGACCATGCGCAAACTGACGCGTTATGCCGGCGGTCAGTACGACAAGCGCCCCTGCAAGGGCGAAGGCTTCGTCAGCGGAAAGGTGCATGGCGTCTACGTCGAGCAGGCTCGCGACGTGCAGGTGGAAGGCCTGCACGTTGACTGGGGTCGCGATGCGTTCCCCAATAAAGGAGAAAATATATTTTTTAATCAACCTAATCAATAACAATTATGCTAAAAGTACGATTCTTTAATTCACGGAAAGCCAGGAAGACAGTTCTCTCCATGGCTCTCTTAGTGTGCAGTACGGCAGCAATGGCTCAAAACCAGGTGACGGGTGTCATCCGCGACGCGCAGGGTGAACCGCTCATCGGCGTGAGTGTCGTTGAGGCTGGAACTCAGAATGGCGTGGTGACCGATGTCAACGGCCGCTACACGCTCAACGTGAAGCGTGGCGCCAAGCTGAACGTCTCTTATGTGGGCTTCGAGCCGCAGACCATCAATGCCGGCGAGAGTATCACGCTGCAGGAGGACAACCAGTTGCTGAACGAAGTCGTCGTCGTAGGTTACGGCACGATGAAGCGCAAGGATGTCACCTCATCGATTACTACCGTGCAGGCTAAAGACCTGAACCAGGGTGTGTTCTCTGATCCCGCCTCCATGCTGCAGGGCAAGGTGGCCGGTCTGGTCGTGACCAGTTCTGGCGACCCCAACGGCTCGCCCAGCATCAGCCTGCGTGGCGCCTCGTCGCTGCGTGAGGGTGCCGCTATGGAGCCTTACTACGTCATCGACGGCATTCCCGGCGTTGACATCTCGATGGTAGCCCCCGACGACATTGAGTCGATCGACGTGCTGCGCGATGCTTCGGCAACGGCCATCTACGGTTCGAAGGCTGCCAACGGCGTGATCATCATCACCACCAAGAGCGGCAAGAACGAGCGCACCAACGTGAGCTACAACGGCTACGTGGCTTTCGATAATATTGCAAAGACCCTCGATGTGGCAACGGCCGACGACATTCGCAACTACGTGAGTGCCAACGGCATCGACTATGCCTACGACAAGGGCGGCAGCACCGACTGGCAAGACGAAGTGCTGCGCACCGGCGTGAGCCACAACCACAACGTGAGCATCAACGGCGGAAACAACAAGACCAAGTACATGGCTTCGGTGAACTACATGAACCGTCAGGGTGTCGTGGAAGGCACACACATGGACCGCGTGAACGTGCGCTCGCTCATGAGCACGAAGGTGCTGAAGGAGCGCGTCGACCTCTCTATCGGTCTCAACGCCATGTATGGTAAGCACGTGGGCGTGCCCATGGCCTACTTTGACGACGGCCGTGGCTCGGCTTCTGTGCTCGATGCCATGAACTACTTCAACCCCACATTCCCCATCAAGAACGAGGACGGCAGCTGGACCATGGGCGACGGCTCGGCCAACTACAACCCCATGTCGATGATCAACGAGGACCGCTCGGAGACCATGTGGAAGCGCAACCAGATTGTGGCTAAGGCTACGGTGCACATCATCGACGGTCTGGACTGGAACAGCAACTACTCCTTCAACCATCGCCAGAGCACCTACAGCAGCTATCGCTCGCACAACACGCAGATCGTGCCTTGGAATGCTTATAACGGTACGGCAAACCGCAACACCTATTTCGGCGACGACCACACCTTCGAGACCTACCTGAACTACGACAAGACGTTTGCCAAGGTGCACAAGCTGGCCGTGATGCTGGGTTACTCCTGGGAGGAGCGCCACTCTAACGACGGCTTCGGCTTGGAGGTGCACAACTTCTTCGACGACTATCTGATGTGGAACCAGCTCACCTACGCTGGCGTCATCGATGGCATCAAGGCCGTGCAGAGCGGCACGAAGGAGACCGTGCGCAACATCTCGTACTACGGCCGTGTGAGCTACAGCTACAACAGCCGCTACATGCTGCAGGCCACGCTGCGCCGCGACGGTAGCTCGGTGTTCGCCGACGGTCACCGCTGGGGTACCTTCCCCTCTGTCTCGGCAGCATGGAACATCACCGAGGAGAGCTTCATGAAGGACCAGAGCACGTTCGACAACCTGAAGCTCCGCGTGGGCTACGGCATCAGCGGTAACGCCCTGGGCTTCGGCGCCTACTCTGGCGTGGCTACCTATGGTTCTACCGGCACTACCTTCCCCTATAAGGACAACTCATGGGCTATCCTCGCTGCCACCAAGCTGGCCAACCCCGACCTGAAGTGGGAGTCTACCGCCATGCTCAACGTGGGTCTCGACTATGCTCTTTGGAACAACCGCATCAACGGTAGCCTGGAGTTCTACAACAAGAAGACCACCGACCTGATCTGGAACTATCCCGTCTCGACCGTCATCTATCCGTTCGACAACATCGCTGCCAACGTGGGTGAAATCACCAACACCGGTGTGGAGTTCACGCTGAACATCGATGCCGTGCGCACCAAGGACTTCAACTGGATGACCACGCTGAACCTGGCTCACAACAAGAACAAGGTGAACTCGCTCTCCAACGAGAAGTACCAGACTTCGACCTTCGCACAGGGTGATCCCCGCGTGGCTGGCGTTTCGGCCAACGGCTACACCCAGCGCATCATGGAGGGTGAGCCTCTCGGCACCTTCTTCCTCTATGAGTTTGCAGGCTACGACGAGAACGGAAAGGCTTCCTACTACGTGCGCGACGAGAACGGCAACAAGACGGGCGAGGTGACCAACGAGCCCGCCTACAAGGACCGCTACATCGCAGGCAGCGCTCAGCCTAAGCTGAACCTCGGCTGGAACAACACGCTCTCCTACAAGAACTGGAGCGCTACGCTCTTCTTCACCGGCGTCTTCGGCAACAAGATCTACAACGGTGCACGTGCCCACTACACGGCTCCTGACTTCTTCAACGGTGGTAAGAACGTGCTCAAGGAGTTCGTCAACGAACGTCCTGTGAGCGACAACCTGAGCAACATCCCCTCTGACCGCTTCCTGGAGAAAGGCGACTACCTGCGCCTGCAGACCCTCTCCATCGGCTACACCTTCCGCAACCTGGCTGGCTGGGCACAGAGTCTGCAGCTCTATGCTACGTGCAACAACGTGTTCACCATCACCGGCTACAAGGGTCTCGACCCCGAAGTCAACATGGGTGGCATTCAGCCGGGCATCGACTTCCGCTGGAGCAACTATCCTCACACCCGCACCATCATGCTGGGCGCAAGAGTTAACTTCTAATGACCAAAAGAAAGGAATAACAATATGAAAACAAATATCAAAATGATTCTTGCAGCTGGTCTTATCGGTCTGACGACAGGCTGCACCGACCTGGATGTTCCTGTAGAGTCGCAGTACACCTCCTATCCTAATAGCGAGGCTGCCCTCGAGGCTCAGCTCTCAGGCATCTACTTCCAGATGCGCGACTGCTTTGGCCGCCGCTACATGGAGGCCATGGCCCTTTCGAGCGATGAGTACACCTCCGTGGCCTATGGTGGTAACTGGTACGACAATGGTGCCTATGCTCACCCCAGCCTCCACAACTTCAACTACGAGGATGCCTCCATCGACTGGATGACGGTACTCGCTTCTGGCGTGGTGAGGGCTAACGAGGTCATCGACAGCGATGCCGACGACGTCTACAAGGCTCCTGCTCGTGCCATGCGTGCCTTCTTCACCTACATCATGATGGATTGCTGGGGCGACGTGGCCATCAACGACTCGAAGCTGGCCGGCGAAATCGACCTCGAGATGCGCCAGCCCCGTGCCGACGTGGCCCGCTGGATTGAGAGCGAGCTGAAGGAAATCATCCCGCAGCTCACGACCGAGGTTGGTGGCGACAACTACGGCAAGCCCAACCGCTACATGGCTGAGGCTCTGCTGGCCCGCCTCTACATCAACTGGCCCGTCTATATGGCTAAAGGCGTAGAGAACTACGATGCTGCCTCGGCTCAGAACGAGAAGCTGGCCGACTGCATCGCCGCCTGCGACGACATCATCAAGAGTGGCAAGTTCGAGCTCGGCCCCGATGCCTACCGCTTCAAGTTTGCTCCCGACAACACCGAGCGTTTCAACGCCGGTACCATCAAGGACTTCATCTACGTCATGCCTTACCATACCACCGAAGCTACCGGTATGCAGTATGGCCGTTCGCACAACTACAAGGACATCAAGAACCTGAAGCCCAGCTACTACGGCGAGAAGCTGTCGAACTCCGGTGGTGGCTACGTCACCATCACGCCTGAGTTTGCTAGCCTGTTCAACCTGCCGGGTGACGAGCGCAACATGATGATCCTGGGCAACAACAATTGCAAGAACGACGGTGTCGTCTACGTCTACGACAAGACTACCCTGCTGCCCACCAGCGAGGTGGCTAAGGACAAGGAAGGCAACGACCTCATCCTCAACAAGGACATCAAGCTCGTCGAGACCGACTTCACCATCAACGTGGGCGACAACCTCGAAGGCTGGCGCCAGGGCTTCCGCTCGGTGAAGTGGTTCGTATGGGACAGCGACTATAAGAATGGCCGCAACCAGTCGAACGACGTGCCCGTCTTCCGCTATGCCGACGTGCTGCTCATGAAGGCTGAGGCTCTTACCCGCCAGGGCAGCTCAACGGAGGCTCGCTCGCTGTTCAACCAGATTCGCGCCTACGTCAACGCTCCCCAGCTCGACCACAACCCGACGCTGCAGGAAATCTACGACGAGCGTGGCCGTGAGTTCTTCGACGAGAACATGCGCCGTACCGACATGATTCGCTTCGGCCATTTCGAGGACGAGTACTTCCCCCACTACAAGTCGTTCCCCACAGCCAACTTCGACAAGACTCGCCGCATCTTCCCCATCAACAAGACGATGCTCGACCTGAACCCGAAGTGGACTCAGAATCCTGGCTATTAATATGCGGACTTTCGTAACGTATCTATGTTTTTGGGCAGTCACAGCAGTGGCTGCCCAAAATATTGACATCGTGGTGCATCGCGGCGCCAATGCCTTGGCTCCCGAAAACACGATGGCATCGGCTGATTCTACTCTTGTTTATGGTGCAACGTGGGTTGAGGTGGATGTGCGCCCGTCGAAAGATGGTGTGCTCTTCAACTTGCATGACGAAACGCTCGACCGCACAACCAATGGCAAGGGTCGACTCGCCGATATGAGTGCTGCCGATGTTCGAAAACTCGATGCAGGCAGTTGGTTCTCCCCGCAATTTGCAGGATTGCACGTGCCAACGATTGCTGAGATGCTTGACTACCTGGAGGGCAAGGCGAAAGTATTCTTTGATGTGAAACGCGGAACGCCTATCCCCACACTGGTCAGCCTCGTGCGCGAGAAGGGCTTTGCCGAAAACAGCTTCTTCTGGTTTGCCGATGAACAAATGCTGCGTGAGTTCATTCGCTTGGCACCTGAAATGAAGGTCAAGGTCAATGCACCGAACGTCGACCGTCTGAAGTATTGGCAGACCATCTGTTCGCCTTCCTATGTGGAGATTGCTCCGGAGAAGATCACGAAGAAGTTCCGTCGCTATTGTCGTCGTCATCGCATTCGTGTGATGGCAGCTTGTCAGGAGGATGATACGTCGCAGTTTCAGTTGGTTATCAAGAAGAAAGCCGACATGGTTAACCTCGACCGACCGGAAGCATTCTTGCCACTGCTCAAGAGAAAATAGCAAAACTGCCACTGCTCAAATGTAGATAGTAAAACTTACTACAGCTCAAGAGTAAATAGCAAAAATGGGAACGGATTTTTGTTCGTTCCCATTTTTTGTTGTATCTTTGCAGGTACTATTATTACTTCGATCATTTCAGAATGAGAAAACTCTTGCTGGCATTCTTTTGCCTGTTGTCATCGGTTGTCGTAGCACAGGTGTGGCAATATGTAGACCCACGCATCGGAAGCGTTGGGGTAGGGCGCACGTTTCCCGGACCATGCATGCCTTTTGGCATGGTGAAGCCTGGCCCCGACTGCGGCGTGTTGCCCAATGCTGGTTGGGCGCCGATGCCCGTCCCCGTGTTGGGTTTCTCACAGACACACGTCAGCGGCACGGGTGGCGGTCAGAAGTATGGCAATGTGCTCGTGCAGCCTTATCTCGACACCCATTCTTCTTTCAATACGAGCCTGGGTTGGCCTGCTTGTCCGCAGCGACGGGTCAGCGAAGATTTCTCTTTAGGATACTATTCCGCCACTTATGACAATGGCATCCGGACCGAAATCACGACTGCTGAACGTTGCTCCTTCTATCGTTTCCACTTTCCCGATAGCGGCAGCTTGTTCGTTGATGCAACTCATTTCCTGGGCAAAGACACCGTTCCCAACTTGCGAGAGCGCCAGCAGTTTGTCGATGGTCATTTGGAAGTGGAAAACAATCATGAAGTTTGCGGTTATACCAGCGTTCGCGGCGGCTGGAACAATGGCGATACCTACACCGTTTGTTTCTGTCTGAAGACCACAGTTCCTTTCATTGCCGAGACCGATGCCAGCAATCAACGTGCATGGATTCATTTCTCCGACACGTTGGTTCATGTGCAGGTGGGCATCTCCTACGTGAGCATCGAGCAGGCTCGTCGAAACATCCCTTCCCATGACTTCGATTCACAACTCACCCAACTGCGTGATACTTGGGAGCAACAACTATCTAGAATCCAAATCACAGGCACCAACGAACAGAAGCGTATGTTCTACACCGCCCTTTATCACACGATGCTCATGCCTGTAGATAAGACTGGCGAGGATCCCCCTTTCACCCTCGGGACATCCCTCCATTTAGGAGGAACGAGGGGGGCTTCCTATTATGACGACTACTATGCCATCTGGGACACCTATCGCACCTCGACGCCTTTGCTCACTCTGCTTGACGAGGAGCGTGAAGTGGCGATAGTCAACTCCTTATTAAATATATACGAGCGGGAGGGGTATATGCCCGATGCCCGCAGCGGCGACAGCAACGGTCGCACGCAAGGAGGCTCGAATGCAGAAGTGGTTATTGCCGATGCCTATGCCAAAGGGTTGAAGGGCATCGATTATTCCCTTGCCCTCGAGGCGATGCTCAAGGATGCTACCGTTGATCCAGGTGCCGACCATGAGAAGCACGGTCGTGGCGGACTCACGGAGTACAACCGCTTGGGTTACATTCCTTATGGCATCGACCGTGCTGGTAACCGAACGGTTGAATATGCTTTCTGCGATTGGTGCATAGCGCAGGTGGCGCGCGGTCTCGGCCGGCAGGACCTCTACAAGGAATACATGTTGAAGTCGCAGTCGTGGCGTAACCTCTGGCGCAACGATTACGAATGGGATGGCATGCGCGGTTTCATCCTGCCGAAGGATGCCCAAGGACATTGGATGGATTCTGTGCCTTGGGGACATTCGAAAGTGTTCCATCCCACGATTCCTTATACACCTGTGACAAAGGTGGCACCGTGGTATCTGCCGTGGTGGTCTACATTCTTCTATGAGGCCACTAGTGAGGAGTATTCGCTCTCCGTGCCTCACGATGTTCCAGGGCTCATTCGTGCTTGTGGAGGAAAGAAGCAGTTCCGCCAGCGCCTCGACCTCTTCTTCGAGAAAGGCTACTACAACGTGCAGAACGAACCATCGTTCCTCACTCCCTGCCTTTATCATTGGATAGACCGTCCCGATCTCAGCACGCAGCGCGTGCATCAGATCATTCGTGACAACTACACCGACCAGCCCGACGGCCTGCCAGGCAACGACGACTCGGGTGCTATGTCCTCGTGGCTGGCGTTTCACATGATGGGTTTCTATCCCAATGCCGGTACCGACTACTATCTGCTGAACCTCCCCCTATTGCCGGAATACACGTTCCGATTGCCTAATGGTCGCACGCTCCACGCCACCACCGTAGGCACTGGTGACACTTTCAAGGCTGCTTATCTGAATGGAAAACGACTCAAGGGCGCCCGTATCACCCATCAGCAGTTGATGCAGGGAGGAGAGTTGGTGTTCAAAACCTCTCCCGACCTCCCCAAAGGGGAGGAGGGCCTCGCGGGCAGTGGCCTTTCTAAGAATGATTTATCAGTAGCCGCATCTTCATCTTCAGTCACAAATAACAATACTCATGCCGGTAGGTCCTCCTCCCCTTTGGGGAGGTCGGGAGAGGTCCTCTTCACCCTCAACCGCCAGTTCCGCACATGGCCACTCAGCTATGGCTGGCAGGGAGATACGCTCTTGCTCACCTGCAAGCAGACCACCTATTGCATCCCGCGCAGTGAGGTGGAGCATGCCACAGGCTTCTCATGGCTCTCACCGCAGACCGATGGCACCACATATAATAATGTTCGAGGCACTTTCGCCTTCATCTCCTTCGATTCCCTGCGCCGCCTGCAGGCAGAAGGCACTTTCGTTTACGATGACATCACTTGGCGCCTCATCGCCAAAGATGAAACAACCCTTCGTGTCCGTGCCGACATCGACGGCACCGAGATGACCATCGCCCTTCCGTCCTCGTTTGCTTCGAATGCTCCTCTGCTTGAGGGGAGCGGCCAAAAGCTGAGGGGTGGGAGCTCGCAGCCTTCACTTCCCTTTGTCCTTGAGATGCATAACAACCCTCTTGGCATCGACTGGACCCTCACCCTTAAACCCACTGCACAACAATGAAACACGTTCTTCTCATCCTCCTGTTCTGCTTGCCTATTGCCACATCTGTTGAGGCCAAGTCAAAGCAACCGAAACCCAAGGCAAAACACGTCCTCGTCATCGGCATCGATGGCTGGGGTGGCTACAGCTTGGCCAAGGCTCATGACATTCCGAATATCCGCATGCTCATGCAGCAAGGATGCTACACAGCAAAAAAACGCTCTGTGTTGCCTTCCGATTCGGGAGTCAACTGGGCATCGATGTTCAATGGCTCCTGTCCTGAACTGCATGGCTACACCACTTGGAACTCCCACACGCCCGAGATTCCTTCCGTCGAGCTCAACGAACATGGAAAGTTTCCCACTATCTTCTCCATTCTTCGTAAGGCCCGTCCCGATGTCGTCACCGGCTGCATTGCCGAGTGGGATGGCATCAAGCATGTTGTAGATACGATGGCCATCGACAACTATGACCTTGCCCTCGACTGGGAACACCACACGTCGCTGCTTTGCGAGATGGCAGAACGATTCATCATCGACCGCAAGCCAACGCTCTTCGCGGTCTGCTGGGACCAGCTCGACCACACAGGTCATTCCATTGGTCACGACACCCCCGAATATTACAAGACGTTGGCCGAGCTCGATGTCTATGTTGGTCGTCTCATTCAGGCATTGAAGACCGCCGGCATCTACGACGATACCATCGTCATTCTCACCGCCGACCATGGAGGCAAAGAGAAAGGACACGGCGGTAAGACATTACTCGAGATGGAACATCCATTCATCATTTGTGGTCTCGGCATCCGCTCCGGCCTCGTCATCGACGAGCCCATGATGCAATACGACACAGCAGCCACCATTGCCTACATCTTCGGTCTTGCCACACCACGCTCGTGGGTAGGCCGTCCCGTGTTGTCAGTGTTTGCAAAATAACATCATAACAAAGTGACAAGATAATAGAGTAACAAAGTAACAAGTATTGTCATCCAGTCATATCGAAATAACCCGAATACCCTTCAACCCATGCGTAAGTCCATCCTTCTATCCCTACTGGTTCTTCTTTCCATTGCCCTTTATGCGCAGAAGTCGCCCGAACAGCTCGGTGGTGTCTATTATGCCTACCCGGCTCCCTCTTCTGCCGACAATGGTTCCATCGACGTTCCTTCCGGCTATGAGCCGTTCTACATCTCCCACTACGGGCGACATGGGTCGCGATGGTTGACCAGCGACGAACGCTATGAATGGGTACTTGCGCAGTTTACAGATAAGAAGAACCTCACACCTTTGGGCAAAAGCGTTCGCCGCAGACTGCAGAAAGTCTTGAAGAATGCCCGTGGCAATGGTGGTAAGCTGTCGCCTTTAGGCGTACGCCAGCATCAAGGCATCGCAGAGCGCATGGTTCAGAACTTCCCCACTGTCTTCGCTGCCGCTGACACAAGGATATGGGCTCGTTCGAGTACTGCCGATCGTTGCCGCAAGAGCATGCTTGCCTTCACCGATCGCCTCCACCAACTCCATCCCTCTCTCTCCCTCGACATTGCCACCCACGAGGCCGATATGGAATGGCTTGTCGACAATACTCCAGAGGTGAAGGCACTGGAGAAGCGCACACAAGTAAAGCCGCTGCTCACGCCAACGAGGTTCATGCACGCCTTGTTCAAAGACCCCGCTCTCGTGTTTGCCACCGAAACTGCTTCTGCCGCAGAAGGCTTGCAGTTGAAACTCCTCTCTGAACTCTTCACCATCGCCACCGACATGCAAGATGTTGAACTCGACGTGAACCTCTTCGATGTGTTCACCGATGAGGAGATGCATGCCCTCTACGATGCCAACAATCGTCGCATGACCATCTGCAATGGCAACCTGCCTCAGAGCGAGGGCATTCCAGCACGTGCAGCCCTTACGCTATGGAAGAACATCGTGTACGATGCCAATGTGATGATCAGCCGCAACCGCCATGGAGCATCTCTGCGTTTCGGTCACGACACCAACCTCTATCGTCTTCTCTCCCTGCTTCAGCTGTCCTCCGTTCATGCGACGTCTTACGACCACATGGACGAAATCCTCCCGATGGCAGCCAATCTGCAGATGGTATTCTTCAAGAAGCAAGATGAAATCCCCACCGACTCCACCGTTCTTGTGCTGTTTCTGCATAACGAGAAACCAGTAAGGCTCCACCTAATACCCACCCCCAGCCCCTCCCGAGGGGAGGGGAGTTTGAATACCCATGCTACAGATCATGTTACCTACAATGCTAATCAAGCCCCCCTCCCCTCGGGAGGGGTTGGGGGTGGGTATCTTCTTCCCTGGTCCACCATCAAAGCCTGCGTCGCCGATCGCATTCATCGCTTAGAACACCTGCGCCAGCTCTGTGCACTCAACACGATGGTTGGCACGGCACAGGCCAACACCCAGACAGCGGGACTGTTTGGAAAGGGCTCTGAGGAGCATGGCCAGACGCTGCCTGCCGTCCTCGCCCCGAATGGTCAGAACTTCTGGACGCCACAGACGCGCGACACCGAGAAGAAGTGCGTGGCACCTTATTATTATGCTGACTCGCTGCTGCAGGGATTCCGCAACAGCCATTGGATTGTAGGCGGCTGCACCCAAGACTATGGATCGTTCACCGTGGCTGCTATAAGTGGCCCACTGCGCACTAAGCCCGAGGAGCGTGCTACCCGTTTCTCTCATTCTGAAGAGGTGTCGCACCCACATTATTACGCAGTTCGACTGCCCGACGAACATCTCATCACAGAACTCACCGCCACCAGTCATACCGCCCTGATGCGTATCACACCCGAACAAGATGAACCCGTTCACATCGTCATCAACCATAACAGCGATGAAGGCGAGGGAAAGGTTCTTCTGGATGGAAAAACCGTCTATGGCTACAACCCCGTTCACCGCATCTATCAAGGATGGGGCGAGTCGGCAGGCTTTAGCGGACACTTCCTATTGCAGTTCGACGAAGAGCCGGTGGCATCGGGTAGCGACAGTCTGTGCGTCTGGCTCACCTTCCAAGGCAAGGCCCATCAGCCCATCTTGTTAAAGATGGCATCTTCGTTTACCGATCGTGCTGGCTGTGAGCGCAACTTGGCTGCTGAGGCCGAAGGAAAAACCTTCGAACAGATGCAGGCCGAACTCGCCGACCAGTGGATAGCACGCCTGCATACCATCGACATCGACGATCCCAACACCGCCCGCGTAAATCAGTTCTATGGCGCCCTCTATCGCACCTCCTTCCTTCCTCGCGAGTTCAGCGATGTCGACGGCCGATATCCGCGCTTCGCCTCTCAGCCTGCAGAACCCCTCAACGTCGTAACCTCTCCCCAGAAGTTCTTCACCGACTTCTCCATGTGGGACACCTATCGCGCTGTTCATCCGCTGTACAACATCATCGCGCCAACGTTGTCGGCACAGATGATGCAATCGCTCGTCACGATGGCGGAGCAAGGCGGGTGGATGCCCATCTTCCCATGTTGGAACAGCTACACCGCTGCGATGATTGGCGACCACTGTGCCTCGGTGATTGCCGATGCTTATGTCAAGGGCATTGGCATTCCCGGTGCCAATGTACCAAACTACCTTACTGCCTACCGCTACCTGCGTCAGAATGCTTTCGATTCGCCTACACCCGAACAGTATAAGAATGGGATGGGCCGTCGTGCCTTGCAGTCATATCTGAAGTATGGTTATGTACCCATGGAGGATCACGTTCCCGATGCTTTCCACACCGATGAGCAGACATCGCGAACACTCGAATATGCCTACGACGACTTCTGTCTTGCTCAGCTTGCCCTTGACTTCGGTACCGAAGCCGACTACCACGCACTCCTAGGACGTTCTGTCAATTGGCTGAACGTCATCAATCCACAGACAGGCTGGGCTGACGGAAGGCATGTCGGGGGTAAGTTTGAAAACAATACTGACCTCACCCACCGCAAGTCGTACATCACCGAAGGTGCCACGTGTCACTATTCGTGGTATGTGCCTCACGACGTGCCGGCACTCATTGAGGTGATGGGTGGACCTCAGCGGTTTGAGGAGAAGCTCGACTCGATGTTCGAACAGGGACTCTACTGGCATGGAAACGAGCCCTGCCATCAGATTGCCTACCTCTACAACTACATCGACCGAAACGATAAGACGCGCCGATGGGTGCGCCATATCCTCGACACCGAGTACAACGACACGCCGGGTGGACTCTCGGGCAACGACGATGCCGGACAGATGTCTGCATGGTATATCTTCTCCTCCCTCGGCTTCTATCCCGTCTGCCCCGGAACACCCTACTATCAGCTTAGCGCCCCCACCTTCCGGCGCGCCACCTTCAACCTCGAGAACGGCCGCACATTCACGTTGGAAAAGAAACCCGGCTCCCAGCCCCTTCCTTCGAGTGAGGGGAGTGGTTGCACCCTCTCTCACTCCGACATCCTCCGAGGCGGCACCCTCCGCTTCTAAAGTGCAGCCATAAAAAAGAAATCCTAAAATAATCCCACCCGGACCCTCGCGGCCTAGGTGGGATTTTGTAATGATGGCATAAGTTTGCATAGTTGCAGGGATAAAAGTGCATTTCACCCGTAAATTATAGTTCAAGGGTGTTAACGATGTTAAAAGCACATATTTCTCCACATAGCCCCTTCCTGTTATCTTCTTATCTTTGCGCCGTCACTCGATTGGCAATACATTATTTATTAATAAATAACTAAAAAATGATGAAACATTGGATTAGATTTTTCTGCCTCTCGCTATTAAAAGTTGAAAAAGGGGTGTCACCCGTCATGTGTGGGCTTAAACGGCTTGCTTTCAACGGGTTACGTGGGTGATGGGTTGGATAAGGGTGTCACCGGGAAAAAGGTTGCTGATCAGCGTTTTTGGGGGGTGTTGTGACAGCCGACGGAATATATGGAAAATGGCGGTATGAAGCAGCGAGCGGTTTACCAGATTGGTTACCACGGCGTGGTAAACGATGTACCAGGCCGTGGTAAACGATGTACCAGGCCGTGGTATACGTTGTACCAGGCCGTGGTAGATTCGTGAAACGGTAGTTGTGTGGCGAACAAACGTTTATTTTGTGGTATGTAGGCGTGCCGCGTTGTCCGTTTGCCCGTAAATTTGTGTTTAAAATGTTAAACAGGATAGACTGCCTCGATGGAGGTGGCTGGGGGGTGAAATCTTTTTGGTAACTTTGCATTCTATAAGATGATAAATTTTTCATAATCGAATATATTTTTGTTAAAGTATTTAGGCGGTTCAAGCCGTGAGGCCGAATGCCGCCACTTCTTAAAAAAGATGGTCATCCGTGCCATGAGGCATCGGGTGACCATCGTTTTTCCCCCTGTTTCATCTTCTCCGCTTCAGGGCTTGCTAAAGACGGCGCTGTAGGTGCGGCCAATGGGTATGGGGTGGGGCTCGCCGTGGAGGAACACCTGCTGGCGTGAGTAGCTCTCAATCTGCCGACGCGAGATGATGAATGACTTGTGGACGCGCACGAACAGAGATTCGGGCAGTTGAGCGGCGAGTGACGAAAGGGTGGTCTGCGTGACGAGTTTCTGCCCGTTGGTCAGGTGTAGGCGCACGTAGTTGTCCATAGCTTCGAGATAGATGATGTCGCTGAGGGGCAGGACCACGTTCTTGTAGCCGACCTTCACGGTGATGGTGGGCTGCAGTTCTTGCTGCTGCCGACGGACGACCTTGTTGATGGCTGTTTGGAAGCGTTCGTAGGAGAAGGGTTTCAGCAGGTAGTCGATGGCATCGAGGTTGAAGGCGTCGATGGCATATTCGGTGAAGGCGGTGGTGAAGATGATGCATGTGTCTTCTGGAACAGATCGTGCTAACTCTATTCCGTTGGCTGTTCCGAGGTTAATGTCGAGCAGCAGCACGTCGGGCCGTTCTATGCGTACGGCGGCAAGTCCTTCGCTGGCGTGAGTGAAGGTCTTGATTTCGATGTTTCCCATTCGTTGGCAGAAAGTGTCAACGATGTTGAGAGCCAGGGGTTCGTCATCTATAGCGATGGCTCGTAGATGTGTCTTTTCCATAATGCAAATTTTGAGTCAGTTGACTCAATTTCTTTTTTATTTCTATTGTTATCCTAATCACTAAAGGTCTATTTCCAGATGGACATGGAAGAGACCGTCGTGTTGTTGGATGAGCAAGGCATATTGCACAATCGATATGTTTCTTTATAAATTTTATCGATGCAAAATTATACATATTTTTAATAAGTTGTACTTGGATATGTTGCCGTTTGCCTATAAATTCCTGTAGTTTGTCAAATAATCGACCTTTTCAGCGACAACTTCATGGGTGCTCAGCGAATCAAAGTCGTTTTTCTTGGTCAGCTGAAGAAAAATCCGTAACTTTGCTTCGTCAACAATAATTCAGTAGATCGTAATAGAAATGATGAACATCGGACTTACTCACACCAGCGTGCTCACTGTTAGCGACGCACACACCGCCCAGGCCATGGGCTCGGGCGATATGCCTGTATTGGCCACACCCATTATGATTGCGCTCATGGAGAATGCCGCCATGCTAGCCGTCGATCAGGAACTACCAGAGGGGCTCACCACTGTTGGCTCCGGAGTAGATGTTACCCATTTGAAGCCGTCGCCACTCGGTGCAGAAATCATTGCCACCGCCGAGCTCACGGAGATTGATGGCCACCGCCTCACCTTCCGTGTTGTTGCCATGCAACTCACGCCGACAGGAGAGGAGGAAGAGGTGGTCGTTGGCGAAGGCACCCATGTGCGCTACATCGTCGATCGCGACCGCTTCCTCGCTAAATGCTAAGCACGGTCTTTCTTTGCTCGTAAGATTAAGACCGCACTTTACACCTTATTAATAATAAAGGATGATGGCGAATGCCGTTATCCATCCGGCTACGCATGCCTGGATGAAATGATCACGCAGCAGCACTCTCGTAGGGCTGCTGCTTTTTTTGTCGACGAAGGTGATTCGCATGTAGTGCAAGATGCCTGCAACAACAAACAGCGACGTGACATAGAGGTGGGGGCTGCCCAGGCGTTCCACCACATCGGGCGACACGGTGTAGAGGATGTAGCACACGATGGTGGCGCCTCCCAGCATGCCGATGGCATGATCGAGGAAAGTCAAGTTGTAGTTCTCCACGTTCTTTCTTGCCTTGATGCCCGACGACTCGTAGAGAGCCACGTCGTCGCGGCGCTTGGCGAGTGCGAGGAAGAGCGCGAGCAGGAATGTCGTGACCACCAACCAATGGGAGAGGGCGATGCCTGTGGCCAGTCCACCTGCCACGATGCGCAACACAAAACCCATGGCGATAATGAACACATCGAGCAGGGGCACGTGCTTCAGTTTCATGCAATAAGCCACGTTCATCGCGATATAGAAAAGCAAAGTGCCTGCCAGTCCGAGTCGGGAGCAATCGCTATGCAAGCTGCCCACGGCGATCAGCATGAACGCGAGCACCCATGCAGCAATCATCGTTGCGTAGGCCATCCTGGTGCTTACGGCTCCACTGGCTACGGGTCGCCATCGCTTTGTGGGATGTAGGCGGTCGGCATCGGCGTCGCGGATGTCGTTGAAGCAGTAGATGCCACTGGCGGCCAGGCAAAACGCCGCGAATGCCAGCAGGCAAGGGGCGGCATAGTGCAAATCGGTGGTGCGGCGGTCGAAGAACAACGGCGTGAGGACAAAGGCGTTCTTCAGCCACTGGTGCGGGCGTAATAGTCTGATGATGTGCTTATTCATGTTTTGACTGAACGTGATAGAGTGTGAATGCAGGATTCTCGCAGCTATCGATGGCGGTGACTACAAGGGTGGAGTCAGCTCGTAGCTTGCCGACGTAATCCATGATGGGCCGCTCGCTTTCATCGCCGTTGTGGGCTTCGATGATGTAGTCGACGTGCCCAATAAACTCCGTAGGGAAGATTCCGGCGAAATAGCAGGTGTCGCAAACGGGCTTCATCGCGTAGAACACGGAGAAGGGACAAACCACGGCATCGGTCCGCTGGAAGTGCTGCCGCTCAACAAACGACTGCAGGTTGGCGTAGTGCCAATGCTCGTTGGGTAACATAGTGTGGATGCCGACGACCGTCATTGCCACTGCCGCCACGCTGAACACGATGCGCCACAGCCGCTGTCGGGCTGCAATCATCGTCACGGCAAACAGCAGCGGGAGGAAGACCATCCAGCGATAGTAGATGGGAAAGCGGCCTGCCAGCGTCATGACAATGGGCACATAAAGGGCAAACAACATCAATAGGAATGCGGGCTTGATGAGTCGATCGCGGAAGTTGCTGGCATAGGCTGCGAACGCGATGGCCGCCAGCAGTAGGAAGCTGCGAAATTCCATGATGGAGGCGAGCCGTTCTGTGAGGGTGGTATGCGTGGAGAGCACCAGCAATTTTTGTGTGTAGGGTGTTGCGTCGAAGCCTAACACGTCGCCTGCCCAGGGAAGAACCTTCACGGCAAGGGCCGACAAGGTGGCAGAATAGGGCAAGATGCTGCAGGCAAAGGCCATCAGTCGGCCATGTGCCAGCATGAAGAGTGACACAAAAAGCACACCGAGCAAGAGGCCCGTCAGCAGAAGGGCGAGCAAGCGGAGAGTCTCCTTGCGTCGCCCTTTCATCACGATAAGCAGAAACAGCCAGAGGGAAAGCAGATAGGCAGCGGCCTGAAAGCCTGAACAGACGAGTAGGGCCGACGTGGCGATTGTGGCGATGCGCGTGGAAGTCGACCGGTCAGTCAAATGGCTGTCGATGGCTTTCACGGTGAAAACGAACATCAGGGCGCATAGCATGTCGGGTCGCCCGTTGCGATACATCCACGCCATTTCGCTGGTGCCCCATAGCAGTAGCGTGAATAGGACTACGGTCCAGGGCGTCAATGGCAGTCCTATTGTTCGGTAAGAGTTTGTCGATGAGGCTTGCCGGCGACGCCTTATGAGTTGCAGACAGGCGCCACCCAGCACGAATGTGATGAGCAAGTTCAGGCTTCTGACCGCCACGAGGCTGCCACCGAAGAACCAAATCCAAGCGGTGGCGAGTAACTGATAGAGTGGGGGATAGGTGGAGAAAGGATACTGTCCGGCTGTGCGATACCACGCCGTTGTTTCCCACGAGCCGTGCATGGCCATATTATAAGAGGTGTCGAGTAACATCACCTCGTCAGTCCAGGGTGCTAGATTGCCCAATGTAGCGATGTTGACGGCGATGAACGCCAACGACAATAGAACGTAAGTATAGGTGCAGCCTTTTCTCATCATGGTTGTTTTGCTGGTTGAAAGTGTCATGAAAGAGATCATGAGCCAGCATACAGTTGTTTTGCCTGCAAAGTTAATGGACGCCATTCGTTGCAGCACAGTTGTCGTGTTCACAAAGCGTAAACAGCCGAAAGAAACGCTGACAGCGAGTCAACAATTCGTACGCAGAGCCAGTACGCAATGCTTTTCTCTGGCCAAAACGATGCTTTCATGAAGCAAAAACAATGCTTTCGAGTGGTAAAAGCAATGCTCTCGTGCAGCTAAAGCAATGCTCTCGTGTAGCTAGAGCAATGCTTTGAAATGTCGGGAGCAATGAGTTCGTTCAGTAAATTAACTTAATTTGTGCGGTAAATTAAGTTAATTTGTAGAGTAAATTAAGTTATTTTACTGAGTAAATTAAGTTAATTTGCATCACAATTTAAGTTAATTTACTGATTAAATCAAGTTGATTTACCAATTCAGGGCATTGAGATCGTTTCATCAAAGCATTACTCCCGCCTTACAAAAGCACTACTCCAACCGCATCAAAGCAATGGTAATATATCTTGTTTGCATAAAAGTGAATGGAGAAAAGACCCCAAAGGGGTCACACTATGCATAACCGCAGGTCTTGACCTGCGGAATGTGTAACGATGAAGAGGACGACTTCGAAGATGTCGCACAATAGCTCCGTTATTCTTGTTGTGCGACCCCTTTGGGGTCGTAGTCATGTGGATACCTTACCCCCGCAGGTCCAGACCTGCGGTTATGCATAGTGTGACCCCTTTGGGGTCGTATTACAAGGCATATTGTGTCAATTTCTATATCATCAAAGCATTGCTCTAGCATCATAAGAGCACCACTCCCGCCACACAAAGGCAGGCAACGAGGCATCTGTTGCGTCTCCTCCTCTCTTTCCCCTCCAGCGGAATCTCCGTGTAAAAAATGTCAGTTGCCATGTGATTCCAGATTTTTTTGGCATGTTATTTGTTTTTATTCCAAAAAAGAATTATCTTTGCAAAATCATTAATAACAATTGTCATCAAAAGAAAGGAAAAGAAAATGAGAGACTTTGAAGAGAAACAAATGGAGAGATGGGACAACACCTCCGGTTACAACTACAATGACCGCGGCCTGGCTCTGTCGGCAGCCTTCCCTGCTCTGATGCGAAAAGTATACACATGGATGACGCTGGCACTCGCCATTACTGCCATCACCGCCTATGGTGTGGCATCGTCGCCCGCCCTGCTCGGCCTGATCTACTCGAGCAAGTTCACGTTCTTCGGACTGATCATCGCTGAGTTGGCACTGGTGTTCTACGTCTCGGCTCGCATCGATCGCCTGTCGCTGACCACTGCCACGTTGCTGTTCATCCTCTATTCAATCATCAACGGCGCGACGTTGGCAAGCATCTTCGCCGTCTATTCGATGAGCGTCATCGGTCAGACCTTCCTCGTCACCGCCGGCACATTCGGCGCGATGGCCGTCTATGGCTACTTCACGAAGAAAGACCTTACGTCGTGGGGCCGTCTGTTGCTCATGGCCCTGATAGGCCTGATCATCGCAGGCATCGTGAACTTGTTCCTGCATAATAGCACGATGGATCTCATCGTGAGCGGCATCGGCGTGCTCGTGTTCGTCGGTCTCACGGCCTACGACTCGCAGAAAATTAAGCACATGCTGCTCATGCAGGAGGATATGGGCGAGACGGCACAGAAGGTTGCCCTGATGGGTGCGCTGAGTCTGTATCTTGACTTCATCAACCTGTTCCTCTACCTGCTGCGCTTCATGGGCAGGGAGCGATAAAAACGAAAATCATCACCTAAACTACACAATAATGAAAAAAGCAAAAACTATTCTGGCAGGGCTCGTTTGTTTGGCCCTGACAAGCTGCGGTTCCCTCGGCACCACGGGCTCGGGTAGCGGCATGGGCGACATTCTGGGCTCGGTGCTCGGAGCAGTTACGAACGGACAGACCATTGGCAACGTGCTGTCGAGTGTCATCGGTCTCGACAAGCCCACACAGGCCGAACTCATCGGAACGTGGAAGTATCGTCAGCCAGGTGTGGCCTTCACCTCTGAGAACCTGTTGGCAAAGGCCGGCGGCGAGGTTGCTGCCACAACCGCCAAGGAGAAGCTTGCTGCTTACTACAGCGGCATCGGCATCAACAGCGGCAACACTTATCTGCAGTTCACGCAGGACGGTCAGTTTGCCGGAAAGGTGGATGGCACGCCCCTGAGTGGCACCTACACCTACGATCCGCAGAAGTGTCTCATCACGATGAAGACCTTGCTCTTCTCGTTGCCCGCCTATGCAAAGAAGACATCGGGTGGCATGAGCATCCTCTTCGAGTCGAAGAAACTGCTCAGCGTGCTGCAGGCCGTGTCGGCTATTAGTGGCAACCAGACCCTCTCCACCATCGGCGACCTGTCGAAGAACTACGACGGCATCCGTCTGGGCTTCGATATGACCCGTTAAGGAAGGCTTCCTCTAAGCAAAAAACAAACAAACGAGAGCAACTTTCGTTGCGTCCGGCACCATCGTCAGACGGCAAGAAAGTTGCTCTCGTTGTTTGGTTTGTCGTTTCTTGAAGCGCACCTGGCGCGCCGTTGCTTAGAACTTGCAACGAATACCACCCAGGAAGATGCCCTGTTCACCCGTGCCCAGCTCGGCAAAAGCACGAATCTGCTTGCTGCCAACCTCCACGCCGATGGCTGTGAGCTGCCAGTTCACGTGCATGTTGCTTTCGTCGTAGTCGATGTCTTCACTGACATCGTGACGCAGGGTGACACCCACGCCCAGCTTCGAATACAATCCTACGTTAGCTCTGCGGAACCAATCGAACTTGGCAGCAGGCATCACAGTGAGGTAAGTGTTCTTGTCTTCGCCAACTATCATATTGTCGGAATCGCTATAAAGGTAGCCTTTCTTCTGTCCATAGACAAAGATTCCGCCTATGCCAATCCACGGCTGCAGGTGATAGAAGTACTCCGCTGAAATCGGACCGAAGAACTTATCGTCCTTCAATGTCGTGCTGCCTTGGAACGGAGCCGTGATGGCTTCCTCGAAAACATCGAGGATTTGGGAGTTGGATAACGCGCCATAGCTGATGGCCACTTCATGCTTGAACTCGTCTTGAGCCATTGCTGTCTGTACGCCCACGATGGTCATCAGGGCAACAAATGCGCTGAAAATAACACTTTTCTTCATTGTTTGTAATGGTTTAGAAATACATATTCTTGGTGAATCATTATTGAATGCAAAGGTAGTCGTATTTATCGAATTGAGCAAATGTTTTGTTTAGAAAAGTTAATATGATGCTGCTAACCGCTCCTTTTCATTCAGATGACGATACGAATCGGGCTGTTTCCAGCTGGCGGATGAAGAAAACGTGTGCAAAATATTTGTGGGTTTCAAGGAAAAATCGTAACTTTACAACCTAAAAACCAAAACTATGACTCATTCTCTCAAACCGAAAGCCCTCGCAACGGCTGTCTTTTCCGTCTTGCTAACGGCTATGACAACACTCGCCGTCGTTTCCTGCAGCACGTCCAAACCTATTGCCCAGGACTCTGCCGCCGCAAACAAAGCAGCACGCGTGGTGGCTGCGCTCCACAATCCTCAGTCGCGCTATGTAGTTGTGGTGTCGCATCGCGGCGACTGGCGCAACTATCCCGAGAACTCATTGCCAGCCATTGAGTCGGTCATCCGCATGGGTGTCGACATGATGGAACTCGACTTAAAGATGACGCGCGACAGCGTCCTCGTGCTCTGCCACGATGGCACACTCGACCGAACGACCACCGGTAGCGGACCTGTCAGCAAATACACCTATGCCGAGTTGCAGCAGTTCGACCTGAAACGTGGTCACGGTATCGCCATTCCTGGCCTGAAGATTCCCACGCTGCGGCAGGCGCTGCAGGTGTGTAAGGATCGTATCACGGTGAACGTTGACCAGGGTTACGACTACTACGACCAGGTGTTGGCCATCACCGAGGAGCTGGGCATGACCGACCAGGTGCTCATCAAGAGTGGTCGAACGGTGGAGGAGGTGCGTCGGAAGCTCGCCGAGCATTCGCATAACATGATGTATATGCCGGTGATGTCACTCGACAACCCCTCGGCGACATCTACGTTCGACGGCTATCTCGCTGCTCAGCCGCCACAACTGGCGTATGAGCTGTGCTTTGGTGAACTGACCGACCACGTGCGGCAATCGGCCAAGCGGGTGCTGGAGGCAGGCTCGAAGGTGTGGGTGAACACCATCTGGGGTTCGCTCTGCGGAAACTACGACGACGATCGGGCTTTTGATAGTCCTGATCCCGATAAGGTCTACGGTCCGATTCTCGAGCTCGGCACGTCGATCATCCAGACCGACCGCCCCGAATTCCTCATCCGCTATCTCGAGAAGAAAGGCAGAAGGTAGTTTTAATGGAGAGCTTTTTTGTGTATGATGAAGATAAAGTTTTTTGCCTGTATAGCAGCATTGCTGGGGCTGACCGCCTGTTCGACCGTTCGGCCGGAGCTCTACGACCTGCGCTGTGAAGGGCTGGCTGAACCGCTAGCCATCGACTCACCGAACCCGCATTTCAGTTGGAAGATTCGCTCGTCGATGCCCGATGCCCAGCGGCAGTATGAAATTGCTGTGGCCTCTACACCGCAACTGTTGCAGAAAGGGAAGCCCGACCTCTGGCACACCCGCCAAAAGAGTGCCGATCAGGTGATGGTGCACTACGGTGGTCGGGCACTCCCATCGCGGTCGGAGGCATTCTGGCGCGTGCGCATTTGGCAAGGGAAGAAGGCTTCGGCATGGAGTGAGCCCCAGCGCTTTGGCGTGGGGGTGATTGGTTCCGACACGCTACAGTCTCAGTTCATTGGTGCCGTTCCGGGCGAGGGGCGTTCGCCTCTGTTGCGCAAACAGTTCACCCTCGACGACGACTGTCGGCAGGCAACGCTGCGGGTGAATGTGCTGGGCTATTGCGAAGCATATATCAACGGACGGAAAGTGGCCGACGACGTGCTGTCGCCTGCCGTCTCACAACTCGACAAGCGGTCGCTCATCGTCACCTACGACGTAGGGTCGCTCCTGCAGAAGGGCCGCAACGAAATTGTTCTTTGGACGAGCTGCGGGTGGTATAAGCCTGCAACGTTCGGCGCTACCTATGCAGGACCGCTGGCAAAGGCTGAGTTAACCATCACCACCACCGATGGCGGGCGTCGTCTCATCGGCACCGATGGCACATGGCAAGGGGCGTGGAGTGGCTATGCCGACATAGGCGACTGGCGCCCGCATGGCTTCGCCGGTGAACTTATCGATGGTCGTGCGATGCCTCGTTCGCTCCAAAGCGACGAGTTGGATGCCCTGAAGTGGACGGCGGTCGACGTGGTTTCGGTGCCTGGCATGAAGGCTTCACCGCAGATGTGTGAGCCCTGTCGCGTGCAGGAGTCGCTGTCGCCGGTGAGCATAGAGCCCTTGGGCAATGGCCAGTGGCTCGTCGATTTCGGTCGCATCGTCAACGCGATGTTCGACATCACTTTGCCTGAGCTGCCTGCCGGCCATGTCAGTACGGCATCGTTTAGCGACTATCGCCACCACGACGGCCGACTCGAAGTGGCGAGCCGAAACCGCTATGTGTCGTCAGGTCGTGCAGATGGTGACATCTTCCCGAATCGTTTCAACCACCATGTGTTCCGCTATGTGCTCCTCGACAGTCTGCCCGTGGCTCCCAATAAGGAGAACATCCGTGCTCGCCGCATGCGCACCGACTATCCGTCGACGGCTTCTTTCGCCTGTTCTGACGACGAGTTGAACAAGATTCATGACATGGTGGCATACACACTCGACAACCTCGCCTTCAACGGTTATATGGTGGACTGCGCCAATATTGAGCGACTGGGCTACGGAGGCGATGGCAATGCCTCGACGCAGACGCTGCAGACGCTCTTCGCAACGGCACCTCTCTACGTGAACTGGCTACAGGCGTGGACCGATGCCTTGCGCCCCGATGGCGGCTTACCGCACACTGCCCCCAATCCCTATCATGCAGGCGGCGGTCCGTATTGGTGCAGTTTCATCGTGCAGGCCCCGTGGCGCACCTATATGAACTATGGCGATCCGCGTCTGCTCGAACGCTGCTATCCTGCCATGAAGAAGTGGTTGGAATATGTCGATGCCTACACGAAGGATGGACTTCTCTGTCGTTGGCCTGACACCGACTATCGGCAGTGGTACTTGGGTGACTGGGCAGCGCCTCCGGGAGTCGACGTGCAGAACCAGCAGTCGGTAGACCTTGTGAACAACTGTGCCATGTGCCAGGTCTACCAACAATTGGAGGCGATGGCACGAATCATGAAGAAGGATGCCGATGCCGCCGACTATCACCGCCGTTACGATGCCTTGGCACAGCGCATCAACGAAGCATTCCTGCATCCCGCCGATAGCAGTTATGCAAGCGGCAGCCAGATCGACTTGGCCTATCCGCTACTTGTGGGCATCGTGCCGGAAGCCATTCGGCCGTTGGTTGCAGCGCGTCTGCTGCGCGAAACCCACCTGCTCACGGGGCTGGTGGGCGTGCCAGTCGTCACGGAGTGGGCCACTCAGACCGAGACTGCCGACTGGATGTACACGCTGTTGAAGCAACACGACTTCCCGGGCTATCTCTATATGCTCGACCAGGGTGCCACCGCTACGTGGGAACACTGGAATGGCATGCGCAGTCGCATGCACAACTGCTTCAATGGCATCGGAAGTTGGTTCTATCAGGCATTGGGTGGAATCGTCGCCGATGCACCCGGCTATCGCCATGTCGTCATCCGTCCACAACATCCCAAGGAACTCCAGTGGGTACGGGTGAGCCAAGAGACGCCTTATGGCACCATCGTTGTTCACCGTGACGGCACAACTTTGAACGTGGAGTTGCCCATTGGCGTCACCGCCACCATCGAGGGGCGCGAGTACGGTGCTGGCAAGCATCAGCTGACCATGGGTGATTGATGGTTTCTGCTCATCTGTCTTGTCATTCAAAATGAGTCATCGCAATGTAGGGACGCGGCGTGCCGCGTTGCTGGAGCGAGAAATGCCAATCTGGTTACATGTCACTCAGCATCCCTACATCCATTCACCTAACGACCAAATAACCTACAGAATAAAAATGAAGAAAGGAGTATTGTTGTTGCTTTGCCAGCTGCTGACGCTGACAGCGTTGGCACAAGACCTGCGCAGTGGTTTCCTAAACCCGCCTCAGGAGGCTCGTCCACGCGTGTGGTGGCATTGGATGAACGGTAACATCACTCGCGATGGCATTCGCAAGGACATCGAGTGGATGCACCGCGCAGGCATTGGCGGCTTCCATTGCTTTGATGCCGGCATGGGCATGAAGCCTGTTGTGGAGCAGCGTCTCGCCTATATGTCGGAGCCGTGGAAAGAAGCTTTTCGACTGGCGGTGCGCATGGCCGACTCACTGGGTATGGAGGTGGCAGTGGCGAGTTGCCCGGGATGGAGCAATACAGGTGGCCCGTGGGTGCGCCCCGAGCAGGCGATGAAGCGGCTGGTGTGGACGGAGACCATCGTCAAAGGCGGTCGCAAGCAATCGGTCTTGCTGCCCATGCCGAAACACGACCGCTGGTATGACGATATCCGTGTGTTGGCTCTGCGCCTTCCCGACAATGATAAGACCTTGGAGGAGATGGGCGGACAAATCACCGTCAGCCGTGAGTCGGATGAAAAGAACGGGCCTTGCACCATCCTTTGCAGCTTCCCTCAGCCGCAGACCATCAAGGCTCTGAGCATCAGCGACGGCCGCTATCGTAGCATCTGGGCGGCCCTGCCGGCGCCGGTCGACAAATACTTGGAAGCCAGCGACGATGGCATGTCGTTCCGCCGCGTGTGCGAGATTCCTCATGGCAGCGTCTCCTGGCAGACCATCAACATTCCGCCAACCACGGCGCGCTATTTCCGTGTGGTTGTCCCGCATGCCCCACAGATGCCAGAGCTGAAACTCTTCGGCGCCGCCCGCATCGACCACGCAGAAGAAAAGGCTGGCTATGCCTCGCCACCCGACCTGAACGACCATCCCACACAGGCTTCAGCAGAAGATGCCGTGATGCTGACCGACGTCGTCGATGTAACGCAACATATGGATGCCGATGGCCGGCTGACGTGGAAGGCTCCTAAAGGACGGTGGCGCATTCTGCGTTTTGGCTATACGCTCACAGGCAAGGAGAACCACCCGGCCTCGCCGGAAGCAACGGGTCTGGAAGTGACGAAGATGGACAGTGAGGCTTTCAGCGACTTCCTGAACTATTATCTCGACCTCTATCGTGATGCTACTGGCGGACTGATGGGGCAGCGGGGCTTGCACTATCTGCTCATCGATAGCTACGAAGCCGGTTGGGAAACGTGGTCGCCACGCCTGGCCGAGGAGTTCGAAAAGCGGCGTGGCTATAGCCTCCTGCATTGGATGCCGGTGCTGACGGGACAGATTGTGGAGAGTGCCGAGCGCAGCGAAGAGTTCCTCTTCGACTGGCGCACCACCATTGGCGAACTCATCGGCGAGTGCATGTACGAGACAGCTGCACGCATCGCTCATGAGCGTGGCATGGAAACTTACTTCGAAGCCCACGAGAACGGACGCCTCTATCTTGTCGACGGTATGACGGCGAAACATCATGCCGACATTCCGATGGCTGCCATGTGGACGGTGAACCCGGGCTCGCAGGCACTCAATTCAAACGAGTCGATGGCGGAGTGCGACATCCGCGAGTCGGCATCGGTGGCCCACCTCTATGGAAAACGCTTTGTGGCTGCCGAGTCGATGACCGTGAATGGCCACGCCAATGGCGCCTATTGCTACCATCCAGGCAATCTGAAGCACACCGCCGATCTGGAGATGGCAAGTGGCGTGAATCGCTTTGTCATTCATGAGAGCGCTCATCAGCCCGTCGACGACAAACGGCCGGGACTTGGACTGGGCCAGTATGGACAGTGGTTCAACCGCCATGAGACGTGGGCAGAGCAGGCTCGCGCTTGGACCGACTATCTGGCGCGCTCGTGTTTCATGCTGCAACAAGGGCGGAACGTCGCCGACATATTATATTATTATGGTGAGGACGATGTGATAACGAGTCTTTTTGCCCATCATCATCCCGCCATTCCTTTTGGCTATAACTTCGACTATCTGAACAAGGATGCCCTCGTGAGTCTGGTCAGTTACGACGGCCGGCAGTTCGTCACACCTTCGGGCAGTAGCTATCGCGTGCTTATCATCGACAGCCATTGCCAGCACATGGCACCCGCCGTCGTCAAAAAGCTCGATGCTCTGCGCCAGCAGGGAGCACCTATCGTCGACCTGCGCCAGCAAACCATCGCCGATGCCCTGCGTCTGTTGAGTCCCGATGTCAGCGCCAGTGATACCTCTGAGCTGCATTATGTTCACCGCCACACCACCGATGCGGATATCTACTGGATTAGCAACAACCGGCACGAGGCGCGTTCCATCGACGTCACGTTCCGCATCAGCGGCCTGCAACCTACGCTTTGGCATCCCGAGACAGGACAGGTCGAACCTCTCAGCTATACCATGCACGACGGGTTGACAACGGTCAGCCTTGACCTCACTCCCGACGATGCCGTGTTCGTGGTGTTCCAAGGTAAGGCAGAAGAGCAACAGCTGTCGCTTCCCGTGCCGCAATCATCGTTGCTACTCAGCATCGACACGCCGTGGATGGTGGAGTTCCTTGAGCCTCAGGGTGATAACATGGGCCCTGGTAAACCCGTGGTATTTCCACAGTTGCAATCCTACAGCGAGTCTGACAACGCGTCCGTTAAGTATTATTCCGGTACGGCGGTCTATCGCAACACCTTCCAACTTCCGACAACTCGCAAGGGCAACGCCGCCCGTTATATTCTCAATCTGGGGCAGGTGGGTAACTTGGCTGAGGTGTCTGTCAATGGCCAGTTGCTAGGCACGTTGTGGAAGGAGCCATATCGCATAGATATCAGTCAGGCACTGAAGGCAGGTAAGAATGAACTCGAGGTGCGCGTTGTCAACACATGGGCAAATCGCATCATCGGCGACATGCAACCCGACTGCCAGCAGAAGTACACCTATACGCCCGATGTGTTCTATCGTGCCGACTCGCCGTTGCTGCCTGGTGGACTATTGGGACCCGTCGAGGTGTGGCAAGTGGTAGAAGGTAAATAATATAAATAGGTGTAGCCGGCCGTCCCTGGTCTGTCTTCATGGCTAAAAGGGTGAGTTAGCGGCGTGCGTACGTTTTGCGTACACTTTTATTTGGCAGTATCAGAAAAAAGTGTTTCCTTTGCAGCATGAAGCAAAGGAAACTTTTTTTATGCCTGTTGCTCCTCCTCTGTCTACACATGTCCGTGCAGGCACAGGAGGCGATGTTTATACATAGCGGGCAGCAATGTGTGGCACTCGACATTCAGAACATCAGCGAGGTCACCATCAATCAGGATTCTCTGGTTGCCGATGTCAGCAATTACTATTATTCTGCTCCTGCCGACAGCATTACTTTCGGCGACTTCGTCACGGAAGATTCCGCCTTCCCACGGCAGGACAATGGGGAAGCTGCGCCCATGCGCGCTGGCTGGTGGGGAGGCACTGGCGACCATCTGCAGACATGCTACTACCATCCCAATGCCGACGATATGCCCGACATTCAACTGACGGTCGACGACAACTGTTGCACGATGGCAGAGTGCATCTTCCCCGAGTCCTTCATGGAAGACACGCTCTCTTTCTCTGCCCCACGTAAGGTCGGCACAAAGTGGCGTTATGTGAAGGGAACCCTCACTGGTCGCCATAAGTTCCACCTCGCCTGCTACGACAACCAGCCCTTCATGGGCCATGACGTGGTGGAGGAAGATGGTCCGGCCGAAAGCACGGCAGATGGTACGCCCGGCAGCATGACGCGCTACCTGCGTGTGACACTTCATGATATGTTCGAGGAGAAACCCATCGCCGATGTACGCCAAGCACTGAACTACTGGTATCGCCCCAGTGCCATCAGGCAGTTGCCTGCTGCACCGCTCTTCGGAATCAGCAAAGGTGATTACTACGAGCAGAGGTTGCCTAACGACTCCATTCGCGTCAGGCTCGTCCTCTTCACCTATGGCGACAGTCCTGTCATGGTCGGCGGCGACACGCTTACCATCACCTTTGCCGACGAGGAAACCGCTCGCCTTCAGTTCGAACAGATAGGGATTGAAAACGACGATAGCATCTCATGTGCCCACAGTGGCGATACCATCTATATTGCCGAATCCTTCCAAGCCACGCTCGACGAGGTGCGCCAGTGGCTGGTGCGCTTCGACTTGGAACTCCGCAAACCATTATTCATACGTGAGGAATGAAACAGTTGCTGCTTTTACCCATCGTCGTCCTATTGCTGACAGGCTGCGCGGGCGACCGTCAGGCTCGCCATGCCTATGACGAGGCACGGTATCTCTTTGAGCAAGGCGATGCCCCTCAGGCACTGAAATACTATCGCTATGCTGCCGACCATGCCCATAGCGACTCGCTTCGCGCAGCCATCTATAGCGATATGGGGCATCTGCTCTTCAATGAGGGAATGCAAGAGGAAGCACTCTCTGCTTTCCGCCTGGCATATCAGGCCGACAGTGCTCAACACGATTCCTTACAAATGGCCGCTGACCTTTGTGATATCGCCAACGTCTATCGCACCCGAGAAGTTGACGACAGCTGCCTTGTCTTCTTCCAGCAGGCACTTGGGCTGGCAGAGAGTGACACGCTGCTCACTGCTGGCATCAACAGCCAGTTGGCAGGCTATCATCTTTGGCACCAGCAATACGCTGAGGCCAAGTCGTTGCTTCTGCCGGCAATCGCCAGGAATCCCAACGATGCCGGTTTGCGGTTTATGGCAGCCGACCTCTATTGCCATACTGGCCCGCGCGATTCAGCCTCCTTTTACTGCATGTCATTGCTCCATGAAGAAGAGGTTGTACATCGGCAGATGGGACATCGTTGGTTGGCCGACCTGCTATTACAAGAAGGTCGCACCGAGGAAGCTGCACGCCATCTGCAGCAATACGAACTACTGACCGATACTCTGATGGAACAGACCGATACTGAAGCGTTGCGACATATCAATGCACTCTACGACTATTCGCGACAGGTAGAGCAAAATGCCAAACTACAACATCGCATCGTTGTTGCTATTGCAGCCATTGCCGTACTTGTCTGTCTGCTTGCTGCCTTGTTGTTCTATTTCCGTCGCCGCCGCATGCACTATCGCTTGAAGGTGCAACAGCTGGAGCATTTGCTGGCAGAGCACCGCAATCGTGACAGTCAGACGGCCCTGCGCCAACAGCAGATACTTACAGAGACGCCTATCTATCGTCACATCTGCCGACTGCTCAGCGACTCCACGCCACATTCCATGACCGATGAGGACTGGCATATCCTCAGTGACACCGTCGAGAAAACCCATCCGCAGTTTCACCAGCGTCTACGAGAGTTCCATCGGCTGTCGCCACAAGAGATGCGCATCACGTTACTCCTGAAGGCCGGTATCGCTCCGGCCGACATCGCTCGCCTCACCGCCCATTCCCGACAATCAGTGTCGAGCACGCGAGCCCGCCTCTTCCAGAAGGTGTTCGGCCGCAAAGGATCACCCAGCGAGTGGGATGAGTTTGTGGAAACGTTGTAGAAGAATGATAAAAAGCAACGATATCGCACCCGTTATGTGCCATCATTCTTTCCCTCTTCATTTATGCTTTTCGTTCGATTAATCCCTCTTTTGCACCCCTTTCCCCTTGATTTATGTCAAGAAAGCTAAAAAATCGCGGATTTTTGGAAAATAATCGCAAAAATATTTGGTGGGTTCGTGAAAAAGCAGTACTTTTGCATCCGCTTTCGAGGGACACCCCTTGGCAAGCGAACAAAAGAAGCGATCTTTGAATAGATTTACATAAGACAAGAAGTAG
>ONCG01000014.1 GCA_900316285.1 uncultured Prevotellaceae bacterium
ATCACCGATGTCGAAGCCATCATCCGCAAGGCCAAGGACTGCTGTAACCTCGTTTGGCTGGAGAACCTGAATCTGCGTGGCGACTACAAAGGCAAGATTCTCGCCTGGATTCATGAGCACCATCCTGAACTGGACACGCTATACCATGACATCTATACGAAGAAAGACCGCTTCTACTGGATGCAGCTCGACATGCAGATGCGCGCCTTCTGCGAGGCTGAGGGACTGCCTTACGTTCGCAACGACGACTCCGTGCGCTCCCGTCATGGCCAGCCGCCGGTGGTGGTGAACTATTTCTTCCACGAGGAGATCGTGAATAGGGGGAAATAAGAAGCATTTCATCATCGCAACTTAATTTCATCGACTTGCGAAAGCAGAAACGGCAGACGTTATAATACTTTTCTTTTCGTCGAAGACAGATTCATCAGTCAAAGGAAAGGTGAACGAGAGAGTAGGGAGCAATGGCGATTGGTACTTCCTCAGTAAAATAAAAAGAGAAATACAAATCCAGGAAACTTATGTCAAACGAGTTTAGATTTACTTTTACCCATGTATTATACATGAACCTATAAACCGAAAATGTTAAACTCAATCATTGTTGTTATGGTTTATGTTTACCCATGTATAATACATGCACCTCTAAACTTGAAGATTAAACCTACAGTCGTCTGCTTCAGGTTACTATACATTATTATATATAATAACATCTAAACTACGCCTTAGACCTATGATGCAGGAGTTAGCTGGTTTTCTTTTGATAGAGATGGAAGATTGGTGAATATATGTCGTTTCCACCTTAATTTATATTAAAAACCAGCTTATTTTGCCATAAAAACGTGCAAAATAAGTCTAAAGTTGGAAAAATTCATTAATTTTGCAAGCAAAATTGCGAAACGTGCCTTCGTGGCATGTGTTGCAGTAGCTGTTGAACGGTAAGAATGACAATAGACTAGAAAAGGTCAGCATATATTTATTGTGGTTGATACCTCATCGTATCAGCCACATTTCATCAAAAAAACAAATTAATAAAACAATAAGGAAATGAAAAAAGTATTTTTGCTATTTGCTCTCTTCGTCTCAATGACGGTGAGTGCCCAGAGAGTGGAGAAAGTGGGAACAGTACAGCTTGGGTTGCCTTACAACGAGGCTCTCAGCGCCATCAAGGCAGAGTTTGGCGAGCCCGTCAGCGTTTCAAGCGACGAGGTGATCTATGGAAAGAAGAACTTCCGTGGCTTCAACTACGATGAGGTGAAGTTCCGCTTTAAGAATGGCCGCTTCAACGAAGCCCGCTTTTTCATGAAGGTCGGCTCGAAGGGTGGCGCTCAGAAGCGCATGGAAGACATTGCCCGCGAACTGGGTAAGACGGAAGGTCTCTCGCGCGACATCGAGGACAACAACACCTGGTTCTACAAAGGCGGTATCTCACCCGTGGGTGTGAGCCATCTGTTCACCATCTACACCTATCCGAAGCAGGGCACTTACGGCACCGAGCTGCGCTATGGCCCCGTTCGTTTCCCTGAGAACTAATTCATGGCGTTTTTCTGTCATGTAAACGATTGCATTACACATTGTGAAGAGACAATTCCTCATCGCCTTCTGGCTGTTCGTAGCCATTCTTCCCATGAGTGCTCAGACGCTCACGGAAGCATGGACGTCGATGCCCGACTCGTTGTTGCCCCACCTGGAGCAGGCGAGTCGTGCCCGGTTGATAGAACTAGCCAATGCCGGATTGACAGCTGAAGTCGACAATAAACTCCATGGCAAGAGTCGCCTCGACACGCTTTGTCAGAACTTTCTGCAGCTCACGGTTAGCGAGGGTCAGAGCGTTCAGATGAAGCTGCTGCCGACAAGTCAGGCAGAAGGGCAGGGGAGGGATAGCGTGATCTGCTTGGTGCAAACCTTCAGGGGTCCTGCTGCCGAGTCGCGAGTGAGGGTGTTCACACGCCAGTGGGCATTGCTCAGCGATACGTGTTATCGCGAGAAGAGTATGCTTGTGAAGCCCGACACCCTCTCGGCCGACACCTACCAGCTGTTGCTTGAGCGCATTCCGCTGGTAATGTGGGAGGCAACGCTGCAAGCCGACTCCGATGAGCTGCTGCTCACCCCTTCGCTCCCCTTGATGTTTGTGGAGGAAAAAGAAAAGATGAAACCGCTTCTTTTGCAAAGAAATCTTAAATGGAATGGTGAAATGTTTAAATAGTGTTTCAATTCCTCATTTTTTTATTTGATTATTTGCAAGAAAGGGGAAATCTTCGTACATTTGCAATGTGTTTTTCATGGTATTAGATTATTAAGGTTAAGAAAAGATTGGTTGTCGTGAGACAATCAATTTTTTTTAACCTTGTTTTTTTTCCTATTTCTTTTGGTCGTGATGTCGCTGGGGACCCAAGGACCCCGGAGAGGTCACACTGGGGTAATAGCAGGTCTTGACCTGCTGAATGAGTAAGCATGCAGGAGACGACTTCGAAGATGTCGCACAATAACACCGTTACTATTGATGTGCGACCCCTTTGGGGTCGTAGCCATGTGGATGTCTTGCCCCCGCAGGTCAAGACCTGCGGTTCTTTCTCCGCTTCGCTACGAAAGCGGCAAAGCCGAGCGAAGCATAGTGCGACCCCTTTGGGGTCGTACAGCGGGGCCTCTTGTGCCACGTCCCTACGTCTTAACTACAAAAAAAGATGAGACCTTTCTTGGCCTCATCTCCTTTGTGATTCCGGCGGGATTGACTTCGTCGATCCCTGCCCCTGCCACGGGCTAATCATACAAAGAAAACGCTCGAAGAATGAAAACAAGTTTTCTTCCTCGAGCTTTTCCTTTGTGATTCCGGCGGGATTCAAACCCACAACCTTCTGATCCGTAGTCAGATGCTCTATTCAGTTGAGCTACGGAACCATCCGTATAAAAATTTTTGCTTACTGCGCTTGAAAGTGATTCCGGCGGGATTCAAACCCACAACCTTCTGATCCGTAGTCAGATGCTCTATTCAGTTGAGCTACGGAACCCTTTCCGTTGTAAGCGAGTGCAAAGGTAATACCTTTTTTGCGAACTGCCAAATGTTTTCCGCGTTTTTTTTGAAAAACCCGTGTTTTCGTGCCAATTTCCTTACAAATTCGTGTTGGAAACCTCACAAATTCGAGTCATCCTCCTCACAAATACGAATCAACCACCTCACAAATTCATGCCGATAGCCTTGTAAATTGGAAACTATATAGAATTTGCCCCCTGCAAATGTAGGGACGCGACGTGTCGCGTTCTTTCCCCACTTCGTTCTGAAAGCGGCCGCTCGACATCCCGAAGGGTGGCGCTTTCAGAGCGAAGCGGGGAAAGAAAGCCGAGCGACTGGAGCAAGAATCGCAAGAAAGCGGCAAAGCCGAGCGAATGGAGCAAGAATCGCTAACTACATAACGCGGCACGCCGCGTCCCTACATCTTAGAATCGCAACGATGACAGGCGTTTGGCTTTCTCTTCTGACGTCTTCGAGAGCTCTCCCTTCAGGTATTCCTCGATGATGAGGGCTGCCATTGGGGCGGCTACGTCGGCTCCGAAGCCACCATGCTCGATGTAGACGCTGATGGCAATCTGCGGGTTGTCCATGGGTGCGAAGCCGATGAATGCCGAGTGGTCGCGTCCGCTGTTCTCGGCTGTTCCCGTCTTGCCGCAGATGGGGTAGGAGGTGTTGATGGCTGTTGCCGTTCCGTTGGTGACGGCGCGACGCATACCGCTGACCACCGTCTTGAAAGCATCGGCAGAGATGGTCGTCTCGTGGCGAGTGAGATAGCGCTGGCTCAACGGACGCTCGTCGGTAGCCTGATGGATGTGCGGCGTGTAGAAATAGCCCCGATTGGCGATGACGGCAGCGAGGTTGCATAGTTGCATGGGTGTGGCTGTGATGTCGCCTTGTCCCATTCCAGCCCAAAGAATCGTCTTGCCGTCCCAGCCGTCCTTGTAGCGGCGGTTCAGATAGCCCACGTTCGCCAGCAGTCCTCCTTTCTCGCCAGGGATGTCGATGCCCAGCGGTCCTCCCATGCCCAGGCTGCGCATGTGGCGGTTCCAAGTGGTGATGGCTTCCTCTTTGTTTTCATACATGAACGTATCGTTGATCATCGCCATGAATCCCGTGATGAACCACGTGTTGCACGAGACTGCCAATGCGCTGGTTAGCGCGAGTGGCGAAGCATGCTGATGACAGCCCACGTGGATGTTTCCATCCGTGAATCCATTCTTACATTCAACGGTGGTCTCGGGCACCACAACGCCCTCCGTGAGCAGCGTCAGCGCCTGCGCAGTCTTGAAGGTAGAGCCCGGCGGATAAGCCTTTCCGATGGCCATGTTCACATCGTAGCCGTTGGCGGAGTTCGTGGCGAGACAGATAATCTCGCCCGTCTGCGGTCGAACGGCCACGATGCTTCCCTGCTTGCCTTTCAGCAGACGTTCGCCCAGCTGTTGCAACATAGGTCGTACGGTCAGTGGTCCGTCGGTAGGCAGTCCCTGCGCCAACCCATGAGTAGCTGCCAGCACGCACAGACACTGGCAAACGATATGTTTGATGATGCTATTTTTCATATTCCAGATCACACCTTTCATTTTTGCGGTTGCAAAAGTAATCATTTTTCTGGAAATACGCCAACTTTTTATCAGAATTTAGTAATCTTTGAAATTTCTGATGGTTTCAATATAAACGGTAATGAAATAGAATATCGTACAAGTCATGCCGTTGGTCCAGACGATAGCTTCATTTGTGCAGTCCGTACTTTTTTAGAATCGGTTTTTAGCCCCCGAGAGCGGTGTTCGAATAGCCTAATTCAACTATTCGCGTATGCAAACATAGCAACTTTATAAATAAACGTGTTATGAAACGGTCACAAGTCACAGTTGTGACCATGTGACCTTTTCGGTTGGCGGGACAGCAAAATAGGCATAAGTATCTGATAATCAACACTTTATGCCGCATTCCACTCTTTTCCTTACTTTTTTGTTCTAAATAGTGTGACCATTTCGTTTTGACATTTTGATTACTATAATTGCTATTTTAATGAAATAATATCATGAAAACATCTGTTTTGCTTACATTGTGCCAAAATGGCCTTTTTTCCTCCTTTTGAAGCTGCGAGGACACATGGTCACAGCTGTGACCTGTGACCGTTTATCTGTCAAAAACCCTTAATTCGTGGCGCGGTACCCGAAACACAATGCTTTCAGAGGCCCAAAGCTATGCCTTCAGAGGCTAAAAGCAATGCTTTCAGAGGCTAAAAGCTATGCTCTTGCACGCTAAGTCTATTGCCTCGGTGTGCTAAAAGCAATGCTTTTGGCGTCCGAAAGCATAGCTTTTGATGCACTGGAGCATAGCTTTTGGCTTCTCAAAGCATAGCTCTTGATGCACTGGGGCATAGTTCTTTACGTTGCGGAGCATAGCTTTTGGCGCACTGGAGCTTAGGTCCGTGAGCTCGTGAGCATTGCTCCTTTCATGAATCGGAGTTGTTAAAAAAGTATAAACGCAGGCATTTTTATAGTACTTTGTATTGCAAGGTACTAATATTTTACCTATCTTTGCAGCGAGAAAGGAAGAAGTGGGGTGGGGGCCTAGGCCAACAACGGGCAGCGCCGCCATTTCTGACGCCAACAAATAAAAACGGAAATCAAACAAAAAACGAGAATCATGAACATCGCCTTGAAAATGTAGGGACGCGGCGTGCCGCGTTGCTGGAGCAAGAAACGCAAACCCCATAACGCGGCACGCCGCGTCCCTACATGTGAGGGCCAAAAAGTATAACATCATCAGAACAAAAAACGAGAATCATGAACATCGACAATGCAAAATCGCAGATGCGAAAAGGAATGCTGGAGTACTGCGTCCTGCTTCTGCTGAGACGGCGGGCATCGTATGCGTCGGACATCATTCAGCAACTGAAGGAGGCCGACCTGCTCGTCGTGGAAGGAACGCTCTATCCGCTGCTGTCGCGCCTGAAGAACGACGGCCTGCTCTGCTACGAGTGGCAAGAGAGCACGCAGGGACCTCCCCGCAAGTACTATGCGCTGACGCCGCAGGGCGTGGAGTTTCTCGCTGGTCTCGACGCTGCCTGGAGCGAGATTGAGAACACGGTGGGGAAGTTGAAAACGGAAACTTATATAATAAATAATGTGTAACATCATGAAAAAGAATATCACGATAAACCTTTGCGGAAGGCTCTTCAACATCGACGAAGACGCCTATGAACTGCTCCGCAACTACATCGACACGCTGCGCAACTATTTTGCTCGGCAGGAGGGCGGTAACGAAATCGCCGACGACCTGGAGGAACGCATTGCCGAACTGCTCGACGAACTGAAGAGCCAAGGCGTGGAGGCCATTAACATTGACCACGTGAAGGAGGTCATCCGCCGCGTGGGACAGCCAGAAGAGATGGAGACGGCCTCCCCCGACACAGCCTCCCCCGACCCCTCCGAAGGGAGGGGAGCCACGAACGCTGCGTTTGTAGCTGGCGAGGGCAATCAAGGTGGAGAGGGTGCTCAGGGTAGTGGTGCTCAAGGTGGAGAGGGCAATCAGAACGGCGAGGGCGCTCAGAATGAGGAAAAAGGGCGTCGCGGGTCGTTCGACGACTTCTTCGACCAGCTGGGCACATACCTTCGAGAGTTCTTCCGCGAGTATCGCTTCTATCGCAATCCGAAGGACAAGATGCTGGCTGGCGTCATCTCGGGCTTGGCCAGCACCTTCGAGGTGGAGGCTACGCAGCTGCGCTTGGCCGTGGTGGCCGTGGTGGTGGCTCTCTCGTTGCTGGGCTCCATGTTTGGCAGTCATCACTGGCTGGTGTTGTTCAACTTCAACGTCTGCTTGGTCTTCGCACTTATCTATGCCATCCTGGCATTCATCATGCCCGTTGCCGAGACGCCCGAGCAGCAGCTGAAGATGCAGGGCAAGCCGGTGAACATGCAGAATCTCGCCGAGGAAGTGGTGCAGAACGTCTCGGAAAAGGTAGACAAGGTGAAGCGGAGCAGCGGCTCGAAGAGTATCCTGAACAGCATCCTGAAGTTCTTCGCCTTCTGCTTCAAGGCTATCATGGTATTGCTGGCGCTGGCGCTGTTCTTCGGTGGTGTAGCCCTATTGCTCATGGCCGTGTTCGCCATTTATTCGCCCGACACCATGTCGCAGTTCTTCGCGTGGAACATGGAGCCCATCCTTGGTGTTCATCTGCGGCTCTTCGTGGCGTTCCTTGTGGCGTTGCTGGCCACGTTGCTCATACCCGCCTATGCCATCATCCAGCACCTGGTGCGTCCGCTGAAGGTCGGTCAGCGCCTCCTGTTGCTGTTGGTGTGGATTGTTGCATTGGCAACGGCGATTGTCACCGGTGCCATGCTCGACCAGGTGAATACGAAGTACTGGTATGAGCAGAGGGAGTCGGAGAACGTGTCGATGAACGAGGAGACGGTTACCGACGAGGGCGTCACGATGAAACTTTGGGAAAAAGACTTCCTCGCCACGCACGGCTGGACCATCCTGAAAGGAGAGGGCTGCAACGACCGTTTCACGGCCCGTGGCGAGTACTACATGGATGGCCGCTCGCAGACACGCTACCTCGATTGCTACGACGACCATCATCGCCAGATCTACAGGGCCGAGAAGGGTGAGTCGCTCATGCCTGGGCGCTATAAGCTCACATGTGCCGTGCGTGCCAATGGCCGTGGAGCCTTCGCCTATACGCTCATCGACGGGCAGAAGACGCTGCAGGAGATTCCCGTCACGGGTAATCTTGGCGGCGGCATCTGGAAAGAAGCCATCGACTCGCTGGAGCGCGTCAACCCCATTCAGAACGAAGACGAGAAGCTGCGCCGCATGCCCGAACTCAACTTCTACAAGGCGCTCGCACGAGCCAACAACGGGAATGGCTATGGTTGGACGCGTCTGACGTTCAGTCCAATCATCGTCACGAAGCCCCACACCATTGTGAACTATGGCGTCACCACCGACCCCGACTTCACCGGTCAGTCGTGGCTCGGCCAGTGGTTCTCCGCCTGCGACTTCCTGATTGAGAGAGAAGAATAATTGATAATTAATAATTGATAATTGATAATTCTTTCTCCGCTGCAGCCTCACCCCCAGCCCCTCTCCAAAAGGAGAGGGTAGCTATGAGCGGCAAGCCGAGCGATGATTAGCAATTGATGGTTGATTATTCATTCGTGGTTGGGGAGGGGGGGGAGCAACCAGCGGAAAGACCCCAAAGGGGTCGCATGTGCATAACCGCGGGTTTTAACCCGCGGAATAAAGGACTCTAACATATGCCCTCGTCCCCAAAGGGGACGCACAGCAACTGGAATGCCAATTCGTCAGCTTGGTTATGTGCGACCCCTTTAGGGTCGGGTTACTGGGGATATGTCATCCACCGCGGGTCTTAACCCGCGGATAGCAGATACAATAAATGAATATCGCCCCCAAAGGGGTCGCACATCGTTAGGCATAAGGTAGATGAGCAGGCATTTCTAGCTGTTGTGCGCCCCCTTCGGGGACGAGGGGCATGCGAGAGTATTCTCTCCGCAGGTCAAGACCTGGGCTCTTTCTCTGCTTCGCTACGAAAGCGGCAAAGCCGAGCGATGCATAGTGTGACCTCTCCGAGGTCTTTTTTCGAAAAAAACCACGAGTGGCGATTAAACCTTTTGCCGCGTGCATCGTCTAAAGGAATGTTTGAATCAAACCCAATCAATCAACTAAAATCTAAAAAGTAAATGAAAAAAGTAATGATGATGCTTGCCATGCTGGCAGTAACATTCACCATGCAGGCACAGCAGAAGTTCCACGATCTCGAGTTGAATCAGGTCTCAGGTCCTGTGAAATCGATTGTTTCCAATGTTATGGGTATGGCCCAAACCATCACCTTCACAAAGGAGGGCAAGATGTCGCAGGAAGGCATGAGCGATGCCGTCTACGACGCTGATGGCTACATGCAGTCGGCCAAGATGTCGTTTCAGGGTCAGGAGATGGTTGTCAAGTATACCTGGGAGAATGGCAAGGTGGCTGCCCAGACCATGAATGTGATGGGTAACGATATGACCATCAAGCGCACCTACAACGAGAAAGGCGCTGCTGCCTCGGAGTCGATGAACATGGGTGGTCAGGAGATGTCGATGCCCTACACCGACTATAAGTACGACGACCACGGCAATTGGATTAGTCGTAAGATGTCGATGATGGGTCAGGAAATGGAGCAGACCCGCACCATCGAGTATTTCGAGTAAGACACAACCAGTAGTCCCCTCCTCCCGGGAGGAGGGGTCAGGGGTGGCGAAGCGCGAGGAGGGAGCGATGAGGGGAGCGCAGCGACGGGGGAAGAGAAAAATAATGATATAACCTATTACAAACCAAATAATTAGATAAAGGTCGAACCTTGTTCTTCTCTACCACCCCGCACCCCTCCTCCCAAGAGGAGGGGACAACAAATTGACTCCTTCCTCAATTTTGATACGCCCTTGTGGAAATTTGGGTGTATATGCTTGCAGGTTGTTCGTTATTGTTCGGGCAGACACAGGGGTCTGCCCCTACGGCTGGCTGCAAATCATTCGTCCCTTTTCTCCCCTTTTCTCCCCCTTTCTCCCCTTTAAGCCCTTTCACTCCCCTTAAAAAAACAATATTTTCCTCATGTTTTTTGTTGTTTCCGACATTTTTATTACCTTTGCACGGAATAATTAAACTGACAGAAAATATGAACACGAAATCGAGATTAGCCGTGATGAACTTCCTGGAGTTTGCCGTCTGGGGAGCGTATCTCACGTGTATGGGAAACTACCTGGGCGTAGCAGGCTTGGGTAGCGAAATCAGTTGGTTCTATGCCATTCAGGGCATCGTCTCCATCTTCATGCCTACGCTCATGGGTATTGTCGCTGACAAGTGGATTCAGCCACAGCGCCTGCTGGGCTTGTGCCATCTGGCTGCCGGAGCATTCATGCTCGTGTGCTGGTGGATGGGTGTGCAGGCAGGCTTCGGACAGGAGATTCCCGACAAGGGACTGTTCATCGCCATGTATACGATGAGCGTTGCGTTCTTCATGCCAACCATCGCTTTGGCCAACACCACGGCGTTCACCATCCTGAAGGAACAGGGCATGGACACGGTGAAGGACTTCCCTCCCATCCGCGTGCTGGGCACCGTGGGCTTCATCGCTACGATGTGGTTTGTGAACTGCGCTGTGTGGGAGGATGGCTCATTCTCGATGACGCTGGCCGACAATGCACATAAGTTCCAATACACCTACATGCAATTCTTCGTGTCGGGTGTGCTGAGCCTTGTGCTGTTTGCCTATTGCCTGACGCTGCCCGAGTGCCGCGTGGAGAAGAAGGAAGGCAAGATGTCGCTGGCCGAGTCGTTCGGCCTGAATGCCTTCAAGCTGTTCAAGACGCGGAAGATGGCGCTGTTCTTCATCTTCTCGGCTCTGCTGGGCATGTGCCTACAGGTGACCAACGGCTTCGCAGGTCCGTTCATCACGTCGTTCAAGGGCGATCCCGCCTATGCATCTACGTTTGCCGCCAATAACGCCACGCTGCTGACCTCCATTTCGCAGATTAGCGAGGCTCTGTGCATCCTGATGATTCCCTTCTTCCTGAAGCGCTTCGGCATTAAGATTGTGATGCTTATGTCGATGTTTGCATGGGTGTTCCGCTTCGGCTTCTTCGGCATTGGTAATCCAGCTATGCCGGGCGTGTTGCTCTTCGTGCTGTCGTGCATCGTCTACGGAGTGGCCTTCGACTTCTTCAATGTGTCGGGTGGCATCTTCGTCGACCAGGAGTGCGAGCCCCGAGTGAAGGCTTCGGCACAAGGTCTCTTTATGATGATGACCAATGGCATCGGAGCCACGGTAGGTACGCTGGCCGCTGGCGAGGTTGTGAATAAGTTCTGCTCGTGGCAGGGTAACTATCTGCTGGGCGACTGGCAGACGTGCTGGTTCATCTTCGCCGCCTTCGCATTGGTGGTGGGCATCACGTTTGCACTCGTGTTCAAGACGAAATAGGACGCTGCGCGGGCGGTTCAAAGCGCTGCGCGCGGTTCAAAGCCCTGCGGGCGTTCAAAAGTCGCTGCGCAACGTTCAAGGTTTAAAGCGCTTCGCGCGTTCAAAAGGTTTAAGGCCCTATGGGCGTTTATGACCCTGCGGGCGTTCAAAAGGTGTAAGCATTAAAGGCAGAATGGAAAGAGTTCGACTGAAATTCAAAGGTGTGTCGGAGATTGTGGGCAGCGACGAGATTGGGCTGCTCATCCTCACTGACATCGCCGAGCAAAATCAGCTGGCAATCCCCTGCGATAGGGCGATGATACGCGAGTTTGGCTTGCGCATTGGCCATGCCGAGGTGGTAGGAAGACTACTGCCTGAGGTGTTGTGGCACGTCATCGCCATGCAGACCAACATGCAGTTCGAGGTGCTCATCACGGGCATCATGGACGGCCAATATCGGTCGTTGCTGGTGAACACGGGCAATCAGGAACCGGTTGCCATCCGCATCAGCGATGCCGTTCTGCTAGCCTACATAGCCAAGCTGCCCATCTACATCGATAGCGTGCTGATGAGCAAGCAGTGTGCCCCATACGTCAAGGAGGCGCAGGGCGTCGCCATTCCCGTGAACACCATTTCCACCGATATGCTCAAGGACGCACTTGCCAAGGCCATCGAGGAAGAGAAGTACGAACTTGCCTCCCACCTGCGTGACGAGCTCAGGAGGAGAAGACTATGAAAGAAGTAAGATATTTCTACGTGCCTGATGCTGCCGAGCAAACGGAACTGCCTCAGGACGAAGCCATCCATGCGCTGCGCGTGCTCCGACTGAAGGAAGACGACGAAATCTTCCTGATGGACGGCCGTGGCGTGTTCTATCATGCCCAGGTGTCGATGGCGAATTCGAAGCATTGCTACTATCGTCTTCTCAGCGCGCTGCCGCAAGAGCCTACGTGGCACGGACGCATCCACTTGGCCATTGCACCCACGAAGAACATCGATAGAATGGAGTGGTTGGCCGAGAAGGCGACGGAGGTGGGCTTCGATGAGTTGTCGTTCCTCGACTGCCAGTTCTCTGAACGGCGGCAGTTGCGTCAGGATCGCATCGAGAAAATCGTTGTGGCAGCGATGAAGCAGAGTCGCAAGGCGTGGCTGCCGAAGGTGAACGACATGGTGTCCTTCCGCGACTTCGTGCTTTCACCCCGTGAGGGCCGCAAGTTCATCGCACATTGCTACGACCCCTCTTCCTTCCCCGACGATGCACGTTTCGAGCGCAAGGACTTGTTTTCGGAACTCACTCAGCCTGCCATCCTTCACGAGGACGTCACCATCCTGGTTGGTCCGGAAGGCGATTTCTCCATTGGCGAAGTCGAACAGGCGGTGGAGAACGGCTTCCAGCCCGTGACGCTCGGGCAGAGTCGCCTGCGTACAGAAACCGCTGGCTTGGCTGCCGTGATGATGGCACAACTTGCCAAGGCCGTCAGGATAACCAATTGATTCCACGCAGTTTTGATGAACATGTTCAACAAAGATTGTTTTTTTGAAACAAAGCATAGAAGAATGAATTATAAACAGTTCGCGATATGGGCAAGCGCCCTCGTCATCATCTTGTCTGGTTGCAAGGAAAGCGAATTCACGCATGCCCTACCTGCCAATAGTACGGCGTTGATGTCGGTGGATATTGGCAAGGCGAGTGGGGTGGGGAGTAATGCCTTGCTGAAGGCATTGCTCATGGTGAGCAATACCGACGACGGAGGCATCGACCTCATGCAGAAAGCCTATCTCTTTGAGACTGCCGACGGCTATTTGGGCCTTTGTGCCGCCGTGAGAGATGCCGACCACCTCGTTGAAACTTTCAGCGCGATGTCGGCAAAGGGACGTTGCAAGGTGCTCGACAAGTCGGGCGATGCCTTCGTGAGCGTGCTGGGCGATGCTTGGGCGGTGGCTTTCGACGACGACGCCTTGCTCGTGGGTGGTCCCGTGGCCATTGCCGAGCAACAGCAGATGCAGTCGCGCTTGGTGCGCTATCTGGCGCAAGACGCCGAGCGCAGCGGCATGGCTTCACCGATGTTCCAAAAGCTCGATTCCATCGATGCTCCGATGGCCCTTGTGGCGCAGGTGAAAGCCCTGCCTGAGCAGATGGCCATCCCCTTCATGCTGGGCGCTCCCCGCGATGCCGACCCCTCGCAGGTGTTGGTGGCAGCGGCTATGAAAGCAGAGAAGCAATGTCTGCTGATGACAGGCCACACCTTTTCCTTCAACAAGAAGACCGACGCCGCCCTGCAAGAGGCTGCGCAGGTGTTCCGTCCGCTGCAAGGGAGTTATCTGAACACGGTGTCGAAGGATGCTGCGCTGGGTCTTTTCTTGAATGTGGAAGGCACCCGCTTCCTGCCTCTTATGCATCAGAATGCAGGTCTGCAGACGTTGTTGGCTGGCATCAATGCCGCCATCGACATGGATAATATCATCAAGAGCGTAGATGGCGAAATGACGATTACGATGCCTGTTCTCTCAGATAAGAAACTCAGTCTTACGATGGTGGCACAACTCGCTCATTCTCAATGGCTTGCAGATGTTGGTTATTGGAAAGATTCATGTCCGAAAGGTGGTCGCATCCTGCCTTGGGCGCCCGATGGCTATAGCTATCAGAATGGCGACGACGCCTTCTATTTCGGTGTGAAAGGCGCGTCTGCGAGTGAAGCTTCGAAGAGCCCTCTGCAGTTCTATAGCGGCACCACGGCCGAGCAGGCTCGCGCAGCCATCGCTGATGCCGAGCAACCGCTGAGCGCATCCGTTCAGGAGCATCTGAAGGACGCCCGTCTGGGAATGGTTGTCAACATGGGCGACTTCACTTCCGATGAAGGATTGGCCGGTAAGTTGCTGCCCATTCTCAAAGATGTTTTCGGTGATGTGAAAACCATCGTGTATAAAACGACTCGTTAATCATGAATACAATTAAGCTGAGCCACGTGCTTCCACAAGTCTTTGCACACGCTTCCGATCTGCACTCGCAAGTATGGCAGCAGGAGGTGACGTTCGAAAAAGGCAGGAAATATCTCATCGAGGCCGATAGCGGCATGGGCAAGAGCACCTTTTGCAGCTATCTCATCGGCTATCGCAACGACTATTCGGGCGAACTTCTTATGGATGGCCGCCCTGCCAAGCAGCTCACGGTGAGGGAATGGACTGAGCTCCGCCGTCGCCACATCAGCTATCTGTTTCAGGAACTGCGCCTGTTTCCCGAACTCTCGTCGTGGGAAAATGTCCAGATCAAGAACCGCCTCACAGGCTTTGCCACCGATGCGCAAATCGATGGCTGGTTCGAGCGTCTGGGCATTGCCGATAAGAAAGAGGAGAAGATTGGCATGATGTCGTTTGGCCAGCAGCAGCGTGTAGCCCTCATCCGCGCCCTCAGTCAGCCTTTCGACTTCTTGTTGGCCGACGAACCCATCAGCCACCTCGACGATGTGAATAGCAACCAGATGGGCCAGCTGATGATGGAAGAGGCCGACCGCCAAGGAGCAGCCATCATCATCACCAGCATCGGCAAGCATGTTGAGTTGCCCTACGACAGGCACTTGAAGCTATAAAGCACATAGAAATTATGGTTTGGAAATTATTGAGAAAGCATATTAGCGTACCGCAGTTCGTGGGGTTTGTCTTTGCAAATCTCATCGGTATGGCCATTGTGCTACTGGGGTTTCAGTTCTATCGCGACGTAGTGCCTATGCTCACTGCCGAGGATGGGTTCCTGAAGTCCGACTTTGTGGTGCTGAGCAAGAAGGTGGGCACGGCACAAGCCATCAGCCAGCGTTCGCTGTCGTTCTCGCCTGCCGAGATTGAAAACCTTGCCGCACAGCCGTTTGTCGACAAGGTGGGGCAGTTCATGGCAGCGGAGTTCAAGGTGGATGCATCGATGCGCGTCGACGGCAAGCAAGTTTTGAACACGGAACTCCCGCTTGAGAGCGTCCCTGATGAGTTCGTCGATGTTTCGAAGGACGACTGGTCGTTCAGCGAAGATTCAGCCCTTGTGCCCATCATCCTTCCACGAAGCTATATCACCATGTATAACTTCGGGTTTGCACAGAACCGTTCGCTGCCTAAGGTGAGCGAAGGCCTTGTCTCGCTCATCGACTTCGACCTCCATTTGCGCGGCAAAGGTCAGGAGGCACAGTACAAAGGGCGCGTCATCGGCTTCTCCGGTCGGCTGAATGCCATCCTGGTGCCTCAGTCGTTCATGGCGATGGCCAATCAACGCTTCGCTCCCGATGCAGAACCCTCGCCCACACGGCTCATGATTACCACTGCCGACCTCTCGGGCGAAAGCATCACCCAGTTCTTGGAGGACAACGGCTATGAAGCCGAGGACGATCGTCTGAACACGGAGAAGACAACCTTCTTCCTTCGCTTGATGATTACCGTTGTCATGGCTATTGGCTTGGTCATCTCGCTGTTGAGCTTCTATATTCTTATGCTTAGCATCTATCTGCTCGTTCAGAAGAATGCCGACAAGCTTCAGAACCTGCTGCTCATCGGCTACCGCCCGTCGCAGGTGGCGCGTCCGTATCAGTTGCTGACCATCGGTCTGAACGTCGTGGTGTTGCTCTTGGCATTGGTGGTGGTCGCCTTGGTGCGTTGTCACTACATGCGCATCGTCGAAGTGCTGTTCGCTACAACTAGCCGCTCAAGTCTTTTGCCCGCCATCCTCTTGGGCCTCTTGCTCCTTGTCGTGGTGACCTTGCTCAACATGGCTGTCATCCGTCGGAAAATAGTAAGAATCTGGCACGGTAAAGAAAGAATGTAACTAATTCAACTTTCGCAAGTCGAAGGAATAAAGGGTATAAAGGGGGAGAAAAGGGCATAAAAGGGACAATAGTCCAGCCTCTCGCCCCCTCAATAGGACAAAGCATTCGTCCCTTTTAATCCCTTTCACTCCCCTTTAAGCCCTTTAAGCCCTTAGGAAGTGGAGCTTGCGAAACTTCAGTAACTAATACAATGGGAGCCTCGCTAAAGCTCCCATTTCTTTTGTTTTGTAGCTACCTGTTGACGAAGGCATCCCCTTCGTCTTTTTGTTTGTTCAGCCAAAATCATAACAATCTGTAATTTTTTTTGACATTTTCTTTGGTAGTTTGTAATTTTTTTGTAACTTTACGGCGAAATTAATAACTAAAAACTAAAAACAATATGGAAACAACAATGAAACAAATCAGAAGACTGTTCCTGCTGCTTTGCCTCATCACTGCAGGAGCGCAGTGTGCGTGGTCGCAAAGTCAGTATTTTTTAAAAAGTGGATCCACGACTGAAGGGAATCTGACATTTGATCTATATAGTTATTATTACAGCCCAGGAGGTCTTGTTCATTATTATCAAGAAACTTATGCTGCGCTTACGGGAATCAATGGCACAGATGATATTGTGGTTATTCCCGATACTTTAAGTAATGGCGCCATAGTGCGATATCTCGATGGCACCATCTCAAACAGTGAAGTTTTAAAACTGATCTTTAAAGGCAAAATATCTTTTTCTGCTGGACTTGCTAGTTTTATTGATTTATACCCTGATCTTTCAGTTAACGGTACTTTGGATTGTCAGCATCTTCAATATGTAATATTTGAAGGAAATGATAATGACTTAGGTGCCTTGACAAGTCCTGCCGCTATGCAATGCCCGCTTTTGCATGACATCTATTTCATAGGTAGTGAAGCGCAAACCTTTCCATATGGAGAAAATATCGACGAAAACCACCAAGTCTATACTGTTTATCCTCATTGGAGCAATATATGCACAGCTCCTGCCGAGAATGTAACCGCGCATATAGCAGATTGGAATGCGTACTCTTTGAACAATAACAAGAATGTCTATAGAGAACTCAAGAAGTGTGTGCCTTATTCTGAAACGTATAGCGTCTCGCTGAAGAGTAACGGAGGCGGAGAGGTTAAGGTAGAGAGATGGAATTGGTATGATACTTCTTTGGATTATACTATTAGCAGTGAAGGTGGAGAGGAAACTATAACGCTCTACGATGATGCCGATTTCTATCGGATATATATGTACTACTCTGGAAATGGTCAGCCTACGCTGTTGCGCAACGGTACAGCCGTGAGCACAACCTTGTCATTTGACGGAATCTACACCTATGACGACCGCGAACAGATGCTCACCAAAAGCTATGAGGTTGTTTTTCCGAGGTTCAACGTAAACTTGATGCTGACCGCTGGAGCTTGCGACAAGGGTGTTGAAGTGTGGAGTGGTGACACTCAGGTAGGTTCCATCTCCAAAATGGGAGGCACGATATGGGAAACAGTAGAAAATGCGCAAAGCTTGCAGTTCCGTATTCCCAACCAGTATCTTGAAAAGATTATCCTCAATGGCGAGGACGTGACGGCTACCTTGCCCAGCACCACGCCCGACGATCCTGCATATGCAGGGTACACATTCTACACATTGTCCTACTTACAAGATTTAATTGCTGTAGAAGTTCGGTATAGCGATGTTGCCCCCCATCCGTATGAATCTTCTGAGATACGCTTTGATTGCCTCAATGGTACGGGAGTCCTGAAGAATACGAAAGTATGGTTCGAGGATGGCACGTACGTATCGGACAACATGGGACATACAGGTCTCATATGGTTAGACATGAGAACAATCTCTAGAATTGAGGTCACGATGAAACCCGATATTGACGACTTCGCCTATGCACAACGGTACAACACCTTGGGCACAATCGTGAACAACGGTGACGGCACATACTCCTACACCATCCCGAGCGAGAATCTGACTAGTTCTATTGTCCCCCTCTATTTCCCCACATCGGATTATGGTTCAGTGAAGACCTTGATAAGTTCGAAAAACGATATAAAATTGGGTTATTATTTCGGAGAGCTTGCCATTTATGACGGAGGATTCTTGCCGCAATACGCGCAGGCAAATACTTCGCTATTGAACAGCGATGTAACCATAATGCATAAGGACAACGCTGAGCCCGGCTGGGATGTCGACCAAACAATAGGAATCATCTATGTTCAAGTGTCGCAGGGAACTACGTTCCGCCTTGTGGAAGACGGCGTTGACCATACTGCAGATTGCGTATGGTATGGTGCTGGCCAGAGGCTTACAGAGGTTAGTAGCGACTATGATTTCTACATGACTCCCGTCGCTGGTTACTACTATCTGCTGAAGAATGTGACGACGGACTCCTACATTGTTGTCGACAACGGCAATGGAGAGATTTCATCGCCCTGGCAAGTTCAGCAGACGGTACACATCATTGGCGACGGCAGTCTGAGCCTGCGTAAGGGCGAAACAGTGGTGGAGAGCATTGGCGAAGGAGAACCGACAACCGTTAGTTGGACGACGAACGACAATCTGACGCTGGCAGTGACGCTGCCTGATGGCGCTGACATTGCCCACTACGAAGCCATCCTCATAATCGACGGAACAGAATCTGAACTGCAGAAGGTCAATGGCGCATTTACCACATTCGACATGGGAAGCATCTCTACTGCCCATAACATCGTCCTCATTACCCGACAGACTGGCGGCTTTGTCAACACCGACCTCCTCACTCAGCACATTCAGCTTACTGGCGAGCAACTGGGAACCTTCCTAATTCAGTATCTTGACGAGGGTGGTGCCGACTATGATGATGCTCAGGCAGACAATGGACATTCATATGTCACATTCACATCGGATGAGAAGAAATACATAAAAGGCTTAGGGATTTATGTTAACGTTCCTCAGGGCTGTACCTTCAAGGCTTCTTTCAATGGTGAGGAAGTAACGGGCTTCACCTTGGACGCCAGCAATTATACAGTCACGCTTGACGAATCATTCGTCACCGACGGAACATGGGTGGTTGAGTTCAAGAAACCCGAAGGTATTACTTGGACGGGTATGATTACAGGCGATACGGAGGAAGACTTCTGTTTGCTTCAGGTTATGCTGAACAATAATGCCATAGATTACAATATATCTGCGATGGAGGGCTGCCCTTATGACACATTTAAAAAGCAATTTGTGGGTAATGCCAGTGAACTGTTTATAGATTTCATTGCAAAGGACGGCTACGACTTAAAGCTTAGTTTCAACGGAACGGAATTCCCATATGAGTTCACGAAAGAATTATACTTTGAAGAGGAAAGCCTTTATGATTATCGCTTTAGAACCACCGATGCTGATTTGATAGCTCCCTTCCTCGTCGAAGGTACATGGGTATTGACATACAAGAAGGTAGCTGAGGCAGGCATTACTTGGGATGGATTGATTATAGGCGATGTGCCTCAAGGTGCGACGGTAGACATCGGACTTGCTGATATTGATATGAAAATGGAGGTGTTCCTTAACGCCGAAGAGACATCAGCCAGCGATAGCTATGCTGGTTCAACGGAACGTATAGATATGTCTGCTGTTATAACTGCTCCTGCTGGCTACAACTTCAAGGTATGGTTCAACGGAGAGGAAAAGACAGATAGGTTCGATGAAAATGGTGTTTATAATATCACTTCTGGCTACGAAGAAGCGCTTGCTCCTTATCTGCAGGATGGCCAATGGATAGTGCTCTTCTACGACGATTTGGAGCGCTATGATTTGAATGGTGATAAAAAAGTAGATATTGCTGATGTGACAACAATGGTGAACAAGGTGTTGGGAAATGATAAACCAAGCTCCAACCCTTAGAAAAGGAGAAAGGAACGAGAAAAAACCAATGTTGAATCATCAACATGAAACGGACGCGCCCTGCTACTCGAGTAGCGGGGCGTGTTCATTTCATTGCTACCAGCAGGAGGCTTAAAGTGTATAAAGGGGAGATTTAGAGCCCCTTGATAAGGGGCGGCTATCGTTCGGCGACGTAGGAGACGCTTTCAGAGCGAAGCGGGGAAAGAATGCAGGGTTTTTAAGGATGTTTATTGCCTGCAGCGCCTCGTGTAGGGGCAGACCCCCGTGTCTGCCCGATCAGCGGCCAACAAACACTCTGCGTACTCTTTGTTCTCCACCGAAAACTCAGAAAACCTCAGTGGCTGCCCGTGGAATTTGGGGCGTAGGGACGTGCAGGTTGTTCGTTGTTGTTCGGGCAGACACGGGGGTCTGCCCCTACGGTAAGGTGCAAAGCATTCGTCCCTTTTAATCCCTTTCACTCCCCTTTAAACCCTTTAAACCCTTAAATAAGTGTCGCAAGCAAAACTTCAGTAACAAACTATAATTTGTTATGGGTCAAATGGTTTTGGTTTTTGCATTCGCGGTCGTTCTGCTTACAATATGTAAGAAGTCTAAAAATTTCTTTGAATTTTATGCCGATATTCTCGTTTATATCGAAATTTTTAACTAATTTTGCACTCGAATTCAATTAAATAGGAAAATTTCCTTTATTATTAATTAATTTTTATATTTTAAAACTCATGCAGAAAAGATTGTTCTTTCTGATTGCTATGATGCTGATGGTTTCAACAGCTATCATGGCACAAGTTACCACATCAAGTATGAGCGGAAAAGTGACCATCGGCGACGCTAATGGCGAGGAAGTCATTGGTGCCACCGTGCAGGCCGTGCACGAACCTTCGGGCACCCGCTATACTGCAGTGACGAACGTGGATGGCCGATTCAGCATCCAGGGTATGCGTACGGGTGGCCCGTATGCCGTTACCGTGAGCTACATCGGTTTCCAGCCCAAAACTCTCAAAGGCATTATGCTTCAGCTGGGTGAAACCTACGACCTGGGCGTATGGATCTCTGAGGATGCCAACGAACTGAGCGAAGTCGTCATCACCGGTAAGGCTTCGAAGTTTGCTGCCGAGAAGACGGGTGCTTCCACCAACATCAACAGCCAGCAGATCACCAATCTGCCTACCGTGAGCCGCTCTATCACCGACGTGACGCGTCTGTCGCCTTATGGCGGTAACGGCATGAGCTTCGCCGGTCGTGACGGCCGTACGGCTAACTTCACCGTCGACGGTGCTAACTTCAACAACAACTTCGGTCTCTCCGACAAGCTTCCTGGTGGTGGCAACCCCATCTCGCTCGATGCTATCGAGGAACTGCAGGTGGTGATTTCGCCCTACGACGTTCGCCAGACCAACTTCATCGGTGGTGGTGTGAATGCCATCACGAAGTCGGGTACGAACACCTTCCGCGGCACAGCCTACGTCTACCACCGCAACGAGAACATGCGTGGTGACGCCATCGAGCGCGAGCAGATCAGCGGCGCACGTGCCAAGGACCAGCAGACCACTTACGGCTTCACCCTCGGCGGCCCGATCCTGAAGGACAAGCTCTTCTTCTTCGTCAATGGCGAAATGGTGAATACTCCTACCATTGCCAACCGCTGGCGCGGTTCTGAGAATGGCGTTGCCGATGCTGACAACTACGTTTCGCGCACCAAACTGAGCGACCTCGCTGCCGTGAGCGACTACATGGCTAGCAAATATGGTTACAACACAGGCAGCTACACCAGCTTCCCCGCCGACGAGAAGAACTATAAGTTCCTGGCTCGCTTAGACTGGAACATCACCGACAAGCATCACCTTGCTCTGCGCTACAACTACACGAAGAACACCCTCTGGAACGCTCCTAACGCTACCTCTATGGATGGTGGCACGCGTATGAGCGGCGGTCGTACTTCGCAGTACTCTATGTCGTTTGCCAACTCGATGTACTCTATGGACAACCTCGTTCACTCGTTCACGCTCGACCTGAACAGCCGTCTGACCGACAACCTGTCGAACCAGTTCCTGGCTACTTACTCGAAGCTCGACGACGTGCGCGGCACCAACTCTTCGGAGTTCCCCTTCATCGACATCACCCGCGACGACAACAACTACATGGCACTCGGCTATGAGCTCTTCACTTGGAACAACGCCGTGCACAACACCATTTGGAACATCAAGGACGACCTGACCTACTATCTTGGCAACCACAAGATCATGGGTGGTATCTCCTTCGAGCACCAGATGGCCGACAACCAGTACATGCGTAACGGTACGGGTTACTATCGCTACAACTGGGAAGAGGGCATGACCGTCGACCAGCTCTTCAATCAGGCTCCCGAGGTGTTCTGCCTCACCTACGGCTACAATGGCGAGACCACTCCTGCCGCCCGCGTGCAGTTCAACAAGCTCGGCATCTACGCTCAAGACGACTGGAACATCAACAATAAGTTCAAGCTCTCTTATGGCGTTCGCTTCGACGGACTGTTCTTCAACAATGGAGACCTGATGACCAATAAGGCCATCTACGACCTCGACTACGACGGCCGTCACATCGACACCGGCAAGTGGCCGAAGTCGAGCCTCACCGTTTCGCCTCGCGTGGGCTTCACCTACGACGTCTTTGGCGACAAGTCGCTGAAGTTCCGTGGTGGTACGGGTCTGTTCTCGGGTCGTCTGCCGCTGGTGTTCTTCACCAACATGCCTACCAACGGCGGTATGGTGCAGTACCAGGCTCAGATCAACGCTAACAACGCCAAGAAGAACGGCTTCACGATGGATGAGTTTGCCGGTGGTCCTATGACCAACATCAAGGACATGCTCGCCAAGCTCGAGAGCCTCGGCTATCCTATGACTATCTCTCCTGAGCAGGGCACGAAGCCTTCTGCCGTGAATGGTGTTGATCCTGACTTCAAGATGCCGCAGGTTTGGAAGACCTCGCTGGCTGTCGACTATCAGTTCCCCGTTTCGTTCCCCTTCTCGGTGACGCTCGAGGGTATCTTCAATAAGACCATCAACGACGTTTGCATCTCCGACTGGGCAATTCCCAACGTGGGTGGCTTCGCTCGCTTCAACGGCGTCGACAACCGTCCGCTCTATCCCGCTGGCTTCCGCAGCAACCCCAAGGCCTTCATGCTCGAGAACACCTCGAAGGGCTATGGCTGGAGTGCTAACGTGACCTTGAACGCTCAGCCCACCGAGTGGCTGTCGCTCATGGCTGCCTACACCCACACCGTTTCGAAGGAAGTCACCGGTATGCCGGGTTCGGCTGCTGAGTCGGCCTTCACCTATGTGCCTACGTTCGAAGGTCCTAACAACATCCGTCTGCACAACTCGCAGTACGTCACTCCCGATCGTTTCGTCGTCAGCGCTACGGCTCACGACAAGAGCGGCAACCACTACAGCCTCATCTACGAGACATGGCGCGGTGGCAGCAACTATTCCTACATGCTCTCCAACGACATGAACTCCGACGGCTATGCTTACGACGCCGTGTATGTGCCCACCGACCAGCAGGTCAGCGACGGTCTGTTCCGCTTCGTCAGCCAGGACGACCAGCAGCGCTTCATGGACTATGTTCACAACGACAGCTACCTGAGCAAGCATCAGGGCGAATATGCCGAGGCTTACAGCGTCTACACACCTTGGGTGCACCGCATCGACTTCGCCTACAAGCACGACTTCAAGTTCAACATCGGCGCTACGAAGCACAACTTCCAGCTCTCGTTCGACATGAAGAACGTCCTGAACTTCTTCAACTCTTCATGGGGTGTGTCGAAGTACCTGAATCCTGCTATCGGCACCGAAGCTCGCATCCTGAAGTACGAGGGTGTTGATGCCGACGGCTTCGCAACCTTCTCGACGCCTGCTTCCATCAATGGCAACACCAAGACTTGGATGCCCAACCACGCCATTGGCCAGTGCTGGTATGCTTCGATTGGTATCAAGTACTTCTTCAACTAATCCTTGCTGAAGTCTCATTGAATATCGTAAATCATAAAACCGTAAATAGTAAATCAATATGAAACTGAGATATTTAATTCCTTCGTTCCTGGCAGTTGTAGGTCTTTTCACCGCCTGCTCAGATGATAACGATCCCACCTATCTCGACGAGGTACGCCTCTCCTCTTCTTATGTGGCTATCCCTCAGGATGGTGGACAAACAACCATCACGGTGACGGCAGGTAGCGAGTGGCAACTGGAGAGCCAGCAGTGGATTTCCGGCAAGGACACCATCCAGGCCGTCACACCGGCATGGCTGACTGTCAATACCGTCTCGGGTGGTGCTGGTCAGACTCAGCTCACCTTCTCGGCAGAGTCTACGCTCGACGGCCGTGAGTGCGAAATTCTTCTCAACTGCGCCGGTAAGACGCAGCGCATCAATGTCATCCAGGGCCTTGCCACCGTCTCCAGCGCTACTTGCGCCGAAATCATCGCTGGTCCTGACTCCAAGACCTATCGCGTGACGGGTACCGTTAAGTCCATCGCCAACACCGTCTATGGTAACTGGTATCTGCAGGACGAGACGGGCGAAGTCTACATCTACGGTACGCTCGACGCCAAGGGCAACGAGAAGAACTTCCTCTCGCTCGGCATCGACGTGGGCGACGTGGTCACCGTTGAGGGTCCGAAGACCACTTACAACGGCACCGTCGAGCTCGTCAACGTGACGGTCATCGACATCAAGAAGTCGCTCATCAAGATTGAGGAGCAGACGCAGGAGGCCTTCGATGCCAACGGCGGCGACTTCATGGTACGCCTCTCCGTGAGCGGCGATGGTTGCTATGTCTCTATCCCCGTTGAGGCTAAGGACTGGCTGGGCTTCACTTCGATGGTGAAGACCGACAGCACCACCAACGTCACCTTCCACGTGGCTCCCAACACCGGCGAGAAAGCTCGTTCGGCTACTGTTGAGTTCACCAGCAGCAACGGCAAGACCCGTTCTACTGTGACGTGCAACGTCAGCCAGATGGGTCTCTCCGGCACACTCACCAACCCGTTCTCCATCGAGCAGGCCATCGCTTACTGCCAGACCCTCGACGGCAACAGCGCCAACGACTTCTACGTGAAGGGTAAGGTTTCGCGCATCGCCAACAACGGTCTCTTCGGCTCTTATGGCAATGCTACCTTCTGGCTCAGCGACGACGGCGAGTTCCTGGGTGCTGACGACAAGAATCCCGACAAGGCTCACGACTTCGAGGCTTATCGCGTGCTCTTCTTCGGCAACGAGAAGTGGACCGAGGGTCACGCCAACATCTCCGTCGGCGACGAGGTCATCATCTGTGGTAAGCTCACGCTCTACAACGGCATTGCCGAGACTGCTGGCAACAACGCCTACATCTATAGCATCAACTCTGTCACCACCGATGCCAACGGCGTTGGCTCGGCTGCCTATCCGTTCAACACCGCCGGTGCCATTAACTTCATCGACCACGGTGGTTCGAACAACGTCTTCGTGAAGGGCATCGTCTCTGAGATTGCCAACAACGGACAGTTCGGCGCTCAGTATGGCAACGGCACGTTCTGGATTTCTGACGACGGCGTGCGCCACAACGACCCGGCCCTCGACTTCGAGGCTTACCGCGTGCTCTGGCTCGGCAACCGCAAGTGGCAGGAGGGCGACGACCTGATCAAGGTTGGCGACAACGTCGTCATCTGCGGTCAGCTCACCAAGTATGGCACTACCTACGAAACATCCTCTGGTAAGGCCTACCTCTACTCCGTGAACGGCAAGAAGGAATAAGCGCTACAATCCCGTAGCCATTCCGCTACAATAACCGCGGGCTACTCTGGTAATCATCCAGGGTAGCCCGTTTTTCTTGTTCACAAAAACTTCACAAATAGCGCGTTTTCTTGCTTATCAAAAATATTTTTTGTACATTTGCATCGTAAACAGGCTATCAACAGCATTGAAACTCTATTTGAATACAGACTAAACTGCATGCTTATGAAACGAATCATACTCTTGCTCTCAGCTTGGCTGATGGTGCTTGGCGCCATGGCCGACGGCCTCGACGAGCTGCAAAACGCGCTGGCTGCTAACACTCAGGTGCAGGAGAAGGTGTATGTGCATACCGACAACACCTGCTACTTCATCGGCGACACACTGTGGTATAAGGCCTACGTGCTGCGTGCCGACAACCTGCAGCCCACCGACATGAGCCGCCTGCTCTATGTGGAGCTGCTATCGCCCGACGGGCTCGTCGTGGAGCGGCAGCGCATCGTCGTCAGTTCTCAGGGCCATACCTGTGGCCAGTTTGTGCTGAAAGACTCACTCTATTCCGGCTACTACGAGCTGCGTGCCTACACGCGGTGGATGCTGAACTTCAACGTCAGCCACCGCCACTACACGCGCGACGACCGCCATCTATTCTATAACAACCAGATGGCGAAGGACTTCTTCCGCGAGTGGGACGGCTTGTTCTCACGCGTGCTGCCCGTCTACAGCAAACCCGAGCACAAGGGCGACTTCCTCAGCAAGTACATGTATCAGCGTCCGAAGCAGGACGTGCGCCGTGAGCCGAAGGAGCAGCTCTTCTGCCACTTCTATCCCGAAGGTGGACAGCTGGTGGAGGGCTTGCCGTCACGCGTGGCCTTCGAACTCGCCGACCAATACGGCAAGGCTGTCGACCTGAGTGGCACTCTGAGCGACGGTACCGTGGTGAGCACGGACTATATGGGCCGCGGTGTGTTCTCAATCGCTGGTGAGAAAGTGAAAAGAGACGACAGGCTGAAGGTGCGCTTCGAGTGGCGAGGGAAGACCTATTCGTTCAACCTTCCCAAGGTGCAGCGCGAAGGCGTAACGCTCCAGTTGCAACCAGCTACCGACGCTGCGACGTTGAGAAGTTCAGAAGTTGCGTCCTCGCTCCCTAAGGTCTCTCTCAATGCCTCACCCGCCTATCAGGGCAAGACCGTCGGTGTGGCTGTGCTCTGCCGTGGTCGCCTTGTAAGTTTCCAGAAACTCAACGTCTCAGCGTCTCAACCCCTCAACCTCTCAACGTCTCCCCTTCCCACCGGCATCAACGAGCTCATGATCTTCGATGAGGAGTGCAATGTGCTGGCCTCGCGTCTCTTCTTCGTCAACAACCACGACATGGTGCAGCCCGTAGAAGTCACCACGGGTGGCAAGACCGACTTCGACCCTTATGAGGAAATACCCCTCGACATTACTTTCAACCTTCAACAGCCTCTCAACTCTCAACTCTCAACTCTCACCTCTCCTCAGACCCTCTCCATCTCCATTCGCGACGCCCATACCGACGACATCAGCTACAACAACGGCTCCATGCTTAGCGAGCTGTTGCTGTCGTCCGATCTGAAAGGCTTCGTGGCCTATCCCGCTTATTACTTCGAGAGCGACGATGCCGAGCACCGCTCGCGCCTCGACCTGCTGATGATGGTACAGGGTTGGCGACGCTACCGACCCGTGAAGACGCTGCGCTATGAGCCTGAGCGCACGCTCACCGTAGAGGGCTCCGTCTACAAGATGCTGGGTCTCGAGACCATGCAGCGCGACCAGATAGAAGGCCTTAACAACCGCGAGACGGTCTTCGAGGAGCAACAGCGCATCAACGAGCGCAACTCAGGACTCTTCACCGGTGGCACGTTCACAGAAACGGAGGGCAGCGCCGAGACCGACGATGCCGCAGCCAAGGAGGAATCTACTGTTGAGGAGCCCGACTTCGCATCGCTGGGCTCATCAGTGCTGGGCGTGAACCACGGCGGCCTTAAGCACGAGGTGCTCGTCGAGGCAGAGATCACGTCGGAGGGTGTCACGGCAGGAGCCGTTCAGCAGACGAAGGACGGTGGACACTTCGTCTTCGAACTGCCGCCTTACTATGGCACGGCCGTGCTCTTCATGACCGCCTACGAGCGCCGCGACTCCCTGAAGAAGTGCATGCGGTCGCTCGACGACAAGGGCCGGCTTGACGAGGATGCCTATGCCGACTTCTACGTGAAGCGCGACCTGTTCTATCCCGTCTTTGCCCGCGAGTATAGCTGGTACGAGAAGCACCTGCCTGACTACGTTCCCACGGCTGGCGTAGAGGAGGACGTGGACCTCCAGAACTCACGCCTCGACGGCGACCACACGCTCTCGCAGGTGAACGTCAGCGCCCGTCGTCGCGGCCGTCGCTCCATCGACTATTCGAAGCCCGCCTTCGTCATGGATGCCTACGACCTCTATAACCTCGCCACCGACCGTGGCCTCTCGTGGGGACTGGTCAACATGGGTTCGTTCCCCATGACGGCCTGCTTCACGCTCTATGGCAACATGGGCCGCTATCGCACCTACAACGTGCGGGCAAAGCTCGCCGAGGGCAATGAGCTCGACCGCCAGTACACGTTCTACCAGAACTACCAGGCAGTGGAGGAGACCATCAAGAATCGCTCCGAGGGTGCCATCTTCAAAGACCTGCACCTGAACCGCCTGAAGAACTTCCGCTTCTACACCGACTACGAGCCACGCAACCCCGACTCGCTCTACTCCGAGAGCATGAACCGCGACGACATCACGCTTGTCTACGAGACACGTCCCAACGACGAGAAGCAATACACCTATCGCGACCGCCGCTATCTGCTGCCGGGCATCGCCGAGCCTGCCGAGTTCTATGAGCCCGACTACAGCCAGTCGCTGCCGCTCGAGCCCACCGACTATCGCCGCACGCTCTATTGGAATCCCAATGCACGCCTCGACGAGGACGGCTGCTTCCGCACAACGGTCTTCAACAACAGCAGCGAAACCCGCATCCGCGTGAGCGTCGCCGGCATCACCCCCGATGGCAGAATCGTATCAAATTGATAATTAATAATTGATAATTTATAATTATGATTACACTTCGCTCTTACGTTACTTTGTCACATCGTCACTTTGTAACCTTGTTACTTTGTAACTTTGTTACTTTGTTACCTTGTTTGGCCCAGTCGGTCACCATCTTCGGCGACTCTTATTCCACCTTCGAGGGTTACATCACGCCCGCAAGCAATGAGCCATGGTATTTCCAGAACAGCCAGAAGCCCGAACGCACGGATGTCACCTCCGTCACCCAGACCTGGTGGCACCAGCTCATCACCAAGCAGGGATGGCGCCTCTGCATGAATAACTCCTACTCAGGCTCCACCATTGGCTATAGCGGCTACGACGGGGCCGACTACACCCTGCGTTCCTTCAACACCCGCATGACGAATCTTGGCTGCCCTGACATCATCTTCATCTTTGGAGCAACCAACGACAGCTGGACGGGCGAACCCATCGGCGAATATAAATACGAAGGGATTACGCAGGCCGATCTCTTCAGCTTTCGCCCGGCTATGGCACACATGTTGGAGTACATGACGAACCGCTACATCAACACACGCATCTATTTCATCCTCAACAACGATCTGCGTGAAGACATCAACTCCTCGGTGCTTACCATCTGCCAGCACTACGGCGTGCCCTGCATTCAACTCCACGACATCGATAAGAAGTCGGGCCATCCATCCGTGAAAGGCATGCAGCAGATTGCTAACCAAATAGCACAATTCATAGAAGAGAATCCGTAAATACAATTGTTTCACAATCCCGTTGGATTGTAAAAAGGCAGTACCAGACTTTGCCAAACATGCTGGTAATGTTTGCGCAGCAGAGTGCCAGAATTTGTGCAGCAGACTGGCACAAGTTGTGCAGCATTGTTGCACAATTTAGGCAGCTATCCTGCACACTTTAGGCAGCAATGCTGCACAACTTACGCAGCAATGCTGCACAAAAGCTGCCGCAATGCTTTCAGAACGCGAAAGCGATGCAGTTGGTTTGTGAAAGCATTGGAGTTGGGGGCCGAAAGCAATGTAGCTGGCTTGCGAAAGGAATGCAGTCGGTTTTCGAACGTCTCCCCGTATAATCTTAAAGGTCATTAAGCGACGAATCGCCTAATGACCAAATTGTTTTTATCCGAATAGTGCACGGAGGGCTTCCTCAACCTTGCGGACGGGATGGAGTTCGATGCTGAACTTCGAGCGGTCGAGCCCTTGCAGGTTGTAGCGGGGAAGGATGAAGTGGGTGAAGCCCAGCTTCTGTGCTTCGGCAATGCGAGTCTCGATGCGGCTGACGGGACGTACTTCGCCACTCAGACCAACCTCGCCTGCCATACACCATCCGCTCTCGATGGGGGTGTCGACATTCGACGAGAGCACAGCGGCAATCACACTCAGGTCCATCGCCAAGTCGGTGACGCGAAGTCCACCGGCGATGTTGAGGAACACATCCTTCTGCATCAGCTTGAAGCCTACACGCTTCTCGAGTACAGCCAGCAGCATGTTCAGACGACGCTGGTCGAAGCCGGTTGCCGAACGTTGTGGGGTGCCATAGGCGGCACTCGACACCAAGGCTTGCGTCTCGAGCAGGAATGGGCGCACACCCTCGATGGCCGACGAGATGGCAATGCCCGAGAGACCCTCGTGGTCTTGTGTGAGCAGCAGCTCGCTGGGGTTGGAGACTTGTCGGAGTCCCGTTGGCTGCATCTCGTAGATGCCCAGCTCCGACGTGGAGCCAAAGCGGTTCTTGATGCTGCGGAGGATGCGATACATGTAGTGTTGGTCGCCCTCGAACTGGATGACCGTGTCGACGATGTGCTCCAAGATTTTCGGTCCTGCCAGCGATCCCTCCTTGTTGATATGGCCAATGAGGATGACGGGCACGCCGCTCGACTTGGCGAAGCGGAGCAGGGCTGCGGCACACTCTCGCACCTGGCTGATGCTGCCAGCGGAGCTCTCCACCTCCTCGGTGGCTATGGTCTGAATGGAGTCGATGACCACCAGCTGGGGTTGCACGTCGCGAATGTGTTCGAAGATGGCTTCGAGCGAGGTCTCTGTGAGGATGAGCAGCTCGTCGGCAGCAGCCTTTGGGGCAAGTCGCTCGGCACGCATCTTCAGCTGGTGGGCGCTCTCCTCGCCGCTGACGTAGAGCACACGGCGGTCGTGCATGTTCAGAATGGTCTGCAGCGTCAGCGTACTCTTGCCGATGCCGGGCTCGCCACCAAGCAACACGATGCTGCCAGGCACCAAGCCGCCACCCAACACGCGGTCGAGCTCGCCATCGCCAGTGCTCATGCGCGGTTCGTCTTTCGCAGAGATATCGCGCAGACGCATGGGGCGGTTATGGTTCGACGACATTGCCGAACGAACAGACTGGGCCGCCGAGCGCGCAGCATTCGTGCCCGTGTCGGCAGAGACCCTGATCTCCTTGAACGTGTTCCATTGTCCGCATGCCGGACACTTGCCAATCCACTTTGCCGACTCTTGTCCGCAATTGGAACATACATACATTGTTTTGTCTTTAGCCATATCTCATTTCGTTGAATTTATGAACAGAAATTCTGTCACCCCGTCGGGGTTTTTGATTTGTTGATTATATCCTTTTTGACCATCATGGATGTAGGGACGCGGCGTGCCGCGTTATGGGGTTAGCGATTCTTGCTCCAGTTACGCGGCACGCCGCGTCCCTACATTTTCAGGGGCAAATTGTAGCTCATTGAACCGCGGGTTGTTTGCTCGGGCAGACACGGGGGTCTGCCCCTACAGTTGGGTGCGTGGCTCCCCTCCTTTTGGGGGAGCCGGGGGAGGCTCCTATCGCCTTTTAACCATGAAGAATCCGAGGCGGTGGGTGATGCCGCGCTTGTTGATGGAGCGCAGCTGATAGAATCCCTCGGGCACCTTGCTCACGTCGGCATACTTGCCACGATAGGGGAGTGAGGTCATCAGCTTGCCCTGCATCGTCTCGATGCACACCACATTGGCGTCGAGCGTTGAAGGCTTCTCCGGCAGCGTGAGTTTGTAGCCGTCGCACTTCAGGAGGCCATCGGTAGCTATCAGCTCGTGAGCGCTCGTTCTGGCACCTGCACCCTCTACGCTCTGCAGGGGTTTGCTCTCATTGCCATAGCGGTCGACGGCCGTGACGGCATAGAAGAAGTTGCCCTTCGGCGCAAGCGTGATCTGCTGGCTGGTGTGCCTTGTGGCTATGATGTTGCGAGCATCATTGATGTCGACGGGCCACGTGCGGCTCGCATATATATTATATAATAGGTGTGCCGCATCGGCCGACTGCCACGCGAGCGTCACCTCGCCACTTGCATGCTTGTGCTGCTGGAAGTGAGTGGGCGCATCGGGTAGGGTGGACGACAGCCACGTCATCGGCGGCACGACGGCAGGCGTCTGGTTGAAGCGGCGGGCGAAAGTGTAGATGCCCTTCGTGTTGTCGGTGAGGAACTTACTGCGGAAGTGCGTATGTCCCAGTCCCAACGAGCGAAGCACATACATCTCCTGCGTGACCACGTTGAGTGGCCAGTTGCCCTCGTGGCGGTTCAGCATGTAGGTGCCCAGGCCCGGTGCCACAATCTTGCCATACGACTGCTCCTGCCAGTCGATGGCGAAGGGATAGAAGTGGTTGTCGCGGAAGTACATCATCGGGAAGAGGGCATCCATCACACCCGTGCGCAGCCATTCCTGTGCATCCTGGCAGACCACCGTGCGTGCATTCCACCCACGAGACGAATAGCGGCGCAGGTCGTCGGACTTGCCAATGGGGGAGCAGCTCATCATCACCCAAGGTTTTACACTCTTCACACGACGGCTGATGGCAGAGGCAATGGCGGTGATGTTGCGTCGTCCTTGCGTGCGCGACACCTTAATCTTCCAAGTCTCAGGATAGCGGATGTAGTCGAGGTGGATACCGTCGACATCGTAGTTGCGCACGATTTCCTCGCAGATGTCGGCGAGATACGTGCCCGTCTGCATGTTCTCAGGGTCCATATAGCCATCGGGGCCAATCTTCTTGATGAGCTTCGGATAGCGCTTGCGAAGCTGCATGCAGCCTGCCGACGTCCATTTGCCCACAGGGATTGTCACCACCCACGCATGAAGCTGCATGCCGCGCTTGTGGCATTCGTCGATGGCAAACTGCAGGGCATCGTAGCCCGGACTCTTGCCAGGGTTGCCACTCAGACAGCCGTCCCACGGTTCCATGGCCGAGGGATAGATGGTGGTGGCACGCACGCGTGTCTGCAGCAGCACGACATTGGTGCCCGCGGCCTTCAGTTGGTCGAGAATTGTGGTGAGCTCCCGCTGCTGCCGCTCAATCGATGTGGCAGAGCCGTTGCTGTAGGAGTGTGGCCAGTCGATGCCGCCGATGGTGGTGAGCCAAACGGCCCGCACCTCGTGTTTCGGCGAGGGCTGCGACTGTGCCTGCGTTGACAGGCCACAGAAGGCGCATAGCAAGATGAGCAATAGGGTGTATAAACTGGTTGTTGATCTATATAGATTCATGACGTTTGGAGTCGTTTTTGATGATTTTTGCGACAAAGGTACGGCTTTTTTTCCGTTTTTCAAATAAAATGCTTACTTTTGCACAAAAGTTTTACATTCATAAACCAAAACGCTGATGATTTCGTTTATTATTGCATTGTTGGCACTCGTGGCCGGTTATTTCTTCTATGGAAAGTTGGTGGAGAAGGTGTTTGGTCCTGACGACCGCCCCACGCCCGCTGTGTCGAAGGCCGATGGAGTGGACTACATCGTGCTTCCTGGTTGGAAGGTTTTCATGATTCAGTTCCTGAATATTGCCGGCACGGGACCCATCTTCGGCGCCATCATGGGTGCGTGGTATGGTCCGGTGGCCTATCTGTGGATTGTGCTTGGATGCATCTTCGCCGGTGCCGTGCACGACTATCTGTGCGGCATGCTCTCCATGCGTCATGGCGGAGCAGGACTGCCCGAGCTGGTGGGTGCCTATCTGGGTCAGCCCACGAAGCGCGTGATGCTGGTGTTCTCGGTCCTGCTGCTGATGATGGTGGGCGTGGTGTTCGTCTATAGTCCGGCCATCATCCTGCATGGCATCTGGGGTTCGAAGCTATTCTGGATTGTGGCGATCTTCGCCTATTACATCATTGCCACGATGCTGCCGGTCGACAAGGTCATTGGCAAGGTATATCCGCTCTTCGCCTTCTCGCTCATCTTCATGGCACTGGCACTCCTGGTGGGACTCCTCATCAAGCAGCCCGTTATTCCTGAATTGTGGAGCGACCTTTCGCAGGCCAACCTCAACGAGAATCCCGCTTGGCTCGGACGCGAGACGTTCGTTGCCAACAACCCCATATTCCCTTGCCTCTTCATCACTATTGCCTGTGGTGCTATCAGTGGTTTCCATGCCACGCAGAGCCCGCTCATGGCACGTTGCGTGAAGACGGAGCGCTGGGGACGCCGCATCTTCTATGGAGCTATGATTACCGAGGGACTTGTAGCCCTCATCTGGGCAACAGTCTCCATGTATTTCTTCTACTATGGTGGCTGGCGCGAGGTGGTGAACCCCGAAACGGTGCAGGCCTTCATCGCGCAAGCAGACGGTGGAAAGACACTGATGCAGTACTTCGATGCTCCCACCGTGGTGAAAGATGTGTGCAACGGCTGGCTTGGCATTGCAGGCGGCATCCTGGCTCTGCTGGGTGTCGTGGCTGCTCCTATCACGAGTGGCGATACGGCCTTCCGTTCGGCCCGCCTCATCGTGGCAGACTTCATGAAGATGGAGCAACACTCCATTCGCCGTCGTCTCTACATCTGCATCCCAATGTTCGCAGCTGCCGTGCTGTTGATGTTGTGGCAGATGAACAATCCCGATGGATTCAACATCATCTGGCAGTACTTCGGATGGGCCAATCAGACGCTGGCCGTGTTTACGTTGTGGACCATCACCGTCTACCTCGTGCAGCAGAAGAAACCGTTCTGGATGACACTGATTCCGGCTCTCTTCATGACCGTTGTCTGCTCGACGTTCCTGCTTATCTCGCGGCAGGCCTTCGGCTTGAGTCCCGCCATCTCCTATACGGGCAGTGTCGTCGTGCTGGTAGTAGCCATCGTCTGCTTCTTCACGTGGCTTAGGAAAAATAACGCCCCAAACTCGTAACGTCTCAACTTCTCAACGTCTCAACTTCTCCGCTCGACCCCCAGGGGCGCTCATTCCCGAGCAAGCTCGCCTACCCGTAGCCTTTAGTAGCGCAGCGGAGAAAGTAACGTCTCAACGTCTCAACCTCTCAACTTCTCAACTTCTCAACCTCTCTCATGGAACAGCAATATCCCTCATCGCTACTCGAGAAAGCCGTGCAGGAGTTTTCAAAACTTCCGGGCATAGGCCGTAAGACCGCGCTACGCTTGTCGCTGCATCTGTTGCGGCAGGACACGGAGAGCGTCGACGCTTTTGGCGAGGCTGTTGTGAGGCTGAAACACGAGGTGCGCTATTGCTCCGTGTGTCATAACATCAGCGATACGGAGGTTTGTCCCATCTGTAGCGACCACCGCCGCGATGGCTCCATGATCTGCGTCGTTGAGAACATACAAGACGTGATGGCGGTTGAGAACACGCAGCAGTTCAATGGACTCTACCATGTGCTGGGTGGCATCATCTCGCCGATGGATGGCATTGGCCCTGGCGACATCGAGATTGACTCGCTGGTGAGTCGTGTGGAGAAGGGGGATATTAAAGAGGTGATTATGGCGTTGAGCTCCACGATGGAGGGCGACACCACGAATTTCTACATCTCACGCCGCCTGGCTCATACGGGTGTGAAGATCAGCGTGATTGCCCGTGGCATCAGCGTGGGCGACGAATTGGAATATACCGATGAGGTGACGCTGGGACGTTCAATCCTTAATCGAACACCGTTGACGAGGTAATAGGTTATAGGTAATAGGTTATAGGTTAAAGGTTATAGGTAATAGGTTATAGGTAATAGGTTATAGGTTAAAGGTTATAGGTAATAGGTTATAAATATGGAACGCGTACAAAAATTATTGATGATTGATTTCTGGTGTGCCATTGCGCTCGTCGCATTGGTGGTGATACTAGGTGAGTTCAACGTGCTGCCTTTCGAAAAGTTTGCAGGGGGCGACAAGGCGGAGTTCTATTTGCTCACCGTCATGGAACTCCTCACGATTGCGATGATTCCGCTGGCCCTGCGCCTGTTTAAGTTCAAAAAGATTAAGACGCAACTCAAGGAACAGCGCGAGAACGCCCTATCGAAGTGGGGACTCATCCGCATGGATATGCTCTGCCTGCCGATGTTCATCAATGCTGTGCTCTACTACATCTATCAGCATGCGGCATTCGGCTATCTCGCCATCATCCTCTTCCTCTGCCTGTTCTTCGTCTACCCCAGCAAGGCTCGCTGTCAGGCAGAAGTGGATGCTGATAGTTGATAATTTATAATTTATAATTGATAATTGATAATTGATAATTGTGAATACCCTTTCCCGCAGTGCATTGAACCCCTTGAACCGAAGGTCATCGACCGAAGCAGTGCTGTCACGCGAAGCGTGGTGCACGAATCAGCGAGGGAGATAACTTTGAACCGCGCGAAGCGCATTGAACTTTGAACGCTGCGAAGCAGCTTTAAACCGCGCCGCAGGCGCATTTGAACCTCATATGAAACTCTCGGTCATCATCGTCAGCTATAACGTGAAGCACTACGTTGAGCAGTGCCTCATCTCATTGCGGCGTGCCTTAAGTGGCATCGATGCCGAGATGTTTGTCGTGGACAACCATTCCCACGATGGAACAGTGGAGCTCCTTCGCGCGCAGTTCCCGGAGGTCCGCGTGGTTGCCAGCAATCATAATCTTGGTTTCGCAAGGGCAAACAACATTGCCATCCGACAGTCGCAGAGCGAATATGTGCTTCTGCTCAATCCTGATACGGTGGTGGCAGAGAATACGATTGCGGAATGCATAGGGTTCATGGATGAACATCCGAAGGCAGGTGGACTTGGCGCACGCATGCTTAGAGCCGACGGCAACGATGCAAAGGAGTCGCGACGCGGACTGCCCACGCCAGCTGTGGCCTTCTACAAGATGAGCGGACTTTGTTCGCGCTTCCCCCGTAGTCGTCGCTTCGGACACTATTACATGGGCTATCTGCCTTGGGACGAGCCTGCACAGATAGAGGTCATCAGTGGTGCATTCTGCTTCTTGCGGCGTGCAGCGATTGATGAAGTGGGACTTCTCGACGAAGACTTCTTCATGTATGGCGAGGACATCGACCTGAGCTACCGGCTGCTGCGTGGCGGCTACGAGAACTGGTATCTGCCAACGAAGATTCTGCACTATAAGGGTGAGTCGACGCAGAAGTCGTCGTTCCGCTATGTGCATGTGTTCTACGATGCCATGCTTATCTTCTTCCGCAAACACTATTCCCATGCCAGCCTCTTTTTCACCATTCCCATCAAGGCGGCCATCTATGGCAAGGCACTTGTTGAGCTGTGTCGCATGCAACTCAGTCGTGCTCGCCGCAGCATGGGATTTGTGAGCAAGCGCGCCTCGCAGCCGGCATACTATGTCTTCATCGGCACCGCCCAGCATCTCGACACATGTAGGCAGCTGGCCAACGCAAAGGGACTCGACGCGCAGTTTGTGGAAGGCAACGAGGAAAGCCTGCCCGAAGGTCATCTCAATATGTCACTACCCAGCGAGCGCGACGTCTATGTAGTCTACGACATCGAGGCCTATCGCTTCCAATCCATTTTCCGCATCTTCTCGAGTAGGCCCGTGGAGTGGGTGGCCATGGGTACGTTCCTGCCTGAAGAGCGAATCATCATCACAACAGAGGAGGTCCTGAAATGAATACACCAATGATCACCCTGCGCGCACTCGAGCCGGAAGACCTCGATGCGCTCTATGCCATTGAGAACGACGTTGAGTGCTGGGATGTCGGCCACACCAGCGTTCCATACTCGCGCTATGCCCTACATGACTACATCGCCAATGCCTCGGCCGACATCTATGCTGACCGCCAGGTGCGTCTTGCCATCGCAAATGATGAAGGCGACATCGTGGGACTCGTCGATGTGATGAACTTCGATCCGCGCCATCAGCGTGCCGAGGTGGGCATCATCGTAAAGAAACCCTATCGCCGCGCCGGCTATGCCCATGCTGCCATGCAAAGAATTCTTGATCTTGCACGCACAAACTGGCACCTGCATCAGCTCTATGCCATCGTCGACAGCTACAATCGCGATGCACAAAGCCTTTTCTCCGACCTCGGCTTTCATGCCGAAAACACCCTGCAATCGTGGCTTTTCGATGGTCAGAACTACCGAGATGCATGCCTAATGCAAAAATTTTTGTAAAAAAGTGGCAAGAAGTTTTGGTGGAACAAAAAAATATCACTACCTTTGCAGCCGCAAACAAGGAACAAGTTGCTATTCGTTAGCAGCGAGAAACTTGAAAAGGTGCGTTAGTTCAGTAGGTTAGAATGCCTGCCTGTCACGCAGGAGGTCACGAGTTCGAGTCTCGTACGCACCGCTTCTCAAGCGGAAAAAGTTCTGGAAATTGCAACATTTCGAGGTGCGTTAGTTCAGTAGGTTAGAATGCCTGCCTGTCACGCAGGAGGTCACGAGTTCGAGTCTCGTACGCACCGCAGAGAAGCCTTCCCATAACGGGGAGGTTTTTTTCTTGATAAAAAATCGTCAAAAAATTTGGCTAATTGCCTGATTTTTATTACCTTTGCAGCCGTTTAGCAAAATTGTACAATTAAAATTAGTTAATGAAGAACGACAAAATGAAGAATCAGTACCGCGTGAATGAGCAAATTCGCGTTCGGGAAGTGCGTATCGTAGGCGAGGGTGGTAGCACCGTGATGCCTACCAGACAGGCTCTTGACATGGCCCATCAGCAGGGTGTAGACCTTGTGGAGATTTCGCCCAATGCCCAGCCGCCTGTATGCCGTCTCATTGACTATAGCAAGTTCCTCTATCAGCAGAAGAAGCACCAGAAGGAGATGAAGGCCAAGCAGGTGAAGGTGGAGGTGAAGGAAATTCGCTTCGGACCCCAGACCGACGACCACGACTACAACTTCAAGCTGAAGCACGCCAAGGAATTCCTTGAGGAAGGCAACAAGGTGCGTGCGTATGTGTTCTTCCGCGGCCGCAGTATCCTTTTCAAGGAGCAGGGTGAGGTGTTGCTGTTGCGTTTTGCAAACGATTTGGAGGAATATGCCAAGGTGGAGCAGCTGCCCCGTCTGGAAGGCAAGAAGATGTTCCTCTTCCTCGCACCCAAGAAGGCCGGTGTTGCCAAGAAGAGTCAGCAGAAGCGCGACAACGAGCGCCGCGAAGCTGAAGCCAAGGCAGCACAGGAGCAGGAGGCTGAGGCCACAGCAGCCGCCAATGGTCTGCTGGCCAATGCCAAGGGTGGTGAGGATTTGCTGAGCAAATTGAAGTTGGACGACGAAAAAGCATAACATCGTCAGTCCCGCCAAACGAAGAGAAATAAGGTGCGTAACGCCCGGTATATGCGTTGCCGCCGCTAATAATAACAATTAAAAACAAAAAACAATGCCAAAAGTAAAGACAAACTCCGGAGCCAAGAAGCGTTTCAGCTTCACCGGAACAGGTAAAATCAAGCGTCATCACGCTTATCACAGTCACATTCTGACTAAGAAGACCAAGAAGCAGAAGAGAAACCTGGTACACCAGGCCATCGTCGACAAGTCGAACATGAAGCAGGTTCGCGACCTGCTCTGCCTCCGTTAATTATGAACCCTTTTGTTGAACGTTAAAAGAAGAAAAGAACTATGCCAAGATCAGTAAATCATGTTGCCTCTAAGGCACGCAGAACTCGCATTCTGAAGCTCACTAAGGGTTATTTTGGAGCTCGCAAGAACGTATGGACCGTTGCCAAGAATACTTGGGAGAAGGGTCTCACCTATGCATATCGTGATCGTCGTAACAAGAAGCGCACCTTCCGCGCTCTGTGGATTCAGCGTATCAATGCTGCTGCCCGCATGGAGGGTATGAGCTACTCGCAGCTCATGGGTGCTCTGCACAAGGCTGGTATTGAGATCAACCGTAAGGTGCTCGCCGACCTCGCCATGAACAACCCCGAGGCTTTTAAGGCCATCGTCGAGAAGGTGAAGTAAGAAATTCCCCACATCCCCTCACCTCAAAGGTAGGGGAGAGGATTTTGAAAAATGAAGGAGTTGCATCCGCTTGGGTGCAACTCCTTTTCTTGTTATATGACCTAGAAATGTAGGGACGCGACGTGTCGCGTAATTGGATTCAGCTTTCCCCTTCCAATAACGCGGCACGCCGCGTCCCTACATGTGAGGGTGAAATATATAACCACCTTTTTTGTTCGCTACTTGCGCATGCTGAGCGAGATACGACGGCGCTGCAGGTCGACTTCCACCACTCGCACTTCTACATGCTGATGGAGCTTCACCACTTCGTTGGCGTCACGCACGTAGCGGTTGGCCAGTTGTGAGACATGAACAAGGCCGTCCTGATGCACACCAATGTCGACAAAGCATCCGAACTTCGTGATATTGGTGACGATGCCCGGCAGCACCATGCCAACCTTCAGGTCTTCAATCTCGTGGACGGAGTTGTCGAACTCGAAGGTCTCTGCCTCGCCACGCGGGTCGCGGCCAGGCTTCTCCAGCTCGTGCATGATGTCAGTGAGCGTGGGCATACCTACATCGGCATTCACATAGTGTTGCAAGTCGATTTTCTTCTGCTTCTCCTTGTCGTTGATGAGTTCGCCAAGGGTGCATCCAGAGTCCTTTGCCATTTGTTCAACCAAAGCGTAACGCTCGGGGTGTACGGCGGTGTTATCCAATGGGTTACGGGCACCAGGAATACGCAAGAAACCAGCACACTGCTCGAAGGCCGATGGGCCCAGTCGCGGAACTTTCTTCAGTTGGGCACGCGAGGTGAAGGCTCCGTTTTCGCGGCGATAGTCGACGATGTTTTGCGCCAATGTAGGACCCAATCCACTGATGTATGTCAGCAGATGTTGCGATGCCGTGTTGAGATTCACACCCACCATGTTCACGCAACTCTCAACGGTTTGGTCGAGGCTCTTCTTGAGCTTGCTCTGGTCTACGTCGTGCTGATATTGTCCGACGCCAATGCTCTTCGGGTCTATCTTCACGAGTTCGGCCAGCGGGTCCATCAGCCTGCGCCCAATGGAGACGGCTCCGCGAACGGTGACGTCCTCGTTGGGAAACTCTTCGCGGGCAATCTTCGAAGCGGAATAGATGCTCGCTCCATCCTCGCTGACCACGTAGACGCTGGCCACACCGGCTTCCCTTAGAATCTCGGATGTTTCGCGGCTGGCGGTTCCGTTACCTACGGCGATGGCTTCCACCTGGTATTTCTCGGCCACATCGCGGAACTGAAGCATTGCCTGCAGACGGGTGCCTCGAGGAGGGAAAGGGTAGACCACTTCGTGGTGCAGCAAGTTGCCTTGAGCATCCAAGCACACCACCTTGCAACCCGTTCTGATGCCAGGGTCTACGCCCATGACTCGCTTCTGGCCAAGCGGTGCATCGAGCAGGAGCTGGCGAAGGTTCTCAGCAAATACGCCAATGGCCTCCTCGTCAGCTTTTACTTTGGCTGCCGCGGCCGTCTCCGTTTCTATCGATGGCTCCAACAATCGCTTGTAGGCATCGTCGGCAGCTTCAGCAACGAGGTCGCTGCAAGGACCGTAGCCACGCACGAACTGTCGTTGCAGACGCTCGATGGCCCGTTCGTCGTCGACGCTCAGCTTCACACGGAGGAAGCCTTCGTTCTCACCGCGGCGCATCGCCAGCAGACGATTGCCGGAACAGCGGCGCAGAGGTTCGGAGAAATCGAAATAGTCGCGATACTTGTGGGCTCCCTCGTCGTCGCGCTTTGCCTTTACCACCTTCGAGGAAATCATTGCATCGCGTGCAAACGTGTTGCGCAAGCGTTGGCGGGCTTGAGCATCTTCACTCATCATCTCGGCAATGATGTCCTTGGCGCCAGCAATGGCATCGTCGGGCGAAGAGATCAGGTCGTCGTTTACATACCTGCGAGCCACCGCCTCGATGTTGCGCTCGCGTTGGAGCATGATGATTTGTGCTAGAGGTTCCAATCCTTGCTCGCGAGCAATCTGAGCACGGGTGCGGCGGCGAGGCTTATAGGGCAGGTAGAGGTCTTCCAGCTCCGTTGCGTTCCACGTCTGTTCAATTTGTTTTTGCAACTCGGGCGTGAGCTTCCCTTGTTCGCCGATGGTCTTCAAGATGGTCTCCTTGCGCTTGGCCAACTCTTTCAGCTTGTCGTATTGCTCGCTGATCTGTCCAATGTGAACCTCGTCGAGTCCGCCCGTGCGTTCCTTTCTATAACGTGCGATGAAAGGAATGGTGGCACCTTCGTCGAGGAGGGTCATCGTATTGGCAACGGCACCTTCGCGCAACGAAAGTGCTTCAGCAATGATTTTAGAAAATATTGATGTGTCCATAGGGGGCGAGTTTCTTGTTTCTTGTTTCTAGTTTCAAGTTTATAACTTTGTTATGACTTCAGGCTTTCGCAGCTCCCAGAAGGCAACGGCCGATGCTGCTGCTACATTTAGCGAGTCGACGCCATGTGCCATGGGGATGCGCACCACGAAATCAGCTGCTGCAATGGTCTTCTTGGGGAGTCCGTCGCCCTCCGTTCCCATGATGATGGCCAGTTGTTCCTGCTGTTTTAGAATGGGATCGTCGAGCGTGATGGAATCGTCGCTTAGCGCCATGGCAGCCGTTCTGAATCCTAACTGACGCAGTTCACCAAGATAGCGCTGGTCGTCGTTTGCTTCATCGATCCACGTCCAAGGCACCAGAAAGACGGAACCCATGGAAACGCGAACAGCACGACGGTTGAGAGGGTCGCAGGAGTTGCGAGTCAGCAAGACGGCATCGATGCCCAAGGCTGCAGCCGAACGGAAGATGGCTCCGATGTTTGTCGTATCAGTAACCCCGTCGATGACGACGATGCGGCGGGCCTCCTTGGTGACTTCGGCTACACTACGCTCTTGGGGACGGCGCATCGCACAAAGCACACCTCTCGTCAGCGTGTAGCCCGTGAGTGCAGCCAACAGTTCGCGCGAGCCCGTGTAGACGGGGAAATCGTGCCTTGCGACTTCCTCGTCAGTCCACGCTCCGCTGATTATCTCCTTGGCGTCGCCTTCGATGTGCTTTTTCTCGCAGAGCAGCGCCACGGGCTCATAGCCAGCCTGCAACGCCACCTTGATGACCTTCGGACTCTCAGCAATGAAGATGCCTTTCTCTGGTTCCAAACGATTGCGGAGCTGAGCCTCCGTGAGTGTGCTGAACATCTGCACCCTCGGGTCTTCAAGTGAAGTGATTTCAATCATTAGTGAGACAAGTGACAAGTTGATTGTGGCTCCCCTCCCTTTGGAGGGGTAGGGGGAGGCCTCTATTCGTAGTGTCGGATGCGCACGTCGATGCCTTCCGCCTTTAGTTGCTCAGGCACCTGCGACACATTGGTTTGGCCATAGTGATAGGGGAAGAGAACGCGCGGCTTGATGATCTTGGCTGCCCGCACGAGCTGTTCTGAAGTCATCGTGTAGGGCTGGTTGCAGGGCAGGAATGCGATGTCGATGTCCTTCACGTCAGCCATCTCAGGTATGTCCTCCGTATCGCCGGCAATATAGATGCGCAGATCGTCGATGGTTAGGATGTAGCCATTGTCGCGACCCTTCGGGTGGAATTGCTTGTGGCCCTCCGTCGTGTTGTATGCCGGGATGGCTTCCACCTTGATGTCGTTTTGCAATGACAGCGAGTCGCCATTTTTCATAGCTTGCCCATAGCCAGCCATCTCAGCACACCGCTGATTGGTGATGAACTGCGTTTGGGCGCTGCTGAGCTGTTGCAAGGCTGCCTTGTCGAAGTGGTCGCCATGTTCGTGGGTGACGAAGATGTAGTCGGCCTTCGGCAGCGAAGCGATGTCGACGGTGCGATTGCCCAGCTTGCCAACGGGGTCGATTTCGATTTCCTTGCCATCGTATTCGATGCGGATACTGGCATGGATCAGCGCATGGAAGCGCACCACCTTGCCGCTCTTTGTGCGGAATGCATCCACCTCGGCCATGTCCTTTGTCACAGGGCGCCGCTTGGCCTGCCACTCAAGGATGCCGCCTTTCATATTCACCACCTGATAACCCTCATCCGTGAGCATCGTGGCCGCATTGGCCGACCTACGACCGCTACGGCAATAGACTGCCACCTTGCGGGCCTTGTCGAGTCGCACGCGAGCTTCGTCCATGAAGGAACTCTTCTTCACGTCGATGTTCATAGCACCAGACAGATGGCCTTCAGCGAACTCCTCAGCCGTGCGAACGTCCAGAAGCTGCACGTCGGGGTTTTGTATCAACTCTGCAAATGCTTGAACATCTGCGTCTTCGAATGCATGCTGGCTGCAAGCCGTGCTTGTACCAAGTCCAAGCATGCCTAAAATAAATGCTAATGCCTTGTTCATAGTTATTGTTATTGTGGGTTTATTTCGTTGCAAAGATAACAAAAAATAATGAATATATAAATAATGTGCATGAATTCTTCCTTTTTTTTATTAACTTTGCAAGCAAAAACGTATAGCAATCCAATAAACACATGAAGGTATGACACTCCCATTCCATATTGTAGAGATGCTCAAACAAAGGTCTGGCAACGACTTGCATCTTCCTTCCTCATGCCAGCAACTGGCACTAGACATAGAGAGAAAGACGGGCGCACATATTGGAGCTACTACGCTCAAACGACTGCTGGGCTTCGTGGCCGACGATCGCAAAACCTATGAGTCTACGCTTGACATTATTGCCCGTTATCTCGGTTTTGCCCATTGGCAGCAACTCTCTGAGTTACAAGGAGATGGCAATTCTGGCTTCGATGATTTTTTTGGCGAAGTACGCTCTGATAAGCTTTCTCTTGGCGATTATCTTCGCATAGCCTATCTCCCTGACCGCGAAGTGCTTCTCCACTATCTGGGTAATCATCGCTATCGGGTTGTCGAGAGTCTACATAGCAAGCTGCAGCCACTCGACGAAATTGACGTAGAGAACTTTGTGCTCCATTACCCCCTGCTTGTCAGCCATGTGTGGCGTAATCGTGATGACCTCGGCCCATTCACGGCAGGTGGTACAGGCGGTTTAATCTCCATTACCATCAACCCGTAGCTATGGAAGAAAATTCTCATTTCGGCAACCCTCTGCCATCCGAACAGCCCATGCTGGAACAGCTCTATTCCGTTGGTTCCACATGCGATGCATATCGCGTGAGACTCTATGGCAAGTTGCATTTCTTAAAACGACTCAAGCAGCAGCATGTCAACGACATTCGCTTTGTGGAGGCCTTCCAGAAGGAGTTCGAGGTGGGCTATGGCCTGGAGCACCCCAACCTTATACGCTATCTCTCGTTCTCTAACGATGGTATCCTCATGGAGTATGTCGATGGCGAGACCCTCACCGACTTCTTGCTGTCACATCCTAACTACTTCAAAGTTCAGGCCCACAGCGACAAGTTTGTTCGTCAAATGCTTAGCGTCATGCAATATCTGCACGACCATCGGGTGCTGCATCTAGATCTGAAGCCCGACAACATCCTCATCACCCGCATTGGCCACGATGTGAAACTCGTCGACTTGGGTGGCTGCTATACTGATTGTTTTGACTCGTCCACTGCTCACACTGATGCTTATGCCGCCCCAGAACAACTCTCGGGCGAAGTCGTTGATGCCCGTACTGACCTCTATGCTTTCGGACGCATCCTTCAGCAAATCTTTAGTTCCTCATCATCTATATATGATAAGGTTATTGCCCGCTGCACCCAATATTCTCCCTCTGATCGTTATCAGTCGGCAGAGGAGATAATGCGAATGCTGGATTACCAAAGACACTTGAAGAAACAACAGAATTTGGCCAGCATTCTTGCAATATGCGCCGTAATTATCGGTATATTCCTGATTAACGGTATTACCCAATTATCATCTGTATTGCATTCTGAAGTACCACAGCATGCTGATACGCTTTCTTCAAGCAAGCCAGACTATTCCTCACTTTCGCTATCTACTAAACCATTGCTTTCAGACATCTTAGCAGGCAAGCACAGCAGAGAAACACACACCGACTTATTGTCAGATAGTGTTAATTATGCTCTAGATGCCCCTGTGCACCAGTCTATTAAGAAACCCGAAATAAACAGCCGTGAGTGGAAAAAGATATGTAGTCAGATTCAGAAAGGGTCAGATCAGTTATCTGCGAAAATGTCTCAGAAGATAGAGCAGGAAGGCATAAGTCCTATAGATGCATATGCCAATTATTATCAGGAGCCGTTCATTGCCTTATTGAGAAGCATTGTCGCCCAACATCCTGACAGGGAATTTGCGATTGGTTCAGAGGCGAATAAGTACAATAGAATTGTATTAGACAACGTCTTAGCTCAAATGCATACTGACCAGCAAAACCTTCGCCATCATCCTAACTCTGGCATATCAAATACTTTTGACAGTGCAGCCACTACACCTGGAATCGTCTTTCACTAAAGATGTGGTAATACCTTTGCCACAACTCAAAAAAGCTCATAATCGACTGTAATTAACAAACTTGGAGAACTTGGACGCTTGCCGTTCAAGTTTTTTTCACTACCTTTGCACGCAGGATATGGGAATGGCCCATTTTTCCTGCAGCAACAAAAATAACAGCTCACAAATGAACGTAATTCAAAAACTTTTCGTATCTTTGTTGCGTGATTGGTCTTCATGACCTTTCACTGACATGATTTAGGAAGCGTTAAGCTTTATCCATCTGGGGAATCTGGACAATTCACTTGGATAATTGGATATGCTGAAACGTTCTTCCCGTGTTATGATGATATAGGTGCAGCATGCTGCACCCGTGATTCATACATGGGTGTGAGCTGTTTCTATATTCATTATCCGGCAGTCCAGAGCCTCTCAGAGAGTATAGCTGACAGGCTCACACCTCCTTTGTCATGCTCATGACCTAATAACGTAAACCTTTAGAAGCATCATAGAGCCTGTGGATGCGCTATAATACAACCTGTATGATGCATATATTCAAACTCTCGTTATTATTATTTTTCACATTATCTTCTTTGTCATTGTCTGCACAAACTGTAAATCAGAGTCAGGAGCAGAGTTGTATTAAAGAGGGCACTTCATTTGTTACGAATCCAGATATCCAACCGTCTTTCAAAGGTGGTGAGGAAGAAATGAGGGCATATTTGGCAGCCAATCTGAAATATCCTGTTATTTCGCAAGAGAATGGAGAACAAGGACGGGTGATTGTTTCGGCTATAGTAAACGTGGATGGCAGTCTTTCTGACGTAAAGGTAGAGAAGTCCGTTTCTCCCAGCCTCGACAAAGAAGCCAAGCGTTTAGTTTCCAATATGCCACTCTGGAATCCTGGTATGGTGAATGATGAACCAGTGAGAACAAAATGCCTCATACCTGTTAGTTTCAGATTAACCGATTAAGGTATATGATATAAAAACAGAAATAATAACCTTATTCTAAAAATCATTATGTTTTGTAAAAAGTGTGGTAGAGAGCAGAAAGCTGGGCAGAAGTTCTGTCCACAGTGTGGAACTCCTTATGAAGTTAATGAAGGTAGGCCTGATAATAGTATAAGTTCTGATACTTCAACAGAACAGAATGGTAGTGTTTTTATTTCTCAAGCTACTGAAGAGGATAAAGTAAAAACTTTAACCTCAAAAAAGGCATGGAAGTATTTGACACTGTCATTGATAGCTTGTGCTGTAATTGGAGTGGGTGCGTTTCTTGGATGGAAACATATAAAAAATATTGGCTCAGATTTATTTACTTCAGATAAAGCTGTTCAAGGCGATATACAAGGAATACCATTTAAGTCAGCAGAAAACGGAAAGTGGGGAATGCTTCGCCCCGATGGATCGATTCTTTTTGAAGAAGAGTTTAAGGATGAACCGACGCTGGCCCGTGATGGTCGTTTTATGGTGAAAAACGGGAATGGACTTTGGGAAATTTTTACAGTTGAGGAAAATCCTCAGAAAGTAGGCGATGAATATATTTCTATTGGTGATTTTTATGATGGAATTGCACCTGCTGTGAAGAAAAATGGTAGAATTACACTTATCGATAAAGATGGAAATGTTATCGTAGAACTCGAAAAATCAGGAAACAAATCAATTACAAAGATGGAAAATTTCCACTATGGATATGCCCTTTTCGAAGCCGAAGATGCTGTTGGAATTCTTAACACTCGTGGTGAGATTCTACTTGAGGCAAGGAAGTATTGTAAGATATTTCATGTTGCGCCGCAAAGATTCTTAGCTCTTGATATGAAATATAAAGAAGAAGCAGACCATCATAATTATGTTTACCATGTAATTGACGCAAAAGGAAATCAAATTAATACGATAAGGATGGCTAAATATGAAGATATTGCCGTTCTTGCTGATGGTTACATTGGAATTGAACAAACGTCTGATGGAGAAAAACTATATGGTATAATGAATCTTGAAGGTGATGTCATTGTGAAGCCGACAAGCAAGATTAAGGGGTTAACAGCACTTAAGAATGATAAGTTCATCTTTAGTAATGGAGAGAATCTTGGGGTTCGAACAATAAAGGATGAGGTCCTAATTCGTGCGAAATATGATGCTATTATTTGGGCTACAGATAAACTCCTTTGGGTATGTTCTGTTGATGATGACAGGCAAAAATGGTCTCTGGTGGATTTGCAGGGAAGTAAAATCACTTCAGATAGTTATCAGTCAGTATCACCGTTCTTTGATGACAAGAATGCCTTTGTACAAATTACCGACAAGACATGGGGGCTGGTGAATACAAATGGTGAGGAGGTGAAAAATGTCCCAGACATTTATGCTATCTCTCAGAAAACCGCAGACCAAGTTATAGAGAGTGATTATGTTGATTTTGATGCTATTGTTTCTGCCGTGAATATGACACCAACTGGTTTCGGTGGGTGGGGAATGAATATGAAGCCCACTGACTTGATAAAAGTGTATAATGAGTTTTGTAAAGAGGAGGATGTGATAAAACTTGATCCGAATGAGGTTCACACGGACAGGCTATCGTATGAAAAGTCGATAATCAAGGGTATTGATTATAAGGTTGAACTCTATTATAGTGGATATATCACAGAACGAGGAGAAGGTTATTATGATAATACTGTTGAAGAGTGGATAAGCGAGCCGTCAAGATGGACAGCAGAAGAGCCCCAGTACATAAAACTAAGTGTCTTTGGAGACAGATTGGTGGGGAAAACTAATATCCTTTATAAGAAGTTAGCTGTCAAGGCTAAAACATATGGGAAAGTATATAGAGAAAATAAAAATGCATGTGTTGTAATTACGAAGAATAATTATGGTATAGCAGTTTACAATTCTGGTTCAGAAGTCTTGGGTAAGATCATGAAAGCAGAATCCATAAAGAATGAGAATATAAATAGTTATTCTGGCGATGATAGAGATTGGGATGTTGATAATTCTCCAGTTGACACCGTCATGGTTGTAGATTATTAGTAATTGAGTAAACAATAATAGTTGAGATGAAGTGTATTTTTTGTAATGCAGAAATTGATCAAGATGCTCAGTTCTGCCCAAACTGCGGAAAGGACTTGTCTATGTATGACAGGTGTTCAAAGTGTGGTGAATTATTGGAAGAAGGTACCGATTTTTGTCCTCATTGTGGAACAAGAAAAACTTACCGAAATTTGGCAGGGACCCAGACTCCGAAACAAAGCCCATCTTCTAATAACAAACTGTTTGGATGGAAGGGTATAATGGGAGTAATAGCCTTGTTGGCATTGTTGTGTTTTATTGCTTATGGAGCTGTTGTCTACTCGTGTGACCGGAGCAAGAACCAACCGCATGATCCTGATCCTGATTATGCTGAGGCCGTTGATAGTGACAGCATTGAAAATGCAGAAAAAGAATTGCTTGAAAAGCAAAAGCAAGATAGCTTGGCAAAAGTCGTAGATAATCTGTCGGACTCTATTGCGCATATATCAGATTCTCTTAATAAGGCAAAGGAAATAAAAGAAGAAAAAGTAAGGCGGAGTAATTCGGAAAGACCATTTGCGGCCTCTTCTTCGCAATCTAATCATCGTACTTCCACAGGAAGCTCTCGACGTGCTGCATCTGTGCGTACAGCATCTGTTCCTGTAAGTTCAAGAAACCTCGGCTATGCGACCTTCAAGGGTAGTTGGCCAAACGATGTGAATGGTCGTATGGTATTTAAGTCTTCGCATGTTATTGACAGCAAAGATCCCAAAGGGCGTGTTGCTGAGGCTGGCGACTATGTAATAGGCGAATGGGCTGACGGTCATCTGGTTCAGGGCATCTGGTATGGTGCTGACAATCAGGTAAAGGGCAGTGTGATTATTGGTAGGTAAACAGTGCAAGGCAATGATGAAAAACTGCAGTATCATGTTATTGCTAATGCTGGTGGGAACTCTTTCCCTGTCAGCACAAGGGCTGAGGCTGTTTAGTCCCGCAGTTCATGATGCTGTGGGGTATCATCAGCGCGTTGTAATGGATTTCCTAGAGCGTTACTTCGGAAAAGAATTACCAGCTGAGCGTCAGACGAGTCAAAAGCGCAAGATGGCTGATGATAAGGTCTATTTCCGTAAAGGGAAACTGTCGGACATGAGCCTTGTTTCTGATACGATGCCATTTTCTGTCACTTTGAACGACCGTTATTATGAAGTGCAGTGGATGCAGCACGAAGAGCCTTTCATTACAATCGTGTTCCCGGCGCAATATGACTTGTTACTGGGTATGCAGCAGAATGAAGCACAGCAGAAATTGAAAGAGAGCATCCTTGCTGCTCCTACGCGGATTGACACGTTAGTGGCTCCATCCAAGATGGAACTGACAGATGACAGCATCTACATGTCGAAGAATGAGTTTTTTGAGTTGGAAAGCCTGAATGATGCTTTATATTATAATAAGGTGAGGGAGAACTATCAACCCGTCTTTGACAATAGGTATCAAGAGTATTCCGCAGCAAACCTGTTTCATGGACTTGTCAAGGGAGCAGACTACCGCATGTATGTCGAACAGTCCGTCTATGGTATGAAGACCATTAACTATACGCTTACACTCAGTCAATGGCTGAACTATTGTGCAGAGCTGGGCATGAAGGTTTTCTTTGCGGTCGAGGAAGAGCGCGAGGATGGTCTGTTGGCTATTGTCCTGGCTCAGTGCAAGGAACTTGGGTTCAATCATCTGTTGTCCGTTGCTATCCCCGATAAGTTTGTGGATGACAAGAATGCTGTGCTGAAAGTTAGGCTTACTCCCTATATTCCGACACATAATGTGAAGGATATATATCAAAAGGAATTATCTACTCATCAAAAAAATCAGTGGCAATGAAAATAGTTATTTCAATTTTGGGCTATTGCCTATTGGCAGTTAGTGGTTATGCGCAGTCTGCTGATGCAAATAGAGATATCAGTAGAGTGAAGCGTGATACGGCTTATATTTATGCCGAGGCAACAATGAAGGATTTGGACGAGGCTATGGCTGGAGCACGTGCTATTTTAGAAATGAAAATTAGTGATTGGATTCAGAAACTATATCCAGGCGAAGGTGTAGAGGTCTGTATTGCCAAAGCTAAAGAGCATAGTTTTGAGGTGCAGACTCACCGTGGCGATTATAATCGCGCTTTCGTTTATGTAAGGAAGAGCGACATCATGTCTGTAACAGATAAAAAGGAGGTGATGGTTTTTCAGGTTAATGAAAATGTAGAAAAACAATCTCAAATCTCTCCAGCAAGTGAAGGTCTGGCTTCAGAAGAATCACCCATAGAAGATATCAATAGTTTCCTGTCAGAAGAAGAAAAGACTATGATAGGCATAAATGATTTCTATGAAATAGAGCCATATATAAAAGAACTGAAGAAAGATGGTAGATTATATGATTATGGAAAATATGCTTCTATGCCAATGGATGCATCATGTTATGTCTTTGTTTACAATAAGCAAGGCCAAGTGGTTTCTGTCCTTCATTCCACAGGTTCTAAGCATTTTAATTTGAAAACTCAGAAGGAAGATAAAATTAAGAATTATAAAAATTGTGGAGCTATCTGGTTCCAACTAAAATAGGAGAAGGAAAAGATGAAACAAGTTGTTATTGTTATGTTACTCTCGTTGGTATCTATGTTTGCAAAGGCCGACAACATCGCAGTGACTATTACTGATGGTGTCGAAAGTGATGTGATGAGAGTGAGAATGGAGAATTCCATAGCAAGGATTCTTAATGAAGTGAATAATGCCCAAATCGCAGGTCGAAGCCTTGATTTTATGGCGATGGGTGTAAACACCCGTGTTCAGCAATCAATGGCGATGCTTTGGGAAAATTGCCCGTTCATCTGTACCGATGATGAGATTGTAGAGCATTGCATCACCACAGGAACAGGTTATCAAGTGCGCAATATTCCCTTGATGATGAAGCCAACAGGAGAACGGGAGTTTGGTGAAGACGAATACCAAGAGGCTGTCATCAGTTTCGACAAACAGGGAAATGTGGAAAGTTTCTATCTTTCTATATCAATGAATCTCTATATGAATGTTGTCAAGAGCAATCTGGAGTTGACCGACCTACGCCGTCGTCAAATGATTCTCGATTATGTCGAGCAGTTCCGTACAGCCTACAACCAAAAAGACATTGATTTTCTTAATATGGTTTTTAGTGATGATGCCCTCATCATTACAGGTAAGGTTATTATGCAAAAGCATCCCGAAGGATATATGTCGCAGAAAATCCAGTATAACAAACAATCTAAACAGCAGTATTTGACAAATCTGCGCCGTGTTTTCAACACGGCACAATACATTCGTGTTGGATTTGATGATATAGAGGTTATGCGCCATCCAACCAATCCAGATTTCTATGGTGTAACCCTTCATCAAGGATATACCAGCAACACCTATCACGATGATGGTTATTTATTTTTGCTATGGGATTTTCGTAATGAAAATGCCCCAGAGATTCATGTGCGAACTTGGCAACCAGACAAAATAGGTGGCAAGTCATTGCCTCGTGACGAAGTATTTAGCTTGAGTGATTTTGATATTAAATAATGATATATAGAAATAAAGTGATGAACATTTCTAGGATACACTTTTTGGTCCTGTTGCTTATCTCTCCCCTCTTAATGCTGGCTCAGAGTCCAGATTTTGAGGTAAGGAACTTCCATGAGAATACTACCGATTTGTCTGCTGCCACCTCTCAAGTGAAAGACCTTAACGGTGTAACAGCAGCACTTGTTCGATTTGCAGTGAGGGACACGCTTTTCCAATTTGAAACAAATTTAGGAATCCTTAAACAAGAGAATAAAACAGGAGAAGTTCTGCTTTATGTTCCTCATGGAACGAAGAAGTTAACAATTCGGCATCCTTATTTGGGCATTTTGAGAGACTATCTGTTCCCTGTTGCGATTAAGTCGAAGACGACATATGACACCGAGGTAACCATAACTAACGTTGATTACCTTAACAAAAAACTGGATTTGGATCTTAATCATTCAGATGTTGTTACAAAAGCAGATAAAAAAACTCTTTTCTCTATCCATCGACCTCCAAAAGCCAAACCAATACAAAAGTCCGTCCCTTCCAAAAAGAGATTTACTTATAAATATGAAGACGTTAATTTTGATTGCAGAGTCAGGGAAGGTGACATTGTTATAACAGGTTTTGATGTCAAAGCAAAAAATGTTGTCATACCTTCTCAAGTAGAGTATGATGGTAGTTTCTACCCAGTGACGGAAGTTAGTACTTTCATCAATGGCAACAACTATGATACGGTAAATCTCGTCATCCAGGATGGCATCCGAAAGATAGATAATTATTCCTTTGTTGAATTCCGAAAACTAAAAAATGTTTCAATTTCGTCTTCTGTGAATGAAATTGGAAAAAACGCTTTCTATGATCATAAAGGCTTGACATTCGAATTGCCACCAGGAATCAGTGAGAGCGACTTGCGTAAAGGTAACAAAATATTAAAATAGTATATTGCTTGATAAATGGTTCTCATTTATATTCATAAACCATTATTGTTCAATTGTGTAAAGATGAGGTTTCGCTTAAAATTATTAATAGCCTTCACTATGTTGTGCCCAGTGTCAACTGTAGCGCAAAATAATGATTTTGTTATAGAGAATTTTCGTAAAAACCTGACTGATCTTACAGCTATCAGTCTTAATGTGAAGGATCTAAATGGCAAGGAGGCTGCTCTAATACGATTTGCTGTGCGGGATACCCTGTTTGATTTTGATCCAAACCTTGGGTATTTAAAACTTGAGAAGAAAAAAGGAGAAGTATGGCTTTATGTACCACAATTAACCAAGCGCATTACAATTAGCCATCCCTATCTTGGTATTATTCGTGATTATGAATTTCCTACTGCAATCGAATCGAAAGTCACTTATACTGCTGACATTCGTATCACTAATGCTGCATATATGCAAGCGTTGATTGCGAATGGGGGAATGACAAATATTCTCGTGGGAAAGGAAGGAAAGGACTCGGAGGAAGAGAGCACGACTCCGGTTATATCGGATAGCATTCCTGTTACTAATGACCAAAGGCGAGATGATGTATATGGGCAAATAGTGCCAGCGGTTTCTGAGAAGAAGCAAAACGCAACAGAAGCTCATCTTTTATTTGGTGTTGGTTATCAGGCTGTTGGTGTCGTTGGTCCTTATGCCTCCGCGAATATTAGTATTAATTCCTTCAACATTGAAGGTGGATACGTTTTTGGACAGAAAAAGGCAGAAGGCATCTCCATCTATTCTTCCGAGTATGGAGATAACATCCTTAGGAACATGGATTTCAAAGTCAATCAGGCATGGGCTCGCATTGGTATTGATGCCAATCCAAGAAGTTTGATTATTGTCACTCCTCAAGTGGGTTGCGCGGTTAATATGTTCAAATTAGATTCGGAAACGAGCCCTGATGGCAATCCATTCGAAACATTTTATACCTATTCTGGCATTGCTGCTCTACGCTTGCAAATCGCGATTCATAAGAATTTCCGGTTACAGATTACTCCCGAATATCATTTCGCGTTAAAGAAGGATCCTGCATACGAAGTTGTTAAAGATACAGACAAGTTGTTTAAGTCATCTACGGAAGGGTTCAATCTCCATGCGGGTATCATCTTGAGAATTTAATTTTGAAACGTTATGACAAAAAGACATTTGTTGACATCAATAGTTGGTCTTCTCTTTCTGGCAACTGCTTGCAGCTCATCTGATGATAAGCTTGATCCTAATGACTATAATGCATTAAAGGACGAATTGTCAGTAGACAAGACGAGCATCCAGCTGAGTGGTGCAGGCGAACCTGCTGTCGTCTTGCAGATTAAGAGCAATTGTCCATGGACCCTCTCTCAGTTGAATACAGAATGGGTGAGGCTCACGGAGTTTAATGATTACTATTATACGAGCGGTAGTGGAAATGGGAATTGCACACTCTACGTGTCAGCAACTCCCAACCCGTCTTTTACAGAATCGCGAACGACAACCATTAGGATAAGCAGTGGTACTATTACACATGATATTCGTGTTACACAAGGGCCTTCAGAAGAAATATTGTCGTTAGGGCAGAATTCTATTGAAGCAGGCTTCAAGGCAAAGACTTACAATGTGGAAATTGAAAGCAATACTGACTGGACAGTAGCCTCTGATGTAGATTGGTGTTCTGCATCAAAGAATGGCAATTATGTTCGGATTACGGTGTATGACAATAATACCTATTCGGCTCGTTCTGCTTCCGTCACTGTGCAAGGGAATAGTCGGTCGGCAACTATCGTTGTTACTCAGGTGGCTCCATCCGTACCTGTTATCTCCTCATTATCTGTCTCTGACATAACAAAGACCTCAGCAGTGGCGACCATGAGTTATCGTTCGCCTGATCTAATTCCTACAGCTTACGGTATTTGTTATAGTAGTTCTGCCAAATCCCCTACTCGGGATAATGCGCAGACCATTTCTTCCTATAGTTCCTATTATGAACGAACGGTTTCGTTCTCCATGTATAATCTGGCGGAGAACACAACCTATTACTTATGTCCATTCGTGGAGACTTCTGCCGGCATCATCTATGGTAATGTCATGCAGCTCACTACAAAGAAAACAAATTCGCCCAATGAAGACGATAATCCTACGCCAAGTTATTAACCCTTTAAAATATTGCAGTTATGAAGAGTGAATTTAAGTCATTAGACGACCTTTATAATAAGGTAACAAGAAACAAGGAGACGTGGGATTATTACAATGATTTGAATCCATTAAGCGGAAGTTATGACTTCAAAGAAATTATTAATGGTTCCTCTTCTTTCTATAGCAAACTCATTAAGGAGCTTTTAGGCCGTTCTGGTAAAATCGCAGCACAAGATATGTTGAAGTGCGTAGATGAATTATTTAAAAAGGAAGAGGAAGAAAAATATGATATGGATGCAGATAAGCGTCTAAGGCATATAGTGTCTCTATTCTTTTTTGGACATGTCCTCTATGGAAATTGTGATAGTATTAGGAAGAATGTCAGTAGACAATTAAGGACAATTGGCTTTCCAAAGACAGATGATGATGCAAGGACATTCTCTTTTATGTGGTTCTTGCTTTGCATATTCCATGATTTAGGATATGCCTACGAATACAATCTAATAAAAGACAATCAGAAGATGTCATTGTCGGCAATTGAAGAGATAAAACCATCCAATTTCTTACCTCTGATATATAATGAAAAGAATTTGTTACAATATAATCATCTTCGACAATGTAAATGGGGAGTTAACGACCATGGCATCTGGGGCGGTTTTTCTTTTTATAAAAATATGTTGAGAGTTGGAAAAGAGATTGAGGAGAAACAGAATGAGTATAATATAAAAATATTCGAGACAGAAAACGTGGAGCATATATATCAGTATGCGGCCTGGATCATTATGTGCCATAACATATTCTATAATAATGGGAAAGACAACTATACTGATTGTTATAGATGTTGTGGACTTGATGACTTTATTCAGCCTAAGGCCCGTTGCATAACGTTAAAGAACAATCCGCTTCTGTTTCTCTTTTGTTTAGCCGACACTTTGGAGCCGACTAAGGTGTTGAAATCAAAATCTAAGAATCCCCAAGATGACTTGAAATTATGCAGACTATTAAAGATGGACTTTGGCAAGAGTTCCATTAAGTTTAACTTGTCAGGTTTATCAGACTATATTGTTGGAGAAAAATATAATAATAATATAAAAGGCATCAACGACTGGCTTGCTGATGTTTCAGACGAGTTGGTAATAAAATTAAAATGATTATGAAATTATATAGACTTTTTTCGTTGGGAATTCTTGCAGTGTACGTAACCCTTTCTGCCTATGCCTACGACTTTAAGGTAGACGGTATTTACTATAATGTCATTGGTGACAACGAGGTGGAGGTGACCTATCGTAATTTTGAGTATGAGGGTGATGTTGTAATTCCTGAATTTGTTACCAATGGAGGAGTTAAATATAAGGTAACCCAAATTGGCGAATATGCGTTCTATCGGTGCATGAAAATGACATCGATAGTAATTCCCAACAGCGTCACTAGTATAGAGGCTGTGGCTTTCTATTATTGTGATAGTCTAACCTCGTTAGTGATTCCTAATAGTGTGAAAAGCATAGAAGATATTGCTTTCGCATCTTGTAGTCAATTAGAAACCATTATTCTTTCTGAACAATTAGAGAAAATGGGGAATGGCATTTTTAGTAACTGTAATAAACTAGTTTCAATTACGATACCAAGTAGTGTTAAGAGTATCGGTAGATATGCATTTCAGTCGTGTTCTTCTTTGGCTTCTGTAACAATTCAAGAAGGTATTACAGATATCGGTGATTATTCCTTCTATTATTCTGGTCTTTCTTCAGTTTCAATTCCTCGTAGTGTCAAACGCATCGGAAATCGTGCTTTCCAAGCATGTAAACTGAGCTCAATTGAAATCCCTAATAGTGTGACGACTATAGGAGATTATGCTTTCTCGGGATGCAGTTTGACATCAATGGAAATTCCGAGTAGTGTAGACAGCATTGGTACTGGCATATTGTCTGGTTGCTCTCATTTAAAATCTCTTATTGTTAATACAGGAAATAAGCGTTATGATTCTCGTGGAAATTGTAATGCTATTATAGAATCGGAGTCAAATACGTTGATTTCAACATGTTTAGGACTCAAATCGTTTTCGATACCTGATGGCGTTACTGCCATCGGAGACAGGGCATTTAGTGGATATAGCAGTCTTAAATCAATACAAATTCCCAATGGTATAATAAGTATCGGCAATTATGCTTTTTCTAATTGCGATTCATTGGAATATGTAGAATTGCCAATCAGTTTGCAAAGCATTGGAGACTATGCTTTTTCCGGCAGTCCATTGAAAGAAATAACTATACCCAAGAATGTAAATCATATTGGTCAACCCTTTGTTTCTAATTATGAAAAAACATTAAACAGTATTGTGGTAGATTCTAATAACCGTTTTTTTTCGTCTGAGAATGGAGTCTTATTTTCTAAAGATAAAAGCGAACTACTATGCTATCCCAGTGGCAAAAAAGAAGAATCTTATAATGTACCTAATTCTGTTGTTTCCATTGGACCTAGCGCTTTTAGTTATTCTAAGCTGTCCAAAATCAATTTGCCCAGCACGATAGAAAGAATAAGTGATTCCGCATTTATGGGTTGTTCTGGATTATCATCAATAATACTGCCCAATAGTATTACTTCGATTGGAAGATATGCATTTAATTACTGCATCAAATTACAATCAATATGTATACCAGAGAAGGTTAAAAGCCTAGAATCTGGAACTTTCTCATCATGTAGTGCATTGGAAGAAGTCTTTTTACCAGAAGGGTTGGTTTCCCTCGGTAGTATTGCGCAGAGTAATGAATATATGAATACAGGGTATGGTGTCTTTGAAGGTTGTCGTAATTTGGTCTCTATTTATTTGCCTCAGGGACTTAGGGTAATAGGAGATGCCGCTTTTCGGAATTGTGGGCGTTTACGTTCAATATCAATTTCTAAAAATGTGGAGGTAATAGGCCGACAAGTTTTAGCAGGTGATTATTCATTAAGTGGAATAATGGTTGAAGGTGGTAATGAGAACTATTATTCATCAGATGGTGTCTTGTTCGATAGCAAAAAGAATACATTGCTTTGTTATCCAGCCGGAAAGGTTGCGACTTCATATGAAATACCAGCTGGAATAAAAGGAATAGAGGAATGTGCTTTCGATGCACAAGATTATTTAGAGTCATTAACCTTGTCCCAAAGCATTATGTATATAGCCGATTATGCTTTCGACTATACTAATGTCAAGTCTATACATTCCAAGATACTTAAGCCATTTCCTGTTAGCTTTAGTCATTATCCCACAACTCTTATCGTTCCTAAGGGGACAAAAGAAGCATATATGTCAGAGCTTGGTTGGCGTACGATAAATAATATTGTCGAATCTTCGGAGTGCGGTGAAAAATTAGATACAAAGATGATGCGGGATTCATGTGAATCAATGCTTTCCTATTTGGAGGTCTTTTACATGAAAATGACAGATGGAAATATCATAGAACCAACTCACCTACGGTCATTGGACAAAGCAATAGACATTCTAAAAGGAAGAATAAATTCTTTTATTGCTAAAGTAGATGAATACGATAAAAGTATAGAAAGTGGAAATGAACTTTCAGATGATTTGGTGGCTACAATAGTTATGGATTGGGAGAGTTCTATTGCAGGAATAACAAGAAAGGAGCCCTATCTATCTGACATATCATCGGGATTCTCCAAGACCAGTTTTACATCTCATGAGGGTGGTATCACTAAAGTAGGTGAGTTATCTCTTAGAAATGAAACAAAAACGATATGTTGGTTTGATAGATATTCTTTTTATTATTTAGGAATAGAGCCTGAGGAAATACTGATCCAACCTATTCCTGATAAGGATTATCACGTGAATGATTTTTATTACGTTGATGCGCATAATAGGCCTGTCCCATTTGAATTAGATAGTGTGAAATTGTATAATCTTCCAGAAAAAATAATTGTTGAGTTCGAAAAAGAAGTACCAGTAGAAATTGAAGAGGATTTCATGGTTGATTACATTTATTATCATGGTATTTCTTCGACAATGACGGCTCAGGTGATAGCTGTTGATAAAGGTGTAGAGAATATTGACATTCCTATAAGTGTCGTAAATGGTAGTAGAACGTACTCGGTGACCTCGGTTGCTGATGATGCGCTGGCTGGTACGTTCAATTATATTTCGTTGCCATCATCGGTGACAAGCCTAAATAGTAACTCCTTACGGCAAAGTGACATTGGAGCCTTGATTTGGAACGCGAACAAGAGTCTGTCGGCAAATGTGTTCAGCAACGTTCCTTTTGATGTCAGTAGCAATTTCCTACTGTATGTGAACGCAGCTAGCTATGCACCATCGAATGTGAAGAATGTTGTCGTAGGTAATACTGCGAAGGCTGTTTCATTATCTGATGCTGGTGGGCAATTCTATTGTCCAAAAGAGTTTGTCGCCCAGAACATTACATATACCCATAATTATAGTATGAAAACTGGCGGTAATGGTCAGGGATGGGAAAGCATTGTGTTGCCATTCGATGTGCAGCGTATCAGCCATAGCACAAAGGGAGAGATTGTTCCCTTTGCAGCCTATAACGCCAATGACAGAAGCCAACGTCCGTTCTGGCTTTATCGTTTTGGAGCGTCGGGATTTGTGCGTTCCAGTTCCATTAACGCAAATACGCCACACATCATTGCCATGCCGAACAATACTGCATACGACGATGAATATATTCTTGCTGGTGATGTAGCATTCTCGGCAACGAATGTGACTGTGAAGCCAACTTCACAGCTCTCGTTGTCAAGGTCTGGTGGCAAAACGTTCACTCCAGCCTATCGGAAGATAGAGAGGTCTTCATCAGTATATGCCTTGAATGTAAATAACAGGAATGCCTCGAGTAGTGGTGGCTATGATTGGGGAAGCCGGTTCATTGGCAATCTTCGAGACGTTTATCCTTTTGAAGCTTATATGTTAGTCTCGTCGGCAGAAGCTCGGGATTTCATTGAAATAGAATTTGAGGATGAGGTAACGGGACTCGTTGGTATTCCGATGCGAAATGATTCAGAGATGAAAGTGGCAGTCTACTCTATTAGTGGGCAACTCATCATGCTTGAGAAGAGTGAGCTGTTGGATGAGAAATTGCATTGCCTGCCGTCCGGTATATATATAGTTGATGGAAATAAGACAGTTGTCCAATAAAAATCACCCTTTCACCCTTCGCGTGGCCTTGCCCATGCGAAGGGTGGCAAGGCGTAAGGCATGCCCTAATGCATAGTCACCATCTGTGATCTTGCCTTCTTCTTTTGTGAACAGTTCCTTACGCTCTATATTCCTTTCTCGGTTCAGGTCATTGGTGGGGACCTGTTTGGTGAGAAGGGTGGACGAATTGTCCGATGATTTGTTTTTATTGCTATAAAAAGGAATGATTGCAGCTGGCACAATTGATTTTTTCCTTCTGAGTGCCAGCGTGTTGTGCCATCTTTCTATTGTTGTATCTTTAATGTCTATTAACATCCCCAAATAGTCTTTTTGGGCACACATTTTGCTAACATCCATTATATTTGGACACTATGAATACCATAAGAGTTGCACCGGCTGCACCAACTGCACCAGCTGCACCTGGTGCAGAGTGAAAAGTGAAAAGTGCAGAGTGAAAAGTGCAGAGTGAAAAGTGAACTATGCTCTCAACACTAAACATGAAACACAAAACACAAAACTTTGATGCAAGTAGACCTTGTTTTTGGTTATAACTCTATGAGTTTTACCTCAAAAGTCTATGCTTTATGCTTGAAAACCCATAGCTTTTTGGTAAACAAATGGCACCATTTACTTTTCACTTTGCTGTAAGCCGAGGTGCAGCTGGTGCAGCCAGTGCAGGTCTTCTTGCTTACACAGTGTCCAAATATAATAGACAATTCTGGCTTTTGAGCAGAATCATCCTTTTTTGAGAGTTAATGGAGGTTAATGTTTATTCTGAACAATGGTATAGCGAATGGCTGTAAACATAGTGCTTATCGTTTTTCTCATCCATTTTTGTCTTTTAATTGGTGATTACAGAATTTATGTTTATATTTGCAGTCAGAAATAGAAACTGTATTAGCGTTATGACATCACTACAAATGCAACTCAACTCCGAACTATTTGGCGCTCTTCAGGTTATCTCAGAAGACGAAGGACTGATGAAGAAAGCCGTCAGGTCACTTAAGCGTATTGCTTCTCAGAAGAAGGCTGCTGATGAGAATGTTATGTCCATGAGTGAACTGGAGGAAATAGTTCGCCAAGGTGAAAAGGAAATTGCCGAAGGTAACATTCACCCCATTGCTATTGATGACCTATGGAAGTAGTAATCTTCAGGGCAAATGGAGTCGTCGCATTTCTAATGAGCACCGTATGGTTTATTCCATCAGTAGTGGTCGTATCTACATCTATGTTTTTTCTATGAAGGGTCATTATGTTTGATCCCATCGACTTATGATTATCAGATAATTTAGACTTCTGCTGTTTTCTAATATCTTGAATTGTAGTGAATTTAGGCCTGAGAGTATTATTTTCTTGACGAAGACAGCCGCTAATTCGTTTTTTTTCATTATTTTTGCAGCTGATGAATGATGAAATACGACACGATGGGGTAGTGGAGCGTGTGGAAGAAGGGTGCTTGCATGTGCGCATTCTTCAAGCTACGGCTTGTGGAGGATGCCAAGTGTCGGCCCATTGCCACATTGCTGAAGGAAAGGAAAAACTCATTGATGTCGTTGCCCCCGATGCCCATTGCTACGAGGTGGGCGACAGCGTGGAAGTGGTGGCCTCACGTTCCGTTGGCATGAAAGCCGTTGCGTGGGCCTTTGGCTTGCCATTCATTGTGATGGTAACGACGGTGTTCGTAGCTTCCTACTTCACTAGTAATGAAGGTCTTGCTGCGCTGTTGGGCGTGTTGTCGCTTGTGCCCTGCTATGCGGGTCTCTATCTCTGGCGTGATCATTTCAAAAGAACGCTTGCGTTTCGAGTAAGGAAGAAAGAATAATTCCCTTCAATAAAAAAACGCTTGCGTTTCGAGTAAGGAAGAAAGAGTAATTCCCTTCAATCAAAGAACGCTTGCGTATAGAGAATAAGAAAAAAGGATTAATACATATAAGATTTTCATGATGAATTTCATGTTGTTAGCAATCGTCGTGCTGGGCACGATAGCATTAGTAGCCTCGGCCATCCTCTTTGTTGTCTCGAAGAGGTTTGCCGTAGAGGAAGACCCACGACTGGCAAAGGTGGCTGAAGTGTTGCCTGGTGCCAATTGTGGCGGATGTGGATTTCCTGGTTGCAGCGGAATGGCCGATGCCTTGGTGCGTGCTGCCGACAATGGGTCGCTCGAGGGGCTGAATTGTCCTGTGGGCGGTTCGAAGGTGATGTCGCAGGTGGCCGACCTGCTGGGCATGTCAGTAGCGCAGACAGAGCCGATGGTGGCCGTGGTGCGTTGCAATGGTAGTTGTGAGAACCGTCCACGAACGGCTGTCTACGATGGACTGTCGTCGTGTGCTGCCATGAACGCGTGTAGTGCAGGTGAAACGGCCTGTGGCTACGGCTGTCTGGGTTGTGGCGACTGCGTGGAGGCCTGCCGCTTTGGTGCTATTGCGCTGAACGAAGAGACCGGCCTGCCAGAAGTTGACGAAGAGAAGTGCACAGCCTGTGGTGCCTGCGTAAAGGCCTGTCCCCGCCACATCATTGAGCTTCGCAAGAAAGGTCCGAAGGGTCGTCGCGTCTATGTGTCGTGTGTGAACAAGGACAAGGGAGCCGTGGCTCGCAAGGCTTGTCAGACGGCTTGTATCGGCTGTAGCAAGTGTGTGAAGGAATGCAAGTTTGAGGCCATCACGGTGGCTGACAACCTTTCCTATATCGATTGGAGCAAGTGCCGCTTGTGTAAGAAATGCGTGGCTGCATGTCCAACCGGCGCTATCGTCGCCAAGAATTTCCCTGCTCCCAAGCCCGTTGAACCCAAGGCAGAGGAAGTCGCTAAGCCCGTTGAACCCAAAGCAGAGGAAGTTGCTAAGCCTGCTGAACCCAAGGCAGAAGAAACGGCACCCAAGCCTATAGAGCCCAAGAAAGAGGCAACGGAGGCTGCTCCAAAAACTATTGAACCAAAAGATGAAGCAAAGGAGGTAACTGCATGAAACTGAAGACATTCCGTATAGGTGGCGTACACCCAGAAGAGAATAAGCTAACGTCAAACTGCCCCACGCAGGTGGCACCTCTGCCCAAGCAAGCCATCTTCCCTTTGTCGCAACATATTGGCGCACCAGCCAAGCCTGTTGTCAGCAAGGGCGACAAGGTGCGCGTGGGAACACTGTTGGCCGAAGCTGGCGGCTTTGTGTCGGCGCCCATCCACTCATCTGTGAGCGGCACCGTCTTGAAAATCGATACCGCTGTTGATGCCACCGGCTATCGCAAGCCCGTGATCGTGGTCAGCGTTGAAGGCGATGAGTGGGAAGAGAGCATCGACCGCAGTGACAAGCTGGAGACGCTCGACGCACACCCTGAGCTCACACCCGAGGAAATCGTAGAACGTGTGAAGCAGGCAGGCATCACGGGCATGGGAGGCGCAGGCTTCCCCACGCATGTGAAACTCTGTCCGCCCCCTACGGCCAAGGCCGAGTGCGTGATTATCAATGCAGTGGAATGCGAACCCTACATCACCTCCGACAATCGCCTCATGCTAGAGCATGCAGACGAGATCATCGTGGGCTTGCAATTGCTCATGAAGGCAGCAAAGGTGGAGCGCGGCTACATTGGCATCGAGGAAAACAAGCCAGAGGCCATCGCCCTTCTCACAGAGAAAGCCTCCCACGACGCTCGCATAGAGATTGTGCCGCTCATGACGAAATATCCCCAAGGCGGTGAGAAGCAGCTGGTGGATGCCGTCATCGGGCGGCAGGTGCCGGCACCCCCTGCCATCCCCGTCAACGTGGGCGCCATCGTACAGAACGTGGGCACAGCCTTCGCCGTCTATCAGGCGGTGATGAAGCACAAACCCCTCTTCGAGCGCTACACCACCGTCACGGGCAAGCAACTGGCCAACCCTGGCAACTTCCTTGTGCGCATGGGAACTCCCATGAGTCAGCTCATCGACCTCTGTGGCGGAATGCCTGAGGGAGAGAACAAACTGCTGGCGGGAGGTCCGATGATGGGCCGGTCGCTCATGACAACAGACGTGCCAGTCTGCAAGGGTACCAACAGCATCACCATCCTCTCGGGCGACGATGCCCGCCGTCAGCCCGCACAGCCCTGCATACGTTGTGCCAAGTGCGTGGAAGCCTGTCCGATGGGCCTCGAGCCCTACCTCCTGGCAAAGCTCTCTGCCCGCCATTTCTACGATCGCGCTGAGCAAGAAGACATCGTGTCGTGCATCTCGTGTGGCTCTTGTCAGTTCACTTGTCCTTCACATCGACCGCTGCTCGACAACATCTCTTTGGGCAAGGCAGCCGTGATGGGCATCATTCGTGCACGCAATGCCAAGAAATAAGAATTGTCCGCGCGCGTGAGGCTAAGGGAAATGCATCATCCGTGTGCGGAAAGCGAAATAGCAACTACAAAAAAGTCAATCAGAAAGAATCTACAATAAATTCTATGAGTAAACTCATCGTATCTCTATCACCTCATGCCCACGGCCCTGAGAGTGTTGAAAAGAACATGTATGGCGTCATCCTCGCGTTGTTGCCCACCTTGCTGGTGTCGTTCCTCTTCTTTGGAGTGGGCAGCGTGCTGGTGTGTGCCAGCAGTGTGTTGGCGTGTATGTTCTTCGAGTGGGCGATAGCCAAATACATGCTCAAGCGCAAGCCGACGCTTACTGACGGCTCGGCCATCATCACGGGTCTGCTGCTGGGATTGAACCTCCCCAGCAACCTCCCCATCTGGATGGTCGTCTTTGGCGCGCTGATAGCCATCGGCGTGGGCAAGATGTGCTTTGGCGGACTGGGCCAGAACCTTTTCAATCCCGCCATCGTAGGGCGTTGTTTCCTCCTTGTGAGCTTCCCTGCCGCCATGACCTCCTGGCCGGTGATTGGACAGCTGAGTTCCTACACTGATGCTACCACGGGAGCCACACCATTGGCACTCATGAAGCAAGCCATCAAGACGGGCGATACCTCAGTGTTGGAACGGTTGCCTGATTCGATGGATATGCTGCTTGGAAACCTCGGCAATGGTTTCGGAGCAGGCACCATTGGCGAGGTATGTGCGCTGGCGCTGCTGGTGGGTCTTGGCTTCATGCTATGGAAGCGCGTCATCACCTGGCACATCCCCGTGAGCATCATCCTGACGGTGTTCGTGCTGAGCCTGTTGCTGCATTTGGCCAACCCCATCTATGCGAACCCCCTGCAGGTCATCCTTAGCGGTGGACTCATGCTGGGCGCCATCTTCATGGCTACCGACTACGTCACGTCGCCGATGACACCTCGCGGACAACTCGTCTATGGCGTGGGCATTGGTCTGCTCACCGTCGTCATTCGCAACTGGGGCAGCTATCCGGAAGGCATGTCGTTTGCCATCCTCATCATGAATGCCTTCACACCCCTCATCAACAACTATTGCAAACCCCAACGCTTTGGTGAGAAGGTTGCGGCATAGGAATCACTCATAGAAACGAAAGGCAAAAGATATGAAGAAACTTGAATCATCGCTACGAAATATGGTGCTCGTCCTTGTGGGCGTGTCGCTGGTGATGGGAGGTCTGCTGGCTTGGGTGAACCACGTCACGGAAGGTCCCATCGCATTGCAAGCTGAGAAAGCACTTGCCCTTGGCATTAAAACCGTGATGGGTGGAGAGAAACTAACCGTTGTCGCTTCCGACACCATTCGTCAGAACATGGGTGGCAAGGAAGCGGTGTTCGTCGTTCACAAGACGCAGGACAGCCATCAGCGGCCTCTGGGCGTTGCCGTAGAGTCGACCACGATGGGCTTTGGCGGCGACTTGAAAGTGCTTGTGGGCTTCGATGACAATGGGAAGGTGCTTGGCTACACCCTGCTTCAACATGCTGAGACGCCAGGCTTAGGTGCGAAGGCCGACAAGTGGTTTTTGGAGGGATCGAAGGGCAACATCGTTGGCAAGTGCCCGGGCGACAAGCCCCTGCAGGTGACGAAGGATGGAGGCGAGGTAGATGCCATCACGGCTTCCACCATCACCAGCCGTGCCTTCCTGCTGGCCGTGAACCAGGCCTATGAGGCTTACCAGAGTGCTCAGAAAGTTGAGAAAGTTGAGAAAGTTCAGAGTGTTCAGAATACTCAGAATACTCAGAATATTCAGAATACTCAGAACTCTCCCAATAATTAAAATAGGTGTAAGAATCATCAGAAAAAAACTACTACATATGAACTACATCAAGATATTGAACAACGGAATCGTCAAGGAGAACCCTACGTTTGTGCTTCTCCTCGGCATGTGTCCCACGCTGGCCACCACCACGAGTGCCCGCAACGGATTGTCGATGGGCCTTGCCACGATGGCGGTGCTCATCTGCACCAACTTTGTGATTTCGTGCATCAAGAGTCTCACGCCCGACAAGGTGCGCATACCCGTCTTCGTGGTGGTCATCGCCTCGTTCGTGACGGTGCTGCAACTCATCATTAAGGCCTATCTGCCTGAGATTGATAAGGATCTGGGCATCTTCATCCCGCTCATCGTGGTGAACTGCATCATCCTAGGCCGTGCAGAAGCCTTTGCCTGCAAGCACACGCCATTGGCGAGCATCTTCGATGGCATCGGCATCGGCCTTGGCTTCACAATGGCCCTGACGTTTCTGGGAATGGTTCGCGAACTGTTTGGCGCAGGCAGTTTGTTTGGTGCCACCATCCTGCCTGAGACCAGCAATGTGCTTCTTTTCGTGCTGCCTCCGGGCGCCTTCATCTCGCTTGGCTTCCTCACGGCTATCATGGGTCGTCTTTCCAACAAATAGTCGTTCACACACTTCAACACATTGAATTATGGAATACGTACTTATATTCATCTCCGCGATATTCGTCAACAATATCATCTTGTCGCAATTCCTCGGCATCTGCCCGTTCCTGGGTGTGTCGAAGAAGATAGACACCTCGCTGGGCATGGGAGCCGCCGTGGCCTTTGTGATGACGCTCGCCACCATCGTGACGTGGCTCATACAGCACTTTGTGCTCAATCCGCTGGGCTTGCAATACCTGCAGACGCTGGCCTTCATCCTCGTCATCGCCTCGCTGGTGCAGATGGTGGAGATCATCTTGAAGAAGGTGTCGCCGGCACTCTATCAGGCCTTGGGCATCTTCTTGCCGCTCATCACCACGAACTGTGCCGTGCTGGGTGTCGCCATCCTCGTCATCCAGAAGGATTACAACCTCTTGCAGAGCATCGTCTACGCCCTCTCCACGGCCATTGGCTTCGCTCTTGCCCTGGTGGTGTTTGCAGGTTTGCGCGAGCAGTTGTATCTGTCTGAAGTGCCCCGTGGCATGCGTGGTGTGGCCATCGTCCTCATCACGGCAGGTCTGCTTTCGCTTGCCTTCATGGGCTTCAGCGGTGTCGACACAGGCTTGAATGCGTTGTTCATGAAGTAGAGCAAGACGACGCATTGTAATAATTGTAATAAAACCCGCCATTCTCTGAAAAAATGTTGCAGAATGTGCGGGTTTCATTATTTTTTTGTATATTTGCCGCGATATTCACTAATTGATTAAATACAACAGGCTTATGAAAAGAATTTTTACTTTCTTAGTGGCTGTCTTCATGGCAGTATGTGCGAATGCGTTGGTCATGGCCGACGAAGTAATGGCCGGTGCCGAGTATAGCTATGGCGGCACATGGGCAGGCAACTGGTTCAACCAGGGCGACATGAACAAGGACGTGTCGGAGTACGACTACGTGTACATTAAGTTCTCGGGTGTGACGGGAAAGGTCAACTTCGGCATTGTCTACAGCGAGTGGCTGAAGAAAGAAGCGTGGGGCGACTCCTTCTATCAGGATGTGGTCACGATCTCAGAGGAAGCTGGTGTCGTGGGCATCGCTCTTGAGAAGACGAAGACCTATGCCGTGGGCATCGACGGTGTCGACAACGAGTTCAAGGGCGACATCTATGCCAAGCACGTGCGCCAGTTGTTCGTGCAGGATCAGGGCGTAGCCTCTACCATCAAGGTGGAAGGCATCTGGTATGGCTCGAAGGAAGAGTTCGAGGAGATGAAGAATGCCAACACGCCGAACTATGGCGAGCCGAAGGAGATTGCCTTCGACGAATATGGCAACATTCTGGCCAGCGAGTTCGAGGGTCTCTCTGACGAGGCAAAGATTGAGTTCACCATCCTTGTAGAGGGTGAGGCCACGAATGCCAACGGCTCCATCGTGGGCTGGGGCATTGGCAACATCAAGAGCCTGAAGGGCAGTGTGGATGTGGGCAACCTGAATCTGATGAAGGTGGGCGACAACGTCTACACCTACACGCTGAAGCAGCTGCGTGCCGCTTTGGAGGACGAGCCCGACCAGTACGACCGTCAGGGCCTCTATTGGAATGTGTGGAACCAGGGCAATGCCACCTGCTCGCGCAAGAGTGTTGTGGCTTACGACGTTGTGCAGGAAGGTGAGGCGCTGCTGCTCTACTTCGAGGAAGACGCTGCTGCCGGCACCCTCAATGGCAAGACCATCGAGAAGGGCGGCTTGAAGCTGTCGCTCATTGATGAGAGCGACAAGATGGCCATCGACGGCAACAATGCCTACTTCGGCACTGCCGACGGCTATCTGAAGTTCGAGAAGCGCCTGAAGAGCGGTGGCAAGTCGTCGTCGAAGAACGCGATGACGCTCACCGTTCCCGGTGCCGGCACGCTGAAGGTGTATGCTCGCACGGCCAGCTCGAGTGCTACCGACCGCACCGTTGTGCTCACGCAGAACGAGGTAGAGCTCTACAATGCTGTTGTGCAGGACGGCGATGCCATCGAGGTTCCCATGGGTGAGGAGCAGAAGGCCACGAAGGTCTATCCCGTCATCAGCGTAGCCGTTGAGGCAGGCGATGTGGCCGTGACCTATCCTGTTGGTGCCATCAACTTCTACGGCTTCGAACTCGTGCCTGGCACGACTGCCATCGAGGCTGTGAGCGATGTGAAGCGTGCCCAGAGCAACGTGCGCTACAACCTTGCTGGTCAGCGTGTGGGTGCCTCCTACAAGGGCGTAGTCATCATGAATGGTAAGAAATATCTTGTACGCTAATGAAGAAGAAAACGTTGACGGCAGTTGTCGTCGCAATGGCAATGATGCTGCTCGTGGGGTTCTCATCGTGCTCCACGAAGCAGCACGCCATCAACCAGTTGGAGAATTTCTCCTATGAGCTGCGCGACCATAGTGCCCGCTACTCGGTGAACGACTGGCAGCGCGCTGGCGAGAAGTTCCTGAAGATACGCCAGAACATCTCGAAGCACGAGCTGGAGTACACACCCGAGGAGAAAGACCGCATCGGAAAGCTCGAAGGGAAGTGTGCCGGCTACATGGCCAAGGGCATGAAGGAAGGTGTGTTCGACAAGGTGAAGGCCTTCGGCAACGAGCTGAAGGGCATCCTCAAGGGCATCCTGAATGCGGTGACGGAGTAGGGCGCCTGCGGCGCCGTTGAATGCGCTTCGCGCGGGTAAGGCCCTTCGGGCGTGTAAAGCTGCTTCGCAGCGGGTAAAGCCCTTCGCCGTGTAAAGCTGCTTCGCAGCGGGTAAGACGCCTACACACAGCATTGAACCGTCGCGTAGCGACATTGAACATTTGAACCGCGCGCAGCGCATTGAACGTCGCGTAGCGACATTGAACCGCTGCGCAGCAGCATAGTAGTCAGAATTCTAACTGTTATCTGTTCGAACTGTTCGCCCACAAAATAAGCCTGCTACCCAGAGACGGGTGGCAGGCTTGTCTTTTGTTCTCCCCTCCCTTGGGGAGGGGTTGGGAGTAGGCTCCCCCCTTGGGTTGGGGGTAGGCCTTTACTTCTGCTTCAGCAGGTCGCGAATCTCAGTGAGCAGTTCCTCCTGGGTGGGTCCTGCGGGAGCCTCGGGCTCGGGAGCGGGCTCTTCCTTCTTGGCCATGAGCTTGTTGATGGCCTTCATCATCAGGAAGATACAGAAGGCGATGATCAGGAAGTCGATGACGTTCTGGATGAATGCACCATACTTCAGCGTGGCACCGGCGAGCGGCTCACCACCCTCGATGGGGTTGGGCAGCATCACCTTGTAGGCCAGGCCCGACACGTCGATACCACCTGTGAGCATACCTACGAGCGGCATCAGCACGTCGTCGACGAGCGAGCTAACAATCTTACCAAAGGCACCGCCGATGATCACACCGACTGCCATGTCCATTACGTTGCCCTTCATGGCAAACTCCTTGAATTCTTTAATAAATCCCATAGTTTAAATGTTTAGAGTGTTAATATAGAATGGATGTCTTTGTTGCCGTCATTTTGTAATCTTCATTTAGCAATCCGACCACAGATGCGCCCGTTTTGTGATTTTTAATTATTTATCTCACTCTTTAATCATAATTAAGAGAGATTTCATGTGCAAATATAGAAATTTTTTTGTAACTTTGCGCTCGAAAAAAGAAAAAAATGCACTTTGTGTATGAAATTTCTTGATTTTTAGTCCGATTTCGGGCATGTTTCATGAAAATAGTCAAACAAATAGGTATAATTTTTTAACCCTTTTATAAAAATTAAAGTAAAATGACAAAAGTTGCTATTAACGGCTTTGGCCGTATCGGTCGCCTCGCATTCCGTCAGATGTTCGAGGCTGAAGGTTATGAAGTAGTCGCCATTAACGACCTGACCAGCCCCAAGATGCTGGCTCACCTGCTGAAGTACGACACCGCTCAGGGTGGTTTCTGCGGCAAGATTGGTGAGAACAAGCACACCGTGGAGTGCACAGACAACTCTATCATCGTAGATGGTAAGGAGATCACCATCTATGCTGTGCCCAACGCTGCTGAGCTGCCCTGGGGCGAGCTCGACGTTGACGTTGTGCTGGAGTGCACAGGTTTCTACACCTCTAAGGAGAAGGCTTCTGCTCACCTGAAGGCCGGTGCCAAGAAGGTTGTGATCTCGGCTCCCGCCGGCAACGACCTGCCCACCATCGTCTACAACGTGAACCACAAGACCCTGACTCCTGCCGACACCGTGATCTCGGCTGCCAGCTGCACCACCAACTGCCTCGCTCCCATGACGAAGGCTCTGAACGACTTCGCTCCCATCCAGAGCGGTATCATGACCACCGTACACGCCTACACTGGCGACCAGATGATTCTCGACGGTCCTCAGCGCAAGGGCGACGTGCAGCGTGCTCGTGCCGGTGCTCAGAACATCGTTCCTAACTCCACGGGTGCTGCCAAGGCCATCGGTCTCGTAATCCCCGAGCTCAACGGTAAGCTCATCGGTGCTGCCCAGCGCGTTCCCACTCCCACAGGTTCTACCACCATCCTGCACGCTGTCGTGAAGGGTGAGGTGACTGTTGAGGACATCAACGCCGCCATGAAGGCTGCTGCCAACGAGAGCTTCGGCTACACCGAGGAGAAGCTCGTGTCGAGCGACATCATCGGCATGAAGTTCGGTTCGCTGTTCGATGCCAACCAGACCATGGTCAGCAAGATTGGCGACGGCAACTCGCTGGTTCAGGTTGTTGCTTGGTACGACAACGAGAACTCCTACACTTCTCAGATGGTTCGCACCATCAAGTACCTTGCTGAGCTGAAGTAATTGTCAGTTTAGACAAAGCAAATTCAACAATGGCCACGCGGTTTCCGTGTGGCCATTTTCTTTTATAATCAGATATTTTGATACATTATTCTTTTGAATAATTTTTACGAAATGTGTCAAAAAAACGACTTCGACAGGCTTCATTCTAGGAAAAGAAACCGCCATTTGAGTGCTGTTTTCATCGTTCAGAACTGTTCCTGATGATCAAATAAAATGTCCCTTTTCTTATAGAGCATTGCTTTGGACCCTACAGAACATTGCTCTGTACCTTACAGAGCAGTGCTTTGTATACCTATAGAGCATTGCTCCCGATGATCTAGAGCAATGCTCCCTATGCTCAAAAGCATTGCTCCCAGCCTTCAAAAGCAATGCTCTAGGCGTGTCAGAGCATTGCTCCCAGCGTGCGAAAGCAATGCTTTTGAGGTCTAAAAGGCATGCTTTAGCCGGGTAAAAGCATTGCTTTTGGCAGTCTGAGGTATATGTTCAAGACAGCTCGCAAGGTGCTCTGAAGTGTTAATAGGCGTAACTCTTTGAATCTTAAGCAGTTGTATCGTTTCCCGTTTTTCGCGCTATTTCGCCCCGAAGTCGGTTTCCTTTAGAACAAGGCGATTCTCAGAGGGGTGTTTTGAGTAAAAAATGTTGAGAAATCGCAACTGCCTTTGACAAGATTCCTGACAGCGTTTGTGGCAACTACGTAAAAGTTTTTCATGACTTTTCCACCATTTTCTTTGCAACTTCAAAATTAAAGTTGTATCTTTGCATCGTACCCTCATCGATGAGCTGTTTTATAACAATGGTTCAGAGTGAGACCTATATATGGAAAAAGCGTTTTTTACTAGACGCTTTCTGCAGGTTTATTCTATGTGAGAAATATAAACTATGTTTACGTTCATGAAAAGAGTATTTGTTTGTATTATTTCATTCTTGTTAGTATGTATCTCTGTTTATGGACAGAAAACTATAAGAATGGAGAAAGAAGGAGGGATTTATAAAATCTCATGTAAAGTAAACGGAGCTCCGATGAAGATGTATTTTGATACAGGGGCTTCAACCGTCTCTATTTCCAGAGCTACTGCTATTTATTTGCTTGATAATGATTTGATTAGTTCCCAAGATTTTCGTGGCAATGCAAAAACGACAACGGCGGATGGTAGTATCTCAGACAATATGGTGATCAACTTAAAGGATATTGAAATTGATGGTATTCATCTGCGTGATGTTTTGGCAACTGTTAGTTATTCTCTAAATGCCCCGTTGCTCTTAGGACAAACAGCCATTCAGCGTCTTGGAAGAATTTCTCTACAGGGGGATATTTTAACGATTCACACAACTACATCAAGTCTAAATGAACAAAATATTAGAAGGGATGAACTGGATGCCCAACTTAGGCATTTACGCAATTCGAGATTTTCAAATAATGATTCTGAATATGAGGTTTTAGAAATAATCGAAAAAATTGAAATATATAATCAATTAAATGAATTTGAATTGTTCTGTAAAATAATGGCTCTTTCTAATACAAGCAAGCACGACGAGGTTATTTCTTCTGCTCAAACATGGATTGACAGATATGCTGCAGATACCGACAGTATAGATTGGAAAATGAGAGTTTATCTTGTTGCTGCGCTAGCAAATGCCTTTGGTGAAAGTGGTAACAGAGAAAAGAGTATGGAATATCTAAAACGCTGTAGCAATTATTGGAGGCAGTTCTCAGATAAGACAGGAGACGTCTACTGGCACCATTATCCCTTTATAGTTAGTAAATATTGTGCTTCTAAAAATGTTGGTGGACATTGGGAAGCAATTCGTGCAGCGAAAGAGTCTCTTATACATTTCCTAAAACACGATAACTTATCAATTAATTCTATAAATAACAATCGGTGTAAGAATTGGGAATATGGTAGTATTGTGGCGATTCTATGGATTGGATATAATAGACAACTTATGTATAATCGAGAAAGAAATAATAATTATGTAACTGAACATGATGCAAATTTATTAAGAATTAGCACTATTTTAGCAGCAAAAGTAGGCATAGATGAAGCTATTAATATGGCTAGAAACAGAAAATGGAATTATATACAAAAACTGTCAAGCACAGAACTGAATCTAATAGAAATAGAATAATAATGGTTATAATAACACGCAATAAGAACGGATTCATTATAAAACGTCTAATTCAGTAATACTCTGTGGTAACATTTATTTCAATTATACTGAAAAATATCTGTTTCGTTATTGCGGAACAGATTTTTTTTGTTATCTTTGTCGTCAGATATGCAGAAGATGATCACCATACTCGGCCCGACAGCCAGCGGCAAGACGTCGCTGGCGGCGGCATTGGCCTACAGGCTGCACCTCGAGGGGCAGGAGGCAGAGATCCTGAGCGGCGACTCGCGGCAGGTGTATCGTGGTATGACCATCGGCACGGGCAAGGACCTCGACGACTATGTTGTTGAAGGCTACCACGTGCCCTATCATCTCATCGACATCTGTGAGCCTGGCACGAAGTACAACCTCTTCCAATACCAGCAGGACTTCCACAAGGCCTACGAACAGATACGGAGTAGGGGAGCACTGCCCATCCTCTGTGGCGGTACGGGGCTCTACATAGAGTCAGTGCTGAAGGGCTACCAGCTGTCGCCCGTGCCGCAGAACCCTGCCTTGCGCGATGAGCTGGAAGGTCGCTCGCTGGAGGAGCTCACGCAGATGCTCATCGGCTTGAAGCGGCAGACGGGCTCTAATATGCACAACCAGACGGACGTGGACACCGCGCAACGGGCCATCCGCGCCATCGAGATAGAGACCTACAACCTGGAGCACCCCACGGAGCTTCGCGCGCTGCCTGCCGTCCCTAGTATTATAATAGGTGTAAGCATCGACCGTGAGGCTCGCCGCGAGAAGATCACCCGCCGCCTGCGCCAGCGACTCGACGAAGGCATGGTCGACGAGATTCGAGGGCTGCTTGCACGAGGCATTGCGGCAGAAGACCTCATGTACTACGGCCTGGAGTATAAGTTCATCACGGAATATGCCATCGGGCAGACCTCTTTCGACGAGATGTTCCGCCAGCTGGAGATTGCCATCCACCAGTTTGCCAAGCGACAGATGACGTGGTTCCGTGGTATGGAGCGGCGCGGCTTCACCATTCATTGGGTCGATGCCCTGTTGCCCATGGAGCAGAAAGTGGAATTCGTAATGGAGGTGTGTAAAGGGGCATAAAGGGGAGAAAAGGGAGAAAAGGGGAGAAAAGGGCATAAAGGGGACGAATGCTCTGTTGCTAACGGTAGGGGCAGACCCCCGTGTCTGCCCGCGCAATTTGGGCGTATATGCATGCAGGTTGTTCTTTATGATTCGGGCAGACACAGGGGTCTGCCCCTACGCGAGGCGCTACAGGCAATAAACGTCCATAATAACCCTGCATTCTTTCCCCGCTTCGCTCTGAAAGCGTCTCCTACGTCGCCGAGCGATAGCCGCCCCTTATCAAGGGGCTCTAAATCTCCCCTTTTATTCCCTTTCACTCCCCTTTAAACCCTTAAAAAACAAACATTCATCGCCAAAAGTTTTGTCGTTTGAAGAAAAACGATTATTTTTGCAGAATAAACGATACTGACCAACAATATGAACGAAGAGAAGTGGGGAATACTCTATTGTCCGAAGTCGGGCTATTGGAGTTCGCCGAAGAAACGGTGGGAGAAGATTGAGCGGTGCCTGCAGGCTGAGGGCATCGACTACGACTACGTGCAGAGCGAGAACTCGGGCAGCGTAGACCGCCTGGTGAAAATGCTCATCTCCAACGGCTATAAGACCATCGTCATCGTGGGAGGCGACTCGGCATTGAACGATGCCGTGAACTGCCTCATGCAGATTGACCAGCAGAAGCGCGAGGAGATTGTGCTGGGCGTGGTGCCCAATGGCATGATGAACGACTTTGCGCACTTCTGGGAGTTCGACGAGGACAACGTGGAGCAGACCATCGGCTGGCTGAAGCAGCGCCGCATCCGCAAGATCGACCTCGGCTGCATTCGCTACGTCAGCAAGCAGGGCGACCATTGCCGCCGCTACTTCCTGAACTGCATCAACATCGGACTCGTGGCAACCATCATGAACCTGCGCCGCCAGACGCGCCACTACTTCGGCTCGCGCACGCTGTCGTTCCTCTTCTCGTTCATCTTGATGATCTTCCAGCGACTGGAGTACAAGATGCACCTGAAGATCAACACCGACGAGGTGAAGCGAAAGGTGATGACCGTCTGCATTGGCAACGCCCTCGGCTACGGCCAGACACCCAACGCCGTGCCCTACAACGGACAGCTCGACGTCTCGGTGGTCTACCACCCAGAGATGACGCAGCTCTTCGAGGGCATCTATCTCTTCGTGCGAGGCAAGTTCCTCAACCACCGCTCCGTGCATCCCTATCGCACGCAGAAGGTGGAAGTCCTGCAAGCCGACCATGCAATGGTGGGCATCGACGGCCGCATGATGAACACCCCCGTAGGTGCGTTCACCGTCAGCGTTGAGCAGGAGGTAATTAACTTCCTCATACCCTGCTAACGGCATGAAATGGGCACTTTCTCTAGGGAAAGTGCTTTTTTTTATGAAAAAATTTGGCAGTGAAGTGAAAAAACCGTACCTTTGAAGGGGAATTATCGAAATGACTTGCATCGCAAAGGTGCAACGAAATTGAACCTACAATTATCATCAACCTAAATACCAAGAGCTAACATGAGTTATCTGAGATTTGAAAAAGCTCTGATGACAAACCTGCAGGATTCTCTGCCGAAGGAGTTGCTTCGCACCAACCGTTCGGGCGCTTACTCGTGCTCGACGATTGTGGATTGCAACATCCGCAAGTATCACGGCCTGCTCGTCGTACCTGTTCCTGAACTCGACGACGAGAACCACGTGTTGCTGTCGTCGCTCGACTGCACCGTCGTTCAGCATGGCGCCGAGTTCAACCTGGGTTTGCACAAGTATCAGGGCAACAACTACAGTCCGAAGGGTCACAAGTACATTCGCGAGTTTGACTGTGACAAGATTCCAACTACCATCTACCGCGTCGGAGGCGTGATTCTGAAGAAGGAGTTCCTTTTCCAGAACTACGAGGACCGCATCCTCATCCGCTACACCCTCGAAGATGCCCACTCGGCCACGACGCTGCGCTTCCGCCCGTTCCTGGCCTTCAGAAGCGTGCGCCAGTTCACACACGAGAACTCCGTGGCTTCGCGCGAGTATCATCTGGTGGACAATGGTATCAAGACCTGTATGTATGCCGGCTACCCCGACCTCTATATGCAGTTCTCGAAGAAGAACGAGTTCATCTTCCAGCCCGACTGGTATCGCGGTGTGGAGTATCCGAAGGAACAGGAGCGCGGCTACGCCTCCAACGAGGACCTCTACGTGCCCGGCTATTTCGAGATGCCTATTAAGAAAGGTGAGAGCATCGTGTTTGCAGCATCGACGAGTGAGATCAAGACTTCGCGCCTGAAGAAACTCTTCGACGAGGAGGTGAGCTACCGTCCGCCGCGCGACAACTTCTTCCACTGTCTGGTGAATGCCGCCCATCAGTTCCACGTGCGCGTGAAGCGAGAGGACGGCGAGAAGGAAGTTTGGTCATCGACTCAGGCTCCCACGAAGGAGTACTATTCCAACGACGACCGCTACCTGCTGGCCGGCTATCCGTGGTTCAAGTGCCGCGCCCGCGACACCTTCATCGCCCTGCCTGGTCTGACGCTGAGCATCGCCGAAGACGAATACTTCGAGCTTGTGATGCGTACCGCCGAGCGTGGCCTGCGCGAGTTCATGGAAGAGAAGCCTTCGACAACTAAGATTTATGAAATAGAGAAGCCCGACGTACCCCTCTGGGCAGTATGGGCCATTCAGCAATATGCCAAGAAGCTGGGCAAGCAGCGCTGCAAGGAAAAGTATGGCAAGCTGCTGCGCGACATCGTGACATTCATTGAGGAGAACAAGCATCCGAACATGACGCTTGACGACAACGGACTCGTGCGCATCGACGGCCGCGACGTGGCTATGACGTGGATGAACTCTACGGCCAACGGTCGCCCCGTGGTGCCTCGTACAGGCTATTGTGTTGAAATCAACGCCCTTTGGTACAACGCCCTGCGCTTTGTGGCCTCGCTGGCCCGCGACGACGAGAACGAGAAGGATGCCGAGCACCTGGAGGCTCTGGCCGAGAAGTGCAAGGAGTCGTTTGTCGACACTTTCTTGAACGAATACGGCTATCTGCTTGACTATGTGGATGGTAACACGATGGACTGGAGCGTTCGTCCGAACATGATTTTCGCCGTTGCACTCGACTACTCGCCGCTCACTCAGCAGCAGATGAAGAGTGTGCTCGACGTCTGCACACGCGAACTGCTTACCCCGAAGGGACTGCGCTCGCTCTCGCCGAAGAGCGGCGGCTACAACCCCATCTACGTGGGTCCGCAGACACAACGCGACTACGCCTACCATCAGGGTACGGCTTGGCCTTGGCTGGGAGGTTTCTACATGGAGGCTTGCCTGAAACTCTATAAGCGCACCCGCCTGAGCTTCATCGAGCGCCAGATGGTGGGTTATGAGGACGAAATGGCTTACCACTGCCTGGGCACCATCTCGGAGCTCTTCGACGGCAACCCGCCATTCCACGGACGCGGCGCTATGTCGTTTGCCATGAACGTGGCCGAGATTCTGCGCACGCTCGAACTCTTGGAACGTTATAAATATTAAAATAAGGAGGAACCTGATATGAAAGTACTAATGTTTGGATGGGAGTATCCTCCTCATGTGTTTGGCGGACTCGCCACAGCCAACTACGGCATCTCCCAGGGCTTGCATGCTCAGGGCGATATCGATACCATTCTCTGTTTGCCTAAACCCTTCGGCGACGAAGACCGCTCTGCTTGCAAAATCGTGGCCATGAATGCTGTGCCTATTGCCTGGCGCGACGTCAACTACGACTACGTGCAGCAGCGTGTGGGCTCTATCATGTCGCCTGACGACTACTATCGCTATCGCGACCACATCTATGCCGACTTCAACTACATGCACGTCAACGACTTGGGTGCTATGGAGTTTGCGGGCGGCTATCCCTCTAACCTGCACGAGGAAATCAATAACTACTCGATCATCGCAGGCGTGGTGGCACGCGCGGAAGAATTCGACATCATCCACGCTCACGACTGGCTGACCTATCCTGCCGGCATTCATGCCAAGCAGGTGAGCGGTAAGCCCCTGTGCATCCACGTGCATGCTACCGACTTCGACCGTTCGCGCGGAAAGGTGAACCCCACCGTCTATTCTATTGAGAAGAACGGTATGGACAATGCCGATTGCATCATGTGCGTATCGGAGCTCACTCGCCAGACGGTCATCAACCAGTATCATCAGGATCCGCGCAAGTGCTTCACCGTGCACAACGCCGTTTATCCCTTGAAGCAGGAGCTTCAGGACATTCCGCGTCCCGACCACACGGGCAAGGAGAAGGTGGTGACCTTCCTAGGTCGTATCACCATGCAGAAGGGTCCTGAATACTTCGTCGAGGCCGCCAATATGGTGCTGCATCGCACACGCAACGTGCGCTTCTGCTTTGCCGGTTCGGGCGATATGATGGAACAAATGATCTATCTCGCTGCAGAGCGCGGTATCGCCGACCGCTTCCACTTCCCGGGCTTCATGCGCGGCAAGCAGGTGTATGAGTGCCTGAAGGATAGCGATGTCTACGTGATGCCTTCCGTTTCGGAGCCCTTCGGCATCTCTCCGCTTGAAGCCATGCAATGCGGCACGCCGACCATCATCTCGAAGCAGAGTGGTTGCGCCGAGATCCTGCACAATTGCATCAAGGTGGACTATTGGGACATCCACGCTATGGCCGACGCCATCTACTCCATCTGCGTCAACGAGTCGCTCTTCAAGTACTTGCAGGAAGAAGGCAAGCGCGAGGTTGACCAGATTACCTGGGAAAAGGTGGGTAAGTGGATTCGCACACTCTATCTGCGCACCCTTGGGTGGGAGTAAACCTCCCCCGCCCCTCCGAAGGAGGGGAGGGCCTAGCGGAGTGAATAATAGTAAAACCAAGAAATAAGTAAAAATCAACAATAACCAATAGTAAGCCTGGGCATCCCCCTGAAACCGCCAGGCACTCCCCTCCTTCGGAGGGGTCGGGGGAGGTTTCTTATGAAAACAATTTGTTTATATTTTGAAATACATCAGATCATTCATCTGAAGCGCTATCGTTTCTTCGATATCGGTACCGACCATTACTACTACGATGACTACGAGAACGAGCGTAGCATCAGCGATATTGCCGAGCGCTCCTATATGCCCGCGCTCAACACGCTCCATGAGATGATCAAGGAGAACGGCAAGTACTTCAAGGTGGCATTCTCGCTTTCGGGCGTAGGCATCGAGCAACTCGAGATGCACGCTCCGCAGGTGTTGGAGAAGTTGCAGGAGATGAACGAGACGGGTTGTGTGGAGTTCCTCGCCGAGCCCTATAGCCACGGCCTGTCGTCGCTCATCAATGCTGAGTGCTTCGCCGCCGACGTGAAGAAGCAGATGGCAAAGATGAAGGAATACTTCGGCCAGACACCGAAGGTGCTCCGCAACTCATCGCTCATCTACTCTGACGACATCGGTCTGCAGGCTGCTGAGATGGGCTTCAAGGGCATGCTCACAGAGGGTGCCAAGCACGTGCTCGGCTGGAAGTCGCCGCACTATGTCTACAACTGCGCATTGGCTCCCAACCTGAAGCTGTTGCTCCGCGATGTGAAGCTCTCTGACGACATCTCCCTGCGCTTCAACAATCCTGAGTGGGAGGGCTATCCGCTCTTCGCTGACAACTACGTGAACGAGATTTCCTCGCACCCCGAGGAGAGCCAGATCATCAACATCTTCATGGAACTCTCGGCACTGGGCATCGCTCAGCCGTTGTCGTCGAACATTCTCGACTTCCTGCGCGCCATTCCCGCTTGCGCAAAGGAGAAGGGCATCACGTTCTCCACTCCTACCGAGATCTGCATGAAGACCAAGAGCGTTGGTGCTCTCGATGTGCCCGACACACTCTCGTGGGTCGACGAGGAGCGCGACGTCAGCTGCTGGCTGGGTAACCCTATGCAGCGCGAGGCCTTCCACAAACTCTATGGTGTGGCCGACCGCGTGCGCATTGCCAACGACTCGAAGATCAACCTCGACTGGGATTATCTGCAGGCAAGCAACAACTTCCGCTTCATGACCACGAAGCCTTCGAACGTAGGTCTCGACCGCGGAATCTATTCGTCGCCCTTCGACGCCTTCACGAACTACATGAACATTCTTGGCGACTTCCTGAATCGTGTGAACAGCCTCTATCCTGAGGACATCGACAACGACCAGCTGGAGTCTCTGCTCACCACCATTCGCAATCAGGGTGAGGAGATCGAGATGCAGGAGAAGGAAATCTCGCGTCTGCAGGCCAAGCTGGAGAAGGTGGAAGGCAAGAATGCCGAAGAGGAGGCCGAGAAGCCTGCTCCCGCCAAGAAGGCCGCTCCGAAGAAGGCTCCTGCCAAGAAGGCTCCCGCTAAGAAGGCAGAAGAGAAGCCCGCCGCTAAGAAGGCTCCAGCCAAGAAGGCACCCGCCAAGAAGGCTGAGAAGAAGTAGGCATTGACCTTCATGGGGATGCGTCAGAATATTTGCAGAATAAGCACAGAACCTTCAGGTATTTGCAAAATATGCACAGAACCTTCAGGTACTGATTGCTGCCTTGCAAGCTGACGCATCCCTTTTTTATATACATTTAATTAACAAAATTCGTTATGATTGAGCGTCAGATTATTCAGCACTTCACCGACGACGACCTCTATAAGTTGTCGATGTGCTGTGCCGTGATTGACAATTTCCCACGTGCTCAGGTGAAGTATCAGTTCGTCGATCGCGACAACACCGTCTATCCTGAAGGCTTCGCCGATGAGGTGATGCATCAGATAGAACTCTTGGAGAATGTCTTCATCACCGATGAGGAAGTCTACTTCATGCGCAAGCGTTGTTCCTACATTCCCGGGTGGTTCTATCGCTACCTGCGCGGCTTCCACTACAACCGCAAGTGGGTGAAGGTGTGGCAGGACGAGGAGCGCCACCTGCACATCGAGTTCGAAGGCAACTGGAGCGATACCATCCTGCTCGAGGTGAAGGTATTGGCTATCGTCTCGGAGCTATATTACGAAATCACCGGTCAGGCCGACAAACTCGACTACGAGGAGTGCTATCGCAAGTCGTACAACAAGGCCGAGCGATTGCTCGAGGCTGGTTGCGTGTATAGCGACTTCGGAACTCGTCGGCGTGCATCGTTCAAGGCCGAGGAGACGGTGGTGAGAGCGATGCGCGATTGTCAGGAGTCACGCGAGTGGAAAGGTCGCTTCGTAGGCACGAGCAACGTGTATCTCGCCATGAAGTACAACCTCACGCCCGTAGGCACGATGGCCCATGAGTTCGTGTGCGCTATTGCCGGCATGTATGGCCCACAGATGGCCAACCACATGGCGATGGATGCCTGGCGCCACACCTTCCGCGGAGCCCTTGGAACGTTCCTCTACGATAGCTTCGGCTGGGACATCTTCTCGATGAACTTCTCTGAGGACTTTGCCAACCTCTTCAAGGGCTTGCGCATCGATAGCGGCGACAACCACGAGCAGCTCATGAAGATTGCCGCCAAGTATGAGCAGCTGGGCATCGACCCGCGCTCGAAGCAGGTCATCTTCTCGAATGCCCTCGACACCGATCGCGCGATTGCCATTCAGAAGTATGCCGTCGACTATTGTCAGCCGTCGTTTGGTATCGGCACGCACTTCACCAACGACTTCGAGGGCATCAAGCCTCGCAACATCGTCATCAAGTTGGTGGCCGTGAAGATTACGGAGTCGTGGACGTTCTACAACGATACGTGCAAGCTGAGCGAGGACAAGGGCAAGCATACCGGCAAACCCGACGTGATAGAACGCTTCAAGAAGGCAGTGAATTTCCAGGAGTAGGGGAGTAATGTGTTTTTATCGGAAAGAAATTAAAATAATTATCATAATTTCGTTCAGAAAATATATTTAGGAATCTATATAGAATTTGTCCCTACATGTGAGGGTCAAAAGGAATATTTAACTACCTATAATTATTGATGGAAATAATTATTCTAATTATGATAATTTCTTTCCGATAAATACTACATGGCCAGACTTCTGAAGTATAATTCTATATAATTTCTATAATCACACATGATGCTCAGCGGGCCGAGAAAAGGAACTGGTGGGCATCATATTTCCATTGTGCCAAGTCGTAGCGAATGAAGCGGGCAAGTAGGTTGATGACTTGCTGGCGGGGAAGGCGTGTGCGACGGGTGAGCTGGTTGAGCGTCATCGGCGGGTTGTTTTGCAAGGTTTCGAGCACAAGGGTGTGCGATTCCTCGAACGTGGTGACAACGGGTCGGGGCGATTGCTGCTCGCGCCAAAGCCGAAGGTGAACGGGCGAGGCCAGGATGTTCTCGTCGTTGATGCGGATGTAGGCGTTACGCTCATCTTTTTCCTTGCTCAGGGCGAAGATGGGGCGCTTGTCGGAAGGCGGCACCGTCGCAATGACCACCGTTCGTCCACCCACGTTATGCGTGTCGAAGCGAATGGAGGGCTGAGGTCGGCAATAGGTGTAGGCCGCCGCGTGCATCATGTAGATTTCCTCTTCTGAGCGCACGCCAGCCACTTGTCCGTCGTCACGCACGCCGATGAGCAGGCGACCACCATCCGTATTGGCAAATGCCGATACCGACTTGGCAAGTTTCGGGGCATCAGTAATCTTGTATTTGAAGTCCTGTTGCTGATGCTCGCCTTGGTTGATGAGGCTGAGGATGTAGTTGCCTTTCATTCTGACACGATTGCCTTTATTGGTTTGCAGATGTAGGGACGCGACGTGTCGCGTAACTGGAGTTAGCATTTCCCCATCCAGAACGCGGCACGCCGCGTCCCTACATGTCAATGCTTCTTTACGCGCTCCAGCTCTTCCTTGATAAAGCGGGGGGTGTAGCCCTTCTTTGAGGCTGCCACCTCCTCGGGTGTGCCGGTGGTCATGATGTTACCACCGTTGCGACCGCCTTCAGGACCCATGTCGATGATGTGGTCGGCGAGGCGGATGACGTCGAGGTTGTGCTCGATGATGATGACCGTGTTTCCGCGGTCTACCAGCCGTTGCAACACATCCATCAGAATGCGGATGTCCTCGAAGTGCAGACCCGTGGTGGGCTCGTCGAGGATGTAGAGCGTGCGGCCGGTGTCGCGCTTGGCGAGCTCCGTAGCGAGCTTTACACGCTGGCTCTCACCACCCGAGAGCGTTGTCGACGACTGGCCGAGCTTGATGTATCCGAGACCCACATCCTGTAGGGTTTTGATTTTCTGAAGAATATTCGGTACCGCCTCGAAGAACTCTACCGCTTGGTTGATGGTCATGTCGAGCACGTCGGCAATCGACTTACCCTTGTAGCGCACCTCGAGTGTCTCGCGGTTGTAGCGCTTGCCGTGACACGCCTCGCAAGGCACCTGAATGTCGGGCAGGAAGTTCATCTCGATGGTCTTGTAGCCGTTACCTCCGCATGTCTCACAACGGCCGCCCTTCACGTTGAACGAGAAGCGACCGGGCTTGTAGCCCCGAATCTTTGCCTCGGGCAATCCCACGAAGAGCGAACGGATGTCGGCAAACACACCCGTATAGGTGGACGGATTCGAGCGTGGTGTGCGGCCGATGGGGCTCTGGTCTACGCTCACCACCTTGTCGATGTTCTCGATGCCTTCAATGGAGTCGTAGGGCATCGGCTTCTGAAGCGAACGATAGAAGTGGTGGGAGAGAATAGGCTTCAGCGTCTCATTGATGAGCGTCGACTTTCCCGATCCGCTCACGCCCGTCACCACGATGAGCTTGCCCAGCGGGAACTCGGCGGTGACGTTCTTCAGGTTGTTCCCCCTTGCGCCACGAAGAATGATCGTCTTGCCGTTGCCTTCGCGTCGAGTGCGTTGGCGAGCATCTTTGTGACGCGCTTCATCGTAGTCGGTATCCACGATTTTCTCACCACAGAGATATTGTGCCGTGATGGTGTTGGTCTTGAGCATATCGGCTGGCTTCCCTTGGAACACCACCTCGCCGCCTTTGCGTCCGGCACGCGGGCCGATGTCGATGATGTAGTCGGCGGCAAGCATCATGTCGCGGTCGTGTTCCACCACGATGACCGAGTTGCCGATGTCGCGCAACTGCTTCAGCGAGTCGATGAGCCGTTGGTTGTCGCGTTGGTGAAGGCCGATGCTCGGCTCGTCGAGGATGTAGAGCACGTTCACCAATTGCGAGCCAATCTGTGTGGCCAGGCGAATGCGCTGACTCTCGCCACCCGATAGCGATGCCGACGGGCGGTTGAGTGCCAGGTAGTCGAGTCCCACCTCGAGCAGGAAGTCGACGCGCGAGATGAGCTCCTTGATGATTTCCTTTGCAATCTTCTGTTGCATGGGCTCCATGTGCTCCTCGGCATGTGTGAGCCAATACTTCAGGTCGTTGATGTCGAGCGAAGCCACCTCGCCGATGTTCTTATCCCAGATTCTATAGGCCAGCGACTCGCGCTTCAGGCGTTGTCCCTTGCACTCCGGACATTCGCATGTGGCCAGGAACTGGTCGGCCCATTTCTGACCTGCCGCCGAGTCGTCGTTCTCCATCACCTGTCGCAGATATTTGATGACGCCGTCGAAGGCAAGGAAGTAGTCGCTCGATGTGTGAACGAGTTCCTTGTCGATGCGCACATCCTCGAGCGAGCCGTAGAGAATCTCGTCCATCGCCTCCTGCGGAATGTCCTTCACGGGCGTCTTCAGGTTCAGCTCATACTTGTGTAGCAGAGCGTCTATCTGCCAGAATATCAATTGGTTCTTGTATTTCCCTAAAGGAATGATTGCACCCTCGTAGATGCTCAGCTTCTGGTCGGGGATGACCTTCGAGAGGTCAATTTCGTTCACCGTTCCCAACCCCTTGCACTTCGGGCAGGCACCCTCGGGAGAGTTGAACGAGAAGATGTTTGGAGCCGCCTCGCCGTAGGAGAGACCCGTGACGGGGTCCATGAGTTGTTTCGAGAAGTTGCGCACGGCACCCGTCTCCTTGTCCATGATCATCAGCGTGCCCTCGCCCTGCTTCATCGCCTGCTCCACGCTTTGCTTCAGCCGCTGGTCGTCCTTGCCCTGCACCTTCAGCTTGTCGATGACCACCTCGATGTTGTGGTTCTTGTAGCGGTCGACCTTCATGCCGCGTTCAATCTCGACGATTGCCCCGTCTACTCGCACATAGAGATACCCCTTGCGTCGCATCGACTCGAAGAGCTCGCGATAGTGGCCCTTGCGTTGCTTCACCAGCGGTGCCAGGATGTAGATGGGTCGGCCGATGTAGTCGTCGAGAATCATCGTGAGCACCTGCTCCTCGGTGTATTTCACCATTCTCTCGCCCGACATATAGCTATAAGCCGTGCCGGCTCGCGCATAGAGCAGGCGCAGGTAGTCGTAGATTTCGGTGGTCGTGCCCACCGTCGAGCGAGGATTCTTGTTAGTGGTCTTCTGTTCGATGCTGATGACGGGCGAGAGACCGGTTATCTTGTCCACGTCGGGGCGTTCCATGTTGCCCAGAAAGTTGCGGGCATAGGCCGAGAAGGTCTCGATATATCGGCGTTGTCCTTCGGCAAAGATGGTGTCGAAGGCCAGCGATGACTTACCCGATCCCGATAGTCCAGTGATGACGGTCAGCGCATTGCGTGGTATCTCAACATCGATGTTTTTCAGGTTATGCACGCGTGCGCCCCATACATTTATTTTTTCGTCTTCCCGTTGCATTTAAACAATTTTTTATTGAAGGGTTTAAAGGGGAGAAAAGGGGAGAAAAGGGGAGAAAAGGGACGAATGCTTTGTGGCCCAACCTCTCAACTCTCCGTACGACGCGAAGCGGAGAAAGAGCTCTCAACTAACTCTAAACTCTAATCTCTCAACTCTCAACACTAAACTCTCAACTTCTACTCCATATTATTCACTCCCGTGTCCTCGGTGAAGCCGCGGAGAAGGTTCACGTCGGTGTGGAAGTTGTAGACGCGGCCGTCGGCACCCTTCGCCTTCACGAGGCAGTAGTAGACGCCCTGCGCCACATCCTTGCCCTTGTATTTGCCGTCCCAGCCGCCGGCGGGGTCGTGCCACTCATAGAGCTTCTGTCCCCAGCGGTTGAAGATGTAGCCGTGGAACTCTACGATGCTCTTGTAGTTGCTCTTGGCACCATAGATGTTGTTGATGTCGTCGCCGTTGTTGGGCGAGAAGGCGTTGGGCATCTCCAGGTGGCTCTCGGAAATCGACACCGTGAGTTTCTCGGCATCCTGCCAGTATTCCTCTGTGTATGGCACGGTGTCGGTGCCCTGTGTGAAGATGGCGTAAAGCTCCACCTTGTGCATGCCCGCCCGGGTGAACGTCACCTCGGTGTCCTCTTCGTACCTAATAAGATAAGGTGTCTCCTCCTCGTGTCCTTGCAGGTCGGTGAGTGTGAAGCGCCATTCGTAGTAGGCATTCCATCCCGCTGTGTTCTGGGCATTGGCCTTGAAGCTCACGACGAGGGGTGCCGAGCCTGAGAACGACTTACCCGACTGCTCGCCCTCCTCCGTCGAGGTGGCGTAGCCGATGGGGTCGATGGTAGGGATCTCGTCGTCGGCGTTGGCCGCGGTGCTCATCACCAATAGTGCCACGATGGCGGTTATGATTCTTTTCATTTCCATTTTTCTTCCTTGTTTCAGTTTATCCCGGCAAAGTTACTAAAAATCGAGCGCTGAACAAAAGAAACTCGTTTCTTTTTTAAGCCGAGATAAAATAACTTCGCGATTTAAATCGCAAAGATAATGAAAAGCGAGCGAAATACAAAAAGATTTTCTTCTTTTTTGATTTCGTAACACGTTGAAAGTCGCTTTTTCAGGTAAACGGGCAAAAAAATCGGCTTTCGTAATTTGTAATTCATAATTATTTTGTATTTTTGTGCTCTGAAAACGAAATACGCATGACGATGAGACATTATTTCAGACATATCGCGTTGGCTTTTGCCTGCATGCTGAGCCTTTCTACGCTGGCACAGACCACCCAGTGGCGCGACATCTACACGGCGAAGAAGAAAGACACCATCTTCGGTATTGCCCGCAAGTACAACATCACCGTTGACGAGCTCGTCGAGGCCAATCCCGCCATGAAGGGCGACGGCTACAAGCTGAAGAAGGGCGAGACGGTGTTCATTCCTTTCGAGAAGACCAAGGCCGACCTCGAGGCCGAGAAGGAGAAGAAGTCGCAGACGGCGCGTACCGATGTGCGCACGCGAGCCATCCGCGTGGGCGTGATGCTTCCCCTGCACAATGTCGATGGCGACGGACGCCGCATGGTGGAGTACTATCGCGGCATCCTCATGGCTTGCGACAGTTTGCGGCGGGCCGGCATCTCGGCCGACATCAGCGCGTGGAACGTAGCCATCGACGCCGACATTCGCCAGACGCTCATCCAGAACAAAGCCAGCGAGTGCGACATCATCTTCGGACCACTCTACACCAAGCAGGTGAAGCCCTTGGCCGAGTTCTGCCGCACCTACGACATCCGCATGGTCATCCCGTTCTCCATTAGTGGCGACGACGTCACCCGCTATCCGCAGATCTTCCAGGTCTACCAGCCTCTGGAGCAGCAGACGCAAGATGCCGTGAACGCCTTCCTCGAGCGCTTCCCGCAGAACCACGTGGTGTTCATCGATTGCAACGACTCCACCTCGCGCAAGGGAGTTTTTACTACTGCCCTTCGCAAGCAGCTCGATGCACGCAAGCAGTCGTATAACATCACCAATCTCACCACCGCCGACGACCTGTTCCAGAAGGCTTTCAACCGTCAGAAGACCAACGTGGTGGTGATCAACACCGGTCGCTCGCCCGAGCTCAACCAGACGCTTGCCAAGCTCGACCGCCTGCGCTCGCGTGATGCCGGCATCGCCATTGCCCTCTACGGGTATACGGATTGGCTGATGTACACGAAGGTCTACAACGACTATTTCCACCGTTACGACACCTATATTCCTACGAACTTCTTCTACAACGCCGCCTCGAAGTCCACGCAGACGCTCGAGCAGAACTACAAGAAGTGGTTCCATCAGGACATGCAATATGCGCTGCCGCGCTTCGCCATCACCGGCTACGACCACGCCCAGTACTTCCTGCGCGGACTCCATCAGTATGGCGCCGACTTCCGTGGAACCAAGCAGCAGCGGGTGGGCTCGCCGATGCAGACGCCGCTCCACTTCAAGCCCGCGGCAACGGGTGGCGGCATGCAGAACGCCCAGTTCATGTTGGTGCACTACAAACCCAACAAGACCATCGAGGCGATTAACTATTAGGCGCCTGCGGCGCGGGTAAAGTCGCTACGCGACGGGTAAGGCCCTTCGGGCGTGTATAGTCGCTTCGCGACGGGTAAAGCGCTTCGCGCGTGTAAGGTTTAAGGTTTAAAGGCGCTTCGGGCGTGTAGGGGCAGACCCCCGTGTCTGCCCGAGCAATTTCGCTTAGCAACGTTCAAACGGTTAGGCGCTTTGCAGCATTCATGGCCCTACGGGGCGAATCAATGCCCTTCGGGGCGATTAAAATTGTTCAATGAGAAAAATTGTAACACTGTTACTCTGTTACTTCGTAACTCTGTCAGCTCTTGCACAGATTGGTGAGCATCGCAACGATTTCGCCATCGGCATCAACGGCGGCTACCAGCTCAGCAACGTGGGCTTCGTGCCGCGTGTCTCGCAAGGGTTGTTGGGCGGCTTCAGCGGCGGCCTGTCGATGCGCTATGTCTGTGAGAAATACTTCAACACCATCTGTAGCGTGCAGGGAGAGGTGAACTTCGCCCAGGCAGGATGGAAGGAGAGCATCCTCGATGAAGCCGACCAGCCCGTTATCAATGCGACGACGGAGCTGCCAGAGGAGTATAGCCGCACCATCAACTACGTGCAGGTGCCCATCTTCGCCCATCTGGCGTGGGGTAGGGAGCAGCGCGGTGCTCAGTTCTTCTTCCAGGTAGGACCGCAGTTCGGCTATTACCTCAGCGAGAGCACCAAGAGCAACTTCAACTGGGAAGATCGCAACATGTACGACCGTGTGAACCCCACTTGCGCACAGGACACGATGGCCGTGGAGCATAAGTTCGACTACGGCATCGCCGTCGGTGGCGGTCTGGAATACTCCGTGCCGCACGTCGGTCACTTCCAGCTCGAAGGTCGCTACTACTACGGACTTGGCAACATCTATGGCGACACGAAGCGCGACTACTTCGCCAAGTCGAACCTCGGCAGCATCGTCGTAAAGCTCACCTGGCTGTTCGATATCACCAGGACGAAGCGATAAGAACTGTTGGGTAATATTTTTTGGTAACGGAAAGAAATTACCAGAAATTGCCAGAAATTTTATTCAGAAATGAGATGCTTTGGCATGTAGGGGCAGACTCCCGTGTCTGCCCGCCATAGTGACCCTTTTTGTCCGTTGTTCGGGCAGACGACCTCCCCCAGTCCCTCCGAAGTGGGGTAGCAATAGGGTCTGCCCCTATGGCTGTGTGTAGAGCTATGCTCCATTCGATACAAAGGCGTGCTCCGTTTGGAAAGGAGACGTGCTCCATTCAATATTGAGACGTGCTCCGTAAGACATAGAGCTATGCTCCGTGTAAGGGCAGCTCATGTGTCTGCCCGGATGCCCATGAATCCAGCACCCCACACCCGTTTGTAGGGACGGGGTTAAATCCCCGTCCGCAGGGAACTTTGCTGCTTGCTGATGGGCAATAAAGCCCATCCCTACATGTGGAGGGGACTCGCTGGTTGTTCGCTATTGTTCGGGCAGACACAGGGGTCTGCCCCTACCGTTGGGTGTGTCACAATAGCCTCGAAGGGTATCGTGTCCCCCTCGGGGGACGAAAGGGGGGCTATAAGTCAAAGAACGCGTGTTATATATGGTTGTAAAGAATAGAGAGAAGAGGGTGACGGGCGACGGGTGACGGGCGGCAGGGAGATCGATGTGAGGGCAACTGGAGTGTTATGGGTGACGAAAGTGTGGGAGTGGAGGCTGTTTTTCCGGTATTTGCTGTATTTCTTTTACATGTGCAAGGGTGGTGCAAGGCGCGCTCGAACTTGTTCGCTTGCGTAGTGAAGCGGAGCAAGAACGCAGAGCCGAAGCGAAAGAGCAGCGAATGCAGAGCCGAATTTATTCGAGCTATGCTGAGTCGCGATTGAGTTAGAGAAAACTCAACTCGCTCGAGCTTTGTTGAGCCGCAGCCCACACTCGCAAAAACACCTCCATTGTTTTTGCAAAGTTACGAAAAAATCTTGAAACTTCCAAATTGTAAGTAGGGAAAACTGCACTTTCGGGGACAAAAACTGCATTTTCGGGTCCTTTTGATGTTTTCTTGGAGAATGTAGAAGAAGTATGTGTTTCAGGTATTTTCATTACCTTGTTTGCAAGCCTCATTTATCGTTTCAGCGTTACACGTTACAGATTACAGTTTTTTTATGAGCCCATCATCCGCAGAGAGGCTTGAAAAATAGCAAAATATGTAAGTAAAAATATTTACTATTATATAAATAGTAACCTTCTTTTTCCCCTTTTTACCCCCCTCCCTACAAAACTGTAATACTGTAACGCGTAACGCAGCTGGAGTGTAATGAGGGAGAGTGGCAAGGGGTAAGACCTGCAGCTTGTAAGGTCTGCGTTGTGTAAGATGGGCCCACCCCGAGCAAGGAAAGTGAAGGTTTTGGCCCCAAAAGTAAAGGTTTTTAAAAAATAATTTGCATATGTCAAAAAAATATTGTAACTTTACACCATAAAATAAATACTATTATGAAGCGATACTATATTGTTCTTGTTTTGCTGGTGTTTGCCGCGATGATGGCTTTCGCTCAGGGAGGAAGCGGATTGAACTTAGCGGCGATCGACAAACAGGTGATTCCTGAAGATACGGCGGTGCGCAAGGGCGTGCTGAGCAACGGACTGACCTACTACGTTTGCCGAAACGACAAGCCCTCGAAGCAGGCGTTCTTCTATCTGCTGGTGAAGGCAGGCTCCATCGTGGAGCAGGACAACGAGCGGGGCATTTCCCACTTCGTGGAGCACATGCTGATCAAGGGCACGAAGCATTTCCCGGGTAGTGTGATCGACTTCTTCCGCCGCAACGGCTTGCAGTTTGGTCATGACACCAATGCCTTCACGGGCTTCACGACGGTGCGCTATCAGTTGAACGCCATTCCCGTAGACAACACGCTGCTGATGGACTCATGCCTGTTGTTGCTTCGCGACTGGGCCGGCGATGCCATCATCGATGCCAAGGACGTGGAGAGCGAGCATAACGTCGTGGTGGAGGAGTGGCGCGTCAGGAACACCGTTTCCTATGCCCAGCAGTTGCTCAACGACCTCTTCAATCATTCCATCTATGCTGACCGTCTTCCCATCGGCGACATGAACATCGTGAAGAATTGCTCCCAGCAGTTGGTGCGCGACTTCTACGACCGCTGGTATCAGCCTCAGAACCAGGCCGTTGTGGTGGTGGGCGACTTCGACCCCGACCAGATGGTGGAAAAGGTGAAGACGATGTTTGGCGACCGGAAGCGGGGCACGACGGTTTCACCCCTGCCGCCAGCCATTCCCGACAACGAGGCTCCCAACACTCTTCTATATGCCGACAAGCAGCAACCCTTTGGTTCCATTGGGTTGATGATGAGACTGACTGAAGACTCGGCGACGCCCAAAAACACGGTAGGCGGCATGAAGACCGCCATCCTGCGCGATGAGATTAAGAACCAGATGAATAATAAACTCCGCGGCCTCATGAAGAATTATCCTGAGATACTTGATGCTCTCGTCACGACAACCGACGTTGCCGACCTTGGCGACAAGTTATGGGTATTCAACCTGTCGGCACCTCAGGACAAGTGGCTCAGAACGTTGGAGCTGATGGCGAAGCAAGTGGAGCTGTTACGCCGCAAGGGATTCGGAAACAAAATCGTCTTCCCCTTCGCTCCCATGAGTCCAGAATACAATGCCGACTCTACCGCCATCATCCTTGCTGATACTTCGTTTGTGAAAACAGGTCGTAACATCCAAAGCACCGAGTTCATCAATAGGTGTTTTGCCAACTTTTTCCGGAACGAAGCGATAATGTCGGACATGGCCAAAGGACTTGCCGAGCGACACATCAAGAACGCTGTCACCGCTGAGGAACTTCAAGAGGAGTTCTGCCGGATGACCAGCGGCCGCAACATGCTCATCGGCGTGTTGATGACCGACAGCACGGCGCTGCCCAAGAAAGAAGAGGTGGAAGCGGTGTGGCAACGTGTCCGTCAGATGACCGACGAGCAGTTGGCCGACGTGGAGGTGGTAGAGGCGAAGAAGCTGGAGCGCATCAAAGTGGATAGTCTCGATATCCCTACGGTGCCCGGTAGCATCGTCAGTCAGAAGGTGCTGAACGATAGCATCAGCGAGGTCTATTTGTCGAACGGCGTGAAGGTGGTGTTCTTGAAGCAGAAGACGGATGCCGACATGATTAACTTCATGATTCAACGTCCGCAAGGCTATTCCGTGCTCAACGACGACGACATCCACTATCACGACATGTTGGGCAATTGCGTCAGGAAGTACAAATGTTGGAATGGAGAGTCGAATGTGCAGGTAGAGCCGTTCGAAGACAGATTCGATCACGGTGCCCGGTGGATAGAGGGCGACAGCCTGAATGCGTTCAGAGTGGAGTGTACGCTGAAGATGTTCTACAAGTCGCTGACCCCGACCGAGGTAGATTCCGTGGAGTTTGCCGAACAAAAGCAGAAGCTGATGGTGTCGGCCGCAGCTTTGTCGAGTCCGATGGGGCAATCGGCCCTGAAAGTTGGACTGATGACGGCAGCAGAGACGAAGCGACTGATGCCGCCCTCGGCCGAGGTGGTATCTTCGATGAACATCGACCACCTGCGCGAGTTGGTGAAGGACTACTACTCGAACTACAACGGCTCGGTGATGGTGGTACAAGGAAACGTGGACGCCGATAGCATCATGCCCTATATTTTGAAATATGTGGGTGGTCTGCCTGCAAAACCCGAGCGCGTGAAACGCTTGACGTGGCCTGCCGACCACTATAAGACGGAGAATACGGTGATGGTGGAGAAGATTGAGAATCCTGCTCCCATCGCCCAGACCATGATGTTCTACACCTGGGAGAAGGGTTTCCAATACACGCAGCAGTCGCATGCCCACAATGAGGTGTTGCAGAGCGTGCTGAGAGACCTGCTCATCCAGACGTTGCGCGTTCAGCATAGCGATGTCTATACTCCGCAAGTACAGATGGAAGATGCCCTGCTGCCCGTTCCGCACATGAGGATCACCATCGCCTTCGCCTGCAATCCCACCCAGCGCGAGCGCATCGCAAAGGATGTGGAGCAGCTGGTGAAGCAGATGACTGAGGGCAACCTTATCACACAGGACCTCATCGACGGTTACCTCAAGATTCGCGAGAAGCAGAGTGCCGCTTACAAGGACAACGAATATACCCGCCGACGCGACTATCTGACGCAGGAGCTGAACGGCATCGTGGTGAAGCAGGGCGATATGACCTACGTCCGTCAGGTGACGCCCGCATCGCTCCGCACCCATCTCAAGCAACTGCTGAAGCAAGGCAACCTGCACGTTGGCTATCTGACGACGGAGTGACAGCGCCTGCCGTTGCCCGGAAAAAGGATGTTGCGACCCTTCGCAAGTTTATTTTTATGATTTTTCTTTGCAGAATCGGAAAAAATGGTTACCTTTGTGGCATTATAAAGCCCTGACGGGTGGCAGATGTGTGGTTAGTTTGTTACCGGCTCATTGCCTCCTGTCAGCTATGTGGTTGATTATTATTAACTTAAATACATTTTATTATGTTCGAAGGACAACCAAAAGGTCTTTATGCGTTGGCATTGGCCAACACTGGTGAGCGATTCGGCTACTACACGATGATAGCCGTCTTCGCATTGTTTCTAAGAGCCAACTTCGGCCTCGATGCCGGATGGGCTGGCGAAATCTACGGCGACTTCCTGATGCTCGTCTACTTCCTGCCGATTCTTGGCGGTATCATGGCCGACAAGTTCGGATTCGGAAAGATGGTGACCATCGGTATCGTCATCATGTTCCTGGGCTATCTGCTGCTCTCCATTCCGCTGGGTGGCAAGGCCGTGGGCCTCGTGGCCATGCTCATCGCTCTGGTGCTCGTGAGTTTCGGCACCGGTCTCTTCAAGGGTAACCTCCAGGTGATGGTGGGTAACCTCTACGACGACCCGCAGTATGCCGACAAGCGCGACGCTGGCTTCTCCATCTTCTACATGGCTATCAACATCGGTGCCCTCTTCGCACCTACGGCAGCCATCATGATTTCTGAGTGGGCCAAGAACGAACTGGGCTACACCGCTCCCGGCGAGGCTTATCACTTCGCCTTCGCCGTAGCCTGCGCTTCGCTCATCCTCTCCATCGCCATCTACTATGCTTTCCGCGGCACGTTCCGTCACACCGAGGGTGGCAAGAAGACTGCCGCCGACAAGGCTGCCGCTGTTGCCGCCGAGCCCGAGCTCACGAAGGAGGAGACCAAGCAGCGCATCGTTGCCCTGTGCCTGGTGTTCGCCGTGGTGATCTTCTTCTGGATGGCCTTCCACCAGAATGGTCTCTCGCTGACCTACTTCGCCGACGAATTCACGGAGAAGACTGCTTCGGGCGCTAACACAATGCCCTTCGACGTGATCAACCTCGTGATGATCATCTTCATCGTCTATGCCGGCTTCTCGTTCTTCCAGAGCAAGACGCAGAAGGCGAAGCTCATCTCCGCCCTCGTCGTGCTCGCTGCCCTGGGCGTGCTCCTCTATAAGTACTATCAGGCTACCGGAACCATCGACATCTCCGCACCTATCTTCCAGCAGTTCAACCCGTTCTATGTAGTTGCGCTGACACCCGTCTCGATGGCCATCTTCGCATCGCTCGCCAAGAAGGGCAAGGAGCCCTCGGCACCGCGCAAGATTGCCTATGGTATGCTTGTGGCTGCTTCCGCATTCCTCATCATGATGTTGGCCTCGCAGGGTCTGAAGACTCCGAACGAGCAGGCTGCACTGGCTGAGGCTGGCACGCTGGGTCCGTTGGTTTCTCCCTACTGGCTCATCTCCACCTACCTCATCCTCACCTTTGGTGAGCTTCTGCTCTCGCCGATGGGCATCAGCTTCGTGTCGAAGGTGGCTCCCCCGAAGTACAAGGGTCTGATGATGGGTGGCTGGTTTGGTGCTACCGCCATTGGTAACAAGCTCGTCAGCGTTGGTGGCTACCTCTGGGGCGACCTGCCTTTGTGGGTTGTCTGGGGCGTGTTCATCGTGCTCTGCCTGCTCTCGGCCCTCTTCATGTTCGCCATGATGAAGCGACTGGAGAAGGTTGCATAGCGAGGGATAGATTCCCAATAGGATAAAAAGTATAAAATCAACAAAACAATAAGCCCGGGGCAATGATGCCTCGGGTTTTTTGTGTGGGGAAACGATATCAAATGATGTAGGGACGCGGCGTGCCGCGTTATTGGAGCAAGTTGGGCAAATTGTGTCGCGTTATTGGAGCAAGTTGGGCAAATTTTATGCGTGCCGCGCATCCTTAATTGGGCTTTCTCTCGCCAAGAACGCGACACGTCGCGTCCCTACATTGGGAGGATGCCTCTCCGCCCCTCACTTCTTCCGCTTGAACACCAGCGACTTGGGGAGCTTCACCCACTTGCTATTCACGACGATGCGCAAGGTGCTGCCGTCGTCCTGATGCAGCTGATAGGTGCTATCGGTAAGCTGGGTGAGGGTGGCGTTGAGGTCCTCGCTTCCGTAGTCGTTGATGATCTCCAGGCGGGCCGTGGTGGGCGAGGTAATCTCAGCATCGGTGATGAACCACTTGCGAGGGTCGCGCTTGGCACCGAGATAGCCGGGCAGCTCACCGAAGAGTTCCTGGTCGGGCACGGTGACCGATGAGCCGTAGAAGTCGATGGTGAGCCACACCTGGTATTCGTCGTTGACGAGTGTGCCCTTGAATGTGGTGCTGTCGGCCGACTCTTTCGGTTGTTGGGCCGTTGTGGAAGTAGCCTCGTTGGGTGCGACGGTTACGGTCGACTCTTTTCCCGTGATGCCGCGAAGAGAAGTCGTGAAAAGAAAGAATAGCGCCGCCAGCAGGCAGCAGTTGGTGAGATGTATTTGCATGCTTTTGTTGTCTTTGTGGGTGATAGTTGGGGTTTACGCCGGCAAAGGTAATTAATATAAATCAAGAATTGTTGTTTTTTGCCATTTTTTATGCATTTTGAGCCCTTAGTTTAAGATTTTTTTATTAACTTTGCGCCCAAATTCAGACGCGTTAGATTTTTTATGACTAAAGATATGCTATTTCCCGACTATGTTTTCGAATCGAGTTGGGAAGTTTGTAATAAAGTTGGCGGTATTTACACGGTGTTGTCGACCAGGGCGAAGACTCTGCAGGCAGTTCTTCCTGATAAAATCATCTTCATTGGCCCAGATTGCTGGGGCGACAAGCCGTGTCCCTATTTCAAAGAGCAGAAGACGCCCTTCGACGCTTGGAAACGGCAAGCAGCCAAAGAAGGCCTGGCCGTGAAGGTGGGCCGATGGACGATTCCTGGCGAACCTCTGGCCGTGTTGGTCGACTTTAAACCCTATTTCGAACAGAAAAACGAGATCTACACCCGTATGTGGGAGCTCTATGGCGTTGACTCGCTTCACGCCTATGGCGACTACGACGAGGCTTCCATGTTCTCGTATGCCGCCGCCCTGGTGGTGGAGAGCATGTATCGCTTCTTGGAGGGTAGGAACGAAGGCGTCAAGGAAGGTAACGATCCCGATGCGTCTGTGGCTCCTCTGAAGGTGGTCTATCACGGCAATGAATGGATGACGGGCCTGGGATTGCTCTACATTCACACCCGTGTGCCGCAGATTGGAACAATCTTTACAACTCATGCCACGAGCATCGGTCGTTCCATTGCCGGCAACAACAAGCCTCTCTACGACTATCTCTTTGCCTACAACGGCAACCAGATGGCCGATGAGTTGAACGTGCAGAGCAAGCACTCCATAGAGCGGCAGACGGCTCACTACGTTGATTGCTTCACCACCGTGAGCGATATTACCGCCCGCGAGTGTGTGGAACTCCTCGACAAGCCCGTCGATGTGGTGTTGCCCAATGGCTTTGAAGACAACTTCGTGCCGAAGGGCGCCACGTTCACCCGCAAGCGCAAGGCCGCACGCCGTCGCCTTTTGAGCATTGCTAACTCGCTGATGGGCACCGACTTAGACGACGATACTTTAATCGTTTCTACAAGTGGCCGCTATGAGTTCCGCAACAAGGGCATCGATGTCTTCATTGAAGCTATGAACCGCCTGTTGCGCGATCGCAATCTGAACAAGAAGGTGCTGGCATTCATCGTCGTTCCCGGATGGGTGGGCGAGCCGCGCCAGGACCTGCAACAGAAGCTCGCCGAAGAGCAGCTTCAGGAGAAGTCGCCCAAGGGTAAGCCGCTGGAGGTTCCCATGATCACCCACTGGTTGCACAACATGGGTCACGACAATGTGCTGAACATGATGAAATTCTATGACATGCACAATCGTGAGGAAGACCGTGTAAAGCTGGTGTTCCTGCCTTGCTACCTCACGGGTAACGACGGTATCATCAACATGACCTACTACGATGTGGTGCTCGGCAACGACCTCTGCATCTATCCGTCGTACTATGAGCCGTGGGGCTACACACCGCTCGAGGCGGTGGCCTTCCATGTGCCGTGCATCACTACCGACCTGGCAGGCTTCGGCCTCTGGGTGAACAAGGTGCTGGGTCATCCGGGCGAGATTCAGGACGGCGTGAAGGTCATTCGCCGCACCGACTACAACTACTCGGAAGTGGCCGACATCATCAAGGAAACGGTGGCCGACTTCTCGAATATGACCGCCGACGAGGTGAAGAAGGCTCGCAAGCAGGCTGAGCAAATCTCGAAGAAAGCCCTCTGGAGCCACTTCATCAAATACTATTATGAGGCCTACGACGTGGCTCTCCGCAAGGCACAGGGTCGCGACGCTCTGATGCTTTGACGGCCGGAGCGTGAAACGTGGTTTTTAGGGCAACCGATATCAGGATTATACAACAGATAGCCTGGGTCCTCCGAAACTAACCAGGCGCCCTTCCCAACGAGGAAGGGGTGGGGGTGAATATTAATTTATGAAGATTAAAGCTGATTACACCAGTGCTCCCGCTTGGAGGGAGCTAACCGTCAAGTCGAGCCTTCCCGAAGAGCTGAATGGACTTAACGAGATTGCACACAACTTGTGGTGGGTGTGGAACTACGAGGCACGCGACCTTTTCCGCGACCTCGATCCCGAACTCTACCACGACGTACGTCACAATCCCGTTCAATTGCTCGAGCGATTGAGCTTCAACCGCAAGGAGGAGATCGTGAAGGACAAAAACCTCATGAAGCGCATCAAGAAAGTGTATGAGCAGTTTAAGGCTTACATGAGCGTGGAACCCGACCGTTCACGTCCCTCGGTGGCTTACTTCTGTATGGAGTATGGTATGCACTCTGCCCTGAAAATCTATTCGGGCGGTCTTGGCATGCTTGCCGGCGACTATGTGAAAGAGGCCTCCGACTCGAATGTCGACATGTGTGCCGTAGGTTTCATGTATCGTTTTGGATACTTCACCCAGAGCCTCTCTATGGACGGCCAGCAGATTGCCAACTACGAGTCGCAAGACTTCAACTCCCTGCCCATTGAGCGCCAGCTCGATGAGAACGGCAATCCTCTCGTCATCGATGTGCCTTACACAAACTATAATGTTCACGCATACGTGTGGCGTGTCAACGTGGGTCGTGTGAAGCTTTATCTGCTCGACACCGACAACGAGCTCAACTCTGAGTTCGACAAGCCCATCACGCACTCGCTCTATGGCGGCGACTGGGAAAACCGTCTGAAGCAGGAGATTCTGCTGGGTATTGGTGGTATGCTGTTGCTGAAGCGCCTGGGCATCAAGAAGGATGTGTATCATTGCAATGAGGGACATGCTGCCCTCTGCAACCTCCAGCGCTTGTGCGACTACATCGAGGAAGGCCTCACCTTCAATCAGGCTATGGAGCTGGTTCGCGCCAGCGGTCTCTACACCGTTCACACGCCCGTTCCTGCCGGTCACGACTACTTCGACGAGGGTCTCTTCGGCAAGTACATGGGTGGCTATCCCCAGAAGCTCGGCATCTCGTGGGACGAGTTCATCGGCATGGGCCGCATCAATCCCGACGACAAGAACGAGAAGTTCTGCATGTCGACCTTCGCTTGCAACACCTGCCAGGAGGTGAATGGTGTGTCGATGCTTCACGGAAAGGTGAGCCAGAAGATGTTTGCTCCCATCTGGAAGGGTTATTTCCCCGAGGAGAACCACGTGGGCTACGTCACCAATGGTGTGCACTTCCCCACATGGGCTGCTACCGAGTGGCGTAAGCTCTATGCCAAGTACTTCGACGCATCGTTCATGGGCGACCAGTCGAACCAGAAGATCTGGGAAGCCATCTACAACTGCCCCGACGATGAGATCTGGGCAACACGTATGGCTCTGAAGAACAAGCTCTTCGCCTACATCAAGGAGCAGTTCCGTGAGACGTGGCTGAAGAACCAGGGCGATCCCTCGCGTGTGGTTAGCCTGCTCGAAAAGATGAACCCCAATGCACTCGTCATTGGCTTCTGCCGCCGCTTTGCTACCTACAAGCGTGCTCACCTGCTCTTCACCGATGTCGATCGTCTGTCGAAGATTGTGAACAACGCAGAGCATCCCGTTATCTTCCTCTTCGCCGGTAAGGCTCACCCCGCCGACGGTGCTGGTCAGGGTCTTATCAAGAAGATCTATGAGATTTCCCAGCGTCCTGAGTTCCTCGGTAAGATCATCTTCCTCGAGGACTACGACTTCCTGCTGGCTCGCCGCCTCGTCTCGGGTGTAGACATCTGGATGAACACGCCGACACGTCCGCTGGAGGCTTCCGGTACGTCGGGCGAGAAGGCCGAGATGAACGGTGTCGTCAACCTCTCCGTCCTCGACGGTTGGTGGCTTGAGGGCTATCGTGAGGGTGCCGGCTGGGCTCTCACCGAGAAGCGCACCTATCAGAACCAGGAGTATCAGGATCGCCTCGATGCCGCTACCATCTATGGTCTGCTCGAGAACGAAATCATTCCTCTCTACTACAAGAAGAACAAGAAGGGCTATAGCGAAGGCTGGATCAAGGTGGTGAAGAACTCCATCTCCCAGATTGCTCCTCACTACACCATGAAGCGTCAGCTCGACGACTACTATTCGAAGTTCTATTGCAAGGAGGCCGCTCGCTTCAAGGAGATTGCCGCCGACGGTTATCGTCTGGCTAAGGACATCGCTCATTGGAAGGAGACGGTGGCTGAGCGCTGGGATGCCGTCAGCGTGGTGAGCTCCGAGTGGGAGGTTCCCGCCGCTGGTGCTGAGACGGGCCGCAAGTACAAGATTCGCTATGTCATCAACGAGCAGGGCCTCGACGATGCCATCGGTCTTGAGCTCGTCAACATCCACACGAATAAGAACGGCGAGGAGCATGTCTTCTCGAAGGTGCCCCTGAAGGTTGTCAGCCGCGAGGGCAACAACTATGTGTTCGAAGGCTTGATGGATCCAGACCACTCTGGTATCTTCAAGAGTGCCGTGCGCATGTTCCCGAAGAACGACCTGCTGCCTCATCGTCAGGACTTCTGCTACGTGAAGTGGCTCGAACTCCCGTACTAAGCAACATTGCCCCCATGTAGGGACGCGGCGTGCCGAGTTGTTGGAGAAGAACATCAACCAAGTAGCGCGACTCGTAGCGTCCCTACATCATTCAGGGTCAAGAAGTATAAAAACAAAAGCTGGCTGCCAAGTGGCAACCAGCTTTTTTGTGTTCATAGGGGAGAGGGGTGTGGGGGTAGATTGTTTCGTGCCCTTCGTGCCCTCCGTGTTCCCTTTTGGTGAGATTACTCGCCCTTGATGGCAGCTACGCCGGGGAGCACCTTACCCTCGATGGCCTCGAGCAGAGCACCACCACCGGTAGAGATGTAGCTCACCTGGTCGGCCATACCGAACTTGTTGATGCAAGCCACCGAGTCACCACCGCCGATGAGCGAGAAGGCACCGTTGGCAGTAGCCTTAGCGATAGCGTCGGCAATAGCCTTCGAACCACCGATGAAGTTGTCGAACTCGAATACGCCGGCAGGACCGTTCCAGAGGATGGTCTTTGCGCTCTCGATAACCTCGGCAAATGCCTTGCGGGTCTCAGGACCAGCATCCAGACCTTCCCAACCTTCGGGAATAGCGTTGGCGGGGCATACCTGTGTGTTGGCATCGTTGGCAAACTTGTCAGCGGCGATGCAGTCGCTACCCAGCACGAGGTTCACACCGTTCTCCTTTGCCTTCTTGATCACGTCGAGGGCAACATCGAGCTTATCCATCTCAACGATTGAGTTACCAATCTCGCCACCCTGAGCCTTCGCGAAGGTGTAGGTCATACCACCGCAGAGGATGAGGTTGTCGACCTTGCCGAGCAGGTTCTCGATGATACCGATCTTCGTAGAAACCTTCGAACCACCCATGATAGCGGTGAACGGGCGCTTGATGTTCGAGAGGATGTTGTCGACGGCGTTCACTTCCTTCTCCATAAGCAGACCAAGCATCTTGTGGTCGGCATCGAAGTAGTCGGCGATGACGGCGGTAGAAGCGTGCTTGCGGTGTGCGGTACCGAAGGCGTCCATCACATAGCAGTCAGCATAGCTGGCGAGTGTCTTGGCGAACTCCTTCTGGCTGGCCTTCATGGCCTTCTTAGCCTCGTCGTACTCGGGAGTACCCTTCTCAACACCTACGGGCTTGCCTTCTTCCTCTGGATAGAAGCGCAGGTTCTCGAGCAGCAGAGCCTCACCCATCTTCAGGGCAGCAGCCTGCTCCTGAGCCTTAGCGCAGTCGGGAGCGAAGGTTACAGGAACACCAAGGGCCTCAGCCACAGCGTCCTTGATCTGACCAAGCGAGAACTTCGGGTTCACCTTTCCTTTGGGCTTACCCATGTGGCTCATGATGATGAGAGCACCACCGTCGGCCAGCACCTTCTTCAGGGTGGGCAGAGCGCCGCGAATGCGGGTGTCGTCCGTGATCTTACCATTCTCATCGAGGGGCACGTTGAAGTCAACGCGCACGATTGCCTTTTGTCCGGCAAAATTAAATTCGTTGATTGTCATAATTAATAATATTTATTGAATGAGTATAATACCTTCTTTGATATCCATGCAAAGTTACAATAAATTCTTGATATTCCGTTGCTTGGCGTTTATATTTTAGCGTTTTTTTATGTTTGCAGGTTTCCTTCGTGCTTTCACTCGTGGTTTGCTGGCTACCGGCGTTGCCACTTGTGCTTGATTCTTACCTCCTTGCGCTGCGACATTTCCGAAGGATTTGTGCCGGGCCATCCTTCAGGAACTTCCATGTTGTGGCGCGCGTAGAAGGTTTTCCAGTAGTCGGTGATCTGTCCTTCATCGTTGTGGAACGACATCGGAATCGGTTGAAAGATGCGTTGTCCCTTGCGGTCGACAAAGGCGAACTGAACGAGCTCCGAGCAATAGATGTCGTCGTTGTCGGGCAAGTAGAGGTAGTCGTATGCATGTCCCAGATACTCGCGAGCGCGGGCTACCGATTGCCTGCGGTCGCACTTGCGTACCGAAGCAGCTACATAACGGCCCGGTTGGCTGAGCAATGAGTCGAGTGGGGTGATGACGACCCCTTTGCCAACAGCCTCGATAACGCTATCGGCGCCGATGACGATGGCTACATGGTCGATCATGCCCGGCGTTACTTCAGTTATGGCATTGCTCTTTTCAGCAATGTGGAATAGTAGGTCGCCTTCGCGCAAAGCCATTGACTGACAACCAGTTAGCGTTAGGCAAGCAATGATGAAGCTCATCACGAGCGATGTCCTCAGGCTGCGCTTTCGATCATTCATCGTCTTTCAGATGTTGGTAGATTTCTTTTGTCCAATCCGACCCGTTGGCAGGACAGAAGGTGTGGATGCCGAGTTGGCTGGCCGTAGCCACATTGCGTGGGCCGTCGTCAACAAAGAGGGTTTCGCTGGGCAGGATGTTCTCTTTGGAGAGAATGTGCATGAAGAAACTGGGGTCGGGCTTCATGAACTTCACCTCGAAGCTTTTATATTCGGCATCGAAATAGGAGGAGAGCGGATTGCCCTCGCCATCAAACTCGTCGCTCTCTGCCCAGCTCATCATGAATGGATTGGTGTTTGAGAGCAAGATGAGGCGATAGCCTTCTTTGCGTAGTTGTCGCAAGATGTCAAGGTTGCGCTTGGGCAGTTCGCTATGATACGAAAGCCACGCCTGGCGGCACTCGTCGTAGCTGATGTCGTGGCCGGCTATGTCGCAGAGCTTGCTCAGAAACTCGTCGGCCGTGATGCTACCTATTTCCAAGTCGCCGAAGATGCCTCCTTGTGTGTAGGGGTCGAGACGCTTCTCGGCGTCGGCGATGCCCAGTTGTTTGAAACTCTCCACCGCTTTTGCGTGGTCGAGGGTGATGATGACTCCTCCGAAATCGAAGATGATGTTCTTAATCATATCTGATGTTTTGTTGTTTCTAAATTCGTGTGTTGCTTGCGTTCCTATTAATTAGGTGATGATGTATATATGGTACCTTTATCCCAGTAGGACTCAGCTCTCTTGGTCTTTTTATCGGAAAGAAATTAGAATAATTATCATAATTACGTTCAGATAATATATTTATTAATGGTAGAAATTATTCTAATTATGATAATTTCTTTTCGATAAACCATACACGGTCTGTCTGCTGAGGTCAAATTGTATATAGTTCCCATTTTTTATATTGCTTTAATGAAACAGGTCGAGTTTGTTTCGGCGCGCCTCTTCGATGCTCATCAGCTCTTCATGCTTCTGGTGGTAGTTGCGGCGCATCTCTTCCTGCTCCTTCCGGATGTGCTCCACATAACTGCTGCTCTCCTTGGGATTGAACAGGCGGTTGGCGGCGATCACGTTTTGTGCGGCGTCTTTCAGCCAAACGACAACGCCGCTATATTCGGGTGCAATCTTCAATGCCGCATGCAAGGCGCTGGTGGTAGCTCCGCCAATCAGAATGGGAATGCTCATTCCGGCACGCTCCATTTCAATCGCTACGTTCACCATTTCTGCAAGCGAGGGCGTAATCAGTCCGCTCAGTCCGACGGCATCGGCATGTGTGCTCCTGACCGTTTCCACAATTTTCTCGGCGGGAACCATCACGCCGAGGTCGATGACCTCATAGCCGTTGCAGGCAAGAATCACCGAGACGATGTTCTTTCCGATGTCGTGAACGTCGCCCTTCACCGTTGCCATCACTATCTTTCGTGCTTGACTCTTGTCGCGCTTCGCGTCTTCGGTTTGGGCAGAGGCATTCAGATAAGGTTGCAGAATGGCGACGGCCTGCTTCATGGTCCTTGCGGTCTTCACCACCTGGGGCAGGAACATCTTGCCTTCACCAAACAGGCGGCCCACCTCGTCCATCGCGCTCATAAGCGGACCTTCAATGATGTCGACGGCCTTGCCGTATTTCTGCAGGGCTTCCATCAGGTCGCTCTCCAGATGTTCGCCGTTACCTTTACGAAGTGCAAGGCCCAGCCGTTCCTCCACGCTCAGCTCTTCTCGCTTCTCTTGGGCGTTGTCGGCCGTTGGTCCCTTCTCTTCTTTCCTTGCCAAAATGTCCTGACTCAGCTTAATCAGGTCGTCGGCAGCATGGGCGCGTTGGTTTAGCACCACGTCTTCCAGCACGTCGAGTTCTGCTTTCGGAATATCGCTATAGGCGACCTTCGTTGCTGGGTTCACGATGCCGAAGTCCATTCCTGCCCTAATGGCATGATAGAGGAACACGGCGTGCATGGCCTCGCGAATGTAGTTGTTGCCTCTGAAAGAGAACGACAAGTTGCTCACTCCGCCGCTCACATGGGCACCAGGCAGGTTCTGGCGAATCCAGGCCGTTGCACGGATGAAGTCCTTGGCGTAGGCGTCGTGCTCTTCCATTCCCGTTGCAATCGCAAGAATGTTCGGGTCGAAGATGATGTCTTGTGGCCGCATGCCGACCTCCTCGGTGAGGATGCGATAGCTGCGGGCGGCAATTGCGATGCGTCGTTCGTAGCTGGTGGCTTGGCCCTCTTCGTCGAAGCACATCACCACTACGGCTGCTCCCATCTGTCTGACGTCGCGGGCATGCGCCTTGAACACTTCCTCGCCCTCCTTGAGCGAGATGGAGTTCACGATGCACTTTCCCTGCATGCACTTCAGACCCGTCATGATGACATTCCAGTCGGAAGAGTCTATCATCACCGGCACGCGGGCAATATCGGGATCGGAGACGATGAGATTCAGGAACGTCTGCATCTCATGAGCCGCATCGAGCAAGCCGTCGTCCATGTTGATATCGAGCACCAAGGCGCCGTCGGCCACTTGTTTGCGGGCGATGCTCAAGGCCTCGTCGTAGTTCTTCTCGTTGATGAGTCGCAGGAACTTGCGCGAGCCTGCTACGTTGCAACGTTCACCAACATTCACAAAGGGAATCTCGGGCGTGAGTCGCAAGGGCTCCAAGCCTGACAGCAGCAAGTCGTTGTGACGGGGTAGGGGTGTATGCGGCTTCTTGCCTTCGGCCAATTCGGCGAAGCGTTTGATGAAGGCATCGGTAGTTCCACAACAACCACCCAGGATGTTCACCAGACGTTCATCGATGTATGCTTCCACCTGTGCTGCCATCTCGTCGGGAGTCTGGCTGTATTCGCCGAGTTCGTCGGGCAGACCTGCATTGGGATAGGCGCTGACGAGGTAGGGCGAGTGTTGTGCCAGCTGCTTCAGGAAGGGGAGCATCTCGTCGGCACCGAACGAGCAGTTCAGTCCAACGGAGAAGATGTCGAACGAGCTGATGGTGGCAAGGAACGCTTCCAGCGTCTGACCGCTGAGCAACCTGCCTGCCTTGTCGGCGATGGTGATGCTGAGCATGATGGGGAGTTTCTGCTGCCGCTGTTCCATCATATTGCTCACGGCGGCAATAGCCGCTTTGGCATTCAGCGTGTCGAAAATGGTTTCAATTAGGAAGGCATCGACGCCACCTTCGGCCAAAGCCTCCGCCTGTTCGTAGTAGGCATCGTAGAGTTGGTCGTAGGCGATGTCTCTATAAGCGGGGTTGTTGACGTCGGGCGAGATGGAAGCGGTCTTGTTGGTTGGACCCATCGAACCCGCCACGAATCGCGGTTTGTCGGGTGTGCTGAATTCGTCGGCCACCTTCCTGGCTATCTGCGCTCCACGGAGAGCCATCTCGCGGCTCAAGTGTTCCAGATGATAGTCGGCTTGTGAGATGCGTTGTGCCGAGAACGTATTGGTTTCGATGATGTCGGCACCGGCGAGCAGATATCGGCGGTGGATGTCGGCGATGACGTCCGGGCGCGTGAGGTTCAGCACGTCGTTGTTTCCCTTCAGCGGAACGGCTGTTGGCGTGATGCCGGTCTTCCAATCGCTGCCTCCAAGCATGCTGTTATGGAAGTCGCGCTCCGTCAGGCCATACGACTGAATCAGCGTTCCCATTGCTCCATCGAGAATGAGAATCTTTTGTTTGGAAAGTGATTCTATAGTTGTCATCCTGAAGTGGGGTTTAAGAGATGCGCTTCGCGCTGTTGAGAAGAGTCGAGATGCGCTTCGCGCTGTTGAGAGAGTGTTGAGATGCGCTACGCGCTGTTGAGAAGGGTTGAGAAGGGTTCTTTCTCCGCTTCGCTACGAAAGGCTACGGGTAGGCGACGGGACGTCGGGAATGAGCGACCCTGTGGGGTCGAGCGGAGAAGGGGTGGGGCCTTCTCCCTCCCCCTTCGGGGAGGGTTGGGGAGGGGCTGCTCAATAGTGCTTGATGGCCCGATCCATCTCCCGACGGTCTTCCTTCTCCTTCAGCGTCTGGCGCTTGTCGTACATCTTCTTACCTCTGCAGAGGGCGATATCGACTTTGGCGCGACCGTTTTGGTCGATGAAGATGAGCGTCGGAACAATGGTGTAACCGGGCAGCTTGTCGGCTTCCTGCAGCTTGTTGATCTCGCGTCGCGTGAGCAGCAGCTTGCGTTCGCGCTTTGCTTCGTGGTTGGCATATGAGCCGTAGAAGTAGGGCGAAATGTTCATGCCCTTCACCCACATCTCGCCATTCACAATATAACAATAGGTGTCGACCAGCGAAGCCTTGCCGGCTCTGATCGACTTGATCTCTGTGCCCGTGAGCACGATGCCCGCCGTGAATTCCTCCACGAAGAAGTATTCAAACGACGCCTTCTTGTTCTTTATCTGTATGGGACTCTTCTTGCGGAGTTCCAGTTGTTCCTTGTTCATCTCTCTCGTTTGTTTATCATTTCACCGTGCAGAAGTTGTCCAGATGCTCGTCGACGTAGTAGGCAACGGCGGCCGTCCATTGCTCCTCGTTCTCCACGAACGTGTCGTCGCAATCGTCGAACTCCGGATGCTGCTCGAAGAGTGCCATGAACTCATCCTCCGAGCAATCGCGCTCGAGGTCTTCGTGGCAACCCAGATAGAGCTTCTTCACCTTGTTCATCAGTTTTGCCAACTCGGCAATGTCCCACATGCGCATAGCTTTGGCAAACGGATTCTGGAAGAAGAAAGGTCCGTAGCCGTTATGGATGAGTTGCACGAAGCCGCCGTCCATCACCTCCTCATGCAACATGTGGTAGGCGAGCAGCGTCACCTGGTCGGCACTCAGCTCGTTCATGTTGTCGGCATTCAACTCGCCGCCGATGGCTTCCAGCGTCGCATCGATGACGGTGGAGAGAAAAGCGTCGGGCCCCGACTCGGCAGCCTGTCGCAGCTTGGCATCGCTGATGATTACTTCTTTCATAACTATCAATAACTTTTCTGTCTCATTCAATCACGGCAAGTATGTGCCGTAAAACACCGCAAAGATACTCATAATAATTCAGAAAACGCATATTTCTTTACGTATTTTTGCGTGAAAAGCCGCGAAAAAGCACTTTTTTTGCTTTTTTCGAAAAAAAAACGCGAAAAAGTTTGGTGGAAACAAAAAAACGATGTACCTTTGCAACCGCAAATCAGAAATCAAACGTCTGACGAGCACCACGAGCACTCTTAGCTCAGTTGGTAGAGCAACTGACTCTTAATCAGTGGGTCCAGGGTTCGAACCCCTGAGAGTGTACGAAGAAAGCGGCTTTCGAGCCGCTTTTTTCGTTTCTGTACATTCTTTTGTTCAGCAGCATCTGTTGTTCCTTGTCCAAAAGCATCTTTTTCCTGTTCAGCAGCATCTGTGTTCCAGTCCAGCAGCATCTGTTTGGCCTTTCGTTCACAAATGGATACTCGGTCATTCTCCCTTGTTTGTCACATTGTCACATTGTCACATTGTCACAATAAGGAGTGGCGATGTGCACGGGCCATTCCCCATTGTTTGTCACATCGTCACATTGTCACATTGTCACAATAAGGGGTTGCGATGTGCACGGAAGTGGATTTGCGCATATTTATTTAAATAATTGTATAATTATTATATATAATATCTATATTAAGTATTAATATACAATAATTACCCTTTTAGGTACATTCGCCAGTGTGAATGTAGGGGCGCAGCGGGCATGTTTTTGGCAGTTTTCTTCTCCAAAAATGCTTTTCGTAGCGTCCCTACTTCGTTTTCATGGCTGTTTTTGCTCAGGAAATAGGAGTTATTTGTTAATTATATTATTATTATAGTATGATATATATCTTCAGATGTAGGGACGCGGCGTGCCGCGTTATTGGGCCCAGAAAAGCTAACTCCAGCAACGCGAC
>ONCG01000019.1 GCA_900316285.1 uncultured Prevotellaceae bacterium
CCAGCCTGAGGTGACCATCGACGCCGCTGGTCAGCGCGTCAAGGCCATGCTGCAGGGCCTGCAGGTCGAGGAGACCAACGAGAACGATGTCGACAAGGAGGATGGGCAGCAGCCCTAAAGACCCTCCCCCAAACCCCTCCCGTAAGGGAGGGGGGAACCTCCCCCGCCTCTCCGAAGGAGGGGAGTCGCGCGCCAGCGTTGGGGGGGCTCGAGCACCCAGCGTAGTCCCCTCCTCCGGGGAGGAGGGGTGCGGGGTGGTAGCGGAACAAACAATGATTGACCTATTAAATAGGTAAGGACCGTATTTTTCTCTACCACCCCTAACCCCTCCTTCCAAAAGGAGGGGACTACAGGCCGACATCCAGCCGTAGGGGCAGACCCCCGTGTCTGCCCGAACAAGGAGGGAAGCAGAACGTCTGCCCGAACGCGCAGGTTCGTAGTAGGTAGCGGTGTGAAAGCATTGCTTTCGGACACCGGGAGCATTGACTTTGCATCGCTACCTTATTGCGTTTAGACGCTGGGAGCTATGCTTTTGCAGTCTGAAAGCAATGCTTTTGCTGATTGAAAGCAATGCTCCGACTCTCTGGAATGATTGCATCCGGAGGACAGGTGCAATGCTACGCAAAAAATCGAAAAAATCTAACACCATATAATACTATGAAGAAAGAAGCCATTAAATACATCATTCAGCTCATCGTGGCGATTCTCACCGCCATCGGTTCGACGCTGTCAGTAACCACCGCCGCTTCCGGTGCCCCTGCCGAAGGTGTTGCCCTGCTGGGCGGCACCATCGTGGGCACTGGCTGGCTGCATCACCTCAGCACGCTGGTATAGAGGCCTCTCCCCCAACCCCTCCCCTGCAGGGAGGGGAGTGCGCGCCAGCGTTGTCGACACCCAGATGTAGGGATGGGCTTTATTGCCCATCAGCAAGGCAAGACAGCTTGCGGACGGGGATTAAACCCCGTCCCTACAAAGGGCAATGGGTCGCTGCGCCCAAAATCATTCAAAAATAATTAATGAAAAATTAATGGACGATTAATGGGAATTAATGTTTGATAAAATATGGTGATGAAGTTAAGTAAGAATTTCACGTTAGAGGAGATGGTGGCGACGAGTCACAAGGGGTTGCAAGACATACCGACGCTGGCCGCCATTCAGAACCTGCAGAAGCTTTGCGTTCTCGTGTTGCAGCCGTTAAGAGATACCCTAGGCGCACCCGTCTACATCAATAGCGGGTATCGCTCGAAGCGACTGAACGCCCGAGTCGGGGGCGTACCGAATTCCCGACACCTGCAAGGACGGGCTGCCGACATCCATTGCGACAACCTCGACTATGCAAAAGTGATCTTTGACATATTGAGACAAAATCCAAATGTAGACAAAGTGTTGCTTGAGAGAAAAGGGCATAGCACTTGGGTGCATGTGCAACTCTGACCCCCATGGGGGTAGGGTTTAGAACGGTTCAGAAGGTTAAGAAGCGCTGCACGCAGTTTAGAATGGTTTAGATCCCTGCGGACGGGTAAAGCGCTTCGGGTGTTCGTCATTGTTCGGGCAGACGACCTCCCCCAGCTCCCCCGTCGCGAATGAGGGATTCGCTCCCCTTTGTGGGGCCGCAGCCATATCGATGGCTGCTCTAAAGACCCCAGTCGCCTCCGAAGGAGGGTGGCAAAAGGGTCTGCCCCTACATGTGGCGAAAGCGACAAAGCCGAGTGCGGAAAAATTCAAATAAATTTGGTTTTTCGCTCGCTTATTCGTACCTTTGGCTGTCGCCGCGCTCGGCTATGCCGCTTTCGTAGTGAAACGGAGAAAGAAGGTACTCTCGTTGACTTCGTCTTCAAATGTCACGACTCGGCCAATTAAACAAGTTTATTGGCTCTCGCTGCTCCATTTGCTCGGAAATGAAAAAGAAAAATGCATTTTCTTTTTGCATTTCGCTCGCTTATTCGTACCTTTGTGGCATGTTTGTACGTTATATATAAAAGAACTCAAAAACCAAAGACAAATAACATGAAACGGCTAACAGCAATTAGTTTTCTTCTGATGGTCTTCTTTGCCGTACAGGCACAGATGCAAGACCCCGTGAAATTCAAGTCTGAACTGAAGACGGGCTCCGGTCCTGAGGCGGAGATGATCTTCAGCGCCACCATCGATCCCGGCTGGCACGTCTACTCTACAAACCTCGGTCAGGACGGTCCCATCGAGGCTTCGCTGCACGTCAACAAGAAGGATGGTGTGGAGCTGGTGGGAAAGCTCACTCCGAAGGGCAAGGAAATCTCGCAATACGACGAGATGTTCGGCATGAAGCTGCGCTACTTCGAGAATGCCGTGCAGTTTGTGCAGAAGGTGAAGTTCACGAAGCCTCAATACGACATCGATGCCTACCTGGAGTGGGGTGCGTGCAATGACGAGATGTGCATGCCGCCGGGCGAGGCTGTGCTGAAGAAGAGCGGTAAGAGTCCGGCGGTGGAAACCTCCCCCAACCCCTCCGAAGGAGGGGAGAACGTTCCAGCTGAAGCTTCTGCAGAGGAAAAGGAGAAGGCCGATGCTACCGAGGATGCTGCCGCTGTTCAGGCCGACTCGGCTGCGGTGGATACAACCCTCAACGCCTCAACTTCTCAACCTCTCAACTCAGAGGGTCTCTGGCGACCGGTCATTCAGGAACTGCGTGCGATGGGCAGCGGCGACAGCATTGCCAATCGTTCGCTGTGGTACATCCTGCTGATGGGCTTCGTCGGTGGTTTGCTCGCTGTGGCGATGCCCTGCATCTGGCCGATCATCCCGATGACGGTGAGCTTCTTCCTGAAGCGTGCGAAGACGGATAAGAAGAAAGGTATCAAGGATGCCGTTACATATGGCCTGTCGATCATTGTGATCTATCTGGCACTGGGACTGCTCGTCACGGCTTGCTTCGGCAGCGACACACTAAATGCATTGTCGACGAATGCGGTGTTCAACATCTTCCTGTTCCTGTTGCTGGTGGTGTTCGCCCTGTCGTTCTTCGGATGGTTTGAAATCAAACTGCCCGACCGCTGGGCAAACGCTGTCGACACAAAGGCTTCGAACACCAGTGGCCTGCTCTCCATCTTCCTCATGGCGTTCACACTGGTGCTGGTGAGCTTCTCCTGCACGGCACCGATCATCGGACTGCTGCTCGTGGAGACGACGACCAGCGGCAACTGGGTGGCTCCGGCACTCGGCATGTTTGGCTTTGCGCTGGCGCTGGCCCTGCCGTTCACGCTGTTTGCGATGTTCCCGTCGTGGCTGAAGCAGGCTCCGAAGTCGGGCTCGTGGATGACCACGATAAAGATTGTGCTGGGATTCATCGAACTCGCCTTCGCACTGAAGTTCTTCTCCGTCGCCGACCTCGCCTACGGCTGGCATCTGTGCGACCGTGAGGTATTCCTCTCACTGTGGATTGTCATCTTCGGTCTGCTCGGCGCATATCTTGTGGGCTGGCTGAAGTTCCAGGAGGACGAGATCGGTGGTGACATCCGCAAACCCATGCCCGTGCTCTGCATCATGGGCGGTCTCGTCTCGTTTGCCTTCGCCATCTATATGATTCCCGGTCTGTGGGGTGCTCCGTGTAAGGCAGTGAGTGCTTTCGCTCCGCCCATCAACACGCAGGATTTCAACTTGAACACGAAGACCGTGGAGGCTCGCTTCACCGACTACGAGCAAGCAATGGCCGCCGCCAAGGCCGAAGGCAAGCCGGTGTTCATCGACTTCACTGGCTTTGGCTGCGTGAACTGCCGAAAGATGGAAGCAGCCGTGTGGACCGACCCACGCGTAGCCGACAAGCTGCGTCACGACTACGTGCTCGTCTCGTTGTTTGTGGATGACAAGACGCCGCTTGCTGAGCCGATGGAGGTCACCGACGAGAAGGGAGAAACCCACACGCTGCGCACCGTCGGAGCGAAGTGGAGCTATCTGCAGAGCCATAAGTTCGGTGCCAACGCCCAGCCGTTCTACGTCATCGTCGATGCCGACGGCAATCCGCTCACCGGCTCCTATTCCTATAAGGAAGACGTGCCAGCGTTCCTGGAGTACCTTACTAGCCCCCTAAAATAGGGGTAGAGCCCCCTAAAATAGGGGGTTGGGGGTCTTGAGTAATCTCCCCCATTACCTCGCAAGCCCTTAGGCAAGCCCCCAAAAAGTAAAACAGATAACAGAGTTCATTAACATAAATGTATCACAAGACCCCCAACCCCCTATGTTAGGGGGCTAAAACAAGACCCCCAACCCCCTATTTTAGGGGGCAATAGCCATGATAACAAACGAACAAAAAAAGGCATTAATCAGCCTGATGAAACAAGAAGTGGTGCCGGCCATCGGTTGTACCGAGCCGATGGCAGTGGCGCTGTGTACGGCCCGTGCCACGGAGCTGCTGGGCTGTCGACCCGAGAAAATCACCGCCCAGCTATCGGGCAATATCCTGAAAAACGCCATGGGCGTAGGCATTCCCGGCACGGGGATGATTGGTCTGCCCATCGCCATTGCCTTGGGCGCCCTCATCGGTAAGTCAGAATACCAGTTGGAAGTGCTGAAGGATCTCACACCCGCAGCACTGGAAGAAGGTAAGCGCTACATCGCCGAAAATCGCATCAACATCGGTGTGAAGGCAAACTGCTGCGACCTGCTCTATATCGAGATCACCTGCGAGGCCGACGGACGTAGCGAGACGGCAATCATCGAGGGGAGTCATACACACTTCAGGGAATCCCCCGGCAGACCCACCCCCCAGCCCCTCCCTGTGAGGGAGGGGAGTGATTACTCTCAAGGAGACGATGGAGTCCAAGCAGAAAAGGATATTACTCCCCTCCCTCACAGGGAGGGGCAGGAGGGTGGGTCTCTTACTCTGCGCCTCGTCTACGACTTCGCTACGGAAACGCCGGTGGAGGAGTTGCGGTTCATTCTGCAGACAAGGGAACTGAATATGGCGGCAGCACGTGAGGCCCTGCGACATAACTACGGCCATAACCTCGGAAAGACCATCGACCGCCCGCTGGCAAAGGGCATCTTCGGCGATAGCATCTTCTCGCATGTCATCGCGAAGACCGCCGCCGCCTGCGATGCACGCATGGGTGGAGCGATGATTCCCGTGATGTCGAACTCAGGCTCGGGCAACCAAGGCATCTGCGCCACGAATCCCGTTGCCGTCTATGCCGAGGAGAACGAGAACACCGAGGAGGAGCTCATCCGTGCGCTCACGCTCTCGCACCTCACCGCTATCTATATCAAGCAGAGCCTCGGCCGTCTGTCGGCGCTCTGTGGGTGTGTGGTGGCAGGCATCGGCTCCAGCGTGGGCATCACCTATCTGATGGGTGGCGACTACGAGCGCGTCTGCCGCTCGGTGAAAAACATGATTGCCAACCTCACAGGCATGCTCTGCGACGGCGCGAAGCCTTCGTGCTCGCTGAAGATTGTGTCGGGTGTGTCGACAGCCGTTCTTTCCGCCGTTCTCTCGATGGAAGGGAAGTGCGTGACATCGGCAGAAGGCATCGTCGACGACTGTGTCGACAAGACCATTCATAACCTCACCAGTATTGGTGCTGAGGCCATGTGCCAAACCGATCGCATGATCCTTGATATCATGACGCATAAATAGAAAGACCTCGGAGAGGTCACACTATGGTAACCGCAGGTCTTGACCTGCGGAATAAGCATATATACAAGAGGACGACTTCGAAGATGTCGCACATAACCATGAACCAAGTAAACGAATTGGCTTTTCTAGAACATTTTGAGAATTAATGGGGAACGCTTATGAAGATTAAGGAGATTTGGTTTGATGCCGATTATATTTATGGCAGAGACGAAGAGGGAAAAGAGTATAAACAATCATTACTCTGGTATTCGAGGCTACGACATGCCAATGAAGAAGAACGCAGTAACTACACATTTGGTTTAAGCGGCATTCATTGGCGAGATTTGGATGAAGATGTCAGCTTCGAGAGTTTTGGGTATGAGGATGCTGAACCGAGCAGCATACAGCGTTTTTTTCTTACCCATAAGGAAATCAATGTGGCAGAGTTTGCACGCTCAATGGGAATGAATCCCACATTGCTACGAAACTACATCTATGGCTTCAAGAAACAATCAAAAGAACGTGAGCAAGAGATACTTGACCATATTCATAAGTTAGGGGAAGAGATGGTTGCTGCCTAGCCATAAGTAGCAGGAGGGTGCCAAAAAAGAATAATGGATGAAAAGACAGCAGGCCGACATCTTTTCATCCATTATTTCATTTTGACACACCCTCGTTTCGTTTGGGAACCATGGATTCGTAATTGTGCGGTCAGACTTGAGGGGTCTGCCCCTACGCATGGGGTTCTTACTTAATCCTCACAAACACTGGATAATGATCGGAGGGGAGGCGGCGCTGGTAGCGGCTGAAGGAGATTTCCTGCGGGGCATCTGACGCTTTTTCCTTATCCACAGACGTGCTGTCGGGGGTCCAATAGGCATCGGTGAGGAGTCCGTAGGCATCAACGCGGGTTTGTGGCGATACGAAGACATGGTCGATGCGCGATGTGGTGTAGAGGTCGGGCTTGAAGCCGTTGAAGGTGCCAGTCTTGGCAAACCGCAGTCGTGTGGTGAGATAGCTGTCTTTCAGGATTCCCGACTCCGTGAAGATGCGGTAGATTTCGTTGGTTTGGTCGACGTTGAAGTCGCCGGTGAGGATGACGGGTGCTCCCTTGGCGATTTCGCGAATGCGCTGTACGACGAGCTTCGCTGCTTCTCGGCGTGCCGTCGTGCCGACGTGATCCATGTGTAGGTTGAAGAAAAAGAATTTCTTCTTCGTCTTCATGTTCTTGAACTTTCCCCATGTGCAGATGCGGATGCAGGCGGCATCCCAGCCGAGGCCGGGCTTCTCGGGTGTCTCGCTGAGCCAGAAGTTTCCGTTGTCGAGGAGTCGGATATGGTCTTTCTTATAGAAGATGGCGGCATATTCGCCTTCGGTCTTTCCATCGTCACGGCCCACGCCTATATAGTCGTAGCCATCGAGGCCCTGCAGGAGGTCGAGGAGCTGCGGGTGGAGCACTTCCTGTGCACCGAAGATGTCGGGAGCGAGGAAGTTCACCTGGTCGCAGATGACTGGGCAGCGCTGTTTCCAACTGTTGCCGCGCTCGTTGTCTTCCTTGTTTTGATAGCGGATGTTGTAGGAGCCCACGAGCATCTGTGCAGAAATTTCATTTCCCGCAAACGAGGGAAATATGAAGAGGAGGATGAGAAGAAGGGAGGAGAATTGTCGGGTCATAGTTGAGTAATGTAAGTGTTGTCGTTTTGGGGAGTGTTGTGAAACAGCAATAAAAAGGAGGATGTGTCAAAATGAAGAATGGAGTCGTTTTGTAGTCCCCTCCTTCGGGAAGGAGGGGTCAGGGGTGGTAGCGACAAATAAGGTTTGACTTTTACCTAAATATTTGATTTGTAATAGGTTATGACCGTATTTTTCTCTACCACCCCGTACCCCTCCTCCCAGGAGGAGGGGACCACAGGACACATCCCCTATGATAGGAAGTTAGGCGAGACGCTTCTCCAGACGCTCGCGGATGGCAGCGATGAAGCCGGCGGAGTTCACGCACTTTGGCTCGATGCCCTCCATGAGGTTCACGAGGTCCTTCGTGCAGATGCCCTCGTTCAGTGTGTCGAAGCAGGCAGCCTCGAGCTGGTCGCCGAAGTTCATGAGGTCCTTCAGGCCGTCCTTCTCACCACGCTTACGCAGAGCACCACTCCAAGCGAAGATGGTTGCCATCGGGTTGGTCGACGTCTCCTCGCCCTGCAGGTACTTGTAGTAGTGGCGGGTGACGGTGCCGTGAGCAGCCTCATACTCGTAGTTGCCCTCGGGGCTGACGAGCACGGAGGTCATCATGGCGAGCGAACCGAAGGCTGTCGAGACCATATCCGACATCACGTCGCCATCGTAGTTCTTGCAAGCCCAGATGAAGCCGCCCTTCGAACGGATGACGCGAGCCACGGCGTCGTCGATGAGGGTGTAGAAATATTCCAGACCGCGCTTCTCGAACTCATCCTTGTACTCCTGGAACACCTCGTCGAAGATGATGCGGAACTGTGCGTCGTACTTCTTCGAGATGGTGTCCTTCGTGGAGAACCACAGGCTCTCGTTCATGTCCAAAGCGAACTTGAAGCAGCTGTGAGCGAACGAACGAATGGACTTGTCGAGGTTGTGCATGCCCTGCAGCACACCAGCGCCCTTGAAGTTCTGAATCACCACCTCTTCATGCTTGCCGCTTTCGCCGTCAAAGACCAACTTGGCAACACCCGGCTCGTCGACACGCAGCTCGACGCTCTTGTAGACGTCGCCATAGGCATGACGGGCGATGGTGATGGGCTTCTCCCAGTTCTTCACAGCCGGCTTGATGCTCGGAATGGTGATCGGTGTGCGGAACACGGTGCCATCGAGGATGCTTCGAATCGTTCCGTTCGGCGACTTCCACATCTCGTGCAGGTTGTACTCCGTCATACGCTTGGCATTCGGGGTGATGGTGGCACACTTCACGGCAACGCCCAGGCGCTTCGTGGCTTCGGCCGACTCAACGGTGATCTGGTCGCGTGTCTCATCGCGCTTCACCAGGCCAAGGTCGAAGTACTCAGTTTTCAGATCGACGAACGGCAGAATCAGTTCGTCCTTAATCATTTTCCACAGGATGCGAGTCATCTCGTCGCCATCCATCTCGACCAGCGGAGTGGTCATTTGGATTTTCTCTTTCATTTTTACTTAGTTTATTGTAGTTGTATGTTTATCGCTTCGCGAGAAATTTTACAAAATCTTTTTCAAAATCTTACAAAATTATAGAAGTCTTATTTTTTCGATGGAGCCCGTCAGAGGGTCTCTCTCGTACCATTCAGAATAGAGACTGTCTGCTCCGAAATTGATAAGCATTCCATATGGAAGATGAGTTAGGTTCATGTAATTCCAAAGTTGTCGACGATGTGGCGTTTCTACATGGGATACTGCTTTCAGTTCAATGATTATCTGGTCATTGATGACCAAATCCATGCGATAGGTTTGATCCAGCTGTATGTTCTCCCAATAGATAGGAAGGAGCTTCTGCCTTTCAACCTTGAATCCTTGAAGCTCTAAGAGATACTTCATGGCAGCTTCGTATGCAGATTCCAACAAGCCAGGCCTGTAGTTACTATGAATCTTCATAGCGACTCCCGTTATATTACGGAAGAACTCATACTTCTTGTTATGTTCTGCTATGAGATCCATTTTGTAAAATTTTGAAAGAGATTTTGTAAAATTTCTGCCCGTAAGGGCATTAAAAGCCACCTGCCCCTCCCCTTTCGAGGAGGGACGGGGGTGGGGGCTATTACTTCTTATTCTTATAATAGTTCATCAGGCAGCCGTCGGCAAGGATTTGGCGCTCGTCGGCAGTGAGGTTCTGGAAGAAGAGGTGCAGCGGACGGACACCAGCCTTGGTGATGACCTGTGCATCGATTTCTTCCTTGCCGCCGAGGATGGCCTCGCGGATGCCGGGGATGAAGACCTTGTCGCCGGGCTCGTAGTCGAAGGGCACGTCGGGAGCAATCGTGAAGGGCACGATACCCCAGTTGATGCAGTTCGAACGATAGCGCTTCGTTGCATACTCGTAGCAGATGTTGCAGTCGCCACCAAGCACCTTCTGGCACGATGCAGCCTGCTCACGGGCAGAGCCGTCACCGGGCTTGTTGGCGAAGACGCATGAGCCAAACGAGGTGTTCTCAGCCTTGGCACCAACAGCGGCAAGTGCCTCGGCGATGTTCTCGCTGACCTTGCCTTCGCGGCGGTCGAGGTCTTGCTGCTGGATGCACTTGCTCAGGCCTACGTACTCAGGAACGCGGCGCGACAGGGCAAACTCAGAGAGCTTCAGCGGGTTGGAACGATAGCTGGAGGTCTCGCCTGAAGGAATGAGTTCGTCGGTCGTGGTGACGGGGTCGTGGATGACGGCAGCCAGCTCGACGAGCATGTTCTCCTGCATGGGATACATGCGGGGCCAGTCCTTGATGTTCGGACCATAGCGCAGCTCAGTGGAGAGGTCCTCATGACCGAAGCCGTAGTAGAGGCGGCGCTCATAGATCTTGGCATCGTACTCATAGCGGGCGTGGTTGTCCTCGAAGTCGATGTCGGTAGCAGCGGTGATGACGCCACCGTTGGCAGCTGTGGCAGCGATGGAGCGGGCGTCCATCAGGGCCACCAGCGAGAGCTGACCCTGACCGGGTTTCGAACCTTCGCGGTTCGGGAAGTTACGTGTGGTGTGGCGGATAGAGAGGCCGTTGTTGGCAGGTACGTCGCCGGCACCGAAGCACGGTCCGCAGAAGGCAGGCTTGATGACGACGCCAGCCTCAAGCAGTTCCTCGGCGATGTGATTGCGTGTGGTAGCCAGGTAGACGGGCGTGGACTGCGGATAGGCAGACATAGTAAAATAGTCGTTGCCGATGGTCTTGTCCTTCAGGATGGCAGCGGCGGCAGCGAGGTTATCGTAGGTACCACCTGAGCAACCGGCGATGATGCCTTGGTCGGCATATACCTTACCATCGCGCACCTTGTCGACGAGATGAACGTCGACCTTCGAGCCGAAACGCTTCTGGGCGTCTTCCTCGATGCGCTTCAGAATGCCAACGGGGTCGGCCTGCAGCTCGTGGATGGTCACAGCGTTTGACGGGTGGAACGGCAGAGCGATCATAGACTCTTGTGTGGAGAGGTCGATGCGAATCATAGCATCGTAGTAAGCAACCTTACCCGGCTCGAGCACCTTGAAGTCCTCAGGACGCTTGTGGATTTCATAGTGATGACGCACCTCGTCGTCGGTCACCCAGATAGAGCTGAGGCAGGTGGTCTCAGTGGTCATGATATCGATGCCATTACGGAAGTCGATGGGCAGGTTCTTCACGCCAGGGCCTGCAAACTCCAGCACCTTATTCTTTACGAAGCCACTCTCGAAGGTTGCCTTCACGAGCGAGATAGCAACGTCGTGAGGACCTACGCCCTTCTTCGGAGCACCCTCGAGCCATACGAGTACCACTTCGGGAGCATTGATGTCCCAGGTGTTCTTCAGCAGCTGTTTTACGAGTTCGCCACCGCCTTCGCCGACGCCCATGTTACCGAGCGAGCCGTAGCGGGTGTGAGAGTCGGAACCGAGAATCATGTTGCCGCACTTCGCCATCTGCTCACGCACATACTGGTGGATAACGGCCTGATTGGCAGGCACGTAGATGCCACCATACTTCTTAGCAGCCGACAGGCCGAACACGTGGTCGTCTTCGTTGATGGTACCGCCAACAGCGCAGAGCGAGTTGTGGCAGTTGGTCATGGCATAGGGAATGGGGAATTTCTCCAAGCCGCTGGCGCGGGCTGTCTGGATGATACCCACATAGGTGATGTCGTGAGATGCCATGGCGTCGAAGCGGATGCGCATCTTCTTTCCTTTTGAGCCATCTACGTCGTGTGCGCGCAGAATGCCGTAGGTAATGGTTTCTTCACGTGCCTCGTCGGGAGTGGGCAGGCCAGCACCGTCGGCAACGATTTCTTTTCCGTTCAGGAGGTAAACTCCATGTTTGATCAGTTCTACCATAATGTTTTTTTGTTATAGGATTTAGTGAATTTGATATTATTAGTCTTCGTTATTCCGATATAACGTTATATAATAACGTAATTATCGGGTCATTATTGCATTCGTAAAGATGGTTAGTGCTAGCATATCGGCACTGCCGCCCGGCGAGATGTTCTCGGCAGAGTAGCGGCGGTTCATGTCGTCGAGGGCATCCGTGCTGAAATGAGCGAGCATGTCGGCAGCTTCTGCCTTCACTCGGCTGGCCACCTCGGCTCCGCAGCGATGCAGGATGTTCGTGTCGTCGAGCTGACTCATGATGCGTAGCAGCGTCTTGTGGTGAGCGTATGGGTCGCCTTGCTGCTTGAGGTTGCGCAGGAAGGGCAGCCAGTCGCTGAAGAGCTGTATGTAGCCTTCGCGTGCCATTGCCAGCGCTCCCTTCGCCTGATACTGACTGACAGCCTGGCTGCCGTGCGTGCCCTGTGTGTCGGGGAAGGTCTGGGCAAGTTGTGCGATGGCTGACTGGAGGGAGGAGGGGTTGGGGCGTTCGGAGAGTTCTGAATTATCGGAGTGTTCAGAGTATTCAGAGTGTTCAGAGTGTTCAGAATATTCTGAGTATTCTGAATATTCTGAGTATTCCGAGTGCTCTGAAAGAGAACTGCCTGCTGCCACAATGGCCAGCCCCATTGAGAAGAGGGCTCCGCGATGTGTGTTCACACCACCGGTTGCAGCGAGCATGGCGCGTTCGGCCTCGATGCCAATGGCGGAGACGATGGGGTGGGTGAGTGGCCCTTGCTGAGCGACTTGTGCGAGTTGCACGAAGTAGGGTCGCAGGGCGCGGATGCTACGTTGCATCAAGAGGTAGTCCATATCGGTGTGGGCACCGCTGTCGTGCTGGTCGACGAGGCCGGGTTTCGGTGTTGTGTCGAGTTCCTGTTGCAAGGCATCGCAGGCCAGATGAGCGAGGAGATAGGGGATGATGGTCGGTGGAACAAGCTTGGTTGCCTCGACAAACATTCCTTGAGCCATCAAGCTGCGCACCGTGGTGGCACTAATGGGTGCTTGTTCTGTTTGCAATCGGGGAATCTCTTTCAAACGCAAGCCGTGCTTAGGCAGCTGCTGGGCCAATAGCTCGTTGTAGCGGCGAGTGAGCGCATCGGTGGGTTCTGAGCCGACAAAGCGAACCGTAGCTCCCAGCGCTGGTGCGATGTGTCGGCAGAAGATGTCGATGTCGAGTAGCATCTGTGTGTCGGCGGCATCGCTGAGCTGTTTCAGGAAATAGGTTGGGAAGGTAGCGGCAGAGATAGCGTAGTCGCTGCCGGAAAGGACAGCCCCGTTTTTAGTTGAGAGCGGAGAGTTGAGAGTTGAGAGTGACTGCTCTATCATCGCCTTGCGCTCAGCGTAAGGGAAGAGCGAGCGCTCCTCTTTCACGGGAATGATGAAGAGGTGGTCAACTTCTGCAGCAGCCTTTTCAATCAAATATTTGTGGCCGAGCGTGAAGGGGTTGGCATTCATGACGATGACGCCAGTCTTAGTGGAGAGGGGAGAGTGGAGAGAGGAGAGCGAAGAGTGGAGAGTGGAGTGTGGAGAGGGGAGAGTGGAGAGAGAAATGTCTTGCAAGTATTTCTTATAATCCTCCATGCCATGTCCGTTCTCCATAAGGATGGCGAGGGGGGCCTCACCGACAAGACGGAAGCCGAGGCTCTCGAACACCTGGCGGTTTTGCGGCTTTGTGAATACCTTCACTGAGTGATGGCCGCGCTGGGCAGCCTCACTGATGAGATGAGAAATGAGTCGGTTGGAAAGATGGGCATCGCGCAACTGTTCACTCACTGCGATGCACTTGATGATATCGCCCTGCAAGCCTCCGCCAGCTAGGATGTCATCGCCGTCGGGTTCTGTGACGATGGCATAATAGTCCACCTCATCGAGCCGCAACTGGTTGGTCTCGAGGAACCGTTCCACCTTCCGACGCCAAAGGGGCATCGACATCGGAACACTATGGATTTCATAATCCACCATGCACATATTCGTCTACGATTTTCTCAATGCGGGCTTGCAGTTCTTCACGGCTATGGGTGTGGTTGCGCATGCAGTAGCGGGCCTCACGCTCGCAGAGCAGGCAGCGACGCGGCTCGGCACCGATGGATTGACGCGAGACTGGAGTGCCCGTAGGGTCGATGACATCGATGTCGAAAAGTCGTCCCAACGGATGCTCTTCCTCGATGTGGCAGGCCATGCGCTTAGCTTCGAGCAATGGCAGCTTGGTGAAGGCATAGGCTTCGAAACCCGTCTCGAGGTCGCGTTCCTCCATCCAAGTGAGATGGTCGAAAAATGTTGTCAGTAGCGCTTCGGTGGCGGCATGAGCCACCACGAGTGAAAGGCGATTTCGCTTCACCGACCCTGGCATGATAACGGTCAGACATAGCAGCGTTTCTTCAGGATGCTCACTGAGGAGTTCCTGTTGCCGGTGCCATCGCTGATCGCGACTTGCCAAGAGTTGGTCAAGCGAAATCTTCATAGAGAAATATTGTGTTTACTCTACAATATTCTTGATGACGTCCATGACGGAGCCGTCGCGGTTCATCACCACGCCCACGACCTTGTCGCCGAAGGGCAGCGGGTCGGGAGTGCCGATGATCGACTTCGCCTTGTCGCGCAGTTCATAGAGCTTCACTAGCTTCAGACCGGCAGCCTGCAGACGCTGTGCAATCTCCGGACGACGCGGGTTGACGGCGATGCCATACTCCGTGACGACGACGTCGACGGTGGAGCCCGGCGTGATGAGCGTTGTCACCTCGTCGACGATGCAAGGGATGCGGCCGCGCAGCAACGGACAAACGATAATCGACAGGGCTGCGTCGGCAGCGGTATCGGGATGTCCGCCGATGGCACCGCGGATGATACCGTCGGAACCCACGAGCACGTTCACATTGAAGTTCACGTCGACCTCCAGAGCCGAAAGAATCACGATGTCGAGATACTTTGTGGCAGCACCTGGCTCGTCGGCAGAGGCATATTCGTTAGCCGAGACGCCCTTGTGCAGCGGGTCGCGCATGATGGACTCTGCAGCCACCTTGTCGAACGACTGTACGTCGATGAGACGCTCGATGAGTCCTTCCTCGTGCAGCTTCACCATGTGAGCGGTGATGCCGCCGAGAGCGAACGAAGCCTTGATGCCACGGTTAATCATCTCCTCACGGATGTACTTCACGGCAGCCAGCGAGGCGCCGCCCGAACCCGTCTGAATGGAGAAGCCGTTGCGGAAGTAGCCGCTGTTGACGATGACCTTTGCAGCCTGCTTGGCGAGCAGGATGTCGCGTGGGTTCTTCGTGTCGCGGATGGCACCCGACGAAATCTTCGACGAGTCGCCCACCGAGTCGACTTCCACGACGAAGTCAACGTTGTGCTCCGAGATGGCGTTCGGCGTGTTAGGATAAGGCACGAGGTCGTCGGTGAGAATCACCACCTTGTCGGCATATTGAGCATCGGGCTTGGCATATCCCAGTGAGCCGCTGATGGACTTCGCGTTCTGTGAGCGCGAGTAGCCGCAAGCGTTGCCCGAGTAGTCGGATGACGATGCACCGAGGAAGGCGACGTCGATGTGCAAGTCGCCATTGGCGATGGCCGAGCCACGACCGCCATGCGAACGGAAGATAACCGGCTCCTTCATCAGGCCGTGCGAGATTTCCTTTGCCAGGTCGCCGCGCAGACCACTGGTGGAGATGCGTGTGATGACACCATTCTTGATGTGCTCGATGAGTGGCTTGTGAACATCCTGCAGGCTCGATGCTGCAAGATGCAAGTCCTTGAACCCCATCTCAGCCAGTTTGTCGACCACCATATTCACCACCTTGTCGCCGGCGCGGAAGTGGTGGTGGAACGAAATCGTCATGCCGTCCTTCAGTCCGCTGCGACGGATAGCCTCCTCGAGCGTACAGAGTTTCGACTTATTATGTTGCATGTCGGTGCGAGGAGTGATATCCTTCGAGCCACCTTCTTCCTGATAGACGGGCATGCCCATGCTTTGTGCGACAGCCTCAATCAGTCCTTTGCGATCTTTCAGTGTATTCATAATATTGAACCTTGATCTTTGAATCTTGAACTTTGAACTTTGAACCTTTAACTAAAGAATGTCTTCCTTCTTCAGCACGCCCGAGGCGATGGCCAGGTCGATGGTGTGCTGAGCGCGGATGACAACGGGTTTGTCGACCATCTTGCCGTTCACGGCGATGACGCCCGAGCCCTTGGCCTCAGCCTCCTTGATGGCGGCCAGAATCTTCAGAGCCTTCTCGATGTCCTTCTGCTTCGGAGCGAACACCTCGTTGATGATTTCAATCTGACGCGGGTTGATAATCGACTTACCGTCGAAGCCCAGAGCCTTGATGAGTTCCACCTCCCTACGGAAGGTATCCATGTCGTTCAGATTCGAGTAAACAGTGTCCAGCGCGTCGATGCCGGCAGCGCGTGCAGCCACGACAATCATCTGGCGGGCCTGCAGCAACTCAATGCCGAAGTTGGGGTTGTCGCCCTGTGTGCGCTGTGTCTTCAGGTTGGCGCAATAGTCCTCGGCGCCGAGTGCGATACCCATCATGCGCTTCGAAGCTGTTGCGATGGGGTAGGCGTTAACGATGCCCAGAGCGCTCTCGATGGCAGCCATAATCTTCGTGCGGCCTACGCAGCCCAGCTCCTTCTCCCACTTCAGAATTTCTTCCTCCACCTCGCGCACCTCGTCGGCGGTTTCGGTCTTCGGCATACGGATGACGTCGACGCCGGCTTTCACCACGGCCTCCACGTCCTTCTTTCCGTAGGGAGTGTTCAGGGGGTTGATACGAACCACCATCTCGGTATCACCATAGTCGATGGTTTTCAGTGCGTTATACACCAGCAGGCGTGCGGCGTCCTTCTCGGCCATTGTCACCGAGTCTTCCAGATCAAGCATGATGGAATCAGGACCGTAGATGTGTGCGTCTGCCATCATTCCAGGATTGTTACCCGGAACGAACATCATAGTTCTTCTAAGTCTTTCCATGATATGTCTGTTTTCAATGATCGGTTGTTGATTATGCCCACACATCCTTACCAGTTGCGCGTACGGCAGCTGCTGTCACGCGGGCACGGATGGTGCAGTCAAGAGCACCTTTGTCGGTGGCCTTCACGCGAGCATCGTGGATGTCGAGTCCTTCGAGGGTTTCGGTGATTACTTTCTTGATTTGCTTGCCGAATTGGAAGGCCACAGTCGAGTCGAGATCTATCTGGAGACCCGGGGCATCGGCAGGTGAGATTTGAACGAGAATATCGCCGGATTCCAGTGTTCCGGCCATAGCTTCCTTCATTTCCATTGTGCTTTTTGTTTTGATAGTTATTGTTTACGGTTAAGGCCTACAACCATTTCTGGTCATGGGTCGCTTTTCGAGTTAATAGATTCGGCTGCAAATTTAGGAGTTTTATTTCATACCCACAAATAAAAATAGGGAAATTATGCGTTGAAAGTGTAAAAAATGTTATAATGTTTTCTTTTCATCGGTTTTTTGTCTACCTTTGTTCTCATAAACATCTGCGGACATGGTAATAAATCGTAAGCTAAATACATTCATCCTGCTTCTTCTCGTGCTGCTCCCTTGTGTGTCGTGGGCGCAAGATGACGCTTTCAGTCTGTTAGGCGGAAGGCAGCAGAGGCACACTTCTTCCATCAATCGCAAAGCACTTGTGCGTCGCCATAACCCCACCACTCACCACGTGGGGCGGCAGCAGTTCCTGATGGGTGAGAGCAATCTGTTTTTCCATGTCGATGCCACTGCCTTGCAGACCTTCGTTGCCGACCCGCAGCTGCCGCTCAACATCGGGTTGCACCTTCCCGACACCACTCGCCTCAGCCGTCTCGATATGTCGCTCGACCGCTGGAACGGCAAGGCCGAGAGCCGGTTCCACTACGACGGTCAGTACTACCATGTTGAGACCGTTTGCTCACCTATCTATAAATATGAAGATCAGATGGTGCGCCCCACCTATTCTACACGCATCACCAGCGACACCGTCTTCGAAGTGGTGCTCACCCCCGCTCCGTACATGGAGCGGGCCAGCAAGGATGTGGATCAGACTGCCATGACGGTCACTTCGTTGAAACATCATGCGGCAGTACGCCTTCTCAACCTCAGTGGCGACGGTAATGTCTTTCAGTGGATTGCATTCACTTGGCGTGGCAATGCGTCGCTCAGGAAGCGTGGCAATCGCATTGTTTTGCGCTGTAAGGGCGATCATGTCACCATCGAGGGAATGAAGAAGAAAAACTATTCGCTCGACATCACCATGTATAAGGTTCCGTCGATGCCTTCCGACTACTTCTTCAACCAAAAGAATATCGTGCCCTTCACCGATTTTGCCTTGCGTACTTCCACCGGGTGGAATAACTTCTGGACGGAGACGGGCATAGCCGATTTCTCAGCTGTAGGCAGTTCCGAGGCGCTGCAGATGGAGCGAAAGCTCGTGGAAGCACTCTACGACGTCGCCGCCCGCACACCCGCCGACTGGTGGCAGCAGGCGCCACTCACGCTCTATGGCTTTGCCAAACAGGTGGTGCCCGACATGCGGCGCATCATCAAGGCAGATGCCGAGCAGCTGTGGCGGCGGCCGGAGCTAATCGCCACAGCCCTGCTTACGCTGCGTGCCTACACGCTGCCTGAGGTGGCAAAGCGTTTCTCGCTCACCAGCGAGGAAGTGGCGCAGCTGAAAACCACTGTGCTGAACGCCTTCTGCCTGCATGTGGCGAAGGCTGCCGATCTGCTTGCCTCCGGCGCGACCACTGCTCCCGACTGCCTCGACCGCGATGCTCTGCTGGCCGTTGCTAAGTGGTGGCAGGAGGAGACGGACAGGGTGAATGAGACACAAAGAGTCGCCCCCAACCCCTCCCCAAGGGAGGGGAGTTTAGATACCCTTCCTGCTGATAGTGTTTCGTTGTCAATGCAATCCCTTCCTGCTGATAGCATACTGCCTTCCAAACTATTCAAACTCCCCGTGGAGGCGACTGGGGTCTTTAGAGCAGCCACCGGTGTGGCTGCGGCCCCACTAAGGGGAGCGAATCCCTCATTCGCGACGGGGGAGCAGGGGGTGGGTTCTACTATTGATTACCTTCTTTCTATCGCCGGCCGTTGCTGGCCCGACACGTGGAAAGTGTCAACTGAATACTTGCTTCCACTGCCGTAAGCACTATTCAGTTTTTTATTTTTGGAGCAACAATATTGAATTAGACCCTGAAAATGTAGGGACGCGGCGTGCCGCGTTGCTGGAGAGGAAAAGTTAAACCCAGCAACGCGGCACGCCGCGTCCCTACATCTCATCCATTCATCTGCCTTAAAGTATCCTTTGGCAATCAAGAAGGCACCCTTTGGCAATCAAAGAAGCATCCTTTTATCAACACAGAGTCATGCTTTCATCAAGTAATATATGATATATTGGTCGGTAATATATAATATATTGGTCAGTAATATATGATATATTGGTCAGTAATATATGATATATTACTAAATAAAATAAGTTATTTTACTTCATGAAAGCATAGCTTTAGACCTGTCAAAGCATAGCTCTATGCTTATCAGAGCATTGCTTTGCGAGCATCAAGTCATGTCTTTGGGGGCGCTGAAGGCGTCTTCTATAGCATCGGCGAGAGATGTAGAAGCGAACAAAAGGATTGAAATCTTTTGCATTTCGCTCAACTTTTCGTCGCTCGCCGACGTCAGGAGACGCTTTCGTAGCGTAGCGGAGAAAGAACTTTAACTTCGTTGAAGTTAGGCTGCATCTCAACAATAAAAACAAAAAATACGCTTTTTTCTTTGCGTTTCGCTCACTTATTCGTAACTTTGTAGCCTGAAACAAAACATAAAGGGACATGAAAGATATCTGCTGCATCGGGCATCTGACCCGCGATAAAATCATCACACCCGAAAGCACCGTCTACATGGCAGGCGGTACGTCGTTCTATTTTGCAAACGCCCTGAACCGTTTGCCACAAGAGGTGTCGTTCCAACTCGTCACGAAGGTGGGCGAGGAGTCGATGCCTGAGATTGAGAAGATGCGCGACGCAGGCATCGACGTGCTCTGCTTCCCCAGTCGTCACTCGGTGTACTTCGAGAACAAATACGGTGCCGACACCAACCGTCGCACGCAGCGCGTGCTGGCGAAGGCCGACCCCTTTACATTAAAAGAGGTGGAGTCGCTGGAGGCGAAGGTGTTCCACCTGGGCTCGCTGCTTGCCGACGACTTCCCTGTGGAGGTAGTGGAGGCGCTCAGCCGCAAGGGACTCATCAGTATCGATGTGCAGGGATATCTGCGCAACGTGCAGGGTGAGAGCGTGCATGCCTGTCAGTGGGAGGGCAAGGAGAAAGTCCTTGCGATGACCGATATCTTGAAACTCAACGAATACGAGATGCAGGTCATCACCGATTCCAACGACCCGCACACCGTTGCCCGTAAGCTCAGCGACCTCGGCGTGCGTGAGGTGGTGCTGACGTTCGGCAACTATGGCTCGCTCATCTATAGCAACGGAGAGTTCGTTGAGATTCCCGCCTACAAGCCTCGCCGCGTTGTCGATGCGACCGGTTGCGGCGACACCTATTCCGCCGGCTACCTCTATTGCCGTTCGCAGGGCATGAGTTGTAAGGAGAGTGGAAAGTTTGCTGCCGCCATGTGCACCCTGAAGCTCGAGCAGCATGGACCCTTCTCGCGCACCATCGACGACGTGCGCAGCGTGATGCGCTAAGCCCTTGCCGCCTACCTGATAACGATTCTATTTCCTTCCAGCGTGATGTGACCGCTCTGCAGGCGGTTCAGAATTTCTATGGCATAGGCCGGAGTGCTCGTGCGCGGTATAATATAGCGCAGTCGGAGACGCAGCAGGTCGGTGTTATGACATTCTATCGTGAGATTATACGAGCAAGCCAGTTGTGTGATGATGTCGCCAAGGGTTTGCTCGTTGAAGTAGAAATAGCCGTCGCGCCAAGCGGTGTAGGGGTCGGTATCGGTCTCTTCTATGCTGAGATGCTGCGATGCTGAGGCATTGAGGGTAGCCTTCTGCCCGGGTCGGAGCAACTGCTCTTTTTCATTATAGACTTTCACACCCACGCTTCCCTCGACGAGTACCACCTCGGTCTTGTCGGCTTGGGTGTCGATGTTGAATTCCGTGCCGTAGTCGCTCACGATGCCATGTTTCGTGCCAACGATGAAAGGTTGATTAGGACGGTGTGCAACACAGAAGTAAGCCTCGCCCTTGAGGGAGACGATGCGATGGTCGCCGACGAAAGCTTCGGGATAGATGAGTTTCGAACCTGGTCGGAGATAGACGCGTGTGCCATCGCTGAGTTTTACAAGCACGGAGTGTCCGTAGGGCACAGTAAGGGTGCTGGTGACGACCTGTTCAGATGCTGACGAACCACCCCCAACATTGACCACTTCGTCGGGAAGCGACTGCGTGTCGGCCGATGATGTCTCGGCGACGATGCGACTCACGCTTTGCGACAGCGAGTCGGAAGAGGTAATGACTACTTCGTCGGCCATGTCGCTTGCTGATGCCTGCTGAGCCAGTTCGGCCTGTTGGGCGAGGAGGTTCTCCTCAGTGGTGTGTCGGGCAGGCCAGAGCAGGAAGAGTGCACCAGCGAAGAGTGCAGCGGCGGCGAGGCCTGCAGCCCAATATAGATTTCTGCGACGAGCGCGATGGCGCTGTTGCAGTTTGTGGAGTGCCTTCTCAGCATCGGCTTGTTCGGCAAGTATGCCTTTTATCATCATCACATCCTGGCAGGCCTCGCGGAGGTCTGCATTGCTATCGATCATCGCGAGTTGCTCGTCGGTGACGACATTTCCAGGCTGCATGATGTCTAATACTTCGTCGGTCATGATGTAATAATAACGTATAAGTTTTCAGATAAGGTACGATTTTTAATTATTTTTTGCTGCAGGACACCTCTGGAGGGCTGAAACCTCGGTGGACAGAGTGCCTTATGATGAGCGGCGGGCGTCGCGAATGAGGCGCAGGGCCTGCGTGACGTATTTCTTCACCGTGTTGGGCGAGATGTTCATCTCTTCTGCCACTTCGCGATATTGTTTGCCGTCGACATAACAGGCGGTGAAAATCTGACGGGTGTAGTCGGGCAGCGCTTCAAGGACTTTGCGTACAACCTGTTCGCGTTCGTGCAGTTCAGCCAGCTGGTCGGCGTGGTCGTAGCCTTCGGTGAGGCGAGCATACAGCTCCGCATGCCGGCGATGGGTGGCGTCGCGCCGCAGGTGGTCTATGCACTTGTTGCGCACGTTTTTGTAGAGAAAGGCTCGTGCAGCCTCGCGTTCGATGGCAGCGAAGTTTCGCCACACGTCCTCGAAGGCCGCGCACACGATATCCTCGCAGTCAGCTTCCCGTGAGAGGAAGCGTCGTGCGAAGCTGTGTAGCTCGGCATAGAGCATTCGGAACAGCTGTTCGAAATCGCCTTTTTCTGTCATGCGTGGCAGGTGTTTGTTTTGATTTTACAGTTTCTTACGCCCGTATTTTGATAAAACTGCGGCAAAATTAACAAAAATCTGCGAATTTGTTAATATTTCATACCCGTTTTTTACGCCTGTGCGTTATAATTATAGTTTATAGTTTCTAGTTTCAAGTTTAAAGTTTCTAGTTTCAAGTTCTTTCTCCGCTGCGCTACGCGCTCGGCTCTGCCGCTTTCGTAATGAAATGGAGAAAGAAAGCGCCCCTGCGGGTCGAGCGTCTAGTTTCTAGTATCTGAACTGCGAAGACAAGACATTTTCATTATATTAACCTAAAAACAAACGCTTATGGACAAAAAACGATGGACGACATTGTTGCTGTTGCTCTTTCTGGCGGTGTTCCCAGCACTGGCTCAGGGCGGTGACGTGACAATCAGTTGTCAAAATGAACCTTTGCAGAAGGCGCTGCGCCGGCTGGAAAGGGTGAGTAAGCAAAAAATCATGTTCACCTATGAGGACGTGGAAAACTACACCGTCACAGGACAGGTGAGGGATGTACCGTTTGAAGGTGCGTTGCAGATGCTGCTTGCCGGAAAGCCGTTCGAATACAAGGTCGACGGTAATCTTGTGACCATCAGCCGTGTGCAACAGCGCCCGCGTGGCGGCAATCGCGACATCACGGGTATGGTTGTCGACGACCAGGGCGAACCGCTCATTGGTGCAACGATCACCAATGTGAAGAACGCTGGCGACCGTGAGTCGTTTACTGCCATTACCGACGTGAACGGACACTTCAAGCTGACGCTCTCGGGCGATGTCAGTCAGATAGAAGTGAACTACATCGGTTTCCAGCCGAAGATGGTCTACCTGAGTTCGGCGAGCAGCTACCGCGTGCAGCTTGTTCCCGATTCGAAAGCCATCGACGAAGTCGTTGTGACCGGTGTCTTCGAACGTAAGGCCAACACCTATACTGGTGCCGTGACCACGGTGAAAGGCGAAGAGCTGCTGAAGGTTGGCAACACCAATGTTCTGCAGTCGCTGAAGAACATCGACCCATCGTTCATGCAGATTGAGAATCTGGCAGCGGGTTCAAACCCGAACGCACTGCCCGACTTCCAGATGCGCGGTGCGTCGACGATTGCCAGTGTGCAGGGCGAATATGCGTCGAGTGCCAACCAGCCGCTGTTCATCCTTGATGGTTTCGAGACTGAGTTGACGAAGATTCTCGACCTCGACATGAACCAGGTGGAGAGCGTCACCACGCTGAAGGATGCTACGGCCAAGGCTATCTACGGTTCGAAGGCTGCCAATGGTGTGATTGTCATCGAGACGAAGCGTCCCGAGAGTGGTCGCATGCGCGTGACTTATACCGGTTCGATGAGTCTGGAGGTGCCCGACCTGACGAGCTACGACCTGACCAATGCCGCCGAGAAGCTGGAGGTGGAGCGTCTGGCTGGTTTGTACACGAGCGACAACGCCGTTTCGCAGGTGCGACTCGACCAGAACTATACCGATCGCCTGCGCGAGATACTCGCCGGTGTGGATACCGACTGGCTGGCACAGCCCGTTCGCAACGGCTTCGGCCACAAGCACTCGCTCTATCTGGAGGGTGGCGACAAGGCCATGCAGTATGGTGTGAACCTGATGTATAATAGAATAGGTGGTGCGATGAAAGGCTCCGACCGCAACAACTTCTCGGGTGGCGTCACGCTCGCCTACCGTGTGAAGAACCTGCAGTTCCGCGACAAGCTCACCATAGACTATAACAACAGTCACAACTCGCCGTGGGGAACCTTCGACCAGTACTACCAGATGAATCCCTATAGCCGACTCTACGACGTGAACGGGAACCTCATCCAGAGCTATAGCTATATGAACAACTCCGGTGAGGCGGGTGCATACTACAACCCCATCTTCAACACTACGCTGAACACGTTCGACAAGACGGGCTATACCACCATTACGAACGACTTCTATCTGGAGTGGTACATCAACGAACAGTTGAAGTTCACCGGCCGTTTCGGCATCATCAACAAGCACTCCACAGGCGATGAGTTCAAGCCTGCCAACCACACCGACTTCCTGAACACCACCGATGTGTTCCGCAAGGGTTCCTACACCCAGATGAACGGCAGCAACACCGACATCTCGGCCGACCTCGGTTTGCAGTGGTCGAAGCAGTGGGATGAGCACCTGGTGTTTGTGAATGGCCAGCTGTCGATGAGCGACAATAAGTATAACAGCACCTATCTCGTGGCCGAAGGCTTCCCCAATGATTTCATGGACGACATCAAGTTCGGCGTACAGTATGCAGAGAAGAGCAAGCCGTACGGCTCGGAAGGCATCTCGCGCAACTGCGGTGGACTGCTCTCGCTGAACTACTCGTTTGCCGAGCGCTACCTCTTCGATGCCAACTATCGCCTGATGGGTTCTTCCGAGGCTGGTAAGGACAACCGCTGGGGCTCGTTCTGGTCGGTGGGTGCCGGTTGGAACATCCACAACGAGGCATTCATGAAGAACGTCGCGTGGGTGAACCGCCTGAAGCTCCGTGCCTCTTATGGTTACACAGGCTCGCAGGGTTTCTCTTCTTATGACGCCATGCCCACCTTCGCCTACTATAGCAACCGTGCCTACGACGGCGGCATCGGTTCTTATATCACCCGTCTGGCTAACGAAATGCTGAAGTGGCAGGAGAAGTACGACACGAACTTCGGTCTCGACCTCGCACTGTTCAACAACCGCCTGTCGGGTCGTTTCGACTACTATGTGGCTCGCACGAAAGGCATGGTGACCAATGTCACGGTGCCCTACACCACAGGTTTCTCCACTTATGTGGCTAACCTCGGTGAAACCGAGAACAAGGGTGTTGAACTCTATTTGAACTATCGCGTCTACGACGGTGGCCGCAACTATGTGAACGTGTTTGCTTCGGCTGCTCACAACGTGAACAAGCTGAAGAAGATCTCGAACTCGCTGCGTGCATGGAACGAGACGCAGGACGCCACTGCCATGGAGAACAAGACCACGGCTCCGCAGGTGAAATACTACGAGGGTTGCTCGATGAATGCCATCTGGGCAGTGCCCTCGCTCGGCATCGACCCGCAGACGGGTAAGGAAATCTTCGTGAAGCGCGACGGAAGCGTCACCTATGAATACGATATGAACGACCAGGTGGTCTGCGGTGATACGCAACCCAAGTGGAACGGCAACTTCGGCGTCAACGGCGAAATCAATGGTTGGGGCTGGAATGTCACCATGAACTATCGCTGGGGCGGACAAATGTACAACCAGACGCTTGTCGACAAGGTTGAGAATGCCCAGATGCAATATAACGTAGACCGTCGTGTGATGACCGACCGCTGGCAGAAGCCCGGCGATATAGCTCTTTATAAGTCCATCACCGACCTCACAACGACCTATCCTACTTCACGTTTCGTGCAGGACTACTCGCTGTTCACGCTGTCCTCGCTGACCGTTTACTACGACTTCCGCAACTGCAAGTTTGTGAAGAACTCTTTCCTTGAGCGCCTGAAAGTGAGCGCCTACACCAACGACCTGTTTGTCATCTCAAGCGTGAAGACCGAACGTGGTACCAACTATCCGTTCGCCCGCACCTTCTCGCTGTCGGCACAGTTGACGTTCTAAACCAATTGATCATTGATAATTAACGATTGACACTTTTATGATTACTATGATATATAATAAGGTAAAGGCTGTTTCTGGTGTCTTGTTCCTGGTTACTGGTATCCTGCTCCTCACCTCCTGCAACGACTGGCTCGACGTAGAACCGAAGTCGCAAATCAAGGAGGAGAACCACTTCGACCGCGAGGGCGGCTACAAGGATCAGCTGACCGGCATCTACACCGCTATGACGGAACGCAGCATGTACGGACAGAACATGGGAATAGGCTTTGTGGAGGTGCTGTCGCACAGCTACGACGTAGACCCGAACGGCGAATGGCGCTATGCCAACGATTTCAACTACACCGAGAGGAGCTCGGAGAGCACCATCAAGGCCATCTGGTCGAGCACCTACACGTGCATTGCCAATGCCAACATCCTTCTGAGGAACATCGCAAAAGCCGATGAGAACATGTTTACCAGCCAGAACTACCACTACTACAAAGGCCAGGCCCTGGGTCTTCGTGCCTTCCTGCACTTCGACCTGATGCGCCTCTTCGCCTGTGCTCCGGCCATGGACAACAACGCCCCCGGCGTGCCCTATGTCACGGAGTATGCCACCGATGTGGTTGCCCAGAAGACTGTTGGAGAGACCATGCAGCTCATTGTCAGCGACTTGCTCGCTGCGAAGGACGAGTTGGTCTACGACACCCTGAACTTCGAGGACTACTATGGCAGCCCCTACTATCGTCTGCCCCGCAACTACTTCAACTACTATGCCTGCATTGCCACGCTGGCGAAGGCCTACCTGTGGATGGGCGACACGCAGAATGCGCTGAAGTATGCCAACGAACTCATCAACCACTACAACAGCCACGAGATGAGTCCGAGCTTCAGTTGGATTCACTACACGTCGATGCAGGCCACTAATCGCAATGAGCTCGACATGACATTCTCGCCCGAGCATCTGTTCCACCTCACCATCAACGACTGGGAGGACATTGCCAACTACTATTTCACCAAGGACGGTGGCATCAACGTGCTCACGCCCTCCGAGGCCACGGCGCAGAACATCTACGAGGTGGACATGGGCTATGGCAACGACTACCGCTATCTGAAAGGCTACGAACAGGACGGAGAGAAACGCTACATGGCGAAGTTCTGGTATAATGCCGGTAGCACGTTCAATAACATCTATCCGCTCCTGCGCATGTCGGAGGCATGGTATATCGCTGCCGAATGTCAGAAGAGCAGTAACCCGAAGGCTGCCATTGCCCTGCTGAACGCCGTGCGCGAGAACCGCAACCTCAGTCTCTACCCGCTGGCCGAGACGCTCACCGCCGACCAGATTCAAGAGGAGATCTTCAAGGAGTATCGGAAGGAGTTCATCGGCGAGCATGGCGAACTGTTCTTCTACTACAAGCGTCTGAACAAGTCGGAAATCAAGGGTGCTGCTCCTCGTGGCAGCAAGGCGGTCTATGTGCTGCCCATCCCGAGCAACGACAAGGAGTTTGGGGGATACAGCAATTAATTGAGAGTTTCTAGTTTATAGTTTCTAGTATATAAAGTTATGAATACAAAACATTTTTATAGCATACTCTGTGCCCTCGGCCTGCTCTGTGTGTTCTGCACGGCGTGCTCCAGCGATGAAGACTTCTTCTATCAGGACGAACCGCGTGTGCGCCTTGTTGGCGACAAGATGTGGGCAGTAGGCACCGACAGCGTGACATTCTCGTTCGTGGCCTATCCTGCCGACTTCACGCAGATGACCATCGATGTGGATGCAGAGATCATGGGCGAGACCGCCGACCGCGACCGCACGGTGAACCTCGTCGTCGACAATGCCCTCACCACTGCTTCGGCAAGCCAGTACGCGGTGCCCACAACCGTCACCGTGCCTGCCGGACAGGCAAGGGGGACGTTCCCGGTGGTCATCAAGCGCGATGCCTCTCTTGAGAAGAAGGCCGTGCGTCTCTATCTGAAAGTGGGCGAGAGTGCCGACTTCAAGCCTGGTGTGAACGAGGAGAATCACATCGTGTTCATTTGGAGCGATGTGCTCTCACGTCCCAACAACTGGCCGGAGCTGGAACCATTCTTCGGCACGTATAGCAACGTAAAGTACCGTTTCATGCTTGAGAACGCCGGTGGTGTGAGCGAGTTCTCCACCGACACGATGTCGTGGGCACAGCTCAACAGCTTCCGCATTCGTTTCCAGAACGCACTGAACGACTACAATGCTGCTCATCCCGGCCATCCGCTGACCGATGAGAATGGCAATCTGGTGAGTTTTAATTGATAATTAATAATTAACAATTGAAAATTATGATTACAAAGCATTTTTATAGCATACTCTGTGCCCTCTGTCTGCTCTGTGCACTCTGTGTCTCCTGCTCTCAGGACGATGGCAACTACGACTACCTGCCTGACAGCGAGGTGAGCAAGATAGAGCTCGTCGTGGACTCTACGCGCACGCTGAATCCCTACGCCATTTATTCGATGTCGGCAGGCGATGAGATAGAGTATTTCCTGAAAGTGACCTATCCCCATCCCGAACGGCTGCGCTACAGCTGGTTTGTGCTGAAGAGCTACTATAACAGCTATCGTGCCGAGCAGATTGGTAATGCCATGGTCTATCCGCCTGCCGATACCATCTGCCACGAAAAGGACCTGAAGTGGACCTGCGACCTCACTCCCGGCACCTATCTTCTCTATTGCAAGGCCGAAGACCCCACCAATGGCCTGATGGGCTACTATAGTCTAGGCTCTTATCTGACCGTGGAGTCGAGTGGAACGAAGAGCGGACTCTATCTGCTCACCGAGCGTGAGGGACAGACCGACATCGAGGTGTTCACCTCCGACCTGATGCTCATCTACGGCGGACTGGAGTGCACGTATAAGTACTACAGCACCACGCAGGGCCACTACCTCGACGGCAAACCCCGTTTCATCAAAGGTACCCACTCCGGTAAGACCTCGAAGAACTCCTATCTCGTGGCCACCGACAAGAACCTCTATCGCCTGAACGGTGAGGGTCTGGTGACGATGAACGACTGGAGCACGATGTTCTATACGACACCCGACGTGTATAATCCGCAGGCAAGCTTTTACTGCAACAACTGCGACTTCCTGCTGAACAATGGCAAGCTGCACGTCATCTATGCCAACCAGCCCAACGACATGAAGTTCTCGGAACCCATCGCCGGCGACTATGTGGCAGCACCCTTCCTGATGAAGAACACGCTGACCACCTGGCGTCCTGTGGAGGGTGCCATCGATGCCTGGCAGGTCATCTACGACGAGAAGAACCATCGCTTCCGTCCTTACTTCTCGGGTGCCTCTTCGGTGACCGCTTTCAAGGGCACTACCAGCGAAGCATATGTCGATGCAAACAACGTGCCGGGCGATGTGAAGGCTGTGTTCCAGGGCGGTGGCAACTACACGTGTGTCATCACTTATATCGAGGGAAAGCCGTATCTGTATCGCTACTGCTTCTATAACGTCGTCGACAATGGCGACCTCTCGGCCGACGGTGCACGTTCCATCCTCGACCTCTCGGGTTGCGAGGACATCCAAAATGCCACCCTCTTTGCCTCGAACACCAGTGGCTTCGCCTTCTACTATGCCACTCCGAAGGGTGTGTTCTCGTTCTCAGCCAGTAGTGGTGAGACCACGTCGCACGAGGTCTACAAGTGCGAGGCTGGCGAGGAAATCTCCTGCATCTATGCATGGGGTTCGGCCGGTGGCGGCTGGCCCACCAGCGACTGTGCCTTCTTCATCGGCGTTTGGAACGAGGGTAAGAAGGACGGTAAGCTCGTACAGTATGAGGTGGACGTGAACTACGGCATTCCCAACTCCATGTGGGGTCCGATGTTCGGTGCTCCCGACAATCCTGTTGTCACGACGGGTTGGGGTAAGATTGTCGACATGACTTGCCTCGACGCGGAGTAGTTTTTGAAGTTTATAGTTTAAAGTTTCTAGTTTATAGTTATGATTACCATAAAATCTCTCTTCAAAGCAGGTGTGCTGGGCTGCATTGTGGCAGCCTTCAGCGCCTGCAATGGCCAGAAAGGCTATGTGATTAACGGACAGGTGGAAGGGCTCGACGACGGCACAGTCGTTACGCTCGTCCCCATGAGCCACGACAACGACTCGGCAATTGCCGAGGCTACGGTGCAAGGTGGCAAGTTCCAACTCGTGGGTGTTGCCGATGAGCCCATCTGCGCGCAGGTTCGCGTGAAAGAGGGCTGGGGTGGACCCTACGTGATGTTGGAGAATGTGGAGATGAACCTGCAAGGAAAGATTGCCGATGTGCGCGAGGTTCCTGCCGGAAAGCTCTACGACTGGGAGGCAAAGGTAACGGGTTCGCCGCTCACCGACAAGCTTGCCACGTTCGATGCCCGCCACGACTCGCTCGACATCCTGTATAAGGAGTATCAAGAGAAGTTTGCAGAAGTCTATCAGAAGATGCGCTCGCTGAAGGGTGCCGAGCTCGCTGCTTTCCAACAAACCGACGAGTGCAAGGCAGCCATCGATGCCGAGAAGAACTTCTTCGACACGGTGGAAAGCACCATCATGGGCATGGTGAACGACAACAAGGATTCGTTCTGGGGTCCGCTGTTGCTGACGAAATACATGAACTACATCGGTAAGGAGCAGGCCGACTATTACAACGGCCTGCCCGAGGACGTGAAGAACTCGTTCTACGGCAAGAAGATGCAGTTGGAGATTTGGCCCGAGCTGGCCATTGCCGATCAGGTGAAGGCCTTCAAGCTGACGGGCGACGACGGACAGGAGTACGATTACGCCAAGCTCTCCGAGGGAAAGAAGTACGTGTTGCTCGACTTCTGGGCTTCATGGTGCGGTCCTTGTCGCAGGGAGCTGCCCAATGTGAAGAAGGCCTATGCCGAGTTCAAGGACAAGGGCTTTGAGGTGGTGAGCATCTCCATCGACCAGAAGGAAGAAGACTGGCGCAAGGCATTGAAGGAAGAACAGCTGCAGTGGCCGAACTTCCGCGACAACGCCGTGGCTGACCAATTCAAGGTGAAGGCAGTGCCTACCGTCTACCTCTGCGATGCCAACGGCAACATCGTTGCTGCCAACGAAGAGTGTCGCGGCGAGGCACTTGCCGCCAAGCTCAAGGAGTTGCTGAAGTAATAGGAGGCCTACCCCCAGCAGACCCACCCCCCTGCCCCTCCCATAAGGGAGGGGAGTAATTACTCTTCGCAATCAGAAGGGCATTCTACTCCCCTCCCTTACGGGAGGGGCAGGGGGGTGGGTCTTTTTCTTACGGGAGGGGTTGGGGGTGGGTGTTAGGTTTGCGTGTCTTTTTAATCCACCTCCTCATCCGCCTCGTAGCCACCCATCTCGCGAATGGCGTTCTTCAGCATGGTGTGCTGGCGGTAGAGGTGGTTCACGGCTTCCTCGCCCACGGTGTAGTCGTGCATCGGGCTCTTCAGGAAGAAGCTCAGGAAGCGCTGCGTGCCACAGCGACCGGCGCGGGCAGCGAGGTCGATGAGCAGGCAGAGGTCCAGGCAGACGGGAGCAGCGAGGATGCTGTCGCGGCAAAGGAAGTTAATCTTGATTTGCATCGGATAGCCCATCCATCCGCTGATGTCGATGTTATCCCACGACTCTTTGTTGTCGTTGCGCGGCGGATAGTAGTTGATGCGCACCTTATGATAATAGTCGCTGTAGAGGTCGGGTTGTTCGTCGGCCTTGAGAATCGTCTCGAGCGTGGAGAGTTTCGACACCTCTTTCGTGCGGAAGTTCTCGGGAACGTCGAGCACCAAGCCATCGCGGTTGCCCAGGATGTTCGTCGAGAACCAGCCGTCGAGTCCGAGGCAGCGTGTGCCGATGATTGGAGCAAAGCCACTCTTCACCAGCGTCTGTCCGGTCTTGAAGTCCTTGCCGGCGATGGGCATCTGCGTCTTCTCGGCCAGCTCCCACATGGCAGGAATGTCAACGGTGGTGTTCGGAGCGCCCATCACGAAGGGACAGCCCTCTGTCAGAGCGGCATAGGCATAGCACATCGAGGGTGCGATATGCTCGCGGTCGTCAGCCTTCATGGCTGCTTCAAGAGCGCTGAGCGAGTAATGCACCTGCTCGTCGATGGGCACATAGATTTCTGTTGAGGCTGCCCAGAGCACGACGCAGCGGTCGCATTGCTTCTCGGCCTTGAACGTGCGGATGTCCTCGCGCAGCTGTTCCACCATCTCCCAGCGAGTGGGCATCTCACCCTTTTTCGCAGGGTCGGCCGATGTCTTCACATTGTCGCCGTCCAGGCGCTTCGCGTAGTTCTTGTCGAAGGCAGCCTTCACAGGTACAATCTGCTCCAGTTCCTCACGCACGGGGTCGATGTCGCTGCGCTTCAGCACCTCTGCATACACCGCCGACTGATAGGCGTTCTGCGGATACACATCCCAGCATCCGAAGACGATGTCGTCGAGGCTGGCAATGGGCACGATGTCCTTGTAGTGCAGGTATTGCTTGTCCGCACCACGTCCTACGCGAATCTTGTCGTACTGTGTCATCGCGCCGATGGGCTTTGTCAGTCCCTTGCGGGCCATGAGCACACCCGTCATGAAAGTTGTTGCTACTGCGCCGTTACCGACGATAAAAATTCCAAGTTTGCCGGTTGCCGGCTTTACTTTTGTTTGCGACATAGTTTTTGCGTTATTAAGTGAAATTGGCGCAAAGTTACACCTTTTTTTTTATACGTGCAACAAATTCACGGAAATCGTCACGAAATCAAAACAATTTGTTATAAAATTTAATTGTTTTGTAATATTTTAATGGAAAAGAAGCTGAAGCAAGGACCTCTGAGAGGTCACATGAGACCCTTTGGGGGCTTCCATTTGGCCGTTTTGTTCCATCTCCTGTATCGTTCCATTTTTTTGCTTGCAAAAAATTTGGTGGATTGTTGTTTTTTCACTACTTTTGCAGCAGAAAACCAAGAAGACATGAAAAGGACGAGCCATCGTGCACTCGTTTCACACAAATTTATGAATATCAAGGAGATTGATCATTTTCAATCCTGATATCCGTTTTCATCTGACCCATTGGCCAGGTGCAGCTACTGCTTGCATCCACATTATTTATTATTAATCTTAAACAATAAGAACCAACTATGGAATTACCATTTGCTGAAGCGTGGAAGATCAAAATGGTCGAACCACTGCGTAAGAGCACACGCGAGGAGAGAGAACAGTGGCTCCGCGAAGCCCACTACAACGTATTCATGCTGAAGGCCGAGCAGGTCTACATAGACTGCCTGACCGATTCGGGCACCGGCGCCATGAGCGACCGCCAGTGGTCGGCTATGATGCTTGGCGACGAGAGCTATGCCGGTGCCACGTCGTTTTATAAGTTCCAGGAGGTGGTGCAGCGCATCTTCGGATTCAAGTACGTCATCCCCACCCACCAGGGCCGTGCAGCTGAGAACGTGCTGTTCTCCTACTTGGTGAAGGAAGGCCATGTGGTGCCGGGCAATGCACACTTCGACACCACGAAGGGCCATATTGAATATCGCAAGGCTCGTGCCATCGACGTTACCATCGACGAGGCGAAGGACACGCAGCTGGAACTTCCGTTCAAGGGTAATGTGTCGCTGGAGAAGCTGGAGAAGGTGCTCCGCGAAAACGAGGGCAACGTGCCGTTCATGGTGCTTACGGTGACGAACAACACCGTTGGCGGTCAGCCGGTGTCGATGCAGAACATCCGCGAGACCTGCGCTCTCTGCCACAAGTACGGTGTGCCTGTTGTCATGGACTCCGCTCGCTTTGCCGAGAACTCCTATTTTATTAAGACGCGCGAGGAAGGCTATGCCGATAAAACCATCAAGGAGATTGCCCGCGAGATGTATTCGTATGTCGACGCGATGACGATGTCGGCAAAGAAGGACGGCCTGGTGAATATGGGTGGCTTCATCGCCACGAACCGCGAGGACTGGTACGAGGGTGCAAAGCAGTTCTGCATTCCCTTCGAAGGCTTCCTTACCTATGGCGGCCTGAACGGTCGCGACCTGAATGCATTGGCCGTAGGCCTCGACGAGAACACCGAGTTCCAAATGCTCGAGACGCGTATCCATCAGGTGCAGTATCTCGCCAAGAAGCTCGACGAATATGGTATTCCCTATCAGCGTCCTGTGGGCGGTCATGCGCTGTTCATCGATGCCGACAAGGTGTTGTGCAACGTGCCGAAGGAGGAGTTCCCCGCTCAGACGCTCACCTGTGAGTTATACCTCGAGGCAGGCATCCGCGGTTGTGAGATCGGCTACATCCTCGCTGACCGTGATCCCGTGACACGTGAGAACCGCTTCGGTGGTCTCGACCTGCTGCGTCTCTGCATCGCCCGCCGTGTGTATACGGACAACCACATGAATGTCATTGCTGCAGCTCTGAAGAACGTCTACGACCGCCGCAACGAAATCACACGTGGCGTCGCCATTGAGTGGGAGGCTCCGCTGATGCGACACTTCACGGTGCAGTTGAGGAGGCTGTAAAAGAGACCTTCCCCAACAGACCCACCCCGACCCCTCCCGTAAGGGAGGGGAGTAGAATGCCCACCAGATTACTCTTCTGCAAATAAGAGAAATGCAGATTATTAAAAAAGTGAGACCTGCCTTGCTTCACGCAAGACAGGTCTCGTTGGTTTTTGTTATTACTTTCAGATTGCTTTTTAGTGCAGGTGATATCTCTTTATATAAATAAGAGCATTTTAACTCCCCTCCCCTCGGGAGGGGTTGGGGGTGGGTTTTAGCTGGGGGTTCTCCCCTCCCTAACGGGAGGGGTAGGGGAGGGTCTGTTCTTACCTCTGCCTGATTCCCATGCGAGCCTCAACAACGTTCACGACGTAGTCGGCCAGCTTCTCGCACTCGTTGATGATGTCCATATAGATGGTTCCCACGGCGTATGTGTACTCGTGGTTGTTCACATCGATGATGTTCTGCGACTTCAGCTGTGCACGGAAGTTGTTGATTTCGTTCTCGATGTTGAACGTGCGGTTGACATCGTACGACTCCTTGCGACCTGTCATCAGCTGGTTCATCTGCGTCAGCGCATTGTCGGTGAGCAACATCATCTGGTGCAGGTGGTCATACTGCTTGTCGGTAAAGTGGTCCTGCTTGCCCTGATACTTGCGAGAGATGGTGCGAGCGATGTTGTAGCAGGCGTCGCCAATAGACTCCAGCTCGGAAATCTCACGCAGCATGGCACGAATCTTTGCCTTCGTGTCGTCGCTGAGGTGGGCATCGCTCACCTGGTCGAGATATTTGGCAATCTCGATTTCCATGTTGTCGGAGATGCCTTCATATTTCTCAATGCGTGAGAACAGCTTGTTGAAGTCCTCGCCACCCTTCTCGCCTTTCTTCTTGCCGGTGTCGGAAGACGACTCGTTGAGCAGTTCCTGCACCATGCCGAACATACGCTGCATACGCTCTGAGAACGATTGAATCTCCTTCTGGGCTTCGAGCACCGAGAGTTCCGGGGTCTTCATGAAGCCAGCCGTAATGAAGTGCAGGCGGAAGTCTTCTTCCTCGTCGAGCTTCTTGGGCTTGATTACCCAGCAGACAAACTTCTCAATCTGCGGGATAAACCAGATGAGGATGCTGGCATTGATGACGTTGAAGCACGAGTGGAAGGCGGCGAGCACGAAGTTCAGCTTCTCGTTGGAATTCATGTTTGCCATGTCCTTGCCCATGCTGGTGCCGACATAGTCGACGAGCCAAATCACGAAATCGATGAACCAGTGGAACACAAAGAGAATCCAGATGACACCGAAGATGTTGAAGAACATGTGGGCCAAGGCGGCTCGGCGTGCTTGCGTGTTGGCAGAGAGGGCTGCCAGATTAGAGGTGACGGTGGTTCCGATGTTCTCGCCCAGCACCAGCGCAATACCTTGATAAATAGGCATGGCACCCGTTGAGCAGAGTAGCATGGTGATAGCCATCACGGCGGCACTCGACTGTACGCAGAATGTCATCACACCACCCAACAGCAGGAAGATAATCGTGGTGGAGAACGCGTTAGGATCGAACGATGCGAAGAATGCCGTTACAGCGGGATTGTGACCCAGGTCCATATCGTTACCGGTGGCCTTGAGCGTGGTCAGACCCAGCAGCAAGAACGCCAGACCGAAGAGGAAGTCGCCCACGTAGCGGCGTTTCTTCATGTAGATGAGGATAATACCGATGAAGAAGGCTGGATAGACCACGCTCGAGATGTCGAACGAAGCACCCAGGGCCATGATCCAAGCCGTCAGCGTGGTACCGATGTTGGCACCCATAATCACTGAGATGGCTTGAGCCAGCGTGAGCAGTCCTGCGTTGACGAACGAGACTGTCATCACTGTCGTGGCGGTTGAAGACTGTACCGATGCCGTAACAACAGTACCTGTGAGCAGGCCGGTGAAACGGTTGGTAGTCATTGCTCCCAAGGCATGTCGCAGTTGCGGACCTGCCATTTTCTGCAAAGCCTCACTCATGGCCTTCATACCGAACATGAGCAATGCCAGCGATCCTAAAAGTTTGAGTACGATAAACATCCTGTGAAGAAGATTTGTGGGTGCAAAGTTACTGAAATTTTTCCTTAAAAGCGTGAAAAAAGCCAATTTTTATTTCCCAATAGCTGAATTTTATTAAAAAAAAGCACTGCAGAGGTAGAAATCGTTCCATAAAGTGATGATATTCAGAGTTTTTTTCTTATATTTGCATCATCATCAAACAACGAAAGCTAAGAATCCTTTATCTTGACGGAAACATGGAAAAGCAAGTAAAATTCAATTGTGTAAACAACGGCCAGACCATTGAGGTGCCTATTGGTACGACGCTCGAAGAGGCCTATGCCAAGACGGGTCTGCATATGCAGTACGGCCCTGTGGCAGTAAAGGTGAATAACAAGGTGGAGGCGATGCACTACTGTCTCTATCGGCCGAAGCAGGTGGAATACCTTGATATGAAGACGCCGACGGGTTCGAGAACCTATACGCGTACTCTATTCTTTATACTCTGTAAGGCCGTCAGCGACCTGTTCCCCAAAGGATCGGTGGTGATTGACATCCCCGTCTCCAACGGCTATTACTGTAATCTGAAGATCGGGCGGAAGGTAACACCTGAAGATGCTGTCGCGCTGCGTGCCCGCATGCAGAAGATCGTTGACGACGACATTCCTATCATCCATCATGAGGAACTCACGGAGAATGCCATCAACGTGTTCCGTAAGCTGGGAGCTAACTCAAAAGTAAAGCTGCTGGAGACACTCGGACAGCTCTATACGACATATTACGACCTGGATGGCTACGTGGACTATTTCTATGGTGCGCTGCTGCCACACACGGGACTGGTGACGTTGTTCGACCTCGTGCCATACTATGACGGATTGCTGTTGCGCATTCCGTCGACCACGAATCCTGCTGTGCTTGGCGAACTGACGCGCCAGGACAAGATGTTCGAGATCTTCAAGGAGCACCATCGCTGGCAGAACATCCTTGGCATTGGCACGGTGGGCGCATTCAATAGTGCTGTGCAGAAGGGTATGGCAAGCGACATCGTGCATGTGTCGGAGGCTCTGCAGGAGAAGAAGATCGGTCGCATCGCCGATATGATTGCCGAGAGGCCGGGCGTACGCATGGTTCTCATCGCTGGTCCGTCGTCGAGTGGTAAGACCACCACGTGCAAACGGTTGTCGATACAGCTGGTGACCAACGGCCTGCGGCCTGTCCAGATCTCGCTCGACGACTACTTCGTGGACCGCGAGCGGACGCCGCGCGACGAGAAAGGTGAGTTTGACTACGAATGCCTGCACGCCCTCGATGTGGAACTCATCAATAAGCAATTCAAGGCTCTCTTCCGTGGTGATGAGGTGGAGCTGCCGCGCTATAACTTCCAGACGGGCCGGAGCGAGAAGAGTGGAAAGAAGCTGCGCCTGCGCCCTCGCGACATTCTCGTCGTGGAAGGCATCCACGCCCTGAATCCTGAGCTGACGGCACAGATTCCCGAGGAGCAGAAGTTCCGTGTTTATGCCTCGGCGCTTACCACCATTCTGCTTGACACGCACAACTACATTCCCACCACCGACAACCGCCTGTTGCGCCGCATCATTCGTGATGTGAAGTATCGTGGCTGCTCGGCTCGCGACACCATTCATCGCTGGCCGTCGGTGCGTGCGGGCGAGAACAAATGGATATTCCCCTATCAGGAGAACGCTGACGCGATGTTCAACACCGCCATGATTTACGAGTTGGCTGTCATCCGCACACAGGCCGAACCTGCTTTGGAGCAGGTGCACGAGAACTGCGAGGAATATGCTGAGGCCTACCGTCTTCGCAAGTTCCTGCGTTACTTCACGCCGCTGCCCTTCGATGCCCTGCCGCCAACATCGCTCTTGCGCGAGTTCCTGGGTGGTAGCTCGTTCAGCTATTAATTATAAGAAAATCTAGGAAAACCTAGGACATCCTAGGACGCCCTAGGTATTCCTAGGAAATCTTAGATAAAATAATAAAAACCAACAATGAAAAAAAGAATCTTCCTCTGCCTGCTGCTGGCACTTACCGCCACCAGTGGCCTGCTGGCCAAGAAACAGCAAAAGCCGATTATCGTCGCCTATGTCGCCTCCTGGGGTTCGCAGCGCATGCCCGATCCTACGCTGATGACCCACTTGAACTATGCGTTCGGTAAGGTCACCGACACATTCGACGGCATGACCATTCAGAACACCGACTTCCTGCGCAAGGTGATGAAGCTGAAGGAGCAGAATCCCGAACTGAAAATCATCCTTTCCATCGGTGGATGGACGGCAGGAAACTTCAGTGAGATGGCTGCCGACGCGCGTTGCCGAATGGGGTTTGCACAAGACTGCAAGAAGGCTGTCGACGAGTATGGCCTCGATGGCATCGACATCGACTGGGAGTATCCCTCCAGCAACGAGGCTGGAATATCTGCTTCGCCCGACGACATCGATAACTTCACGTTGCTCATGCGCGACCTACGACAGGTGCTCGGCAAGAAGACGCTGCTCACCATCGCCACCATCGCCGATGCAAAGTTCATCGACTTCCCTGCTTGCATCAAGTACTTGGACTTTGTGAACATCATGGCTTACGATGTGGCGAATCCGCCCAAGCATCACACCACGCTCTATCGTTCGCCGCTCTCAGGCCGAATCACCGTCGAGGAGGCTGTGCAAGCACACCTGAAAGCAGGTGTTCCCCGCCAGAAGCTCACACTTGGCATGCCCCTCTATGGTCGCGGTGCCGGTAGCAACAAGGTGCTCGGCAGCTTTGTGAAAACGGGTGAGACAGGAGGAAAATACAAGCGCATGTGGGACGATGTGGGCAAGGTGCCTTATCTCGCTGGCGATGATGGCAAGCTCCTGTTGGCTTACGACAGCCCCGTTTCCCTCGCCTATAAGTGCCAATACATCAAGGAGCAAGGCCTCCTTGGTGCGATGTATTGGGAGTGCACCGAGGATAACGACCTGCTGGAAGGCATGCGGGCCATCTGGTTGTATTTGAATAAGTAGAAAGAGAGACCCACCCCCCCTGCCCCTCCCGTAAGGGAGGGGAGTAATTACTCTTCGCAATCAGAAGGGCATTCTACTCCCCTCCCTTACGGGAGGGGCTGGGGGGTGGGTCTGCTGGGGGTGGGTTTGAGACAGGGGCTGAGTCTTCTTTATTACAGTTTCTCCCCGAAGCACAAGTCGCCACAGTCGCCGAAGCCGGGGACAATGTACTTCTGGGCATTCATGCCTGGGTCGATGGCGGCGCACCAAAGCGTGACATCGGCATCGCCAACGGCCTCTCTCACTACCTCGATACCTTCTTCTGTGCCGATGACGCAGGCAATGTGAACGCTCTTAGGAGTGCCGGTCTTCAGGAATGCCTCGTAGGCTGCAGCCATAGAGCCACCCGTTGCCAGCATCGGATCGACGATGATGAGCGTCTTACCTTCTACCGAGGGTGAGGCTATGTATTCGGTATGCACACCCACCTGTGTATGTTCGCGGTTGGTATACATCCGGAAGGCAGAGATGAAGGCGTTGTCGGCATGGTCGAACACGCGGAGGAAACCCTGGTGGAACGGCAGTCCGGCACGAAGCACCGTAGCAACGACGATGTCGTCTTGTGGGAGCTGAATGTCGAGTTCGCCGAGTGGCGTGACGATGCGTTGTGGGGCGTATTCGAGGGTCTTCGAAATTTCGAAGGCCATGTACTCGCCGACGCGTTCAATGTTGTTACGGAAGAGCAGGCGGTTCTGCTGATAGCTGACATTGCGAAGCTCCGCCATGTAGCGGTTCATCACCGAGTTTTGTTCGTTCAGGTTAATGGTTTTCATGCTGCTATAATGGTTTATGTTCTTGATTTCTGGTCGCAAAGGTACGAATAAGTGAGCGAAATGCAAAAGATTTCATTCCTTTTTTTCGCTTCTATTCCTCTCACCGATGCTATAGAAGACGCCTTCAGCGCCCCCAAAGACATGACTTGATGCTTGAAAAGCGATGCTCTGATAAGCATGGAGCAATGCTTTAACAGGTCTAAAGCTATGCTTTCATGAAGTAAAATAACTTATTTTATTCAGTAATATATCATATATTACAAACCAATATATCATATATTACCGACTAATATATCATATATTACTTAGCAATATATCATATATTACTTGATGAAAGCATGACTCTGTGTTGATAAAAGGATACCTTTAGGCTTACCAAAGGATGCCTTCTTGATTACCAAAGGATGCCTTTAGGCTTGCCAAAGGATGAGATGTAGGGACGCGGCGTGCCGCGTTTCTGGTGAATGAAAGGTAACCAAGTGACGTAGCACACTTCATTTGCCCGACTTTTTCCAGAAACGCGGCACGCCGCGTCCCTACATGTAAGTGGCTCACTTGGTTTGCCCGACTTGCTCCAGAAACGCGGCACGCCGCGTCCCTACATGAAAATGGTGTTCCTTGAATATAAGAATCGAAAGAGAGATTGCATCATCAAAAAAAGAGACTGCGCGGGAATGGCGCAGTCTCTTTGGGTTTTTGCAAGGATTCCTTGCATCACGATGCATGTCGTGGATTCTTACTTTACGATGTACTTCGTAGTTTTCTTACTTCACGATGACCTTCGTGGTATTCACCGTTCCATCGCTGAGGCGAGTCTCCACGATGTTCAGACCGCGGCTGAGCGAACGCTGCTGGCGGCCATCTGCGCTGAAGAAGCGCTGGCTGACAACGCTACCCTTGCTCTCGCTAATGCCCTCGATGCCTTCAGGAATCTCCTCGCTCTCGTAGAAGAGCTGGAAGTTATCGAGCTTGAACCAACCGTGACCCGTCGAGGTGTCGGCGGTGCCGTCAGGATTGATGTTGCTTGTACGGAAGCCAAGCTTAGCTGTTCCGTCCGTCACATAGAAGCGAACCTCCATCGGACGCAGCGTGTTGGTGTAAGGATCGTCCTGTGTGCAGGTGTAGCCGGCATACGTCAGGTGTCCTTCCGTCTTGTTGGCTTCTTGTGCATCCGTAGGCAAGTTCACAGCATGTTCCTCCTCGGTGCCGAACATCTGTACGCAGTCGTTGGCGAACAGGCGCTGAGTGGTGAGGCAGTTGCCGGCCCACTGGTACTGAACCATCACGTTTGCCGACAGCACATACGTGCCGTTGGGCAGTCCGGTGAGCGTCTGCGAGAGTTCCACATTGGGGATGTTACCATTCCAGATACCCCAGACGTGAGTGCCCTCCACATACTGAACTGTGATGGGATTGCCCTCATCGTCGTAGAGGCCGGCGAAGCTGATGTCGTCACCGCCGTTGATACCGCACCAGCCCACAGGAGGAGCCGATGTCTGCTTCTCATCGTTGATATACAGATCCCATCCTGCAGGAGGATTAGCAGAGCCGTTCGAGTCTACACCGCCTTGTGCCGAGAGGTCCTCGAAGCCCGGGTTCTTCATCAGGTTGGTGACATAGATGCCCACAGCCACACCCGAGAGCTTCAGCTCCAGGAATCCATCGTCGAGGCGCTTGATCATCTCGGCAATCTGCTCCTCGTTAGCCGTTGCTTCGGCATACATATCCTCAGCTTCCATAATCAGGTCGTTGAAAGCGCCGGCACCAGCATAGTTGCTATACTCGTACAGGTTATCATAAGCCTGGTCGATGGCCTTTTGCAGGGTTTGATAAGCCTCTACCGACGACTTCACCTTCGGCATCATACCCATCAGCGACTTGATGGCAGCCACAATCTCATCGGCGGTGCTGCTCTGGCCGCAAGTGGTTTTGTCGAGCAGGGCGGCTGTCTCGTCGAAGACTGCTTGCTGCAGCTGTTCTCTCAAGAGCTCGTCGAGTGCATTGCGGAAGTGCTCGTAAACGGCAAGTGCGTCCTCCTGCACATAGCCTTCCTTCAAGATGCGGAAGTTATCGACCTTGAACCATCCGTCGCCACCTGCACCATTGCTCTCTGTGCGGTTGGCAGCAGCGATGTTTCCATTGGTGCGCAGACCGAAGGTAAGATTTCCGTCGAAGACGAAGGCACGTACCGACATCTCCTGCAGCTCTGTATCGGTGACGGGTTCCTCAAGACCTTCGAAGCTCCACACTTCCTGCGGGTCGAGCAGAGCCGTGTTATAACCGCCCTCCTGGCTGAAGAACTTCACGTTCAGGTTGCCGAAAATGCGCTGTGTGGTGCGACGCGAGCCATTGCCGTTGGCGCCGACCATCATGGCAGCCTGTACGATGTAGGTACCCGTCTCCAGTCCGCTGATGGTCTGCGAGAGTTCAATCTCGGGAATACCCGAATTCCAGATGCCATAGATCATCTGGCCGTCCTTCATGCCAGAGCCGTCGGCGTTGATGCCTGCCCAGCCGTTGATGCCGTTAGCACGCAGGTCGTCGGCCGTCTGCACCTGGTTTCCTCTGATGTAGAGGTTCCAGCCTGTGGGCACGTCGGCCACGCTTGATGTGGTGTTGCCACCCTGCGAAGAGAGATCCTCAAAGCTCATGTTCTGTCCCAGGCGGGTAAGGTTGCCCTGACCCATGTCGTGACGTGTCTGAGCAGCATTGAGTTCGGCGAGTGCAGCCTCCAGCTCTTCAACGGTGTTCTTCGAGTTGAAATCGGCTGTAGCCTTCTCGATGGCAGCTTGCAGATCGGCATCGGGCTCGTCGGCAAGCACCTGTGAGGAAGCAAGAATCTGGTTGTAGAGATTCTGCTTGGCCTGCAGGATAGCCTTGGCGGCAGCGAGGTCTTCATCGCTCACTTCGCTCTTATAGAAGGCAAGTGCAGCATTCAGACCACCTTGGAAGCCGGGCTTGAAGGTGTTGTCGCTGAGGGCGTTCATCTGGTTCTCGAAGTTGCAGAGTTCAGCATAGAGCTCCAGAGCGTTCTTAAAAGCCGGCAGTTCGTCGGGATCGGCAAAGGCCCAGAGTTCCGAGCGAGTGTCGAGGGGGATGCAGTGGTCGTTCTCGTCGAGCACCACATATTCATAACCTGCATCGTCGATTTCCTTTTTCACGCCACCCCATACATCGGGGAAGAAGCCACACGACGACTCCGAGCAGATGAGGTACTGACCGCTGCCGTTCAAGTGGAGGGGAATGCCTTCCACAGCAGGATTCCCATGCTCGGCACCGGGAATCACACGATAGAATCCGTCGACCTCGGCAGGCTGCAAGTTGTAGTAGGCGGGATAGCCCAGCTTTGCATTGAGGTTGTCGTTGGAGGGTTCATGGAAACCGAGGTAGCTGGTTTCTTCCTCAGTGTAGGTAGTGCCGTCCTCCTCATTGGTGTAAGTGTTTGTTGTGACGATGGAGAAGTACCACGTGCCATTCTTTTCCTGATGGGCTGTGAAGGCATGGCTGGCAAACTGAGAGTCAGCATAGGGCAGCAGGTAGTAGGCGCCGTCCCAGCCGGTACGCGAGAAGTAGTTGTTGGGATTTACGTAGCTCACGAGCACGTACTTCCCACCGTCAACGGGCGTCTTTCCCACTTTGGGGAAATCGATAGCCATTGCTGTGCTTGCTACCATGAGTGCAGCGAGCACGAGCAGTTGTCTGAAGTTGAATTTTTTCATAAATAAAAGGTTAGTTTAAATAAATAAAAATGTGAGTAATATAAAACTTGATAATTTGATAATTATATACTTCTTTTGATTATAAGTGATGTGGGGACACGATGTGTCGCGTTTCTGGAGGGGAAAAACTAAATCCAGTTACGCGGCACGCCGCGTCCCTACATTTTTTTTAAAGCTTGATGCTGACAGCAGAACCATCGTAATTGACGGTCTGCGACTCACCTTCCTTGATGACGAGGGACGTTGTCTTCTGCACGTAATTGGTCAGTCGTATCTGCTTGTCGGGGAGGATGATCGTGAACTGGCGCTGCTTCAGCATGCCCGGGAAGCTGCCCTGGCGCTGGCCGATGGTGAGTGTGCGGGTGGCCTCGTCCCAAGTGAAGGGAATCGTTGAGAACTGTCCGCGCTCGTAGTTGTAGCCATCGCCCTCGTCCTCATAGAGGGTGAAAGAGCCGTCGGCGCCGGGATAGACGCAAACGGTGAGGTTGTCCCAAGCCTTCTCGCTGCTGTACTGCACTTCGGGGCCAAAGGGAATGATGCTACCAGCACGCACATAGACCGGCATATCGGTGATGGGCGTGGGACGCATGATGGTCTGTCCGCCTTCAAACTGTTCGCCGGTGAAGAAGTCATACCATTTGGCATTGACGGTCTGACCATTCACGGTTTGCTCGTCTTTGGGCAGATAGACTCTCACGGGTGCTGCTCCCTTGCGAACATCGGGATAGATTTCGTGTCCATGCTTATTTCTGTCAATCCATGTGTAGAGAGGATCGGTGACGGGTTTCACCAGCAGGGCGTGGCCGAACATATACTCATCGTTCAGGCGGCGGGCACGCACATCGCCGGCGAAGTCCATCACCAGCGGACGCATCATCGATCCGCTCTGCTGCACCACCTCGCCAGCCATCGAATAGATGTAAGGCAACAGGCGATAGCGCAGCTTCACGGCGTCGACCATAGCATCGTAAGCCCAGTCGCCCTTCTGGCCGAAGTTGTAGATCTCGCTGACCATCGGGCTTGAGCAGTGGTTGCGCATGAGCGGCATGAACGTACCCCACTGCATCCAGCGTGTCTGCAGTTCCTGTGTGGCAGGGCTCTTCGGGTTGTTGTCGAAGTCCCAGTAGAAGAAGCCGCCAAGGTCGGTATTCCAGAAAGGAATGCCGCAGAGCGAGTAGTTCAGTCCTGAAGGAATCTGGTTCTTCATGACTTGCCACGAGGCAGTGATATCGCCACTCCAGGAGAAGGTGCCGTAGTGCTGCAGGCCAAACGTGCCGCTTCGCGTCATCTGAACAGAGCGCTTGCCCTTGTAGTTCTTATCCTTTTTGATTTTCTGAGTCTCTACTGCGCGCTGGTGCTCATAGGTGCCGCGGTTGGTCATGAGTGGGAACGCGTTCTTCACCGACAGCCATGAGCCGTCGTAAGTCAGGTAGTTGTCGGTTTCTGCGGTCTCGTTGAAGTGGTCGGGCTCGGTGGAGTCGGTCCACCAGGCATCGAAGCCCATTTCATAGAGGTGCGAGAGATACTTCCAATAGATGTCGCGTGCCTTGGGGTTGAAGGGGTCGTAAGGCAGCACACCCTTGTTGCGAGGCCATGTGTCGAAGGGCAACAGGGCGCCAATCTTCTCCAATTCCTTGTAGGGTTCAGTCCAAGAGCCAAAGCTAGCCCAGATGCTGATCATCAGGTGGGCATTGTTCTGGTGCACATACTTCACCATTTCCTCAGGACTCTTCAGGCGGGGCTCCAGACCTTTAGCCTTGTATTCGGCAGCCATCTTCTTCAGGTCGTCGGGCAGGTATTTCTCCCAAGCCGGGTCGCCTACTTTATTAATGTAATAAGGATTCTGGAAGCGCATGGCATTCCAGTTGGAGTCGCAGCCCCAATACTGCCAGTCCTGAACGATTCCATCGAGTGGAATCTGCAACTCGCGGTATTTGTCGAGCACAGAGGCGAGCTCGTCGCTGGTCTTATAGCGCTCGCGGCACTGCCAATGGCCCAAAGTCCAGAGCGGGAACATCGTTGCCTGACCCGTCAGCTCACGGATGCCGGCGATAACACCGTCCTGCGTGCCGTCGCGGTAGATGAAGTAGTAGTCGATGCGCGGAGCCACCTCGCTGGTGAAAGCAGCCGTCACCTCTCCTTCGGCGCTCACTTCGCTTCTGCGTCCTCTTCCTCTTGGTGCGGGCATGTCAGGTTGCTTAGGGGCAAGACTCTTAAACCAGCTCTTACCGGCATTGTCCCAATAAATGCCATAGCCACGCGACGAGGTGAAGTAGGGAATGGCGATGTAGCCGTTGTGGTTCCACAGTTCCTTCTCTCGCCCGCGCCAACTCATGGCATCGTCGCCCAGTTGTCCGAGTCCATAGATGTCCTCGTCGGCCTGCAGCAACCACTGTTGTCCGATGCGGAATTTCCCTGCATCAGGTCCGCTGGTGCGCTCCTCGAACGTCGGAGCCTCCATCTCGCGAAGCAGGACGTCACCTTTTTGATTCATAAACGTCACGAGACCCGTCTCGCTATCGATGCTCACCTTAATATTAGGATTCTGTGTCGGGCCTCCGGTGAGGATCACCGAGTAGCTCTTCTTCTGCGGAACGTTGCCATTGCCTGGATACTTCACGATGTGAACGATGTCATTGCTGAGATAGGTAGCTTGCACGGTCACGCCAGCCACATACTTTTTCTCGGCAGGACTTGCCTGCTTCTTCACTTTCGCTGCCCAGGTGCCAACGGCTACCAACAGGCAAAGCGCTGTCAAAAAGATTTTCTTGTAAGTCATATTATTGTTTTCGTTTGATATTGATAATTCTAAATATAGAAGAAAGATGGGAAAGCCATTGAATGTGCTCGTGCCCGGCATGATTTGCTTTCTCGCCTACAAAGTTACGAAAAAAGTTGAAAGTAGCAATGATTCAATGACAAAAACACCATAAAAAAGTAAACTTTTTGCTAACTCGGTGTGTCAATCGCAGAGGGGGAGGGCACATTTTTAAATTCTTTAACCTAAAAAGAGGGCTCAAAAATGAAATTAATCGAAAAACGGCAATCGAAAATCGCAAATTATTTGTAACTTTGCACCCGATTTATCAGACCAAGTAAATTTTACATTTAAAATAAACAAGCAATTATGGCAAAGTTAGATTTAACTCAGTATGGCATCACCGGTAGCACCGTGATTGCCCACAATCCTAGCTATGAGTTCCTCTTTGAGGAAGAGATGAAGCCTGAACTGACCGGCTATGACAAGGGTCAGCTCACCGAACTGGATGCCGTGAACGTGATGACCGGTATCTTCACTGGCCGTTCGCCTAAGGACAAGTACATCGTTGACGACGCCCAGAGCCATGATAAGGTATGGTGGACCACCGAGGAGTACAAGAACGACAACCACCCCATGAGCGAAGAGGTTTGGGCTAAGGTGAAGGAGATTGCCATCAAGGAGCTCTCCAACAAAGACCTTTATGTGGTAGACGCTTTCTGCGGTGCCAACGAGGCTACCCGTCTGGCTGTGCGCTTCATCGTGGAAGTTGCTTGGCAGGCTCACTTTGTGAAGAACATGTTCATCCAGCCCACCGCTGAGGAACTGGAGAACTTCGAGCCGAACTTCGTGATCTACAACGCTTCGAAGGCTAAGGTTGAGAACTTCGCCGAGCTGGGCATGCGCTCAGAGACTTGCGCTGCCTTCAACACCACCAGTCGCGAGCAGGTGATCATCAACACATGGTACGGCGGTGAGATGAAGAAGGGTATGTTCTCGATGCAGAACTACTACCTCCCCCTGCAGGGTATCGCCTCGATGCACTGCTCGGCCAACACCGACATGGAAGGTAAGAACACCGCCATCTTCTTCGGTCTCTCTGGAACTGGTAAGACCACTCTTTCTACCGACCCGAAGCGCCTGCTCATCGGCGACGACGAGCACGGATGGGACGACGAGGGTGTGTTCAACCTCGAGGGTGGCTGCTATGCTAAGGTCATCAACCTCGACAAGGACTCTGAGCCCGACATCTACAACGCTATCCGCCGCAACGCTCTGCTCGAGAACGTGACTGTTGATGCAGAAGGTAAGATCGACTTCGCTGATAAGAGCGTGACCGAGAACACCCGCGTGAGCTATCCTATCGAGCACATCGAGAAGATTGCCAAGAAGGTGAACGGCAAGAGCGCTGGTCCCGAGGCTAAGAACGTGATCTTCCTGTCGGCCGACGCATTCGGCGTGCTGCCTCCCGTGAGCATCCTCGACGCTGAGCAGACGAAGTACTACTTCCTCTCTGGCTTCACCGCTAAGCTCGCCGGCACTGAGCGTGGCATCACTGAGCCCACTCCCACCTTCTCGGCTTGCTTCGGCCAGGCGTTCCTCGAGCTGCACCCCACCAAGTATGCTGAGGAGCTCGTGAAGCGCATGGAGAAGAGCGGCGCCAAGGCTTACCTGGTGAACACCGGTTGGAACGGCACTGGCAAGCGCATCTCCATCAAGGACACGCGCGGCATCATCGATGCCATCCTGGGCGGTGCCATCCTGAAGGCTCCCACGAAGAAGATTCCTTTCTTCGACTTCGAGGTTCCCACAGAGCTGGAAGGCGTAGACACCAACATCCTCGATCCTCGCGACACTTATGCTGATCCCGCTCAGTGGGAGGAGAAGGCCAAAGATCTGGCTGCTCGCTTCATCAAGAACTTCAAGAAGTACGAGGGCAACGAGGCCGGTAAGGCACTTGTCGCTGCAGGTCCGAAGCTCTAAGCAAGGTAACAAAGTAACAAGGTAACAAAGTAACTTGGTTACATAGTGCTAAAATGATAAGGATTGCATTCTTGCAAAGAGGATGCAATCCTTTTTTTGTTGCATTATTCCTCGCATTCAAAAGCATAGCTCCCACCCTCCAAAAGCATAGCTCCCAGCCTCCAAAAGCATAGCTCCTAGCCTCCAAAAGCATTGCTTTCAGCCTCTAAAGTCAATGCTCCTGGCTTCCAAACTCAATGCTCTTGGCTTCCAAAGTCAATGCTCTTGGCTTCTAAAGTCAATGCTTTCAGCCCCCAAGAGCTATGCTCTAGGGGTTATGGAGCATAGCTCTGTATGCTACGGAGCATAGTTCTGTAACGTACGGAGCATAGCCCTGTAGGTTACGGAGCATAGCTCCTTGTCGCTTATGGGTTTATTTTGGGGCGTATGGGCTACAACCCACTTGACCTGCGTCAATAAAACGGGCGTTTTTCAGGAAAAGAGTTGGAAATAGTTTCGTAGTTCCGAAAATCGTCGTACCTTTGCATCGTGTTCGAGAGGAACACATTCCCAAAAGGTTTTCATTAGGTTAGTAGTTTGATAGATTTTAAGGTAAAGATTATGTTATTAGATTTTTTAATCTAAGAAACGAGGCTGGAGTCTGTGACAGATTCCAGCCTCATTTTGTATCAATAAACCTTAAAAAACGCTTTATTAATCAATAATTTGCATAATTAAATAGGAAAAAGGCGGTTTTTTTCCGTTTTTCTGATTAAATTTGCAGGCTGAAACAAGAGTAAAAGGAAAAAAGTACACATATAAGTATGAAAAAAGGACTCATAAACCTTGGATTGCTGCTGTCGGTGCTCACTGTGCTGACGGGCTGTCTGAGTAACGACGATACGGAAATTATCACCTACGACGACACGGCCATCATGACTTTCTCGCTGGGTACGATGACTCGCACCATTCATACCACGAGTTCGAAGGGCGAGGATAGCACCTACACGGCATCGGTGACGGGCTCGAAGTATGCCTTTGCCATCGACCAGCAGCGCGGACTCATCTACAATGTGGACTCGCTGCCCGTGGGAACCAGGGTGAGCAATGTGCTCTGCAACATCACAACGAAGAATTCAGGCGTCGCTGTCATCAACCATCGCACAAAGGATGGACTGAAGGACTCGCTGACGACCTATTCGAATACCGACTCGGTGAACTTCTCGAAGCCGGTCGAGGTGCGCGTCTATGCCAACTCGGGCATTGCCTATCGGAAATATACGGTGACGGTGAACGTGCATCAGCAGAACGGCGACGAGTTCTGCTGGACAAAGATGCTCGACGAGGAGCAGAGCTTTGCCAAGGCCGAACGCATGCGCATGCTTAGCGCTGGCTCAAAGCCTTTCGTGCTGATGCCGGCCTCCAACGGCTCCACAGCGGTTGTTGACCTGAAGCAGTTCCTTGCCGATCAGGACGAGCCCCTGTCGATGCTGTTTAGCGCAACGGCCTTCGACAACTCCGTGAGCAACGGCCGCACGCTTTATGTGCTGGAGAAGGAAAGCGGCAAACTGCACGCCATCAGTACCGATGCGGCAGGCAACACGACCTACGTCAGCCATGAAGGCTGCGAAACGGCTAACATCGACCGCCTCGTTGGTGCTTCCGAAAAAGAAATCTATGCGCTGAGCAAGCAAGGCACGCTGCTCGTCTCCACCGACGAATGCCTGTCGTGGCAGGAGGAGAGCCTTGATAGCGATGCCGCTCTGCTGCCCATGCAGAATATCAACTGCACCGTTCATGCGCTGCGCACGAATAGTGATATGTCGCGCGTGGTGCTTGTTGGCACCGTGCCGGGCAAGGAATATGCTGTGGTGTGGATGAAGGTCGTCGACCGCGACGAGCCTGGCGCAGGCTGTTGGATGCTCGTGGCCGATGGAACGACTTCGAGCAAGGGTCATGCGCTGCCCACTGGACAGACTCAAAGCGTGCTTGCCTATGGCGACCTCGACCTGTCTTTCGGCTTCGATGCAGAAGGCGGTCTGGGCGATATCCTCCTGAGCAACGACGGCGGCATCAACTGGCAGGCCGACGATGCCTATGCATGGCCTACCGATGCAGCAGCACAGAATGTGATTGCCGCAGCAGCCGACGATAGCAACTACCTCTGGGTGGTGCTTGGTGGCACGGGTCAGATTTGGCGTGGCAGACTGAACCGCCTGGGATGGGAGGCAAAGTAGCAAGGTGACAAAGAAACAAAGTATCAAGATAACAGCGTAACAAGGTGTGGACGATGACGAGGCAAAGGATAAAAGGTAGCTATGTGGCGATGCGCCTCATGGTCTGCGTGGCCTTGTGCGGCCTCACCACTGTTGCTCGTGCACAGACCGACCCGGAATATCTCATGGAGATTGGTGGTGGCGTGGGTACGATGGGCTATCTCGGTGACTTCAACGGTAAGCTCACCGGCGACCTGCAGCCGATGGCATCCATCGTGATGCGTCGTCTGTTCAATCCCTTTGCCGGGCTGAAGGTCTCGGCCTCGTGGGGAAAGCTGAAGGGTTCGTCGAAAGATGTCGATACCTACTATCCCGAGTATCGCCCTGACGACATCACGCCGACGCACGATCCGCTGCCTTATCAGTTCAGCCACACGCTGGCCGATGCCTCGTGTGTGTTCGAATATAACTTCTGGCCCTATGGCACAGGCCGCGACTTTCGCGGAGCAAAGCGACTGACGCCGTTCATCTTCGGCGGCATTGGCGTTACCTATGTGTCGGGTGAGAAGAATGTCTTCACCGGCAATGTGCCGCTGGGACTTGGCGTGAAATATAAGATTGCCAGCCGCTTGAATCTCGGAGTGGAGTGGGCTGTGCACTTCTCGTTGAGCGATGAGCTCGACGGAGTGCGCGACCCGTACAACGTGAAGTCGAGTGGCGCCTTTAAGAATACCGACTGCTACCAGGCCTTGCAGGTCACGCTGACCTACAGTTTCAAGGCCCGCTGCAGCACATGTCATAACGCAGATGAAAATTGATATGAACATTCCACAACATATCGCCATCATCATGGATGGCAACGGGCGCTGGGCTGCCCAGCAGGGAAAACCTCGCAGCTACGGTCATCAGGCCGGCGTGGAAACCGTCAGACGCATCACCACCGAGTGTGTGCGCCTGGGAGTGAAGTACCTGACGCTCTATACGTTCTCCACCGAGAACTGGAACCGTCCTGCCGACGAGGTGTCGGCACTCATGGGACTGGTGCTCACGTCGCTCGAGGATGAGATCTTCATGAAGAACAACGTGCGCTTCCGTGTCATTGGCGACATGGGCCGACTGCCCGACGACGTGCAGCAGAAGCTGCGCGAGACCGAGGAGCACACTGCCCAGAACGACACCATGACGATGGTGGTGGCATTGAGCTACTCCAGCCGTTGGGAAATCACCGAGGCTGTCAAGAAGATTGTGACCGAGGTGCACGACATGGAGGAACTGCCCGAGAACATCCTGAAGAACTGGAAGACGGGTGGCATACGTGCTGAGGACATCACCGAGGAGACTATCTCGCAACATCTGGCAACCAACTTCATGCCCGATCCCGACCTGCTCATCCGCACTGGTGGCGAGCTTCGCATCTCCAACTACCTGCTCTGGCAGATTGCCTACTCCGAGCTCTACTTCTGCGATACCTACTGGCCCGACTTCAACGAGGAAGACCTGCATCGCGCCATTGAGAGCTATCAGCAGCGCCAGCGCCGCTACGGCAAGACGGAAGCCCAGGTGGAAGAGGAAACCGCAACTCCCGAACCTTCCCTCTAGGCCGGGAGTCATTACCTTTTACAGAAAAAGACGAAAAAAGAAGATATGAAAACATGTAGTAAATACATACCAGCAAGACTGTTCTCTTCCTTCCGCATGGGAAAGGGTAGGGGATGGGTCTCTCTGTTTGTATCCCTTTTTGTTACTTTGAACGCGTTTGCGCAGGACGTCATAGAGTTTCCTGACATCTCCTATGCCGGCACACCACGCACACTCGTGCTGGGAGGCATCAATGTCTCGGGCATGGATGGCTACGAGGACTATGCCCTTACGGGAATCTCAGGTCTGACCATCGGTCAGGAGATCGAGGTGCCGGGCACACAGATCACCGACGCTGTGAAGCGCTACTGGCGTCATGGACTGTTCTCGAACGTGTCGATAGCCGCCGACTCCATCGTTGGCAACCGCATCTGGCTTCACATCACGCTGGCAGCTCGTCCGCGTGTGTCGGAGATTAACTACGTCGGTCTGAAGAAGTCGGAGCGTGAGGACATGGAGAAGAAGCTCGGTATGACACAGGGCATGAGCGTTCATCCGAACGTCATCGACCGTGCGAAGATTCTTGCCAAGAAGTACTTCGACGACAAGGGCTTCAAGAATGCCGACATCGAAATCCTGCAGCGCGAGGACGTATCGCAGCGGAATAGCGTCATCCTCGACGTGGTGGTAGACAAGAAGGAGAAGATGAAGGTGCGCAACATCTACATCGAAGGCAACAATGACCTGAGCGACAAGAAGATCAAGGGCGGTCTGTTCTCGAAGGGTGCTTTCGCAAAGACTCATGAGGCCGGTAAGCTGTCATCGTTTCTCAAGGCGAAGAAGTTCACCCCCGAGCGTTGGAAGGAAGACAAGAAGAAGCTCATCGAGAAATACAACGAATACGGTTATCGCGATGCCGTTATCCTTGAGGACAGCGTGTGGAATGCCGATCCGAAGCATGTCAACATCTATGTGAAAGTCGACGAAGGTCGGAAGTACTACATCCGTAACATCACATGGGTGGGCAACACGGTTTATCCTACCAATCGTGTAGGCAACGTAATGGGCCTGAGCGACATCCTCGACATGAAGAAGGGCGACGTCTACAACCAGAAACACCTGAACAAACGACTCACCGAGGACGAGGACGCCGTGGGTAATGCCTATTGGAACAACGGTTATCTGTTCTATCAGCTCGATCCTGTGGAAGTGAACGTCGTTGGCGATAGCATCGATTTGGAGATGCGCATCACCGAAGGACCGCAGGCTCACATCAGCCGCGTTCGCATCAATGGTAATGATCGCCTCTATGAGAACGTCATCCGTCGTGAGTTGCGCACAAAGCCCGGCGACCTGTTCTCGAAGGATGCCCTGATGCGTTCGGCTCGTGAACTCGCATCGATGGGACACTTCGACCCGGAGAAGGTCAATCCCGTGCCGAAGCCCAATCGCGATGACGGAACGGTCGACATCGACTGGAATCTGGAACAGAAGTCGAACGACCAAGTGGAGTTCTCGCTTGGTTGGGGACAGACGGGTGTCATCGGACGTGTTGGCTTGAAGCTCAACAACTTCTCGATGGCTAACCTCTTCCGCAAGAATCGCGAGCACAGAGGCATCATGCCCATCGGCGATGGCGAGACGCTCGGCATCAACTTCCAAACCAACGGCCGCTACTACAAGTCGCTCAACACGAGCTATAGCACCAACTGGTTCGGAAACAAGCGACCCATTCAGTTCTCCGTGGGTGCTTTCTACTCAAAACAGAGCGATGTCTCTAACACCTATTATAATAGTGCGTACATGAACAACTACATGGCTTACCTCTATGGTAACAACAGCTACTATTATAATAACTATGAGAGCTACTACGACCCCGACAAGTACATCAAACTCTATGGAGCTTCGCTCGGATGGGGTAAGCGTCTGCGCTGGCCCGACGACTATTTCATGCTGTCTGCACAGCTTGCCTTCACGCGCTATTCGCTGAAGAACTGGTCGTACTTCGCCATCATGAGCAATGGTAACTCCAATAACCTCAACCTCACGGTGTCGCTCAGCCGTGCCTCCACTGATAACCAACTCTTCCCGCGTCGCGGTTCGGAGTTCGCTGCATCGGTGCAGATCACTCCGCCTTGGTCGCTTTGGGACGGCAAGGACTATGAGCATCTGGCTAATGACTACAAGTCGGCCACCTACTCACAGGAGCAGCAGGAGAAGTATCGCTGGATTGAGTATCACAAATGGAAGTTCAAGGCCCGCACCTTCACGGCACTCACCAGTGCCAACAAGTGCTTCGTGCTGATGACACGTGTGGAACTGGGTATCCTGGGTTCCTACAACAAGTTCAAGAAGTCACCTTTCGAGACGTTCTATGTCGGTGGTGACGGTATGAGCGGCTACAGCTACGGCTACGCTGAGGAAACCATTGGTCTGCGCGGTTATGAGAACGGCTCCATCTCGAATACTGCAGCTTACGAGGCCGGTACGAGCAGCTACTACAATGCTTATGCCTACGACCGCTTCACGCTTGAGCTGCGCTACCCGTTCATGCTCGGCAACACCACCATCTATGGACTCACCTTCCTCGAGGGTGGTAATGCATGGGCCGATACGAAGAAGTTCAATCCCTTTGAGTTGAAGCGCTCGGCAGGTGTCGGCGTTCGCATCTTCCTGCCGATGGTAGGTCTGATGGGTATCGACTGGGCTTATGGCTTCGACAAGGTCTACTCTAACGGCGGCATGAAGAAGGGCGGTTCGCAGTTCCACTTCATCCTCGGACAGGAGTTCTAGGCGCTTCGCGCGGTTCAAATGGCTTAATGCTGCACGCAGCGGTTCAAGTGTTGCCGACGCAGAGTTCAAGTGGTTCAAAACGTTAAATAAATAAAACGCAACGCAACTTTTTCTGTTTTCAACAGTCATACGAATTAGTTAAAACCCTATAATCATAAAAATGGAGGTAATGAAAATGAAGAAACTGATGATGATAGCCCTCTTTGCAGTGGCTTCGCTGACAGCCAGCGCCCAGAAATTCGCGCTGCTCGACATGGAATATATTCTGAAGAACATCCCCGCCTATGAGCGTGCCAACGAACAACTCAACCAAGTGTCGAAGAAGTGGCAGGCCGAGGTGGAGGCTCTCAACACAGAGGCACAGACCATGTATAAGAACTACCAGAACGAGGTGGTGTTCCTCTCACAGGAACAGAAGAAAGACAAGCAGGATGCCATCATGCAGAAGGAGAAGGAAGCCAGCGACCTGAAGCGCAAGTACTTCGGACCGGAAGGCGAGCTCTTCAAGAAGCGTGAGAGCTTGATGTCACCCATTCAGGAGGAAATCTACAACACCGTGAAGGAAATCTCTGAGATGCGCGGCTACAGCTTGGTACTCGACCGTGCCAGCGAGGCTGCCGGCATCATCTTCGGTTCGCCTTCGGTCGACATTTCTAACGAAGTGCTTCAGAAACTCGGCTACGGACAATAATGTTCCAAAGTGACATGACAATAAAGTAACAATAACAAAACAAACAAAACAAAACGAAATGAAAAAGATCTTTTTAGCATTGATGCTGCTGGCTCCGATGGCCATGCAGGCACAGAAAATCGGATGTGTTGACTATGACGCAGTAGCTCAGAACCTGCCTGAATATGCAAAGGCTCAGGGCGACTTGCAGGCTCTCGCCAAGCAGAAGGACAATGAACTTCAGGAGATGTTCACCGAGTTCCAGCGCAAGGCCGATGAGTACGACAAGACCAAGTCGACCATGAACGCCACGAAGCAGCAGGAGACCGAGCAGGCCCTGATGGAGCTGCAGCAGAAGATTCAGCAGGCTCGCCAGGATGCAGAGCAGGAACTCGCCAAGGCTCAGCAGGAGAAGCTTACTCCCATCCAGTCGAAGGTTGCCAAGGCCATCGAGAACGTGGGCAACAATGGCAAGTATTCGCTCATCGTCATGAAAGGCTCGATGCCCTTCATCAGCTCTACGCTCGTCACCGACGTCACCAGCGAGTGCAAGACCGAGGTGCTGAAGTTGAAGTAATATAGTCTTTTAATAGATTGAAAGGGTATAAAGGGTCGTAAAGCCCTTTATACCCTCATATTCACGTTATGCGCAAAACGATTCAAAAGTTCTTCCTGCTGGCTCTGCTGGCAGTTTTCGCCTTGCCCATGCAGGCTCAGAATGAAGGTGCTGAAGCAGCCGATACGGTGGGAGAAAAGGATATTCCAACGGCTCTTTTCGGCTTCTTCAGTTACAACGAAGTACTCGAGGCAATGCCCGACATGACTTTGCTGAAGAAGAAGATGGCCGACCAGCGCAGCCAATATGAGGCTGAGCTGAAGCGTGCCGAAGAGGAATTCAACAAGAAATATGAGGAGTTCCTTGAAGGTCAGCGCCAGTTTGCACCGTCTATCTATAAGAAGCGTCAGGCCGAGCTCACTGATTTGATGGAGCGCAACATGGCTTTCAAGGCTGAGGCACAGAAGCAGTTGCAAGAGGCTGAGCAGGCAGCAATGGCCCCGTTGAAGGCAAAACTATCGGCAGCCGTTGCCAAGGTTGCTAAGCAGATGAGCCTTGCTTTCGTGCTGAACACCGACGGCGATGCTGTGCCCTACGTGGATCCAGTCTTGGGCACCGACATCACCGCAGCTGTAAAAGCCGCGCTGAAATAACCTCAACGCCTCCGCTCGAACTTGTTCGCTTTCGTAGTTTTGTAGAGAAAGAACTTCTCCGCTCGACCCGCAGGGGCGCTTTCGTAGCGTAGCGGAGAAAGAACCTCTCAACGTCTCAACCCCTCAACCTCTTTAACCCCTTGGGCCCCATTGGAATATTCGATTCTGGCTATGGCGGACTGACCATCCTTGAAGGCATCCGCAAGCTGATGCCCCAGTACGACTATCTGTACTTGGGCGACAACGCGCGTGCTCCCTATGGAGGACGCTCTTTCGATGTGGTCTACGAGTACACCCGGCAGGCTGTTGGGAAACTTTTCTCAATGGGCTGTCCATTGGTTATCCTAGGTTGTAACACCGCATCGGCGAAGGCGCTGCGCAGCATTCAGCAGAACGACCTGCCTCACTGGAACAGTCCCGAGTCGTCACTCTATTCGCCATCGGCATCTCCACGGCGCGTGTTGGGTGTCATCCGTCCAACAGCAGAGGTCATCGGCTCGCTCACACAAAGCCGCCACGTCGGCTTGCTGGCCACCGAGGGCACCGTTCGCAGCGAGAGCTATAAGCTTGAAATCCAGAAACTCTTCCCCGATATCGTGGTGAGTGGTGTGGCATGTCCGCTGTGGGCACCCATCGTTGAGGCTGGCGAAGCCGCCTCCCCTGGTGCCGACTACTTCGTCAAGAAGCGCATCGACCAGCTGTTGGCAAAAGACCCACTCATCGATGCCATCATCCTTGGCTGCACCCACTATCCGCTACTCCTGCCGAAGATTGAGGCCAATGTGCCGGAGGGCGTACGCATCGTGTCGCAAGGGCATTACGTCGGAACCAGTTTGCAGGAGTATCTGAAGCGCCATCCCGATATGCAGGCCCGCTGTTCGCAAGGCGCTACGGTTCGCTATCTCACCACCGAGAGTCCCGACCGCTTCCAGGAAACGGCCAGCATCTTCCTCCACGACGGACCCGTCGAGGCACAACACATTGTTTTGGGGTAAGTTTATTCTTTTTTCTCCCCTGTCAATCCTTACATTTATTTTTCCAATTTCAACTGGAAGGGCACCAATGGCAGTCCTTCCAGCGAGAAAGCATTGGCTCGAAGGGGATTGTTCTTCCAGGCATAGCGAATTGTTGCCGGAGCATCAACGGGTGAGGTAATAACAATTCGATTGCCATCGGCGCGGGCCTGAGCAGACATGAAGCGGCCGTCGGCAGCTGCAACTTCAAATTCGTTAAGACCATCTGCAACGGGTCGCAGCGGTTGGTCGAGCGTCAACACGATGTCTCCACCTTCGACGGTTGCGCTAACTGGCTCGGGTGAAAGCTGTGTCTTCGGATGCCAAAGCATACGATCGAAGCCGCGAGCCACGCGCTGCGCCACCTCCCACTTGCGTAGCGGATGAATGTCGACGGTCTCGCCAAGGTCGATGATGCAGGCCAGTTCAGCATTCGGGTCTTCTTTCGCCACGATGCGTTGTGCCTCGCGCAAAGCTGCCCAACCGCTTTCCTGCGGCCTGTCGCTTGGCTCCATGTAGTTCGCCAGCTGCACAATGACAAACGGCATCTTCTGGTTTTGCCAGCAATCGCGCCAGCAACCCATCATCTTTCGCAGATAGTCGGCATAAGGAGCGGGATTTCCGGCATTCGACTCACCTTGATACCACACCACGCCCGAGAGTGCATAGGGTGCCAGTGGGTGCAGTACTGCATTATAAAGTGTGGTGGGAAGATTCTGCAGCGACACATCGGCACTGGGACACGACGGCATCTGAACTCCTGCATGATGCTTCCACTCGGTGCTCAATGGGATGACGTCGGCAGGCATCGGATTCTGACTGAAGCGGTCTTCGCCAAAGGCAAGAAGATACGGTTTCTCCTTGATGAAATGCACCATGCCGTATTTGTTCACAAAGCGAATGGTGATGACGTTATCACCTTCCTGCAACAGGCCTTCCGGAATGTCATAGCGGCGTGGCGGATACTGATAGCCCGTGTGGCCAACCTGCTTACCGTTCACATAAGTAAAATCCTGATCGAAGAGCGTACCAAGCAGCAGTCGTGCCGGTTGTCCGGCGTGTGCCTTGTCAATCTGTATGTGCTGGCGAAGCCAAGTGGTACCGATGCCTCGCCAACCCCACTTATACTGATCGATGGTTTCCCAATCGGAGTCGTCGAGGTCGGTAGCGGTGAAGAACGTCTCCTTCTCGTTGAGCATCGCGTTCCAGCGCCGGTCGGCAAAACGATTGGCTTGTTGCTGGGCACGAATGTAGTCGTCATCCTGATAAAGTCGTGTTTTCTCCACGAGCATCGGATAGTCGCGCTGCAGCGAGTCGGCAGAAATCCATGCCTCGATGGGCGTGCCACCCCAACTGTTCACGATAATGCCTTGCGGCACATTGTTCTTCTCGAACATCTCGCGACCAAGGAAATAGCCTACTGCCGAGAACAGCCACGCATTCTGCTTGTTCACGGGTTTCCAGTTGATGGCTGTCTGACGGATGTCGTTCTTCGGTCCATGTGTGTCGGTTTCGTTCTGCACACGGAACAAGCGAATGCGGTCGTTGGAGTAGTTGTCGATGTCTTTTGTGTACCAAGGATAGACACGCTCGATGGTCACATCGATGTTCGACTGTCCGCTGAGGAGCCACACATCGCCCACGAGCACGTCGCTGAGCACGATGGACTCACCCGTCTGGCCCTCAGGGCTGCGCGATGCCACCTGCAACTCGTACGGTCCGCCCGCCTTCTGTGCCGGCAGTGTCACCTGCCAACGACCATTGGCATCGGCCGTTGCCGTATAGGTTTTCTTCTTGAACGTCACAACGACTGTCTCACCGGCATCGGCCTGTCCCCACACGGGTACGGGCTGGTTGCGTTGCACGACCATTCCAGACTGGAATAACTGTGGCAGCACCACTTTTGCTTGTGCTGCCCAAGCGCATAGGAGCGCGAACGAAAAGGCAAATAGTTTCTTCATATCAACCGCAAATATACTCATTTCCATCGAGAAAAACCCCGATGCAGAGAGGGTTTCTTGAGAAATGAAACATTTAAAAAAGCATCTGTTACAATTTGTGATACGGAAATGCGGCAAAATTATTAATTTTGCATCTTGGAAAATATGTGCCTATGCACGCAAACCAGAAACAACTTAAACAACATCATCAATATGACAGAAACAATCGAACAAAAAGGCTTCTACAAGCTTTCGTGGCTCCAGCGCATTGGCTTCGGCTCTGGCGACCTGGCGCAGAACCTCATCTTCCAGACAGTAGCATGCTACTTGATGATTTACCTTACAACAGTATTGAAGATCAACCCGGCTTTTGTCAGCGGACTGATCCTTACTGTTCGACTCATTGACTGTTTTTGGAGTCCTATTGTAGGGCGCTATATCGACAATCGCAACCCGAAGTTAGGCAAGTATCGTACCTATCTCCTCTATGGTGGTATTCCTCTCACCGTTGCCGCTTGCTTGTTGATGCTTCCGCAGGTAGCTACATGGTCGATGGCGATGAAGATGATCTATGCGACAGTCAGCTATACTGTTCTGAGCATGATCTATTCGGTCGTGAATATACCATATGGCTCCATCATGGCAAGTATGACCCGCGACAACGATGAAGTGCTTATCCTTACTTCCACACGTATGGTCTGTGCCAATATCGGTCAGATTGTTGTTCAGGCAGGCTTCCCCATCGGCCTCGCCATGTGTGTTCACACGGCCATTGACTGGAATCAGGCTACCTTTATGGCTATTGGTACGATTCCCGCCTTCATCATTCTGCCTCTGATGCCCGTGTTGAAGAAGTGGCTGGGCAAGAAGGGACTTTACTATACACTCCTCGCCATCGGCTTGATTGGATTTGCCATCTTGTTCACCATTGGTAAGTTCTTCGATGTAGCTGGCCTCAACACGCTGGTTCAGACCGCAAAGGTGATGACGGGAGTTGGACTCCTTGTCGGTTCTCTGATGTGGGCGTTGGTTCCTGAAGTCATCACCGAGGCAGAGTATCGTACGGGAAACAGACCTGCAGCCACTGTGAATGCACTTGCCGGTGTAGCCTTCAAGGCTGGTTTCTCGATTGCCGGTTGGATTACTCCGTTGGTAATGGGAATGATTGGCTTTAACTTTGCCAGCGAAGAGTCGGCTCTGCCTACCGCACCAGGTGCTTGGTTTACGGTCACCTGTGTGTTTGCGCTCGTCGGCTTTGTGCTCTTGATGCTTTGCTTCATGGGCAGCAAGGAGAATATCACCACAACTCCGGAGAAGCCGGTTTCATTCCGTGAGATGTGGGAGGAATTCAAGGCAAACAAGTGTCTTCAGCTTGTGTTGAGTATCTTTGTCGTGGTGTTCCTCGCATCGTTCATCAGCGCACCTGTGAATGCCTACTATCCGAAGTTGGCAAATTATTCTGAGATTGCACAGAATGCCATTCTGTTGTTCACGACGATCATTCCTGCCATCCTTCTGCTTGTTGTTGGCTACCTCATCTATAAGTATCCTCTCACCGATGAGCGCCTCGACGAAATCAACAAGGAGATCGAAGCAAGAAACAAGGTAACAAGGTAACAAAGTAACAAAGGACCACGAGCTCTGCTCGCTTTCGTAGCGTAGCGGAGAAAGAACAAAGTGACAAAGGACCACGGCGACGAAGGAGACGCTTTCGTAACGCAGTGGAGAAAGAACATAATAACAAACTTCCAGTGTTTCGTATGTTGCGATACCATCGCAACTTCTCAACTCTCCACCCTCACCCATCAAAACCTCAAAACTCATGAAACCCCGCTATCTTTTCCCCAGCGATTATATGGCCGACCCTGCGGCCAAAGTGTTTAACGGCAAGCTCTACATCTATCCCTCCCACGACCGCGAGTGCGACAACGTGTTCGACGACGACGGCGGCCACTTCCAGATGCGCGACTACCATGTGTTGTCGTTCGACGACGTCGAGACCGGTCCTGTCACCGATCATGGCGTCATCCTCGACCAAGACCAGGTGGCCTGGGTGGAGAAGCAGATGTGGGACAGCGATGTCGTAGAGAAGAACGGCAAGTACTATCTCGTCTTCTCGGCAAAGGACTATAACGGCGAATTCCATCTTGGCGTGGCCATCGCCGATAAGCCCGAAGGCCCGTTCATCCCACAGGAGCACCCCATCCGTGGCGCCTATAGCATCGACCCGTGTGTGTTCAAGGACGACGACGGCACCGTCTACTGCTACTATGGTGGTCTGTGGGGCGGACAGCTTCAGTGGCATGTTCCCCTGAGTGTGAACCCCGTCATGCAGCCCGACACCGACCCTGCTCCTGCAGGATATGTCGACCTCGGCCATGCTTCCGATAAGAAAACAGAACTCTGGGCTCCCGCCGATGCACCCGCCCTGACGAGTTTCGTAGCCCGCATGACCGACGATGTGCTGCAGTTCACCGAGGCTCCGCGCCCCGTGGTCATCGTCGACAAGGATGGAAAGCCCTTGAAGGCCAGCGACCCGCACCGCTTCTTCGAGGCATCGTGGATGCATAAGTACAACGGTAAATACTACTTCTCCTATTCCACCGGCGACAGCCACTTCCTCTGCTATGCCATTGGCGACACGCCTTACGGACCGTTCACCTATCAGGGTGTCATCCTCGATCCCGTTGTAGGTTGGACCACGCATCATAGCATTGTGGAGTTCAAAGGCCAGTGGTATCTGTTCTATCACGACTGCGTGCCCTCGAACGACATCACCCATCTGCGTTCGCTGAAGGTGCAGCGCCTGTTCTATAACCCCGATGGAACCATTCAGAAAGTAGTGAACGAATGAGCAGTCGAATGGTAATTACTCCCCTTCATACGGGGAGGGCAGGCAGGAGGGCAGGTCTCCTTCTCCTCCTCTTCATCTGGACTGCACTTGGGCTCCACGCCGAGGACGGCAGCCGCTTGTGGCTGCGTGGCGACATGCCCAAGGACATCACATTGAAGATTGATCCCACGATGCCCGACGACGACGGCTATCGCATCAGCGGCCGCACCGTCACCGCCCGCACCCAGCTGGGACTGCTCTATGGCCGCTATGCCCTGCTGCGTGGTGAACAAGGCGAGTCGCACCCGTACTTCAAGCTGCGCATCCTGAACCACTGGGACAACCTCGATGGCAGCATTGAGCGCGGCTATGCCGGTAAGAGCATCTTCTGGGACCTCACCTCCGATAAGAAGGAGCCTGCTGTCATCAACCGCGAACGCATTGAGCGCTATGCCGAGGCCAACGCGTCTATTGGCATCAACGGCACGGTGTTGAACAACGTGAACGCCTCGCCGAAGATGCTCACGCGCCCGTATATTAATAAGGTGAAAGAGATTGCCGACATCCTGCGCCCGTGGGGCATACGTGTTTATCTCTCTGTGAACTTCGGATCGCCGAAGGCATTGGGCGACCTGCCTACTGCCGACCCACTCAACAAGCGCGTGCAGCAATGGTGGCAGCGCAAGGCAAAGGAAATCTATCAGCTCATTCCCGACTTCGGTGGCTTCCTCGTGAAAGCAAATAGCGAGGGGCAGCCAGGTCCGTTCGACTATGGTCGCACGCATGCCGACGGTGCGAACATGCTCGCCGATGCCCTGAAGCCTTATGGTGGCATCGTGATGTGGCGTTCGTTCGTCTACGGTGCAAAGCACAAGGGCGAAGATCGTGTCATGCAGGCCGTCAGCGAGTTTGCTGAACTCGACGGACAGTTCCGCCCGAACGTCATCCTGCAATCGAAGAACGGACCGCTCGACTTCCAGCCGCGCGAGCCCTATGCTCCCATCTTCGACCAGATGCAGCACACACCGCAGATGGCAGAACTGCAGATCACACAGGAATACCTCGGACAGAGCGTCCACCTGGTCTATCTTGCTCCGATGTGGAAGGAGTTCTTCTCGTTTGTCAGCCCGAGCCGCCTCACAGGCATCGCCGGCGTTGCAAACATCGGTAAAGACCGCAACTGGTGTGGACACCACTTCGCACAGGCCAACTGGTATGCCTTTGGCCGACTCGCATGGAATCCGTCGCTCTCTTCTCGCCAGATTGCCGAGGAGTGGTGGCGGCAAACTTTCAGCCCCTCGGGAGAAACTGCTGGTCAGGAAGTAGCATCCACGACTCCCCTCTCTGCTGAAGGCAAGTTGGCGGTGGGGCTCCTCCTCCGCTCGCGCGAGGCTTGCGTCGACTATATGATGCCACTGGGCCTGCACCACATCTTTAAGTTCGACCATCACTACGGACCCGAGCCCGATGGCTTCAAGGCCCACTATCCGCTGGAGTGGTGTCCCGTCTACTACCATCAGGCCGACACCCTTGCCGTGGGCTTCGACCGCACGCAGGCAACGGGAAGTGGTGCTACCGCCCAATATCGTGAACCCTATCGCTCGCAGTATGAGAACCTCTCCACCTGTCCGGAGCGCTATCTGTTGTGGTTCCACCATGTGCCCTGGACCTACCGGATGCTCAGCGGCCGCACTCTTTGGGAGGAGATGCAGTATCGCTATCAGCGCGGCGTCAGCGAAGTAGAGGACTTTGTGCGCATCTGGCAACAGCTGAAGCCCTGTATAGACGACCAGCGCTGGCAGGAGGTCGACGCAAAGTTGCAAAAGCAGCTGCGCAACGCCCGTGAGTGGCAACAGGTCTGCACCGACTACTTCCGCCAGTTTGCTGAGCCAAAATAGTCCATCTGTTTAGCAGTAAGCATAAGTTACATCTGAACATGCACCCACGTGCTATGTCTTTTCCTTTCAAGCAGCACTTTATCCACATTCGGATTTTGTTTCAAAATGTCAAAGATCACTTTTGCATAGTCGAGGTTGTCGCAATGGATGTCGGCAGCCTTTCCTTGCAGGTGTCGGGAATTCAGTACGCCCCCGACTCGGGCGTTCAGTCGCTCCGAGCGATACCCGCTATTGATGTAGACGGGTGCGCCTAGAGTATCTCTTAACGGTTGTAACACGAGGACGCACAACCTTTGCAGGTTCTGAATGACGGCCAGCCTCGGTGTGTCTTGCAGGCGCGGATGGCTTGTCGCCACCATCTCGGCTAGGGTAAAGTTTCGTGACAGTCTCATCGTCATACCAGCGTGCTGAGGTGATGAAGCCAGCCGGTGCCCACGATGGTGCCGCCCAAGAGGGCAACACCTTCGGCAGGAGCACCGGAAGCAGCGGTGGTTACTGACAGCGTCGAACCGATGGCGGTCAGTACCGCCACGATGAGCTGTATGATGTACTTAATAGTCTCTTTCTTCATAATTTTACTTGTTGTTAATTTTTTCTGATTTTTCACGCAGCATTGCCCCTGCCTTGCAGGAGCAATCATTTCAGAGTGTCAGAGCATTGCTTTCAGTCAGCAACTGCATTGCTTTCAGACTGCAAAAGCATAGCTCCCAGCGTCTAAAGTCAATGAGGTAGCGATGCAAAGTCAATGCTCCTAGAGTCCGAAAGCATTGCTATTGCACCGCTACCCCTTGTTTAAGGATTCTGAGTGTTGTCCTCTTCGTCCTTATTGACATCGTTCTCGTTGGTCTCCTCGACCTGCAGGCCCTGCAGCATGGCCTTGACGCGCTGACCAGCGGCGTCGATGGTCACCTCAGGCTGGAAGTTGAT
>ONCG01000034.1 GCA_900316285.1 uncultured Prevotellaceae bacterium
TTAGGTTTAAGTTTAGATGTTCTTATATATATAATAAGGTGTAGTAAACCCAAATCAGGAGATTGAAGGTTTAATGTTTAAGTTTAGAGAGGCATGTATTATACATGGGTAAACGTAAACCTAAACTTTGCAGAATGAAACGACTTGATGTTTCCCAAAAAATCATATTTTTCTTTTTACTGAAGATGAACCAATTTATGCTCTCCCCTTCTCTTTCCACTTTCCTTTTAACTGAAAAAACTCTCTTAATGTCTGCCGTTTCTGCTTTCGTGAGTCGATGAAAATAGGTTGCAAAGGTAACTGTTGTTCCTTCATCTACCCAAGGTGATCCAATGGTATGCCTCAATATGTACAAATATGATTTGTGTATTAGTGCGTAATATAAAGCATAAATAAAAAAGTAGGATAATATACCTGCTTAAATTATTCTGTTAATGTCTTCCGTGAATGCTAAGAAACTCTTGACTCCTTGTAAAGACGACTGTGGGTAGTCTCGGTTAAAGCGGACGAGAGTAGCATCTGGAAAATGAGTCGCCATCTGCTCGAATGGAAAGCGGATGATGACGGGCGTGTTGAAACCTACGCCAAACTCTAAGAGCAGGAGCCGCTTGTCGGATGCCGTGCGCACGAAGTCGCTGTAGCGTTGGGCTTGCCGGTGCCAGTGGCTATCCTCCACGAAGGTATCGTCACAACGGAGATTCATGCTGACGGGCTGGCCGTCGGGTGTGTGTGGAATCAAATCCGTGGGTATGCGGCAGTTGTGGATGGCTGGCAAAGCACGTTCCACCCATTTCCGATTGTGATACAGTTCCTTGGGCGCACCCGATGCAGGCTGGAAATAGCAGTAGTCACCCTGAGTGGCAAAGATGCGATCGGTGTCAAATCCTGCCATCTCGAACTGACCGTCAACATTGGTGGTGATGACGAAGTAATCTTTGCCGTCAACCATCTTCAGCAGTTTCTTGTATAGCGGCAATGCTCCTGTGCGATAGCGGCTGAACCAGATGTGCTTCGCCCACATGGCCCAGCGTTCCTCATCGGTCTCGAAGGGATAGAACCCTGCACTATAGAGGTCGGTGATGCCGTAGCGGTCTGTCCACTCTCGGAACTCCCTACGGAAGTCCTCACCAGCATAGTCGATGCCAGCAGCAGTAGTTAGTCCGGCTCCTGCGCCAATCAGCACGTAGTCGGCTTCAGCAATCTGCTCTCCGAGCCATTCTTTACGCTCTGAGAAGCTGCTGGTAGATGTTACGGTCTTTGTCGAGGAAAACATTGAATACAATCGTTTTAAGTGCATGTCGTGGATATGATTTGACGGTCTCGATGGCAATCCTTGCAGCCAGTTCGTTGGGGAAATGGAACACGCCCGTGGAGATGCAGCAGAAGGCGATGCTCTCCAAACCGTTCTGTTCTGCCAGATCAAGGCAGGAACGGTAGCACTGAGCCAACTGCTCTTCCTGCTCCTTCGTGGGAATGCCGTCGGGAATAATCGGGCCAACGGTGTGGATGACATAACGGGCAGGCAGGTTGTAGCCTTGTGTGATGAAGGCATCGCCAGTAGCCAGCAGCCGTCCCTGCATCTTGTCGGCACACTCCTTGCGCAGTTGGATGCCGGCGGCGGAGTGGATGCAGTTGTCTATGCAGTTGTGGAGCGGTGCCCAGCAGCCCAGTGCCTGAGCATTGGCAGCATTGACGATGGCTTCCACCTTCAGACGGGTGATGTCGCCTTGCCAGATGGTCAGTCCTTCGTCATGAACTATCACAACCCCTTTGTCCTCTCGCTGCATCTGCAACTCTACATCCTGCTTCATCAGAATGTCTTCTGCTATCGGGCGAGGTTCCCATACGTTCATCAGTGCCCGCATCATCCTTTGCCGCTCTTCGAGTGTAGAAGGAATCCGATGGCTGACATGCTCGTCAGCCATCAGATACATGATGATGTTTTTCAGATTTTCCAGCCTGTCCATTTGTCCTTACTTCTTATAGAGTGCCTGAGCCAGTGCATCGGCATCGCCGGGCAGTTCGGGATATGCGGCCTTCAGAGCCTCGGTGAATGCAGCGGCATCCTTGTTGGCTGCCATCAGCTCCTTCACCTTCTCCAGATAGGCAATCTTGAACTCTACCTGAGCCTTCTCAGCTAGACCGCCATGACCGCCGATGAAGTACTTAGCACCAGAAGCGAGAGCCTTCTTGGCCTCTGCCAACTCAGCGTCAACAGCAGCAGCGTTGCCAATCTGCAGCGGACTGATATGATACTAAGTTATTTGTTTTTGAATCGCTCACCGACAAAGCCGTTACTGACTTCACCCGTCATCAGGTCGAAATGCTTGAATAGAGGCGGTGTAGGTGTCAGGTCGAAGTAGTCCATCTCGGCAATCGGCAGACAGAAGTAAGCCAGACTTTCCCAACTGGTGTAGAGACGGGGCAACACGGGATTATTTTCATAGATCCATTGTCTCACGTCATCCTCCACGTCGAAGTTTACCATACCACTGCAACGGACGGAAACATTGTCCGCGTATGCCAGCAGCTCCACATTGGGGTTCTGCTGAAGTTCGCGCCATACAGCCTTTTCGGGAGAAGTGGCGAAGTAGAGCATATTGCCCTCCCGTCGCATAATCTGGAAGATGCGCATTTTAGGAAGATTGCCCTGACACGTGGCCAAGGCAATCTCGCAGTGTTCGCTCAGAAAATGTAGTGCTTTGTTGAGCATATCTTTAGGATTTACCACTTCAGTTCTTCCTGTAGTATCACACCATCCTCCATTGGACTGTCAGCCTCTGTAAAAGCATTAGCTTTGTACTGGATGCACATCATTGTCAGGTTCTCGCTGCCTGTGTTCTTCAGCGCACGCTTGCCAGCAGGATCTACGCGTACGATACTGCCCTCGCTGACGGGAATCTGCTCGCCATCTACCTGATACATGCCCTCACCTTTCAGAATAATGTAAAGTTCCTCGTGAGTCTTGTGGGTGTGCAGGAAACCGCTGTCCTGACCAGGAACGAGCGTCTGGAACGACAGGTCGCTACCTGTTGCGCCTACAGCCTGACCAGCGAACACCTTACCGTGAAGTGTGAAGTCCGGGCCAAGAGGAAGCTCGTAGTCCATCAGGTCGCTGAACTTACCAACGTTAATCACTTTGTAATTCTTACCACTCTTTGTTGTCTCAATCTGTTTCATAATTCTTCTTGTTTTTATTGTTAATACTTTTGTTTCGACGGTGCAAAGGTACTAACTTTCGGCAACCGTTACAAGAAGGCACCAAAAAGTGGCTTACTTACTTTTTTGTTAGAATTACTGAAACACAGGGAATTGTCAAAAATATAAAAAATGTTAAAAGTTGCAAAGTGCTGCGTATTTGCAAATTATCCCCTTGAAAATTTGCTAACTTTCAGAAAGTTTTGTACCTTTGCACTCGGATTTAAAGATGGTCAATATATGCGTAAAATAAATCGAACGATAGATGAGAAGTACAAAGCGTGCCCCATACGCAACGTAATAGAAAAGTTCGGCGACAAGTGGTCGTTGTTGGTGCTATATCACCTCAACGAACGAGGTACCATGCGTTTCAATGATTTGGGGCGTGACATGTCAGACTGCTCGCAGAAAATGTTGTCACAGACACTGAAACGTCTGGAGCAAATAGGCCTTGTGGCTCGTCATGTCTATCCAGAGGTTCCCCCACGGGTAGAATACTCCATCACTGAATTGGGCAAAAGCCTCATACCCCATGTCATCGCTTTGATGGAATGGGCTACTCAAAACTTCGAGAATATTGTTAGGAATGAGGGTAATATATAAGGACGAGGTTTATATCATTTAGAATTAAAGGAGTCCTTTTTCCGCTTCTGGAATTTGGACTCTCTTTCTTTTTGATTGAGTAAACCTTATATCAAACAGTAGAAACTAATTACCGTACAAAACTTCCACGATGCTTTCTGATTGTGGACAGTTTGTACAAAATGGTATTATAAGTCTCTATTGCCTGCAACGATATACGAACAGTATTTACTTAGTTGTACCAAGCACCTCGGCAAGTCGCCCAGCGAGTACCGTCTGAGTCTTCAACCGAAATAATACGAGATCTTATTTGTTTGCAGTTTATTTAGCACATATGTTATCGTATTGTCCATTCAAAGGGATTCCAGACGATTTTTCAGGGGGCGGACGGCTTTCCCTGGAAAGCGTGTGAACGTCAAAAGCGTTTCGCGAGTTCGAATCTCGCTCTCTCTGCTTCTAAAAGATTGATTTTCAATCGATTATAATCCCAAAAACATTTTTTTTGTCAGACATTAAAAAAACGTCGGCAATGCATAATTTGGCACATTTTTGACCAAAAATGCACATTTTGGCCCAAGTAATAATGCAAATATAATGCAAATTTCTGAAGCCAAAGTTTACGCCAAAGTGCTGCCTATTAATGACTTATTTTTTAATGTAGAAACATGGCAACACTGAATTATTGCGGCAAGCAACATCTGCTCTGTTTCTGCGACAAGATGAACAATTGCATGAAGAAGCTTATACCTGGATGTACTTCGTACTACGCCAGGCATTCCGTAGCATCCATTGCTGCAGATGGACAATGGTTCTCGGCGCCTCTGTATTCCGACGGTAGGACTCCGAACATCTTCTTGAACTGGGTGGAGAAGTTGCGGGGGGTGGAGAAGCCGACACGGATGGAAACCTCGTTGATGGAGAGGTTCGGATTGACGGTGAGCAGTTGGGCAGCACGCTTCAGTCGAACATTGCGTATGAAGTCGGCGGGCGAAATGCCAAGCATGTTGCGCAGTTTGACATAGAGGCTTGTACGACTCAGGGCTACGTCTATGGCCAGTTGCTCCACGCCGTAGTCCTCGTCGGCGATATGCGCTTCGATTGCTTTCAGGAGTTTTGCAACTAATACTTCCTCCTCGGGGTTCAGACCAATCTTCTTCGGGTCAACGTTTGTGCTCGCGGCAAACTGGTGGCGGGCTTCTTCGCGCATCTCAAAGAGCTGGTTCACACGGCTGTCGTTTTCTCGCACCAAGGCCGCCTTCTTTCTTTTTAGATATAGTGTAAGGAGAAAAGCGACAAAAGCACAGAGCAAAAGAGTATACAAGGCTTTCGCCCACCAAGTCAACCAAAACGGGGGACGGATGGTTATTTGCACGGTCAGGGGTCCGCTCCACTCGCCACCTGTCGAGGCGGCCTGTGTCTCAAAGACATACTCCCCTGGCGGCAAGGCCTTGTAATCGGCTTCGGCAAGGCCGATGGTTCCATCGGCAGAGTGCCATTCATCTTCAAGGCCACGCAAGCGGTAGCGGTAGGTGGTGTGCGATGGATGGGCATAGTCGAGGGAAGAGAACCGAATGGTAAGATGGTTCTTGTTATATGGGAGTGTTAATCCTGCGCCCTGTACATAAATATCATTGTGACCATTTACTTGCAGAAGAGTGAGCACGGGGACTTGCGGACGGGCTTGGTCGGTCAGCCATTCTGGGCGGAATACCGTTGCTGCCGAGCTGTGATGGACAAACACCAGGCGCCCATCGTCAGTCAGACAGGCAGCACGTTCCATCATGGAAATAGCAGGAATACCATCGTCCTCTCCATAATTGACCACTGTAGGCGTTATCCTCGAAATGCCGCATGCCGTACCTGCCCAGATGTTTCCCTGGGCATCCATCACCAGACTGCGGATGCAGTTGTTGGCAAGTCCGGTGACACGCTCCGTTTCTTCCGTGTGGGCATTAAACAGTCCGTTCTGCGTTCCCACCCACAAGTTTCCCTTTGTGTCGCGCAACATGCAGTTGTACTTGTCGGAGTATTCGCCGATGATTTCTGCAGGTTTGAAAGCTGCCAGCGTGTCGGCTTTGGTGTCAAGCATACAGGCACCGTTCTGCGTATAGAGCACCACCCACGGTTCAGCCAGCGCACAGGCTCCTACTATGTTTCGATAGCCATTTAACTGAGGCAGACGCTCGTTGAGAGGGTCGAAGCGGTTTGCGTCAGGCAGGAAATAGCCTATCCTGTTGAGGCCACGCCTCTGCAACAACCGTCCGTCACCAAGCCTTACATTCAATTCTGCAGCCCCTCGGGCAATCCCTATCAAGGGGTCATCTTCAAGTATTTCCGCCATTTGCCGCCGAGGCGGTGTGTAGGAAATTCCGTTTCCCAGCGTCCCCGTCCATGTGCCGCCTTGCCAGTCAATGACTGTTTCTGGCGATGGCGAAAACTTTCCAAGCGAGCGTAGCCGCCCTTCTATGTCGTAGCGGAACGACCGTGTGCGCATGTCGAAAAGGTATATGCGGTAGAAGTCGCGCAGCCACAGCAGCGAGTCGCCCTGCCACTGATGGCCGTAGCCCGCCGAGTCGGCATAGTGCTCCAATTTATACGCCTTCCGTCGGTCGCAGGACACAACGGTAAAACCCGCCCCATTGCTGATGCAGAACACACCCTCGCAGTTCACCAGCATCTGGTGGTTGGGCAGCGCGATAATCTGCCGCACCTCGCCCGTGGGCAGTCCGTCCTGAACGCCCCATTGCCGTATCTGTGCGTCCATTGTCGCCCAGCAAAGCACCATGCTTATTGTCAGCAGTATCTTTATTCTCATACCCATGACATCATTTTAACGCTACAAAAGTACAGCTTTTTATCGAGATAACTGCTTAGAACGTTCAGAAAGTGTGTCTGTAATGTACAAAAATGCTGTTTGTACGCCTGAAACAGCGGGATTGGGATAATAGAGACACGTGTATATGCGGTAAAATGAGTAATTTTGCAGCAGGAAAACAAAAAATTATACGTTATGAAGAGAATCAAGGCAATCGTTGGGCTGCTCCTGCTGATGGCGGGACAGGCCGTGGCACAGGAAGAGCATTTAGTGATGCACTTCGACTTTGAGAATGTGGATGGCAAGAACGTGACCGACCCTGTGTCGGGCATTACCGCCAAAGTGATGAATCAGGCCTCGGTCGTGGAGATGGGCAGTCGCAGGGTGCTCGACCTGGGCAACGGCACGGGCTACCTCGATATGACGAGGGGCGCGGGCGAGGTGGTGAGGAACCTGACGGACTTCACAGTCTCAGTATATTACCGCGTGGACAACAAGGCTTCGCTCTCGGGAGCGGGCTATTTCCTGTGGTGCTTCTCACAGTCGGCGGCCAACACGCAGACCAGTGCGCCCTATTCTGCCTATCGCCTGAATGCCCAGCGCATGGCCACCTCGACGGGCGGCTGGGGCAGCGAGGTTGGTATGGAAATGGGCAGCGAATCAGCGAAAGGCCGCTGGATGCACATGCTCTACCGTCAGAGCGGGCAGAAGGGCGAACTGTTTCTCGACGGTAAGCGCATGGCGCAGGCCACGAACATGCCGCTGCTGAAGAACGCGCTCACCACCGTGCCCGCCTACAACTGGATAGGCCGTCCGCCATTCTCCGGCGACAGCTACCTGAAGCAGACGCTCGTCAGCGACTTCCGGCTCTACGACGCGGCTTTAAGCGATGCAGAGGTAGCCTCGCTGGCTGCCGTGACGGAGCAGTTGGAGGAAGATTACAAATATGGCATGCCGGGCGACTTCTCCACCCTGCAAGCCGCAGTCAGCGAGGCAAAGACATTCATTGCCGGAGCCGCTTCGGACTATGCACCCAATGCCATTGCTGAGTTGCAGGACGAAGTCGCCGTGGCTGAATATGAGATAGCATCGGCACGTGCCTCGCAGACGCTCATCGACGAGTATGTCAGCACGCTGAAATCGCTGCTCTCCGCAGCCAAAGCCACCAAGAACTATGCCCCCAAGCAGGTATTCTCCGTGACCGACGACCACGGCTTCGTACACCCCGGCGGCATCGTCTCGCAAGCTGACATCGACCGCGCCAAGCAGTTGCTGGCCAATGGCGACACGCGCATCCAGCGGGCATGGAATATTCTCTGTGCAAATGAATACTCAAACGCCAACATCGCCACATGGCCTACGGAGACTGTGATCCGCGGCGGTTCATCGGGCCAGAACTACATGAACTGTGCCCGTGGTGCTGCGATGGCCTTCCAGAACGCCCTGCGCTGGAAGATTGGCGGCACACGGGCGAATGCCGATGCAGCCGTGCGCATACTTATGCAGTGGGCCCGCCAGTGCAAGGGACTTGGCGGCGACACCAACATTTCCCTCGCCGCAGGCATCTATGGCCATGAGTTTGCCAACGCAGCCGAGCTGATGCGCGACTACGACGGTTGGAGCCGCCAAGAATTTGATGAGTTCAAGCAATGGATAATCCGCGTATTCTATAATCCCTCCATCGACTTCCTGCGCCGTCGCCACGACACGTGGCTCAACGCACGCAATGCGTCGCTCGGCGAGCGTCCCGGCCACTACTGGTCAAACTGGGGTCTGTGCAATGCGCTGTGTGTGATGTCCATCGGCATCCTGTGTGACGACGTACACATGTACAACCAAGGTGCCAGCTTCTATAAATACGACCACGTAGGCACCTACAAAGACCGCACGAACTACTCCGTCATTCTAAACGACGGTTGCGATGAATTCATCGGCAATCTCGTGCCGGTAGTTCACAAGGACAGCCGCGGTCCCCTTGGCTATCTCGGACAGATGCAGGAGAGCGGCCGCGACCAGGGACATGCCCTGATGGCACTCGGCCTCGCACTCGACATCTGCACCGTGGGCTTCAATCAGGGTGATGACCTTTTTGCCTATATGAACGACCGCATCGCTGCCGGCACGGAGTTCGTGGCGGCCATGAATTTCGGCGGTGTGGATGCCACAGCCCTGCCGTGGACAAACTACAACTATGCCGACTGTCGCGGTCGCATGGGCGCAGGCTGGCTTATGGAAGGCCCCAACACCGGTGGCGCAGGCGAATACCGCCCCTACTGGGACCGTGCCATTGGTTACTACGAGGGACTGCGTGGCGTAAAGCTGCAGTATGCCGAACAAGCCAGTGCGAAGATATGTCCCGACGGTGGCGGTGGCAACTACAGTCAGAACAGCGGTGGTTTCGACCATCTCGGCTTCTCCACGCTCACCAGTTGGCGTCCGGCCATCGATGCTTCGGAAGGCATCACGCCCCTGAGCGGTGACATATTATATAAAGGTGTGACCTATAAGAACCAGACCAATCTTGGTGGCCTGAAATACAAGTATGAGGTGTGTCCGTCGAAGGGCATCCCCGCTGATGGCAGCGACATCACGCTCATGCCACAGTTGCCGGAAGGAGCAGAGGATAGCGGCCAATGGCAGTGGAGCACAGGCGAGACCACGCGACAGATTACTGTCAAGGCCGACCGCAGCTACATCTATCGCGTCAGCTACACCGCACAGAACGGAGCCGTGAGCCACCAGGCGTTTGCCATTGCCGTCAGCGGTGATGCCGCCCCCGACGTGATGACCGAGGAGATTACCGTCGATGGCATGATAGAGCGCGTGACGGAAAAGACCGTCCTTGCCGGCACCAGTGTTATCCTCTACGCCGGCCCCACCACCGGCTGGACCGACGACTACCTGTGGAACAACGGTGTGAAGGGCAGTGTGGTCACCATTCCCGCCATTACATCCTCGCGCACTTATCTCTGCCAGTATGCCAACCAGAGCGGAGCCGTCAGCGAGAGCCGTTTCCACCTGTACGTCGTACCTGCACAACAATCCATCAATAGTACTCTTGCCAATGAGGCTGAACTCCTGCCCGGCAGCCGCGCCGAGCTGCGCCTCGTCATCCCATCATTCGCCAATGCCAATGATATAACATGGAGCGACGGGAGCAAGGGAGCAAACTACATAGTGAGCAGTTTGACTGAGGACACCGAGGTAACAGCCACCTACAACGGTATTTCCTACCCGTTTACCCTACACGTAATGGGCGGGGGCACCTATCCCATCGACGCCACAGGGCTTATCATCAACCCCGACTTCGCCACTATCGACGGTACAGGCTGGACCATGACCGGCACCTGGGGCAATCAGCGTTTCAATGGTGCCGTGGAGGTATGGCACTCCACCAACTTCGACTTCTCACAGACTATCAGCGGACTGCCCGACGGCGAGTACACCGTCACCTGCCAACTGGTATATGGTGAAGGCTCCAAGACTGGTTATCTCTATGCCACGAGTGGCAGCGAGACGTCAAGGACAACGGTGAAGCAAAGCTGTGCCGGCAGTGACTTCGATACCCAGCGTGACCGCATGGCGGCCAATTCCAACTATGCCCGCCTCTCGGTCACAGTTAATGTCACAGGCGGCATCCTCACCATCGGCATCAAAGATACCTCATCCGGCACCAACTGGCTTGTGTGGGACAACTTTACCCTGACTTGCAACAGCACTCCCGCTACAGGCATTAGCGAAGTCATCAACTGTCAGACAGCAAACAGCCAATGCTTCGACCTACAGGGCCGCCGGGTCAATGGCGCTCCCCAACACGGTATTTTTATTATTGACGGAAAGAAGGTATTCATCAAATAAATTAGTACATCGTTATATGACACGAAAGATTCTGTTTGCCATGATGCTGCTGTGGACTGGATTCGCCTGCGCACAGGAGAATTACCAGATGGCTGGCCCATATGAGGTAGTGGCGCGTGATGGAAAGTATGCCTATACGAAAGGAGGCAGCGAACGCGACATGTGGACAGCGTGGCAGCTGGCCCAGAAGGGCGAAAGCCAAACGGCAGTGGAGATTATCAATGCCTACGCCACGACGCTACAGCGGTTTGACGGACACGATGCGCCACTGTGTACTATTCAAGCCTACTGGCTGGTAAGGGCAATGATACTTGCAAAAGAACAACAGACTCCAGAATGGGTAGCAATGATTCGACGGGCCATCCTGCCTGTATTGGAGCAGTTTGAAGCCGACAGCCCGTATGCCAACGGCAATTGGGGAGCCATCGTGAACCGTTGCAGGATGGCCTGTGCCATCTTCTTGGAGGACAGCGCGCTCTATCAAGCCAGCATTGACTACTACTTGAATGCCAACGACAACGGAGCCTTGCCACGATATGTGAGCGCGTCGGGCCAGTGCCAGGAGACAGGGCGCGATCAGGCACATGTGCAATTAGGACTCGGAGCACTGTGCGACATCTGCGAAATGGCTTCGATGCAGGGTGATGACCTTTGGAGCGCACTCGACAATCGGCTGATGAAAGGTCTTGAATATACCGCTCGCTACAATTTGGGCTACGCCGTACCGTTTGAGACGTGGCAGGACTGCACAGGCCTCTACTGCGAATGGACGGAACCTGGGACTATGCAGCGCGGACACATCCGCTGCATCTACAATACGGCCTACGAACACTATACGAAAGTGAAAGGTATGAAGATGCCATATACGAAGAAACTCCTCGACCTGCAACGGAAGGCGGAGCGACGAGGAGAGATCATTCAGAATATGGAGGCTGACCGGTTTGTTGTGAAAGGCTCCCTCTCTATGGAGGAGAACGGGGGGAGAGGCATGCATCAAGTTTTTGCTTTTCCCGCTCCTGAAGGTGCGCCACTGAAGCACGACTACGATGTGTTTGTACGTCCGCGAAGCAGTCAGGAATGGACGAGGCTGGATACGTATATGGCGAAAGTAAACGCTTCCGTGGGGAGCAACAGGCACAAGGTCTCGGAAATCAGCTATTGCATGTTTGACTTTACGGGTGACGTTTATGTACGAGTCGTCAGCAAGAAAAAGAAAATCAAGGCAGCGAGGATAAGACCAGACTATCGGAGTGTTATAGCCAACGTGCAAAATGACAGCACCGTTCAGTTCCAGCTTTTCCAGCCCGAAAACCTCAGCGTGGAGTTCGACGGCGACATCACCAACAACCTGTTGCTCTTCACCTCAAAGCCTGTTGTCTCCAAAGATGAAGCCGGGCGGCAGGCAAAGGCCGACGGACGCGAGTTCATCTGCTACGCTCCTGGCTTTTACAATCAAGATACCATCAAGGTGGCTTCAAACACGACCGTATATCTTGCACCAGGTTCCTACTTCACCGGCACCTTCGCCATCGAGGATGCCCACGATGTAAGTATCATAGGACGTGGCATAGCCCGTCCGCAGAGGGGCTACGAAGGCTGTCATGTGCATCGCTCTCGGAATGTACTCATCGACGGGCTGACGCTGAACACATGTCCCGTGGGCGCATCCGACGGCGTCACCCTGCGCAACGTGAAGAGCATCTCCCATCCTGGCTGGGGCGACGGATTGAACGTGTTCGCCTCTCAGAACGTGCTCTACGATCGCGTGTTCTGTCGCAACTCGGACGACTGCACCACAGCCTACGCCTCGCGCAAAGGCTTCTTCGGCAACTGCCGCAATGTGACCATGCGCAATTCCACGCTCTGGGCCGATGTGGCTCACCCCATCTTCATCGGCATCCACGGCAATGCAGAGCGTGGCGACACCATCGAGAACCTGCACTACGAGAACATCGACATACTCGGACAGGCAGAGCCACAGGTGGATTATCAGGGATGTCTGGCCATCAACTGTGGCGACAACAACCTCGTGCGCAACGTCACCTTCGAGAACATCCGCATCGAGCAGATTGAGCAAGGAAGCATCGTTCAGGTGAAAGTGGGCTACAACCAGAAGTACTGCACAGCCCCTGGACGTGGCGTAGAGAATGTCACCTTCAGGAATATCCGCTATAAGGGCAATCTGCCTTACCTCTCCATCATCAACGGCTACAACAATGAGCGCAAGGTGAAAGGCGTCACCTTCGAGGGCATCAAGATCAACGGTCGGCTGCTACACGACAAGATGGAAGGCAAGCCGGCATGGTACGCCACCGCCGACTATATCCCCATGTACGTGGGCAACCATGTGGAGAACGTCGTCTTCAGCAAGGACATCCGAAGTACCCTCGTCAGTCAGTCGCTGGACTATTGTTCATCACAGATAAATCGTGCCCTGGAAAACCTACGCCCCTATGATTTCACGATGATGCCGAGGAACATCCTGAATGGCGAACAGACTTGGAACCTGCGCAAAGCATCGCCCCAAGAATGGTGCTCGGGCTTCTGGCCTGGCATCCTATGGATGGACTTTGCCTATAACAAGAGTGAGGCCATACAGAAGGCAGCAAAAGGATACACCGATGCCCTCTTGCCAGTAGTTGCCCAGCCCGTCTATGACCACGACCTCGGCTTTATCACCATCAATGCCCTGCTCAAAGGCTACGAGATAAGCAAGGATGAACGCTACCGCAAAGCAGCCCTCCTTGCTGCCGACTCCCTTGCCACACTCTTCAACCCCGCCGTGGGCACGATCCTCAGTTGGCCCCGTCATATAAAGGATTATGGCGGCCATAACACCATCATGGACAACATGATGAACCTCGAACTGCTCTTTTGGGCAGCCGAACACGGTGGCTCTCCCCGTCTGAAGGATATCGCAATCCGCCATGCCGAAACCACGATGAAGCACCATTTCCGTCCCGACGGCTCCTGCTATCATGTGGCAGTATATAACCAGCGGACCGGCAAGTTCCTATGCGGTAAGACTCATCAAGGTTATTCGGACAATTCCATGTGGAGCCGCGGACAGGCATGGGCCATCTACGGCTATACGATGGTCTATCGCTTCACAAAAGACAAACGTTTCCTCGATCAGGCCCAGAAAGCTGCTGGCATCTATATGAAACGCTTGAAAGAGACAAGTGATGACTGCATCCCCCGATGGGACATGGACGCCCCCGACGACGTAAAGGACGCCTCAGCAGCCTGCATCATAGCTTCCGCCCTGCTCGAACTCTCTGAATACGTCTCAACAGACCAGGCTGCCACCTACCGTGACTTTGCCATCAAGACGCTCAACCAACTCAGCAGCAACCGCTATCAAAGCCGTGACAAAAACTTCTCTTTCCTCCTTCACTCCACAGGGCATCATCCTGCCGGAACAGAAATTGATACCAGCATCATCTACGCCGACTATTATTATTTGGAAGCTCTGTTAAAATTGCGGCGCAACCGACAAACCCTGTGGAGTGTGCACAGTCGCTAACCCAAAACTGTTGCTAAACGGTACATGAAGAAAGGGATGTCTCTAACTCCTTTCACCTGTGACCGGAAACATTTGATCTTTGAGTTGAGCGACTCAGCTGATGCGTTTGTCTTTCGTCCATTAAAGTAGTTCAATATCTCATCCTCATAGAACTTGATAGTATCGCGTACGGACTTGATTTCACGTAGGTTGCATGCAGCAACTTTCCCCATACCATTCTTCAAACTTCTCCTTTGCGGTTTCCTTAGTGAGTTTCTTGTTGCGGAATATGGTTCTGAGGGAATTGACCAGGTTATATGCCTCTTCAAGCTTTGGATATAGCTCAAAGAGAATCTTCGCTCGCTTTTTTTGTGCTACACTCCATTTCTCACGGCTCATGGACAGTTGCTTGCGACACCTTGTCAGAGCCTCTACGAGTGTCTCTGCGTTTGCAAGCCTTGGAGGCTCAAAGCGAGTGTTCTGTCTCTTGGGCTTCCTGCCACGCTTGCTTTTCTTCCACTTCTTTCCGTATCTTTCTTTCATTCTTTTTCGATAAGACTTTCTCTGCGCAGCCAGTCCATCGAGATATTTGCGGAACTCAGCCTTCTGCCTGTTCAGTTCCTTTACAGCCTCTCGTTTCAGGCGCAGACGTATCTCCTCGCATCCTTCGCCGCCTCGCTTGACGACATGGAAGCAATCACGGATAGCCGTGGCTTTAGGAAACGCTTCTCTTGCTATGGCACGCATGCAATCAGAAAGGTCCATCGTGATGTTCTCAACCATTTTCCGCTTATCCTCAGGAAGCTGCATGAGCACTCTCAGCACATCTGCAGGGTTTGTTCCCTTGACAACCGCAACGATTGCTCCCTTGCGACCATGGGCGTCCTTGTTGTGGACAATAGTGTACAACTCGCCTTGGAGGGAAGTCTCGTCTATGCCATGCTCCTTGCCTGTGTTTTGCGGAAGCAGAATCCATTCGGAGGCATGTCCCTTCTGTTCCCACGTCTCGAAGCCGCTCAGCGTGTCTTTGTATCTCTTCGCGAACGTGGCACTGTTGATCATGTATGTATAGCCTATCTGACGGGCGGTTACCGTCTCATTGTCCATCCGCTTTCTTTAAAAAAAGCGCTAAGTCTTTAGAGTATCGCGTGCCGGGATGCTTCAGCTGTATCTTCCTGTCGAGGTCCACCGACATGGTTGTACCATCTGGCATGGTCCACCGACGCCTGCGTACATGGAGGACTGTTTTCTTGTCACGTGTGGGAAAATCCAGAAGACATGACTCTTCCCCGAAACCATCACTTACTGAACCACTCATGTCAGCAGTGCGATTGTCACGTTCATCAAGATAGATGTGAAGCTCAGTTGTGTACAACACTTCGGTGTCCTGTGTCGGAACCTCAGCGAAATCAGCCACCTCAAAGTACTCCAAAACACCTGTAGGAAGGAAATATGAGGCAAGGCCTTCATAAATATTTATATTGCTGCTACGATTCATGATGCAAAGGTAATAACTTTTCTGCAATCATGTACCATTTAGCAACATGTTTTTGGGTTAGCGACTGTACACACTCCACAGGGTTTGTCGGTTGCGCCGCATTCATATAATATAATTCAGGTTTCATAAGGCTCGCTCAAATATAGGTAAATTTTACTATAGACCGACCTATTGACACACGGAAAAGTGTTTGCACAATGGTATGTACATTATGCATATAAAGCAAAAAAATCAGCCGCAATAACCACACTCAAATTTTTGGTAAACAGGCTCATATTTTGGTAAACAAATTTGAAGCAGAACTACCTATTGGCACACGGAATGGCATTTTCCAAAAATATAACTTATTGTATATCAGTGATTTGTAATTTCAGAAATGTTTCCCCAAAAAACACGTTTTGGGAGAGATGTAAAAAACGCAAGTGCTTTGTTATCAAGCACTTGCGTTTTTATGTATCTCAAAAATCCGAAAATTATTCACATTCGAGAGCGCCCTGGGCGGCGGCTAACAGATGCTGATTATCAGTACATTACAGAAATCTGGGAAACATTTGGGAAACATTATGAGCATGAACTGCACATTCTGCACCCGATTTTCTCTATTTCTAACATACTATTCATTCTTTGTCGCTAATTACTTATTCTATTAATTGTTAAACACTGATTGCATCTCCGTGTTTCAAACACGTTCTGCAAATTTTGCATGCAAAATTAATGATTTCTCCTGACATTACGTTCGTTTTGCTCATTTTTCTTGCAGAATGTGTTCGTTTTTTAACATATTTAGGAGAAGTGACATATCATCTTTTCAAAATTCGGTCTCGATTAAAAGAAAAATTTATGGATTCTTGCGTCGTTGGTTTAGGTTTAAGTTTAGATGTTCTTATATATATAATTAAGGTATAGTAAACCAAAATCAGGAGATTGAAGGTTTAATATTTAAGTTTAGAGAGGCATGTATATATACATGGGTAAACGTAAACCTAAACTTTGCAGAATGAAACGACTTGATGTTTCCCAAAATTCACGTTTCTCTTTTAACTGAGAATGACGTTATTTGTATTTGGTCAATTGTAAATCTCTCCCAATTATGGCATCTTTTAATTGCAAAACGAATTGAAACAAACCAAAAAACATATCAAAAATTGTATATTCTCTTTGAAATATTTGGTCAATCCAATAAAAAGCAGTATCTTTGCACCACTAGAACCCGCCAAGCCTCTCAACGATGCTCAAATGTGCGGGTCGTTTTATTTTTTATACAATGAGCAACAGAATCCCATTCCCCAAGCCGTACACCAGTGCGCACGATTTGGTTAGTCTGCTACAGTCGCGCGGCCTGACGATAGCCGACACTGCGAAGACTGAGCGATACCTCGAATTCATAGGGTACTACCGTTTGTCGGCCTACATGTATCCGCTTCTGCAAATGCCCAAGGAGCAGCACCGCTACAAGCCGAACACCACCTTCGACCAAGTGATGATGCTCTACCGCTTCGACAAGAAACTGCGTCTGCTCATCTTCAACGAGATTGAGAAAATTGAGGTGGCCGTGCGTAGTGCTATTGTAAATATCGGCAGCGACATGATAGGAAGTCCCTTCTGGATGACTGACGGCAGCAACTTCATCGATCCAAGAAAATTCCGTCATACGATGGATTTGATAGACGCAGAACTTGGTCGTTCGCGTGAAGACTTCATAGTTCATTTCAAGCAAACCTATTCTGATGCCTACCCACCTGCATGGATTCTGGCAGAGGTACTTCCCTTTGGTGTCATCACCAACATCTTCAGCAACATCAAGACTGCTCGCATCAAGAAAAGTATAGCGCGTAAGTTTGGACTACAGGTGGCACCTTTTGAATCATGGCTCACCATTGTTGCCCTGACACGCAACTCATGCTGCCACCATGCTCGCGTATGGAACAAGCAGAATACCATCCGTCCGATGATACCTAATCGAATGACGGGGAGATGGATTATTCTGCCCACAGATGCACTCCGTATCTATTTTAACCTTTGCATCATCAAGTATTTCTTAGACATCATATCTCCACAAAACGACATGAAGGCAAAGATTGATGCCCTACTCAGTTCCTACTCGTCCATTGACATCAACGCAATGGGCTTTCCGCGTGGTTGGGAGAGCGAACCACTATGGCAATAGACACAATTATACAAGGCGGGCGAGGATGATAATCGGACATCTTCGCCCGATTTAGTTGAAAATACGCCCCAAAATAAAAGAATTTTGAGTTTGAATTGAAAATAATCACATTTCCGCTTTACATTTTCTTCGTCTGAACTGTATAATAAGTGTATGACACGAAAAGAAATCGAAAGTCTGTTCAAGACACACTACACGCAGATGTATCATCTGGCACTCACGTTGCTCTTCGACGAAGCGGAGAGCAAGGATGTAGTGAGTGATGTGTTCGCCAGTCTGCTTAGCGGCAAGGTAGTGATGAGGGCAGACAATGCAAAAGCATTCCTCTTGGCGAGTGTGCATCATCGTTGTTTGAATGTGTTGCAGCACAAACAGGTGCAAGAACGCTTTGCACGCCTGCTTACCGAGGATGCTGATACACTTGTTAGCAACAATACAGCGGAAGAGCAAATGCAGATGGAAGAACTGATGCGCTACGTGCGGGACAACCTGTCACTGATGGAGCAGAATGTCTTCCGGTTGCGTTACCTGCGAGAGATGACCTGCCAGGAGGTGGCCGAAGCGCTGAACGTCAGCCGCCAGACCGTACACACCCATCTGAAGCAGTCGGTGGGGAAAATAAGAAAGTATTTCAATTCAAACTCAAAAGCAATATGATGACCGAAGAAAAGCGTATAGAGTGGCTTCTGGAATTACAGGAACACCCCGAGCAACTGACTGTGACGAGCAGTTGCAGCAGATACTCGCTGACGACGAGATGCGCCAACTTGTAAAGCAACTTGGCTTCGCTAAGCGTGCCTTCAAACACGATGCACTTAAGAACGATACACCCGATGTGGAGGGCGAATGGGAGAAGTTTGCAGCCAGCCATTCAGAAGAGTTGGAAACCCTCGACGAAGGAGAATATAAGTCCCGTTTCGTCTTACGCCTCACGACCCACAAGATAGCTGCATCTTTTATCGGTGTACTTTTAGCTTCGGGCATTGCCTTTGCCGCCATCCAAGTTGTGCGAAACATCAGCACACCCAAACCGCAACTGCCCTCTACGGAGCAAGTGATAGACACGAAGCCAGTTACCTCCCTGCCTGCAGATACAGTAAAGACCGACACAATCCCTACCGAGCCTTACGTTTTCAACAATGTGCCGCTCGACTCCATGCTCACAGTCATTGCAGTAGCCCATGGGGTGCAGGTGGAATTCGAGAATGAAGCGGCCCGCCAGCTCCGTTTCCATTTCGTTTGGAAACGTGAAGACAGTCTCTCGCGTGTAGTAGAAAAGTTGAACACCTTCGAGGCCGTGAACATCGTCGAGGAGGACAAAACGCTGGTAGTAAGATGAGACACGCATTATATACTTTTGTGCTCATGGCCTGCATCCTCTGCATGCCACTTGGTACCTTCGCCCAGCGCATTAGCCATACCTATAATAATGTGTCGCTCAGCGAGGCCCTGCTCCAGTTGAACAACGAGCAGACGGCATACGTCATCAATTTCCTCTACAACGAACTGGAGGACTTCCGCGTCACCGCCACCATCAAGAACAAGCGTCTGCCCGATGCCATCCAGCAGATGATAGGTTTCTATCCCGTCCGCATGACCGTGAAGCCTGACGACCGAGAAATCTATGTGGAGTGTACCCACAAGACCGACCGCCACCTGACTGGCACCATCATTGACGAACAGGGCCAGCCTGTGGGCTATGCTAATGTGGCCATCCTAAATCCTGCCGACTCCACCCTGCTTGGCGGTGGAGTGTCGAACGAAAGCGGCTACTTCGCCATTCCATACGAACAGCCCACCGTTCTTGCTCGCATCTCATACGTCGGTTACAAGACTATATATAAAGAATGTACCACGGAGAACATCGGTACGATACGCTTACAACCTGAAGTTTATACGCTCAACGGAGTACAGGTGAAAGGAGAACGCCAGATAGTCAAGGCAGAAAACGGACACTTGACGTATAATATGCCACAGTTGTTGGAAATCTTGCCTGCTGATGATGCCTATGAAGCATTGACACGCATTCCAGGTATTATTGATAATGAGAGGAGCCTGTCATTTGCAGGTCAATCTGTGACGTTAATCATTAATGGTAAGCCAACGACTTTGAGTACAGAGCAGGTGATTGAACGGCTGAAACAGATGCCAGCATCTATGTTGGCCAAAGCCGAAGTGATGGCATCCGCACCTGCCAAGTATCATGTACACGGCATGGCTATCAATGTGGTTACAAAGGATTATTCCGGCACCAATCAATTTGCAGGTCAACTACAAGGCTTCTATCGCCAGAACAAATATGGCTATGGACAGGCCAAGGGCAGCATGATTTACCAGCACGGAAATTTCGGTCTGGATGCGTCTTACTCCTGTGGCTATGGCACGGCTTATGGACAAGTGGAGCATGAGGCTCACCATCCTTTAGGCGACCAGCGGGTGGACTACTCCGACAAGACAGAACGAAAGAATCAAACTTTAAACCACAACTATCGTATAGGCTTGGATTACGCTTTCTCTAAGGATAGCCGTCTGAATGTGGCATATACGGGCAAATGGACATCCAACGATGCCACCAATACCAGCACAGGTCTGGAAACTTCTGTTCAAAAGTCGGAAACGCACACCTACCTGCACAATGTGGATGCCAGTTACACATCACCATTCGGCCTGCAACTAAGTACATCTTACACCAACTACCAGAACCCCCGCACACAACATTTGGACGGGCATCTGTATGATACCGAAAGAAATCTTTATGTGGACAGTCGCCAACGAATCAGCAAATGGCTCTTTGCCGCCGACCAGACACACGATTTGGGCAAAGGCTGGGAATTAAACTATGGGGTAGAAGCCCAACTGACCAACAATGCGAGTTATCAAACCACCTGTGATGCCAATGGCCAGCCACTTGCTGATGCTACAAGTCATGTTGATTATGACGAACGTATTTTTGACATATACGCAGGTTTCAGCAAGCAGATAACACCGTCTTTCAGCGTCGAGACTTCGCTTGGTGCCGAGCAATACCATACTCCCAAATGGAACGAATGGCGGTGGTATCCTACACTGAATGCCTTGTGGACTGTGGACAAGAACAATATGCTCAATTTCTCGTTCAGTTCTCAAAATGTATTCCCTACATATTGGAGCACCATGAGCAGCATATTCTACTCTTCGGCCTATAGTGAGATATGGGGAAATCCCGACCTGAAGCCCAATTCTCAATATGACATCGACCTCATCTGGCAACTGCGCCAGCGTTACACATTCACGGCATACGCCAAATTTATACCCGACTACTCTGTACAACTCGCTTATCAGCCCTCTGACCGCATGGCTGTTATCATGAAAGAACACAACTTTAACTATATGAATGTGTACGGCTTGCAAGCATCAGCGCGTTTCTCGGCAGGCAAATGGCTGAATGGCACAGCGATGGCTACAGGCAACTACCGACACGACAAGAGTGACCGATTCTTCGATCTGCCTTTCGACCGCAGGCAACTGACGCTCATACTCAGTTCTACTACCGCCATCCGGTTCTCTCAGCGTCACGACATACGCCTCATCCTTAATCCGCATTTCCAATCAAAAGCCATCCAGGGAGTTTATGACATTGACCCGATGTTCCGTCTCCACGCATCGCTCCGATGGACATCAGACGATAAAAAATGGAGCGTCATAGTAGCGGGGCAGAATATAACCAATAGCCGTGTCATTACTCATTCTCGTTTAGCAAATCAAGACTATACGATGCGCGTGTGGATGGAATACCCCAATGTCTCACTGACTGCTATTTATCGTATCGGCGGTTTCAAGGAAAAGAAGACAAAGACTGTCGACACCTCGCGTATGGGTTATTGAACCGCCTACAAGAATCTCTCTCGTTTCGATGGGCAGCCGTCGACCTCTGTGCCGACGCTGCCCACTTTAAAGACATTTCGCTCGGCCCAAAGGGACGCTTTCCTAAAGAAAGAACGCCCGACGGTGCAAGATTTCCGACGGCTCGCGTTTATATAGACAGAACATTAACATATAAAACATAACAGAGATGAAAACAATGAAGATTTGGAGAAACATTTTTATGATGCTTGCTGCTTTCTCCCTCGCCTCTTGCAGCAGCGAAAGCAAAGATGGGGATTGGGACCCGATGGTCTGGAAGGCTGAAGTGCCAGTACAGACTACAGATAAGGTTTATAATGTTTCGGAAGACGGTGAGACTATTATTTTTTCATGC
>ONCG01000011.1 GCA_900316285.1 uncultured Prevotellaceae bacterium
AATTGCATCTTAGATTTGACAGTAGTTCAAGAAAAGAGATCGACAAGACCTTTTCTTTTAAATTTGTCAAAAGAAAAAGATTGAAATACGAGAAAGAACGTTGGTAAGGTAATCAGTTTTGGATGATGGATAACAAAACAACGATATCATTCAACTCTCAAAACAATGATATGACGACGGGAGGGGCGCAGGCGCGCCTGCGTCCTTCCTTGATTCCTCTCTTCTCTTCCGTTCGTCTGTCGCGTCTGTCTTCAAACAAAAGTTCGTCTGTCCCGTCTGTCTTCAAACAAAAGTTCGTCTGTCCCGTCAGTTCCTCTTAACCCTGCTATGGGTTGACTGATTTTTTTTGCAAAACACCTCCCGTGATACTTCGTAAAATGTTGTATGTCAGAGGTTTAGACGAATACCGACCTCCCGTCAGACCTCACGTGTGACCTCACGTGTGACCTCCCGTGTAACCTCCCGTTCCTTTTCGTGTTCAGGCGAAACGAACTCGGATCAGCTATGAGTTGTTTCCAATGGTAGCTTTCTGCTTGCTGACGGGCAATGAAGCCCGTCCCTACTATGTGCAATCCTGTTCCTAATGACCGATTTAGGATGAACTGAGCTGGGGCAGCACGGGAGGTTGACGGGAGGTGTCAGCGAAACACCTCCCGCCCCGAAACCCTTTGCAGCAAGGCGTTAGCGGGCAAGACGGGAGGTTGGGAGGTTGGATTTGCAGTCAACAAAAAAAAGTTTTAACGCTTAACCGAGTCAACAAATCATTCGCTATGCTCCGTAACATAAAGAGCTATGCTCCGTAACCTCAGGAGTTATGCTCTGTAACCTCGGGAGCTCTGCTCCGTAACCTCAGGAGCTATGCTCCCTGACCTCAAGAGCTATGCTTTTGGACTCCAAAGTCAATGCTCTGGGACTCCGAAAGCAATGCTTTGAGCGTCTCAAATCAATGCTCTACGAGGCTGAAAGCAATGCTCTTGCTTAAACTAAATCATTTAATTCTTGGAAGCTATATACAATTTGTCCCAAACTTTGTTTCATCAAGAATTTGAGAATTTGAGAATTATCTTCATGCTAATGAATTGACAAGAATTCGTCACAAGCGACGAGAACGGTAGCGAGGCAATTTCTTCTCAAATTCTCAGTAATTCCCACGCCTGCAACGAAAAAATCTCTAATTCTCTAATTCTTGACCATAATAAATATAGGGTCTAAAAGTATATAATTGCCTAATTCCTTCTTTGTTCCAATTTGTTTCTACGTTTCTTATTCCTTTTCTTTATCACTTATTTTTTCATAAAAAAGTTGTAGGATGTCGGTATTTATGAAGAAAATGTGTATCTTTGCACCTACGTACGGAGGTGATGCCAATGGAATCACCAGAAAACGCATGGCTATAAGATGGAACAGAAACTCAGATTTGCCCTTTTCGGCAACGAATACCAAACGAAGAAGTCGGCCTCGGCAGCACTGCTGCTGGGCTGTCTGCAACAACACGAGGCAGAGGTTTTCGTAGAGCGCACGTTCTACGACTTCCTGCGGCAGATGCACGGCGGCGAGCCCGTTGTGGCTGCGCTTTGCGACAGCATGCATGTGTTCGACGTGTTGGACTTCCCCGTCGACTACGCCATCTCGATGGGTGGCGACGGCACGTTGCTGAAGACCGCCAGCCACGTTGGGGCGACGGGCATTCCTATCATCGGCGTGAACACTGGCAGACTGGGTTTCCTCGCCGACTTTCTGCCCAACGAGATTGAGCAGGCTCTCGACGAACTCTATGCCGGCAATTGTCGCGTGGAGGAGCATGCCGCGATTAAGCTGTCGCTGGGAGACGAGCAAGAGTTCAAGGTTCAAGGTTCAAAGTCGCTGCGCGACGGTTCAAAGGGTTCAAATGGTTCTTTCTCCGCTATGTTACGAAAGCGTCCCTGCGGGCCGAGCGCAATGTCGCTGCGCGACGGTTCAAAGGGTTCGAATGGTTCGAATGGTTCGATTGGCTACCCCTATGCGTTGAACGATATCGCCGTGCTGAAGCGCGACAACGCCTCGATGATTACCATCCACGCACGCATCAACGGCGATGAACTGGTGACCTATCAGGCTGACGGACTCGTTGTGTCGACACCCACCGGCTCGACGGCCTATAACCTCTCGAACGGCGGACCGATCATGGCACCGCTAACGGGCATCCTCTGTCTGACACCTGTGGCCCCCCACTCGCTCAACATACGTCCCATCGTCATCAACGACGACAGCGTGATAGAGCTCACCGTGGAGAGTCGCACACATAACTACCTCGTAGCCGTCGACGGCCGTTCGGCAACACTCGACGAAAGCATTCCACTCGTCATCAGCAAAGCACCCTACACGGTAAGAATCGTGAAGCGTGCTTCACAACACTATTTCGCCACGCTGCGCGAGAAGATGATGTGGGGGATGGATGCGAGGTAGTTCAAGCCCCCTAAAATAGGGGGTTGGGGGTCTTGAGTAATTAAAAAGATTCCCCCAATCCTAATTAGAGAATAGCGAAGAAGATAAAGATATGACCAGACCCCCAACCCCCTATCTTAGGGGGCAAAACAAATACTCGGTGCGCAACATCCTGAAGTGGCTGTGGCGCGCGTGGAGGGGCAACCGCCTGCAAGCCGGACTGAACGCCAGCATCGGCCTGTTGTCGGTGGGGGTGTCGCTCGCTCAGGTGTGGGCAGTGCAGCATGCCATCGAGGTTGCGGAGGGCGTGGATGAAGGGTCGCTCTATGTTGCCGTGGGCATCATGGCAGCACTCATCCTTGCCGACTTTGCCTTGCACATCTCGAGCATCTGGATTAAGAACATTCTGGGCATCAGGGCACAGAACCGCATGCAGCAGCACATGCTCGACCGTATCTTGCGATCACAATGGCAGGGCAAGGAGAGCCGCCACTCGGGCGATGTGCTGAACCGCTTGGAGTTCGACGTGACAAACGTCGTGAACTTCCTCACCGAGGTGATTCCAAGCACGCTCTCCGTAGCTGCGCTGTTCATTGGTGCCTTCTGCTATCTCTTTACGATGGACCGCATGTTGGCACTCATCACCGTGGCCATCATTCCCGTGTTCATCGGTCTGAGCAAAATCTATGTGGGACGCATGCGAAAGCTCACCCGTGAGGTGCGAACGAGCGACTCAAAGGTACAGAGCGTGTTGCAGGAAACCATCCAGAACCGGATGCTCATCAAGACACTGGAGAGCGACGACCACATGGTAGACCGGCTGGAGGCTACGCAAAGCGAGCTGCGCCACAATGTGGTGAAGCGCACGGCATTTAGCGTGGTGTCGAACCTCATCGTGAACTTCGGCTTCGCCTTGGGCTATCTCGTTGCCTTCCTCTGGGCAGCCCTCCGCATGTCAGGTGGCACATTGTCGTTTGGTGGCATGACGGCCTTCCTGCAACTGGTGAACAAGATACAAAGTCCGGCACGCTCGCTGACGAAGCTCGTGCCGCAGTTCGTCTCGGTGTTCACCGCTGCCGAGCGATTGATGGAACTCGAGGAGAACCCGTTGGAAGAACAGGGCGACCCCATCTATATGAAGTCGCCATGCGGCATCCGCCTGAGCGACGTCAGCTTCACCTACGAGGAGAGCCATACCGTTAACGAAACGGAAGGCGCACCCTCAAACAACGAAGAGCAGCAACACCCATCGGCACGGCGGGCAGGCATCGTTCCTGTTATCAACCACCTGTCGTTCGACTTCCGTCCGGGTAGCTGCACGGCTGTGCTGGGCGAGACCGGCGCCGGCAAGACCACGCTGGTGCGACTCATCCTGGCATTGCTGCATGCACAAGAGGGAAGCATCGAAATTTATGATGAGCGCCACGCTCACCCCGTGTCGCCCCTGCTGCGTTGCAACCTGGTGTATGTGCCACAAGGCAACACGCTGCTCAGTGGTACCATTCGCGACAACCTGCGACTGGGACGTCTCGATGCCACCGATGAAGAAATGATGGAAGCCCTGCACGACGCCTGCGCCGACTTTGTCGACGAGCTACCGAAGGGTCTCGACACTGCATGCTCGGAGAAAGGCGGTGGACTCAGCGAGGGTCAGGCACAACGCATTGCCATCGCCCGTGCCCTGCTACGCAATCGTCCGGTGATGCTCTTCGACGAGGCCACCAGCGCCCTCGACCCCGAAACCGAACGGCAGCTGCTGCAGAACGTGCTCGGCCGGAAGGACAAGACGGTAATCTTCATCACCCACCGCCCCGCCGTCGTAGACTATTGCGACCAAGTGTTGGAGGTAGGAAAAGAAAGGGCATAAAAGGATAAAAAGGGGAGTGATAGGGCATAAAGGGACATTTGCCCATGGAAATGTAGGGACGCGGCGTGCCGCGTTTTGGGTTTTGCGATTCTGGGTCCAGTTACGCGGCACGCCGCGTCCCTACATGAGGGTTCACGCCGCGTCCCTACATGTGAGGGTTAACAGTAAAAATATAAGTAATAAGATATGAAAAGACTTACGATTCTTAAGATGGTTGGCATCCTGCTGGGTTGCTGGGCTGCGATGCCGACAATGGCACAGGACCTCGACTCGCTCTATGCGCAGGAGATGCTGAAAGGTGGCATGGAGGCTCCCGACTTCATGGTCGACAGCACCTCGAACACCCGTCTGAACGACCTGCGCGGCCGATATGTCGTACTGCACTTCTGGGCATCGTGGTGTCCCGACTGCCGAAAGGATATGCCCGAGATGGTGAAGCTGGAGGAAGAGAATGCCAACGACAGTCTGGTGTTCATCCACATCTCCTACGACACCGATCGTGAGAAGTGGTGGAACTACGTCACCGAGAGCGGCATGCAGGGTCTGCAGTTCTGCGAGATGAAGAAGATGAAGGAGTCGCTGACGGCCCAGGCCTTCGGCATCAAGTGGATACCATCGATGTATGTGCTGAACACCGAAGGAAAGGTTCTATTAGCCACCGTGCAGATAGAAAAGCTGGGCGAACGGTTGAAACACCTCGACTACTTGCGAGTGAAGATTCCACGTTCGCGTCGTGCCTGTGAACCGACGTTCCCCGGCGGCGACAATGCGATGATGGTGTATCTGGGCCGCCACATCAACTATCCACGCACAGCTAGCAACTACGGACTGGAAGGACAGACCATTGTGAAGTTCGTGGTGAACACAGACGGGTCGATCAGCGATGTGCGCGTAACGGAGAACCGCATCACGGTGGAAGACCGCAAGCCATTCCAGCGACTGGCTGGCGACGAGAAGCGCCGCACCCGCGAAAAAGTGCTCGAGCTATTTGCTGAGGAGGCCATCCGCGTGGTGTCGGGCATGCCGAAATGGAAGCCAGGTGTGCGTAATGGCATACCAATGAAGGTGGAATACGAGCTGCCCATCAACTTCAAGATTGACTATCACGGAAACGTGGCAGGGTAAAGCGCCTGCGGCGCTGTTCAAAGTTCAAAAGCGCTTCGCGCGTTCAAGGTTCAAAGCGCGCTGCGGTTACCTCCCTCGCTTTTCGTGCACCACGCTTCGCGTGACAGCACTGCTTCGGTCGATGACCTTCGGTTCAAAGTTCAAAGTCGCTACGCGACGTTCAAGGCCTTCGGGCTGTTCAAAGCGCCTGCGGCGCGAGTAAAAGGATTAAAGTAAAAAGGTGATACAACTCAAAAACATACATAAGACTTACTTCGGTGCTCAGCCCCTGCACGTGCTGAAGGGCATCGACTTGCACATTGGTGAAGGCGAGTTCGTCAGCATCATGGGCGCATCGGGTTCCGGAAAATCCACCTTGTTGAATATTCTGGGCATCCTCGACAACTACGACGAGGGGGAATACCACTTGGCAGGCACGCTCATCAAAGACCTATCGGAGAAGCGAACCGCCGAATATCGCAATCGCATGATCGGCTTCATCTTCCAGTCGTTCAACCTCATCGGCTTTAAGACGGCGGTGGAGAACGTGGAGCTGCCGCTGTTCTATCAGGGTGTGTCGCGACGCAAACGCCACCAGATGGCACTCGACTATCTAGACCGATTGGGACTGTTGGACTGGGCAGAACACTACCCCAACGAGCTCTCCGGTGGACAGAAGCAGCGTGTGGCCATCGCTCGTGCTCTCATCACACAACCGAAAATCATCCTGGCCGACGAGCCCACAGGTGCTCTCGACTCACACACCTCGGTGGAAGTGATGCAGCTGCTGAAGCAACTCAACATTGAGGAGCGCAAGACCATCGTCGTGGTGACCCATGAGAGCGGTGTGGCAAACGAAACAAATAAAATCATACATATCAAAGACGGTAATATCGGAAACATCGAGGAGAACCTCGACCACAACGCCAGCCCCTTCGGAACAGGAGGAGTGATGAAATAAGGGGTTAAGAAGGGTTAAGAATGGTTGAAAAAGGTATAGAAAGGTATAGAAAGGTATAGAAAGGTTGTAAACAATTATGCATGACATTCTAGCTGAAATATGGTCGACGGCGAAGCGTAATAAGCTGCGCACCACGCTAACAGGATTTGCTGTGGCGTGGGGAATCTTCATGCTTATCTTCTTGCTCGGCGCCGGCAACGGACTCATCAACGCCTTGACACAGAACTCGGGACGCTTCCTCTCCAACTCCATGAAGATTTTCGGCGGTCAGACCTCGAAGGCCTACGACGGACTGAAGGAAGGTCGTTCCATCGAACTCCGACAGGCCGACCTCGACGCTACCGGCCGTGAGTTCACCAGCCATATCGATGAGGTAGGCGCCCAGCTGTCGCAGGGCGGAATCACCATCAGCCTTGGCGAGAACTACATCAGCGCACAGCTATCGGGTGTATATCCAAACGATGCCGCCATCAGCAAGCGAGAGATGCGCTACGGACGCTTCATCAACGATATCGACATGCGAGAGATGCGAAAGGTGCTGGTGGTCAGCGAAGACCAGGCGAAGGAACTGCTGCCGCACCAGCCCAAGAATCTCATCGGGCAACATGTGAACGTCAGCGGCATCGCCTTCAACGTGGTGGGCATCCTGAAGGCCGACCAGAGCCGGATGAGCTCGGAGGTGTTCACTTCTTTCACCACCCTGCGTTCGATGTATAACCGTGGTGACCGCGTGGGAACACTGCAATTCTCGTTCCACGGGCTGAACTCCATGAAGCAGAACGAAGACTTCGAAGCGCAATATCGTGCTCGCCTGAACAAAAACCACCGTGCCGCCCCCGACGACGAGGAATCGGTGTGGATATGGAACCGTTTTACACAAAACCTGCAGATGGATACCGGCATGGGCATCATCCGCACGGCACTATGGATTATCGGCATCTTCACATTGCTCTCAGGCATCGTGGGTGTGTCGAACATCATGCTTATCACCGTGAAGGAACGCACCCGCGAGTTTGGCATCCGCAAAGCCATCGGTGCCACGCCCAATGCCATCCTGCGCCTGATCATCATCGAAAGTGTGCTCATCACCACCTTCTTTGGCTATATCGGTATGCTTCTGGGCATCGGCGCGAACCTCTATATGGATGCGACCATCGGTCATGAGAAGGTGAGCACCGGTCTGTTCGAGGCAACGATGTTCGTAGATCCCACGGTGGGATTCGACGTCTGCATCGAGGCCACACTCGTCATGATCATTGCCGGCACGCTGGCAGGACTGGTGCCCGCCCGCAAGGCTGCCCACATACGTCCCATCGAAGCACTTCGAGCAGAATAACATTTCAACCCACGTCCCTTTATATTATTAAGGAGTAAAAAACAAAAAGCATTGAAAATAGACCTCGATACATATCGCGAAATCATCGACACGCTGACGCGCAACAAGAGCCGCTCGCTGCTCACAGGCTTCGGCGTGTTCTGGGGTGTGTTCATGCTCGTGGGCCTCATCGGAGGTGGCGACGGGCTGAAGGAGCAGTTGTCGCGACAGTTCGAGGGATTCGCCACCAACTCGGCCTTCGTCTTTGCACAGAACACCACAAAGCCCTACCACGGCTTCCGCAAGGGACGGCAGTGGAGTGCCGACATGAAGGATGTGGAGCGACTGAAGGAGCAGGTGCCGGAACTGGATATCGTCACCCCTGCCCTAACGAAATGGGGTCGCACGGTGGTGGCTGGCGACAAGCGCTATAGCAGCAATGTGAAAGGACTCCTCGCCGACTATGCACGCGTGGAAGAGCCGCAGATGCGCTACGGCCGTTTCCTGAACGATATGGACATCGCACAAGGACGCAAGGTGTGTGTGCTCGGCAAGAAAGTCTACAAGACGCTCTTTCCCAAAGGCGGCGACCCATGTGGCGAGATGGTGCGCATCGACTCCACCTATTATCAAGTGGTGGGCGTCGACTACAGCGCCGGCAATGTGAACATCAACGGTTCGGCCGAGGAGAGTGTGTCGATACCGATGTCGCTCATGCAGCAGGCATACAACTTGGGCGACGATGTCGACTTGATTTGTCTGACAGCCAAGCCTGGCGTGACGATGAGCAACATCTCACAACACATTCGGGAGGTGGTGGCACGCGCCCACCATATAGACCCGACCGACGAGAAAGCAGTCACGGTGTTCAACACGGAAGTGCTGTTCGGCATGATGGACAACCTGTTCAAGGGTGTGAACTTCCTCATCTGGCTCGTGGGCATCGGCACGTTGTTGGCCGGTGCTATCGGCGTGTCGAACATCATGATGGTGACCGTGCGCGAGCGAACCACTGAGATCGGCATTCGTCGTGCCATCGGAGCTACGCCCCGCGACATCCTGAGTCAGATCATCAGCGAGAGCATTCTGCTTACCGCCGTTGCTGGCATGAGTGGCATCTTGTTTGCAGTCATCATCCTGCAAATGGTGGAAATGGGTAACACCACCGACGGCATCGTCACAGCCCACTATCAGGTGGGCTTCTGGACTGCCGTTGGAGCCTCCGTCCTGCTGAGCGTGCTCGGTGTGCTGGCCGGCCTCGCCCCTGCCGCGCGCGCCATGAGCATCAAGCCTGTCGATGCCATGCGCGACGAATAAACAACGACAATAAAAGAAGAAAAAATAGCACATTATGAAGAAGTATTTCAAAATCGTGATTGCACTGCTGGTGGCACTGGTCTTCATCGGCATGTTTGTATTTCTTTGGATGAAGTCACAGCCGAAACCCGACGTCTATGAAGAGTTCACACCCGAGGTGATGGACCTGAAGAAGACCACTGTCGTGACGGGAAAGATTGAGCCGCGCAACGAGGTGAACGTGAAACCGCAGATCAGTGGAATCATTGCCGAGATCATGAAGGAGGCCGGCGACCATGTGCAGGCAGGCGAAGTCATCGCCCGCGTAAAAGTCATCCCCGACATGCAGCAGCTCTCGTCGGCACAAGCGCGTGTACGACTGGCCACGGTGAACGCCCAACAGGCGAAGACCGACCTCGACCGCGAGCAAGTGCTCTTCGACAAAGGACTGGTGTCGGCCGACGAATACGACAAGATACGACAGGCCTACCGCCAGGCTCGCGAGGAGGTGACAGCCGCCACCGACCAGTTGCAAGTGGTGCGCGACGGTGTCTCCAAAAGCAATGCTTCGGCATCGTCGACCCTCATCCGCTCTACCATCACGGGTCTTATCCTCGACATCCCCGTGAAAGTAGGTAATTCGGTGATTCTCAGCAACACCTTCAACGACGGTACCACGATTGCCACCGTTGCCAATATGGGCGACCTCATCTTCCGTGGAAACATCGATGAGACGGAGGTGGGAAGCCTCGTAGCCGGCATGCCCATGCAGATCACCATCGGTGCTATGCAGGACCTGACGTTCGATGCTACGCTGGAATATATCTCCCCGAAGGCCGTTGAAAGCAATGGCGCCAACCAGTTCGAGCTGAAGGCGGCCGTGCTGCAGCGACAGATCAACAAACAGGCGAAGGCTCCGCAGCGTGTTGGCGAGAAAGGCATCAGCGCAGCACAGATTCGCAGTGGCTATTCTGCCAATGCAAACATCGTACTGGCAGAGGTGAAGCAGGCCCTTACCATTCCCGAGAGTGCTATTGAATTCAGCGACGGCAACACATTCGTCTATGTCATCAAGGGCGAAGGCGATAAGAAGGAGTATGAACGTCGCAGTGTGAAGACGGGTTTGAGCGATGGCATCCGCATCGAGATCCTCAGTGGCATCACAAAAAAGGACCTCATCAGAGGTCCCAAGATTATTGCGACTGAAGAGTCGGAAGAGTAAGGGTTTAGTTTAGAGTTTAGAGTTTAGAGTTTAGAGTTGAGAGTTCTTTCTCAGCTCGCTGAGAAAAGTTGAGAAGGGTTGAGAATGGTTGAGAAAGGTTATGAATGGTTCTTTCTCAACTGTGCTTCGAAAGCGAGCAAGCTCGAGCGGAGAAAGGGACGGCCTGAAGGGCCAACAGCTATCAGCCCAGGGCAGCGCCCTGGGAATTGTGGGTTTTCACATGGGTTTTCGCGCTGTAAGTGCAAAAGCTTTTGCCCTTTCAGGGCGAAGTTTCTCTTGCACCATACCACCCAGGGCGCTGCCCTGGGCTGATGGCTGTTGGCCCTTCAGGCCGTTTATACGTTAGATGCTATTTTGTTGCCTTTAGGTGCTATTTCAACACGGGCCAACCGTCCTTGGACCATTCAATCTCACGTTGCACGAGGATGGATTGGCCGTGCATCGGCAGGTAGTAGCCGTGACAGATGAAGAGCGTGCGAGGACGCATGTCGAGGAGCGTCGTCGGCAAATCATAAACGGCGCAATGGCCAGCAGCCTCAAATTCTTTCTTATCACCCTCGATGACAAGTGTGCCACCACCCTCGGTCATCTTCTTTCCGTTGCGGTCGCAGTAGGGTCCGTCGACTTTGCGGCTGCGTCCCACCACTACATTATAACTACTCTTTTCACCGCGGCAACAATAATCCCAACTGGCAAACAGATAGTACCAGCCGTTGCGCTTGTAGATGAACGGAGCCTCGATGGCGTTCACACCCGCCCACTTCGACGTGGGATTCTCCAGTCCCGGAGGCGCGGTCTTGTAGCGACGGGCAATGGTCTGAGGCTTCTGGCCTGCAGCCACATGCATCGTGCTATCCAGGCGCACCAGCTGTATGCCATCCCAGAACGACCCGTAGACCATCCACGGGTTGTCGTTATCGTCGATGACAAAGCAGGGATCGATGGCATTCCAGTCGTCGCGCAGGCTCTTATCGGCATTAGGCTCAGGAGAGTTGCTGGCGATGATGCAGCCAAGGTCCTTCCATTCGGGGCGTGCCAGCGTCGGCGTACTCATCAGGCCTATCGCCGACGTGTTCTTGCCGAAGGTAGAGCAGCTGTAGGACAGCCACCAGCGGCCATGCCAGCGAATGATGTCGGGAGCCCACACATGGTCTTGGAATCCCGGAACAGCCTCATGCGCCCACTCAGGAACCTCCGGCATCACACCATCTGGAAAGAAGCGCCATGTCTTCCTATCTTCCGATGTCATGAGCTGCAACTTGCGGCCCGTGCTAAAGAGATAATAGGTACCATTTTCATAGGCCATCACCGGATCGTGAACCATTGCGGTATCGGTCTTGAACGAACGCATCATTCGCCTGCGCTGCTGCGCGTCGGCCGTCTGCGAGATTGCACTTAGCACCAATGTGCACAAGAGAAATGAGAGGAGTTGTCTAGTAGTTTTCATTTTGGTTAGGAAAATAGTAGTGATACAATAAGTCGTTTTGTCAGTAGAGCAGGATGAGTCCTGCAAAGGCAGCGAAGCAAATCATCTTGATGGGGTTTATTTTCACCCACTTCGTTCCGACGAATGTGGCTACGAACAAGCCAACGCTGATCCAGAACTGCCACGGATTCACCTTCGGAGTGGAGAAGTTCTCGTCGTTCATCAGCAAGAGCGTTGCCGCCGCCAGCAGGCCCACCACCACGGGTCGCAACGCCGTGAAGATGTTCTGCACAACTGGCGTGTCCATGTATTTCATGAACAACTTACTGATGAGAATCATCAAGATGAGCGAGGGCAGAACCAGCGCAAACGTCGCCGTGACTGAGCCCAGCACCGCCATGGCCCCATTGAAGCCTGCATTGTGTACTGCAGCATAGCCGCAATAGGTTGCCGAGTTGATGCCAATAGGTCCGGGCGTCATCTGCGAAATAGCCACGATGTTCGTAAACTCTGCCGACGTCAGCCAGTGGTAGTGCACGACTGTCTCCGTCTGTATGAGCGAGAGCATGCCATAACCACCACCGAACCCGAAGAGTCCGATTTCGAAAAATGTGATGAACAGATAGAGATATATCATCTTTATTTACGATTGTACAACTTTTGGAGCAGCGAGTGCAAAGAGAATCTTTCGAAGCGCAGCGGAGAAAGAACTCTCAACTCTAAACTCTAAACTCTCAACTTTAAAAAACTACTCCGTAGGAGTAATGAACTGTCCGTAGAGGTAGCCGATGATGGCAGCTGTGATGATGATGATCACCGGATTGACACCCAGCAGCCAGATGAGCAAGGCCGTGACGATGGGAATCCAACACGTAGAGAGGGTGATATGCGCACTCTTTGCCAGATTGAACGTCGGCACTGCGATGAGGGCTACCACTGCCGGACGAATGCCTCTGAACATCGCTGCCACCCAGGGAACATCCATGAAGCGATGGAAGAACATAGCGATGAGCAAGATGATGATGAACGAAGGCAGAGCGGCGCCCAGCGCCGAAACGATGGCACCGCTCTCCTTTCGTAGCTTATAGCCGATGAATGTCGAGATGTTGATGGCAAACACGCCAGGGCAGCTCTGTGCCACAGCGATGAGGTCGATGAACTCCTCACGTGAGATCCAGTGGTGCTTGTCGACCACCTCGTCTTCTATGATTGGAATCATCGCATAGCCTCCACCCAGTGTGAAAGCCCCAATCTTGCCAAAAGTCTTAAACAATTGCAACAGCATATTCGTCACCTTATCTTGTCACCTTGTTACTTTGGTACTTTGTTACCTTGTTATTTCGCAACCTTCTCTTCCACCCAGCGGCGGGCATTGACGAATGCCTCAATCCACGGGGTCACCTCATCCAAGCGACGGCTGATGGGATACCATGCATTCTGCCAGGGGAAGAGGGCACGCTCCAAGTGCGGCATCATGGCCAAATGGCGGCCGTCGGCAGAACAGATGCCGGCAACATCGAAGTCGGAACCGTTGGGGTTGGCAGGATAACCATGGTGGTTGTATTTCGCGATAACATGATATTTCTGCTCGCCCTCGGGCAACGAGAAACGACCTTCGCCGTGAGCCACCCAGATGCCCAGCTTCGTTCCACCGAGCGTGCGGAACATCACACTCTCGTTCTCAGGAATAGCAAGTGTGAGGAAGCCGCTCTCAAACTTGCGCGACACGTTGTGGAGCATCTTTGCCTGAGCCGACTTGTCGATGAGTCCCAGTTCCACCATCAGCTGGCAACCGTTGCAGATGCCGAGCGACAGCGTGTCCTCGCGGGCATAGAAGCGGTCGAGGGCCTCTTTTGCCTTGGGGTTGTAAAGGAAGGCGCCAGCCCAACCCTTTGCCGAGCCGAGCACGTCGCTATTCGAGAATCCGCCGCAGAACACAATCATGTTGACTTCGTCGAGCGTCTCGCGACCCGTGATGAGATCGGTCATCATGACATCCTTCACATCGAAGCCAGCCAAGTAGAGGCAGTAAGCCATTTCACGTTCGCCATTGGTGCCCTTCTCGCGGATGATGGCAGCCTTCGGACGGTTGTCGGCAGCGACGTTGCAGCTGCGGTCGAAGCTCAGGCCATACTGGCGCAGACTGCCCGTGAAGCCACGCGGGAATTTCATCTCCAGCGGCTGCTGCTTGTAGTTCTCGAAGCGTTCGCGAGCCATGCCATTGCGGCTCTGACGGCGATCGAGCAGATAGCTGGTCTGATACCACACATCGCGCAGATGGTCGATGTCGAGTGTCATCTCGTCATCGTTATTCTTGATGATCAGTTCACGACCTGTCTCAATGGGATAGCCAATCTTTGCGAAGCCTACACCCACATCCTCCAGATAGTCGCGGAGGTCGAACTTATGCTCGTCGCTCACCTGGATAACCACACCGGGATTCTCAGCGAAGAGTGTTTTTACGATATCGCCATCGGTACAGATGTCGTGCAGATTAACGTGTATGCCGCCCTGCTTGTTGGCAAATGCCATCTCAAGGAGTGTGGTAATCAAACCACCAGCCGAGATGTCGTGGCCAGCCATCACCCATCCACGGCGGATGAGCTCCTGCACGGCGTTGAAGCAGTCGACGAAATATTCGGGATTAGTCACTGTCGGCACATCGCTTCCCACCTTGCCCAGACTCTGTGCAAAGGCAGAACCGCCGAGACGCTGCTCGCAGAACGAGAAGTCGATGTGGTAGAGGCTCGAGCGCTTGTCGTTCACCAGCACGGGGCTTACCACCTTGCGCACGTCGTCGACCTCGCCGCCACTGCTCACGATCACCGTTCCGGGAGCGATGATCTTCTCGCCGTTCGGATATTGCTGCGACATCGACAGCGAGTCCTTACCCGTGGGAACATTCACACCGAGTGCACAGCAGAAGTCGCTCAGGGCTTCCACAGCACTGTACAAACGGGCATCCTCGCCTTCCTGCGAACGGCAAGGCCACATCCAGTTGGCCGAGAGCGACACGCTTTCCAAGCCCTCTGCAAGCGGGGCCCACACAATATTCGTGAGCGACTCAGCGACTGAGAGTACACTGCCGGCCTCGGGCGAAGCCAGTCCAGCCTGCGGGGCATGTCCCAGTGCCGTTGCAATACCCTTGCGGCCACGATAGTCGAGGGCTACCACACCACAATCGGAGAGCGGCAGCTGAATCTCACCTTGGCACTGCTGACGTGCAATCTTACCTGTCACCGAACGGTCCACCTTGTTCGTGAGCCAGTCCTTACAAGCCACGGCCTCCAGCTGCAGCACGCGCTCCAGATATTCGTTGAACCGCGCGGCATCGTAAGCCACGGGCTCGTAGAGTCGCTCCACGGTCGTGTCGCGCATGATGGTCTTCGGCGAGTGGCCGAACATCTGTGCCACGTCGAGGTCGAACGGCTTCACGCCATCGGCCTGACGGAACGAGAAGTGAGCATCGCCCGTGGTCTCGCCCACCACATAAAGCGGAGCACGCTCGCGCTCGGCAATCTGCCGCACGTGGTCGATGTGTTGCTCGTCGATGAGCAGACCCATGCGTTCCTGACTCTCGTTGGCAATGATTTCCTTGGCTGATAGCGTCTGGTCGCCGATGGGAAGCTTTGCCATATCAATCTCACCGCCGCACTCCTCGACCAGCTCCGAGAGGCAGTTCAGATGGCCTGCCGAGCCATGGTCGTGAATGGAGACAACGGGATTTTGGTCTTCTTCAACCAGTGCACGCACGAGGTTGTAGGCACGCTTCTGCATCTCTGGGTTGGCACGCTGCACAGCATTCAGCTCGATGCCATTGCTATAGCGACCCGTGTCGACCGACGACACCGATCCGCCACCGAGTCCGATGCGATAGTTGTCGCCTCCAACAACCACCACCTTATTTCCTTTCTGCGGTTCCTTCTTCAGGCAGTCGCGCTTCTTGCCATAGCCCACGCCGCCTGCCAGCATAATCACCTTATCATAAGCGTACTTCTCCTCACCCTCCTGATGTTCGAAGGTAAGCACAGAGCCCGTGATGAGCGGCTGACCGAACTTATTACCGAAGTCGCTGGCACCGTTAGAGGCCTTGATGAGAATCTGCTCGGGCGTCTGATAGAGCCACTGGCGAACGGGCAGCAGGTTTTCCCAATCGCGCAGCTCACCATCTTCAGTGTCGAGGCGCGGATAGCTCGTCATATAGACTGCCGTTCCGGCGATGGGCCATGAGCCCGTACCACCACCCATGCGGTCGCGAATCTCACCACCCGTGCCCGTAGCAGCACCGTTGAAGGGTTCCACCGTCGTCGGGAAGTTGTGCGTCTCTGCCTTCAGCGAGATGACACTCTCAATCTCCTTTACCTGGAACCAGTCGGCTGTCGACTGGTCAGACGGTGCAAACTGCTCCACCATCGGTCCTTGGGCAAACGCCACATTGTCTTTGTATGCCGAGAGAATCTTATTGGGATTCTCCTTCGTGGTCTTCTTAATCATCTGGAAGAGCGACGACTCCTTTTCCTCACCGTCGATGATGAAGGTGCCACCGAAAATCTTATGGCGGCAGTGCTCGGAGTTGATCTGGGCAAAGCCGAAAATCTCAGAGTCGGTGAGCGGGCGCCCGTTCTGCTTCTCGATGTCGTGCAGATAGCTGATTTCCTCGGCCGAGAGCGCCAGTCCTTCCTGCTCGTTGTAAGCTTCCAGGTCGTCGATGTAGCGGATGGGGTCGGGTTGTATGTCGACCGTGAACACGTCCTGGTTGAGCCCGTCGTACATGCGCTGCAGCATCGGGTCGTGGTCGGCATCGGCCGATGCCACGGGGAAGAACTCTTCAATACGCGAAATGCCGCTGAGGCTCATGTTCTGTGTAATCTCAACGGCATTCGTGCTCCACGGCGTAATCATTTCCCGACGTGGGCCTACAAAGAATCCTTCCAGCTGCTTTGCATCGAGCAGCGAGGCTTCGCCATAAAGCCAACAAAGAGCACTGGTTTCTTCCTGACTGGGGGTGTGATTAATTGCCGTGGCAATCACGGACTTTTGGGGAGTTTGGAAAAAAAGTATCATACTCGTTCCTATGAATAGTGTTATGTTTTAAATTTGCTTGCAAAGGTAGCCATTTTTTTCGATATAATAGCAGAAAGCGCCACATTTCTCGTGCATTTTTTTTGCAATACATCATTTTTTATTACCTTTGCAGAAATTAATAACGAAAACCTGCCTTCATGGAAACGAGAGTCTTGCACGAAATAACCCCATTGGCTGAAAGCGACTTCATGTATGTGGCCGACCGTCATAAGACGGAATTCAACTACCCCATCCACAATCATGACGTGTGCGAACTTAATTTCGTGGAAAACGCTGCCGGCTGCCGCAGAGTGGTTGGCGACTCCAGCGAAGTCATCGGCGACTACGACCTCGTGCTCATCACCGGTCCGGAGCTCGAACACGTCTGGGAGCAGCACGAATGTCACTCCGACGACATTCATGAAATCACCGTGCAGTTCAATCTCGACTTCAACAACGAATCCGGACCTTTCGGCACCAATCCGATGGCTTCCATTCGCAAGCTCTGCCAACGGGCGCAACGAGGCGTGGCATTCCCGCTGAAGGCAATCATGAACATCTATCCTAGGATTGAGCGCCTGTCGACCATCAGCGACGCCTTCTATGCTTCGCGCGAACTGCTTACCATCCTCTATGAGCTCTCGAAGAGCGATGGCGCCTACGAACTGGCGTCGAGTGCCTTCGCGAAGGTTAGCGTGGAGAGCGACAGCCGTCGGGTGCTGAAGGTGAAGACGTTCATCGAAAGCCACTACAGCGACGAGTTGCGCCTGCAGCAGATTGCCGACCTCGTCAATATGACTCCCTCGGCGTTCAGCCGTTTCTTCAAACTGCGCACAGGAAAGAGCCTCAACGAATACATCGTCGACGTGCGGTTGGGATATGCCGCCCGCCGGCTCATCGACACCACCGATTCGGTTGCCGAGGTGTGCTACACCTGCGGGTTCAACACGCTGAGCAACTTCAACCGCCTGTTCAAGAAGCGGAAGGGCTGCAATCCTACGGCGTTTCGCGAGAAGTATCGGAAGACGAAGGTGATTGTGTAGGGGTTAAAGCGTGAGGAAGGGTAATTAGGGTGATTAGGGTGATTAGGGAAATTAGGGAAATTAAGAATAAAAAATGAAAACAATCACGAAATTCATCGGTGCCGTTTGTGCACTTCTTGCCATGAGCCTCAGCCCTGTGCAAGCAAAGATTGTGCTGCCTGACATCATTGGCGACGACATGGTATTACAACAGAAGACGCAAGCACGCCTCTGGGGACAGGCAGCTCCGAAATGCGACATCACCATAACCGTCGACTGGACGGGCGACAAGTTCACGACGCGTGCCGACAAAGACGGCCAGTGGCTACTTAGCATCGCCACGCCAGCTGCCTCGAAGGACGAACACACCATCGTCATCGAGGAGCAAGGGGGCGAGAAGGTCGTTCTCAGCCGCGTGCTCATTGGCGAGGTGTGGTTTGCCTCGGGCCAGTCGAACATGGAGATGCCGCTCAACGGCTTTTGGAACTGCCCCGTGGAAGGCAATAACGAGGTCATCGCCACCGCTTCGGAGAATCGCTTCGTGCGCATGGCGACCATTCAGAAGAACGGTCAGACGAAACCCGTGGAAAAGGTGGAAGGCAAGTGGCAGGTGCCCTCACCCGCCACGGCTCCCTGGATGAGTGCCACGGGCTACTTCTTCGCTACGATGTTGCAGCGTGTGCTCGATGTGCCCGTGGGCGTCATCGCCTGTGCCTGGGGAGGCTCAAGGGTGGAAGGCTGGCTGCCCGAGAGCATCGTCTCAAAATACCCCGATGTAGACATTGCCAAGGAACAACGCGAGGGCTGGAATGGTGAGTGGTGGCAATACTACACGCCCTGCATCATGTATAACGGCATGCTCCACCCCCTGCGCCACTACACCGTTCGCGGCTTCCTCTGGTATCAGGGCGAGTCGAATGTGGGCAAGCACGACACCTACCCACAGCGACTGAAGACGATGGTCGACCTCTGGCGAACGGAGTTTGGAGGCACTGCCAGCGAACTGCCGTTCTACCTTGTGGAGATTGCCCCGTGGGGCGGCTATGGTGAGGAGTATCCCAGCGGTCCGCTGTTCCGCGAGTGCCAGCATGAGGCCGCTCGCATCATCGAGAATGCCGGCTGCGTGAGCACCAACGACCTGGTCTATCCGTACGAGCGCGGTCAGATTCATCCCGCCCAGAAGCGTGAGGTGGGCAACCGCCTGGCCTATATGGCGCTGAACCGCACATATGGCTTCAAGAGCATTGCCTGCGACTCGCCGGAATACGACCACATGCAAGTGAACGGCAACGAAATAGAGGTGTTCTTCCGCCATGCCGACGACGGCTTGTCGCCCTGGCAGGACATTGAGGGCTTCGAGATTGCCGGCGACGACGGCGTCTACAAACCCGCCACGGGTCGCCTGAACGAGAGCAACAAGAGCATCGTCTTGAGCTCGCCCGACGTGCCGCAGCCCAAGAACGTGCACTATTGCTTCAAGGCTTTCCAGATTGGTAATCTGAAGAACCATCGGGGTTTGCCCGCTGTTCCGTTCCGCACCGACAAATAATTCATTTCCATCGTGACATCAAAAAGAAACAACATCATGAAACCATTTCTAACTATTGCCACTCTATTCCTTGCTCTAACTACACTCACTGCCTGCGGTGGTAGCGACGATAACGGCGACATCACCCCCGAACCCACCGTCGAAGCACCGAAGGTGGAGAGCGTCTTCCCTGCCGACGGCTCGAAAGACCTCGACGCGACCATCGCCATCACCGTCACCTACGACCAGAACATCATCTTCGTGGAGTCCGACTACACGAAGATTCAAGCCACTTCCGGCACCGTCAGCAGTGCGAAGGCCATAGGCAAGCAGCTCAGCATCAACCTCGTCTGCAACCCCGGCGTCAGCACCACTGTGACGATTCCATCAGGAATCGTGAAGAACACCAAGAACATGCCTGCACCCGAGGTGAAAGTGAGCTACACCACGAAGGCCGCCCCACAGACCGACGACGGCCACGAGAGTGCCACACAGGCGGTGCTCAATATGGGACCGGGCTGGAACCTCGGCAACACCCTCGACAGCCACGGCTCATGGATTGGCGACCACCTGTCGCCCGACAAGTATGAAACCATGTGGGGCCAGCCGCAGGCCGATGCCAACCTCATGCGCAAGCTGAAGGAGAAAGGGTTCGGTGCCATTCGCGTGCCCGTCACCTGGTATCAGCACATGCAGGCCGACGGCTCAGTCGACAAGGACTGGATGGACCGCGTGCAAGAGGTCGTAGACTACGTCATCAATGCCGGCATGTACTGCATTCTGAACCTGCACCACGACACGGGTGCTCACGACGTTGCATGGGTGGTGGCCGATGCCTCAGCTTACGATGCCGGCAAGGCACGCTATGAGAAGCTCTGGACGGAGATTGCCACGCGCTTTGCCAACTACGGCGACAAGCTGGTCTTCGAGGCATATAACGAGATGCTCGACAAGTCGTTCTCGTGGACGCAGCCCAAGAGCACCAGCAGCTATGGCGCGGTGACGAACTGGGGCGAGAGCTTCGTGAAGGCGGTGCGTGCCACGGGCGGCAACAACCAGTATCGCAATCTCGTCATCAGTACCTACAGCGCAGCCACGAGCGAGCAGACACTGAAGAATTTCAAGATGCCGACCGATGCAAGCCAGAACCATCTCATCGTTGAGGTGCACAGCTACGACCCATGGAACTGGGTGAACACCTATAATATGACGTGGACGAAAGAGTGCCACCAGGCATTGGTCGACATGTTCGGACGTCTGCAGAACTACATCATCTCGAAGGGATGGCCGGTCATCGTCGGTGAATACGGCTCGAACGGCGACGGTGAGAAAACCATCAATGCCTCGTCGACAGCAGCCCAGAAGGCCGAGGCCGGCCGACAGGCTGCCGACATGAGTCGCCTCTGTCGCCAATATGGTGCTGCCTGCTTCTACTGGATGGGCATCATCGAAGGCGCCGACCGTGCCGAACGCACGTTCCACTGGTCGATGGAGCAGGTGGCCGACTCTATCGTAAAAGTCTATAAGAATTAATAAATACCTTTTTATTATGAACACCACCAAGCAAAAACTAGCAGTACTGTTTGTCTGCCTCGTTTCCTCCCTGCAACTGTTTGCAGGAGAAGTCATCACGTCGCCCGATGGAACCATCCGCGTGCAGTTTAACACCTCGAAGGGACAGCTGGGCTACACCGTGTCGAAGAACGGACAGGTTGTCTACACGCTCAGCGACATCTCGCTGAACCTCGGCAAAGAGACGCTTCCCAAGGGCAATGTGTCGGTGGGCAAGCCGCGCCGTGTGAAGAATAGCTTCCTGCCCGTGGTGCCACTGAAGTTCTCCACCATCTACGAGAACTACAACGAAGTGAGCGTCTCGCTGGGCTCTAACTGCCAGATGCAGCTGCGCGTGATGAACAACTGTGTGGCCTATCGCTTCGTGCTTAGCCGCAAGGGAACAGTCGACGTCTACGACGACCACTTCCGCCTCACGCCTGCCAGCGGCTTCACCGCTCACTATCAGACGGCACCCGAGAACTTCAACACCAGCTACGAGGAGCGTTATCGCACCAGCACCATCGCCGAATGGGCTGCCAGCGACCGTCGTCAGGCCACGGTTCCCTTCCTGCTCTCGGGCAAGAACGACACGCAGCTGCTCATCGGCGAGAGCGATGTCGACGACTATCCGCATCAGTTCCTCGCTCCGCTCGCAACGGGCGACGGCATCTCTCCCATCTATCCGAAGGCACCCTTGAAGTGGGAGCCCAACGGCGACCGCTCGGAGCGCATCGTCGAGGAGGCACCTTACATTGCCCGCACCAGCGGCCGTCGCTCACTGCCCTGGCGCTGGGTGGCCGTGACCAATAGCCGTGGCATCGTCGAACAGACCATCCCCGTGCAGCTCTCCCGTCGCAACACGCTGAAGGACACCAGCTGGATTCATCCCGGACAAGTGTCGTGGGAGTGGTGGAACGGTGCAGCACCCTTCGGACCGGACGTCGATTTCCGCTACGGCTGCAACTACGAAACCTACTGCTACTTCGCCGATTTTGCTGCGAAGTATGGTCTGCGCTACATCCTTCTCGACGAGGGCTGGGCAAAGTCTACCCGCGACCCATTTGTCGGCAACGACGACTTGCGCCTGCCCGACCTTATTAAGTATTGCGACTCCAAAGGTGTGAAAGTCATTCTGTGGCTGCCTTGGCTCGCCGTCTGGCAGAACATCGACACCATCTTCGGCGTCTATGAGCAGTGGGGAATCACAGCTGTGAAAATAGACTTCATGGATCATGCCGACCAGTGGATGACCAACTTCTACAAGCGCGTCGTTCAAGAGGCTGCCAAACATCACATCATCGTCGACTTCCACGGGGCGTTCACGCCTGCCGGACTGGAATACGAATATCCCAACCTCATCAGCTATGAAGGTGTGCTTGGACTGGAGCAGATGGGCGGTTGCGACCCCAACAACACGGTCTTCATCCCCTTCATCCGCAATGCGGTGGGTGCTGCCGACTTCACCCCTGGCGGCATGAACAACATGCAACCCAAGCAGTATCGTGCCGGACGTCCGAACAGTGGCGCCATGGGCACACGCGCCTTCCAAATGGCACTCTACATCGTGCTGGAGAGCGGTTTGCAGATGCTTGCCGACAACCCCACACGCTACTACCAGAACGACGAATGCACCCGCTTCATCGCATCGGTGCCCACCACCTGGGACGAGACGCGATGCCTGGTTGGCGAAGCCGGCGAATACGTGGTGGTGGCAAAGCGTAAAGACCTGAAGTGGTACATCGGTGCCATCACCAACGACAAGGAACGCGACCTGCAGCTGCCGCTCAGCTTCCTCATGCCCGGCACCTATCAGCTCAGCGCCTTCCGCGATGGAAAGAATGCCGACTATCAAGCCATGCACTACAACCGCCAGCAGTTCTCCATCACCGTGCCCGACAACCCGCAGGCTGCCTCGCTCCCCATCCATCTCGCACCAAACGGTGGCTGGGTGGCCATCATCGATGTGCAATAACTCAAGCGAAACGCTTTTGTGGAGGGTAGGGGCAGACTCCCATGTCTGCCCGTGCTCTCCTTATATTTTTATATCAATAAGTCAAAGATCGCTGTGCCCCATCCATAGTGGGTGTGTGGCAGTCTGTGGTCCCCTCCTAGGAGGAGGGAAAAGCCGCCTCCTGTAGTCCCCTCCTCCTGGGAGGAGGGGTTAGGGGTGGTAGAGAAGAATAATGACATAACCTCTTTTATATTAATTAGATAAGGTCGAACCTTGTTTTTCTCTACCACCCCTGGCCCCTCCTTCCAGAAGGAGGGGACTACAAATTGACTCCCTTCTCCGCTCGATGCGAAGCGGCGCTTTCGTAGCGCAGCGGAGAAAGAACTCTTCTAAACCTTTCTGAACTTTTCTAAACTCCCCACCCCTTGGGTGGGTCAGCAAAAGAAGTTGCCTTCATACACATTCACAAAGTTTTTCTCCTCAAGCAGCCAGTCGAAGGATGCGACGAACTTGTTTTTCCCCTTGCCGTTGAGGAAAGGGGTTTGCGCCGCTCGTCGGAAAACATTAGCCACGGTTTCGCGACCAAACTTCTTGATCAACTGATAGAGGCCTCTCGCTCGCTCAAGTGTCATGATCTTGGGAGGAGAAATGCGGCTTTCATTCGTTTCCACCAATTCCTTGAACCAAGACATCCAACCTAATGCTCCTTTCTTAGAAAACTTTAAAATTTTCTCTTCCTCATCCTCCTCAGCGACGCCGTCGCTATCATTATTAGAAGAAGAGGAAGAAGAATTTATTTCTTCTTTCTTCTCATTTTCATTCTCATTCTCATTTTCATTCTCATTCTCAGTATCATTATCATTATGCAATGCAGAAGATGCACATGCATCACCCTCCGACTTTCCCCAACGCTTGTTGGCAGCCTTGCGTTTTTTCTCGCAAATCTGATCATACTTCTCGAAGTTGACGTCCATCTGGTCTGAGACGAAACTGAAGGCAATCTTCACGTTGTCAGGAAGATTTTCCAGAACAGCATCCTTTTCTTCGCCTTTCGCGTAGCCGAGGATGCCGCAGAACAGCCTTCCTATATCTTCGTACGAGAAAAAGCGAATGTGATTTGCAAGCGAGGTATACACTACAAATGATTCACGCTTGGCGGGGCCAGAACTGAGTTCTCCCCCACGCTGGATTTTGTTGTTACTATCTGTTTCTTTTTCCATAATTTTTAATTGTTGGCGCTTATTGCCTCACCTTTTTTAGAAGCATGTCTTCCACTTTGAACAGCTATACTCCCCGATGTCTAGAGCTATACTCCCCCACGCCAAAAGCTATGCTTTCGGACACCAAAAGCAATGCTTTCCGCTTTCAAAAGCTATGCTTTCGGACACTAAAAGCTATGCTCACGGCCTTCAAGAGCTATGCTTTGGACTGTCAAGAGCTATGCTTTGGACTGTCAAGAGCTATGCTCTGCACTTTCAAGAGCTATGTTCCACAACATTCTGAAATTTGCTTTTCATGATTTCCTCACGGAGTCGCTATCCTGCAGTGGTCGTTTCTGGTTCGAGACAAGCCTGCTCCTCTGGCGTTGCCCGGCAATTTCGTGCAAGGTTTCAGGCTGAACTGCTGCATCTGGACCGGTCTTTCTGACGCGCAGATTTGCCTTCGCCGTTGCCCTCGTTTGCAGTTGCAAAGTTATATATAATTATCGTAGGTTGCAACTTAAAATCCAAAAAAATAACTGTTTTCCAAAAAATTAGGGGGAAAAATATGACAATGTGGCCCCAAAGCATTGCTTTTGGAAATGTAGGGACTACGGCAACTGAAACTCGGCGTGGCAGATGCGCTCGCGGCGCCATGTATAAATAAGGTGTACGGTGCCATCACGACCTTGAATAATGGCGGGATAGGAATATTCGCTGATGGGACCATCCTCAAGCGTGAGCAGGTGGCGCCAATGCTCACCGTCGTCGCTGATGGCCACGCAAAGCGGTGTGCGCGGCGCCCGATGCTCGCCAAGCGGAGTAGCCGTGGGGTTGTAGACGAGCAGGTGAGCCACCCTACCCTTCTTGCCTGGCAGGGAGACCGTCACGGCATCGGTGCCGGAATTGTTGTTGGGCAGGTCGGTGAGCGTCACCTTCGACCACGTCTGGCCTCCGTCGCTGCTTTCGCTCGTTGCCAGTCTGCCGTGTTGCGACCGACAGAGCACTTTCAATCGGCCATCAGCCAAACGGAGAATGCTCGGCTGGATGCAGCCCACGGGCGACAGCTTGCCCTGCTCGTATGTCTTCTCTGCCTGCTCAGCTTCGATGGGACCAATCATCGACGCATGAGCCGCCAATGCTTCCTGCGTGGGGAAGTGCTTTCCGTCGATGAGGTCGTAACGCTCGAAATGAATCTTCCAACCACCTTTCTCGGTGCTTGACGGACAAAGAAGATGAGAAGCTGAGAACAGCTCCGGCTTGTTCTTCACGGGTCCGAGGAAACCTTTGGGGAGTGGTTCGTGTTGGCTCCACGTCTGGCCATTGTCGCTGGAGCGCACCAGCCAGCCGGTCCAGTCCTGCACGAAGCGACCTATCTTATAAAATAGCAACACCTCGCCATCCGGCATCTGACAGAGCACGGGGTTGTAGCATGCCTTGCGACCGTGATCGGTGCTGTCGAGCCCGGCGATGCGAGCCTGTTCGTTATCGGTAATCAGTTTCCCCGGTTCCACCTCGAAGGTTCCCGTCGCGGCAATAACGGGCTTGGTCCACTCCTGCGACCCCTTGGGGCGACGCGAGGTCCAAATTTTCACATCGGGATGTCCTTCGTATTTTCCGGCAAACCACGCTGCGAGCAAGTCGCCGTTCTGCAGTTCCACAATGGTGGAAGCATGGCAGGAGGGCTCGGCTGGCTGTGGGTCTATGAACTCCTTCTTTGCCGTGATGCCTTCGGGCGTGGTGATGGCGGGCAATGACGACTCGAAGACATAAGTCCCCGACCCGATGTGCTGCTCCTTTCCGTCGGCGAGACGCAGGGTTGCAGTGGTGTTGGCGGGAATTGCCACCTGCCACGAGACGTGTCCGCTGCCATCCTTCTGCCACTGGCTGACCACGGGTCCGTAGGGCGACTCATAGCGGGCATCCACCGAGAAGCAGTCGGGGATGGAGAAGTCGGGAGCGAGGGAAAAAGACCCACCCCCCTGCCCGCCCTCCGTCGCGAATGAGGAATTCGCTCCCCTTGGTGGGGCCGCAGCCACATTAGTGGCTGCTCTGAAGACCCCAGTCGCCCGTGAAGGGAGGGGAGTAGATACTCTCTCTGCTTGAGAATTCGCAGCTTGCAAAGGCATTCCACTCCCCTCACTGACAGGGAGGGGCTGGGGGGTGGGTCGCTTGGGCTTCACACCTGCCAAATACTGATAGCACCACGTCAGCAAATCGCCAAGGAGCATTACGTGATTTCCGCTGTTCATAGCAGGATTGGCGGTGTCGCCATTCCAAAGTTCCCAGATGGTCGTGGCACCATGCTCTGCCATATAGCCCCACGAGGGATAGGTCTTCGTGGTGGCGAGGCGCCAGGCAACATCGGCTCGGCCGTTGTCGCTGAGCACACGCAGAAGCCACGAGATGCCAATCACGCCACACGACACATGGCATTGGTTTTTCTCCACGATGTTCTTCACGAGGTTGCCGACTACGCCTGCGCGACAGTCGTCGGGCACGAGGCCGAATGCCAGCGGCAGCAGATTGGCCGTCGCCGTATTGTTGCCATAGAAGGCACCCTGCCCCTCTGCCCCCTCGCGCGTGAGGAACCTCTTATTAAATGCCGCGGCCATCGCCTGTGCCTGCTGCTGGAACTCGTCAGCCTCAGCGGCGAGTCCCTGTGCACTGGCGAAGTCGCGCAGCAGATGCAGCACTCGAATGACATAAGCCGTGGAGAGCAGCGCGCCATCGGTCTTGCGTGCCGGGTCTTCGCTATGGATGAGCTCGAGCCGTTCGGGTGGCACGCACCAGTCGCCGTAGGTGTCCTTCGTGATGATGCCATCGGCATCGCCATAGGCTTCCACCAGATGTCGAATCCATTTCTTGATGTGCGGATAGCTATCGGCGAACGGTTTTGCATTGCCGTACTGCCGCCAGAGCATATCGCAGGTGAAAGGCAGGGCGGCGGGCCACGTGACGTTATCGCTGAAGTAGTTCCAGAACAGCGGAGCCACATCGGGCAGACAGCCATCGGCGCGCTGAGCCTCGCAGATGTCGCGCATCCACTTCGCATAGAGTCGCTCGTTGGGGAACAAGTAGCTCTCGCCCAGCGAACCCATGGTCCTATCGCCGAGCCACGGCATGCGCTCGTCGCGCTGCGGACAGTCGAGTGGCATGCCTTGATAGTTGCAGCGAATGCCGTTGGCAGCATTCCGAACGATACGATTCAGCGTGCTGTCGGATGTCACGAAACGATAGTCGGGCTGCATATTGTCGACGTACACCTTTCTGAACTGCCACTTCTGACGATTCCTCACGCCCACCACCTCCACATAGCGGAAGCCATGATAGACGAAGGCAGGCTGCCACCAGTCTTGCTCATCGCCGCGACAGACGTACACATCCTCGCAGCGGGCCGACCGCAGGTTTTCAGTGTAGAGCGAGCCATCGGCGTTGAGTCGCTCGGCATAGCGGAGGCGAATGGTGTCGCCCTTCTCGCCGGCAGGACGGAAGGCGAGAAAGCCCGTCATGTTCTCACCCATGTCGAAGCGCAGCGAACCATTAGAGTGCCCATCCGCAGGCAGGGGCGTTACGAAGCCATCGCCCTCCGTGGCGAACCGCTGCCGAGGACTTTCCATCATCTGTGCGCAGAGCGTTCCCATGGGAAGAGCCGTCCGCTCGGCCTGCAGCCACTGCGAGTCGTCGAAGCCCACGCGGTTCCAGCCCATCAGCTCGCGTCGGGCATCATATTCCTCGCCGTCGTAGAGGTTGTTGGCACGAATGGGACCCTCGGCGGTGACGCGCCACGTCTCATCGGTCTTCCACACCTCGCGTGTGCCGTCGGCATATTCCACCACGACATTCATGCGGCACTTGGGAAATCCGAAGTGGGTGTTCTTATAGGGTTTGTCCTGACGAATGGCAAAGTAGTAGCCGTTGCCGAGCACCAGTCCGAAGGCATTCCGCTGGGCGAGCAACGACGTAACATCGAAGGTGTTGTAGTAGATGGTCTGGCGATAGTCGGTGGGGACGGGCATCATGCAAAAAGGTGCCAGCTGCCGCCCGTTCACATAGAACTGATAGAGGCCGAGGCCGACCACATAGGCCGTGGCACGCACCACGCTACTGCCGTCCTTCAGCGAGAACTCCTTGCGCAGATAGCGGGCAGCCATGCGCGAGTGGTTGCCCGTTTGCTCGCCATCCATGAAGCGTTCAAGACCTATCCAACGCCCTTGCCAGTCGCTCTCGTTGAGCAGGGCGACACCAAACGTCTGTGGCTCGCTCCACGCGCTGCGACCTTTGTTGGTCATCACCTGCAGCTTCCAGCAGACGTGCTGTCCGCTTCTGAGCCTCCTGCCGCCATAGGGCACCCATAGCTGTTGTCGCGATTTCACGTCGCCGGAGTCCCAGAGGTCGCCTTCGCCACGTGCCAGCAGCTCCTCGGAGGAAGCCACCAGAATGCGATACGACTGCTGAAGGACGCCCTTTTCGACCGACTGCAGCTGCCACGAGAAGCGTGGCGCGGCGGTGTCGATGCCCTGTGGATTGCAGAGGTTCTCCACCCACAGGTTCAACACTTCAACTCGCTGCTTGCCAAACGATTTGGCAGTAATGCTCACGGCGACCAGCAACATCGCCCAAAATAACAGTCGGCGCATAGGCTTCTCTTCCTTTCTCTTAGGTAATCATATACTTTTCTGACCCTCACATGTAGGGACGCGGCGTGCCGCGTAACTGGATTTAGCCTTTCCCTCTCCAATAACGCGGCACGCCGCGTCCCTACATTGTTTTGGGGGAGCCAAATTCTATATATTTTCCAATTATGATCCCCCCTCGTGTCTTATTTTTTGAAAATGGCCCGGAAGACGAATGTGAAATGCATCCACAGCGTCACGGGCAGGCCATAGTGGTGGCGCATCACCTGGAAACGCTCCACGAGCGAACGGCGGTGGTTCTTCGTGGTGAGCCCGCCTTCTAGGTAGTTCACGACAACCATGCCAACATACTTGATGCTCTCGCCGGCATCCTTCATCACACGGATGCACCAGTCTACGTCGGCACTATAGCGATAGCTGAGGTCGTAGAGGTTGCGCTTGGCCAAGTCGGCACGGGCATAGAAGGCCTGATGGCAGACCAACATGCCATGTCGGAACGACCGCCACGACAGTCCCTCGCGAGGGGGCTGCAGACGGCGATGGCGCAGGAATCGTCCTGACTTGTCGACGATGTCGGTGTCGCCATAGAGCACACCGGGCAAGGCTTCGCCGTCGCCCACCGAACCGGCAATGAGTTCCAGCGTGTCGGGCGAGGGAAACACGTCGCCAGCATTCAGAAACACGATGTAGTCGCCCTTAGCCATGCCGATGCCTTTGTTCATGGCATCATAGAGGCCGCTATCGGGCTCCGAGACGATGACCAACTCATGATCTGTCTCTTCCTCCTCCGACTCTTTCTCGTAGGCACGCACAAGCTGCATCGTGGCATCGCGCGATGCTCCATCGATGACCAGATGTTCCACATGGTGATAGGTCTGCGACAACACGCTATCGAGTGTGCGCCCTACCACCGTTGCAGCATTATACGTGCAAGTGATGATGGTAAACCGTATCATAATTTAAATTGCTTCGAGGCCATCGCCTCATAATAGACTTCCGTGTAACGCAATGCCACGCTCTGTTGCGAATAGTTGGTCAGCACCTTACGTACTGCCTGCCGCGAGAGCGCATCGTGGTCGGCTTCGTCGAGCACCCAGCGGATGCCGGCAGCGAGGTCGTCGGCATCGCGGTATTTCGCCACATAGCCATTCTGCCGGTGGTCTATCTCCTCGGGAATGCCACCCACGTTGAAGCCGATGCTCGGCACGCCACACGCCATCGCCTCCATGATGGTATTCGGCAGGTTCTCCGAAAGCGACGGCAGTACAAACACATCGGAGGCATTGTAGGCTTCAACGATTTGGCGCTCGTCAGACACATAGCCCAGCGCATAGACGGGCCACGGCAGCTGTTCTTCCAAGTCCTCGGCATGGCCGCCTAGCACAACGAGGCTTGTGTCGTGGGCCATGTCGGGATATTGGGCATGGAGTTTCTGACATGCCTCAATGAGATACGACATGCCTTTGTTTTCGTTGTCCACCCGCTGCGAGACGAACAGCAGCAGACGACCCTCGGCAGGCAGGCCGAGACGCTGACGGGCCTCGCCCTTGTCCTTCTTGCAGAACACACGGGTGTCGAGGGTGTTGGGGATGTGGGTAATGCTCTGTCCCTTCAAGAGTGCACTCTGCTTCGCCTCGCCAGCCAGCCACTTGCTGCATGCCACAAACCACACGTGGCGCCCTTTCAGCATGGCTTTCTTGCGCTGCCACACACGCGCAGAGAGGTCGTTGTCGGAGCCATGACCGGGCAGGTATTTGCAACGGCGGCACTGTGTCTTGTAGCTCTGGCAACCCAGCGAAACATGGCAGATGGAGCTGGCGGGCCATAGGTCGTGCATCGTCCACACCACTGGCTTGCCGGAGTCGAGAATCTTGCGGATGTTGCCCAGCGAGAGCATGCCTTGGTTCACCCAGTGCAGGTGGATGATATCGGCTTCCTTGAACTCCGGCAGACGGGTGATATCGGTGCCGATGTTGGCAATGTCAATCTGGAAGAGGTTCTTCCGCAGGAAGTGCAGGCGCCAGAACACTGTCCAGCGCTCCCAGAGGAAGTTCCATTGCTTCCGCAACGACTGCGGCAGTCCTACCACTGTGATGTCATCGCTCTGCTTGTCGCGCACCAGCATCTTTGCCTTCTCGCCGTTGTTGTTCAGCGCGTCCTTCAACCGGTTGGCAGCCAGTGCCGCCCCTCCCGTCATCTCACTCGTATTGACAATCAGTATCCGCATGGTTAAATCTTAGTGATTATATACTTTTCGACCTTCATTGATGTAGGGACGCGGCGTGCCGCGTTGCTGGAGCAAGAATCGCTAATCCCATAACGCGGCACGCCGCGTCCCTACATTTTCAGGGCCAGGTTCCCCGTTTTTATTTTATCGGAAAGAAATTATCATAATTAGAATAATTTTTATCATTAATTTACTTATATTTTTCTGAACGAAATTATGATAATTATTCTAATTTCTTTCCGATAAAAACCCCTTTAACTTTCCATTAGTTGAATTCTTCATTCACTCTTGAGAAATGCCTCACTACCCGGCAGGCCCTCCCCTCCTTCGGAGGCGACTGGGGTCTTTAGAGCAGCCACCGATGTGGCTGCGGCCCCACAAAGGGGAGCGAATCCCCATTCGCGACGGAGGAGCCGGGGGAGGTCCTACTTCTTCACATGCCTGTAGTACTCGCAGGCGGCAAGCAGGAAGGCACCAGTGCCGAAGTTGGTCACCGACTTCTGGTTGACAACCTGGCCAGGGATGGCCTTCTCGCCAATGGGCTGCACATAGCCAACGGTGCCATCGGGCTGCAGGGCTATCGTGGCCAAATACTGCCATGCCTTGTCGGCCACGGGCTGATACTTCTTCGCATCGAGGATGCCGTTGTTGATGCCCCACTGCAGACCATAGCAGAACAGTGCCGTGCCTGACGTCTCGCGGCCGGGTGCCTGCTCGGGGTCGAGCATCGAGCGTGTCCAGTAGCCCTCCTCCTGCTGACAAGCCGCCACGGCTGCTGCCTGCTTCTGATAGTAGGCAACGAGGGTCTTACGATGCTTGTAGTTCTTCGGCATGTCCTTCAGCACCTTTGCAAACGCCGCCAGCACCCATCCATCGCCGCGAGCCCAGAAGTCTTTCTTGCCGGCTGCGGTCTTGTGCTTCGGGTAGACGTACTTGCCGTCGCGGAAGTAGAGGCCCGTCTCCTCGTCATACATGATGGAGTTGGCATACTCCCAGTTCTCGTACATCTTATCAAGGTACTTCACATCGCCGGTGAGCTTATACAGCTTCGTCATCACAGGCATGACCATATATAACGCATCGGCCCACCACCAATAGTCGTTGGCCTCGGAGGCGCACTCGAAGTCCATCACCTCCTTGGCGCGTGCCACCTTGTATTCAGCGGGGAAGACGGTGTTCAAGTCCAGATAGGTCTGGAAGCAGATCTGCCAGTCGCCAAACAGCACATGCTGCATCGACTCGCCATACTGCTTATACTTCCACTTCGACGAATCGGCCTCGCGAGCACCCTGCCAGAGGTTCTGGTCGGCCCACTCCTTCGAATACTGATACCATGCCAGATTGCCGAAGGTGAAGAACGCCTCCATGTTTCCCGTGTGATAGACTGCCGGGTCCCAGAACGACCGTTCCTGATCGTGCCACATCTGCCAAGTGTTATTCACTTTGTAGACGATGTCGCGCACCTCCTGCGCCGTCCACACCTTCGCCTGCAGCGTCACTGCGCAGGCCAAACTCATTACCAATATAATCGTCTTTTTCATCATATTCTTTGTTTTATTATCGGAAAGATATTATCGGAAAGAAATTATCATAATTAGAATAATTTTTGTCATAAATAAACATATTTTCTGGACGAAATTATGATAATTATTCTAATTTCTTTCCGATAAAACTCCCTTTGTCTTTACCACTTATCCCTCGTCTGTATATCGTCGCCCCAGCGATGGTCCTTCGGGAAGGGCTTGCCGTTCCACGCCTTCACCTGCGTCCACTCCTCAGCGGGGCAAGTCCAGAAGTCATGGTCGGCAGGCAGACCTAGCGGCATGAGCGACAGGCTGGTCATATAGAGCGAGCCGTTGTTCGTATACCAGTCGGCCGTCTCGGGCTGCGAACCGCAGAAGCCAATGGTGAGGTAGCCGCCCTCGTTGTAGTTCTGCTGGTAGTCATACATGCGATGCATCACCTGCGTCAGCGCGGCGCGCACCTGTCCGTTCGAGAGGTCCTTCGGCAACTTCTGATACCACGCCATCAGGGCCAGCGGCTGCATGGCAGCCATGCGATAAGGCGTGGAGCGACCGATAACGGGGAACGTGCCTTCGGGCGAGATGAAGCGCTCAAGGATGATGGCAAACTTCTGCGCACGCTTCAACGCACGGTCGTAGTACTTCTGATAGTCGAGTCGCGTGTTTGCCTTCGCATCAATCATGTTCTGCAGCGTCTCCAGATACATGGCATGGAACACATACGACGAGTAGTAGTCGAAGGCGAACACGGGGCCGTCGGCATACCAGCCGTCGCCTACATACCACTCTTCCACCTTGCGAATGGTAGTCATCACACGATAATCGTCGTACTCCTTCAGTCCTGCAGCCTTTGCGATGAAGCTCTCGATGGTGCTCGAGAAGAGGAACCAGTTGGTGTAGGGCGGCTCTATCTTGCGCAACATCTTGAACTCCTTGATGTAACGCTCCTTCGTCACCTCGTCGAGCGGCACCCAAAGGGCGTCGTAGGCACGGATGAACGCCTCAGCGATGTAGGCGGCATCCACGAGGTTTTGTCCGCTCACGCCCCAGCAGAGGTAGTCGGGCGAGGCGGGGTCTACGGAGTTCTTGAACGATGCCAGTGCCCACTCGCGCAACTGGCGACGCTGCTTGCCCTCGGCGGTGTCGTCGTCGGGCAACGAGAGCCACGGCGCCAGACCAGCCATCAGCCTACCGAACGTCTCCATGTAGACCACCTTCCGGTTTCGGTTGTCGAACGACGGTGAAAACTCCGTCTGCATGTTCTTCTGCAGTTCGCCTTTCGCCATGTTCTCCAGAACCGGCTGCGCCATCTTGTAAGCCTGCGAACACCAATACTCGCGATCTGTCATCACCTTCTGCGGCTTCTTCTTCGCTGCCAGCGCCGTCAGCGGAACCAGCAACAATAGGGCCAGCCACAGGGTTTGAAAAAGGGTTCTTTTCATGATTCTCAGCTTTAAAATAATAGATTTCCACGCAAAGATACAAACATTTTTCCAAACTGACAAGAAATGCCAGTGTTTTTCAACGATTACGGGGCACAAAGGGTGAGGCAGTGGAACACACATCGCCACAGAAACACTTGTTGGCATGCCCTCCGAGGAAGACATGCCAACGACAATACTATCACATGACGAGTATGATGTGGGAATTCTGGAGGGAGCATCACTGCTGCCTCCAGAACGACCCGGGTGCAAACTAATCAAAATAATTCAACTAATGAATTACGCTTTCTATTGCCTAACAAATATAATTGTTCTTGATTCTTGTTGATCATTGTTCCAAACTTATTAGTGATTGGGGGAGGGCTAATTAAGTCTGTAGGACACGGGAAGACTATACCTGCAACGAACCGCCTCACCGTTTTGCTTGCCGGGAGTCCATTTAGGCATGGCCCTAACTACGCGGATAGCTTCATCACGCAGAGCTTGTACGCCAGCATTGTGATCCTCTGCGTCTTGGCGTTCCTTCTCAGTCTTGTAACTTGTAACCTCTATTGGAATGGCTTCACCTATACCAGGCGATGTTGCCAAGACTTCTGGATTTGTTAGGCTGCCATCCTTTTCTACGATGAACCTCACAATTACACGACCTTGCACACCATTTTCCGTTGCAATTTTAGGGTATTTGATGTTCCGCGAAATGAATTCCATCAGCTTCACATCGCCTCCGGGAAACTGAGGCAACTCCTCTACTAAATCAAATATCGGGTCGTCACCTTGTTTCTTGGTTTGCACGACTACGGCTTCATCTGCATCGACGTGGTAGGCTTTCTTGATGTTGTCGGCTGAACTAATCTCATCAACATAAGTAATGTCTTCCGTGTTTATCTTACCGACCACATCTTCCGAAGTAAGCTCTCCATCAACCACATATACGGTTTTTCCTTTCGTCTTAACAATCGTAACACCATACCTGCCTTTTTCTCCATAGACTTTCTTTGCTGGGCCAACGTCCATCACCGTTACCGAGGCAATGGCTTCAGGCTTTATCTGGTTGAACTCCTCGCGTGAGACCTCTTTTCCATCAACGATAAACAAGTTGCCTTTTTTGCTGCCATACACACCATTAAGATGGAGAATATGAGCACGGCTGATACTTCCAGCCTCGTTCAACATGGCTTGAGTAATAGCACTTTGTTCCAATCCCGCTGCCTTTTGCTTCTTCGCATAAATAACAAACTCCGTGTCGCTCATTTTTGAGCTGTATTTCATCGTCTTTGTTGTCATCAGATTGCAGACATACTGGCCAGGGGCGGTCTCTGTGAGATGAATCTCCTTGAGTGCACCCGCAGGAAGGTCAAGTAAGTTGAGCCGTTCCATGGGTTTTCCATTCACCAACATAGTGGTCTTCGACACCTCGAGTGCAATACTGCGACCTTCAGGAATTTGTTCTTCCTTTCCATTACGAAAGAACTTAACGCCAGGCTGATGGCGAATTTGGTAACTATCGCCTCTGCCATTGGTTTTCTCATGAAATACACGTATAGCAGGGTCGTTGCCTTCGGTGGAGTGATAGTCCACGACCGTTTTGGCAGTCATAGCTAACGAGGTGAGCACGACAGGAACGATATACAAAGCCTTGAGCCATGCGTAGTTTTTAGTTTTTGGTTTGAACATCATAAAGATTCTTTTTTTCGTTCTGTGGGTGTTGATGCCGTTAACGAGGGCACAGGCCTGAATACCGGTCGCTTTCTGCATCAGTAGATGAATGTACTGGCTTTCATTGAAGCCGCGTGAGAGGACGGATGCATCGGCCTCATACTCGTGAAGTGTGCGCAATTCCTGACGCAAGAACCACACCACGGGATTGAACCATTGCAGAGCCGTGAGCACTTCTACGAACAATATGTCGTAGCTATGACGATGACGCACATGCGCCTCTTCGTGGGCGAGTACAGATGCCGATTGCGACAGCCATTCGGCACGCGGTAAGACCACCGTATGCATCCAAGAGAATGGAGACACGGGTGCATCAACCACGCAAACCTTCGTCCCGGAGGACAATACGTGCTGCTCACCATTAGCAATAAGACGATGCAACCTCCAGCAATCACGACCGACGATGAACAGTCGCGTCAAGATTCCTGCTGCAAGTAGTACTCCAAGGAGTCGCCACCACTGTTCTTCCCTCATAAAGAAGGTCGTCGTGGGTTCTGGTGTGTCGAACGTCTGGGGAGCCAGTGCCGTTGGTAACAGGAGTTCTCCACCATCGCCACGAGGAACCAGAGGTGCAGCAACATGAATGGTCACCACACACAGTGGCAGCACGAACGAAAGAGCGATGGCCGCCAGCAAAATCACACGATTCAGGGTATGCGTGGTTTCGCGGGCCAGCAGCAGTTGGTAGAACAGATAGAAGACAGCTATCAGGACTGCCACTTTCAGGTCATAGGTAATCAAGTCTATTATCATCATGGTGAGTCTATTCGTTGTTTTTTTTATTGTACTGGATTTCTACTCTTCAGTATAGCTAAAATCACATTGATGTCCTCTTGCGACAGTTCGTCTTCTTCCGCAAAGAAAGAGACGAGTGAGGCTACCGATCCGTCGAAGAACGTTTGCTTCACATCATCCATCACCTGTCTGCAATAGCGCTCCTTCGTCATCAGAGGTGTATAAACCAACTGTTTTCCCGCATTGCCTTTACGCCTCTCTACAAAGCCTTTTTGCTCTAGAATTTTCAGGAACGTGGCAATGGTGGTATAAGCTGGTTTAGGTTCAGGGTATTGCGATAAGATGTCGTTGACACAAGCACCTTTCCCCATACTCCACAGGATGTTCATCACCTGCATCTCGCCTTTGGTCAGAGTCTGTCGTTTCATAACGTTTCAGTTTTGTTTTCGCTTGCAAAACTACTAAAACATTAGAATTCTAAAAACTTAGTAATACGAATTCTTTCCAAAAGCCCGTTTTTTTAACTTTCATTCTTAGTAATTCAGACAGCATTATTAGTAATTAACCATTGAAAAAGCAAATCCCAACTCCTCAAGTGGAAGAGCTGGGACTGCATGTTTTCTATGACGGGACGCTTACGTCGTCTGATAGGCTTTGACGACGTCGTCGTAGATGTTCGTGGGCAACAGGCGTCGCACAGGACGGCCCTCGCGAATGCGCTGGCGGATGTCTGTACTGCTGATGTTGTAGAGGCGTGTCTGCACAAGGGTGACATTAGCGGGTAAGGTGGCGATGTCAATAGGCGATCCCTCGCGCGGATAAATAATAATATGGTAATGGTCGAGGATGTCTTGCGAATGATACCAGCGGTCGAAAACTAGCCAGTTGTCGGCTCCGATGACAAGAAAGAACTCATGCTCGGGGTAGTCGCGCGAGAGTGCCTGCAGGGTGTCCCACGTGTAGGAGGGACGTGGCAAATGGAACTCGTAGTCGCTGGCGATGAGACGTGGCTCTGCAGCGAGTGCCTGACGGACGAACGCCAGCCGAAGGTCATCGTCAAGAAGGTCGGTATCGGCCTGCTTAAACGGGTTCAGCGGCGACACAAGGAACCACACCTCGTCGAGCCGAGCCTTGCGGAGTATCTGCCGTGCCAGGGCGACGTGTCCGCGATGAATAGGGTTGAACGACCCACCGTAGATGCCTATCTTCATCGTTGAGAGTTATGTTACTACGTTCCGTGACTATTGTCACGTTGATAAACGTCCTCTTCCATTTCCAAAACTATTCAGACTCCACTCCCTTCGGAAGGGACTGGGGGTGGGTTAAGAACTCGCCGACGAGCTTTAGTGCCTCAGCCTTGGCGACCTCGAGGTCGTCGTTAACGAGGATGCTGTCGAACTGCGGAGCGAACGTCATCTCGTAGGCGGCCTTGGCCAATCGCTCTTCAATAGCCTCTGGTGTGTCAGTAGCACGACTGACGAGGCGGCGGCGCAGCTCATCAATGGACGGCGGCTGGATGAAGATGCTCAGTGCCTCATCGCCATAGTGGCGCTTGATGTTGACACCACCTTTCACGTCGACGTCGAAGACGACGTTCTGGCCTGCGCGGCGCTGCCGCTCCACCTGTTTCTTCAGCGTGCCATAGAAGCTGTCTTCATACACCTCCTCATACTCCAGGAACTCGTCGTTCTCAATCTTCGCGCGGAACTCCTCAGGAGTAAGGAAGAAATACTCCACGCCATCCTGCTCGGTGCCACGCGGTGCACGACTGGTACACGAGATGGAGAAATACAAGTTCAACTCCGGATGCTCCTGCATCAGCCAGTTCACAATGGTCGACTTGCCACTGCCCGAAGGTGCACTAACAATTATCAACCTGCCCCGTTTACTATTATTCTTTTTCATCTGCGTAGTTATTTATCGGAAAGAAATTATCATAATTAGAATAATTATTCCATCAATTATTTTTCTCTTTGCAAATGATTATCACCTTTTTTTATTCATTAATCTCTTTTTCTTCGCTCGTGATATATTCTTTGTAATTCTCTTGTGATAAGAGAACAAAGTCATCTACATCCTCAAGATACAAATAGCGTTCAGCCCGAAGGCTCTTTTCCCCGAAATTGACGAGTAAGCCTCTATGGTTCTTACTGATGCGCATGTAATTGAATAGCTGAGCACGATGCTCCGAACAGACGTCTGACGAAGCCTTCAACTCCACCAACACACCATTGCAATAGAAATCAGCCACATAAAATTGGTTGAGTTTCTCATTTTTATAATATACCTCCAGCTTCTTCTCACGTTCAGCAACGATGCCCCTTTTAGCAAGTTCGATCTGAAGAGACTCTTGGTAGATAGATTCCGACAACCCTCTCCCTAACACTCTGTGAACTTCCATGGCGGCACCTACGATTTCGTATATTTCAAGATATTCTTGTCTTGTCATACAAAAACCAAATTATTGGATAAAATTATTCTAATTATGATAATTTCTTTCCGATAAAAATAGCCTTCCGATAAAAAAGAATTAGCTTCCCTTCGGGGGAGGTTTTACAGTGCGTTCAGCACTTGCTCCTTGATCTGCTCGAGCTCGTCCTTCATCATGACGACGAGGTTTTGCATCTCGGCCTGGTTCGACTTAGAGCCGGTGGTGTTGATCTCGCGACCCATCTCCTGCGCGATGAAACCGAGCTTCTTGCCGATGCCGCGACCTTCTTCCTGCATGGTCTCGCGGAAGTACTTCAGGTGGTTGGCCAGGCGTTGCTTCTCCTCGCTGATATCGAGCTTCTCGATGTAGTAGATGAGCTCCTGCTCGAGGCGGTTCTTGTCGTAGTCAACCTCGGGAATCTCCTTCAGACCATCGACGATGCGCTGGCGAATCTTCTCCACGCGCGACTTCTCGTAGGGCTCAATCTGCGCGAGCAGCGAGGCGATATTATCAATCTTCTCCGTGAACTTACGCTGCAGGGCGGCACCCTCCTGACGACGGAACGCCTCGAGCTGCGCCAACGACTCTTCGATGGCCCGACGAGCAGCCTTCCACTCCTCTTCATCGAGCTCTTCCATCTCGGTGCGCGTGGTGACATCGGGCAGTCGCATGAGCGTCTGCAGCCAGTCCTGCGGCTCGGGGATTCCCACCTGGTCGACGATGCGCCGCAGCTGCTGGTAGTAGTTCTCTACGATGGCTCCGTTGATGGGTGTGGCATCCGAACCGGCATCCTTCTCCACCCAAATAGAGAAATCCACTTTCCCTCGTTCCACACTCTTTGCCACCATCTGGCGAATCTCCATTTCTTTCTCACGATAGAGGGGTGCGATACGTGTCGAAAGGTCGAGTTGCTTGGAGTTGAGCGACTTCACTTCGACGTTGATTTTTTTGTCTTTATAGGCCACGACAGCCTTGCCGTAACCCGTCATTGATAGTATCATAATGGTTTTTATGCGTTAAATTTCTGCAAAAGTACGAAATTCCGACGAAAAATCAGTAAATTTGCACTTTATTTATGAAGAAAAAGCAATTATGTCGACAATATTGCATATAGAAACAAGCACCGACGTGTGTTCCGTGGCCGTTAGCCAAGACGGAAAATGCATCTTTGAACGCGAAGACCGACCGGAGCTCGGCAGCAAGGACAGCAAGGACGGAAAGGGTGCTCAGCGGCGAGGCAGCGCGGTGATGGCAGGCGTCTTCATCGACGAGGCATTGTCGTTCACCGACTCCCAACTCATCGACCTCGACGCCGTGGCCGTGAGCAGCGGTCCCGGCAGCTATACAGGACTACGCGTGGGCACATCGGTGGCGAAGGGCATCTGCTACGGGCAGAACCTAAAGCTCATCAGCGTTCCGACATTGGAACTGCTGTGCGTGCCCGTGCTGCTGGCCGAGAAAGTGAAGGAAGAGAATGCCCTGCTCTGCCCGATGATCGACGCACGTCGCATGGAGGTGTACGCGCAGCTCTTCGACCGTGGGCTGCATGAGGTTAGGGGCATACAGGCCGACATCGTAGATGCCGACACCTACCGCGAGTATCTCGATGAGCGACCCGTCTACTTCTTTGGAAACGGTGCCGCAAAATGCATGGAAGCCATCAACCACCCCAACGCACACCTCATCGAGAACATCGTGCCACTGGCACGGTGGATGTTCCCCTTGGCCGAGCGCCGCTTCTTCCAAGAGAAGTTCGAGGACGTGGCCTACTTCGTTCCCTTCTACCTGAAGGACTTCGTGGCCAAGCAGCCGAAAAAGCTACTATAATAAAAAAGAACATAGCAAGCCTGCACATCCCCCTGAAACCGGCAGGCACTCCCCTCTATAGGAGGGGTCGGGGGAGGATTCATGAATATAGAAGGATTAGACTACAACACGCAACGTGAGAAGCTGGCTCTGCCAGAGTATGGTCGAGAGATTCAACGCATGGTGGACCATGCCAAGACGCTTCCCGACAAGAAAGAACGGCAGCGCTGCGCACAGACCATTGTGGCCATCATGGACCGCATGTTCCCACAGAACCGACAAAATGCCGACTACAAGCACAAGCTTTGGGACCATTTGGCGCTGATGAGCAACTTCGAACTCGACATCGACTGGCCTTACGACATTCATCAGGCTGCCGACATCACCACTCGTCCAGAGCCGATGCCCTACCCGATGAAGGACATCGCCGTGAGACACTATGGTTACATGGTGTTCGAGCTATTCGACAAGCTGAAGCAGATGCCTCCGGGCAAGGAGCGCGACGAGCTGGCTCGCGTCACCGCCAACCAGATGAAGCGTAACCTGATGCTGTGGAGCCACGGCTCGTCGGACGATGAGAAGGTGGCAAGCGACCTGGCACGTTTCACCGATGGAAAAATCCAGCTCGACTTGAGTACGTTCAAGTTCGAGAAGGTCTCGATGAGAGATATGGAAGTGCGCACAAAGAAGAAGAAACGCTGAACCCACCCGTTCTGCTTTCTCCCTACTCACACACACCAAAAAACACGCTTATGGAATCATTCATCATAGAAGGAGGCCAACTGCTCAAAGGAACCATCACACCACAGGGCGCCAAGAATGAGGCCCTGCAGGTGATCAGTGCCTGTCTGCTCACCGACGATGAGGTACATATCAAAAACGTGCCCGACATTCTGGACGTGAACAACCTCATCCGCCTGCTGAAGGACATGGGGGTGGACGTGAAGAAGAATGCGCCCAACGACTACACGTTCTGTGCCAAGAACCTGAACTTGGACTATCTGCAGAGCGACGCATTTGTACGCAAGTGTGCCTCGCTGCGCGGCTCAGTACTGCTCATCGGTCCGCTGCTCGGACGTTTCGGCAAGGCCGTCATCGCCGAGCCAGGTGGAGACAAGATTGGTCGCCGCCGTCTGGACACCCACTTCCTGGGATTCAAGAAGCTGGGTGCGAAGTTCGTACACGAAGAAGAGCGCAATGTCTACGACATCGAGGCCAAACGCCTGAAGGGCTGCTACATGCTGCTCGACGAGGCTTCGGTGACGGGAACGGCAAATGTCGTCATGGCGGCTGTGATGGCTGAGGGCACCACCACCATTTACAATGCTGCCTGCGAACCCTATCTGCAGCAGCTTTGCCACCTGCTAAACGCCATGGGTGCACAGATCAGCGGCATTGCCTCAAACTTGCTCACCATCGTCGGCGTAAAGTCGTTACACGGTGCCAATCATACGATTCTGCCTGATATGATTGAGGTGGGCTCGTTCATTGGAATGGCTGCCATGGTGGGCGACGGCATCACCATTAAGAATGTGTCGCTGAAGAACCTGGGCATCATCCCCGATGCCTTCCGTCGGCTGGGCATCAAGATCAAGGAAGACGGCGACGACCTGTTCATTCCGCGTCAACCACACTACGCCGTGGAGTCGTTCATCGATGGAACCATCATGACGCTTGCCGATGCCCCGTGGCCAGGACTCACGCCCGACCTGCTGAGTGTGCTACTCGTCGTAGCCACGCAGGCACGAGGCTCGGTGCTCATCCACCAGAAGATGTTCGAGAGCCGACTGTTCTTCGTCGACAAACTCATCGACATGGGTGCACAGATCATTCTCTGCGACCCGCATCGAGCAGTCGTCGTGGGCCACGATCGGAAAATCCGCCTGCGTGCCGGACGCATGACGAGTCCCGACATTCGTGCGGGTATCGCCTTGCTCATTGCCGCCCTTTCGGCCAATGGCACCAGCCGCATTGCCAACATCGCACAGATAGACCGCGGCTATGAAAACATTGAACACCGACTGAACCTGCTCGGTGCAAAAATCACTCGTGTCAATGATTAAGAAAGAGGATGTCTACCAGATAGGACGCATCGGCAAGCCGCATGGCGTGAAAGGTGAGGTGCTCTTCCATTTCAGCGACGACGTCTTCGATCGGGCTGAATCGGAATACCTCATCTTGGAAGTCGACGGCATCCTCGTTCCGTTCTTTATGGAAGAGTATCGCTTCCGCAGCGACGAAACTGCGCTGGTGCGATTCTGCGACATCAACACACAGGAGCGGGCCCGCCAGCTGACTGGCTGCGACGTGTACTTCCTGCGCAGTGAGGTGCCAGCCGATGAAGAAGGCGAACTCTCGTGGGCTCAAATCGTTGGCTTCACCGTACGCAACGATGCAGCCGATGACGATGCAGCCCCCGTGGGCACAATCACTGCAGTCGACGACACCACCATCAACACCCTATTCGATATTAAGACTCCCGACGGACGCGATGTGCTCGTTCCTGCCAGCGACGATCTGATCACAGACGTCGACACAGAGGCACGCACCATCACAATGATTATCCCCGAGGGACTTCTAGAACTTTGAACACTGCATAGCAGGCGCATTGAACTTTGAACGCTGCGCAGCAGCTTTTGAACCGTCGCGCAGCGACACTTGAACCGCGCCGCAGGCGCATTGATATATGAAACACTCTATATGCATCCTTGGCTCTACCGGCTCTATCGGCACCCAGGCACTCGACGTCATCTCACAGCATGAGGACCGCTACGAGGTGTATGCCCTCACGGCAAACAACAAAGTGGAACTGCTGGCCAAGCAGGCCCGGCAGTATAACCCAGCCGCGGTGGTCATTGCCAACGAGGAGCGCTACGACGAACTGAAGGCGCTACTCAGCGATCGCCCCGACATCAAGGTTTATGCCGGAGCACAGGCTCTCTGCGACATCGTGGAGGCCGGCCCCATCGACATGGTGCTCACAGCCATGGTGGGTTTTTCAGGTCTTGAGCCAACCATCCATGCCATCCGTGCACGGAAGAAGATATGTCTGGCTAATAAAGAGACACTCGTCGTGGCTGGGGAACTCATCTGCCAGCTGGCTGAGGAGTACCATGTGCCCATCCTGCCCGTTGACAGCGAGCACTCTGCCATCTTCCAGAGTCTGGTAGGCGAAGGCGACAACGAAATAGAAAAAATCCTGCTCACGTGCTCGGGTGGACCTTTCCGCAAGTTCACGCAAGAGCAGTTGCAGACGGTCACCGCTGCCGATGCCCTGAAGCATCCCACTTGGGACATGGGCGCAAAGATCACCATCGACTCGGCAACACTCATGAACAAAGGTTTCGAGGTGATGGAGGCACGCTGGCTTTTCGGCGTTCCTGCCGACCGCATACAAGTGCTCATCCATCCGCAATCGATTGTGCACAGCGCCGTACAGTTTGCCGACGGAAGCGTGAAGGCGCAGCTCGGTGTGCCCGATATGCGACTGCCCATTCAGTATGCCTTCTCGTTCCCCGAGCGTCTGCACCTGAACGGTCCGCGCCTCGACCTCTTCAAGAGCCACGACCTGGAATTCCTGGAGCCCGACGTCGAGAAGTTCCGCTGTCTGCAGCTGGCCTTTGATGCCATCCATCGCGGTGGCAACATGCCCTGCATCGTGAACGCTGCCAACGAGATTGTGAATGAGGCGTTCCGCCACGACCGCTGCTCGTTCCCGCAGATGGCCGACATCATCGGCGAAACCATGCAGCGTGCCACCTTCAGTGCCACCCCCACCCTCGACACCTATCTGCAAACCGATGCCGAGGCGCGTCGCATCGCAAGTGAATTACTGTAAACCGAAGAGCTACAGTAGGTGCCGATTGCAAAATAAACATAAAATGTAAGACTTTTCTTCCTTTATATTTGGAAATACGTAATAAATACATTACTTTTGCAACGTGAAAGATAGAATAAGAGAAGCTACATATACCAAAGAATTTGAAGAATACTATCTGAACTTGCCCGAAAAAGTGAGGGAAAAGTATGACTATGTATTCGAAATCATGTTCACAAAATATGTAGTTAGCACAAAATTCGTCAAACGTCTGGAAAAGACGGAGTTCTATGAGATGCGTGTTTCTTTGGGTAACAATCAACACCGAACGGTACTCTTTGCCATTGATGCCGATAATTTCATGGAATGCAAGCGAATGGTCATGCTGAATTCCTTTATTGAAAAAAGTTCAAAACAATATCAGGCAGAGATAAAAAAGGCACAAAGGCTATTAAAACAATGGGAGGAAAACCTATGATAAAGATTAGTGAAGAAAAATGGGAGAAGTTGCCCAAGGTTGAAGACCACCTGTCGGAAAAATATGGACCGGTAGGGTCTGCATCGCGCAAAGAGTTTCAAGCGAAAGCCGAGGCATGGTATTATGCAGAGCTTCTCCGTGAAGAGCGCAAACGCCAGAAAATCACGCAGAAAGAATTGGGTGAGCGAATCGGCAAGAAGCGAGAATATATATCTGCCTTGGAACAAGGACAGACCGATATGCAATTGTCTACATTCATGCTCATTTCCAATGCACTAGGATTGAAGTTTTCATTGGTGGTTGGCTCATTTTTACTATTTATGATTTGCTTATAGAATTACAACATGGAAATATTTCTGATTAAACTCCTGCAATTCCTGCTGGCCATCTCATTGCTTGTGCTCCTGCACGAGGGTGGCCACTTCTTTTTCTCGAAACTCTTCGGCGTGCGCGTCGAGAAGTTCTACATGTTCTTCGACATCGGCATCGGCAAGTGGGACGGCTCCCTCTTCAAGTTCAAACCGAAAAACAGCGACACGCAGTACGGTATGGGCTGGCTGCCACTGGGCGGCTATTGCAAGATTGCCGGCATGATCGACGAGTCGTTCGACACAGAACAAATGAAACAACCCGAACAACCTTGGGAGTTCCGCTCGAAGCCGGCATGGCAACGACTGCTCATCATGATCGGTGGTGTGCTGGTGAACTTCCTATTGGCGCTGTTCATCTACTCCATGGTGCTCTTCACCTGGGGCGATGAGTACATCGCCACGAAGGATATGAAGATGGGTATGAAGTTCAACCAGGAAGCAAAGAGCTACGGATTCCGCGACGGCGACATCCTGATCGGCACCGAGGAAGGCGACTTCAAGGACTTCTCGGCCGACCTCTTCCGCGACATCAGCGTGGCTCATGAGGTTCGCATCATCCGCGATGGCAAGCCCATGAAGATTGCGCTGCCTGGTGATATCAACCTGCTGGGCATGCTGAAGGCAACGCCCAACTTCTGCCGCCCGTTCATCCCTGCCGAGATTGACAGTGTCTTGCCCGACTCACCGGCACAAAAGGCAGGCATCCGCAGAGGCGACAAGATTCTCGCCATCAACGGTACCGCCGTTGACTCATGGAACGAGTTCACACAGCAGACAGGTCGTCTGGCCGACCAGATGACGGAGGCCAAGACCTCTGCCGACAGTCTGCGCCTGCGCACGGCAACGGTAGTGTTTGCACACAAAGAGGCACTGCCCGCCGGCAACGACAGTGTCGCTGCACCCATTGCTGCCGACACCGCCACCGTCGTCCTCACTCCTGAGCTGCAGCTCGGCGTAGGAATGACGAGTATCCTGAGCTACTACGAGCCGATGAAGATTAAGTACGGATTCTTCGAGAGCTTCCCCGCCGGCATCACCTATGGCTGGAACGTGCTGGGTGGCTATGTGGGCGACCTGAAGTATCTGTTCTCCGCCGATGGTGCTAAGTCGCTGGGCGGCTTCGGAGCCATCGGTAGTCTGTTCCCACCCGTCTGGGACTGGCACATGTTCTGGCTGATGACGGCCTTCTTGAGCATCATCCTCGCCTTCATGAACATCCTTCCCATCCCCGCCCTCGATGGTGGACACGTGCTGTTCCTCTTCTACGAGATGATTACCGGCCGCAAGCCATCGGAGAATTTCATGATTCGGGCGGAGTATGTAGGCTTCGGTATTCTTATCCTGCTGATGGTGGTGGCAAACCTGAACGACATCCTGCGCTGGCTGGGATATATGTAAAAACCATCCATCTGCATACAGCATCATCAAAACAACAATACTCCCGCTCCTCTGGCACATTGCCCATGAGAAGCGGGAGTATTGTTTGTATCTATATCAGGACTTTACCTGCTGCAATCAGACTTTATAAATCAAGGCGACGGCATAAGCAGAGATGCCTTCCTCGCGACCAGTGAAGCCCAGGCGTTCCGTAGTGGTGGCCTTGATGGAAACAGAACCTGGGTCAACGTCCATCACCTGAGCCATGGTCTGTTGCATCTGTGGAATGTGCGGATTGAGCTTCGGACGCTCTGCACACACAGTAGCATCCACATTGCCTACTTCATAACCGTGCTCTCGCAACAGTTCGACGGTCCTCCTTAAAATAATCTTGCTGTCCATGTTGAGTGTATCCTCCGACGTGTCGGGGAAATGGAAACCGATGTCGCGCAGTCCAGCCGCGCCGAGCAATGCATCGCAAATGGCATGAATGAGCACATCGGCATCGCTGTGACCCAGCAACCCCAGCGAGTGCTCAATCTTGATGCCGCCCAACCAAAGGTCGCGTCCTTCCACCAATTGGTGAACGTCGTAACCGAGACCAACGCGGAACCCGAAAGGATGATTCTTCATCATAACGAAAGGATATTAAGTTCCCCCTCCCTAGTTGGGGGTGGGTTGTTGGGTTATTACCTTCTAAACAAATCCTTAATGCCATCCATGTCGAACGACAGGGTGAAACGCAACGTCTGGTCGAGAGGGTTGCTCTTTGCAGTCGCGATGACGTAACCGGCATCGAGCGAGAACACACTCATCCTGAAACCGGCACCAAACGTGAAGTACTTACGGTTACCCTTGTTCTCGGCTTCGTGATGATAGCCGGCACGAAGGGTGAACTTATCGTTGTACCAATACTCGGCACCCACACTCCACTGAATCTCTTGCAGCTCTTCCTTGAAACCGTTCGGTGCATCGCCAAAGCTCTTCACGATACCACTAATCGATGAGATGTCGTAGTAGTCTTTCTGCACACGCTGCTGATAAGCCTCGGTAGACTCGCCTTCTTCCTGCTTCGGATAGGTAGGAACAAGCAACTTGTTGGCATCGGCTGCGAGTGTGAAGCGGTTGTAGTCGTCGATGGGAATCATCAGCGAAGCACCCAGACGCAGGTTGGTAGGAATGAACTCAGAGTTGTCGTCGCCGCCGAAGGTAATCTTCGAACCGATGTTCGACACGTTCATACCCAAGCCCACCTGGCACTCACGGTCGCCCAGGTTCAGGTAGTCCTGATAGTAGAGGGCCACATCGGCAGCAAAGGCCGAGCCGGGAGAGGTGTCGTCGGTGTAGTCGTAGGTGAGGTCGCTATAGATGAAACGCAGAGCGGCTGCCCACGAGAACTTCTCGGAAAGCATCATCGAATAAGCCACGTCGACCGACATCTCATAAGGATTGATGGTCATGGCGTTATCGGTGGCAGAGATGTCGCTGGTCATAAACACTTCACCCAGTGAGAAGTAGCGCAGCGAACCTGAGATGGCCGAGTAGTCGCCGATGCGATAGTAGCCTGCCAGATAAGCAAGGTCCATGTCGCTGACGAGTTCGCGAAGCCATGGTGTGTAGTTCAGCGACACACCGGCACGCGAGATGGCAAACGGATACTTCGCTGGATTCCAGTATTGCGAGTTGACGTCGGCCTCGGTGGCTGCACCCACATCACCCATACCGGCGGCACGGGCATCGGGGGCAATGGTCTGCGAGGTCACCGATGCATTGACGGGGTTGAACATGTCCTTCTTGTCCTGCGCCCGGCCAACGACGGCCACGAAGCACAACAACAACGCCAACAGCGCTACTTTCCTGATATTCTGTATTTCTGTCATATTCCTTCTGTTCTGTTTTTTGATACTATATGATAACGCAGAAATCTGCCTTTTATTTTACTGCCTAAGTTTTCGCCACATTTTTTAAGGGGCAATAACAACGAGTTTCTTGGCCTTCGACACCTGCTTGCTGCCGTCTGACGAGATGCTGACACGATAGAGATAGACGCCCGTCTGCAGTCGCTGACCGCCATCGACGGTGAGGTCCCATGTCAGTGTGTAGGCACCATTGGTTGAAACACCGCTCTCGTTGTGACGCCACAACTGCCGGCCACTGGTGTCGAAGATGTCGAGTTCCACATCAACGGTGCATCCCGTACGATCGTGGCTGATGATGAACGTGGTACCAGTTCTTGCAGGATTCTGCGTACAGCTCACGCTGAAGAGCTGCGGGGACAGTCCCTTCACAACGTTGAACGACAACTGGGCCGTCGACGAGTTGTTGAGCACGTCCCACGCACGGAAGAGCAATGTATGCATGCCGGGCTCCAACTCAGGTATATTATAATAGGTGGAACCGGTGGTATAGCTGCCGAAGTCGAACTGGAAGTTGTCGTTCAGCACGTAGGTCTTCGACATGTCACCATCGATGATGAGTTCCAAGTCGTGGCCGACGCCGTTTCCGGTGGTGTTGATACCGTCCTGATCGGTGAGCTGTGCCACGAAATAGGGCGTAGTGTTCACATTGCCGCCATTGACGAACGACGGGGAGTTCAGATAGCAATAGATGCTGGGACCGATGCTATCGTTGCCTGCAGTAGCACTTCCGCCCACGAGGAAATGGTCGTTGGCGCCATGGGCAAGCTGATGGTGGTCGTTTGAAACGGCATGCAGGTTGATCAATCCGGCAGCATCCTTGTAGTTGATGTCCATCGGAACGGCAAACGACAACTGGAAGCGGCCATTGCGCACGCTGTCGTTACCGTTGTAGAGGGTCTTCGTGCGATCGCGATAGGTGAAAGCTGTCTGCGCTCCGTCCTTCTCAGTATTATTCAGTTTGCAGGTGATTGTCTCCTCGGAATCGCGAACGGTGGCAGCAACTATGCCGTTGAAGTCGCTGGCATCGGCCACATGTCCCACCACGCGGGCAATGCTGCCGGCCTTCAGCTGAGCCATCTGCACGCCATCGCCATTGGCCGCGATGCCGTTGATGGAGTCGACGACAATCGTCCTTGCAGGAATGTTCAGCGGCAGGGCCGGATCGCCGAGCAACTGATATTGCAGCATGTTCACGCTAGTATCGAGACGCTTCGTGATCATTTCGTTCTTAGCCAACATCTGTGCTTCGCCGAGCGTAATGGGTTTGCCATCGGCGTTAACGGTGAGCACATGCCGCATAAAGGCCATATTCATCACCTTATTCTGCGTGACAAACACCGTGCGTGCCGTGCCATAGAAGGCAATAGCACCGCCTTTGTTGTTCAAAACGGCCGTCTCGCCGATGGTAGCTGTGGAGCCGTCGTAGGGCATAATGTCACAAGAAGCCGTGATCCACAACGGCAGATTCTTGTTCGAGAACTGCTGGAAGTCGGCCAGACGCAACACATTCTCGTGCGACACCTGATCGGCACGTCCGTGGCCGGCATAGTCCATGATGAGTGCGCCCTGCTGCTGGTATTGCTTCACGAGCTTCGTTACCTCGGGATAGCTATTACCCGTCGACGACGTCTCGCGCGTGTAGGCATCCCACATCACTTTCTTGATGAGATAGCCGGGGTGGCGCTGGTTGGTCTCGATGGCGGCATCGTTGATGTCGCGCATGTGGGCATTGCCATTACCGTCGTCGCCCATGAACACAAGGGTGTTCTGCCAAGCGCCGGCATTTTGGTTTTCGGCATAGCTGATGACCTTGTCCACCATCACCTTTGCATCGCTCTCCGTCGTCACGGGGAAGCGGCCGACGGCCATATCGGCCAATCCGGCGGGTCGCTCATAGGGATAGCTGCCGGTGGTAAGGGCTTCGCCGTCGTCGAGCATGCAGAAGAACTCATCGCTGACGTAGCAGTAGGTCTCGCTGAACGAGTCGTCGCTCTCGAAGCAGAGCAGGTAGTCGTCGGGCGAGGCCTGTCGCCAGTCGCTGGTGAGCATGCGGTTATCCCATGCGCAGTCGCCAAAGAGCAACAGGAAGCGCGGCTTGTCGGCCTCGGTCTCGGCACGGTCGTAGAGCATCTTCAGATAGCGCTTGTAGGCGGTGGCATCGGGGGTTCCACTAGAGAACTCGTTGTAGAGCTCGTCGGCAGGAATGATGCGCACGCGCAGACCATCGTGAGTGCGGTGGAACTCGGCCAGCCGCTCGGCTTGCGAACGCAGCGTCTGCGTGGCAGGAATGATGATGACCATGTCAACGGCGCTGTCGCCATGCAGGTCTTGATTGGTGATGTTATAAACGTACTCGGGTACTGCAAACTGGTCGGTGCTCAAGTTGGGTGCCGGCTTAGGATCGGGCAGGGTCAGCGAAATGAAGTCAAGTCGCACGGGACCGCCAGACAGAGTGGCAATGGAGATATCATTCGTGGCTTGTACGTCGGTGATGTTGAACACGCGATTGGTGGCGTGGCCCTTTTCGTAATAGGTCTCCGAGACGTTGATGGAGATGGTTCCGAGATCCTGCCCGTTGCACTTCACGCTGACAGCACTGTTGATGCCTGCCGACACGGTCACGGAAAGTTTCGCTGTAGTGCCCGTCACAGCCGATGACAAGGAATAGGTCTTCGACGTGCCGGCATTGATGGGCGTGTATTCATAGAGGTTCCGACCGCCCTGGAACCACGCATAGCCGTCGCTCTCATAGAGTTCATGATAGTCGGCGGGCAGCGGATAGCAGGCTGCAAGGAAATCGGATTCGCTGACGGTGAGGGGCTCTTCGTCGCTCTGCGTGAGGAAGTAGTAGCCGTAGTCGCTATAGGGATTGCGGGTGCGCTTGGTAGCGGTGTTGTTCTCCCAGCTCACAGGACCTTTCGCATAGAACAGTCTGCGGCCGCCCGAAATGCATTGTGCCACTTCATGCAGGTCGTCGGTCTGCTGCAGATAGTCCTGCGTGAGCAATTCCGGTTGCAGGTTGCCGCCATAGCCATACACCTTCACCTTATTGATATCTGAGAAGCCGGCCTTGCGAATGAGCTCGTCAGTAATCTGGAACACGCCTGACTCCGGCACCCGAATCTTTGCCCAACGGCCAGAAGCAAGGACGGAAGAGGCAACCCCTCCCCTACTCTGCGCAAGGGTGGGAGCCCGATGAACCTTTGAGGAAAAGCCGCCGTCAGTAAAGGTATTCACACCCTCTTCCCCTCGCAAGGAGTTGGGGGTGGGTGTCACCTTCAGCATGAAACTCACAAGCCACTGATAGCGCCCTTCGCGATAAACCAACGGACAGAAGCCGATGCTGAGGAATCCCTTTCCACGACTCGCCATCACCGTCTGCTCTATCTGCGGCAACTCTGGCAAAGCGCCATCCACCAAACTATTATCTACACTCCCACACTCCTTTACTCCTACACTCCTCAAAGACTTGTATCTCACCACATCAATCGTTGTAGCATCAATGAATTCGGGATAGAGAATCTGCACGTCGTAAACGGAATCCTGATAGTTCTCGCCAAGGGACACACTATATCCGAAGTGTGGAAGCACGGAGTCTATCTTCACATCGTCATAAGTCAGGTTGAAGAAGCGCTGCGACCACGTCGTTGTAGCACACAAACAAAGCAACAAAACCGCCACAAAACGCATGGACGTATGCACACAACAAGTCACGGCAGCAAGCAAACGTTGCCACCGCGCCATCACTTCGTATGACGTGTTATGTCTCTTCATCTATCAAACAAACGTAATTCGCCGCAAAATATTGTGCTGAGTGGAAACAAAATAGGGTAACAATTTGCAATTTGCCTACACCCCAAAACATGGGTAAAGAAATAGCAGATGGCACAAATACGGCCTGCTCTTGGCCCTTTGGGACGCTTTCAGAGCAAAGCAGGGAAAGAAAGGCCAGCAGCTCATAGCCCCGGGCATCATCTTGAGTGACGAGATGCTGGAGATGTCATGCTATGCAGATGGCACAAAAAACGGCCTGTAAGGCCAAAAGCAAATAGCCCAGGGCATCGCCCTGGGTGGCATGGCGTAGGAGTAATCGCGCCCTATAGGGGCAAAAGCATCATGTCCAACAACCAAAAGCACCTCTCTCGAATCTCTAAAGCACCACTATTAATACTCTCGAGCATTGCTCCCGTGGCACCAAACCATTGCTCTCGTGGCACCAAACCATTGCTCCCGACACCCTACTCCATTGCCTTGATTTCATAAATTAACCGACTTTATTCAGCAAATTAAGTTAATTTGTGCAGTAAATTAAGTTAATTTACCCAGTAAAATAAGTTAATTTACATTGCAAATTAAGTTAATTTACTCATCAAATTAAGTTAATTTACTGAACGATAGCAATGCTCCTGAATCACGAAAGCATTCTTCCGCACACACAAAAGCACACCTCTTAATGCACAAAAGCACACCTCTTAATGCACAAAAGCATGCTTCCAGCTGTATGGAAGCATGCTTTTCGTTTGTCTATATGCTTGACATCATGGGTAAGTCCCTATGCAAGCGAGCCTCATCTCACCCAGAAATCCAGGAGTTTCTCGCCTTCGAGATAACCCTCCAGATGGTCATCCACATGAACGGGGCCTACACCAACGGGTGTTCCTGTATAGAGCATGTCGCCCGTCTTCAGCGTGAAGAAACGGCTGATGTAGCTGATGAGCTCGTCTATCTTATACAGCATGTCAGCCGTATTGCCCGTCTGCACCGTCTTTCCGTTGATGTCGAGGTGGAAGGACAACCCGTTCCGGAGTCCATCCCAGTCTTTCTTAAGGGAGGGTTCTTCTTGGGCTTTCGCGACGGAGTCACCACCAGCAAGAGCCTCCACGCCCTCTTCCTTCGGGAGGTCCGAGCTGGGTTCCTGACAAGAAATGGTTCTCCACTCACCTAACGCAGCACTTCCGTCGAAGGCCTTAGCAATCTCCCAAGGATGTCCATTGTCCTTCAATCGGCGCTGTAGGTCGCGAGCCGTGAAGTCGATGCCCACGGTCACAGCGTCGTAGTAGCGATGGGCAAAGCGCTCGCTGATGTTTTTGCCAAGCCGGCAGATACGCACCACCACTTCCACTTCATGATCCACGCGCCCCAGATGCTCTGGCAGGAAGAATGGCTTGCCGTTCTTCAGCAACGCCGACTCAGGTTTCATAAACACTACAGGCTCAGCAGTTTTATACTTGCGGCCATCCATCTCCTCGTTATGGAGTACGTAGTTTTTTCCGATGCAAAAGATTTTCATGTCTTGTTGTTACTGAAACTTATTGGATTTCTTCAGTAATATAACGCATTTACCTTCAATATATTGCAGAAAAACGGGAACTAATTGGAACAATCTTCATGCTTGATTCTTATTCCAATTAGCTCCCGCTTGTTTCTCGAGAACTCTCTACTAGAGACCATCGTCGGCTTCGCCGAGGTCGTCGTCGCTCATCGCGCGATAGTCCTTCACCTTGAAGCGGAACTCAAAGCCGGCGAACAGCGAACTCAAGTAGAAACCGCCACCTTCTCCGCCGCCACCGCCGACAGACTCCATGTCGTCGTCGTTGCCCAGCAGATTGTCTATCCACGATGTCGTGGGCGGCTCATACGATCCCACCTCCGTACCCTCGTTGCTCTTCACATAGAGGAAGATCAACAACAGCACGAACGCTGCAATCACAATGAATCCTTTTCCGTTTCCGCTTTGCATAACCTTAATTTCCTTAAAGGGGTTAAAGAGAAGTTAGTCTGGTTTGAAAGGGGAGGAGCGGGCGGGGCTATCGTCCCTTGATGCCCTTTCACTCCCCTTTATTACCCTTTATGCCTTATGATTGATTAGTCGTCCCAGAGGTTTTCGTTCCCCTGCATCTTACCGTTCTCAATCACTTGGGGACCGCCGCCCCAGCCGCCAGAGAATCCCTTAGCGTCTGCGTGGTCCTGCGACTGAATCATCAACTTCCCCTCTTGGGTGTAAGCAACAGTCTCTGTTGTGGGCTTTAAATATATTTTCTTCATAATTTATGTCCTCCTGTTACTTTACAATGATTTTCATTCCGTTAACGACATATACACCAGCGGGCAGAGCAACTGTCTGTGATGTACCAGCATTCAGATTCATGTTTGCCATAGTCACACCATTCAGGGCATGGATTCTTACATTCTTATCTACAGCAGATGTCACTGTGACAAAACCCTTTCCTGTCTGGATGGCGAAATCAATCTTCCGCTTAATATCCTTGATACCCGTAACTTCAGAATCATTGAACAATGCCATGAATGACGTAAGCTTGCTGAGACCAGTGCCAGATACTGAATAGTAGGCACGGAACGGGTAGATGTACAGATAAGGCCTAACCAAATCAGCTGTGCTACGGAAGAATCCTGATGCATAGTAGAAATAAGTGTTGGAGTCAGCCTTCTTATCAATCTTCTTTCCAGAGTATGAACCCATATTCTGGAAGTCGAGATTTCCATCATGATAAGATGTCGTTACTTCCTCACCCCACAAGGTATAATCATCTTTATAATTAGTAGCTGTAGGAGTAGCTAACACTTTTGCACCCGTCTGTTTGATGGTAAAGATATTATCATCTGTTCCAGAAGATGTGGCCTGCACCATATAAGGTTGGTTAGCTACAGCTGACTGACCACTGATAGCACCAAATGTAGCTTGGACTATCGAACCGGTTCCTGCATCTTCAGCATCTGACATACTACCTGTCATACGTGTAAATTTAAGATCCGTAGTGGAGAGGAGAACATCGAATGGCAAAATCACACTCTGATAAGCCGTGCGCTTGTAATTATTGTTCTCATCCTCCTTGAAGACAGCCTCACGAGTATACTGTGCATACTTGGCTGCACCTACCTGAATATCATACGGAGCAAAGAAAGGCTTGCGATCGGTCAATACGATGTTACCACCGGCATTGAATGCACCACTACCTGTCTTATAAGCAAAGTTGTCAGCGGTGGAGGTCATATTTTCGGGCAGATAAACCAGAGCATTGGGAGCAAGATTCTCCTTGAAACTCTCCAAGCTATAATCGCCAGCACTGGCAACAATCGTACGCAAATCGCTACCATCGACATAAAGAATCTGATCTGCCGATTCGGGAGCATTGCTTCCTCCGATAGTAGATCCGACAACAAGTTGAGTTGATACGCCATTAAAGGCGTCAAGAATCTCCTTCACTGACAAGTAACCACCTTTAACAGGTTCTGACAATGGCTCACCATCATCATCTGTATCATAAGCTAACAGCTTCAAACCCCACATCGGCTTTTCTGCATCAATAGTCTTGCCGTTTTCAACATCAGCATAGCAGGTAGCATCGTATACCTTCGTCCAATCGAAACCGGGAACATAGTTCTTTGCAACCAATTCGATATCCATGCGGTAGAAGGCATAGCTGCGGTGCTCTAAAGCGGTAGTAGGAGCAATGTTATAACGGGTTTCATCAGCAGTAAATACAAAGTAGATACCACTCTTCTGATTCTCCTTGGAGGCATTCATAACAATTTCCTTGAATTCACCTTTCTTATCGGTACCATCTGGATCGTCAGAACCGAGATACTTCGACACAGAGAACTGGTATTCTTTCAGGGTTTGGGTGGAACCTGTACCCGTAAGTTCTTCCGCATTGTTGAACTCAAAGCGAATATTACCTGCTCTCAATGTATAAATTTTATCTGTACTTGCTGCGTTTGGGTTATATCTGTTATCATACAAGCCAGCATCACCCGAAGCGTCAGCGCCACTGGCAGCATTGTTTGCCACACCGTCGAATTCCTGGAAGTAGGGTGAAGTCACATAGCTATAACGTGCATTACCTTCACCACCATAGCTGGCATCGCCATAATCACTTGACAAATCACGGAAGCTAAATGTTAGGTCACTATTGCTGTAGTCTGTCGGGATGTAGAAGATAAACTTGCCACCACTCACCTTGAAGTCATTGGCCGTAAACGGCTGGATAATTTCCAACTGCTTACCTCCAACATTCTCACTCTGACATACAATATTCATACTATTGATATATGGATTCAGAGCCTCTAACTGCAACGTGACATTCACAAGAGCCTGACAACCTGTTGCTACATCTTTAATCTTGAACATCACAGCATCGTTGTTGATATTCTCCAATTCATAAGTGCCTTTGTCAGCTGCACTTCTTACCGTTTTTGTAAAGACAGGAGTCGTTTTATTGGTGCCATAAACCTCAATCGTATACTCGCCAGGCGTGAAAGAAGGCAAGTCTACTGTATAAGTACCATTAATAGCAGTGGCTGTTGCCAGGTCTGAATTGGCATTTTGTGTTACATATCCCCTTCGGTGAGTGGTGCCACCCTCTTGGATGCTAACATAGTTCAAATAGTAGTAATTACCACCATCACTCAGATAATAGACACGACCATCGCTGGCAACTCTCAAATTCCATGTTGCTTCATGACCGGAAGCTGCCGAACCCAACGAAAGGATACGCTGGGTACCCGTTCCGAAGCACGACAGGTAGCGCTTATAATCATCACCTGTATAGAGGTTACCAAACTCATCCATCTGCCACACAAACGCATTGGCTTGAGTAGATTGGACGAAATCCAAATTGTCATTCAAATAATAACCATTTCCACCGCTAATACGATATCCATTGGCGATTGAAATTGTTCCACCTTCGGTTGCCGTACCCCAATCATAGTTGAACGTGGCACCAACAACTCTAAAACCAATAGGCGATTCCCAAGCAGAGGCAGTTTCAATCGTGGTGGGAGGCTCAATAAAGAACGTTCCTTCGCCAAAGGCAAAAGCACCCTTTCCGTCGAGTTCTAAGGGATAAATATGCTTATTCTCTGCAACACCTTCGGAAGGTTTTCCTCCATTAATGGCATCTTCTTGATACAACCAAGTGTAAGCAATAAGATCACGCACACCCGTATAATCATAAGTATAAACACCATCCTTTAATTCAATAGCACCCACGTCCATCTTACTCGTTGAGAAAGGAGATCTCACAACACTAACAGCCTCACCTGGTTTAGCAGGCATAACCTCTGCATCAAACGTACCCTCTGCTGTAAAAGTAATCTCGAAATGCTTAATAGTAACAGCATATTGATATGGAGAATCACGATTTTCACCGCTTGCACCCATCCAGAAGTGAAGCTGGTTGCTCATGTCAGAAGGAGTCTTACTAGTACGAGTGATGACAAATTCCTTAGCCTGATTCGTAGCATTGTTATTCTGCATCAACGTTGAACCGTCAGCGGCAGTTGCAACTGCATAATACTCATAATTATGATCATCAAGATTTGTAATATTATAGTGTGTATTTGATGCATTACCAGTAGTCGCACCAGGCCTAATATAAGGATTACCTTTACTCCAAGCAGGTGTCTCATAAAAACACATCGTATCATCAGTTCCGATACTCCATGAGTTCTTTCCTGGATGTAGGGTGATGGTACCAGTAATATTGGGTTGCAGCACTAACCGGTAACCCGTGATACGATAACCCTTGGGCAGAGAAACAACTACGAAGGTCTGTGTCTGACCGGCACCGATAATCAAATTGCCATTGTAAACATCAATGGCACAAGAGGGGTCGGCCAGTTCACCGGCACCCGTAAGGTTGGCAATGTCAGAAGTAGTCATAGTCAGCGCTAACTGCTCATGACGCCACATGGAGGCCATGCCTCTTCCGATACCAGAGTCTCCAGTGTTACCACCAGCCTGACCGGTAATCAAACTACCGTTGTTCGGGCCGATCGTCACATTCTGCGCCTGCACGTTCGTTGCAAACGCAGCGAGGAAGAAGATGGCGACAAGAGCGTGCCATTTCTTCAGAATTCCTTTAGTAGATTTTTCCATAATCATTAATTTTAAAATTATAAGTTTATTCAAATAATTTGCAAATCGCAGAATCCCCTCTATCCGTCATGCTTTTCACAAACGGCATCAGGGTTTTAGTTCTACAGGCACCTTCTGCCTGACACTACTTTAGTTTTCAATGCAAAAGTAAGGAAATAATTTAAAAAATGCAATGATTTTATAAAAAAAAGTTCGATTTCATCGCATTTTGTTCCAAAAATCCAAATTGATGAACGATTTGTCCAAATTTATTCAGCCTTTTTTGCATGGTAAACACCACATGAGTTTTCATGGACAACAACAAATTGGAGTACGAAAACAAATGGGAACAAGCAAAAGAGGCGGAAAAGCATGGGTAAAGCAGTAGGAAACATGACTATCTAGTTCCGATTCGCATAATCTTCTAAATCTATGGAATCTGTAGATAGGATGAACCAACTAACACTCATCCTCGAAACCTGAAATCGGTAGACAATAAGAGTGATGTCATGGACAATGTGAGTGATAGTTGTGAACTACAAGAGTGATAGATATAGGCAACAGGAGTGATATCCATGAACAACATGCATGATGGCTGTGGAAGAAGCAGCCGATACAAAAAAAACGTCAGCCTTTCTTCGCAGAAAGGACTGACGCCAACAAATAAAATTATGAAAAATAAATTATTACAAATATACCCTCACGGGCTGTATCGATAAACAAAAGTTTTTCTAAAAAGTGTCACAATTGTTTACGATCGACTTTGCGTATTACTCTGCAACCAGAGTGAAACGCTTGAAGTCGACGATCGACAGCTCCTTGTCCTGCTGGGCGAGCCACTGGCTAACAGTAGCCTTGTCGCCGTCACCGAACTGGAACTCCTGGTCAACCAGGCAGTTCTCCTTGAGGAACTTCTGCACGCGACCCTTGGCAATGCCCTCAATCATAGGCATCTTCAGCTGGGCCTCGCCCTCTGCCTTAGCCTCGGCAATGATCTTGCGAGCTTCGTCGGCCTGCTCCTTTGTGAGCCATCCCTTCGACATGTTCGACTCGATGTGGTCTTCGCTGTCAACGAGGTTGGGGTTGATGCCAGCCTTCTTCAGCTTCATGTCGACGAACTTCTGCACCTGCTCGAGCTTGGTCTTCTCAACAGCGGTCTTGTACTCCTCGTCGAGAATCTTCTGATCAACGCTCTGTGCATTGAGAGCAACGGGCTTCATAGCTGCCACCTGCATGGCGAGCTTGTGACCGGCGTCGACGTTCTCCTTGTTGAGCTGAACCATGGTGCAGAGGATGTGCTTACCCATGTGGTCGTAAACCTCAACATTGTCACCGGTAAGGGTGAGGTATCCGTCGAGCTCCATCTTCTCACCGGTGATACCCGAACGCTGAGTAACAACGTCCTGAGCCTTCTGACCGTTGATGTCGAGTTCCTTTACCTCGTCGAGATTCTGGCACTTGGCAGCCACAGCGGCGTCGAGGATGGTCTGAGTCATAGCGATGAAATCGGCACCGTTAGCAACGAAGTCGGTCTCACACTTCACAGCAACCATAGCAGCAAAGCCCTCTACCTTCTTCACGAGCACGCAGCCGTTGGAAGTCTCACGGTCGGAACGCTTGGCAGCAATAGCCAGTCCGCGCTCACGGAGCAGCTCCTTAGCCTTATCGAAATCGCCTTCAGCCTCAGTAAGGGCCTTCTTGACATCAGCCAGACCGGCACCTGTCATTGCGCGCAGTTTCTTGATATCTTCAATTGTAATAGCCATAATTCAAATGTAAAATTGATGATTAATAATTGAGAAATGATAATTACTCAGCGGCGGGAGCCTCTTCCTCCTGAGCAGGAGCCTCTTCCTGAACGGGAGCTTCCTGAGCGGGAGCCTCAGCATCCTTGCGAGCCTTGCGGGCGCGGCGGGGCTTCTGCTCGGCAGCTTCTTCAGCCTGCTCGGCGGCAGCCTTCTCGTCGGCCTTCTCAGCCTTGCGCTCCTCGAGACCCTCGGCGATAGCCTGGCAGCAGGCAGTCAGGATGACGTCTACTGAATCCTTAGCGTCGTCGTTAGCGGGGATGACGAAGTCGATGTTGTTAGGATCGCTGTTGGTGTCGACCATAGCGAACACGGGGATGCCAAGGCGGTTAGCCTCGCGCACGGCGATGTTCTCCTTCAGCACGTCGACAACGAAGAGTGCGCTGGGCAGACGGGTGAGGTCAGCGATAGAGCCGAGGTTCTTCTCGAGCTTTGCGCGCTGGCGAGTCACCTGCAGGAGCTCGCGCTTCGACAGGTTGGCGAATGTGCCGTCCTGCATGAGCTTATCGATGTTAGACATCTTCTTCACAGCCTTGCGGATGGTGGGGAAGTTGGTGAGCATGCCACCGGGCCAACGCTCGATGACGTAAGGCATGCCTACGCTTGTAGCCTTCTCGGCTACGATGTCCTTGGCCTGTTTTTTAGTAGATACGAAGAGGATCTTCTTTCCTGCCTTCGCGATCTGCTTCAGGGCTTCAGCAGCCTCGTCGACCTTGGCGACAGTCTTGTGCAGATCGATGATATGAATGCCATTGCGCTCCATGAAGATGTAGGGAGCCATGGCGGGATTCCACTTACGCTTCAGGTGGCCGAAATGGCAGCCTGCCTGCAGCAGCTGGTCAAAATTTGTTCTTGACATAATTGTTGTTTTGCTTTTTGATTTGTTTGTTTACTTTCTTTTTCGATTCTCTCTTAGAATCCAACCAGCGGGTAGTCCTTTTTTCGGTTAACGGTAAACGGTTAACGGTGAACGGTTAATGGTTATCGGTTACCTTGTCACCTTGTTACCTTGTTACTTTGTTACCTTTTTCAGAGTCCTGCCGGTTTAGATGCTAAACCGTTCAGTTATAATCAGTGTGACAGGGATAGTTGTAAGTAATAAACACTATCAACCACCAACTGCCAACTATCCACTGAATATTAACGCTTACTGAACTGGAAGCGACGACGTGCCTTCGGCTGACCCGGCTTCTTGCGCTCAACCTCGCGAGCATCGCGGGTGAGGAATCCGTGGTCCTTCAGGGCCTTCTTGTCCTCGGCATTGATCTTCACCAGTGCACGGGCGATAGCCATGCGCAGAGCCTGGCTCTGACCGGTGAAACCACCACCGTCGAGGTTTGCCTTGATGTCGTACTTCTCTTCAACGCCCAGGAGCTGCAGGGGCTGCTTCACAACGTACTGCAGAATGCCTGAGGGGAAGTACTTGTCGAGTTCACGCTTGTTAATAACGATCTTGCCGGTACCCTCTGTGAGGTAAACGCGAGCTACTGAGCTCTTACGACGGCCTATTGCATTGATCTGTTCCATATCTTTTATTTCGACTTTTTACGTTCAACCATCAACGATTACTTATACAGATTGATATCGATAGCCTTCGGCTTCTGTGCCTCGTGCTTGTGCTCAGTACCATTGTAGACATAGAGGTTGTCGAGCAGATGACGGCCCAGACGACCCTTCGGGAGCATACCCTTCACGGCGTGCTTGATGATGCGCTCGGTACCGAACGGACGCTTGCGCAGCTCGGCGGGAGTGTTGAAGCGCTGGCCACCGGGATAACCCGTGTAGCGGGTGTAGAGCTTCTCGGTCTCCTTCTTGCCAGTGAAGACCACCTTGTCGGCGTTGATGATAATCACGTTGTCGCCACAGTCCACGTGCGGGGTGAATGTGGGCTTGTACTTTCCGCGGAGCAGCTTGGCTACCTTTGTGCAAAGACGACCGACAACCTGGTCGGTAGCGTCGATGACCACCCACTCCTTCTTAGCTGTTTCCTTGTTAAGGGAAATAGTCTTGTAACTTAAAGTATCCATTTCTGAATTAAAAATTTTACTACTAAAAAACGTTTTTATTTAAAATAATGTATACATCTGCACGAGCGATTCACTAACCACGATGCCTGGCCAAAGACACCGCTATTAACACTCCCGTGCTGGGGAGCCTAAGACTCTCCCCGAATAATCGGACTGCAAAGGTACGAAGATTCTGCCGAACAGCGAAGACAGCATGGGGATAAAAGTCGTTGATTTAATGTTATTTAATTGATTTTAGGTTTTTTAACGTCAATTTTTACCAACTAACGGTGCTAGATTATGAAAACGGCACATCGATGTTACTTGATTTCAGCTCTCTTTTTGTCCCCTTGAAGATACGAAAAAACGCGTGTCTGACAGGAGGAAAACTGCCCTTATTCACCAATAGCTATGATGTCATTCACCAATAGCTATGATGTCATTCGCCTGGAACTATGATGTTATTCATCTGGAGCTATGGAGTTATCCATATAAAGCAATGATGTTATGCGCCATTAGCATAACTCCCATCAAGTAATATATGATATATTGCAAAGTAATATATGATATATTGCTCGGTAATATATGATATATTGGTCAGTAATATATGATATATTACTTTGTGATAAAAGATATATTACTTCATCAAAGCAATACTTTGGATGCATAAGACGATGTCTTTCGGCTTATAAAAAGAGAGCTTTTGAAGGACGAGAGCATGCAAATTGACAAGAAAGGTGCTGCTTTATATATAGAAAGGTGCTGCTTCATATATAAGAAAGGTACTGCTTTATAGACAAGAAAGGTGCCGCTTTATATATAAATAAGGTGTACCACCTTGGCGAATGTGCACGGGGATTATATAAAAAAAGAATAAATTCTTTTGCTGTGTGCAGACTTTTCGCTATCTTTGCAACGTAAACCTCGCAGGCCTGCCTACACTCGACTATTGAAGCCTTGACATCGTCGAGTTCGTTTCATCACGGCCTTGCGAACCATTTCGATTATTCTAACCAAAAATAAAAAAGAAAGACTCATGAGAAAAATCTTGCTGATGGCCGCCCTTGTCGGGCTGGCAATGAATGCCGATGCAGCGAAGGTGAAGAAAGCCCGCGCTGCAAAGAAGGCGCCAGTGGAGACCGTAGCCCGCGTGGCTGCACCCACCATGACCGAAATCGACGACATGGACGTGAACAACGTGAATCGTCTGCCCGTACACACCACGTTCTTTGCCTATGAGAACGAGGCGCTGGCCCTGAAGGGCGATATGACGAAGTCGTCGCGCTTCCTGTCGCTGCATGGCAACTGGAAGTTCAACTGGGTTGCCAACCGCGATGAGCGGCCTGCCGATTTCTACAAAGTAGACCTCGACGACTCAAAGTGGGGAACAATGCCCGTGCCCGGCATGTGGGAGCTGAACGGCTATGGCGATGCCGAGTACGTGAACTCGGGCTTTGCCTGGCGTGGACACTTCGACAAGAAGCCGCCCTACTCGCCCGTGAAGGACAACCATGTGGGCTCCTATCGCCGCACGTTCACGATTCCTGCCGACTGGGCTGGCAAGCAGGTTGTGGCTCGCTTCGGCTCAGTGACGTCGTGTATCTATCTTTATGTGAATGGCCAGTTCGTCGGCTATAGCGAGGATTCAAAGGTGGCAACGGAGTTCGACATCACCCCGTTCGTGAAGGCTGGCGAGGAGAATCTGATTGCCTTCCAGGTGTTCCGTTGGTGCGACGGCTCGTGGTGCGAGGACCAGGACTTTTGGCGCTTGAGTGGTGTGGCTCGCGACTCGTATCTCTTTGCCCGCGACAAGGACACCCATATCGACGACCTGCGCATTACAAATGGATTAGATGAAGACAACACCACTGGAACGTTGGACCTTAATATAAAGGTATCGCAATCAATTGACAACGTAGGAGTAGAATGCTGGCTCCTCGATGCAAAAGGCAATGTAGTAGCACCCGTTATGAAAACGCTATACAAGAATGCCGACCCGAACGACAAGAGCAGCTATTCTCTTAAGTTAGAAGTTCCGGATTGCAAGCCGTGGACTGCAGAGACACCTTATTTATATACTTTAGTAACGACGATTTTCAACAAAGACAAGAAGGGTAAATCTGCAAAGCTATCAGCTGCGCCCATCGTCAAGCAGCAGCCCGTGGAGGTCATCACGCAGAAGGTGGGCTTCCGCCGCGTGGAGATTAAGAATGCCCAGCTGTTGGTGAATGGTAAGCCCGTGCTCATCAAGGGTGCCGACCGCCACGAGCTGGATCCCGATGGTGGCTATGTGGTTTCACGTGAGCGCATGATTCAGGACATCCAAATCATGAAGCGCCTGAACATCAACGCCGTACGCACCTGCCACTATCCCGATGATCCCGTGTGGTACGACCTGTGCGACGAATACGGTATCTACATGACTGCCGAGGCCAATCAGGAGAGCCACGGCTTCGGCTATGGTCCTGAGGCAGAGGCCAAGAAGCCGCTCTTCGCCAAGCAGATTCTGGAGCGCAACCAGAACAACGTGCGCTCGCACTTCAATCATCCCGCCATCATTGTTTGGTCGCTGGGCAACGAGACTGTGAACGGTCCGAACTTCGAAGCCGCCTACGACTGGGTGAAGGCTGAGGACAAGAGCCGTCCCTGCCAGTGGGAACAGGCCCATCGCGAAGGCCGCAACACCGATATCTTCTGTCCGATGTACTATACTCCTTGGTCTTGCGAGGCCTATTGCAAGGATGACAACTTCCAGAAGCCGCTCATCCAGTGTGAGTACAACCACACGATGGGTAACTCCTCCGGTGGATTGAAGGAGTATTGGGAGCTCGTGCGCAAGTACCCGAAGTATCAGGGTGGCTACATCTGGGACTTCGTCGACCAGGCCCTGCACCGCAAGCCCAATGCCAAGATGCTCAACGCCTCGCTGACCGAGCTGAACCGCATCAGCAACCAGAAGAATGCCGACCTGAACAAGATCGACTATACCTACGGCGGCGACTACAACCGCTACGACCCCTCTGACAACAACTTCAACTGCAACGGCATCATCGGTCCCGACCGCCAGCTGAACCCGCACGCCCTCGAGGTGGCCTATCAGTATCAGAACATCTGGACAAAGGCGCAGGGCAAACTGGCCGAGACAAAGACCGTGGAGGTCTATAACGAGAACTTCTTCCGCAACCTGAGCAACTACCAAATGGTATGGGCGCTGCAGGTGGATGGCCAAATTAAGCAAAATGGTGTCGTGCGCGACCTCAACGTTGCTCCGCAACAGACCAAGGCCTTCCAGATTCCTTTCTCGCTCGACGGCATTGACGAAAAGGCCGAGGTGCTGCTCCTGACCAGCTACTTCCTGAAGGAGGCCGAACCCCTCATGGAAAAAGGCCAGTGTGTGGCCTTCGCCCAGCTGCCCGTGAAGGAGTATGGCCATGGCTGCTGCGACTTCGAGGAGCAGACTGTAGAGACTCCGAAGTCGAAGATTAAGATTACCGACAAAAAGGGCACCGACGAGATCACCGTCGCCAATGCTAACTTCACCGTGAAGTTCGACCGCACGACGGGCCTGATGAAGCAGTACACCGTGCTGGGCAACGACCTGCTGGGCGAGGGTGGCACGCTGCGCCCGAACTTCTGGCGCGCCGTCACCGATAACGATATGGGTGCCGGTCTGCAGCGCAGCATGCGTGCCTGGAAGAATCCCGAGATGACTCTCACCTCGCTCACTGCCGAAAAGGCCAAGAAGCAGAACCAGGTGACGGTGAAGGCTACCTACGACATGCCGGGCGTGCAGGCTCAACTCATGATGGCTTACGTCATCATCGAAGGTGGTGCTATCCACGTGTTCGAGAAGATGACAACTACGAAGGATGCCAAGGTCAGCGATATGTTCCGCTATGGTTTGGTCATGGACATGCCTTACCAAAGCGATCAGAGCGAGTACTACGGCCGTGGCCCCATCGAGAACTATGCTGACCGCAAGGATGGCGTGCCCATCGGTCTGATTAAGCAGTCGGCCGACGACCAGTTCTTCCCCTACATCCGTCCGCAGGAGACCGGCACGAAGACCGACATCCGTTGGTGGCGCCAGACCAACCCGAGCGGCTTCGGACTGCGCTTCCAGTCGTGCGATCCGTTCACGGCATCTGCCCTGCACTATAACATCATGGACCTCGACGAGGGCATGGACAAAGACCAGCGCCACTCGCCAGACGTACCGAAGTCGAAGTACACCGAACTGTCGCTCGACATGGTGCAGACCGGCGTGGGCGGCATCAACTCATGGAGCCGCGATGCTCAGGCCCTGCCGCAATATCGCGTAAAATATGAGGATCGTCTGTTCAAGGTGTGGCTGATTCCTGTGAAGTAAAATGAAAAAAGCAATTGTTGTAGGCGGTAGCAATGGCATCGGACTTGCCATTGCTACCTGCCTTGCTGAGGAATAAAGGCTGTCATTAGAATGAAAGCACCAGAAATTGATCAAGCGGCACTCCGCCAGCGTTTCAACCCCGATGGCTCTCTTTTGCGCCGTCAGCAGATGCGTATGCTCGAACTGCTGATAGAGGTAGACCGCATTTGCAAAAAGCATAACATCAAGTACTGGCTAGGCAGCGGAACTCTTATCGGTGCTGCACGCCACAAGGGTTTCATCCCATGGGACGACGATCTTGACATCGAAATGCTATGGGACGACTACAAGCATCTGATGAAGGTGCTACCCGACGAATTGCCCGAGACAATGGCACTGCAGACCACAGAGACCGACCCGAACTACTTTTTCTTCTATGCGAAGGTGCGCGACAGGCGCTCCCATTTAGAAGAGCAAAACCAATACGACCGTGTTTGGCACGAACAAGGCATCTATATCGATATATTCCCGTTCCATCGGCAACCGCTATGGATTCATATACTCTCCGAGAAGGCGCAAGGACATGTTTATTCCATCATGAACAAGGAGTTGAAGAAGTCGAGGAAGCCAAAGAAGTTAAAGGACGACAGTTTCCTCAACTCCCCGCTGTATATGAAGAAAGTTCGCTTCATCACACGCTTCAACGAGAAGGTTTTCTTCCCACTGCTGCGTTTTCTCTGTAAGTTCTCCAATGCCCACATGACCGACGGATTGGGTATTCCCTATCACAAACCACGCCGCATGGAGGACACGCTTCCACTCTCGGAAATGGAGTTCGAAGGGCATATGTTCCCTGTGCCACACGACACACATGCCGCCCTCACTTTAATATACGGCGATTACATGCAGTTGCCAGATATTGATAAGATAAACCTACACGTAGGGGAACTTACTATTGACGATTAAAAACATTTGAACCGCGCCGCAGGCGCATTGAACCAAAGGTCACTTGAACTTTTGAACGGCCCGAAGGGCTTTTGAACCGCGCCACAGGCGCATTGAACGGCCGAAGGCCACTTGAACTTTTGAACGTCGCGCAGCGACATTTAAACAGCGCCATAGGCGCATTACCATGCCAGAGACCCTGAAAGAAAAAACTGCAAAAGGACTGTTCTGGGGCGGTCTAAGCAGCACGGTGCAGCAACTGCTTGGCATCGTGTTCGGTATCATTTTGGCCCGTCGCCTCAACCAGTCGGACTTTGGCATGATTGCCATGATCACCATCTTTCAGCTCATTGGCAACGACCTGCAGAACAGTGGTTTTAAGGTTGCATTGGCCAATCTCCGACAACCTACTGACCGCGACTACAACTCCGTGTTCTGGTTCAACATCCTCATGGGTGGTTCTCTCTATGTACTACTCTTTTTCCTGGCTCCATTCATCGCCAATTTCTACCACATCCCCTCGCTCACGCCGTTGGCACGCTATGCATTCCTGAGCATCGTCTTTGCCAGCTTCGGTACGGCGCAATCGGCATGGCTCTTCAAAAACCTGCATGCAAAGCAACAGGCCAAGGCAGGCATGATGGCCGTACTCATCTCGAGTAGCGTGGCGGTAGCCATGGCCTATATGGGCTTTGCCTACTGGGCACTAGCCACGCAAACCAACCTATACATCTTGCTCTGCACCCTGCTCTATTGGCACTATAGCCCATGGCGACCGACAGTAGCTGCTGCGCAGCGTTCAAAGTTCAAGGTTCAAAGTTCAAAGGCTTCTACGCAGCGTTCAAGAATTTTCAATTATCAATTATCAATTTTCAATTTTGATGTCCTTCGTCCTGCCTTGCGCATGTTCCGCTTCAGCGTGAAACTACTTATATCGCAAGTACTTACCGACATCAACAATAACGTCCTGAACATTCTGCTCGGACGCTTCTACGGTCGTCACGACACTGGTAACTACAACCAAGCTTTCCAATGGAGCACGAAAGGATCGAACATCATCCAGAGCATGGTGCAGCAGGTGGCACAACCCGTCCTCGTCAGCATCGACAACGAACACGAGCGACAGCTGCACGTGCTGCGAAAGATGATGCGCTTCGCCGCCTTCTTGTCATTCCCTTTATTGTTTGGTTTATCGCTGGTTAGCCACGAGTTCATCGTCACTCTGTTGGGTGAGAAGTGGGCTCAAAGCGCTCACTACCTGCGTTTACTCGCCATCGCCAGTGCCTTCCTGCCACTCTCCACACTGCTTGCCAACGTCGTCATCACCAAGGGTCGCAGCAGCATCTTCATGTATGTCAACCTCGCCCTCGCCATCTGCCAGACAACGACTATGCTCACCATTTACCACTTCAAAGTTTCTTGTTTCGAGTTTCTAGGACCCTTCTCAACCCTCAACTCTCCGCTCGACCCAACGGGGCGCTTTCTGAGCGAAGCGGGGAAAGAACTCTCAACTCTCAACTCTCAACTCCTAACCATGGTCCTTGCCTTCGTTGCACTCACCATCCTCTGGTTCTTCGTCTGGGCCTACTTCGCACGGCGACTGGCTGGCTATCGCTTCACCATGCTCCTTCGCGATGTATTACCCTTCCTCCTCTCTGCCGCTGCTGTAATGCTTACTACAGGTTTTACCACATCTCTTATCCCCGCCCTTGGGGAGGGGTCGGGGGTGGGCCTCCTCCTCACTCGCATCCTCCTCGCTGCCCTACTCTATTACGCCCTCATGCGTCTCTTCCATGTCCAGATTCTCAACGAGTGCCTGCAGTTCCTGAAACGTAAAAAATAGCTCTCAACCGCTGCGAAGCAGCACTCCCAACTCTCTCAACTGACTCTAAACCCTCAACTCTCAACTAAATATGCCTCCTGCCAAGACCGATATTGCGGTGCTGATGCTTTTCTTCACCCGCTCCGACACCCTACAGCTTGTGTTCAACGAAGTACGCAAGGCGCGTCCCTCGCGATTGTTCCTCTATCAGGATGGTCCGCGTGGACCACAGGACATGCCTGGCATAGAGGCGTGTCGGCAGATTGTCAGCGACGAGCAGATTGATTGGGAGTGCGACGTGCATCGCCAATACCTTGACCATAACCAAGGCTGCGACCCCTCGGGATTTCTCTCCCACCAATGGGCGTTCTCCATGGCTGATAAGGTCATGGTATTGGAAGACGATGTTGTCCCATCGCAGTCGTTCTTCCCATTCTGCAAGGAGATGCTCGACCGCTATGAACACGATGAACGCATCACAATGATCTGCGGTTTCAATACCGATGAGGTGACACCCGACATCGATGACGACTATTTCTTCACTTCGTTCATGAGCATCTGGGGCTGGGCATCATGGCGACGAGTAGCCCAGCGCTGGGATTCGGAATACACTTTTATGCGCGACAAGCAGGCCATGCGGCAACTGCAGGCATTGGCTCGTGAGCGCCACTTGCGCAACACGATGTTGAAGATGTTCAGCGACCATAGCCAGAGTGGGAAGCCCTATTTTGAAACCATCTACTGGGCCGACCTGCTACTCAACTCCGGCCTTTGCATCATGCCGACAAAGAACCTTGTTAACAACGTAGGGCTCACGGCCGACAGCACCCATTTCTCTGCCGAGCTGCAGACCATGCCTCGTCGTCTTCGCCACATCTTCACCATGCCTCGCTATGAGTTGCAGTTCCCCCTCCGCCACCCACGCTATGTCGTTGAGCACGTCGACTACCTCGACCGCCGCTATAAAACCATGGGATGGAATCACCCCTGGACAAAAATCCAATACTCCCTTGAAGAGCTCTGGCTCAACCTTCGTCGTGGTAACTTCCGCCACATCGGCCGCTCTCTGACCCGTCGCATCCGCAAGTGGACGGGGCGCGACCGCCACCAATAAAGCCCTACGGGCGTTCAAAAGCTGCTGCGCAGCGTTCAAAGTTTAAATGCCCTTCGGGCGTTCAAGGTTCAAGGTTCAAAACAATAATCGCCACCGTTCCTCTCACAGGAACAGTGGCGATTGTGATTATGGAAAAACATAGCAGCCGTGCTGCTAATATCTATTCTTTGTTAGGTTTACTCAATATGGTATTCACGAGTGCTGTCACGTCAGCAATAGTAATATCTCCATCGCTATTCACATCGGCATTCTCTTCGCTGAACGTTTCCATTTTCTTTCCTAAAATGTATGCTACCATCGCCGTCACGTCTTCCTTACTTATCACGCCATCATGATTTACGTCGCCAAGCAAATGCGTCATTTCTACAGGAGTGACGGTATAGACGAAGAATGTGCGGGGTTGCGGTGTCGTCATGTTTCCAATCTCCACCGTATATGAACCAGAAGACAAAGTGATGGTATAGGGCTGATTGTAAGTCAGGCCGTCAAACTCCAAACGTTCTGTCTGGATGCCCAGAAGCTCCACTTGTGGGGTGAAGGTCTTCGTAGCGACGGCAGCCGTAGAACCCTCCTTGCAAAGCTCCACAGAAACCTGCGAACCGTAAGTAGAGGTAGAACTATTGTTTGTCACCGAAACATCGAGCACCAGTGTCTGGCCCTCAAAACATCCGTTCTTATCGGCATTCACGGCACATGCGGTTAGAGCAATGTTAGGAACCGACGATGAATTCGTCCACAACACATGATGCCCGTCGAAGTCACTGGTCACCTTCACGACACTTCCCGAGGCAAGTGTCACAGTTTTCGTCTCGCCAGGAGCCAAATCCGTCTGGACGACATTCAACAGTCTCTGCGAGCTGAACGCATAGAGCAGACCACGGCTTTCTTCCGAACCGTTATTGGTGACGGTGGCTGTGCACGAACTGCTGTACCAAGACCCACCACTCTTCACATTCGAGATGGTCAGATCCACCGATGGCTGCAAGGTCAATTCCGTCTCTGTAATTGTTGCCGTGATGTAGTTATGCTCAGCATTCGCACTCTGACGCCATGTATCCTCTGACGGCGAACGACTGATAGATCGAATGTAATAGGTCCCGTCCTTCAAGCCTTTTCCTAAAGAGAGATTACCAAACGTGAACTCTAGGCCAAAGCCATCGTAGCGGTCGAAACGGCCTAATGGAGCCTCTGCCATCACTTCAATCAACTTGTCACTCTCATCATACAGACCCAGACCTGCCACAAGTTCCGTATTGTATTCCAAATGATTATAAACGGCATTGAACAGCGTAATACCTCTGAAAGCCTCATCTGGATTCTCGCGATTGAACTGTCGGTTGCCTGTAATACCTAGGTCAACTATGGCTGCACGCGGTTCTGCTTCGTTGTACTCATGGCCCTCTACGGGCGGTTGGATGCCAATGACGCAGTTCAAGTAGATGTCGAAACCTTTACCCGTTGTATTCGAACCACCCCAGCTGTTCAGTGAACTATTCAAAGCTGAGAGGGGGAAGTATCCATCATCTTGACCGTTCCATCCCCAGTTGATATGATAATAGCCGTTGGATTCCTGATAACCGTCGCAAACGAAAGAATGGCCACCCCAACTGCTACCATCAGAATTGATGTAAGAACCAGTAATGACAACTGGCCTGCCATCTGCCAATTCATTGTAAACCATCTCCTCAAATTCGTCGTAGTTATAGTCTTGGCGAAATACGAGACGAGTATGTTTGTCATAGCCGAAGTAATCTCGATAAACAGCTCCTATATCTGATCCCCATGCCTCGGAACCATCTACACCATAGTCCATCTCCAAAGCCTGACCAACATAGCGGCAGAGTTTCGCTGCAGCGGCATCGCTACTGGCAGCATCCCTCATGCTTGCCCAATCAAATGTCGTGGCAGGAAGTTCTGGGCATTGCAAGCCAAGCTTCCTAGTCGTGTAGGCAGGAATGGTGGTCGTTAGCAAGTTATAACCTCGCTGGTGCCCCCAATAATACATTACCTGTGAAGTGGCAGTAGCAGCACATCCAACAACACATCTGCCGCTGTTAGTTGAAGGACACTGGCCATTGTAAGGCGAACTTTGTCCCCACTGGCACGACAGCAACGGGCTAATGTTCGCCCTTGCATCCATTGCCTTCCTTGGGGCATTCATCATCTTTTCCGAAGGTTCATCGCTTTGTTCTATTCGCTGGGCAAGTGGGAGGTTTTCTATCTCCTCTCTATACATCGCCAAGAGCATCTCCAAACCACAGGGCATCGTTTCCGCAGTAAGTGAGCCTGAAGTTGAATATCCAAGAATATCGCGCGCCCGATCGTCACCACTTACGATGACGAAGCCTTGACCGTCGTCAGCATTAAAGATGTAGTAAGGTGAGGATGTCGCTCCCTCGTTCGCGCCTTGTAAAGAGATAGCCTTCGCGAGTGGAACGGCTCCCTTCCCTTCAGGGAGTGACTGGGGGTAGGCTGTCTTTTTTAAAAACTTCTCTGCTTTTTGCTGAGCCTGTTGCAGAGTGATGCTTTGCGCAAATGATGTTGCCGACAAGAAGGCGAGCATCAAGGTAATGATGGACTTTTTCATTTTGTTTTATTGTTTGTCCGTAGCCATTGTCACCAACCACAGACCTGGTTGATCTCACAGATTAGATTTAATCTTTATTTATTGTTTACTTATTATTAAAACAAAGTGAAAAGGAGTACGAGGTAGCTCGTACTCCTTCTTTTTAGTTTGAAATTAATCGTCCCAGAGATTATTATTCTCCATAATGTTGTTATCTACTTCTGAATCCTCTTCATCGAAACTAAAGCCCTTAGCACCAATATGAGTATCAGAATGATCCATCAGATTACTTTCGTGCAAATAAGCAACAATCTCCATTTCTGGCTTTATATATACTTTTCTCATAATCAGTTCCTCCTTACTTTACAATAACTTTCATTCCATTTACAATATATACGCCAGAAGGCAGATTGATGGTACGCGTTTCACCAGAAGACATCTGCTCTATGGCAATCTGCATGCCGTTCAGGCTGGTGATACGAACATTAGCATCTTTACCAGATGTAATCTCCACATAACCCTTACCACTCTGTACTGCGAAATCAATTCGGTTCGCTAGGTCTTTGATTCCATCTGTCTCTTCCCCAAAGACTACGAGGAAGGCTGCCAGCTTACTAGCGGCACTTGGAGCATTATAGCCATAGAAGGCACGGTATGGATAAGCGAAGAGCTCATGGAATGTTGTTTTGAGTTCGTTAGAACTACGGAACAGGTCATTCGAAGCATAATAGAAGAAAGTATTATTCCCTCGGAATTCATTATCCGTAAAGATTCTACCTGCAAACGAGCCCATGGGCTTGAAGGTATGCGTCACTCCATTATATGTTGTTTCTATCTGTTCATCAAAGAACATACCTGTTCCCGCATCCATATCCGTTGTTGCCTCAACAGTTGCAGCATCCTGCTCTATGCTGAAGGTTCCATCGGTGGGAGCAGTGATGTCAACCAGATAGGGAGTGTTGGCAGCTGCCTTAGCATCTGAGATAGCAGCGAATGTTGCTTCTACATAGGTCTTGTCTGCATCGTCCTTTAATGGATTGGCGGTAAGTTTTGTTACCTTAAATGTAGTGCCATTATTTGAATATGTTCCTGCATTTAAGCTGAGCGTAAACGGCAATATCAAGCTCTGCTTGGTGGTAGCACCATATCTTGCCCAAGTAACCTGACGATTATACTTAGCTTTATTACCCGATCCAACCTGTATCTCATAAGGAGCATAGAACGGCTGTTTGTCGGTAATCACAATGTCCTTACCTGCACGGAACGCGGTCTCCGATATCTTATAGGCAACATTATCAAGAGTCGACGTGAGGTTCTCCGGCAAATAAATGAGGCCATTGGTGCCCATACTTGCTTTAAGGGTTGACAAATCCTTAACAGTTGTTTGATTGTTCACCGTGGTAGTAGAGTTGAGAATCGTCTTCAGGTTACTACCATCAACGTATAGAATCTGCTCAGTCAACTTCGGGCCGGCAACATCATCCTTTGTTCGATTGTCAATAACACTTTGGATCTCATCCACCGTCAGATAACCTTTAACGACTGTGTTTCCATCCTTGGTTTCAAGTTTCAAGCCCCACATATTATTACCAACATCTTTACCCTCGCTGTTCACATAGCAAGACTTTCCATAAACCTTCGTCCATGTAGGAACCGCCGTGTACGTCTTTGCTGACATATTAATCTTCATACGGTAGAAAGCATACAAGCGGTGCTGCCAAGCCGTGGAAGGAGCAATATTGTAACGGGTCTCATCAGCAGTAAATACATAATAAGTACCGCTTTTTGTCGCATTGGTATTGAGCTGTATTGCATTAAAAGCACCTTTCGCAGTTGAACCATCTGGGTCGTTAGAACCAAGATAAGCAGAAACGGAGAACGGATATTCCTCAAGGACTTGAGTTCCTGACTGGCCACCTGTGTTGGAAAGATTTTCAGCATTGTTGAACTTGAAGCGTATGTTACCAGCCACCGTAGCGTAGACCTTATGCTTGCCGTTAATAGCTGCACCGGGTTGAGGGTTATCGGTTGTTCCTACATAGCGAGTGTCATAAAGACCATTGTCAGCTGTGGCATCATTATTCCAATTGATAGTTTCTCCTTGGTCAAGTACGGGAGCCACTTTATTGTTTACCTTACCGTCGAATGCAGAGAAGTAGGGCGAAGTCACAAAGCTATAGCGGGAATTACCAGTACCAGGGGTAGGATAGGTGTTGTCACCATCCTCACAGTAAAGATCCTCGAAAGTGAAGTCCATATTCTTACCAGCATAATCAGAAGGAATATAGAAGTTAAATTCACCACCACTAACCGAGAAATCATTAGCAGTAAATGACTGACGGAGTTCAATCACCTTATTCGCATCCCTACAGACTATATCCATTTTGTTGATGTATGGATCCAATGACTGCATCGTCAGGGTGACGGCAACAAGAGCCTGCTTGCCAGTTGCCAAACCTGTGATTGAGAACTTGACCGCATCGTTGTTAAGATTTTTCAACTCATAAACTCCTGCATCACTTTTACCCTTCACCTCCTTCGAGAAAACAGGATCTCCTTCTCCTGTCGCACCGTACACGTTAATCGTATAAGTGCCTGGATTGAAAGCAGGGTAATTAATAGCTGCACCATCTTGAGTACTACTTCCTGCACGGTAGTTAGCATTATAGTAATTTGTTCCACTCTTTACCACCCTTGGCTCGGTCAGCGTGTACTGCCATTCACTATAATAACCATTAGAGACATAATTTCTATATTGGAGATAATAATATGTGTTAGATTTAGAAATATAATAGATATTACCATTGGTATCTCTCTTTAAGTTATATCGAGATTCCGCGTTTGTACTATACGACAGATAGCGCTGATCTTCATCACCATAACACGACAAATATTTCTTTAGACGTGGGTTATATACCTGATTATTACCATCTAATTCCCAAGCGACTTGAGTTCTCGTAAACTGTAACTGGTCATTCAGCCAACATGTCCTACTCCTACTATCAGTACAGGTAATATAGCACACAGTCTTATATTCTGTCGTTGCGTTTGTTTGCGTACCATATAGATAGTTGAACTTGGCTTCCGTTATTCTATATCCTATAGGAGCTTCCCAACCTGTTTGCCCATGAACAGTGACAGGAGTCTCTATGTAATATGTGTCATTGCCAAGTGCATAAAGCATCTGGCCATCTACCTTCACTGGAGTTATTTTGGGGGTTTCTGACACATCTGAAGGTACACCATTTTCCACAGCATCCTGCTGATACAAATAGGTGTAGGCCTCCATATCCTGTGTATTCAGGTAGTCGTAAGCATAATAATATGTACTAGTATTACCGATTTGGTGACGGGTCAGATTTCCTACGTCAGTCTTACTCGTTTTAAATGGGGCCTGTGCCAAACTTACTGTCTGACCTATCTCTTGGGGCACCACGTCAGCTTCAAAAGTTCCTTCTGCCGTGAAATAAACAGTAAACGACTTGATGGTAACACCAAAGAAAGCAGTGTTTGTATGCGTCATTCGGAAATAAAGCAAATTACCCATCGGATCAGCATCCTCACTCTCACGCTCAATGACGTATTCACGGGTATCACTATTACTATTCGTTGTTCCAAGCATTGTGTTCTCCTTGTCGCCATCGGTATATGCACCTACTGCTTTAGGGGCATCGGTGTCATACTCACTGTCGGTTTCATACATCACCTTGTCTGATTGAACTAAAGTGTTACTGCTGTTACTACTATAACCGATTTTCATATTATTTACCGTTTTGCCATTCAGGTTATTCAGAAGCACCATCCTATAACCTTTAAAACGATAACCCTTCGGCAAGGATAACACACAATAGAGGTCTGTCGAAACGCCACCCATGATAACTAACTGACTATTGTTGACACTGATGTTACCAGCAGGTACTTGAACATCACCACCGCCAGTCAGTCCGGGGTCGTCAGCAACTGTGAAACTCATAGATAGTTGCTCATGCTTCCATACAGATGACCATCCATTCTGGAAACCGACCTCATTTCCACCAGTAGCCGCAGCCACAAGTTTACCAGTGGTCGGGCTAACGGTCACACTTTGTGCCATCATTGCTAACGGCACCAACAATAAGCTCAAAAGAGCAAGTGTAATTTTCTTTCTCATAATCGAAAATTGTTTTAAGTTGTTTTTTAATATTTGAGTTTATTCTATTCTTGGTTGGCTGACGCTGAAGGCTTACGGGTGCATGCGCTTCGCGCAGTTTCTGGTTTCAAGTTTATGTTACTCCGTACCATGACTTTTGTCACGACTCGGCAGAGCTCAAACAAGTTTGGCTTTGCACTCACTGATCCAAAAGTTCAAGAGCTGTAGGACTGCAAGAGTTGTGGGTATTGTCTCTTTTCTCCCCTTTTAATCCCTTTATGCCCTTTAGTCTTTTAAGCCGAGGCTCACACCTCTGCCGCAGGCATCAACACAATGTTTACCTTATTGTTTTTTTTATATTTGAGTATTTAATCGTGCCTTTTACGAGGCTGTCGGTCTAACGGATTCTGATAATCTCTCCATGGAGTGGTTCATACAGATATCCATAATCCGCTGCAAAATTACAAACTTTTTCGGAAGTTGCAAATATTTTCTTCATTTTTTTACGATTATTCGCTGTTTTTGTTGCATTTTCCATGATAAAACTATGAGAACAAAGGAAAAAACACTTCAATTTCTTTCTCATTTATTCCCGTAAACACTCTCTTTGGGGGTACGCATACCCTAAATAAAATCGCCACCGCTCCTCTCACAGGAACGATGACGATTCTATATGTCTTAGTAATGTCCCTCCAATCTTTTCACCAAGAGGGGGGAAGGTTATGATGGACCGATTGCTTACTTGATGATGTTGATGAGGGCTGTGATGTCGGCAATAGTGATGCTCCCATCCCCATTTACGTCGGCACGCTCATGGTCGTACAAATATGGCTCCGTGTCGTCTTCGCCCAGAATGATGCTTACGAGGGCAGTTACATCGTCGATGGTAGTAGCTCCATCTTTGTTGACGTCAGCATTGACATTGACGTTCTCAACGATTTGTTTAAATTCCTTCCAGAATTCGGCTTCCTGGTAAGCTGCTTTGCAGCCTTGAGGCACATAGAGCGTTGCATTTTTGCGATTGAAGAATGTGGATTGAGTAATTGTCAACGGGGACTTAATATCAACTTTCACAGTAGTCAGGTTAGTGCTGCCACCGCCGAATGCTGCATTGCCGATAGATGTAACAGAGCTGGGAATAGAGACTTCTGTCAGACTACTACAATACCTGAATTTGCATATCGTTTTATATCAACAATTTATATATTAAACGGTAGAAAAGTGATTACGTAGATTCTATATATTATTGGGTAAAAGATGAGCATTTAACGTTTTTAACTTTTGTAAACCACAAAAAGAATGAGTTTGTGTATTCTAATCGGCACACTAACATTCACACATTTTAGAGATATATGTTGATACGCTTATAAAAAGTAAAAAGGAATCAGTTACGGCCTCTGAGGGTCATTAGTGTGTGGGAATTTCTCCCCTCGTTCATTTTTCATTGCGAATGCATTCGTTGAACAACATCAATGCACCCTCAGGTGCTATGATATAGCCAGCAATTTCAAATGTACGTATATTCTCCGGCTGCATTCTTGATCAAGGACTGCTACCTTTGAACTGTCTCTTCGGGCTTTCACTGATTCCTTATAGTTTTGTTACTCATATGCTGAATGGTACTCTCTCTTGGATAGTATTTCAGATAATTTTTGGGTTTTATCCCAATTGAAGAACCATCTGTTTGTTTTCGTCAATTCTTTGTACTTCTTTCCATAAGCGCTTTCTGAACATCCATATACTTTTAGAATAATTTGCTTAATCTCCTGTTTCTTTACATAAGGACAAACCATTATGTCAAAGAATAGCATCGCATTATCTGAATGCCATAGCGCACAATCGACAAGAAGGCATCTATTTACTTCTTCTATAATTCTTTTTCGGACATCTTCATAACTAATGTTCCCGCCAATAATATACATTAATGTACAAATCTGAAAATAGTTGAGACGTTCGTAATCCTCTTTGTTTCCTTCTGAAATAGAGAAAATTTTCACCAAATGGGTACGAGACAGTGGAGTTTTCATAAATCGGCTCAGGCACAACAATAAATTTAGCACTTCAATATTAATATCGTTCTCCAAATGTTTTGTCTCATAAATATCCAAACAACGCTTCATTTCTCGGTAAAACCTGTTCTCCATTTCTAACAGAGCGGTCTTATCAGTACAATTCTCTGCCCACCTATGTAAATATTCCAAAATTCTGCACAACTTGATAGAAGCTGATGCATTCATATCTAGAGAGAACACATAAAAGGCTATCTCTGTATACATCAATAACAGACCTGTCGAAGCATCGGGTATATTATCGCAATCCATTTCATTTCCAATCTGAGAAATAAGTAAAGTAAGTAGATAGCGATTTAGGGTACCATACTTCTGCTTGTATCTATGCGTCAACGAACGAAATGCATTAACAACTGATGAAAATGCCTTCATTTCGTTATTGACCATGTTCAAGTAGTGTCCCTCGTCATCTTTCTTCAACCATTTATTAGCGATGCATGACATCAATTCACTAATTTCACGTTTTGCATCTGATATGTCAGATACAAAAGGGCGCTCTAAGAATTCAAGTTTGCTCTCATTTACAAAGAGTTTATAAAACTGTAGTTCTTCTTTATAAACCTCTAAGATTTTTCGAAGATTCTCCTCACTATTTGCATATACATAATGATCATCCAAATATCGTCTAACCTCATAATCACGACCCAATTTTAACGAAAGAGGTTCTTTTTTCAAACGATTGAGAACATTGATATCTATGCGTTGAAAAATTATTTCTGCAAAGATTCTTGATATTTCTGGACCTACAATGATTCCGTTAGTTTCATTATAATTAGTGTGTTGCATGAGAGAATCGAAATCATTTTCAAAAGTTGTTTTTCCTATCAAATCTTTAGCCTGTTCCTTGCCTTTTATAGCCCAAGCAATTGTATGTGTATATAAATGATAGAAACAATTAGCAACATCCAATTTCATCAGATGAGTGTATTTCTGTTCAAGGCGAAGATAATCACCACTGATGAAAAATTTATACATCATATCATATTGCTTATAACTGAAATATGAGCGATAATACTTCTCTATTTCATCATCGAATATTTCAACTCGTTTCTGAAAGTTCTGAGCAACTTCATTATTATCTTCTTCTTTCTTAAATATACATTTCGCTCGTTTTTCTATATATCGAATGGAAAAAGGACTGTTGCAGCACAGAGACAGCATGTAATTATCATGCTTCGCATAAAAATCAACACACTGCAATTGAGTATATGGATGCATTAAACTGAGTTTACGGCTCTTGTCCCCTCCATATTTACGGACAGAATAATCATAGGGTATAGTCCAGTCCTTCAGTTTACCCACAAAAGTTTCCTTAAATATCTTTTGTAGGCTTTCATCCTGCATATTCAAATAAAAACCTCCATTGTCGAGCATTAATGGTAGTTCGTACGGAAGAACTTCCGTTAAAAGTACCCTGTATTTGTTGTTAAGATTTATCTCTTTACTCATCGCCAGCAACTTTTTATATCTGCAAGAGTTGCAGAAGTGAAAAAATGATTCACATGGTGCTCAAATCCAAATACGAATGAATACTTAGCCAAATATGTCCGCTGAGCTGCAGACAACCGTGCAGCTAATAGGGAGCCTAAACGACCCGTCTTGCAATGCAGCAATTTCTGGTAGTACTCGTCAAGAGCATACAAAACTGCTTTATCTGTCACCATGTTGTAGTTAAAGTAGATGCCGACCTTGATAGGTAGCAAGGTGGAAGGGTTATAAAGCGTGAAGTTACCTGTAAGGAACTTAATCCTATCCTTAAGTATTTCATAATCACCATCCTTAGCAAATCGCAAAAAAGTCTTTGTGATACGGGTCTTTATCATGTTGATTTTCCTCTCTGCGATTGACACCTCTACGTCTTTTTTCCCTTTAGGCAAAAAGGTATAACCCAGATAGGTCAGTTTTACTACCTGCTGTTGATTATCCCATTTGTATGATTTATTTGGATTCAAATGTAACCCGATTTTGGATAGCACATCTGGCACCTTTTCCCACACATTCGTTTGTGCTGTCGGATTATTACAGAATACGATAACATCATCCACAAAACGCGCATAATAGAAAACGCCATCCATTCTTCGGATTTCAAGATCGAAATACTTCATATAAAGCTCCGACATTACAGAACTGACACTTAATCCACGAGGAAGTCCTTTTTCTGGATTAATAGTAGGGTGCGCAAATAGATTTTTAAGCAAACATATCGACTGATAGTTAAGTCTTCCATCCTCCTGAAAACGTTCCATCAAAAGGGTACGATTAATGGACTCAAAGAAGTGGCGCACATCGAGACGAACAACCCATTTCGGCGATTCTTCCTTTAATAGTGATACTATTTGTTTCACTATTTGATTGCGATTTGCTTGCTCCACTCCATATATACGCTTGATATTGTTGTACAGTTTGCGCAAAATAAGATCCTGGCATAGGTATTCCATTGAACCTTTCTGTTGGTCATTAAGGAATAAATCGCCCAAAGTCCTTATTTGGTATCGAAATGCACCCTTATTTATGCTATCATTAATACACAATTCCACTTCCTGAACAAGTTCTTCCTTGCTCAGTCCGCTATTCCTACGCTCTGTTTGAGTTGTACAGGAATATAAGTTCAGTGGAGAAAATGATTGTGAATACATAAAAGATTATTGTCGTCCCCAAAGCTATCATATACATATCACCCACACACCATCATTATCTTTGCCTTCGCGTTTCAAAGCACCAAGCTTCTGCAAAGCAGAAAGGTCGCGTTCGATGGTGCGTTGACTCACCGACAAAGTCTCCGACATTTGTTTGCCAGTGATTGTCGGAGACTTTTTGATAAGATTAAGAATTTTCTGCTGACGCACAGTGAGTTTCGTCTCCGACATGTCTCCGACATTATCTCCGACATTCGATGTGTCGGAGGAGGCAAAGATGATGGTTTGGAATTGGGTCGGGGTTGATTTGAACTTGGGCTTTAACTCGTCCTTATACCCATCCAATGCTTTGGTCTCATTGCAGATGCGTGTGAGTCCACTGCCTCGCTTCTCCATGTAATCAAGTTGAGCCATCACATTTGCAAGGATAGGATTGCGCCTTTCAGAAGACACATCCTTGATATCCAAATCCTGTATCAGTAAACCATTATACATCCCTCCTGGGGATGTTACCGTGAGGCGATCGTTGTAAATGTCAAGATGAACTTCACCGCCCATCACTGTGTAGTCACGATGAATGAAATGGTTTACCATTGCTTCCAAAACAGCACGTTCGGCATACTCTGGTTTATTCTTTCGCCCATCAGGTAGTTTCTCCCAGCCTCTCTTGGTGTTTGACTTCACAAAGTTCATGGCTTCGCGAAGTAGCATGAGGACATTGCCTGTAAACTCTGCATCGTTGATGGCATCGCCCTTTTCTTTTCCATCCCAACGGGTGCAATAAAGACGAGACTGCCACAATGGACAATCATCGGAAAACAAAGCACCCGCATTGGTAAGATTCCCTGTTCCAGTTACCAGTCCAAACGACAAGAGATATTTTTTGTCCCATTCTCGTTTGGTGCGGTCTTTGAAGGTGTTCGCCAATATCGTAAAAGAATAATCCTCTGCTTTATAGTCTGTGCGAAGGGAATCAAAAGTTTTGTTGGAACCTTTCAGTACCAAACGTACCATCTGTTCTGCCGTGGCAGGAAGACTTTCATCACCGATGCGAACAAAGGCAATTCGTTGACCATCTCCAACGTAGTAATATGGGGTATAATGCCCTTCGTAGACTTTGAGTTGCAAGATATGTAAACCATCTATATCATGGGGAATCATCTCCACCTCTGGCAGGGGATCCATATAGTCACGAATCCTGCTACTGATGGCCTCACATACATGCTGCACATCATCAAGTCCTTTGACGATGCCATCATTATCTATGCCAAAGAAAAGGGAACCACCCAAGCCATTGGAAAAAGCGCTTACACTCTTCAGCCAGCTCTTAGGTTTCTTCTCTTCAAGCATCACCTTGAAGTCGTATGCAGTACATTCCGCAATCAGAGTGTTTAATTCCATTCTTTACAAATATCTTTTTACCTTGCAAAGGTACTCATTTTTATCGAAAATACGACATCTATTTGACGTTTCGCGCGTAATTTAAGCAAATTTTATCTAAAATCACATTCAAGTGCTACCAAAAGTTGTGATAATTGAGAAAAATTGAGTAACTTTGCAACCAGTTCCACGCCGAAGTGCTTTCGTCTATGATGGTTGCACGGTTGGGTGGGACTACATACAGACATAGGCGTTTTCTGGACGCTTTGGCTTTGACGCTCTAAGAATCTCGCACGTTCGAACAGTTTGTCAAAAACAAAGCAACGGGAACGCCCCTTGGGATGTTTATACGCTTCCCCTTTGACACTTTTGATAGAAGGAGTTGTCAGAGTCGTGGATTTGATATATTCATCGGCGTGGGGCTTTCGGCGTTGCTCGTTTCGACAAACTGGGCAATGCGAGAGCCTTTAGAGCGTGAAGCGAGTGACAGACTGGCTCCACGTTTTTGTTTGCATGTAACATCCTAAAATTGTAATCCTCTGCTGAGGGGGGCCAAGGCAGAACATTTTATTGTAATATGGCAAAGAATGACAAACAATGGAGTTCTGCAACCCCTGGCCTACTGATTATCTTGTTAGATCAGTCAGGTTCAATGATGAGTGATTATGAAGGCACAACACGTACCAAGTTCGCAACACTTGCTGTCAATAAGGTTATTGACAACATCATCCAGAAGAATTTCGACGGTGATGCACCTAAGAATCGCTGCTTTATTTCTGTGATTGGGTATAATCACAATGTGAAGGAGCTGTGTTCCGGTTGGCTCAAAGACCTTGATGCAAATCCATTGCGGTATGAAACATTGAAAAAGAAAACGCCCGATGGTACAGGTGGACTTGTAGAAGTTGAAGTGAAACAACCTGTTTGGGTAGAACCCATTGACAAAGACGGGGCCACAAATATGCTTGGTGCTTTCCAACTTGCGAAAGACTTAGTTGAAAAGTGGATGACTGATAATGCAGATGGACCAGCACCTGTAATCATCAACATTTCTGATGGTGTTCCATTTTATGATGGAAAAGACCCAAGAGAGTGCATGAAAGAAACTGTTTCTTTAGCAAACGAGATTATGGGACTTTCCAACAATGATGGTAATGTCTTAATTTTTAATGCACAAATAGATGAGTCTAATGGCAAGGTTGTTTTCCCGTCAAATAGGTCAGACATTTCTCAGGAGCAGGCTCAATTCTTGTACGACATTACCAGTGAAGTACCTGAATCATATAAGGCAGCTGCTGCCAAGAACGAACTACCCACAAAAGATGGTTCACGTGGCTGTATCTTTGGTGCTGATGGTGTTCAACTGATTCAACTCATAGATTTTGGCTCTTCAAAAGGTCAAGGTGACAAAGGACTATAATAGGCTATATGGTTATACGAGCTTTTATAACTCACAAGCAAGCTGAATTATTCGCAGATTGCCAAGATAGGTTTGGTGTTAATCCTGACACCAAATCTATCGCGGTGTCTGACGGAATGGGATCAACTTGGCAACAAAAGATTTGGGCTCAATTACTCGTTGATACCTTTATCAATAGTACAGATTGGTGTCCTTCTAAAGAAACCATAAGACCTTTATGCCAAACGTGGCGAACTAAAGTCGCCGACTTTATTCAAAAGTTAAAGGATACGAATGCTCCTGATAATATGATTTACCGTAATGAGAGAAATTTGGCTGAAGGTCGATCTGCAGGAGCAACATTTGTAGGCATACGTTTTAATAGTAATGATTGGAACGGGTCTGTACTTGGGGATTCTTGTCTAATAGAGTGGGATGGAAACGAAGCGCAATTCAACACTTCACAAGATTCTGGAACTTTTGACAGTTATCCTGATTATTTCGATAGTGACGCTTCAAAAGAAGGAAAAGGTACCCCCAAACCCATAGGAGGTGTACTAACAAAAGGTAAATACTTACTGTTAGTATCTGACCCATTCTCTGAATTTCTGCTAGAACATAGCAAACATGGCGATATTGCCAAGTATGTTCAACAATTATTGTCGCTAGCTTCGCATGATGATTTTGAGATATTGGTATGTGAATGGAGAAAAGAAGGGATGCATAACGATGACACTACTTTGGTAATCGTTGAATATGACAATTCCGATGCACTTACTATTACCCATAGGGATGATATTGCAGAGAGGATTGAAAAGGAGAAGTCCATAGCAACAGAAACAGTTGAAGCAGAATCCGAAAACGGTAATGGAGCACCAAATGTAATAGGAGAAGCCCTAGATAAACATGGTGATAACAATATGGCAGCGGACACAATTGAGATTTCTCCCCTCCCCATTGATACGGATATTTTTATTGAAGATTTCTTGACTGAATACAAGAGAGCCCTTGAGGACAGATGTAAAGGAAAATCTAAAAAAGCGATAAGAAAATTTTGGAGTGAATTGAAGTATAAAACCACTCAGGATGCTGCAAAAGAGGCCTTTCATATCATTCTCAACAAATACGTTATACACACCAAATAACATTTGCCATGCCGTTACCAACTATTCCTGATTATAGTACATGCATCAAAACGCCAGCATTGGTTCATCCATCAGTGCTGAAAGATGGTCATCCTATCGAAAAGGGAGTTCGTCTTATCAAGTATTCAGGTGGTTTCTGCGTGGTGTTCCCATATAAGACACCATCAAAGAAGTATGCAGTACGCTGCTGGCATGCAGAAGTCTCTGATGCAAAGCGCAGAACCCAGGTTATAGCAGATGCCTTGAAGAGGTCTAACCTGCCCTATTTCGTAGGATTTGATTTCTTCGAAGAAGGTATAATGACACCATTGGGAATGCAACCAATAGTTGTAATGGATTGGGTGGATGCACAATCTTTAAAGAAATTTTTGGCTGAACATATTACAGAATCAAATGTAATCAATGATATTGCCGAGAATTTCAAGAGAATGGTGGCAGATTTACATACCAACCATTTTTCTCATGGCGACTTGCAGCACGGAAACATCATGGTCAAACCAGATCTTTCTTTGGTTTTGGTAGACTATGATTCCATGTATGTCCCTGAACTAAACGGTATGCCAGACGAGATTAAAGGACTGGTTGGTTATCAGCATGAAGCAAGATGGAAGAACAAACTGGTTTCAGAAAAGGCGGACTATTTCTCCGAGCTAGTCATATATCTCAGTCTAAAAGCTCTTGCCAAGATGCCTTCTTTGTGGAATGACTTGAACATGGAAGACACAGAAACTCTCCTATTTTCTGGGGAAGATATACAATCAAAAGGTTCTTCCAATATATTCAGGCTGCTGAAGACCGATTCTGAGTTAGCTCCACTTGTCGATAAACTATGCGAGTTTATGGATAAGTCAACAATTGAAGACCTTACGCCTTTAGAGGATGCTGTAGTATCAAAAAGCGAAAGCATCGCATCCAAATGGAAAAGCGGTAATGGTCATATCGCCACAGCTAAAAAAGGCGAGGTGGATGATTCGGGCAAAATTGCAGGAAAATGGGAAAAAGGAAATGGATATGTTAAACCTGACAAAGAAGATGAACGTAAAAAGCTTTCATCCTCTATTTCAGAAAAGTTTAAGAAAATAGAATAAATGCCTACAATACCAAATATAAGAACTTCCGTTGAGAACAAAGATGTTCTTGTTCTGGATAGTCACGCAAAGAATGGTACCTTTGAAAGGGATGCCAGAGGCCGACTAATTGCGTACACTGGAGGTTTCTCTGTCGTTTTCCCTTACAGAACCACTAGTGGAGAAAAATGGGCTTTCCGCTGTTGGCATTCTGATATCAAGAATTCAAAGAAACGCTACGAAACAATTTCTGACGCAATCAAAAAGGCGAACTTAAGTTTCTTGTGTGAGTTTCAGTACATTGATAAAGGTATCAATGTGGAAGGTAACATCTATCCCACGACTAGAATGAGATGGATTGATGGCATTACGATTAAGGATTATATCTGTCAAAACCAAAATTCCAAAGACCTCTTAATTGCGCTTGCTGACAATTTCCTCAAAATGACACGAGCATTACATGCTCAGGCTTTGGCACATGGAGATTTGCAGCATGGAAACATTCTAGTTGATAGGAACCATCAACTTTACCTTGTAGATTATGATTCGTTCTATTGCCCACAGTTGAAAGGAGAAGCTGACACAGTAACAGGTCTTGCCGATTATCAACATCCAGCCCGAATAAGCAATAAATCCGTCTCTGAGAAATTAGATTATTTCTCGGAACTGATAATATATCTTAGCATTCTCGCCATTGCGGAAGCCCCCTCTCTGGTTGATAAATATAAGGTCGCTGATGCCGACCGTCTCCTTTTCTCTAAAGAAGATTTTGTGGACATAAAGAATGCACCAATATACAAAGACATCTACTCTCTTGGGAATGAATTCTCACGAATGTTGGCAGTATTAGAAGATTTTCTTGGTCATAGTAGTATTGATGATTTAGTCCCTTTCGAATCTTGTTTGTTATATCAAAAGGTTTCTTTCACTGTATCAACGACCAAAGCCGTTCGAAATACCCAATCTATTGAATTGGTCTGGGATGTTCCTTTTGATGCCGATATTTTTCTCCGCAAAGGTAATGATATTGCTATTCAACAATGCGAGAAACATGGGACATTTACTACAACTCTTTCAGAAAGCACAACTTTTGAATTGTCAATAAAGACATTCGACGGCCAAGTAATAAAGAAAGGAATCGCTATCGCTGTCTTTGACGAATGTGAAATAGAGTTCACTGCTGACAAATACTATGTATTTCCGACAATACCCGTCAAACTCTCATGGAAAGTTAAGAACGCCAAAAAGGTGTGGTTAGAAGATGAGGAAATTGCGTCTTCTGGAACTAGAATCATTGAACCCAAGAAAGCAATGGTATGTGTCTTGTCGGCAGAAGATGAGTTCGGAAAGAAGGAACAGCGAATTGAAATTGGGATGTTGCCCATTCCACAAGTAAAATCACTTCTCGTACCTACCCCAAATATCGTCAATAACATGTCTGTCACTATAAAGCAACCAAGGTATAAAACTAGCGTATCGTTCCCCAAAATATCTATAGGGATGGTGACAGCTGAAATACCCAAAGTTCCTTCTCTTAAGGATATAGGTCTAAATGTGGAACTATCACCTCCACTTCCACGATTTTGCTTAAAACAATCAATTCAAAACATATTCAATCATATAACAAAAAAGTAACAATGGAAGCAAACAATATATCCAACAACAAAGAAGAGAAAATTGAATGGGGCGGCTGGCTTAATGAATTTTTGTGGATATGCGCTGGCTCAAATCGTGAAGTCCTACGGCAGTGCCCAACTGATTATGCAAAGTATGCAGGTATTGGTGGTACGATTCTGTTTACGGCCCTTATGGCAATGCTATCTGGAGGATACGCTCTGTATTTCGTTTTTGAGAGTGTACCAAAAGCAATTGCGTTCGGTATCTTTTGGGGCATGCTCATTTTCAATCTAGACAGATTCATTGTCAATACGATGTATTCCGACGGTAAGGTTACGATTAGTTGGCGAGAGTTTTACAGTGGCTTGCCACGTATTATTATGGCAATCTTCTTGGGAATTGTCATTTCTACTCCTTTGGAAATGAAGATTTTTGAGGATAGAATAAACTCTCAGCTTGTCAAGGACAATATTGAGCGAACAAATGCTTCACGAGCAAAGATAGACGAAGGTAACAAACCACTCTCCGACCGTAGGAATCTTTTGGAACAACAGCAAGCAGAGATTCAAGACAGATTGGCCAAAGCCAATGAAGAACTCAAAAAAGAAGGAGAAGGAAGTGCGTTAAGTGGAAAAGCCGGTCATGGTCAAATCTATAAGGATAAAGAGCAGAACATGAAAGCCATTGAAAAGGAGTTGGCAATGTGGAATAGTTCTCATCAGCAGGAATTGGAAGATCTCAGAGAACAGATTAAAATCAATAGAGACAAGGGCAATGCAGATATTTCAGAAGGCAACCACGAAAATGGTTTTTGTGTGCGGTATGAAGCTTTCTCTAATGTGAAAAAAGAAAATTTTGCACTCAGCGTAGTCTCTTTAGTCATTATGCTTCTTTTCATCATCATAGAGACGGCTCCCACATTTTTTAAGATGATGATAGCATCAGGACCATATGATGACTATCTCCGCGCCGAAATGCATCGAGTGCGCGTCTTGTCTGACAAAAGAATCTCCGACCTGAATGATGAGGTTAACACCGAAGTCCAGATTTCCACTCAAAAGAACAAGGAACGCTTGGCTGCAGAAGCTCTTGCCAATAAAGAATTAATGGAGAGAATCGCCAAGGCACAGGCAGAGCTTCTTCAGACCGCAATAGATAAATGGCGAGAGGAAGAACTTGCCAAGATTAACGAGAATCCATCAATGTATATTCAATCAAATACAACGAATTCATAAGTACGAACCATGCCTATTCCAAAGATTTATAAAGAGTTATGCTTTGATTTTCTTGTCTCATACTCGGACTTGGCAACCATTAGGACTAATGAAGAATTGGATAAGAAAAAGAAAGGTCTATCAAGGAATGTTATAAAGATTATACCCTATAAAGAAATTACATTGCTCACCAAAAAAGAACTCCAAACATATAAAGGGAACTATTTGACAGGGGAATGCATTCTCTGCACTCAGTGGGATAAGTGTTCTAAACCAATAGCGCTTTTACGGCATCTTAGGAATGCCATTGCTCATGGCTGCATCCGTCAAAATGGGAAATACTTTGAGTTGGAAGATTGGGATGACGACAAGAAAACCAACATAACTGCATTAGGAAAGTTTGACAAGATTCGGATAAAGCGTATATTAGAACTGTTCAAAACATAATTAGTTTTTGATACAAAATGACTATGGGAAAGAAATCATCACCCATCCCAGGCCTTAGTTTCTCATGGAAACGAGCATTGGGAATAACGAAAGTAAAGCAGAATATAAGTCGCGCTACTGGCGTACCTATGTCTAAGGCTGGAATGGAACGCAAAATTGGAAATTCCATCATCAGGTTTCTTACAAAAGGAATTAGATAACGGGATTTCGTACAATAATAATGCAACTTCATACAATAGGACTTTAATGGACACTGATTTTCAAAAATAGTTATTATTTTTGCTGTTGCAAACCAATAAACAAATGTATCATGGGAATCTTTAAAAAACTTTTCAAGAAAAAAGGGGACAATAAGGAATCTGACGCTGTATCTTCAAATCTTTATGATGAAGAGTTACATCAGATAGAGGAAAACTATAACCAAGGTTTTATAAGCCAAGAGGAGTATGATTTTCAGTTTGGCTTGTGTTCGAAATGGAGTAAATCTCCATTGCCATGCAATGGATTTCATGTTGTAGAAAAAGGAACTTTTGGAGATAGTGACTTGTATAACATTTCCATTCGTGTTGGAAAATTTATTTCGAGCCTGTTCACTACAAATGGTGAACTTGATCCTGATTTTTGTTGGCTGAAATCTGTTGCGACTCGCCCTTGCTTCCATCATCTATGCTTCACCTATAAGAAAACCGTATATAGTTGCCTTATTGGAGTGGTTACCGACGAAGGAGGAGTGTCTGTGTCGGAACAAGACAAACGTAATTTCTTCAATGAAGTATTAAGCAATTGCTTATATCCATGCATTATTCCTATCAATCAAGATGGAGATATATACGATGAAAAAGCCCCAATACTGGACGCGAAATCACTTCAACCGATAAACTTCAATGAACAAGAAGAATTTGTTCCATCCGTCATGACTAAGTATGAACTTTATGCTCGTGCGCTCAATGAGGTCTTTATGTATTTGGCAGATAGGGGATGTTCGAAAATTGCTATTTGTGACATTCAGGGACTAACTCCTTCGCTATGGTTTAATGACGAGAAAGGAAACCACTCTTATGTCATTATTCGATCTATACCTGCAGGCATGGAAGAGATGCCTTATGAATTCAATAAGGACTTGGTTGAATATTACATAAACGACAAAGGCTATTTCGTTAATTTGTTGTGGAATAATCTGCTTGGTAACAATGGTGATTTCAAAGACAAAAGAATCTATAAAAACGGGTCATATATTCATAACAAGATTGAACTTGAACCGCTTGCCCCTATAGAAGTCTTTGAACATAACCACCCACATTTCACCTTTACTTCAAAGGAATTACACAAGGTCAAAGTTGATGACACTTGGGATTCCTCTTTAGAAGATATTTCCGAACAGGAAAAAATACGATATAAGATCTATAAGCACATAGGCGAATTAAAACGGGGAGATAGTTTTGATGCAGAGGATATCTTTGGTAAAGGTAACGTAACAGTCGATGAGTACATGGAATATCTAAAAGTAACAGCAAGGTTGATAAATCCATATCCATATTATGAATCTCAGGAGGAGTTGGAAAAAGCCATTTCTGAAGTAAAAAACAATGATGCTGGTACCATGTACAGAATCGCAAACACTTTCCTCGGTAGTAATAATTTCGAAGAAGCGTTTAAATGGTACTCAAAGGCAGCCGATAAAGGCGATACCGATGCTCTCTGCAGACTTGCAGGAGCCTACAAATATGGTCACGGCGTTGAAAAAGATATGGAGCATACTTTGCAGTTATACAAAAAGGCAATTTCTATTGATGGAAATGCTGACGCACTGCTTGATCTTGGTCTATGTTACCTAAAAGGTGAAGGTGTTCCTCAAAATTATTCACATGGTTTCTTCCTAATGGAGCGATCTGCCAAACAAGGTAACATGATGGCACAGTATAACATGGGTGTGCTTTATAAAGATGGCATAGGTGTAGAGCCGAATATGGAAGAAGCATTTCGATGGTTTCACTTAAGTGCCGCACAAGGTTATGAACAAGCTATTGAGTTCTTGAATAGATATAAGCAAGGAAATTAAGTGCCATGGTAAAGAAAACTATCATAAGCATAATTTTCGTTGTTGCGTGGCTTTTCTTCGCGACGCTGTTCTACAAGACTATATGTGTTGTACTGCTTTTCTTTGTTTGGCGGAAGGTGTTGGCCGAGAAAATTCCTAAGCGTTACAGGAAATGGAGTATACGGGCAATATGGCTAAGTCTGGCATTTACCTTATGGATAGCTATGCCGCGCTACCGTATTAATTCAGGCGACAGGGTGCGATTGCTTTACATCGACAAGGAGGGCAATACGCTGCAACCGCCCATCAGTCATTGGCTGTTGAGCACATTCCTGCCTGAGGAAGAAATCGTGAATGTTGGCATTACGGGGATTCGTTTTACTGCGCCACTCATCAAAGAAGTGGGAATAGGCACATCGCTTATCAATCAGGCTCAACACGACATCGAGAGTGGAAAGATTAACAATTTCTTTAAGCCCTACAAGCGTCTAGGGCTTGACAATCCAATTTCGGGGGTGTATTCACAAGTGTTCAATGAGAAATTGGGTACAAATTATAATGCCTTCTACCTCTGCGAACCGAAGCACTATGACAGCAACAAGGCTTATCCGCTTATAGTATTCTGCCATGGTTATTTGGGCAACTGGCAGCTGTATCAAGGATTGTGGAAAGATCTTGATGGTGCAATCGTAGCCAGCATCGGCACACGCGACCTGAGCGGCATCTTCGGTCAGCAGGACGTAAACAATGTGCTTGATTTCTACGTCCCAATGTTGGAACGCATGGGGTATAAGATAGATACATCGCAAATACATCTAATGGGACTATCGAATGGTGGCTCTGCCATCAGTGCCGCCATGCATTCACGCCATGTAATGGATTTCAAGAGCATTACATCAATATCCTGCAATCTCGAAGGACTGTGCCGTGTACCTTGCCAAGTAAACCTTATCGGTGGTGGACAGGATAATTCCTCAAAGAGAATGCCATCGCAATATCGCGAGCTGAAGCGCATGAATGTGGATGTCGCACTGTATTTTGATGAAGATGAAAACCATTACATTATGGTTAACCAAAGAGAGCAAATCCTTGATTTCCTAAAAGAACGTATGAATTTCCAGTTGGCTGAACTATGAGAAGAATAAAGCGCTTGGCAATAATCGCAATATTTCTGGTTGCAGTTTTCTTCACATGGTCTCAATGCTACACGTTTGACGTGAAGAAAGCAACTACCCATCTGACCGATCATGGGCGCAATAAAAGCATCCATTGTTGCGCGTGGTACACAATGAGGGCATTACAAGCTGGTGGTTGTCCCGCCATCATCCTTCCTGCTCAATGGTATAAGTATTTCATGCCTTTAGTGCAATTTGAGGAAGTGGCATCAGAAGGATATTCGCCACAGGCTGGTGATGTTGTTGTGTTTGAACGTCCCAAAAGTAGAAGTTGGAAGAAGATTTCTGGTTGGTGGGGACATGTGGCCATGTACAATGGAGAGCAATGGGTTAGTGATTTCAAACAAAAGCGGATGAGTCCATATAGGCAACAGGTTCCGTATCGTTTGTATAGGTACAAAAAGTAAGTGCTAAAATTTTAAAGACATGAACATTTTTCTATTTTGGTGGTTTTGACTACCACTATCACTTTTTTTTATTGGCTTAATATCCTATGTTGTTGCCTAATTAATGCACAAGGAAAAGATTGCAAATGTAAGTTTGTGCTTTATGAGTTGGATGACATTGTCATTTCTTTTTCCATCAATGGCGAAAAAGAATGGTGTCATTAAGAGCTGGTGGCTTGCCATCTTTCTAATGCTTATCTCACCAGCAGCAATAGCGACATATTATGTCGTAGCAACATTAGGTTTTGGGATTAGTACTTATAGACTTAAGGATCTAAAATTCACAGACGAACAGAGTTTAGTATCCCTTACGGGACTTCGGTCTATTCCTGAATATGAATATTTTAATAATTCTTACGATTATTGGTATGGAATACACTATGTTAGATATAAGTTCAAAGAAGAACCTAACATAAGCTTTTTCCAAGAAATAGAGGAGTTAAGAACACAAAAAGATAATATGTTTTGGTCATTAGATACATTGAGTCTTGATGAAGACAAACAATTCTTTGGCTCCGATTCTATTTACGTCTATTCCAGAGGATGGGAAGGTATATATATTCAAACGCCTTCAACAGAAATGCCCGAAAATGTTGACATAAAATTATTCATTGGTAAAAAGGGATTTGTCTGCAAGTATTCAGAATATATCAACCGAACTTTTGACAGTTTTGGGCATAGAGACAGTATCAGCACTTTGACTGGAGTGCAATTCCCTTCGTATAAAAACATTGATTGTCATTATTATCCGTGTGGCCCTGATTGGTCAGAAGAATGGGTTATTCAACTTGACGAACTCCCTAACAAAGAATTTATTCGTCAGATTAAATCAGCACCTAATTGGGAACAATTGAAAGATGGAAGCTACAAATTTGAGAAAGAGCATCCTGGACAATTGTTTGAAACAATCTACATAAGGGAAGGAAGTAGAATAGTGAATGCCTCTTGTTGGACAATGTAAGTTAATATTGTAGATTCGACTGAATGAAATAACCATATGATACAATGCGCTCCAAAGTACAGAATTTGCACTTTGGAGCGATTGCTATATGGGGTCAATCAAGATATGCCCCATCCTGTCTTTTTCTTCGTGCCATCCCAGTTGGTAAGTTCGCTGGTGGAACCACCTCCGCCAACACCGACACCGCCTCTGCCACCTGCGGTAAGGAGTAGATTCGCCATCAAATCCTTGGAGATTGTCATAGCGTCACTGATTTGTCTGGTACGGGCAGCGGTGAGTTCTCTTTTGAATTCTGATGCGATACCAGTCCATGACACCTTCTCTAACAGGTAGGCAGTAGCCATCCTGCGTTGCTTTTCGTCAGTCGGGTCAAGGCCATATCTGAATGCTTCAGCAATGATGCCCCATGCAACAGCATTGCCCTGCTCTGCTTGGAAGTCGTTGTCTTTGCCTTCTACATAATCCCTGATAGCTGCGACAGCATCTTTAATCCACTTGTCTAGTTGCTTCGAGAAGGCATTCTTGTTCTGCTGTATACTCTCCCAGATTTCTTTGATTTCAGGGATGCCCAGCATTTCCCGGACTTGTCTTTCTGCGTTTTCGGCTCGTTGATGTTCACTATACGCTTTGTTGCCTGAACGGACAGCCTCGGACTCGGCTTTACCAAGTCGCTCCTGCAGTTCCTTGATTTCTGCATCCTTCTTCTCGCGAAGCCGGGTGATGGCATTCTCGTCCATCGAGGCTATCCGCTTTCTAAGGACATCGTTCTCTTCAGTCAATCGGCCATTCTCCTTTAGCAGCTGCTTGTTCTGCTCTATGATGGCTCTTACATTTTGCATAGCTTTGTTATAGAGTGCCTTCCCCAGTTTCAGTATATCCCCCTTCTGGGCTTCCTTGGCTTGCATGAGTGCAGTCTGCATTTCGGTAAGGATGACTTTAATCGCCTGTCTGCGTTCTTCTTTCCATTCTTTATGTCCGAATATAGGGATGGGCTTTTCAAGTTCGGTTTTGATGGCATCCCAAGCATTCTTTACAAGTGGGTCAGTCTTTAGGGCCGGTACAATGAGGTCTTCTTCCTTGATGTCCAATGCCGCAGCATAATCTTCTAACTGAGAGATGCTGCCTTCCAGCCTTTCCTTATGCTGTTCCTTGTTTTGTATCTCACCCTCTAACTTGTCATTCTGTTCTTCCAAGCGCTCCTTCTGCTTTCTCATGTCCTGCACCTCGCCAACCATCTTTTCCTTCTGACCCTCCAGACGTTCATTTTCCATCTGGGTCCTGACGATGGCATCCTTGGCCTGACGTTCTGCCTCCAACACTGCCTTGCTCTTGTGAACACGTTCACGTCGTTCCCCACCTGGCAGCATGGCGATGTCATCGCCACGCTCCAGTCCGTACTTGTGTCCCACCTCGTTATAGTAGTCTGTGTGCATCTGTTTGTAGGTATTTCCTACGGCATATTTGTCCTTGCCCCATACACTGGCATAAGATACACTTTCCTTTTCCCTCCGTTCGGCTTCTGTTCTTACGAAGTTCGAGCGGATTTCTTCAGGCAGCTTCTTCCACTCCTTATGGGAGAGTACCTTCGACTTGTCGTCCTTATGTACATACCTGGCAGATGCACAACCTCTGGCTTTTGTCTTGGCAACAGGGATGGTTTGGATCTGGATATGGGGTGTGGTCTCGTCAAGATGGACATCGAAGCCGATGATGTTCTCAGCTCCCCATCGGTCACATGCCCAATGGTAGGTGTCCAATGCCCAGTCTTTGATACCCTGATTCAGCACGACATGGGCATTGCTCTTTTGAAGGGTGAAGTCCACATCTTGGTCACCGAAGGCGAGTCGTGTCAGTACAGCATGGTCACCACTTACGATAATGCCGACGGTGCAGTTCGGACTGTTGTCGGAGATACCCAAGGGGTTGTTCTTGTCCATGTATGGTTTGAATTCAAGTTCATCTAAGCGTTTCTGCAAACGCTCATGAAGTGGCACGGGATTGGAACAAAGGGGAACGATTTCACCCTTGTTGTTAATCTCGAAGTTGAGATGCTTGCGTGAGAAATCGTAATGGTTGTTGGTGTCCTGATTCTTCAGGCGATAGGTGTTCTCGTCCCATCCTCTGCGTTCAGGCTCGTAGCCTTCCGCAGCAGAAAAAGACTTGGCTGGTGCGCCAACATGGATGGCAGCACGGGGAATGTTGTTTCTGGATTTACTCATTTTATTCTATTGTTTTGAAGTTAAAGTATAAAGGTTTATCGGGTCTCGGGTGAAATCTGAGTGGAGGGTTGAGGGAGAGAGTCACTCCCTCACAGATGCGCTTAGCTTCTGGTTCTTGCCATGTGCGATGACGCAGCCTTATAGCACTGGCATACCCCTCGGAGAGCATAATGGGACTTTTTAAGGGAGCGTGGCGAATCTAAAAGTCCATATTATGTTATGGGATTATTTCAGAATCCCTCTCGGCGAATGCCTCCACTCAGGTCCACTCAGACTGAAAGGATGTCACGAACATCGCCTTATTGGGTGACAGGTGACGTTGCTTTTGTCCATTCCTTGTCCCGCAGATAAACGTAGAGGTAGGAACGTGAACTTAGGTCACCTTGCATTCGCTGGGTATGTGCGAATGCTGCCGTCCGCTCACTTTCGCTAAGTTGCTGCCATACGCCAAAGGCTTGCGATTCGTTATCACCAACCTTCTTGTAGATTACTTTCAATCGGTCAAAGGAAGGAGTGACATCGCTTCCGTTGAAATCGTTGGAAGCAACAGTACCGTTGGAGTCTTTAGAATAGCTGCTATCGTTAAGCTGCCCTGAATCCTGGGAAACTGCAGCAACATTGGTGGTATCAGCGACAGGCGATGATACAACGGTTTCAGTAATTGCTTTTGACTTTGCTGTTGTTGCGTTCGCTACATTTGCTGCATTCGCTTTCTTAGTAGGAATGACAGGTGAACTTGCATTTCTTACAGCCCTACACTTGGCACTCTCGCTACATTTCTTGCTTTTCGCTTCTGCCGCTGCTCGCATAGAGTCAATGTCCTGTTGTAGCAAATCATAGTAGGCTTGCAAGCGAAGGTCATCAAGGACTGTTCTTGTACCTTCGGTTACATAGGTGACTACAGCCTTTACCAGTTTGCCTACTTCGGCATTCGGACGTGAACATGTTACAATGAGCACGTTCGCTAAAAACGGAATTCTTTCAAGTGACTTCATAATCGTTTTGTTTTAGATGTTTTACAATAAGTTTACTCATGCCAATCCGCTTTGTTCGGCTTGCGTTTGTGCGATGCAAGAATAGCATCGTTCTCCTCGTCCGCTGTTAGCGGGACGGCATTCCTGCGCGTGGTCTCCAGCCATTTGTCAAGCTCGTCCTGATACAGGATCCATCTTCTGCCTGGCTTGGTGGCAGGGATGGTGCCGTCCTCCAGTTTCATGTACATCGTTCCCCTGGGGATGTGTGTGTACTCGATGGCCTCATCCACAGTCATTGGCTTGTGGCGGTTCTCCTTTATTGGTTTACTACTCTCTGCCTGCTGTCTGGTCAGCATGGCTCTCATGCCCATCACCTCATCCCGAAGCTGGGCGACGACCTGCGGGAGGTCGTTGAATGTCAAATTCTCGTTTTGCATAACTTATCACTATTTTGGTGAATCGGCTGCAAAGGAACTCAATGATGCCATGCTGATTCCGATTATTCACGATAATCCACGAATAATCATGTCAACATGAAA
>ONCG01000002.1 GCA_900316285.1 uncultured Prevotellaceae bacterium
ATCAGCAAGGGAGTGTTGTCTGTACTCAAGGACTGCTATCCAGATCGAAGTCTCTCATAAAGAATCTCAGGTTCGCAAAACTTACCAGTGCATACGCTTCATACTATATATAATATAAGGTACGCACGCTTCTTGTACTACTACTTCTTGTCTTATGTAAAATCTTCAAAGATCGCTATTCAAATGCTTCATTTTTAGAGCGAAGCGACTGCAAAGGTACGGCAAAAATCCTTACCATGCAAATATTTTCGAGAAAATCTTCACTTTCGCCTAAACTTTTTCTTGATTCTTTACACAAACACATCCGCAAGTGCACACAAAGTCGTTTTTGTGCAAGAAAAATGCTGTTTCTCTATTTCCGTTTCATATATTTTTTGTACCTTTGCACACAGGAACAAGCGAGATGACTGATCATTGCTGTCACGGTTCCTGATTGCACAACTTCTATAACACGGAAACAAGATGCAAAACATAACGACGCACCATCGCGCACACCTTCAATGGGTCATCACTCTTCTGTTGCTGCTCAGCTGCTATGAACCAGCGATGGCTCAGTCGGCCAATGCCCGTCAGGCCCGCGAAATGTTCGACCGCTCCTATAAGATGGTTTTCGGCCAGGAAGGTTGTACGCTTCACTACGACGTGAACCTGGTCGGAATCTACAAGACGTCTGGTTCTATTTGGATGAAGGGCGACAAAAGCAAGTTTATAGAAAGTCGCTATCTGGCTTGGAACAATGGAAAAAACCACTATTTGGTAGACACAAAGAAGAAGACGGTGACGCTTTTCGATGCCGCCTCGGATAAGAAAGACAAGTATTCGAGTAACTTCAAGTTCGATCCCGACGACTACAACTACAGCGTTTCGGCGACAGACAAAGGCTATCTGCTGACGTTGAAGCTGAAGCAAGGCCGCAAGGGGATGAAACTCATCAAGGCTGTGATCGACAAGAAAACACGCGTGCCCATCAGCCTAAAAATCAAGGTTGCCTTCTTCTGGGCGCACATCAACATCTCAAAGTTCCGCAGCGGCGGTATTAGCGACGACATCTTCGTCTTCCCTCGCAAGCAATATGTAGGCTACGAACTCATCGACAAGCGCGGCGAATAGTAAGAAACATTGCGACAGTCGCAATAAACGATAAAAAACAAGCGCCCCTGCCCTACTCTCGCGAGCCAGGCAGGGGCTTCCTGTTGATGCATCTATCTAACAAACTAACTATCAAGTGCCCAAGCTTATCAAAGGCACCTTTTACGTACTCAATTAAAATGTATTACCCCAGTTCGGGATAATGAATTCTGTGACAGATGTGACAAACCAGCAAACCCAGAGGGCAGATTACCCTCCGTCACTTGTACTTTAACAACCCATAAACATTGTTTATGAAGTCTAAATGTATCGTTTACGCTGTCTAAGTGTATCATTTGCGAAGCGCAAATAAATACTCTGTTTCAACGGTGAAGGACAGCTCTGACTCTTGCAATCGTCTTACATCGAACTTACGTTACGTAAGCTGTATTTTTTCCTAGTCTTTACTCGTGTTTCTTTTTGGGATTTGCATTAAATTTCCATGAGAGCGATAGCATGGCGTAGCGTGGGATGCTGTTGTGCCACGACTCTGTGCGACCCTGTTCGTTCATTACATAGCGCGTGGTGGATATTTGTTGGAGGATGTCAAAGCCTTTTAGCTTCACAAGGAGTTTTCCTTTGAGGAAGCTGCGCGTCAGTTGGGCATTCCAGACCCAATCCGTTGTATTCATTTCGCTCTGTTGATAGCCGCGATGGGCATGCATCGTCAGGTCGGTGACGAGTTGGAAATTTGCAGGCAGGCCGATGGTAGCGTTGAATCCCGCCAGATAATCTATGGCGCGGATATTTTCGAAGCCTGCACGCTCACTGCCAACGAGGTAGTATGTGCCGCCACCACGCAGTGTGAATTCATGCTTGTCGTTCGGGCGGAAAGTCAGCTTGAGGTTGTCGCTGAACTGGTGGTTGCTGACAATGCTGCGCTGGCTGTCGGTCATGCCCGCCACTGTCGCCATGTCCACGCTATGGTGGTAGTTGTAGCTGAACTGGTTGTCGAGCGTCAGCTTTTCGGGTTTGTCTAGTGAACGGGCATAGCCCACATCGGCACTGGCGTTCCAGTTCCCGTTTACGTTTACAGGCCGCATGGTGGTAATGCCCGTAGTTTTGTCGAAAACAGTAGCGAAAGCCATGGCATTGTCTCGCTGATTGTAGTCAAGATTCAATGAAAAGAGTTGCTGATGACGGCTGAACCTGCGCCTGAGATTGAGAGAAGAACGATAGTAGTGGAGGTTCTTCAGTTCAGGATTGCCAAGCCGGATGTTCAGCGGGTCACTATCGTCCCGGTAGTCAACCATTGCCGTCATGTCGGGGATCTCTGACCAGATGCTGCCATTGAAGTACCATTCGATGCTGCTGATTTCACCTCTGGCCTGAAATTCGGGTTCGAAAAACACGGCATGGCGCTTTACATCGTGCCGCCCCAGTCGGTTATAGTATAGATTCTTGTGCACGAGACGAACAGGCAGTTTCAGACTCCAATATCTGACAATGCCTTTGCTTTCACGATTGGATAATTCTTTGTCTGACGTCACTTGCAGACGGAAGCGGTGATGGTTTTGATACTCGTGGAAATCATAGCTGTTGGGAGCATCAAGTACGTCGGCGAGGGCTTCGCGTGCCGAGGGCAGCAGGTCAAATTGCGTAGAGTCGGCATCGGCGAGTCGGTCAAGGCGATAGAGCATGTTCGATGTCTTATTATAGCGGTAGTTGTATTCATATTGCGGCGTAATCTTCAGTTCAGGCCAGCAAATTTCATACATCGTATTAGCCTTCACATTCCAAGTTTGGTGACTGTTGTCACAGTAGTTGTTGCGGAAGTCACGCCGTATCTCGCTATTGGAGTATTGGATGTCGTTGAGCGAGAACTGGTCGGCAGTCAGACGGTCGTAGTCGGCGCTCAGGCTCCACCGCAGCATGTCGGCAATGACTTTTGCTCCACCATCAACAGAGCCGTTGGCAACGATGTTCTTGCTTTCAGAGGAGTTGCGCGTCAGCATTTCATTAAGCACCGAAGCCGAATCGCTTATGGTTTGTTCGGAATAGCCTAAGCCTTTGTTTTGGTCGTATCTCAGTCTCATCTCACTCATGTTGAAGACGGTTCCTCTTTCGAGGTGGTGGTTGATGCTGCCTTCCAGTTTTGTTGTCTTTAAGGTTGAACTGCTTTGCTGTTGCCGGAAGGAATCGCCATTGGGCAGGTAGGTCTGGGCGTTCTCTCGCGACTGCTCGTCAGTATTATTATGAACCAGCTGAAGCCTATTCTCAAGCCAATTTCGGTTGTTGTCAAAGTATCGTACATATCCGAAGTTAGCCTCACGGTTAGTTAGCAATCCATTGGTTTCACCCTGTGGACGCCAATATAAATCATAGCCACCGCCATCTCTGTAGATGAGTCGTGTTTTCTGATTGTCGCTCAAATTGTTGACATTGACCGTACCCATCATCCATTCTTTTTCCGACATCATCATGCCAAAAGCCTTGACTAAATAGCGATGATCGGTGCCTAGGCCAGCCTCGGCGTTTCCAATATAGCTTTTTGAAAACTCCTTTTTCAGGTTCACATCCATTACATATCGCTTGTCGCCCATGTCCCTCTGCATGATGCGTGAGGCAACTCCCGCCTCGTCATAGACCTTGATCTTGTTCACCGTATAGGCAGGAAGGTTTTGCAGAGCCACTTTCGGGCTACCGCTGAAGAAGTCGCGCCCGTTCACGAGCAGGCTCTCAATCTTTTTGCCGTTAACAAAAATCTCCCCCTCCTTGGTGAGCTGTGCTCCAGGGAGACGCGCGATGAGTGCGTCAAGCATTGAGCCCTCGGCAAGATTGAAGGCATCGGCATTGTATACGATTGTGTCGCCCTTCATCACCATCTTCACCTTTGTGGCCTTCACAACAACTTCGGGAAGGTCGTGGAAATCCTTCTCCATACGGAGCGGCTTCACTTTGATGTCCTGCTCACGTCTGCTACGCAGTTCAAAATTGACGTATGTACTTTCGTAACCCTCCATTTCGGCCTTCACAATGTAGCGGCCGGTTTTTTGAATGGTGAACTCATAGTCAGCTGCATGAGGATAGTCACGAAATGGATAGTCGTCGGGGATGGCTGTCATGGTGTCAACGACAAGGCTATCTGCTGTCATCAGAGTGATGAGGGCCGGAATGCCCTGCTCGGTGAAGCTGTCGAAGACAACTCCCTGAACTCTGTGGTCAGTATCCTTGGCAGAGGTATGCACAAAGCTAAGCACGACGAGCAAAAACGTAAAAGGGATGCGTCCTGGCACTATTCTTACATCGAACTTACGTTCTTTTACCTGTTCTATCGTCATATTCGTTGTGTTTGATGGTGCAAAGATAGGCATAAATTGTTTCAAATCGTGGAACAAGTCCTAACGATTTTTATATTTTTGGAAGATGACTGGGAACGACACCGTCACGGCCATAGGCTCGCCTTCACCATTGCGGGCCGGCTTCCACTTCGGGGCCTTCTTCAACACTCGTTGCACCTCGTCAAAAAGTGCAGTCTCAGCTGCCTTCTGCTGCTCTGCATTGGGCTTTTGCATGTTGGGATTCTTGTAGCCATAGACTACTGCGCCTGTGTACTCCACCTCACCCTTGATGCCACTCGTCACGTGGTGCGGCAAAGTCGTGGTACCATCTTCATTCACACGGAAGGCTATCGTCATCTTGTCTGTAACGCCATACTTGAGCGCATCGACGGGATACTTCAGATTGTTCGCCAAGAAGGCATTGAAACCTCCTTCGTAGTCGAGTTCCGGAGCCGATGCCACCTTTCCTTTCAGCACATCACCTATCTGCTCCAGGTCATTCAGATGGATGGCATAAGCTCTTGCGAGCGCATCGCGTTCACCATCGAACAAAGCTGTATCGGGTGGTGTCTGTTCCAGTCGCTGTTTGTAGGCTTTTGTTTCGATGACGACGACTCCTTTCTTAGCACGTTCTTCACCAAAGACATCAACTGCAGCCTTGCCTTTGACTACAGTTATACTACCAATGTCTTCAGGTTTTACTATCTTCGGCAGTTCATCCAAGCTGGTGTAACAAGCGCCACCATCGATAGCAACGAAAAGACTATCGTTCGAAACTCCCTCAGTGGCAAGTGAAGGCTGCCGACATTCCACCACCGTGTGTGCCTGGACAATGAGTGCAAGGGCAACAATGGGCAGGATGTAGAGGGCGCGAAGCCACGAGGAGCGGCTCGGTTTTCTATTTGTTTTCATCATGACTATTCGTTTTTTGATTGTTCTGGCGCTCATTCCGTTGGCCAGTTGACTGACGGGCAGCCCAATGGCCTTACGGATGAGCAATTGAATGTATTGGTCCGTATTGAACCCTTGAGAGAGAACGGCCTGGTCGGCTTCACATTCGTGGAGGGCGCGCAGGTCTTGGCGCAAAAACCACACCACGGGATTGAACCATTGCAGGGCCGTGAGCACTTCAACGAGGACTACATCCAGACTGTGATGGCAGCGGATGTGACCTCGCTCGTGTGCGAGAATAGCTCCTCCATCCATCTGCGACGCGTAGTCAGACCGGTTCATGACTACGGTACGCATCCAGCTGAAGGGAGCCACTGGCTCGTCGGTGATGGCCATCACCACTCCGTCGGCCAATGTTTGTTTCTCGCTATTGCTGATCAGTTTTTTCAAATTGAGGAACGACCTTACTACTATGCCCATGCGGATGAGCATACCACCGACAAGAACGGCGGTCAACAGGAGCGTCAGTCGTGGGCCGTATACAGACCAAAAAGAAACGGGGGCCTGTTGTAGGATTCCATCCCCTGCCGTTTCAACGGTAGTAGCTGTCACGGGAATTGCCTCGACATATTCATGAACCGTGATGATGCAAAGCGGCAGAACGAATGAGAGAACTGCCGTCAAGAGCAAAACAACGCGGTTGAAGTGCACGAGCGATGTGCGTTCGAGCAGCAGGCGGTAGAACAAGTAGAACACTACAAGGAGTGCTGCCACCTTTAGATCGTATATAAGGAATGAAAGCATCTTTTAGAAGCGTTAGTGTGAAGGAGTGTGGGTGTGAAGGAGTGTTGACATTAGTCTTTCTTGAGAAGTGCCAGAAGGTCGTCGATTTCCTGCTGCGAGAGGTTTTCCTCCTCGGCAAAAAATGATACCAGCGAGCGGAACGAACCTCCGAAGAAAGTGTCGCGCACGTCACGCATATAAGAAGAGGTGTAGTCGCGACGGCTTACCCTAGCCGAGAACAATTTTCCCTTGCCCACTTTCACAGCCTCGACGAAGCCTTTCTCGGTGAGTATCTTCAGGAAAGTCAGCAACGTAGTCGTAGCCGGCTTGGGTTCGGGCATACGATCCATGATGTCGTGTGAGGTGCCCTGTGTGTCAGGCAGACTCCACAACACGTTCATCACCTGCATCTCGCCCTTGGTCAATGTCTTTGTCTTATTCATCATTGCTTATAGTTTTTGGGGTTCAACATTCTTATTCTAAAGTTTTAGAACATTACGACTGCAAAGATATTCTAAAGTTTTAGAACATCCAAACATTTCATTCTAAATCTTTAGAACATTAATACTATTTAACAAAAAGTAGCCCTCTGAAACGCTCTTAAAATCACTTTTCAATGCCTTTAGCATCTTGTTGAATAACCAAAAGCATCACTTATCAACAGCAAAGGGACGCTGTATTATTGTAAAAAGCATCCTTTAAAAGGACGGGAACAATGCTTTCATCAGTCTGGAACAATCGTCTAAAACAGCTATGTCAATGCTATGAAATAGTAAAACAACTTAATTTGAAAAGTAAATTAAGTTAATTTAATGAGCAAATTAAGTTAATTTACTGAGTAAAATAAGTTAATTTACCGAACAAATTAAGTTAATTTACTGCACAAATTAAGTTAATTTACTGAACGAACTCAATGTTATAGATTCTTTAGGTCATTGAGATAGATACATCAGAGCATTACTCTGGAGGAATAAAAACAATGTTCCCACCGCATTACAAGATAACACGGTGGGAACAAAATGCTGTTTGCCAAAAGCCGTTGGGCGCTTTGCCGGGCGGGGTTAGCGATGAATAACTACTTAGCCTTCGACTTATCGGGGCCCCACAGGCGATAGCGAATCCAGACATGCAGCCAGGCTCGGGCAATAGAGTCAATGGCATCGGCCATGAGCTTTGAGCTGTACTCCTCAAACCGAGCAGCGGCAGGTGTCTTCTTGTATGCCGTCCAGCCCATGTCCTCAAAGTCACGGGGGAACATCTCGTAGGCGAGCAAATAGGAATACTCCGTCACGGCACTCATATAGTCCCACGTGCTGTAGTCGCTATTACCCCAGTTGTAGACGAACGGACGCGAAAGAATCTTCTCTTCGACAAGCGTCATCAGGCTCTTCATCTTGTCTGCCTTCAGCGGATAGCCGTTCGGATCGTAGAAGAAGCGCTCGTTGTCTTCGTCTATGATATACGATTTCTTCACGGCACTCTCCCATTGCGATTCCACAGCCGTATGAATCGTGCCCAGCGAGCGGGCATCACAATGAAGCGGCATGTGGGCATCGGCAATGTAATGGCTCATGATGAAGAATCGCATGGCCATGTGTGTCGACGATGGAGAGATGGGATTGCCTTTCTCCTCCCGATACTGAATCTTGAAATTATCAACAATGGTGTGCGCCATTGCATCGCAGCGGTCGCAGAGATTACCCTTCACAATGGTGAACGGTTTCCCATAGAGCGGCGATTCCTCCATCATCAGATTGCGCACCTCCATCGTATCGGGCAGCGCCTTGAAGACACGGGCATCTTCGCTGAGCATGTCGGGCTCATACTTCACACCGTGGCTCGAGCCCTGATCGGAAAACACCTCGTCAGGATACCACGCACCTTGAACGACAAAGTCGCGGTAGTTCTTAAACCAGCGCACAAGACTCTTGGCGAAGTTTGCCACTTCAACGGCCGATTTTCCACTGCCCTCCACTTCCGGCAATGTGGCTTGGTCGAGGCGCTTCATAGCCATGAAGGCCAGCCATGCATGGGTGTACTTCTTCATTTTAGTAATTATTTAGTTAAACATTCATTGATTCCATCTGCAAATATAGTAAAAATAATTGAATCGCAAGCAACAAATCGGAAAAAAATATAGCTACGGGGATAGCATAAGTGGCTTGGACACAGCGTGCAAGCCACTTAAACACCTTGCGAAAGGCATGATGATGAGAAATAAAAAGCGATTACTTCAGCGTCAGCACGACGTACTCCGACTGCGTGCCGATGCGGAACTTGCCGCCCCAGATGCCAATGCCACTGGTGACGTAGAAGCGGGTGTTGCCCTTCGTGAGCGAACCATAGGCGCACTCATAGATAGCATCCTCAATCCATGAGATAGGCCACACCTGTCCGTAATGCGTGTGACCGCTGAACTGGAAGTCGATGCCAGCAGCCGCCGTGCGTTCCAAGTGGTAAGGCTGGTGGTCGAGGAGGATGGAAAAAGAACCGTCCAACGCCGGTCCACTAAGGAGAGGAGCAGCCTCCCCTACAGCCCCCGAGGGGGCCTCTATAGTCTTCGTGGCAGAAGGCATGGCTATGGTGTCCCCCTCGGGGGACGAAAGGGGGGCCCTCCTACCGTTTGTCCTGTCATCTCTTCCGATAATCGTCAAGTTGCCATAGTCGGGCAGAGTGACCACGGAATCGCGGAGCAGATGGATGCCGGCATCGCGATAGAACTTCTGGGCACGGGGCTCGCCGCTATAGTACTCATGGTTTCCAAGACAGGCATAGATGGGCGCCTTGATTCTTTTGAACTCCTCTGCCACATTCTCTTCCAACAAGGGGCGCACGCTAATATCGATGATGTCGCCGGCAATCAACACCAAGTCGGGTTGCTCAGCATTAACTTTGTCGACCCACTTGGCAAACTCTGCACGGCTGTTGTGATACCCCAAGTGCAGGTCGCTCATCAACACGAGTTTCAATGGCCGTGTCACCTTTCCGTTTGTGTCGATTTCCATCGGCACACGTACCTTGTTTAGATAATGCAAGTTGGCATACGTGAAAAGCGCAACCATGAAACCCAGCACGCAAAGTGTGCCGGGAAGGCTGCCGCGAAGAAAGCCCATCCGCATATCCTCTCCAACGGAGGGGCGAGCAAAATGCAACACCAGCGCCACGACATCCAATGCGAGGAAAAGCATAAAGAGGTAGAGCAGGATGAAGAGCGTAGAGTTTCCAACGTTGTACATCACCCGTGCCAACGGCAGCGGCACGCGGTCAAGTCCGATGACGAAGTTCAAAATAAACAATGCAAAGCAGGCCGTCATCAGCAATACAACGACCCATTTCCACACGGTTGCCAACGGAAGAATCCGCCAAACATGCCAACCCACATACGCGCATCCCAACAGCGGGAGCAGGAAAAAGACTAATGCCCATAGTTTCATGCTGCAAAGATACACTTTTTTCCTGAAACCCCGTTCCAGTTCAGGGAATAATTAACATATCTGCGACTTTCCCTTGTTTCCTGCAACAGAAAAAGACCATACCATAGAAACAACGTTTTGCTAGAGAGTGGCATCTAAATATTGATAAAAATCATCTGTTTCTCCAAGGTATGCATTTAGTAGCGTCATCTTGAAATTGTCTTTGGCAAATGTGGCTAATGATACCACCGCTAATGCCATAGTAAAAACTATGTTATGCCATATTTCATCTTATTGAAGTTGAATTAATAAATTACATTATGGTGAAGCATTTTAAGTCATAATACCACGATGACCCATATTTTGTGCACTAATATGCTTTATATGTTAAACATTATTCTGCATAAGAAATCCCTTGGCCTCATCTGGTTTAGGACGATGATGTCGGTATAGTCGGTGGTGTAGTGACGGCGGTAGTTGCGTGTGCCGAAGAGGTTAGAGCATAAAAGTCCTGCCTCGAAGGTCTTGGCGCGATAGGATATGGAGAGATCGCTGAAATAATTGGTAGAAACGGATTTATCGTTACTATGATAGAGTTCATTCGTCCATTCTATCTGCCATTTGCCTGGCAATATGAACACTTTTAACTCATGGTTCCACGATTGAAGTGCATTTGTCATCGACTGGTGGCTGTAGTGGTAAGCAGACTCTTCCTCTATGGAGAGCCAGCGAGTAGGCTTCAATGAGAACCGCAACGAGGCTCTGCCGTTGCGGGTATGCTGACGGGCAAGAGAGTGATTGATCAGCAGGTCGTAATTGGTCCATGAGTAACTTCCGTTCAGTGTTATACTGAGCTTTGCCCAAAAGATGGATTTGCCCAAACTGCCAGAAAGGCTAAAGGTCTCCCGGTCCTGGCGGAAATCGGTAGCCTGACGAATATAGACATTATTCACAAGTTGACTCTCATAGATAACGGCATCACGCAGATTGCTGTAACCAGAAGTGAATCTACTGAACATACCTGTCATCACATTACGATAGCCTAATCCTATATTTGCCGTTTGTCCCGTGGTGTTTTCAAACTGTCCTGAGCCTTGCTGACAAGAGATGTAATCGGTGTAATAAGGCTGACAGGTGATAGTGGTGATGTCGCTGGGAGTCCATCGGTAACTGTAACTGCCGCTGATGTCGAGTTTAGAGGTCAGACTATAGCGGACGAACAAACGCGGCTCGGCAAGGAAGTTCTCGCTGTGCATATTCTGGTACTGGCGCAGCAGCCAACTGAGCCGTCCATTCAGGCCGATGCTCCATGCTCCTTCGCGATAGCTAAGTGATGGCTCTATGTATGGCTGATACTCGCTATAGCGGTCTTTGTCGCTCAATGCCAACCACTGGTTCTTGGTCTCAAAACCTGCCTGCCAGATAAATTTTACTTGCCTGATGCTGTGCTGATAATAGGCGTAGGCCTTCCAGTAGAGCGTCTGCTGGGTGAGCTGCTGCGTGCTGTCATTGGTCAGTAGCAACGTACCTGGCAGATAGCTGTAGCTGAACAGCGAGTTGACGGAGTAGCTTTGCCCGTTCTTCAGTTTGTTGATGAGTTCGAGATTGTCCACGACGTAGCGTTTGCGGGGTTCAACGTATTGGGGAGTATGCTGTCCGTTTAACATCGAAATTCCCTCGCTCTTATTGAAGTCGATATAGCCTTTCAGCGTGTTCGACAGATAGTGGTTGTCGCGGTTGGCCTTATAGAGTAGTTCGGCCTGCCACTCGCTGCGGGTGCTTCTTGCTGACTGTTCCTCGGCAATCACGGCGGAGTCAGCGTCGAGATAGATAGTCTGACGATTCTGTTGCTGATGACTGCGGTCATAGAGTCCTGTCAGTTGAAGTCTCAGGTCATCGTCCTTTTTATTCTTAAACAGCCAGTTTGTGGCGGCGATATAGGTATCGTTGAACTTGCTGCGCTGGGGTTCCAGACTTGGCGCACCTAAGCTGATGTTGCTGAGGATGCCGCTCTCCGTGGGAGCCGTCTTGTCAAAGCTTGACAGGTCTGTCACTTCGTGTTCGATGTCCTTGCCCGTGTTGTTGGCCTTCACCATTGAGATGCTTTGCTTCTTGCGTCCAAATACCATTTCCAACAGACGTGCATCCCTCAGCCAATTATCACCATATCCCGTTGCTACGTCCACCACCCCCTGCCACACGTTCTTCGCCTCGTCCTTCAGCACCAGATTAAGTGCGGCCTGCTCAGAAAACTGAATATCCTTCAGGGCTTTTACGGGCTGGTGGTTCTCATACACCTGCACGCTCTTCACCTTATCAGCAGAAAGGTTCTCACTCGCCATCGCATACTTGCCGCCTAACAAGTCTATCCCCTCGATATAGAACTTGTTGATGACCTTGCCCAGATATCTGATGGCACCCGTCGGCAATACCTCCAGCCCAGGCATCTTGGCAATCACATCGGCAATCGAACGGTCTTGTTTCTGCCTGAATCCTGCTACGGAGTAGGTAAGTGTGTCGCCCTCCTCACGGATGCGCTGTGGTGTCACCTTCACCTCTTTCAATGCAATGGCCTGCTCCGACATCCTGACGGTCTGCCCGTTCTTGTAGTCCTTCAGCGGTATCACCACTTTTGCGAAGCCCATCATCAGAAACTCTACATCCTTCGCCTCTTTCCCCTGCGGAATGGTCAGCGAGAAACTACCATCCTGTCCTGACCTTGCAAATGCCACGACAGAGCCCCCATCTCCTTTCGCCACGACGGAGGCTGACGCGAGCGGCTTCCCGCTCATGTCTTCCACCCTTCCCGTGAAGTTCTGCGCCTTACCTTCGAGTGAGACTAACATAATAATGTATAGCAGCAGACGCTTCATCATTTGTTTTCAAGCTCTATGGGTTCGTATGGAATTGGTTTGTCGTCTTTCTCTGTAATATCAACTAACTTGCCATTCTTAACAGTTGCGAGCATTGTACCAGTAGAAAGGAGCATTGCGACTGGAGTGGCATACATTCGCGTGATGGTTTTCAATGCCTTATCCTTACTGGTATGCACCTGCCTTTCGAATGTATTCTTAACTATTTTCCTCTTTGTCTTTTCAATGCCTATGGCCTCCCAAATATACATTCCTGTAGATTCTTCCACTTTGAGAATAAGTCCAGGCAACCCAAAGAACTTATATGGTCCGGCAGAAAGTGGTAAATCCACAGTATACCAAGCTGTATATTTGCGCCCGGCATAATTGGTTGTTGCCTTATGGCAGGAATAACCAAGAATCTCCTGTGTGCCATCAGCCAAGTTCCATACCTGCGGCCTTGCTTCTTCCTCGTAAGTGAGAGTGCCAAGAGCCCCAAACATTCTATATGATATCATGTTTTGATTGGAGCCATTGTTGCGGATAATGTTAAAAGCGAAGACCGGCTTCTGTAGTCCTTTCGACGACTTACCGAATTTCGATTTCTCTGTGTATAAAGAGTCGAGCGAGTACATATTCCAGCTGTAGTCTTTAACGTAGCTGTTGCCTATCTGTACAACTCGGGTATCATGATGATACTCTTGCTGACTTTTACTGTCCTTGAAACTCATGGCGTACGTCACATGAAATTGTTCGTCATCTAACACTTCTGTTTTTACTATCTTGTAGGTTGATTGCAAAGCGAACTGCTGGGCAAAGGAGAATTGCCCAAAAGTGAATAGCAATAAAACTATTATCAACAAAGACTTCCTCATATCATTCTTTTACGGATTATACCATCTGAAACCACATTGTCCCATGAGTTAGCTTCCTCGAATTCATAATCAGTAATAGAACTGCGTAAAACCGCCATCTCCATTACTTGTCTTACCGTTTGCTCTTCTTGAACATTTCTGAATTTGCTTTGTTCATGTTATTTGTGTTTAAATTATAAAAACTATTTTCTTCATGTCAAGATTATTTTGATTATTCTGCGTCAGCCTCTTTGATCTTTGCTAATAGTTCTTCGCGCTTCGTCTCGCTCGTGCCGTGAACGGCATAACGGACGACGCCCTGTTTGTCGACAACGACGGTGAAGGGGAAGCCCTCGGTGCCAATCCACGACATCATGTCCTTGGCTTCTACAAGGTGCGTCCATGTGAAGTGGTGCTTGTCTGTTATCCTCCTAACAATTTCTGCATCATGATAGGTGGCAGAGAAGAACATCACGTTAGGAAACTTCTCTTTCCATGTTGAGAGTTCAGGCATCTCGGCACGGCAAGGGCCACAGCCAGAATACCACAAGTTGAGCACCATGACGTGGCCTCGGACGCTGTCGTTCGTCCATGTGCGCCCATCCATATCCTTCTCGCTGAACTGCGGGAAGTGCTCGCCAGCCTTGGGCGAGTAAAATGTGCCGTCGGCTTTGACATTTGCCTGTGTCAATTCCTGCATCGTCCGCATCATGTTAACGCCATTCTGGAACTGGTCGGCGTTGTGAACCTGCTCACGCGGGATTGCCTTACGAACGACCGACTTGGGCAAATCGACATCAAGCCCGATGGCTACCACACTATTTCCCTCGTTGTCCCTAAGCCTTGTCACGCTTGGCATCGCATCAGGAAGTTTCGGCATCTCACGGAAGAAATAACCGTTGATTAAGAACTTCGGAACGATTGTATCGATACGTGCCTCTTGTGCCTGTCCGGCCATTGCAACGATAGCAAACAAAGCGGTGATGAAGGTTTTCATGTCCATTATTCATTTTATTTGATGAAATACGGCTGCGAAATTACAAAAACCATACAAATAGACTCTCGGCAAAGCTTGAAAACAGGTTGCCGAGAGTAAAAGTTTTAACCCAGGTTAAGAGTTCATATGTGATATTAGGGACTAATCACTACCAAAAGTGATTTCTTTACGAATCTTGCTGATAGTTTTTGGGGTGACGTTGAGGAACGAGGCGATATCCTGTAGGTTGAGATGCTCCACAATGCCAGGGCAACGCTTCATCAGCAGACAATAACGTTCGTGAGGCGTGGCACGATGAAAGTCCTGATAACGTGCTTTGAACTGGTTGAGCATGTGCTCACCAATAACGGCACGCAATTCCATGTTCTTGATGTTCTGATGGAAGAAGCCAAGCAACTTCTCGCCGTTAACCCTCCACACACGGCAGGGCATCATGGCTTCGATGGTAGTCATAGAAGGTTGACCAGACAGGACACAAGGATAATCAGCCACGAACTCGCCTTCGAAAGAGAACCATGTGATGTGTTCCTTTTCATCGCTGATGCCGCGAGTTATATACTTGAAGCACCCCTCGGTGACGAAGCCGAACCATCGTGCCGGTTCACCCTCTCGCTCCAGCAGGTCGCCCTTATGGTAAATGGCTGCCTCGCCTTCCCGCTTGCAGAACTCCTGTAGCGTCTCAAGGTCTAAACTATGATGGCTGAATTTCTGTTCCATACGCCAAATAAATACTGCTGCAAAATTACTACTTTTTTCTAAAATTCCTTTCATCATCTTTTGCTATTAACAAAAAAAATTGTAATTTTGCAGCGTCCTATATTTGGAGTTCACTCATAGTGTGGCCATGATAGGACTATATATTGAAAAGGTGTTTTTAATAGTATAATGTTTGATGTCTTTGAGTCTTACAATTCCTCAACAAATTGTTTAGAACAAAGCAACAAATATTATTATGGGACAAGAAAAAAGTAACATGTAAACTCTATCACCTTCATATATATACGATTATCAATTATTACTAATTTTTATTCTGAGAGACAACAAAAGACATCATGGAAAGTATTAAACGTCTAGCAATAAATTTAATTATATCAATTAACAATCTAGAATCGGATACACAAATCCAAGAGGATTGGAACAACCTTGCGGAATGTATAAACTCATATGACAACTATGATGATATACCTGACGTCAAATATGTTTCAGAAGCAATATACCTTTACGTCAGACGTTACACGAACAATAATGAAGAAGAAGAGCGCATTCGAGATTTAATAGCATTTTGTCTATTAAAACGGACTTGTGACGAAACTGAAGGAACTAACAAATCTATTTTTCTCATTATGTTGACACTTTTATTATCTGCTAAAAAGAAATATTTGTTAAATGTGTTCCATTATATGTTGCCCCAAGAAGAAATAGATTGTTCATTGAGAGAACCTTCAACTATTGGAGACAAACATACAGAAAGAATGAAACAGAATTATAACGTTATAAAGTTATATATCTACAAAAGAGTTAATGAAGCAATTCCACTTAATGATTCTGCACAAAAACTAGTTAGAGGATTTAATGATAATTCTACCTCTTTTATTAACAGAATAGGATTGGAGAATATTGATGATATTGACTTTACGAAGGGAGCTGAGTTGCTTAATCGAGCATATGAAAAAATAATAGATTTAGGAAAGTATCAACTATATATATCTTCCAAAGAAAAAAGTGAGATTTATAAGAAAAGCCGAGGATTGATAAAAGACAACTTTGTCTTTCATTCCCATTCATATACAATTGTCGAAGGAGGGTGGCAAAGAAACAACCACATAGAATCTTATGTCAGAGTGAGTTTTAATCATAATGAAATAGAAATCAACAATATTGGTATCGATAACCAAATTATTCGTCGTACACTTAAAAAGAGTATAAGAAATATTACTGTTGATAAATTTATTTCGAAAGTAGAATTTCAATTTGATCATAAAGTATCTAGAGGAGACGGAGATGATGTTCCCATGGTGTTAACTGTTTCACTAAATAAGGATACTATCACAGAATTAGTTTTCGACTTTATTGTAGGTGATGGACATTTTAGACATCTAATTATGAATGGTATGGGCAAGTGGTCGAGTGAGGAAGAATTTAATACCGCGAATATTGATTTCAACTTTAATCTTGGCAATACCATTCCCTTTGATTTAGCGGCCTCCTACCTTCCAGTCCGTGCCATGACAGCAAATAACATGGGAAAACTAGGTAACGTGGCTATCATTGGATGCAATCCTGTAAAGAAAGTTGGGTTGGGTCAATCATACGACATAATTGAAAATGAGAATACAGAATACTTTGTTTTCCCTCTACAATCAAATCTATATGAAGAGCTAAAATTATGCGTACTTTCAATGGAATCATGGCAACCAGACTGCAATGCGTATAAAACTATTGAAGGTTATATACACGGAGAATTAAAAAAAGTTCATATTGATAAACTGTTGTATTAACAATTATGATGAAAGAATTACATGAATCTAGTATCATAAACCTGCTTCAATCCCAAGGAATGCAGCAGGCTGTTGGCCGAGTCTGTTCTAAATCATTACAAGAAGAAATGTCTTTGATAGGATTTATACCTTACCATCGTTCTATTGACTTGTCGGAAAGTGATATAATACCTATTAATATTAATAGCGATTTCGTTTTTTCACCATACCGAATTCGACTTAAAGATATCAAGAACACATTCCCAATAACCCACCAAGTATCTATTGTTAAAGGAAGAAAATATTTGGTTGAAAGAACTCTCACAACTTACATTACGGAGAAAATAAACAAAACCCATCTGTCTAAATATTTTGAAAACCAAACACATAGTTGGGCTGATGCAGTATTAAGAAGTGCTACTTCTAATAAGATTCCTGAAAACAGTCTATCCAAGAATGATCAAGGATTATTGGAATTTACAGCCAATAATGATGACTTAGAATTCAGGCGGAACACTGGTGAACATATTTGGGTTTATAATGATTTTTTGTGCCTTTGCACATTTATAAATAAGGTTACCGGGCTGCCGAGCTATGCGGTATTCCCTCCAGAAGATACAATCAGAATTCTTTCAGATAAGGATGATGAAGAAAGCGAATTATTATTTTGAAAGCATCGGAGATTCTTTTGAATTTGGGAAACATCAGGGAGAGTTGTTATGTGACGTAATTGCAGAAGACCCTTCTTATATATACTTTTGCATTAACAATATCCCTAATTTTAGAATTACAGAAAGTGTGCTTCATGATATTAAAAAACTCTTTCCTTCTTTTATTATTACAGTTGCATTCAAAAACCATATAGGGGATATTGACTTTGATTATTCCAATGAAGAATGGGATAACGAAAACTATGATTATGCATCATATGGCCGTTATGCAGGCTCCTACGCCCAAGATGAAATGGGGTATAGTGATGATGATATTGATACTATTTTCGAAGGAGACCCAAGTGCATATTGGAATATTGATTGAGTAGTACAATTTATAAAAACAAAGAACAAAATTCATTTCTGGCACACCACTTGCATATAAAGAAACACATTGCTAATGACTGAAAGGAGGGTATCGGCAATGCGTAATTATCTATTGTATCATTAAAAACCAAAAGAAACATGGGTAAAATTGGAAACATCATCAAGAATCCAGGTGTGATCGGACAGTATGTAAAAGGTGTGTATAAGGCAAAGCGTGATGAGCAGAAGAGTTTTCAGTTGGCATTTAATCGGGAAGAAGATGGTGGTTGGTACATTGACCTGCCAGAATGGCAGGGCGAACACGCCAACTTGGCAATGGTTGCCGGTGCTGACAAGTTATTGGACTTCGTAGGATGCGGCGACCCACGTGTAGAAGTGGAGGTCATCAAGAGTGATGAACTAGTTGAACAATTAGAGCAAGGACCAGAATATTTCCGGTGTGACCGAATAGATCAAAGTACGTTTGGCGATGCCACCTATCAAGTGAATCTCGAGGGCTTTGGCCGTACGATGTGGCTTTGTCCAGTAACATTGTTCGTGTTAGGCGAATACCCCAAATACCTGTATATAGAAAACATCAGAGCGCGTCATGCAGACGAAGGGCTATGCGCAGCACTGTCATTATCTATGTTGCAAGATAGCATACCTGAATGGAGAGCCACAGAAGAAGATTACCTCACAAATCCAGATAGTTATGAAGACTTGACTCAATATGACGAAAACGGGAAACCGTATATGCTAATGGATGATGGCGAAAGAATGTACATGACAAATTTGGGATATGATGATTATCTTGATATTTTACACAACGACAGTTCAAGATTGTTTATGATGCGAGACCCTATCGCCATCAATTTTCAAGACTTTCTTTTACAGATGGATTCTTTCAGCATCCACATACTGATGGGTGCCAAGAAATTTGTGAAGCATTAATGGATGAGTTCACTTTATAATATGGGCTCAATTAATGAGAGTTCGATGTATAAGGGTTAGGAAATGACATTAACCTCTGTTAACTCACAGATAATGGGTAATTCTGCACAAATGTCAGGATTGCCCATTATATTTGGACACTGTGTAACCCCAAAAGAGTTGCACCAGTTGCACCAGCAGCACCGAATGCTTGATAGGGTTGTGGTTTGCAAAGCTATGGGTTCTTAGTGGTAAAGCATTGAGTTTTGGAGTATAAAGGATTGAGTTAAGAGCAAAAACGAGGTCTACTTGCCTGTCGCTTCCCCAGACCACCCCGTCCTACGGACACCCCTCCTATTAGCAGGAGGGGACTTCCAGGGGCCGGTGTAACAGGTGCAGGAAGTGCAGTTCTTTTGGGGTTACACAGTGTCCAAATATAGTGCGTAATTTCGTAACGCTTGCAAAAACGTACGTTTTCGGTGTGTTAATGAGGGTTAAACTCTTTACCTCTGCTTCTCGGTCATATACTTCCAATAGCGGCGGGGCATATCGTTGAGTTGCTTGCGCGGATTGAGCCGCTCGCGGATGCAGATGGCTTTGAAGTAAGTGCGCCAAAGGTCCTGGAAGAGATGATCGTCGGCACTTAGCACATCATCGTCGAGTTTTCCATTTGTAAGGTCGAACGGCACTTCCGCTTCATTCTCGAAGGTGATGCGGATGGGAGCGGCAGGCCCACCGCTACCACCGCTACCACCCCTAACCCCTCCTTCCCGAAGGAGGGGACCACTAGAAGTGCATTCGTAATAATATCCATAATGTCTTTTTGCATCATAGAGGAGCCACGGCTGGTCGCGGAAGCGATCCTGGAAGTGGTCGATGACGAGGGGCAGCACGTTGTGGTCGGGCGACACCACACCGAGATAGGTGCCGTCCTTCGCCTTCTGGAAGCGGACGAACTGCTTCATGCGCAACTGCTCGTGCATGACGCGGCGGGCGGTGTTGGTGACGTGGAGCACGTCGGCATCGGTGAAGTCGTAGCCGCCTCCACCTTTCGACTGAAAAACCTTATAAATATATCTGAACAGGGGTGTCGGCAGGTCCTTTTCTTCCGACAGCCAGCTGACGGTGATGAGTTTCAGAGCTTCGGGCTTCAGGCGCTTCTCCAGTCCTGTCCACACGCGCCGTGCCTTCTCGTCGGTGGTCGTCACCTGATAGACCTCCTCGCAAAACAGCGGCAACTGGTCGCCCTCCCCCACCAGCATCTCTGGTTGCTGGCGGCGGAAGTAGGCATCGAACACGGCTGAGAGCAGCCCGTCGAGCGTTCGGTCAAATGTATAAATCACGGATGACACGATTTTTTCGGATGATTAAACTTTGAACACTAAACTCTAAACTCTCAACTCAACAAACTGACTCTAAACTCTAAACTCTCAACTAAACAACTACTCCTCGCCGAAATCCAGTTGCAGTTGCTGTTCGGCAGCAGCTCGCTTCTGTTGGGCTTTCGAGACGAGCAAGGGACGCAGGCGTTCAGGATGCAGTTCGTTGATGCCGACGATGGGCGACGAATACTGTGAGGTGAGTTCGCCACACGTGATGAAATACTTTGCCTTCTTCATCACCACGCCCATCTTCTTCAGATGATATGACGTGACACGGCTGAAACGACGGGAGTTGACGATGAGCCAAGCCGACTTCGTGCCAATGCCCGGCACACGCACAATGTGCTCGTAGGCAGCTGAGTTGATGTCGACAGGGAAGAACTCCGGATGCCGCAGGGCCCAAGCCAGCTTCGGGTCTACTTCCAAATCGAGATTCGTATGCTCATCGTCAACGATTTCGTTTACGCTGAATTGATAGAAGCGCAACAGCCAGTCGGCCTGATAGAGGCGGTTCTCGCGCACCAAAGGCGGTTGCTTCAGCACAGGCAGTCGAGGGTCGTAGGTGTTCACGCTGATGTAGCCCGAGTAGTAGACACGCCGCATGGTGGGCTGCCCATACAACGCCGACGACATCTGCAGGATATCACGATCACTCTCCTTCGTGGCTCCGACAATCATCTGAGTAGACTGTCCGGCAGGAACAAATCGTGGTGCGTGGCGATACTTCTTGCGATCCTCCTTGTTCTCCAGCACACCCTGTTGGATAAGTTGCATCGGCTGGAACACACTCTGGTGGTCTTTCTCCGGCGCGAGCAGCTTCAGCGATTCTTCCTTTGGAATCTCGATGTTCACACTCATTCGGTCGGCCCAGCGGCCAGCCTCAGCCAACAGCTCACGCGAAGCACCTGGAATAGATTTCAGGTGGATGTAGCCGTTGAAGTGATGCACCGTTCGCAGATCACGCACGATGGCTGTGAGCCGTTCCATCGTATAATCTGGCGTTCGCACTACCCCACTCGACAAGAACAGTCCTTCGATGTAGTTGCGTCGATAGAACTCCATCGTGATCTCCTCGAGTTCCGTGACGGAGAGCGTGGCACGCGGAATGTCGTTCGACCGTCGATTGATGCAGTAGGCACAGTCGTATTTGCAATAGTTTGTCAGCATGACCTTTAGCAACGAGATGCAGCGGCCGTCGTCGGCAAACGAATGGCAGATGCCCACGCCGCCAACGGTATTGCCCACCATGCCCGCCTTGCCTTTGCGCACGGTGCCACTCGACGAGCACGACACATCGTACTTCGCCGACTCAGCCAGTATTCGGAGTTTCTCGAGGGTTTTCTCTGTCAGCATGCCACCAATCTTTTTTTTACTATTTACATGTGCAAAGTTACAAAAGTTTTTTCGTATCTTTGCACTCGTAAATCCTAAAATAACATAACCGCATGAAAAAGTTTTTCGTCATAGCAATCACATTGCTGCTGGCAACAGGCGCCAGCGCACAGCAGAAAGAGCCCTCTATGGCCCCCTACTCTATTGGTGAGGGCCTGGGTAAGGTTACCATCCTTCATCCCTGGGCAGGAAAACGCGTGGCCTATCTCGGCGATTCCATCACCGACCCGCGTGTGAAGGCTGCGAAGAAGAAATACTGGGAATGGCTCGAGGAGTGGCTGGGCATCACGCCGTGGGTCTATGCCATCAGCGGCCGACAGTGGAACGACATTCCGCGGCAGGCACGCCAACTGCATGAGGAGCACGGTGACAGCGTGGATGCCATCCTGATCTTCATCGGCACCAACGACTTCAACGACAGCGTGCCTATTGGTGAATGGTTCACGGAAGATGAACAGGAGACGTGGGCGGCTCGCGGACAGGCAAAGACCTTGCAGAAGCGTCGCCACCGCACACCCGTGATGGGCGACGAGACCTATCGTGGACGCATCAATAAGGCGCTGAGCACTGTGAAGACCCTCTACCCCACGAAGCAGATTGTGCTACTCACGCCCATCCACCGCGGCTACTTCGGCCCGAACGACAAGAACGTGCAGCCCACTGAAGACTTTGCCAACAAGTGCGGTGAGTTCGTCGATGCCTATGTGGAGAGCGTGAAGCAGGCGGGTAATCTCTGGGCTGTGCCCGTCATCGACTGGAACGCCTCGTGCGGTCTCTATCCCCTACTCGATGAGCACAAGCAGTACTTCGCCAATCCCGCCACCGACCAGCTGCACCCCAACGACAAGGGGCACGTGCGCATGGCCCTCACCCTCATGTATCAGCTGCTCACACTGCCGTGTGTGTTTTAACAACAAACACTTATTTGAATAACAAACAAATTATAATTATGAACAATTTCTTAGTATCGCAAAAAGAAAACAAACGCTACGGCGTTTGGCTGTGGGTCATTGTGCTCGCAGCACTCGTCATCAGCGTCTGGCCTGTCACCGTCACGCCCATCACGGGCTATAATGGCCTCGACGCTATGCAGCAATTACTTACAGCCGACTACATCCGAATTCCTTTCACAGCCATCTATTGGATTGCCTTCTTCTGGATGCTCTGGCAAATAACAGCCCATGTGTCTAAACAACATCGATGGCTCAAGACCGCCCTGTGGATGGCCATCTGCTCAGGCATCGCTATGGTGCTGGCAGGATGGCTCGTTCCAATGCCCGACGGGTTCTCCAGCGAAATGGAGTGGCGACAGGTGGGCATCGGCATTCTTACGGTTCTTTTCGAAGTCGGGATGATTTGGGTGGGATGGCTGCTCGTTCGTAACAACGGAGGTCGCCTGCGCCAACTGGGCGTCTGCATCCTGACATGGGTACTCATCCCCATATTGCTCCGCTTGCTCGTCAACATATTCTGGCAATCCGACATTCTGCATGCACATGCCTTCAAGGCCGTGAACATGGTCAACAGTCTCCTGCAACTGGCATTGGGCATCACCGTCTTTTGGGCAATGCGACGCTCGTTTGTTCCAAACTGGGAATAGACATTAGGGCATTAAGTTCTATTGACCTCCGAGCATGTAGGGACACGGCGTTCCGCGTTACTTGGTTAGACTTTCCTTTCCTGTAACGCGGCACGCCGCGTCCCTACATTGTTAAAAGCTGCTACCTCTTCACCACTGTTGCCTTGATGATCTTCACATCGTCAATAGGACGGGCATAGTCGTCGGTTTGCACCATCTGTATTTTCTTCACGACATCCATGCCTTCCACAACTTCACCGAACACGGTGTACTGTCCGTCGAGGTGAGGAGTGCCACCATACTTGCGGTAGTGGTCGCGAATCTCTTCCGTCATCTGGTACTTGCCATCCGTGGCCTGGTCGATACGCTCCTGGAACTTATCGAGTGACATCGAGCTGTAGGTTGTTCCATAGACGATATAGAACTGGCTGGCCGACGAGGCACGCTCGGGATTCTCTGCATCGCCTTCGCGGGCAGCAGCCAATGCACCACGCTTATGGAAGTACTTCGGATAGACAATCTCGGCTGGAATCGTGTAGTCGGGAGAATGCAGGCCGACGCTCTCGCCAGGCTTGGCATGACGAGTGGTGGAGTCGCCAGTCTGAATCATGAAGTTAAAGATGACGCGATGCCAGAGATTGCCATCGTAGAAGCCTTCATCCACTAACTTCAGGAAGTTATCACGATGTTGGGGTGTCTCGTTATAGAGCACCAGGCGGATGTCGCCCATCGTGGTTTCCAGCAATACTTCGGCTTGCAGCTGTGGCTCGGAGTCGGTCTGAGCGAATGCACCCAGACCAACTACAAAGGCCAATAATGTTAGAATTGTTCGTTTCATTTTCTTTGGTTTTGAATGCGACCAAGTCGCATTATACTCTAAACAAGCTCCTGAGGCATTACACGATGCATAGCATCTTTACACGCTCGAAGGGCCTTACACAACGCATAGCGTCTCTGCACGTCCGCAGGACCTTACACGATGCAAAGCATCTTTACACGCGCCGCAGGCGCCTTACACCTTGAACAGCGACTCCGTCGCTTAGTACGCTTCCCCGTGTTTGATCTCATCTTTATCGATGGGCTTGCCAATGGCACGCCATGCATAGGCGATGTAGGCCAACACGAACGGGATGAGCAGGCTCACCCACGCCATTGTGCGGAGGGTGAACTCCGAGGAACACGAGTTCATGATATGGAGCGACGACTGCAGGTCTTCGTTCGACGGATAGTAGCACGTGTTGTTCCAGCCGGCACAAAGCAGCAGGCAGAGCACCACCAGCACCACGCCGATGCCGGCAGGCCAGATGCCACCACGCCACGTCTTCGAAACGACGGTGCGAATGATGCCATAAAGCACCAGTACCACACCGACGACGAGCACCAGCGCCACGTACCACATGTCGAGAAGGTTCTGCAGGTACTTGCCTTCAACAATAGCGGCGACACCCGTTTCGGGATCGTAGGCATAGCCATAGCCCAACAGCAGGTGAACGAAGAATGTCAGGAAGAACACCAAGAACAATGCAGCATTGCCCACGAGTTGCACGGAGGCAAGGCTCTCGAGGACTTCGTCGCGCACATTATTAATTATAAAGAGTCCACCCAACACACGGGCCAGGAAGAACACAGCCAGGCCAAACACCACGTTCCAGGGGTCGAGCAACGCATCGAGTCCGTTCGAGGCATTGGCCCAACGGCTGATGACGGGCTGCGCCATGTTCACGATGTTTCCCTTCTCGATGATGAAGTTCGAACCGGTGAAGAATGTTGCCACCGCACCACCCAACAGCACCGGACCTAAGATGCCATTGATGACAAGGAACGTTTGGAAGGTCTTCGTGCCGAGCAGGTTGCCGAGCTTGTTTTGGAACTCATAGCTCACGGCCTGCAACACGAACGAAAAGAGGATGATCATCCACAGCCAGTAGGCACCACCGAAGCTCGTTGAGTAGAACAGCGGGAACGAAGCGAAAAACGCTCCGCCGAAGGTGACGAGTGTGGTGAACGTGAGTTCCCACTTGCGGCCTGTGGAGTTGACAATCAGGCGACGCTCCTCAGCCGTTCGGCCCAGACTGAATATCATGGAGTTGGCGCCCTGCACAAACATCAGGAACACCAGCAGGGCTCCCAGCAACGACACCAGGAACCACCAATAATGTTGTAAGAATGCGTATGTCATACGATTTATGATTTACGGATTTACGATTTATTCAACACTTAACTCTCAACTTCGATGCCAGGTCCCTTCTTGATTTGCTTCAGCATGATGTTGATCTCTACGGCAAGCATCGTGGTGAAGAGGGCGAGGAAGATGAAGAACGTCAGAGCTACAGAGCCGCTGTTGATGTCGCTCACGGCAGCCCATGTGGGCAGCATGTCCTGAATGGTCCATGGCTGTCGACCCATCTCGGCTACAATCCAGCCTGCCTCGGAGGCGATGTAGGCCAGTGGCACGAGTGCTATGGCGAACCAATGCAGATACTTATGTTCGCGGAACGGCAGGTTCTTCCACAGGCGCCCGATGCCCTTCAGTTTTTCCTGATAGACAATGGCGAGCACCAAGGCGAAGAACAGGATGAACAGACAACCCATACCCACCATGATGCGGAACGACCAGAAGCAAATGGGAATGCTTGGCACGAGCTGGTCGGCCGACTTCACATATCCATAGCCGAAGTAAGGCATGTTCTCCTTCAGCGTGGCCAGATGCCGTGCGGCGGTTTCCTCTGAGCCTGCCTTCTTCGCATTACGATATGACATCAGGGCATAGATGGCGGCGCGTCCACGCTTGATTTTCTCTTCGGCCGAGAGTTCCGTCTTGCCATCGGGTGTGGTATAGCCCTTCAGCAGATCGTTCACGCCGGGCACATAGCCGTGGAAGTCGCGTGTAGCCATGAACGACAAGGCGTAAGGCATAGCGATGCGCAGCGGGGGTTCCTGCTCGTTCACGTAGTCAGGCTGTTTGAACGGGTTCACCCATGCCACTGCCGTCAGACTCTGGTCGACGCCACCGTTGTAGAGAGCCTCCATAGCAGCGAGCTTCATGGGCTGCGACTTTGCCACCTGCTCGCCCGAGAGGTGTCCGGTGCCTGCAGCCAACAACGAAGCCACAAGGCCTACGGCAGCACCAATCTTGATGCTTTCGATGGCCATCTTCGTCTCGCGCTTCTTCAGCAGATACCACGAGCTCACGGCAACGGTGAAGACTGCTCCGATGATCCACGCCGAGGTCACCGTGTGGCAGAACTTACCCACAGCAAACGGCGAGAAGGCCACTTGCATGAACGATACCATCTCGTTGCGCATGGTATCGGCATTGAACTCACAGCCAACAGGATTCTGCATCCACGCGTTGGCAACCAGAATCCACCAAGCCGAGATGGTGGCGCCAAGACCGGTGAGCCAGGTAGCAGCCAGGTGGAAGCCTTTCGACACCTTGTTCCATCCGAAGTACATCACGGCCACGAAGGTAGACTCCATGAAGAAGGCCACGATACCCTCAATGGCAAGAGGTGCGCCGAAGATGTCGCCCACGAACCACGAGTAGTTCGACCAGTTGGTACCGAACTCAAACTCCAGAATGATGCCTGTGGCCACACCCATAGCGAAGTTGATGCCGAACAGTTTCTGCCAGAACTTCGCCGTGTCGCGCCAGAAGCGTTTCTTCGTGCGGTAGTAGCACGTCTCCATGATTCCCATGATGACGGCCAGACCCAGTGTCAGCGGTACGAACAGCCAATGATAGATGGCGGTCAGCGCAAATTGCGCACGCGACCAGTCGATCGTACCTGTTGTAATGTCTAATAACAAATTCTGCATAGTTTATAAGTTTATAAGATTTGAGTTTCTAGTTTCTTATCTTTCATTCGTCTGTCATGTATGTCTAAAAAAAGGTTCGTCTGTCACGTATGTCAAAAAAACTGTTCGTCTGTCACGTATGTCTAAAATGTCACGTATGTCTAAAATGTCACGTATGTCTAAAAACATCTGTCTTATATGTCCTTTGTAAGTTCTGTTGCCACATACTCCGCCTCCTGTCCCTTTTCGGCGTGCTGCTTCAGGAAGTTCGGGAAGAAGAATATTTTCAGGATGACGAAGATAACAAATAGTTTAATGAGGATAATGGCCCACAGCGTCTTGCCGAGTGTCATGTGGCGGAACCCATCGTAGTACAGGTCCCATGCGCGATACCAAAATCCATCCTTCTTCATGGTCGTTGCGATAGATTAGTCAAACATTTTTGCAAAGATAGTGTAAATTGTTTTAACTGCAAAGAGAAAAACCATTTATTTTTTATCAGAACATTGCATTTAGTGTCTCAGAGCATTGCTTTTGGGGTCTCAGAGCATTGAGTTTAGCGTCTCGGAGCATTGCTTTGGGAGCCTCAGAGCATTGCTTTGGGAGTCTCGGAGCATTGCTTTGGGAAGCTCAGAGCATTGCTTTGGGAAGCTCAGAGCATTGAGTTTGGAACCTCAGAGCATTGCTTTTAGAGACTTGGGACATTGCTTTGACACCACTTACCCTACCATCCTACCTTTTTTTGAAGGCGGAAAGGCGGAAAGGCGGAAAGTAGACATTAAGCTATTTCGGAAGGCAGAAAGTGGACTTTTCTTAGTAAAAGTTTATAATAATAATATTATAATAATATAATAATTAATGTATAAAAATTCGTTGTTACCAATTTAAGTTCATTGTTCCTTACTCAAAAACGAGCCCAAAACACCTTAATGTCTACTTTCCGCTTTTCCGCCTTTCTGCTTTTCCATGTTTAAATTATCCAGTTCATCAGAGAGCAATAAAAGAAAGTTTTCTCCGCAAGCCTTGCGAGGTTTTGCGGTATCGGAAAAAAGTTGTAACTTTGCAGGCAAGTTCAAATGACAACTATGGAAGAAGCAAGAAATGAGAAGATGCCAGTACTGGACTTCGGTATTGTGGAGGACCAGTCACAGAATATCATCAAGGTGATTGGTGTTGGCGGCGGCGGACAGAATGCCGTTGGCAACATGTATGACGAGGGTATCGAGGGTGTGACGTTTGCGGTGTGCAACACCGATAGCGCAGCACTGTCGAAGTCGCCTGTGCCCGTGAAGCTACAACTGGGCACGGTGGGCTTGGGAGCCGGTGCTAATCCCGATGTGGGCAGGAAGGAGGCAGAAAGCAACATCGAAGACATCGAGCGGCTACTCGACGACGGCACGAAGATGGTGTTCGTGACAGCCGGCATGGGTGGCGGCACAGGCACCGGTGCTGCTCCCGTAGTAGCAAAGGTGGCAAAGGACCGAGGCATCCTGACCATTGGTGTGGTGACGATTCCTTTCTACTTCGAGCAGAAGCGAAAGATTGTGAAGGCCTTGCGCGGTGTTGATGAACTGCGGAAGCACGTAGATGCTATGCTCATCGTGAACAACGAGCGCATCTGCGACGTTTACAACGACACACAGGTGACGCTGAAAGAGGCTCTGAAGCGGGCCGACGACATTCTGAAGAACGCTGTGAAGGGCATCTCGGAACTCATCACCATCAGTTCGGAAGGCAGCATCAACCTTGACTTCCGCGACGTGGAGACGACGATGCGCAACGGCGGTGGTGCCATCATGGCCATCGGCCGGGCATCGGGCGAACGTCGTGTGGAGCGAGCCATCATCGATGCGCTGGACTCCCCCCTACTCTACGGCAACGACATTGGTAAGGCAAAACGCATCCTATTTAATATCTATGCCAGCAAGGATGCCCCGTTCTTCGTGCCGGAGCTATCGGAGATTTCTGAGTTCTTCGACCAGCTGGACCCGAACATTGATGTGATATGGGGTACTGCCGAGGACGACACGTTGGGCGAAGATGCCAAAGTCATCATCTTGGCTGCCGACCTTGACGACGACCTGCAAGAGAAGGAGCATCGCGACGAGTTGAAGGAAGCCGCTGACGACACCGCCTACTATGAGAGTCTGATTCCAAAGCTCTACAAGCCGCTGAGGAAGACTGCTCCTACCCCAGCGCCAAAGGAGGAAGAGCCAGCAGCTGATGAGCAGGAAGAGCCCAAGCTCACCGTCGTTTACCCTCAGCAGGAAGAGAGTGGCGAGAACGAGGAGGGTGTGTCCGACGAGTCTGAAATGCCTGACAAATCTGATAATTCTGATTATTCTGATTATTCTGATAATTCCGACTATTCCGATAATTCCGACGAAATCAAAGAAGAGGCAAAGTCGCCGAAGCCTGCTACCGAAGAGCCGAAGCCTGCTACAGAAGAGCCGAAGCCTGCTACCGAAGAGCCGAAGCCTGCTACCGAAGAGCCGAAGCCGCAGAAGCCAGTCTCGATGGTGGAGCGCTGGAAGCGTTGGCTGGAGAGAAAGGTGACGGAAGTAGTGATGGATGAGTAGGGAGAGTTTAGAGTTTAGTGTTGAGAGTTTAGTGTTGAGAGTTTAGTGTTGAGAGTTACCGCTAATGGAGCAAACGAAAACACCTGAGGAGATGGCCAGCGAGTTGCGAAGACTCGTTTGCGAGCTACAGCTGCAGGACCGGAACGACCTGATCCTGCAAGCTCTTGGTGTTCCCTTGCTCGAGCAGCTGCGCATCGAGGCGGCACGCGGCAAGCTGAGCCGGCTGCTCATCACGAAAGACTATCGTCTGCTGTTACCCGACAACGGACAGCAGGAGGTGGTTCTGCAACCCGTGCACAAGGCTGTTTACCTGCTCTTCCTAGCTCACCCCGAAGGCATTGAGTTCAAGCATCTGGCTGACTATCGGCAAGAGTTGCTCCACTACTACCTGCTCGTAGCACCCGAAAGCGTAGACCGGCAGCAGGTGGAAGAGAGCGTCGACCGCCTCGTAGATCCGCTCGACAATGCCATCAACGAGAAATGCTCGCGCATCAAGCGAACCTTCCTCGAGCTCATGGACGAATACAGCGCCAGCTACTACATCATCAGTAGCCACACCACGAAGCGCTTTGCGGGTTCGTCGCGCATCTGGTATGAGCGATTGAAAGTCGTCAACCTGCCCCGACAATTGGTGGTTTGGGAAAAAGACAATCCTTGAACCGCCCCAAATAATATACTTACAAAACAGCTATTCATGGGACAATTGTTCTAAAATTCGCTAAAATTACAAAATTTAATTATATTCAAGGGTTGAACATCTGCGTTTTTTTGGTGTTTATAAAAATAAGGAGTACCTTTGCACGTTGAAAAATATTAAAACATCAAGAAAAATGAAGAAATATTTGATTCCACTTATTCTGCTCTGTCTGCTCCTTGCAGGCGGACTGGTTTGGCTGTATTTAAACCTCGACAAGCAAAAGCAAGAAAACAAGGAGATGCAGGAGCTGGCCGCACTCGACAAGCAGGAAATGGAAAATGAGTATCAGCAGTTTGCCCTGCAATATAGCGAGATGAAGACGCAGATCAACAACGACTCCATCGTCGCTCAGTTGTCGGCAGAGCAAGAGAAGACGCAGCGTCTGCTGGCCGAGCTGAAGCAGGTGAAGGCCAACGATGCCCGAGAGATCACCCGTCTGAAGAAAGAGCTGGCAACGGTGCGCGCGGTGCTGCGCTCGTATGTCATCGAGATAGACTCGCTGAACCGCCTGAACCAGAACCTGCAGGAGGAGAACACCCGTGTAAAAGCTCAGTACCAGGAGGCTACACAGCAGATTGAGGGTCTGAGCAGCGAGAAGCAGTCGCTGTCGGAGAAGGTGGCTATTGCCGCACAACTCGACGCCATCGGCATCACCATGCAGGCCAAGGACAAGCGCAACAAGAATACCGACCGCATGTCGAAGTGCAAGACGGTGCAGGTGAACTTCTCGCTGGCCAAGAATGTTACTGCCCAGAACGGCATGCGTACGGTCTATGTTCGCATCACGTCGCCCACAGGTTCGCTGCTGGGTAATGCCGGTTCGTTCAACTATGAAAACCGCACGCTGCAATGCTCCATGAAGAAGGCTGTGGAATACGGCGGTCAGGAAACACCCGTGACGCTCTACTGGAATGTAGACCAGTCGATGGTGGGCGGCAACTATCAGGTAAGCATCTTTGCCGACGGCCACATGATTGGCTCCAGAAGCTTCAGCTTCAACTAAAAAGTGAACGTCTTTCTAAAACCAAATGATATGAGAAAGGTATTAACGCTACTCACATTTCTCGCCATGCTGGTTCCAAAGGAGGCATGGAGTCAGGACGACAAGGGGACACGACTGCTCACCCTCGAGGAATGTAGGGCAATGGCTCTGAGCAACAACAAGCAGTTGCGGACGGTGCTTGTGAAGCAGGACATCGCCAAAAACATGCGAAAGGCTGCCCACACGAACTATCTGCCGAAGGTCGACGCGATGGGAGGCTATGAGTTCTTCAGCCGCGAGATTTCGTTGCTGAGCAAGGACCAGAAGACAGCCTTTGCCAATCTGGGCACCACCGCGATGACGGGCATCGGCGAACATGCAACGTCGGTGATTACCAGTCTGATTCAGCAGGGCATTGTCACACCCGAGATGGGACAGCAGATGGGAGCCCTCATCGGCAAGATGGGAGAGCCCGCAGCACAGCTGGGCAACCAGATAGGACAGAAAATCAACGATGCCTTCAAGACCGACACCAAAAACGTCTTCGCAGCCTCCGTTATGCTTCGCCAACCCATCTATATGGGCGGCGCCATCACGGCAGCCAACCGCTTGGCTGAAATCAACCAGGAACTGGTGGCCAACGAAGAGGAAGGCATGACGCAGAACACGCTGAAGGAGATTGAAGACCTCTACTGGACCGTTGTCTCGCTGCGCCAGAAGCAAAATCTCGCCTATAGCTATCGCGACTTGGTGAAGAAGCTCAACGAGGACGTGCACAAGATGATTGGCGAAGGCGTGGCCACCAAGGCAACAGGTCTGCAGGTTGACGTGAAAGTGAATGAAGCCGACATGCAAGTGACGCAGGTAGAGAACGGAATGGCTCTGGCCAAGATGCTGCTCTGCCAACTCTGCGGACTGCCGCTCGACAGCGACATTGAGCTGGCCGACGAAGGAAAGGACGTGCTGCCCTACTCTGCCGACGTTAACGACGCAGGCAACGATGCTGCCCTCGAGAACCGCAGCGAGCTGAAAATGCTGGAGAATGCCATTCAGATGAGCGAGCAGGCCACAAAGCTGGTGCGTGCCGCCTATCTGCCGCAAGTGGCGCTCACGGGTGGCTACCTGCTCAGCAACCCCAGCCTCTATAATGGTTTTGAACGGAAGTTCAAGGGTGTTTGGAACGTGGGCGTTCTGCTCCGCGTGCCCGTTTGGAACTGGTTTGAAGGCGAGTACAAGGTGCGCGCCAGCCGTGCAGCTACCACCATCGCCAACATCGAGCTCGACGACGCCCGCGAGAAGATTGAGCTGCAGCTTGAGCAATGTCGCTTCAAGATGAAAGAAGCCAACAAGCGCCTCGCGATGGCAACGAAAAACCTCACCAGCGCCGACGAGAACCTGCGTTGCGCCAACGTGGGATTCCGCGAAGGTGTGATGGAGGCCACCGATGTGATGGCTGCCCAGACAGCCTGGCAGCTTGCCCAGAGCCAGAAGATTGATGCCGAGGTGGAAGTGAAACTCGCACAGGTGGCCCTGAAGAAAGCCCTGGGAACATTGTAAACTGAAATTCGACAAAATAGATAACTGAAAATTGATAACTGATAACTGATAATTACACATAGCATCATGTCAGCAAAAACCCAACATAACAACATTCTGCTCGCCGTACTTGGATTCGTAACGGTGGTCATTGTCGTAGGACTCATTGGTTTCTTCCTGCTCGACCGTTCACCTGACATCATACAAGGAGAAGTGGAAGTGAGCGAGTATCGCATTTCGTCGAAGGTGCCCGGACGCATTCTGGAACTACGTGTGAACGAAGGCGACTACGTGCATGTGGGCGACACACTCGCCATCCTCGATGCGCCCGAGGTGCAGGCCAAGAAGACTCAGGCTCAGAGCGCCGAGGACGCTGCTGCTGCCTTGAGCGATATGGCTCAGGCCGGAGCCCGTCAGGAACAGGTGAGCGGTGCTTACCAGCTGTGGCAGCAGGCCAAGGCTGGACTCGAGATTGCCCAGAAGACCTACGAACGTGTGCAACGTCTCTACGACGAAGGAGTGATGACTGCCCAGAAGCGCGACGAGGCATTTGCCAGCTATAAAGCCCTGCAGGCACAGGAGAAGGCCGCCAAGAGCCAGTATGATATGGCTGTGAACGGTGCCCGCCAGCAGGAGAAGCGTGCTGCCCAGGCACAGGTGAACCGTGCCCGCGGTGCCGTGCAGGAGGTGCAGAGCTACATTCGTGAGACCGTGCAGGTATCGAACGTCGAAGGTGAGGTGTCGAGCATCTACCCGAAGGTGGGCGAGCTCATCGGCACCGGTTCTCCCATCATGAGCATCTCCGTGATGAACGACCTCTGGGGAACATTCAACGTTCGCGAAGACAAGCTGAACGGCATGAAGATTGGCGACACTTTCACAGCTTTCGCACCAGCCTTCAACAAGGAACTGAAGATGAAGGTGTTCTACATCAAGGACCAGGGTTCGTTTGCCGTCTGGAAAGCCACAAAGGCCAACGGACAGTACGACCTGAAGACCTTCGAGGTGAAAGCCCGTCCGGAGGAAGTCTTCGAGGGTCTACGTCCCGGTATGTCGCTGATTATCAAGAAGTAAAGGAGTTCAGTTGTAGAGATGTCAAGAAGGCTTAGAGCGTAGTCGTATGTTGACGAAAATATACAGAATAGCTTTGCGCGAAATCGGAATCATGCGTCGCAACCCAATGTACTTGTGTTGCATGCTGGTATTCCCGATTCTGGTGACCCTTTTCTTCACCACCATGATGAACGAGGGTCAGCCGCAGGAAATGCCTGTGGGTGTTGTCGACAACGACGACACGTCAACATCGCGTGCGCTTGTCCGCAAACTCGACTCTTTCCAGTCGAGCCATGTGGTTGCCCACTATCCCAACATCAACGAGGCCCGCAACGCCATTCAGGAAAACAAGATCTATGCTTTCCTCTACATTCCGAAAGGAACCACCGACGCTATGCTCTCGGCCCGTCAGCCCAAGATTTCGTTCTACTACAGCCAGGCTTCCCTCACATCTGGCGCGCTGCTTTACCGCGACCTGAAGACAGTAGCCACGCTGGGTTCGGCTGCCGTTGGGCAGGCCACTATGCGAGCCAAAGGTTTTACCGATAAGCAGATTGCCACCTTCTTGCAACCCATCAGCATCGACCTACACATGATAGGCAATCCGTGGGCAAGCTACAATCTCTATCTTTCCACGATGCTCATCCCCGGCATTCTGATGCTGTTCATGTTCCTCATTACGACCTATTCGCTCGGCACCGAACTGAAGTTCAATACTTCGAAAGAGTGGCTCTCGATGGCCGACAACAACATCATCGTCGCGCTTACGGGTAAACTGCTACCGCAGTTCCTCATTTTCCTGAGCATCTTCTATGTCTACATGTACTACGTGTTCGGTTATCTGGACTTCCCACATCCCGGTGGAGTATGGATCATGCTGATTCTCGGTTTGCTCGCTGTGATGGCGTCGATAGGCTTCGGCATCTTTGCCTACGGCCTGATGCCTTCGTTGCGCATGTCGATGAGTGTATGTTCGCTTTGGGGTATGCTAAGCTTCACAACCAGCGGTGCCACATTCCCCGTGTTTGCGATGCATCCTGCTATTGAAGCTATCGCACAGCTCTTCCCCTTGCGACATTATTATATGATTTACCAGATTTGCATCTTCAACGGATTCCCGTTTGTCGATGCGTGGTTCAACTTCATGGCCCTCGCTATCTTCGCTGCCCTACCCTTCTTCGTGTTGCTTAAGATTAAGCGGTCCATGCTGGAGTATGTGTATATTCCGTAGGGAGTTGAGACGTTGAGGAGTTCTTTCTCCACTTCGTTACGAAAGCGCCCCTGCGGGTCGAGCGGAGACGTTGAGAGGTTGAGTAATAAAGAAATAAGAAATATAAATATAAGAGTAAAGCTGAATGAAAGAAACGCTGCTACATAGAATCAAGGACGGACTCAGAGATATGTGTTATATCTGGGCCAAGGAGATGCGGCAGACCATCACGGACGAAGGTGTGCTCATCTTCTTCCTGCTCGTTCCTTTCCTTTATCCGCTGCTCTACTCGTGGGCATACTCTGGCGAGATGGTACGTGAAGTGCCTGTGGCTATCGTCGACAATTCGCACAGCCATCAGAGCCGACAATTCATCCGGGAGTTCGACGCTTCACCCAATACCAGGGTGGCCTATTATTGCCAGAATCTTGACGAGGCACGCGCTTTGGTAGGAAAACAAGTGGTGAACGGCGTGCTTTACTTCCCCTCCGACTTCCAAACACGCACCCTGCGTATGGAACAGAGCCACGTGGCTGTCTATTGCGACATGTCGCTCATGCTCACCTATAAGGCCATCTTCCAGACTGCCCAAGCTGTAGCCAGCGATATGAATACGAAGATGCAGATTGCCCTCAGCGGCAACTTCACCGACCGCGAAGACGAGATTCAGACGAAACCGCTTGACTTCGAAGAAGTGCCTATCTTCAATCCCACGGGGGGCTACGGCTCGTTCCTCATTCCGTGTGTGCTCATCCTCATCATTCAGCAGACGATGTTGCTCGGTATTGGACTCGCTGCTGGTACGGCCCGTGAAAGCAACCGCTATCAGGACCTGGTGCCTGTGTCGCGACATTATAACGGCATTTTCCGAATCGTGCTCGGAAAGTCGCTGGCGTACTTCATGATTTTCTCCGTCGTCACGGCTTATCTGACCATCATCGTCCCACGACTTTTCGGATTCACCTCGTTGCTCTCCGGAGCTCCGCTTCTGGCGCTGATGGTTCCGTATATTCTCGCCTGCATCTTCTTTGGCATGATGCTCTCTTGTCTGGTGCGCTATCGTGAAAACGTTATTCTACTCGTCGTTTTCACCTCCATTCCGTTCCTGTTCCTTTCTGGCATCTCTTGGCCGCAAAGCAACATGCCCGGTGTGTGGCGCAGCATTGCCACCCTGCTTCCTTCAACGTTTGGAGTGAGAGGCTTCGTGCGCCTGAACACGATGGGGGCAACTCTCTCCGATGTACGACTAGAGTATCAGGCCTTGTGGCTGCAGACGCTCGTCTACTTCCTTGCCACGTGTGCCGTTTATCGTTTCCAGATCATCTCTGCCCACAAGCATGCCAACGATCGCATTCAGATTCTGAAAGACAAGGCTCACGCAGCACGCATGCGCAAGCAACAAAACCCGACATAAAGTGTTGTGAATCAGCCGATTCTGATGTAGGGTTATTCCGACTTAGAGATACAAATAAAGTTAGGATTATTCCGACTTAGAGATACAAAAAAGAAGATGTCCGTTGAGACATCTTCTTTGCTTTTGCGGAAGGTGAGGGATTCAAACCCCCGATACCCGAAAGGGGTATACCGGATTTCGAGTCCAGCGCGATCGATCACTCTGCCAACCTTCCTTTTCCGTATTTGCGGGTGCAAAATTACAAAATTATTTTTGTTGCGCCAAATATTCTGCGACTTTTTTTCGTCTTGCAGGCAATTTTACACGCGCAGACAGCAAATACCCCTCTCCTACTCCTCAACGATTCCTGCCTGCAGCCATTGCTGCATGAGCGTTGTGGAATCAGCCAGAGCCTGGTCGTATTCCACTTCGTACTGCTCGGTGAGCAGATTGGCCAGGTCCTCGGCCGTGAACGACTCCATCTTCTGGGCGTTCTGCCAGAGATAGGCCGAACTCTCGTTCATGCTGATGATATTACTGAAGTCGATGTTCTCCTTTCCTTCAGCGACGATGATTTTCTCACCACACACGTCGCGAAGATTAAAACCTTTTTTTGCTTTCATATCTTTGTTTTTTTCTTATTGTTTACATGTTGTGAACCCTGAACAGCCTGCGCCCTTACACCTTGCGAACCTTGAACACTTTGAGCCAGATGCGACGATAGAATGCGAGCAGCCAGCGGCGTATGGGATAAAGGTGCATCCAGATGTAGGAATAGATGCGCCACTTGCGGCCATCGGTGCGGTCGAGCGTCGTGCGTCCTTTCCTGTAGAAGCCGATGACGGCACCCTTCACATCCTGCAGCCGGCAATGTTCATCGCCGAGGTTGCCGTCGCCGCGCAGCGTCACCGCGTCGCCTTCAATCTTCACGATGCGATGCAACACGAAATGCTTCGGGCCGACTTCTGCCAGCACCGGGTCGCCCACCTTCGGGTCGATGGCCTTCGTCAGCAACGCCTTGTCGCGATTGTCCTCGAGGAACGGGCGCATGCTGTAGCCTCTCAGCCTGAGCGTCACCGTATGCCCTTCGTCGAGCATCTTCACAATCTCAGGCAGCAGAACAGCATTCGCAAACTGCACCTCTTTTATTTCGATATGGTCTTGTTGCATAGGATGGCGGCTTCTTCGTTGGGAAGACAATGCAGGGTGTAGATAGCTGTGGTCTCGATGATCTTCGTGACGGTGTTACAGATGCGGTTGAAGATATCCTCGTCCCACTTCATAGAGGAACACGAAGGCAGGAACGATGCAAACGCCTCGATGGGTGCGAGCCGCTCGATGCTGTTCGCTGGGGCGCGATCGATGCGTGTAATTGCTCCAAGACGAGCCTTCACATTACGATAGCAGGGAGTCTTTCCGCTCCAGGGACCGCCAAAGATATACGCCTCGCCATCGATGATTCGAACAATGGGATTGTCGTCGTTCATCAAGTCGCAGCCAGGCAAGTGGCGCAGCCAAAGGCTGACATGTGTGCTCTTTCCTGTTCCGCTCTTGGCAATGAAGGCATAGCCGTAGCCGTTCTGTCGCACCAGCGACGCATGGATGAGCAGTGTGTCGTGCCGACTGCCTGCGAAGGCGAAGATGAGCATCAGCGCATTGTTGAGCCCGAAGCTACGCATGTTGTAGTTGCCGTTAAGGGCACAGCGGCAGCGTCGGAACTCCTTGTCGGAACGCAGCAGACAGCACTCGGCACCATTAATGTCCTTGATGATGTACTGATAGCCGCCATCATCGACCAGGTCGACAACGGTCTCGCCGTTTCCTGTATCGAACTTCCTGATGCGCTCACGTCGTTCCTTGGGCTCCGGCCGCATGGTGTCGTCGACCGTGAGCTGGAAGAACAACGTCTCTTCCTCATGCCGGCCCTCTATCTCGAAAGGAGCAAAGGACGGCAACAGACGCGTGTCGTTGCGCCCGTCTTCCAGAAATTCTATGCGGATGGGATGTTCGGCGATGGTGTAGTCGTGAAAGCCTTTCAGATTGCTCATGCTCAACTCTTCTTTAGCTCCTTAGCTCTTTGCTTGGCATCCTCCATAGCCTTCTTTCGGGCTTGTGCCTTCTCCTTCTTGTCGGTCTTGGCTTTCTTCTTGGCAGCCACCTTGGCAGCCTTCAATTCAGCCTTTTCCTTCTTGATGGCCTCCTTCAGTTCTTCCTTGGTGTACTTAGCCTCTGGCGTGTCGGGCGTGATGCTTGAGAACGAGAACTCCGTCGGGCTGATGTTCTTCAGGATGTAATTCCCTTTCGTCGTATAGCGCTTCTTGAACTTCAGGTATTTCTTCTCAACGTCGCTTCGCTTCTCGGCAAAGATCACGGTGCATGTGGGAACCTCCACACCCGTTCCCTTCATGTAGTCGCGCAACTGGAATGAATAGTTCTCGCGGCTGTAGAGAAAGTTGTTCTTTGTGTTGATCCAAGTGGAGTCAAGTCGCTGAATTTCAGTGAAATACACCACCGAGTCATTGAACGAAGTCACGACTCCAAACATATAGGTTGGAGTGAGCTTGTTGATGCCAAAAACGCTTGAAGGCAAGAGTGCCATCATAGTAACGAGAAGTCCTGCAAGGATTTGCTTTCTATGTTTCATTGTCTGAATTTGTTCTGTCCTGAAATAATTAAATGTTGTCGGGGTGCTATTGCGATTCTATTCCAAAGGGGGTAGCGAAACGCGACACCCTTAGATGGTCCTGGGAAGATTATTGCTCTAAATGCTGTTACATTATATACCGAGATATGTGCGGAGCGTCTTGTTATGAGTGCACTTGCGCAGACGGCGAATGGCTTTCTCCTTGATCTGTCTGACGCGCTCACGCGAGAGTCCATATTTGTTGCCTATCTCCTCGTAGGTCATCTCCGGCTGGTTGATGCCGTAGAAGGCCTCCACAATCTTCCGCTCACGGTCGTTGAGCACCGACAGCGCCGTACCGATCTCCTTGCGCAGCGACTCCATCACCAGCTCGTTGTCGGCCTCGGGCGAATTGTCGTTGGGAAGCACGTCGAGCAGACTGCTGTTCTCGTCGTCGTGGAAGGGAGCATCTACCGACACATGTCTTCCTACATTCTTCATCGCGGCAGCAATCTTCTCCTCAGGCATATCGATCTGGTCGGCAATCTCGTTGACGTTTGGCCGACGCTCGTTCTCCTGCTCAAACTGGTTCAGCACCTTGCTGATCTTGCTCACGGCACCTACCTGGTTGAGCGGCAGCTTCACGATACGACTCTGCTCGGCAAGGGCCTGCAGAATGCTTTGGCGAATCCACCACACAGCGTAGGAGATGAACTTGAAGCCACGCGTCTCGTCGAACTTCTCAGCAGCCTTGATCAGTCCGAGGTTTCCCTCGTTGATCAAGTCGGAGAGACTAAGCCCCTGGTTCTGATATTGCTTGGCCACCGACACGACAAACCGCAGATTAGCCTTGGTGAGTTTCTCCAATGCCTCCTTATCGCCTTTCTTGATGCGCTGTGAGAGTTCCACCTCCTCGTCGGCAGTAAGCAAATCCTCACGGCCTATCTCCTGCAAATACTTGTCGAGCGACGCATCTTCGCGATTTGTTATTGATTTTGTGATCTTCAGTTGTCTCATACGGTTGTCGTTATTAGATGTTGGAGTGCAAAAATACGGCTTTTCAATGAAAAACACGAAAAAAAATCAACTTTTTTTCAAAATATCTCACAAATCAACAGAGAAAAGAGGAATGAGAGCATGTTTGCTCCCATTCCCCCCCATGTGATTTACCGTATGCAACGTCCATACGCTTACTCGCTCAAGTCGACTACGAAGTAGGCCTTCTTGCCGGTAGGATAGATACCGCGGATGATGAGCACGGGCTCCTTGCTGGTGGAAGCATCCTTCACTACCTGCTGCAGGTCCTCAATGCTCTTCATCGTCTCGTCGTTCACCTTCTGGATGATGAATCCCTTCGTGATGCCGGCATCCTTTATCTTACCGTTGTTCACCTTGATGACCTCGAGGCCGCTGTTGATGTTGAGCTGCTCCTTCTGCTGCGAGGTGATGGGGCGCACGTCGGCACCCAGCACATCCATATCGGCCTGCTTCACCACCTTGGTGTTGCCCTGAGCATTCTTCAGCGTTACCGACTTCGTGACGCTCTTCTTGTTGTGCAGGAAGGTCAGGCTGATCTTGTCGCCCGGACGCTTGTTGAACATCGTCTCCTGGAGCTCCGACATCTTGGTCACCTTCTTGCCATCGATGTGTGTGATGACATCACCCTTCTCGAGGCCTATATCGGCACCGGCGCCCTCAGCATCCACTTCGCTGACGTAGACACCCTCGTTGGTACCCAGGTCGACTTCCTTGTCGTTCTCCTTCTGCTCGTTAATATAGTTGATGACGTCGCCACCCTTGATGCCGAGCAGAGCACGCTGCACGGTACCATACTGCTTGATGTCGGCCACCACCTTATTCATCAGGATGGTAGGAATGGCAAAGCCGTAACCGATGTTCGAGCCTGTGGGCGAAACGAGCATGTCGTTGATGCCGACAAGCTCACCACGAGCATTGACGAGAGCACCACCAGAGTTACCCTGGTTGATGGCGGCATCGGTCTGGATGAACGACTCCACACCGTTGGCACCGATGGAACGAGCCTTTGCCGAGACAATACCTGCTGTTACGGTGTTGTTGAGTCCCAGCGGGTTACCCACTGCCAGCACCCACTCACCGACCTTCAGGTCGTCGCTGTTGGCAATAGCGATAGTGGGCAGGTTCTTGCCATCCACCTTGATGAGAGCAAGGTCTGTCGTTTTGTCAGTTCCCACAATGCGGGCAGAGAACTCGCGGTTGTCGTTGAGTGTCACCGTCAGTTCGTCAGCACCCTCCACCATGTGGTTGTTGGTTACGATATATCCGTCAGGCGAAATGATGACACCCGAGCCGGTAGCGGTCTTCTTAGGAGTCTGAATCTGGCGCTCGCGTGTGCCGCCACCCTGGTTGGGCGATCCAAAGAATCCGAATGGGTCGCTGAAGAACTCCTCAAACGGATCGCGCTGCATGCGTACGGTCTGCGTCTTCGAGTTCTGCACATACTTGATGTGTACGACTGCCGGCAGAGCCTTCTCGGCAGCATAGGTCAGATCGACGGGTTGTCCTGAAATTGTCACAGCTTCTCCTGCTGCGTTCACCTTCATAAATGTTCCTGCTGAAATGCCAAGTGCTACTACACACATGGCTCCAAAAAGATACTTTTGAAACTTTTTCATGTTTTCTATTCTTTAAATTGGTTTAACTTTTTTGCTTGTTTCACGGCCATCGTCCATAGGATTTTGGCACAACTTTTCTACTTCAGACGAAAGAAAATCGCCTTGGTTTATTAAATCGTCTGCAAATTTAAGCGCAAAAAATGTTAATCTGCCAAAATGGCATGTATCTTTATCCCATTTTAACACTCGAAAACCGCTAATTAACGGCTCTTAATTAGAGAAGCGGCCGATTTAAGGGATATTTAAATATAGTTGAGAGTTGAGAGTTGAGAGTTCTCGACTGTAATCTGAGTAATCTGAATATTCCGAGTATTCTGAATATTCTGAGAAATCTGTGACAGTTAGAACTCAACCAGCACACGGGCGTTGAGCTGGCGGCCTGTCAGATAGTTGGGAACGGCAAACTGCTGGTTGGCGATGCTCGTGATCCAATAGTAGCTGTTCACGTTGTCGATGCCGAGGAGGTTGAAGCAGTCCACACCCAGCCACACGCGTGGATGCTTGATGCTGGGCTTACCGTGCTGCGGACCGAGCAGCAGATAGCTCATGCCGACGTCGGCTCGACGGTAGGCCTTCGCGCTGAACAAATTGGTTTCCAACTCACGATGCGGCGGTGAGAACGGCAGTCCGTCGGCATAGGCGAGCTTCAGCGACAGCTTCCAGCGTTGCGTACCCGGGAAGTAGTCGGTGAAGAACAGGCTGAGGGCGATGCGCTGGTCGGTGGGTAGGGGCACGCTCTTGCCGTTCAGCTTCATCTTCGCATCCATCAGCGACAGCGACAGCCACGAGTCGGTACCTTCCACAAACTCGCCGTAGAGCTTCAGGTCGAGGCCTGCTGCATGTCCGCTGGCCTCGTTTTCGCCGTAGTAGACCACCTTCACGTTGTTCACGCTATAGGGAACGAGTTGTGATAGCATTTTGTAGTAGGCTTCAGCGGTGAACTTAAACTTCCGGTTGGCCATACGGAACGTATGGTCGTAGCCCGCAATGAAGTGGATGGAGCGCTGGCTCTTGATCTTCTTGTTCAGCGTGGCATAGGTGATGCCGTTGACGGTCGACGTGTCGCGCAGCTCCTTGTAGAACGGAGCCTGGTAGTAGAGACCTGCCGCCAGTCGCATGGTGACATTCTGATTCCACGAGGGGATGATGCCGAGCGACACGCGGGGTGAGACGATGCTCTCGCGGTTGAAGTTCCAATGGGCAAAGCGCACACCGTAGTTCAGTGTGTAGAGCGTGGAGAGACGCTCCTCTTCCTCGTCGTCGCTACTGCCGCCCGTCTGCCAGCGATAGGTGTCCTGCAGATAGGCTTCGGTGCGATAGGCGCGCAGCTCGTTCTGTGCCTTCAGCGAATAAATCATGTAGAGGTCCTGCCCCGTGTGCGGAACGCTATAGCCCGCCGAGTCGCGCATCTCATACTCCACGCTGCGCTCCTTCACATATTCGTGCTTCAGCGTGACGGCACCTTCAATGTCGTGGTGGCGTGTCTTGTGCTGCATCATCAGCTTCACGCTCTTCACCGTTGCATTCAGGTAGTTGCGCGAATGTTCGAAGAACGTGCCCACGCCCAGGCTCTCAGCGCCGTCGGCTTGCGTCAGCCAGTATTGGCTCTGAATGTCGAACCGTTCCTGCTCACGCGTGGTGTAGGCCGATGCGAGCAGCGACAGATGGGTGTTCGCGGTGAAGTGGCGCGTGATGGAGAGGTTGCCGAAGTAGGTGCGGAAGAGGTCTTTCTCCCAACCGTCGAAGTACACCATGAACGACATCACGTTCTGCTGTGTACCGTAGTCGGTGGTGCGGTTATGGGGTGTGAAGTTATAGTGGTTGTCAGAGATGTTTCCGATGAAGTCGATGGTCCAGCGCTTGTTGGGCTTGTAGCTCAGGTAGGTCTGATAGTCAAGGAACGTCGGGTCGTACTCCGCGTCGACGTCGCGTTGCGAGGAGAGCAGGAAGCGCGTGGTCTTGTAGCGCACGCTGTTCAGCCACGACAACTTCTTCGTACCGATGCCCAGATAGGCGCCTGCTCCCAGCAGACTGGCCGAGACAGAGCCCTCCACCACCGACTTGCGCTGCCCTTGCGGCTCGAGGCGCTTATAGCCGATGTCGAGTGTCGACGACATCTTGTCGCCATACTTTGCAGCAAAGCCGCCCGTCGAGAAGCCGATGCGCTCCACCATATCGGGATTGATGACCGAGAGCCCCTCTTGCTGGCCGCTACGCACGAGGAACGGCCTGAACACCTCGATGTTATTGATGTAGACGCTGTTCTCGTCGAATGAGCCGCCACGCACGTTGTATTGCGACGACAGCTCGTTGTGCGTCGACACGCCTGCCTGGCTCTGAATCATCTCCTCAACGGCATTGCCCGTCGTCGAGGGAGTGTTCTTCATATCCTCCTTGCGCAACTCCTGCGTCTGTGTGGTCTGGCGCTTCATCTCCGTGACGTTCACCTCGCTGAGCATCTGGTCGTCTTCCTGCAGGATGATCTGCAGCGTCTGCTTGCCCTTGGGGTTGCGCAGCACGCGCGTGCGGGTCTTGTAGCCTATCATAGAGAATCTCACCTCCACCGAGTCGGCCGACTGCAGTTCCATCGAGAACTCGCCCTTCAGCGATGTGAGCGTGGCCTTGCCCTGCTTCACCACCTGCACCGAGGCCAGCTCGATGGGGCTGAGCTGCTCGTCGGTGACACGACCTTGCAGCGTGAACGATTGGGCGTGGGCACACACCACCACGCCTACCATATATATAATAATGATAAGACACTTAAGTTTCATACAGTAAGATAACGCCTTTTCGGGTTGTTTATTGTGCCTTGCTGAAAATATCGCCCTGCCTGGGGTGCCCATAAGCGGAAAAGTGGGTCTGTGGGGATTTCCCCCAAACGTTTAGGGAATCATCCCTCGCAGTTTAGGAACATTCCTTTTGAAACGCTCAGAAAAGTGCTTATCTTTGCAACGTGAACATACAACACATCGTTTAACAACTTAAAAATATAGGAGATACTGATATGAAGAAGATGATGATTCTGGCAATGATGATGGTCATGACCGTCTCTGCCTCGGCAATGAGATACAGCGACGCCCGCCGCGAAGCTTTGTTCCTCTCTGATAAAATGGCTTACGAGCTCAACCTCACCGACGCCCAGTATGCCGCAGTCTATGAAATCAACCTCGACTACCTGATGAGTGTCGACAGCCGTAGCGTCTACGGCTCGTGGTGGAACCGCCGCAATGCCGACCTGCGCTACGTGCTCAACAGCTGGCAGTACGACAGGTATCTGCAGCTCACCCACTTCTATCGTCCGGTGGCTTGGCACGCTGGTTCTTGGGTGTTCGGCATCTACAATCGCTACAACCGCTCGCTCTACTACAGGGCTCGTCCTTCAGTCTACGTGAGCTACAGAGGTGGCAACAACCGTCGCGCCGTTGACTTCTACGCCGGCCGCCATCTGGGTCACGCAGGAGTTGGACATGTAGCACACAGAGCTCCTCAGCCCGGTCGTCACCTCGGCCCCGCCGTGAAGCCCGCTCCTCGCGCTCACAAGCCCGCTCCTCATGCAGCCAGACCCGCCGCTCACGGCAGACACGTCTCGGTGCACGTTGGCTGGTAGAGCATCGCTCTCGAGCACAGATGGAAACTCATAGTCCATAATATCTATATATGCCTATCTCATAGGACACCCCGGGGGAGACTCGTCACAGAGGCTCCCCCCTTTTTTGAGCCCTTCGGGAGGGAGAGCGCCTGCGGCGCTGTTCAGAAAGGTTGAGAAGGGTTGAGAGGCGCTGCGCGCGGTTGAGAAGGCCTCTACTTCGTCACGATATAGGCACCCAGCAGTACCAGCAAGGCTGCAACGGGCTTATCCCATGTGAGCAGGTCCTGCCCCACGGCGATGGCTACCAGCGAGGCCACGACGGGCTGCAGATTGGTGTAGGTGCTTACGGTAGTCGCCTTCAGGTATTGCATAGCATAGGGAATCATGAAGTAGCCCAGCACCGTTGCGAACACCACAATGAACAGCATGCTCAGCGCTCCCAGCCACCAGTCGGCATTCAGCGTTACATTCGTCAGCAGAGCTGTCTGGCTGATGTCGCCGACGGCAAACGGAACGACGGCAATGCTCGACACGAGGAAAATCCACTTCATCTGCGTGACGGCCGAATACTCCTGCGACACCTTGCGCGTGATGAGCAGGTAGACCACCCACGTGAGCACACTCAGCAGGGCGAGCGTGATGCCCAGCAGGTCGTTACGACCCGTGCCCGACTGCCAGCCCACGAACACCATCAGTGCAGCACCCGCTATGGCCAGCAGCACACCGATGGTCTTCATGCCCGTGATGCGCTCGCTTAGGAACAGGGCGGCCATGAGCATCGTGGCAATGGGCGTGAGCGTGGCGATGAGCGAGAAGTAGACGGGGGTAGTGAACTGCAGCGCCCAGGCAGTGAGCGTCTGAGAGATCACGAAGCCCAGCAGTCCTCCGGCCATGATCACCAGCAGGTCGCGCCGCTTCACGGGCTCCTTTGGCAGGAAGCAGGCAATGGCCCAGAAGATGAGTGCCGCTCCGATGCAACGGAAAGCCATATACGTCATCGGTGTCACCCACTCGTCGAGCAGGTATTTCGTCACAGGAACGCCCAGTCCGAAGATGATGTTCGCCGTCAGAATGGCGGCATGTGCCTTGTAAGTGTTATTCGAATTTTCCATATCCTTCTTATTTTTTGATCATTGGTTTCGTTCGCGAAAATTTGTTGATTCGGCAGCGCCATTTCGTTCAACGCGGCAAAATTAACAAAAAAATCTCGATTCACCACAACGACAAGCAAAAAAGTAGCGCGAGAGGCCTGTGTAGCTATGCTCCGTAAGATATAGAGACGTGCTCCATTCGATATTGAGGCGTACTCCGTTCGATATAGAGACGTACTCCGTTCGATATAGAGACGTACTCCGTTCGATATAGAGACGTGATCCATTCTATATAGAGCTATGCTCTGTGCGTGTAGGGGCAGACCCCGTGTCTGCCCGAATACCCTCGAATCCAGCACTCCACACCCGTTTGTAGGGACGGGGTTTAATCCCCGTCCGCAGGGAACATTGCTGCTTGCTGATGGGCAATAAAGCCCATCCCTACATGTGGAGGGGACCTCGCTGGTTGTTCGCTATTGTTCGGGCAGACACTGGGGTCTGCCCCTACCGTTGGGTGTGTCACAATAGCCTCGAAGGGTATCGTGTCCCCCTCGGGGGACGACAGGGGGGCTGTATGTCAATAAGTCAAAGAACGCGTGTTATATATAGTTGTAAAGAATAGGGAGATGAGGGTAGCGGGCGGCGGGCGACAGGAAACGATGTGAAGGCAATTGGAGCATTATGGGTGACAAAAGTGTGGGAGTAGAGGCTGTTTTTACGGTATTTGCTGTATCTATTTTTGTTTTGCAAAGTTACGAAAAAATCTTGAAACTTACAATTTATAAGCAGAAAATTTTAAAAAACTTTTCGTCGGCGCGGCTATGTTGCTATATATCAAACAGTTACAGCGTTCTTTTGTGAAAACATCGTGTGCAAAGGCATTTCAGACGTTTTCGTTATCCCTTTCACTGGTAGTGAAATTCATCACAGTATCTCAGTATCTCAAATCTCAGTTTCTTTTTGCATGTTATTCGCGGATGGAGAGTTGGAAAATGCTTATAGAATATAAGTATATATATTAATAGTAACTTCTAAATTACCCATACTTTGTCATTTCCAAACAGAAACTGTGATACTGAGATACTGAGATACTGAGATGAGGTGCTATGAGGAAGGATTGCTAGCGACGACCTATCAGACAAACAACCATCTTTCAGGATACTGGTTTAATCAGCATTAACCCTTTCGTGCTGGATAATTATAAATTCTCGGCTGAATAAATATGCATTTATCGGTTGAATAAAAATTCGTTCGTAAAATTCTCTCAAAATGTATAAATATGCATTTCCGCAAAGCCCTTTACAGATATGTTTTCGCAAGATCCTTGACCACTTCGCCACCTACCACAAGGCCGGCGGCAGCAGGCACAAAGGCACACGAGGGAAGCGTGTCGACAACAGTCCGGACGGGCAGTTCCTCGCTATAGACCACCTTGAAATGCTCGATGCCCTCACGACGCAGCGTCTTGCGGAGCACACGTGCCAGCGGGTCGTTGGCGGTCTTCGAAATGTCGCTGACGCGGAAGGCCGTTGGGTCGAGTTTGTTGGCGGCACCCATGCTGCAGATGAAGGGTTTCTGCAACTGGTGGCAGCGGCGCACCAGGTGGAGCTTCGCCTTCACCGTGTCGATGCAGTCTACGACATAGTCGTAGTCCTCCAGCTGTATGGCGTCGGCATTCTCAGGCAGATAGAACATCGGGAACTTGCGCACCTCGCATCGTGGGTTGATGTCGTGGATGCGCTCCTCCAGCACGTCGACCTTCAGCCGGCCGAGGGTGGAGTGCAGGGCGATGATCTGGCGGTTCAGATTGGAGGGGGCCACACGGTCGTTGTCGACGAGTGCCAGCATCCCTACCCCACTGCGTGCCAACACCTCGACCACATAGCCGCCAACGCCGCCAACGCCGAACACGATGACGCGCGACCTACTGAGCCGTTCCATTGCCTCTGGGCCGAGCAACAGCTCTGTTCTTGTGAACTGATTTTCCATATTGCCCTGCAAAATTAATGGAATTTGAGCAAAAAACAAACGATTTATTCACATTTTCCGCACGAAAACCAAATAATTTCAGTAACTTTGCACACATTAATGATAATAACGGGACTGAAGACACCTCGTCTCACCCGGAAAACAACTCTCGCTATGAAACAAGCAATGATACTCGCAGCCGGGATGGGCACGCGACTGAAACCCATCACCGACCACACACCAAAGGCATTGGTGAGCGTGGGCGGAAAGCCGCTCCTCGACCGCCTCATCCTACGACTGCGCGAGCAGGGCTACCAGCGCTTCGTGGTGAATGTGCACCATCTGGCCGACCAGATAGAACAGCACGTGAAGGACCAGGACAGCTACGGCGTGCGCGTCCTCATCAGCGACGAGCGACAGGAGCTGCTCGAGACGGGCGGCGCGCTGAAGAAGGCTGCCCCGCTGTTCGACGACGACGAGCCCATCCTCATCCACAATGTCGACATCCTCGACAACGTTGACTACAACTGGCTGCGCCGCCAGCACCTCGACGATGAAGATGCCGTGCTGTTGGTGAGTCGTCGCAAGACCACACGCTATCTGCTCTTCGACAATGCGATGCGCCTGATGGGTTGGGTGAACATAGCCACGGGTGAGCTGCGCAGCCCCTACGACTGGGTGAAGAACCCCGACGAGGCTGAGCTCGACATCGACAACTATCGGCTCACCATCATGCGGGGCACCACGGAGATTGTGCTGAACCTCTTCGCCTTCTCGGGCATCCACAGCTTCTCGCCACGCCTGTTCCCACTCATGGAGCGATTCCCCGACCGCTTCCCCATCATCGACTTCTACCTGCAGACGTGTCACCGCACACGCATCTACGGCCTCAACAAGCCCGACCTGCAGCTGCTCGACGTGGGCAAGCTCGACTCGCTGGCCGAAGCAGAAAAGTTCGTCATGTGACAATTCGCAAATCCACAAAATCCGAATATCATAAATCATCAATATTTCTCATGCAACAGAAAATCATTATCCTCGACTTCGGATCGCAGACCACACAGCTCATCGGACGCCGCGTGCGCGAGCTCGACACCTTCTGCGAAATCCTGCCCTACAACAAGTTCCCGAAGGACGACCCATCGGTCATTGGCGTCATCCTCAGCGGTTCGCCCTTCAGTGTGCACGACCCGGAAGCCTTCCAGGTAGACCTGAGCCAGTTTGTGGGCCGCGTGCCCGTGCTGGGCATCTGCTACGGTGCACAATTCATCTCGCATGCCAACGGCGGCCGCGTGGAGAAAACCAACACCCGTGAGTACGGACGTGCTCACTTGCAGTATGTCGACACCGCCAACCCACTCTTCAACGGATTCGCTCAGAACTCGCAGGTGTGGATGAGTCACGGCGACTCCATCACAGCCATTCCTGCAGGCTACGAGTGCATCGCCTCGACGAGCGACGTGAAGTATGCCGCTTACTACAGCGCCAACCCCTCCTCAGCTGGAACGGCACCGCTCTTCGCCGTACAGTTCCACCCGGAGGTGTTCCACACCGCACAGGGCTCGCTGCTGCTGAAGAACTTCGTGGTGGGCATCTGTGGCTCGCGTCAGGACTGGAGTGCCGCCTCGTTTGTCGACAGCACCGTTGCCGAACTGAAGCAGCAGCTGGGCGACGACCGCGTGATTCTCGGCCTCTCGGGAGGCGTCGACTCATCGGTGGCTGCCGTGTTGCTGAATCGCGCCATCGGCAAGAACCTCACGTGCATCTTCGTCGATCACGGCATGTTGCGCAAGAACGAGTTCCGCGATGTCATGAACGACTATAAGTGCTTGGGACTCAACGTGATAGGCGTCGATGCTTCAGCTAAATTCTTCAGCGACCTTGCCGGCGTTACCGACCCCGAGAAGAAGCGCAAAATCATTGGCCGCGACTTCATCGAGGTCTTCAATGCCGAAGCCCGCAAGATAGAGGGAGCGAAGTGGCTGGCACAGGGAACCATCTATCCCGACCGCATCGAGTCGCTCAACATCACGGGCAAGGTCATCAAGAGTCATCACAACGTGGGAGGACTGCCCGAGGAGATGCATCTGCAGCTCTGTGAGCCGCTGCGCTGGCTGTTTAAGGACGAAGTGCGCCGCGTAGGCCGCCAGCTGGGAATGCCTGAGCACCTCATCACCCGTCATCCCTTCCCCGGACCTGGACTGGCCGTACGCATCCTGGGCGACATCACGCCTGAGAAGGTGCGCATCCTGCAGGATGCCGACGACATCTACATCCGCGGTCTGCGCGAATACAAGGTGAAGCTCTCGGGTGAGGAAGCACGTCGTGTGCTGGCTGCCGGAGTACCCGCCTCGATGACCGACGGCGAGATAGAAGTGTCGCTCTACGACCAGATTTGGCAAGCCTGCACCATTCTGCTCAGCACCGTGCGCAGCGTAGGCGTGATGGGCGATGAGCGCACCTATGAACATCCCGTTGCCCTGCGTGCCGTCACCTCGACCGACGCGATGACTGCCGACTGGGCTCACCTGCCCTACGACTTCATGGCCCGCGTGTCCAACGAAATCATCAACAAGGTGCGTGGCGTGAACCGCGTCTGCTACGACATCTCCTCAAAGCCACCTTCGACAATTGAGTGGGAGTAGTTGAAAAAAAGGAGAAAAGCGCTTAAAGGGGAGATTTAGAGCCCCTTGATAAGGGGCGGCTATAATGCAGGGTTTAAAGACCCCCATTATTGGAGAAAAGGGCTTAAAGGGACAATAGTCCCTCATGCCCAATGACCAAATACTGTAATCATACCTCCCATTTCCCCAATCATAAAAACAATAAAAATATGGCTGTAAAGATATTGAGTGTCGACGACGAGATGGATCTAGAACTGTTGTTGACACAATACTTCAGAAGGAAAATAAGAAAAGGAGAATACGAGTTCAAGTTTGCCCACAACGGACTGGAGGCGCTGACGATGCTGCTCAAGGAAAAAGACTTCGACATCATCCTCAGCGACATCAACATGCCCGAGATGGACGGACTGACGCTGCTGACCAAAATCAACGAGATGCAGAATCCCGCGCTGAAATGTATCATGGTGTCGGCCTATGGCGACATGGGCAACATCCGCCAGGCGATGAACCGAGGGGCCTTCGACTTCGCAACAAAGCCCATCGACCTCGACGACCTGAGCAACACCATCGAGAAAGCCGTAGAGCAAATCAAGTACATCAAGGCCATGCAGCAGGAGCACAACCAGCTGGAGTCCATCAAAGGCGACCTGGCGGTGGCACAGGAGATTCAGCAGGCCATCCTGCCGCGCATCTTCCCACCCTTCCCCGAGGATGCCGACCAGATGGACATTGCCGCCTCGATGAATGCGGCGAAGGACGTGGCCGGCGACTTCTACGACTTCTTCCGCATCGACGACGACCACATCGGCTTCGTCATTGCCGACGTCAGCGGAAAGGGCATTCCTGCCGCCATCTTCATGGCTGTGAGCCGTACGCTCATCCGCGCCACAGGCATCAGAGGCGTGAAGCCGTCGGAATGCATCACCTACATCAACTCGCTGTTGGCAGAAGAGTCGGCAAGCAACATGTTCGTCACCGTGTTCTACGGCATCTACAACATCAAGACGGGCGACGTGACCTACACCAATGCCGGACACAATCCGCCCTATGTGGCAAAGGCCGACGGCAGCATCGTGAAACTGCCGCTCTCGAAGAACATCATCGCGGGATTCCTCAAGGACTATCAGTTCACGGAGGAAGCCCTCCAGCTGCAGCACGGCGACACGCTGCTGCTCTACACCGACGGCGTGACCGAGGCTGTAGACCCCGACTACAACGAATATGGCGAAGAGCGACTGGAAGCACTCTTGAAGAACACTTCGCAGGTTGACTGCCAGCAACTCATCGACGCCGTGAAGGCCGACGTGAAGGTCTTCGCCAACGGTGCCGAGCAAAGCGACGACATCACGTTGCTTGCCATCAAACGACACTAATCACTTCAAACCGACCCGTAGCGTGAACAGGAAGCAAATCATAACAACATGCGCAGGCCTCGTGCTGGCAGGAATGGCCGCAACGGGCTTCACCGGCTGGTTGTCGGAGCACAAGAAGGTGGAAGACCTGCAGGCTCAGATCGTCGAGCTGAAGAAGCAAGAGATGCGTTCTGCTGTGATGAGAAGCGTGAGCGCACAGATGGAGGAAATCGCCAACGAGCAGAGGGAAATCTCTGACGAGAAGAGCGAGGAAGCCCTGCGCCAGACGAAGGTGGCCAACGAGATGCGGCTGCGCTCGGAACGAGAACGACAGAACGCCCTCGAGGCCGAGCGCAATGCTGTGGCTTCGGAGAAAAAGGCTCTCGAAGCCTCTGCCCTCGCCGAAAGCCAGCGAAAGGTGGCCGAGGAGCAGCAAGTGCTGGCCGAACACCAGCGCATTCAGGCAGAGTTCTCAAAGCGCAAGGCCGACACGCTGAGCTACATCGCCCTCGGACGCTCGCTGGGGTCCATCGCAACCTTCCAGGCTGAGGACGGCAACGACGATATGGCCAACCTGCTCAGCTACGCGTCCTATCTCTACACTTCACGCTATCGCGGCGACATCTACTATCCGGCCGTCTTCCAGTCGCTCATCCTGTCGAGCCAGAGCAAGATGTCGTGGTCGGAGCACATCGGTGCCGTGATGAACCTTGAGTACATCGTCGGAAATGACAACGTACTCGTCTCCGCCAGCAATTATGGTGAAATCATCCTCAGCGAAAGAAAGGACAACCGCTTGCTGTCGAAGGTGCTCTACAAAAACAAGCAGTTCGACTTCCGCGACATGCTGATCGACACGTTGACGGGCAACATGTATGCCGTCAGCCGGACGGGGCATCTGGTCATGATTTCAAAAGACCTCAAGAATGTCAAAACCATCGAACTCGATGAGATAGAGCATCCCATGCGCGTTCACTTGCTCAACAAGGACCTGCTGGTGATTGGCGAGAGAGCTATCGCCAAGATCGACCCGGAGCAACTGACCGTCAACGTAGTCAGGCCGCTGCCCTTCAGGGTGACTCTCGGCGGTGCCAAGGACCATTGTCCGCTGCTCTTCGATGACGAAGGCAGGATGCACCTCGTGAAAGGAATCGACAACTATGAAACGAAGAAGGTGCCCGTAGCGGGAAAGGTGACTGCCTACTGCCAATCGAAGAACACGAGTAGTGAAGCCTACGGCATGAGCGAAGGCACCATCTGGGTCCTCGACAAGGGGGGAGTAGCAAAGAAACTCGTGGGACATCGCTCGCGTATCTCGAAAATGAAACTCTACGGCAACCGACTCCTCTCGGCCAGTTACGACGGCAACCTGAACCTCTGGATTGCCGACAGGGAGAAAGTGGAGCCGATGCCGCTGCTCACCATCAACAACTGGATTATGCACTTCTGCTTCGACTCGAAGAAGAATTCCCTCTGGGTGGGCGATGCCCAAGGCAATCTGACGTCGGTCAACATTTCCGTGCCCTACATGGTAGGCATCATCAAGAAGAAGCTGAAGCGAAACCTCACCACCGAGGAGTGGAACTACTACATCGGTGAAAACGTGCCCTACGAATCGTTCATCGGCTCACAAGGAAAGGAGGCAACGCCATGAACCGACCGCTCACCAACCGACTGCTCACAACGCTGACGGCGCTTCTGCTCGCGACAACCGCGTTCGGACAAGGCATACCCTTCATCCGCAACTTCTCGGCGGATGAATACAACGCGAACAATACCAACTTCGACATCGAGACCGACGAGTGGGGCAATGTGTTCGTGGCTAATTTCGAGGGATTGCTATACTACGACTATGCCGAATGGCGCATCCTTCACACACCAGGCATCTCGCGCACCACCGTCGTCTACAAAGCCACCGACAATACTATCTGGGTGGGCGGCTACAACTTTTTTGGAAAGGTGGTGAGAAAGGACAACGGCGAACTTACCCTGCAAGGAGTCGGAGGCACTAAACTGTTACAAGGTGAGGTGGAGGAGATTTACGAAAAGGATGGAGAATTGCAATTCTTAGCCGACAACGGCATCATCTATCAGGTGAAAGGCGACAAGGTGACCGCCAAAAAGAAAGTTTCCAATGAAGTTCTCAAAACCGGAATGCTCGACGTCGTGGATGTCAGCGCTGTGGAGGCGGGGCATCATGAAGTGGTCAAGAACGCCAACGTGCAGACAATACAGCTGGGCAATAATCTGCGGGCTGTTATCAGGAAGACTGCCGGCATCGCCATCACCGACGACAACGACAAAACGCTCTACACCATCACCGATGACAACGGCCTCTGCTCCAACAATATTTCCTATGTCACATACGACGGACGCGGACACCTCTGGGGCGCTACGGGCAAGGGCATCTTCGTCATTCAGCTGCCTACGGCGTTCACTCACTTCACCTCTCGCGAAGGACTTCCTACCAGCACTACCCTTTCCATCGAAGCCCTCAACGGAAATATCTATGCCGGCACCGAAGACGGACTCTACCGCCAGCAGGGCTACCGCTTCGTGAGTGTACCGAAAGTGCCTCATGCCTGCTGGGAACTGAAGAAAAGCGGCAACACCTTATTGGCAGCAACTGCCGACGGCATCTTCCGACTCTATCCCGACGGCCTCATCCGACAAATCACCACCATGAGCACGATGGCGGTGCTCGAGGACGGCTCGCAAATCTACAGCGGTGAAACCAACGGCATCTATCTCATGGACACCAACGGCAGGAACAGAAGGGAGGTTTGCCACTTGGAGAATGTCACGAAAATCGTGAAGGACAACAAGGGAACCATCTGGGCACAGAGCGTCTACGGGGCTGTATGGTACAAGAAAGCCAACTCCGACAAATTCATGCATTACAAGGGTAGCGAGAAGGCAGAATCCATGAAGACGATTGTGATGACTGGCGGCGAGGCCATCATCGTGGATGCCGAAGACACAACGCCCTTCCCCTACCCGCTCGTCTCGCATGAGGATGAAAGCGGTGTGAACTGGATCACCGACAACGAAGGAAAAAAACTCTACAGATGGCGCAACGGACAAAGGTTGAACGATATGGAGAAGTTGCTGTTCCCCGTCTACGAATTGCCCGTCCGCAGCATCTTTACACGGCAGAACGAAATTTGGCTGGGTTACGACGATGGACTGTTCGTCATCAACACCCGTGTGAATGACCCCGCCCTGAATATCAATCCCAAACTATACATACGCTCGGTGAGGCTGGGCAGCGACAGCATTCTCTGGGGAGGATTCGGCGAAATGCCGGAAATGCTACCCAGGCTGAAACATCAAGAGAACAACCTGCACATTACATTCTCCCTCGACATACCGCCCATTGCCCTCAAGCCCCTCTATCGCTACCGGCTAAACAACGGCAGTTGGAGCAGCTGGAGCACCAACACGTCGGCAAACCTCTTGAACCTCTCTCACGGCGACTACACCTTCTCCGTGCAGGCCCGCATAACGCTGAACCACATCACCGACATCTCAAGCATTAAGTTCCACATCGAACCGCCATTCTACTACAGGTGGTACATGATTGTCCTGTATCTGCTGTTGCTCGCTTTGCTCTTCGGTGCACTCTTCCAACTGCGACTGCGCAGGCTGAGAGACAAGAACACACGACTGGAGAAACTTGTGAAAGAACGCTCGGCCGAAGTGGTGAGGCTCGAAAAAATGGCAACTGCCGGTAAGCTCACACAAGGACTCATCGACCGCATACTGAATCCGCTGAACTACATCAACAACTTCGCCAAGCTCTCGGAGGGTCTTGTGAAGGATGTGAAGGACAACGTGGAATCCGAGAAAGAGCACATGGACGAAGAGAACTACGATGACACCATCGATGTGCTCAACATGCTCTCGGGCAATCTGCAGAAGGTGGGCGAACACGGACAGAACACCACGCGCACGCTGAAGGCGATGGAGGAGATGCTGAAAGACCGCTCGGGAGGCATTGTGCCGATGGACCTCATGGCCGTCATCCGTCAGGACAAGGAGATGCTGCACGAGTATTACAAGGAGGAAATCAGCCAATACGGCATCAAGATTGTCTTCGACAACACAGAGGGAGAGCTGCCCATCAACGGCAATGCCGACCAGCTGAGCAAGACGCTGATGAGTCTGCTGAGCAACGCCATCTATGCGGTTGTGAAGAAAGCAGATAAGCTGAGTTCTGACGCTGAAGGCAAAGCGAAGGCTGCCGACTACCAGCCTGAGGTTGACCTGCACATCGCCAAGCAGAACGGCAACGTGCGCATCAGCATTCACGACAACGGCATCGGCATCGAGCCAGCCATCCTTGAGAAAATCTTCGACCCGTTCTTCACCACCAAGCCCACAAGCGTGGCTGCCGGAATCGGACTCTACCTGAGTCGCGAGATTGCGCAAAATCATGGTGGCGACATTCATGCCAAGTCCGTCAAGGACGAATACAGCGAGTTTATCATCACGATACCAATTAAAAAAGCATAACACGATGGAACAGGAACAAATTGACCTGCTCAAACAACAACTCCAACAGCAGGAGAAAAGAGCGGCGCTGGGTGTGCTCAGCGCAGGCATTGCCCACGAGGTGCAGAATCCGCTGAACTTCGTTATCAACTTCAGTAAGATGTCAGAGAAGCTGCTACAAGACCTGGCTGACATCGTGCAGGACAACGAAGACCGGTTGCCAGAAGAAGACCGTGAGGATGTGGAGGACATCATCGAGAGTTTAAAGACGAACCTGGCCAAGATTGCAGAGCACGGCGAACGCGCCGTCAGCGTGGTTCAAAGCATCCTGATGATGTCGCGCGGCAAGGAGAACGAGTTCCTGCCTGCCGACGTCTGCAAAATCGTGAAAGAGTACGTCTGGATGTCGTATCATGCTTTGCGTGCCAACTACAAGGACTTCAACATCGCCATCCACGAGCACTATCAAGAAGGCTTGCCGCTGATGATGGTCATTCCGCAAGACTTGAGCCGAGCCGTACTCAACGTGATGAACAATGCGTGCTATGCGGTGTGGAAGAAGAAGCAAACGGCCGGCGACGACTACCAGCCGGAGGTAACGGTCTCCGTCAAGGTGGAGAACGGGAACCTCGTCATCAGCTTTGCCGACAACGGCGAAGGCATGAGTGAGGAAGTGAAACAACGAATCTACGAGAACTTCTTCACTACCAAGCCCATCGGACAAGGAACCGGACTGGGAATGGGTATCACGCGCGACATCATCGAAAACAAACACGGAGGAACGATGTCCTTCGAATCCGTTGAAGGCGAAGGTGCAACCTTTACATTCACCCTTCCCATCAGGAAATGACATTCATCCTACCAATCAGGAAATGACATTCAATCCCACGATTTAGGAAATGAAGTTCAACTTACCCCTCAGGAAATGAAGAAGAGCATACACCTCATTATAATTGTTGCACTCTGGCTGACATCGCTTTGCACCTATGCGCAGGAGAATACCGGCCGGCAAATCTACAATCAGGCCGAGAGCGAATACAATATTGGTCGCATCGACCAGGCCCGACAACTGATTCTGAATCATTTGTCCGACTTCGAAGGCAATCTCAAGCAGAATGCCTATCGACTGCTGGCACTATGCTATCTCAGCGAAGACCAAAACGAGGAAGCCCGGCACTATGCTGAGCAGCTGGTGAGATTGAACAACTACTACAATTCCAACGACGATCCCGCACGCTTTCAGGAACTCATCGAGCAGCTGAAGGAAGGCATTGCTTCCACCATCACGACAGCCTCCAGCCAGAGCGAGTCGGTGAACGAGGCTCCTGTTCCCATCACCATTATCACCGCCGACATGATAGAGGAGCTGGGCTACAACAAGAACCTCGGACAGATTCTCGCGGCCTATGTCCCCGGTATGTCGCAACTGACATCAACGGAAAGCGTGGATAACTTGTCGATGCACGGAGCGTTTTCCTCAGGACAGGAGTTCATCTTGATTATGGAAAACGGCCATCGCCTGAACAACCGCTTCGACAATGCGGGTAATACGAGCTATTCCATCAGCACCGAGAAGATCGACCACATCGAGGTGCTACGCGGCCCTGCTTCCTCGCTCTACGGAAATGTTGCGCTCTCGGCGGTGGTGAACATCATCACCAAGAGCGGCAAGACGAGCGAGGGCGTGAAGGTGAAATACGGTAATGCCAACTTCAAAACCCATAAGGCTGATCTCACGCTGAGCACTCAGTTCATGGATGCCGACATCTTCGCCTGGGCATCCATCTACAAGTCTGATGGTCAGATACGACATTTCGACGACGGGAATGGTTATCTTAAAAAAGCGGTTACCAAAGAGATAAATACAGAATACAATAAAAGAAAATATATTAATCCCGACAGCGTCTATGTAGAACGCTATAAGTATACCCCAGCATATGACATAGGGCTCATGTTCAAACTGAAAGGCTTCGAATTGATGTTCAGTCGGAAGAATGTCAACAGGGCGAAACCAATGACTCCAACCTATGGTGGCTACGACTATGATAGATATTTTCTGATTGACGATATCAAACCTGGCAACAGAGCTGACGAGACACATGCCGAGTTGAGCTATTCCAGGCAATTCCGGAATCTGTTCCTGACCGGCACCGTTTATAGTGACTGGTACAGACTCTCTCAATATGAAGTGTATTATGACTCTCTTATAGCAAAATCACCTATCTGGGATAAAGATACCTACGAGTATATTTATGACCAAGATGGCAATCTCGTCTATGAAACGTCTATAGAGACCGGGAACATGGACTACAATTCATACAGAGAGAACACGATGGGAGGAACCTTCAAAGCCAGCACAAACTATCAGCTGGGACGAATGAAAGGAAACGCGTTGGCTGGAATACAGTATGAACGATTCTCGCTTCTATCAAGGCTCATCTTGATTGGAAACTATTTCGGAGATATCGAAAGAGGAAACGTCGATTTTTCCGACATTGTCGAAAACGGAAAGGAAAGGAGTCTGTCGCTATTCTTGCAGGACAAGACCTACATCCTGCCACAACTCATCTTAAATGCCGGATTCCGCTACGACTTCAAATACCGACACGAAGAAGACGTTGTCCGCACATTCTCCCCACGACTCGCCCTGATGTATGTGCCCAACGAGCGGTTCAGCCTCAAGCTATCCTATTCTGAGGCGTTCGCCGATCTTTCGTTCTACTATCGCTACCTTTCCAAGACTCCTAACTACTCGATGAGTCCGCAGCATCTCTCTGCCCTCCAACTCACGGCAATGGGAACCATTCCTTCGTTGCACACAAACTACGACGTGAACCTCTTTTATAATAAATACACCAACTTGTTATGGTGGTTCATAAGATACAATAACAATATTTTCGAGGAAGATATCTTGAGGAATATCGGGCAACTGACCAATGTAGGAATCGAAGCCACAGCGCGTTATGCATACAAGCGTCTCTCGGCTAATCTCTCGCTCTATTATTGCCACGATATCAGTGCGGAGCGATACTATTATAACCAAATAGAGAAAAAAGTGAACGAAGTGCCCCACTTCACCTTCAACCTACATGGTGCCTGGAAAGTGCTGCAAAATAAAAAACACGAGGTGAAAGTCTACGGTCATTTCTCGCATATCGGCAAGAAGTTATCCTATCATGTGAGTCATGAAAGCGAAGATTTCTATGTTCCTGCCGTCAACCTCATCGACCTCGGTGTCAAATACAGCTACAAGCAGCGCCTGCAGCTATCGGTCGATTGCGAGAACATCTTCAATACAGATAATTACATCTGCGGACCTAACTATCAGCATGTGCCTCATTTCCAACGCGGAAGAACGCTGATGACCGCTATCTCCTATCGCTTTTAACATAGCTCGCACCACACAAGGTGCAACTTTGGTCTTCTACTACATCATCGAGGTGTAGAAGACGTAGGCCAGAATGGCAAGCACGATAAGGCCGACAACGGTCTTGATGAGGCAGCTGGCCACTTTCTTGATGATGATAACTCCTATGACGAGCGCCAAGATAGCGCCTAAATAAATGAGGAATTGATCATTCGTTGAGTAAAACTCCATAGTTATCTTGATGAATTTGAAAAGTGACTATTAATGAAAAACACTCCCGACGTTATTGATGAATGGCGAAGAACAGTTCCACACTCTCGGTTCAGAACAGCTGACGGAACTGAGTGGGGATGGGTGTTTCGAACTCCATGCGTTCACCCGTAACGGGATGATAGAAGCATAGCACACAAGCATGCAGGCAAAGACGATGAATGGGGTCGTCGCCGTTGCCATACTTCGGATCGCCGCAGACAGGATGTCCCATATCGGCCGAGTGAACGCGAATCTGATTCTTGCGGCCCGTCTCAAGCTGATATTCTACCAGCGAATGCTCGGTCGTGCGATTGAGCACGTGGAAATGGGTGACAGCATATTTCCCACCGTTGTCAACGGGCGATGAGTAGGTGACGTATGCCTTGTTGTCGCGCAACCAGTTGGCGATGGTGCCCTCGTCGGGTTCCACCTCTCCGCTGACGACAGCCACATAGCGTCGGTCGTAGACAATCTCGTGCCAGTTGTGCTCAAAGATTTGCTCGGTTTCCATATCCTTCGCATAGACCATCAGACCGCTGGTGTCGCGGTCGAGTCTATGTACCACGTGAGCGGTGCATCGCTGGCCGGACTTCTTGAAGTAGTCGTCGAGCACGCTCTTCACATTCAGCGACTTATGGCCGGCAGCCATCGAGAGGATGCCGATATTCTTCTCGATAACGACAAGCCAACGGTCTTCATAGACAATCTTCACGTAGCGACTCTTGAACTGATCGTTCTTCTTGGTCTGGCTCACGGAGATTTTTGCACCCGGCTTCAGCAAGTAGTCGAACTGAGTCGTGATTTTACCGTTTACCTTGATGCCGCGACCTTGCAAGGTAGCCTTGATCTTCGTCTTCGACCCTTTCAGATGAGCAAGCAGCCACTCTAGGAGCGGAGCCTCTTCTTCAACGACATAATGGTCGTAGCGGTCAACATTGTAGGGATTTCTCTTCATAGCGGATATGTGGGATGTAGGGTGTTCTTTAGAAAACGCTACGCCTCACCGGAGAACTGCTTGATGCGCTGTTCTTCGCTGAGCTTGCAGATGAGGAGCGTGCCGTCCTTCTCTGCTACGATGCAGTCGTCGAGTCCCTGCACAACCACCTTGCGTGCCTCGGTAGCATGGATGATGCAGTTATGGGTGTCGAAGACCGAGATGTTCTCACCGATGAGGGCGTTGCCGTAGAGGTCGTGCCGAGAGTGCGACAGCAGGGAGCCCCATGTGCCGAGGTCGCTCCAGCCAAAGTCGGCCGGACAGACGAAGATTTCCTCAGTCTTCTCCATGATGGCATAGTCGACGGAGATGTTCTCGCACTCAGGATAGAGCTGGTCAATAGACTCCTGCTCCTTATCGGTACCATAGATTTTCAGCATCGACTCGAAAATCTTGCTCATCGTTGGCTGATAGATGCGGAAGGCGTTCACAATCGTAGAGATGCTCCACACGAAGATGCCTGAGTTCCAGAAGTAGTTGTTCTGGCGGATGTAGGCCTTTGCCGTCTCCAAATCGGGCTTCTCGCGGAACGAGTCGACGCGGAAGATCTCTTTGTTTCGTGGAGAGCTACCCGAAAGGTCGGCCTGAATATATCCGTATCCCGTCTCCGGGCGATTGGGCTTCATACCGAGCGTAACGATGGCATCGGTCTCGCTGGTGAAGTTCATACACATGCGGATGACTCTGCGGAACTCTTCTTCATCAACAACAATATGATCGCTGGGGGTCACAACGACGTTTGCCTTCGGGTCTTTCGACTTGATGCGCCAGCTGACGTAAGCGATGCAGGGAGCGGTGTTGCGCCGGCAAGGCTCGAGCAGGATGTTCTCTGTCGGAATATCGGGCAACTGCTGCTTGACGAGGTCGGCATAGATGCGATTGGTAACCACCCACACATGCTCAGGCTTGCAGATATCGCGAAAGCGGTCGTAGGTGAGTTGCAAAAGCGACTTACCAACGCCCAAGACGTCGATGAACTGTTTGGGACGTTCCACCGTACTCATCGGCCAGAAGCGGCTCCCCACTCCACCAGCCATAATAACCAGATGATTGTTGACTTGTGCCATATTCGTATTACTGTAGATAAGAATTCATGCTCGGCTCTTCGCCCTGACGGTCAGACATCAAGAAAAAAAGTCGAATACGCATGCAAAATTAAGAAAAAAAATCTGCATGAGAAAAACGAAAGGGGAAAAACTTGCAAATAACGTGAAAAAACAATACCAGCACGCCACATTTCACGACCAAACGACCGACATCAAACGGACGACATCAGACGCACCAGTAATAATAAGGTGACAGTTGGAGTAACTTCAGAAGAGCGACAGCGACTGATCGGCCACGGGAGCAGATTGCGAGGGGTCGGCATCGGCCTTCTCTTCCTGAAAATTGAGCATGAGCTGACGGCCTTCCTGATTGTCGAGATTCAGTTTGTAGATTCCACGCTGGTCAGCTCTTGTGATGAGCGAAGTGTCAGACTTAGAATTGCGTTGCAAATATTGCAACACATAGTCGTGGACGTCTTGAAATGAAATGGGGTTGAAGAACGAATTACATGAATTGAACACGTGGCGTGAGATTTTCTGCACGGAAATTCCCACGCTACCGGCCTCAAGGAGCACCTTCAGTATTTCGCGATCGTATTCGTTCAATGTGTTTTTTGCAAATAAAAAAAGGAGCTGTAAGACATTTCTGTTCTGCAGCTCCTTTCCTTTATAATTGGGGTAATCTTATGCGAGAGCAATCAGATTATCCTCACCTTTCACTTTGCCTTCCTTGAAGAGCCAGCCAATGCCCAGGTAAACCTCTTCGGTAGTGATCTTTGCAGCCTTTGCGATATCAGCAACGCTGAGAGCCTTCTCTGCAGCGGCAAGAGCCTGATAAACGTCACCAGCCTTGAAACCTACGTTCTCGGCGTTGATTGCTACTACTTCTACCTTCTTGGCAACCTTCTTTGCAGGAGCCTTCTTCTCTGCTGTAGCCTTCGTTGCTGCAGCCTTTGTTGTTTTCTTTTCTGCCATAATTTTTTTAAACAAATAAATAATTCGTGTTGTATATCCTTAATTACAACCTTATCTTTTTTATCTGGGTACAAAGTTACGGCAAATAACTGAAAATCAGGCTACTTACGAAGAAATACTTCCTTTTATCAGGCGTTTTCTTGATTTAGGTCAAGACGTATCTGCAATTCTTCCAATTGTTTGACATCCAACTCGCTAGGAGCATCGAGCATGACATCGCGACCAGAATTGTTCTTCGGGAAGGCGATGCAGTCACGAATGCTGTCGAGGCCAGCCATGATGGAAACGAAGCGATCGAGACCAAAGGCAAGACCTGCATGAGGAGGAGCACCATACTTGAAGGCATTGATGAGGAAGCCGAACTGAGCCATCGCACGTTCGGGAGTGAAGCCGAGGATCTCGAACATCTTCTCCTGAAGCTTTCCGTCGTGAATACGCAGGGAGCCGCCGCCGACCTCTACACCGTTACAGACGAAATCGTAGGCCACCGCGCGAACCTTCTCGGGTGCGGTATCGAGCAAGGGGATGTCGTCGGGATTGGGGAGTGTGAACGGATGGTGGGTAGCCATCAGGCGCTGCTCCTCATCGCTCCACTCAAAGAGCGGGAAGTCGACAATCCACAAGCACTCGAAGCGATTCTTGTCGCGCAAGCCCAGACGGTCGCCCATCTCCAGACGGAGCGTGCAGAGTTGTGTGCGTGTCTTGTTGGCGTTGTCGCCACTGAGCATCAGCACCAGGTCGCCATCGTTGGCACCCATAGCCTCTTTCACCTTTGCCCAAATCTCGGGCTCGTAGAACTTGTCGATGCTCGACTTCACGGTGCCGTCTTCGTTGAACTTCACGTAGACGAGTCCCTTCGCACCCACCTGCGGGCGCTTCACGAAGTCGGTGAGCTGGTCGAGTTGCTTGCGTGTGTAGTTGGCGCAGCCAGGCACGCAGATAGCACCGATATAGGCAGCCTCGTTGAAGACGGGGAACGTGCCCGTGCCCTTCAGCACATCCATGAGTTCTACAAACTCCATTCCGAAGCGCAGATCAGGCTTGTCGGAGCCAAAGCGACGCATGGCCTCGTGCCACGTCATCTGCTGAAGTTTGGCGGGAAGGTCGACACCACGAATCTCCTTGAAGAGATAGCGAGCCATATCCTCGAAGATCTGAAGCACGTCTTCCTGATCGGCAAACGACATCTCGCAGTCGATCTGCGTGAACTCCGGCTGACGGTCGGCACGCAGGTCTTCATCACGGAAACACTTGGCAATCTGGAAGTAGCGGTCGAAACCAGAGACCATAAGCAGCTGCTTCAGGGTCTGCGGGCTCTGCGGCAGGGCATAGAACTGACCTGGATTCATGCGTGAAGGCACCACAAAGTCGCGTGCACCCTCGGGAGTAGAGCCAATAAGAATAGGTGTCTCAACTTCGATGAAGTCTCTTGAATCCAAGAAGTTGCGGATGAGGATGGTCATCTTATGGCGCAACTCCAGATTCTTGCGCACACATGAGCGGCGCAGGTCGAGATAACGATATTTCATGCGGAGCTCGTCGCCACCATCGGTGTTGTCCTCGATGGTGAAAGGAGGCGTCTGGCTCTCACTGAGAACATTCAGCTCAGAGGCGAGAAGCTCGATGTCGCCTGTAGGCATCTTCGGATTCTTCGACTGACGCTCACTGACGGTGCCCTTCACTTGCACGCACCACTCGCGTCCAAGCTTGTTGGCACGTTCGCAAAGCGCAGCATCCTGAGCCTCGTTGAACACCAATTGCGTGATACCATAGCGGTCGCGCAGGTCTACGAACGTCATACCGCCCATCTTGCGCACGCGCTGAACCCAACCTGCCAGCGTTACTTCTTTGCCGGCATCGGAGAGACGAAGCTCTCCACAAGTATTTGTTCTATACATTTTTGATGATATTTTAAAAATTTCCTGCAAAATTACAACAAATTCACGAAACCACAAAACAAAAAGAGCCTTCTTCTGTTATTATGTCTTAAAAAATAGGGGATTTCTTATTGTGTATTAAACAAAAAGCGTAACTTTGCGTCGAAAATTATGAACAAAACTTTGAAGTGATATGAAAAAAATGCTAATGATGGCCGTCCTGCTGTTTGCTTGCGTCAGCTTTGCTTCAGCTCAAGACAATCAGGCCCAAATCAAGTTTGATAAGGTGTCACACGACTTCGGCACCTTCTCTGAGTCGAATCCCGTACAGGAATGCGTCTTCACGTTCACCAACGTCGGACAGGCTCCGCTCATCATCAACCAGGCTGTGGCCTCTTGCGGTTGCACGGTACCTTCCTACACCAAGGAACCCATTGCTCCGGGCAAGACGGGTGCCATTAAGGTTACGTACAACGGAAAGGGTAAGTTCCCCGGCCACTTCAAGAAGAGCATCACCGTTCGTACAAACGGAAAGCCGGAGATGTCTCGCCTCTATGTAGAGGGCACGATGGAAGAGGCCAAACAATAACAGACGAGACATCGTTTGTTGTTGAAGACAGACGTTTGTGATTAGTCATACAAGACAAACGTTGAGATTAAACATACGTGACTGACGTTTGTGATTAGACATACGGGAAAACGAACAGAAAAAAGCAGAAGGATACGATGAACGAGTCATCGCATCCTTCTTTTTATTTAGTTATTAGGCGAGAGTTCAACACTATTTTATTTCGGAGTACTGACGGGCAATAAAGCACGCCCCTACTCCACGAGCGGCTGCAGCTGGCCGACGGCACGCTTGATCATGTCCATCGTACCACTACCGTCGTTGACGTAGCGGGTCACCATCTGGGCATAGCGCATAGCCTGACGCAACTCCTGCGACATCTCGCGATAATCCTTTCCACGCATCTTCTCCATTAGGTCGGAGAGGGTCTTCAGGTCTTCGGGCTCAGCAAGGTTGCCGGGACGCATCGTGTTCAGAGCGGCATTCAAAGCGGCAGCAGTCTGGTCGACACGACGTGCCAACTCCTGACCCGCGAGGCCTTGCTCTTCATCCTTCAGCAACTGTGTGGCTGCCTCATATTGCTCGGCCATACGCTGATAGCCGTGCTCAGCCCAAGGAGCATGCTCGGGAACCTTTACCTCAAGGGCATTCCAAGCCTGCTGGGCATTCATGCGGTTTCGGGCCATCTGCATCAGACTCTTCAAGACTGATGTGTCAGCATTTCCATTCTGCTCAACGGGAGCATCGATGCGGAAATAGTGCGTGATATGACGGTCGGCATCGTAGTCGGGAACCCATTGAAGGCTGGCAAGATTCTGACCGGGTTTCAGCGTAGCCTCTTCCCACGTATTGATACCCGAAGCAGCCATCACCAGCGGACCTTCCATCAGGGCAGCAGCCCAGCGAGGCTCGTAGGCCTTGCGCTGTCGGTCGATTTCCATCTTGTCGGGAGCGAAGTCCAGATGATGTCCGTAGGGCATCACAACCTCTACGACATCCTTCTTCGACCATTTGCGAACGGGAATCTCTACATAGCTACAGGGCTTATACTCCTTCGCCACCGACTTACCGTTCAGACGAATATCGAAGTCCTTCGTAGCCCAATAGGGCACACGCAGCTTCATCGCAAAACGTCCCTTGCCTGCTGCCACACGAATCGTGCTCTTCTCAGCCGGCCACTCGCACTCCTGACGAAGCGTCACACCAGCCTCGTCCCACGTGGCCTCAGTCGGCAGATAGAGCGCAACCCACATCGTGGGCGTACCCTGCTTGCTGACGAAATAGGCAGCCTCCTGATACTTCACGTGGTTCTCGGCACCCGTTCCACCGCAACAAGTGGACTGAGGCGTCTCGTTACCCCAAGGCTTCGAGGCATTCAGACCAACGGCATACTGATAGAGCACAGCATACTCATGCTGGTTGAGCGAGCCAACGAGCTGGTTGTAGAGCACACGCTCGTAGTAGTCCATCAGTTGTGCATCGTCGGGACGGAAGCAGTTCAGGTCCTTCGTGAGCTTGGCGAGGTTGTAGGCGCAGCACGTCTCGTTCAGCGTAGGATCGTTGTTGGTGGCCATCGAGAGCATTTGCGTGTAGGGCTGGCGGAACATCTCACCGTTGCCCACACCACCCATCGCATAGCGATAGCGGCCTTGCACCATCGACCAGAAGTTGTTGGCTACCTCATAATAATAAAGAGGTGTCGACTCGAAACCTTGAGGCAAGAGTCCAGACGTGAGCGTGGGTTGCTGAGATGCGCGGTGTATGCGCAACGCTCCCGTCACCATTGGGATGTGCTGGTTCGCATGACGTGTACGGATGGCGTCTACGTTCTTTGCCAACGGGTCGAAGAAGGCAGGACTATCGAAATAGGTGGCGGCTTGCAACAAACGCAACTTCTCAGTCATATCGCTCACCATCTCAGAGAGACGCGACAGAGCCTCACCCATTCCACCAACCTCGCCGGCAATATACATATTCCACATCTCATAGCGGTTGCCGGGACGGTTGCGACGCTGCTCCTGCGTGCCTTCTTTCGAGACGAAGGTGCGATAGGTCAGTCGGTTCCACACCCAGAGGCCCATATCCTTCGCGATGAGCAACGCTTTCTCAGCAATCGCCTTGTCGTCTACATAGTTGGCAATATCGATGAGTCCGGCCAATTGCTTGTGTACAGTATAATAAGGTGCCCAAACCCAGTCTTCGTTGTTGTAGGCGCGATACATCTCTATCAACGCACAATGCTGGGCAGGAATGGCGTTCAGATAGCCGTAGCCGTAGTGGCGATAATCTTTTTTGTAGCGGTCGAAGTCGCTCCACTTACCACCCAGCTGGCGCAGCTCCTCCTCAGGAGCCAGATCGCGAGCCTCAAAGTAGCGGTCCAGCGAGTCGCTCCAAACGAAGGTGCGCTCCTGACAGGTACGGAGTTCGTCGACCATCGTACGAATGCGCTGGAGCAGCTGTTGGCGCTTACCTGCATCGCTACAACTTGCATAGGCCATCGCGAGCGCCGACATGTAGTGTCCTGAGCCGTGACCTTTCAGCTTCGTGGTGGGCGAATCCCAGCCGTCGGCAACGGGATAGCCGTCGGTGGGCAGACCATAGGTGTCGTGATAGTTATAGAGCTGCTGCTTTACATCGAGTGTGAGCAGGTGGTCGATGTCCATATCGCGGTTTTTCGTGAGTCGGTTCTCCCCAATGAGCTGCACCTTGTTGAGCGGCAGAGGCTCGGCAACGACAACATGCTCGGCTGTTGAACTGGGAGCCGTCACCTCCACGTGGGCCACGATGGGAAAGCCGCCTGAGGTGGCATTGTCGCCCACCACATAGCCGGGCACATCATAGCGGGTGCCACGAGGTGTCTGCTGGGCATCAGCCTCTTCGCGCTCCACATCGGCAAGGGCGTTCATCCATCTCACAGTGCGCCACTCAGAAGTGCCGTCGTCGTAGGTTGCCCACACCTGGAAAGGCAACTGGGGAGCAGAGCCCTCAGCAACGGTTACGTTCACCTCGGCCACGCTGACCACCTTGTGCAACGTCAGGACATCTTGGCCGTTAGCCACCGCGATGCCCATCACTAATAGGAAGAATACAACTATGCGTTTCATCGTTTTTTAGTTTTTTTGCAAAGTTAGTGAAAACACACTAAAGAAGCAAATTTTTGTACGATTGTTACATCTTTTGGATAATGTTTACACTCTACGTTTTATCGTGCTCACCCAAATACGCTCACAAACGCGTACTTGTCCACCTCTAACGCTGCACCCAACGGGCAGAAATCTTCTTGCCCTCACGGCTCCAAGTGTAGAGCCACCCCCCCTTGCGCGACGTGAAGGTGTTGCCGGCACCGCCCACCACTTCGCCAGCTACATTGCGACTGAGTGATCCCAGCTTGCGTCCCTTTGGGTCATAGATGCGGTAGAACGAGTCGCGGCAAAGCACATAGAACGATGATCCATAGGCCGCCAAACTGCCCTCCGAAGAACTTACAGCATGTATTTTCTTGCCCTTCTCATCATATATGTAGTGCCACGAGCGCGTAGTCTCAACGTAGCTGATGCTCTGCGCCAATAGCCTGATGCTTAGCGAAACAACAAGCACGACTAGCAGGAAAAGTCTTTTCATCATATTCATAGGTTTGAGTTGTTAAAGGTTCGACTTGTTTAGGTTTGATATCATATAAAGACGATCTTCATGACTTCTGTCGCAAAGTTACAAACATTTTTTGAAAACACCATTTGCAAGTCTCAGTTTTTTTCTGTATCTTTGCAAATGAAATTGTGAGCAGGATGCAAATCCGCAAAGCATTGCTCCATAAGTTTTAAACCATAACTCCTTATCAACCAGAGTATTGCTCTATTTGTTCTAAAGCATTGCTCCACCATAATAAGAAACACAAATCAAATACAAAAACAATATGAACATGACTCATTTCAAAACATTCCTCATGACAATGATGCTGATGTGCATCATGCCCTGTACTGCCCAGAACGCGCAGATGCCCGCCGACGCCCTGGTGCTGAAAAGTCCCGGTGGACAACTCGAGATGAAGTTTGCCGTCAACGACGGTGTGCCCTGCTATAGCCTCGATAGGCTGGGAAAATCCGTCGTGCTACCCTCACGTCTGGGCTTCGACCTCATCGGTCGTGAAGGCCTCGACAAGAGATTCAAGCTCATCGACAACTCCACCAGCTCTTTCGACGAAACGTGGCAACCCGTATGGGGCGAGGAAGCCAGCATCCGCAACCACTACAACGAGCTCTTCGTCACCTTGCAACAACCCGCAAAGGACAACGCGAAGCCTACGGTCATGCAGATTCGGTTCCGCCTCTACGACGACGGTCTCGGCTTCCGCTATGAGTTCCCGATGGAGAACGACCTCACCTATTTTAAAATAAAGGAGGAGCTCACTCAGTTCGCGATGACCGGCGACCACCTGGCTTGGTGGATTCCCGGCGATTATAGCACACAGGAGTTCTCGCCCACCGAGTCGCATCTCTCAGAGATTCGTAATCTCTCGGCTGCTCCCCGCAAGCGCGGCGGTTGGCCCAACAAGGGATTCTCACCCACCGGCGTGCAGACGGCCCTTCAAATGAAGACCGCCGACGGACTCTATATCAACATCCATGAGGCTGCAGTGTTGGACTATCCCACGACGAGCCTTGATCTCGACGACAAGAACTTCGTTTTCAGCACCCATCTCACTCCCGATGCACAAGGTGTGAAAGGTCGCATGCAGGCTCCCTGCAAGACCCCCTGGCGCTCGGTGATGGTGTGTCCCAGCGCCACCGATGTGCTGGCCTCGCGCCTCGTGTTGAACCTCAACGATCCTTGCGCGTTGGACTATGTTTCGTGGATTCACCCCGTGAAGTACATGGGTGTGTGGTGGGAGATGATTACCGGCAAGAGCCAGTGGAGCTACACCAACGACTATCCCTCCGTGCAACTGGGCAAGACCAACTACGCCGCATCGAAGCCCCACGGAAAACACGGCGCCAACAATGCTAATGTGCGCCGATACATCGACTTTGCCGCCGACAACGGCTTCGACGCTATCCTCATCGAGGGATGGAACGAAGGATGGGAAGACTGGTACGGCAAGCAGAAGGACTTTGTGTTCGACTTCATCACCCCCTACCCCGACTTCGATCTGCCCGCTCTGAACAAATACGCCCACGAGCGAGGCATCCGACTCATCATGCACCATGAGTCGTCGTCGTCGACCGTGAACTACGAGCGATGGATGGAGCAAGCCTACCAGCTCATGAACAAGTACGGCTACAATGCCGTGAAGAGCGGATACGTGGGCGAAATCATCCCCTACGGCGAGTACCACTATAGCCAGCCGCTCATCAACCACTACCACTATGCCATCACCGAGGCCGCCAAGCATCACATCATGGTGAATGCACACGAGGCCGTACGCCCCACCGGACTCTGCCGCACGTGGCCCAACATGATTGGCAACGAGAGCGCAATGGGAACGGAGTTCCGCGGAACCATCCAGCCGGGACACACCACCATCTTCCCCTTCACACGCCTGCAGGGTGGACCGATGGACTACACGCCGGGCATCTTCGAAACAGATATGTCGGTGACGGCACCCGGCACTACAGGGCGTATGTACCACACCATCTGCAACCAGCTCGGACTCTACGTCACCTTCTACTCTCCGCTACAGATGGCCGCCGATCTGCCCGAGAACTATGCTCGCTTCATGGATGCCTTCCAGTTCATCAAGGACGTAGCTGTCGACTGGGACCGCTCACTCTACTTGCAAGCCGAGCCCGGTGCCTACATCATCACTGCCCGCCACCCGAAACTCTCCACACTCAACGCTTCGGCACGTAGCACCGCCACCCTGCCCGATGCTAAGAAGGACATTGTGACGAATGCCGCCAAGTTCGTCTATGCTCTGCCCGACAACGCCACCACCGCTGATCTCGATAAGGCTACGCCGCGCGATGTGTGGTATGTGGGAGGCATCACTGATGAGCACGCACGCGACGTGAAGGTGAAGCTCGACTTCCTGAAGCCGGGCGTCAACTACGAAGCCACCATCTATGCCGACGCACCTGACGCCGACTACGAGAGCAACCCGCAAGCCTACACCATCACGCGCAAGAAGGTGAACGCCAAGACCACCCTCAAGCTGCATATGGCTCGCGCCGGAGGTTTCGCCATCAGCATCAGAAGCATGAAGTAATTCTTCTCTTCCGAAGGCGCCAAAACGAGCCGTAAAAGTAAAGAAGCACTAGGTAATTCCCCTCGTCGGAAGGCATGAAAGCCACCCGAAAAGTTAATTTGTCTTAATCTGTATTAAAAACAACAAGCAATATAGGCGAAAGCTGAGAGATTTTTAGTAATTTTGCAGCCGATTTAGTCCGTGGAGGCTCAAAGAAGCATGTGCAAGACGTACATCGCCTCGCGGAAAAACCCGTTTATTATTAATAAAATCAATGTACGCAATTGTAGAAATTAACGGTCAGCAGTTTAAGGTTCAGCAGGGCGCGAAGCTCTTCGTGAATCGCATTAAGGACGCAGAAGCCGGCCAAACTGTTGAGTTCGACAAGGTGTTGCTCGTAGACAACGAGGGCGCAGTCGCAGTTGGTGCACCTACTGTTGAAGGTGCCAAGGTAGTAGTAGAAGTCGTGGATGCACTCGTCAAGGGTGAGAAGGTTATCGTCTTCAAGAAGAAGCGCCGCAAGGGCTATCGCGTGAAGAACGGTCACCGTCAGCAGTACACGAAGGTAGAAGTTAAACAAGTAATCGCTTAAGGAGGAACAATTATGGCACATAAAAAAGGTGTAGGTAGTTCTAAGAACGGCCGCGAGTCAGCAGCTCAGCGACTTGGCGTGAAAATTTGGGGTGGCCAGAAGTGCGTAGCAGGCAACATCATCGTTCGCCAGCGCGGCACCAAGCACAACCCGGGTGAGAACGTGGGCATCGGTAAGGACGACACGCTGTTCGCATTGGTCGACGGAACGGTAGAATTCCGCAAGACCCGTTGCAACAAGAGCATCGTTTCGGTGATTCCCGAAACCGAGGCTGAAGCATAATCAAGCAACAACAACTTATTCCAAACAAACAACAGAGTCCCAATGCTCAGTGAGCATTGGGATTTCTGCATATATATAGCCTTTTCACCAAGAAAAAATACACATTATTAAATAAGACACGATTTTCTTTGGCTTTTCTCTCGTTTTTTCGTAATATTGGCTTCGCCGAACTTACTTTCGTTCGGAAAAGAAATCAAAAACTTCGGTTTTTGTTTTGTTTTTCGCTCACTTATTCGTAACTTTGCCCTCGATTAGCAAATCATCATAGAATGTTTTTTAGGGTAAGCAATGAAAATAGCCATCATCAAGTATAACGCAGGCAATATCTGTTCGGTGATTAACGCACTGAAACGGCTCGGCATCGACCCCGTGCTGACCGATCAGGCCGACGTCATCAGAGCGGCCGACCGCGTGGTGTTTCCCGGTCAGGGCGAAGCATCGTCGGCAATGGCCTGTCTGCGCGAAAAAGGTCTCGACGAGGTCATCCGCTCACTTCAACAACCCGTGCTGGGCATCTGCATCGGACAACAACTGCTCTGCCAACACTCCGATGAGGGCGACACCCAATGTCTGGGCATCATCCCCGCCGACGTGAAGCGCTTCGCACCCTTGCGCCACGAGGACAAGGTGCCCGCAATGGGATGGCTACCCGTCAGCTGGCAAGGTGACGATGCTCCTACGGAGCCCATCTCCTACTACTTCGTGCATAGCTACTACGTGCCGCGATGCGAGTGGACGCTGGCCTCGGCCAACTATATCACCCCCTACTCTGCCGCACTCCACAAGGACAACTTCTGGAGCACGCAATTCCATCCGGAGAAGAGCGGCCCACAAGGCGAAGCTCTCCTTCGACGGTTCATTGAGGAAGGACGCTTGTAGCGTCGAGCCTTCCCAAGCAAATGGAGCAAAGCATCAATCCTCCAAGTCAACGGGACAAAGCATCAGTTATTCCCAAATCAACATTCCGACACAACAAGAAACAAACACGACAATGATAGAACTGGTTCCTGCCATCGACATCATCGACGGCAAATGCGTAAGACTCACCAAGGGCGACTATGCCCGGCAGACCACCTACAACGACAACCCCGTTGAGGTGGCACGCACGTTTGAACGCATGGGGTTCACACGACTCCATGTGGTAGACCTCGACGGAGCCCGTTCAAAACATATCGTCAACGTGGAGGCTCTCCGCGCTATTGCCGAGCACACCAGACTCACCATCGACTTCGGTGGAGGCATCAAGAGCGACGACGACCTCGAACAGGCTTTTGCGGCCGGTGCCCACATGGTGACCGTAGGAAGCATTGCCGTGAGCGAGCCTGAGCGCTTCCTCACGTGGCTCGAGCGCTATGGGGCCGACAAGCTCATCCTCGGTGCCGACGTTCGCGACGGGCGCATCGCGGTGAATGGCTGGAAAGAGGACTCCCGCGAGGAACTCATCCCCTTCCTGCGCCGCTATGTGGAGCGGGGAGTGCGCAACGTGCTCTGCACCGACATCTCGAAAGACGGCATGCTACAAGGACCGGCCATCGAACTCTATCAGGAGGTGATGAAGGCCTTCCCCCAGCTGCATCTCATCGCCAGCGGAGGCGTGTCGAGCAACGACGACATCGCCCGTCTCCAGCAGGCAGGCATCCCCTCGGTGGTGTTCGGAAAGGCATTCTACGAGGGACGTCTGGCCTTCGAGAGTATGGCGAAGCGCATCATTCCCTGCCTCGATGTGAAGGACGGAATGACCGTGAAGGGCACCAACTTCGTAAACCTACGAGCAGCCGGCGACCCCGTCGAGCTCGGTATGGCCTATAGCCAGGCAGGAGCCGATGAATTGGTGTTCCTCGACATCACCGCCAGCCACGAAGGTCGCAAGACGTTCACCGATATGGTGAGCCGTGTGGCGAGCGAAATCAACATCCCGTTCACCGTCGGTGGCGGCATCAACGAACTGAGCGATGTCGACCGTCTGCTGGGGGCTGGTGCCGACAAGGTTAGTGTCAACTCGGCAGCCTTGCGACATCCTGAGCTCATCGACCAGATTACAAGCCGCTACGGCTCACAGGTATGCGTTTGCGCCATCGACGCCCGTCTCGATGCCGACGGCTGGCATTGCTACGTGAAAGGCGGCCGCGAGCGTGTGGAGCGCGGGCTCTTCGAGTGGGCACGCGAAGTGGAGCAACGCGGAGCAGGCGAAATACTCTTCACCAGCATGAATCACGACGGTGTGAAGAACGGCTATGCCAACGAGGCTCTCGCCCGTCTCTCCGACGAGCTCTCCATACCCGTCATCGCAAGTGGTGGAGCCGGCATGATGGAGCACTTCCGCGATGCTTTCGCTTTAGGAAAGGCCGATGCGGCATTGGCGGCAAGTGTGTTCCACTTCGGCGAAATCTCCATTCACGACCTGAAGGAATACCTCTGGCAAGAAGGCATCAACGTGAGAAGGTGCTAACCCCGTAAGCCCCACCCCACGAAGTAACAACAAAACGACAACACCAAGAATGATAGACTTTGAGAAAATGGGCGGCCTCGTGCCAGCCATCATACAAGACGCACGCACCAAGAATGTGCTCATGCTGGGATTCATGAACCGCGAGGCCTACGAGAAGACGCTCTCGTCGGGGCTCGTCACCTTCTGGAGCCGTAGCCGGCAATGCCTTTGGACGAAGGGCGAGACGTCGGGCAACGTGCTTCGTCTGGTGAGCATCAAGAACGATTGCGACAACGACACCCTCCTCGTCAGAGCCGAGCCGGCTGGCCCTGTGTGCCATACGGGCACCGACACCTGCTGGGGCGAGAGCAATGAGGCCGACGACGTGCACTTCCTGAGCGAGCTACAAGACTTCATCGAGCAACGTCGCGAGCAGATGCCGGAGGGTTCCTACACCACACGCCTCTTCACCGATGGCACAAAGCGCATCGCCCAGAAGGTGGGCGAAGAGGCCCTCGAGGCCGTCATCGAAGCCACCAGCGGCACGAGCGAGCAGTTCATCTATGAGGCTTCCGACATGCTCTATCACCTATTGGTGCTACTCACCGACAAAGGCCTCCGCATCGACGACCTCGCCCGCGAGCTTCATCGCCGCCACGATCCTGAATGGGACCGCCAGCGTCGCGAAAAGAAGGCCAAGGGCGAAATGAAATGAACGTAGAAGGCGAAAGCTGATACGAAGTAACACGGAGAAGAGACAACCATCAATTCATCTATACAAACATACACGACATGTTAGTAGAATACAAAAACGTACAAGTTTACCAAGCCGATGCCCTCGTTCTCAAGAACGTCGACTTCCACGCCAGCGAGGGTGAGTTCATCTACATCATCGGAAAGGTGGGCTCGGGAAAGAGCTCGCTCCTGAAGACGATGTATTGCGAGGTAGACATCAACGAAGACGAGGCCGACCAGGCAGAGGTGCTCGGTCGCGACCTCACGAAGATACGCCGCAAGGAGATTCCCGCCCTGCGCAAGGAGATGGGCATCATCTTCCAGGACTTCCAGCTCTTGCACGACCACACGGTCTATCAGAACCTGCGCTTCGTGCTCCGGGCTACGGGTTGGCGCGACAAGAAGGCCATCAACGAGCGCATCGACGAAGTGCTCACCGACGTGGGCATGCTAGACAAGCGCGACAAGATGCCGTCGGAGCTCTCGGGAGGCGAGCAACAGCGCATCGCCATTGCCCGCTCGTTGCTGAACACCCCGAAGATCATCATCGCCGACGAGCCCACCGGCAACCTCGACCCTGAGACCGCCACCAACATCGTCGCTCTGCTGAAGGAGATCACCAAGACGGGCACCGCCGTTGTGATGTCAACCCACAACATCCTGATGCTCGACAAGTTCCCCGGCATCGTCTATCAGTGTGAAGACGGCCACATCAAGGAGATCACACAAGAGTACAACAAATAAGCTCAACGCCTCGCCGCGGAGGAAGTTCACCACTTCCCAAGCTATCAAGCAGTTGAGCAAATGCAAGAAAACAAGAATAATCATTAACATAAGCACAAAGACTATGAAAGTAATGAAATTTGGCGGAACCTCCGTTGGTTCGCCGGAACGCATCAAGCACGTTGCCAACCTCGTCACCGAGTCGGGCGAGCCCACCTTCGTCGTACTCTCGGCCATGAGCGGCACCACCAACACCCTCGTCGAGATTTCCGACTATCTCTACAAGAAGAATCCCGAGGGCGCCAACGAGATCATCAACACGCTCGAGAAGAAATACATGGTGCATGTCGATGAGCTCTACGACACCGATGAATACAAGCAGAAGACACGCGACTTCCTGCATCAGGAGTTCGACTATCTGCGCTCGTTCACGAAGGACATCTTCACCTCGTTCGAGGAGAAGAGCATCGTCGCACAAGGCGAGGTGATGTCGACCAACATGATGGTGAACTACCTCCAGGAGAAGGGCATCAAGGCCGTGCTGCTCTCGGCACTCGACTTCATGCGCACCGATAAGAACGGCGAGCCCGACCCGCAATACATCAAGGAGAAGCTGGCCGCGCTGATGCTGAAGAACGAGGACTACCAGATCTACATCACGCAGGGATTCATCTGCCGTAATGCCTACGGCGAGGTCGACAACCTGCTTCGTGGAGGCTCCGACTACACCGCCTCCCTCGTGGGAGCAGCCCTGCCCGCCGACGAGATTCAGATCTGGACCGACATCGACGGCATGCACAACAACGACCCGCGCGTGGTGGAGAAGACCGAGGCCGTGCGCCAGCTGAACTTCGAGGAAGCCGCCGAGCTGGCCTATTTCGGAGCAAAGATCCTGCACCCCACCTGCGTGCAACCCGCAAAGTTTGCCGGCATCCCCGTGCGTCTGAAGAACACCCTCGACCCGAAGGCCGACGGCACCATCATCGACAACGTCATCATGCGTGGTAAGATCAAGGCCGTTGCCGCGAAGGACAACATCACCGCCATCAAGATCAAGTCGTCGCGCATGCTCCTCGCTACGGGCTTCCTGCGCAAGGTGTTCGAGATTTTCGAGAGCTATCAGACGCCTATCGACATGATTGCCACCTCTGAGGTCGGCGTGTCGATGAGCATCGACAACCAGGCTCACCTCACCGACATTGTGAACGAGCTGAAGAAGTACGGCACCGTCACCGTCGACTCCGATATGACCATCATCTGCGTCGTCGGCGACCTCGACTGGAGCAATCTCGGCTTCGAAACTCTCGTCCTCGAGGCCATGCAGAACATCCCCGTGCGCATGATCTCCTACGGCGGTTCCAACTACAACATCTCGTTCCTCATCAAGGGCAGCGACAAGAAGCGTGCTTTACAGAGCCTGAGCGACAAACTCTTCTCTTGATACGACGATGATTAAAGGTACATTCCCCGTAGAACAGTTCGCCAAGCGCGAGACTCCGTTCTACTACTACGACACGCCCCTGCTGCGCCAGACGCTTGCCGCCATCAACGACGAGTGTCGGCAGCATGAGGGGTTCCACGTGCACTACGCCGTGAAGGCCAACGCCAACCCGAAGGTGCTGGGCATCATCAGCCAGGCGGGACTCGGCGCCGACTGCGTCAGCGGCGGAGAGATTCGTGCCGCCCTCAGCGCGGGGTTCCCGGCCTCGAAGATTGTCTATGCCGGCGTGGGCAAGAGCGATTGGGAAATCAATCTCGGCCTCGACGCCAACATCTTCTGCTTCAACGTGGAGAGCATCCCCGAGCTGGAGGTCATCAACCAGCTGGCCGCCGCGAAGGGAAAGGTGGCGCGCATCTGCCTGCGCATCAATCCCAACGTGGGTGCCCACACGCATGCCAACATCACCACCGGTCTGGCCGAGAACAAGTTCGGCATCGCGATGCGCGACATGTTCGACGTCATCAGCGTGGCTGAAGAGATGAAGAACGTCGAGTTCATGGGCCTGCACTTCCACATCGGATCGCAGATTCTCGATATGGGCGACTTCGAAGCACTCTGCAATCGCATCAACGACCTGCAGATACAGCTGGAGCGTCATCACATACCGCTGAAGCACATCAATGTGGGAGGAGGCCTGGGCATCAGCTACGACCACCCCAACCACATGCCGATACCCGACTTCCACGACTATTTCGCCACCTATGCTCGCAAGCTGAAGCTTCGCCCGGGCCAGCAGCTGCACTTCGAGCTCGGACGCGCCATCGTCGCACAATGCGGCACACTCGTCACCCGTGTGCTCTACGTGAAGCAGGGGGCAGCGAAGCAGTTCGCCATCGTCGACGCAGGTATGACCGACCTCATCCGTCCGGCTCTCTACAACGCCTTCCACCGCATCGAGAACATCTCGAGCGACGAGCCTGAGGAGACCTACGACGTGGTGGGCCCCATCTGCGAGTCGAGCGATGTGTTCGTGAAGGCCTTCGACCTGAACCGTTGTCATCGTGGCGACCTGCTGGTCATGCGTTCGGCTGGTGCCTACGGTGAGATTATGGCGAGCCAATACAACTGCCGCCGCTTGCCCGTAGGGTATGTAACCGAGGAGATGATATAATTGATAATTAATAATTAACAATTAATAATTATGATTACCTTTGTTGATGCTCGAAGGTAGAAACTAGAATCTAGAATCTAGAATCTAGAAACGAGAATCTAGAAACTAGAAACTGGAAACTAGAATCCAGAAACATATAGAAGACCATGATATTCGACACGATAACTCTGATACTGGGTGCGGCCATCATTATCTTGGCCGTGCTTACCTCTTTGCTCAGTCCGTTCCGACGGGCTGACGTTAAGACGTTGAGAAGTTTTGACGTTGAGAAGCCAAATGATGACGTTCTTTCCCCGCTACACTCTGAAAGCGCCCCTGCGGATCGAGCGGAGACGATGAGAAGTTTAGACGTTGAGGCCCCATCTGATGATCTCCCAACATCTCAACATCTCAACATCTCAACATCTCAACCCCTCACCCTCCTCATCACCGTTCAGCAGAAGCAGGCACAGATGTTGGAACGCCACCTGCCGCAATTCCTCAGCCAGGACTATGCGCCGGGCTTCGAGGTGGTGGTGGTTGCAGAGAAGGGCGATAGCGACACCGAGGACGTACTCAACCGCTATGCTGGCAACCCGTTGCTCTACGCCACTTACATCCCCGATTCGTCGCGCTACATGAGTCGCAAGAAGCTCGCCATCACCCTCGGCGTGAAGGCCGCCCACAACGAGTGGATTGTGATGACCGATGCCTTCTGCTCGCCCAGCGGCAACCATTGGCTACAGGCTATCGCCAGCCACATCGGCCCCGCAGACGCCTCCACATCTCCCAACCTCATCATCGGCTATTGCAACTACGACGACGAGGCGCGGCCCTACTACCGCTTCGAGCGCTTGCAACAAGCCTGCTACACCATGCGTGAGGCGCGGCGCGGCAAGGCCTATCGGGCAATGGGCTGCAATGTGGCGTTCCGCAAGAGCGAGTTCATTGCTGGCGACGGCTTCCGCGGAAACCTTGAGCACACTCGGGGCGAATACGACTTCCTCGTCAACAAATTCTCCCAGCGTCGCTCAACGGCTGTTGCCAACGAACCTGATGCCTGGATCATCGACGATGCACCCACGCGCCACGAGTGGCGTAGCCGACACATCTATTACATGCACACGCGCAAGTACCTCGCACGCAGTTTCCGACATCGGCTGTTGCCGTTCATCGACGAGTTGGCACTCCACCTCTGCTTCCTCGCCATCATCGGCATCGGGGTCTTCGCAGGCCTCACCAGCCGTTGGATTCTGCTCGGAGCAGCCGTCGTCGCACTCGTGATTGCCGTCTGCATGCGCACATCGTTTGCCCGCAAGACCGTGCGTGCCTATGGTGAGGACATCGCCTCCTGGCGCCTCTACCCCTACGAGCTCAGCGGCATCTGGCATAAGCTCTATCAGCACCTCCGCTATTGGCGCGCCGACAAGGCCGGATTCACGTCGCACAAGGTGTAGTGAAAGAGGAGAGTGGAGAGAGAATAGTTTAGAGTTTAGAGTTTAGAGTTTAGAGTTGAGAGTTGAGAGTTATCGCCGCCAACCGTAGAGGCTTACCCGCCCGCAGGGCTTTACACGCGCGATAGCGCTTTACCCGCCCGAAAGGGCTTTACACGCAGCTATGCTGCCTATCATCTGTGGATAAGATACTGCTACATCTAGCAAGCCTTCAGGCTATTCAGGAACGCACCATCGCCGAGACGCTGGTGCAGGGGCTTCGTGATGCTCAGCCTGCTGACGTCGACTACCAGACGTCGAACCCCTACCCCGACCTCATCCACATCGTCGGACTGAGCGATCGTGCCACCCAGCAACTCATGTCGCGAGCCGGGCGGCTGCGCATACCCTACGTCGTGACACCCCTGTCGTCACTCCAGCCGTGGACCCACACGCGGCGACCCCACTTCCCTCCGGCCACCATCCTCGTCGCCAGCAGTCAGCTCGAGCACGAACAGTTGGCGAAGCTCTATCCTCAGAACACCGTCCACCTCGTCGGCAACCCCGTCGTGAGCGCTGCCATCACTTTCGACGACTATGCCCGCCGCATGCAGGAGGTCTATGCCGAAGCCCTCGCCAGCCACGATACCGCCGTCCGTGACGACATCGCCCAGCACGTCGGCAAGCTCGGCGAGGAAGATGCCGCCATCTGCGACATCCTCCGCCAAGCCCTCTACGTAGGCTACGAGCACCGCCGCCACCACATCCAGCAGACCACCCTCGACCGCCTTGCCGCCACGATGACCGCAGCCAACTACGACGAAGCCCTCATGGCCGACCGCCTGGAAGAGCTGCAGCTCACTTCCTCCTTCGCGCAACTCGAGACCTTCCTTGCCGACCACAGCACCCTCACCGAAGGCTTCATGCCCATTGAGGCACACCCCAACAAGAACTTCACCTTACCGTGATCCACACCGCCTCCTTTCATTATTGGCTTTTTTACATCATTAAAGTATTCCGAAACCCATTTAGAGCATAGCTTCGCACCATCTTGAGCTATACTCAGCACCATCTAGAACTATACTCTGTAAAAATAGAAACAATGCTCTGTGACCTCAGGAGCAATGCTCTGGAGCTCTAAAGGCAATGCTCTTGGGCTCTAAAGTCAATGCTCTTGGGCTCTAAAGTCAATGCTTTAAGAGTCTGAAAACAATGCTTTTGCTGACTGAAAGCAATGCTCCGACTCTCTGGAATGATTGCTCCTGCAAGACAGGGGCAATGCTACGCAAAAAAACGAAAAAAATGTAGGGACGCGGCGTGCCGCGTTTCTTTCCCAGCTTCGCTCTGAAAACGGCCGAGCGGTGGAGGGAAAAAGCAAAATCCAGTTACGCGACACGTCGCGTCCCTACATCTCAAACAAAAAACAATCAGTAGAAAATGAAAAAAGAAACCATCAAATTCATCATCCAGCTGATTATCAGCATACTCACGGCAATCGCCACCACGCTGGGCGTGACGAGTTGTCTGACCTAGCCCTTGATGAAAAGCAACGAAAAACCCCGATACATTCACATGCATCGGGGCTTACTAACACTATATATTTACCTTAACTATTAATGACTTTGGTTTTGTGTTCTTAGAAGAACAGATAGCGGTTGTCGGTGACGTTGGCCTTGCGGTAGAGCTCGTTGGTGAACTGGCTGGCATACTGCATGGCGCGCTGGCGGAGCTTCTCCTCCTGAGCCTTGGCGTCGAACTTCACGTTGCGGTTCACCTTGTCGACCACCTGGAAGAGGTAGACACCGGCGTTACCCTTCACGGGAGCCTTCGAGAAAGCACCCTTGGCGGTAGCTGCAACGGCTCCGCTCAGCACGGGCTCGCTGGCACCGGTAGATGTGATGAACACAGGAGCGGCGAAGGTGATCTGGCCGACGGAGTCGACGCTGGCACCCTTGGCCTTTGCATCGGCGATGCTCTTGATGTCCTTAGCCTTTGCGATGAGCTGCTCGGCCTTCTTGTCCTTCAGCACCTCGGCCTTCACCATTTCCTTCACCTGCTCATCGTCGAGCGAGCGGTTGCCAATGCCGTGAATCTTGTCGAGGACGACCACGAGGAGGTGGTTGTTGTCGCCACACTCATACATGGGCGAGATCTCGCCTTCCTTAGCCGAGAACAGCCACTTCAGGGCGTCGCGGGTGCTGCGGATGCCGGCGAGGTAGTGCTCGGCGGTGGTGAGGTCCTTGCGCTCCTGCACCTGATAGCCGCTCTTCGGGGCATTCTTTGCGATGTCCTCGGCGGTGCGGTTGGCGCTGACGAACGAGCTGAACTTGTTATAGGCTGCGCTATAGGTGTCCTTCGAGAAGTCGATGGTCTTCTTCACAACGGCTGCGGTGTACTTCGTGACGAAGTTCTTGCGGTCCATCACCTGCACGATGATGTTACCCTGCGGCAGGGTGATGTTCTTCAGCTCGCCGGCTGCCATCGTGTTGAGCGAAAGGAGGTAGTTCTTGGTGTCGGCGTCCATAGAGGGAGCGTTCTGATACTGGCGTGTGGTAAGCCAGGTCTTCTCGCCGGTCTGACCGTACTTCTTGGCGATAGCCTCGAAGTCGCCACCAGCCTTCAGAGCGTTGAAGATGGAGTCGGCGCGCTTGTGAGCCTCGTCGGCGGTCTGGCCACCCACCTGAATCTGGCGATACTGCACGGAGTCGGGGAGCTGCGTCTTGGCGACGAGCTTGATGAGGTTGAGCGAGTTGTCCATCTTGCTCTCCATAGGTCCATAGACAGCACCTACGCCCATTGAGTCGAGGCGAGCGGCGATGTCGGCGGGGAAGGCGTCCTTCAGCACGGGCAGGCCGAGATAGCTGATGAGGGAGGTAGCCTTGCGCACCACCTCAGTGGGATCAGCAGCCTCGGTGAGGTCCTTCTGATAGCCCTGGAAGAGCTTCTGCAGCTCGGAGCGGTCGCTCTCGGAGGCGGTCACCTCGTAGTCGACGAACTTCACGTCGCGGCTCTCCACGAACTGGTTGAAGCGGCTTTTCAGCTCGTCGTACTTTGCCTTGAGGTCGGCGTCGGTGACTTCCACCTTGTCGTCGGCGATGCTGCTATAGGGGAAGGAGGCGAGCTCGATCTTGCTCTCGCTGTTCTCGCCCTCGAAGGCCATCTTAGCCTCTACGGGGTTGGAGAGCAGGCAGTGGCCGAGCAGGCCCTGGAACTTCTGAGCGAGCGTCTGCTGGCGCAGCGTCTTCTCGATGAAGGTCCAGTAGCGGTAGATGGTCTCATACTGACGTGCGAGCTGCGGATTGGTGCCTTGCTGGGTCTTGTAGTCGGCAAGGAACTTCTGCAGGGCGTTGGCGTCGAAACGATTGGTCTCCTGGTTCACGAACGGTGTCTGCAGGAGCATGGGGTTGGTGCCTTCCTTCAGGATGTTCTGCAACTCGGCATCGGTAACGGTGAGGCCGAGCTTCTTGGCTTCGTTTTCGATGATGCGTGTCTGCACGAAGGTGTTCCACACGGCGTCCTTCACCTGGTTGAGCTGCTGCTCGTTGAGGTTGTCGGTGCCTTGCTGCATCTTCATGACTTCCGAATACTCATCGACGAGCTTCTGAAAGTCCTGCACGCTGATTTTTTCTCCTAACACTTGGCCTACTTGCTGACGCTGATCGTTGCGCGATGATTCGCATGAGCGTACAGCTTCTTCGGCGATGAATGCAAACAGGGCCAAGGCGATAACACCTACGAGTACGGGCCCCCAGCTTCTAATTTTTCCAATTGCTGCCATTTCTTTGTTTTACTGTTTTTATTTATTACTTGTTTTAATTTCTTTCTCCGCTACGCGTCGAGGGTCGAGTTTCTAGTTTCTAGTGTCAAGTTTCTAGATTCTATTGACCCGATTGCTCAAAAAAGCGTACAAAGTTACAAAAAAGATATGAAACAACGGAATTTTTCTCACAAAATTTGGTTTTTGTGGGCGTTTATCGTTGTTTTCGCATCGTTTTTGGGTCTTATTCGACCACTTTTAGCCTGACAAGTTCTATCTTTGTCATCGTATTCTTGACAACTCGGAACTCGTATTTTCCTATCTTCACCACCTCGTTGAGCTTGGGGAAGCTCTGGTAGTAGTGGAGGATGAGACCGGAGACGGTCATGTAGTCGTCGCTCTCGGGGAGGTCGAGGTCGAAGAGCTCGTTCACCTTGTCGATTTCCAATCGTGCCGAGAGCACATACTCGCCGCTATCGAGGCGCTTGGCAACGTAGTTGGAGTTGTCGTGCTCGTCCTCGATGTCGCCGAAGATTTCCTCCACGATGTCCTCGAGCGACACGATGCCGCTGGTGCCGCCAAACTCGTCGATGACGACGGCAAGCGACTTCTTCTGCTGGAGGAAGATCTGCATGAGCTTCTGGGCGGCCATCGTCTCAGGCACGAAGGGCATTGTGCGCAACGACTGGTGCCAGTCGTCGAGCTTGCGGAACATCTCGGAGGAGTGTATGTAGCCAGTGATGTGGTCGACGTCTTCCTTGTAGACGAGGAGCTTCGAGTGGCCGCTCTCCACGAACTTCTGGCGCAGGTCGTCGAGGGTGCTATTCTCCTCTACGGCCACGATTTCGGTGCGTGGAATCATGCAGTCGCGCACCTTCAGATCGCCGAAGTCGAGGGCGTTCTGGAAGATTTTCACCTCGTCGTCGATGTCGTCGTCGCTCTTCGCGTTGTCGATGCTCGACTGGACGAGGTAGTCGAGGTCGAGCTTCGTGAACTCCTCGTCGCCTTCCTCGCTGACCACCTTCACGCCGAACGTGCGCAACATGAGCTTCGAGAGCAGCGTGGCAAACTTGCTAATGGGCCAAAGCAGGATGTAGCACAGGTAGGCGGGTACGGCGAAGAACGAGAGCAGCCGGTTGGGAATGCTCTTGAAGAGCGTCTTCGGCAGGAACTCGCCCGTGAAGAGTACGATGATGGTGGAGAGAATGGTGTCGGCAGGCACGGTGAAGCCCGGTTGCATGCCGCGGAAAATGGTGTTGTCGAAGAGTGTGGCGATGAGTATGCCGTAGACGACGAGCGCGATGTTGTTGCCCACGAGCATCGTGCTTACGAAGCCGTTGGGATGCGCATAGAACACCGAGAGGATGCGTTGCGAGATGCCGTTCTTGCCCTTCTCCATTTCGGCAAGCATGCGGTTGCTCGACACGAAGGCGATCTCCATGCCTGAGAAGAATGCGGAAAAGCACATCGCGATGACGATGCCCACGATGAGCGATATATCTATTTGTCCTTCCATCTATATTTGTTTGCAGATGCTTTGTCTATAATTAGAACCAAGAAACTCTCAACTCTCCGCTCGACGCGAAGCGGCGCTTTCGTAGCGAGGCGGAGAAAGAACTCTAAACTCTCAACTCTAAACTCTCAACTATTCTCTCTCCTCTCTCCTCTTTCCCCTCTCCTCTTTAAATTCCACCTTATTATATTATCGCGCGAGCGACTTGCGTTGTGGTTGCGACATTTGGCGCATGGGTTGCTGAACCGACGAGGTGTCGGCAGGCGACTTGTCGGCAGAGCCGTCGAAGTCGGCCTTCTCGAAGGCACCTTTGCTATTCGACACATAGTAGTGCGTCATGCGCTCGTCGCTACGGAAGTAGGAGCCTTGCAGGGTGCGTTCGGGGGTGACGAGGCGCGAGAACACGTGGGAGTAGAGCTCGTGTCGGCCCTCGTCCCAGAAGAGTTGCTCGCTGGAGTATTGCAATCCGTCCTTCGTGAGGATGCGCACACGTCCACGCAGTTCCCAGAGCTTACGCTTGTCGTAGTTGTAGGCGGTGTCGCATTGTATGTAGGACTGCACGTGGAACTTCTCGTCGAACTGCGTGAGGAAGAGTCCTTTCTCGAAGATGGAGCGCGAGGGGTCTACGTTCGGGTTGTAGTCCCATTGCTCGGTGACGATGCGATACTTGATGACGCCCGAGTCGGAGATGAGTGCGTTCACGCCGTAGCTGGTCATCATCGGCACCGAGTCCTTCGGGTTGATGGCCGGCGCGATGTGCTCTTTCTGCTCCTGGCAAGCTACCATCAGCACTAGCTGACAAGCCACCAGCAGCGGTAGAGTCATTCTCCACCACACTCGCTTATTCCTCATCCTATATCGTTCGCTTTTCACCTTATATTACTCTAGCAGAAACTAGAAACCTGAAACTAGAAACTAGAAACTCTCGACAACTCTAAACTCTCCGCTCGACGCGAAGCGGCGCTTTCGTAGCGAAGCGGAGAAAGAACTCTAAACTCTCAACTCCTACTCCACCTTCCACTTATCGAACCAACGCTCGTTGAACGTCACACCAATGGTCAGGCGGAACGTGTTGCTGGTGATGAACTGCTTCGAGTCCTGACGCACCCACTGGGCGCTGATGTTCACCGTCGAGATGCTATTCGGGCGGTAGATGGGAATGCCCATACCCATGCTGGCGCTGATCTCCTTCGGGCCGTCCTGCCCATTAATCTTCAGATAGGGTGTGGCATAGGAGACGCCGGCACGATAGCGGATGCGATGCAGATAGCTGCGACGGCTCTCGGGGTTCGGGCAGTACTCCACACCCAGCGTCATCTTCTGAAGGTCGTTGCACAAGCCTTTCACCGACTTGTATTCGGCAACGCCGTTATCAGCAGAATACTCCAGCAGACCCACGTCGGCCCACTTCTGCAGGGTGTAGTCGGCTCCCACGCGCCACTTGTCGTTGTGGTTCCACATCAGGCCGCCGCCGATGGTCATCGGCAACTCCAGATTGAGCTTGCTTACACCACCCGGATAGCTCGTGGTATCGGCAACGCCGGTGGAGGAATTTGTTGAAATAATCTTACACGTCGGGTCGCCGCCAATCTTGTGGCCGAGGCCATAGGTGGCACCCAGCGTCAACTTGTCTTTCTTGCCGAGCTTCGCCGTGAGCTGCACACCGAAGTCAACCTTGTAGCTGCGCACGTCGGCCGAATAGATCTTCGACAACGAGGTGCTCGCCTCCGAATAGGTGTTCACCACCGAACGGTCGTAGCCGCCCCAGAGGTAGCCGCCGTTCACACCGAACGACACACCGCGGAAGGGCTCCCAGCCCATACCGATGTACACCTCGTGCAGGCCGCCCTTGCCTTTATAGCTACTGGAGTAGCCTGCCGTACCCTCGGTACCAATCTTTTTCGTGACGCTATAGTTGTAGCCGATGTTCGAGAAGGGAATCACGCCAAACGAGAAACCGAGATGGCGCGCCAGACGGAATCCGGCAACGGCATACTCGAAGTTGGCGCTACGGGCATTCACACGCTTGTTGCCTTCCTCGAAGTTCGAAATCTGACCCGAGAGGCCCAGGTCGAAGATGAACGACAGAGAGTCGATGGCGGAATAGGAAGCAGGGTTCAGGTGGTTCACCTGGGCGTGATCGCGATAGGCAATACCTAATCCGTTCATTCCCTTACCTACTCCACCTGACGGGTCGACGAGTTCGCCCAGCGCATACTGGCTATAGGGTGAATTCGTACCGCTGCTCGTTGAAGAAACCGTCTGACCCATTGCTCCTACCGACAAGAGGCAGAGCAAGGCCGCGCACATCTTTTTTCGCATATCATTCATGTTAATTCTGAGTTCTTTTCCGTTCGTTTTATCAATTTGGATGCAAAATTATTGAAAAAAATCGAGATAAACGCACGATAATCGCAAAATATAAACTATTTTTGCATCGTGAAACATTTAAAAGGTATTTTAAGACTTCATTTCTGGCTCTTTCTGCTCTTTGCCGGAGCCGGAACAAACACCTATGCTCAAACCGCTCTGACGGAGGAGGAAGCGCTACGTGTGGACTCCACCATCAGCATCGGCCTGCTCACTTGCCAGCCCGGACAAGAGGCGTATAGCCTTTATGGACACACGGCCATTCACTACGTCGACCGCGAAAAGGGAATCGATGTGGCGGTGAACTACGGCATCTTCGACATGAGCAAGTCGCATTTCGTCCTTCGCTTCATCTTCGGACTCACCGACTACCTCATGGGCATTCAGCCCTTCGACTACTTCTGCGGCGCCTATGCCTACGAGCGAAGGGGCATCGTCGAGCAGGAGCTGAACATCCCGGCCGAGGAAAAGATTCGGTTCGCGCAAGCCATCGAGGAGAACTATCGACCGGAGAATCGCGTCTATCGCTATAACATCTTCTATAATAATTGTACGACGAAGGCACGCGACATGATTCTCGGCCCGATGAAGGCCGCCTACCAACGACAACCCGACGGGCCTTCGTTCCGCGAGCTCACACACCAATACACCAAGGACCACCCGTGGACGGAGCTGGGCAACGACCTCCTGCTCGGTCTGAAAGCCGACCGGCCCACGAACGTGAGCGAACAGCAGTTCCTGCCCTTCAACCTCATGGATGACTTCGAGAGTGCCGTCGTTGCCGACACTATGAAGCTCGTGAGCGCCACGAAGACCATCGTCCCGATGTTCGACAACCCGGTCGAGAAGGAGTTTCCGCTCTCGCCCACCGTCTGTGCCCTGCTGGTGGCCCTCGTCATCGTGGGCATAACAATCATGGAATTCATGAAGCGCCGACGCTTCTGGGGCTTCGACCTCGTGTTGCTGCTCCTCATAGGTTTTGCGGGGCTCATCCTCACGGCAATGATCTTTTCGCAACATCCCACCGTGAACCTGAACCTGCAGATTCTCTTGCTCAACCCGTTGGCAATCGTCTGCCTGTGGCCGGTGGTGAGAAACGAACGGAAAGGCCGCTCCCACTGGTTCTGGAAGGCCTGCGCCCTGTGCCTGTTGCTCTTCTTCGCCGGCAACCTGCTCCAATGCTACGCCGAAGGCACCAACATTTTGGCACTATCTTTGCTAATTCATTGCATAGAGCGCATCATCAATCGGAAGAATCCGAGTATTCCGAATAATCAGAATAATCCGAACACTCAGAGTAATCATAATAATCCGATAAATCGTCAATCATAAAAAATGAACAGATATCTTGCCCTCATCATAGCCGTGCTCTCGGGAGCAGAAATGCAAGCCTTCCAGCTCGCACCGCGACTGGTCGTCAACATCACCATCGACCAGCTACGCACCGACTATCTCGAAGCATTCACCCCACTCTACACCGCCGACGGCTTCCGAAAGCTGCTCGGCCAAGGGGTTACCTACGAGGCGGCAAGCTATCCCTATGAACCCGTCGACCGTGCGTCGGCCATCGCCACCATCACCACGGGAACCACTCCTTACTATCACGGCATCCTCGGTACCCGATGGCTCGACCGTAGCACCCTGCGACCCTTCTTCTGTGTCGACGACCCGCAACACTATGCTTCTCCACAAAAGCTCACCACCTCGACCATAGGCGACGAGCTGAAGGTGAGCACACACGGTGCCGCTATCATCTGGAGCGTAGCAGCCAACAAGGAATGTGCCATTCTGGCAGCAGGCCACGCAGCCGACGGAGCGTTGTGGATCGACGAAAGTCAGAACCGCTGGCGCACCTCTACCTACTATTCAGCCACCATCCCCGAGTGGTTAAAGGTTTCCGCGAACATCAAGCAGGAACTCGCTAAGAATAAGCAACTTACGAACGACGAAGTTGCCAATATGGCGCTAAAGACCATCACCAGCACGGCGATGGGTGCCGACGACGTGAGCGACATGATCTCCATCACGCTCTCGGCAACGAAGCCCGATGGAAATATGACAGATTGGCAAACCGAGATGGAGAGCGTCTACATGCAACTCGACAACACCCTCGGACGCCTCATCACGGGTATCGAGAAAGCGGTGGGCAAGGAGCGAGTGCTGTTTGTCGTCACCAGCACGGGCTATGCCGACGACACACCCGGCGACCTCTCGCCCTATCGCATTCCCACGGGCACGTTCTACATCAACCGAACCGCCAACCTGCTCAACATGTTCCTCTCGGCCGTCTACGGCGAGGGACGATACATCGAGACGTGCTTCGGCAACCAGATGTACGTCAACCACAAACTATTGGAGCAGAAGCGCATCAGCATCTCCGAGCTGTTGCAACGCTCACAGGACTTCCTCGTGCAGAATGCCGGCGTCGCCGACGTGTTTACCGCCGAGCGACTCCTGGCTGGCAACAACGACATCCTGAAGCTTCGCAACGGCTTCTCGCCCACGCTGAGCGGCGACATCATCATCAAGGTTGCGCCAGGTTGGCGATTGCTCAACGAAGACACGCAAGAGACATTCTATTCGCGAACGGGATTCATCCCCTTCCCCATCATCTTCTACGGAGCGGGAACCGAAGCCGAACACGTGGCCATTCCCGTCACCACCGACCGCATTGCACCCACGATAGCGAAAAGTATCCGCATCCGCGCTCCTAATGCATGCACGGCCGAGCCGTTGTTCTAGAAACTTGTCACTTGAAACTAGACGCTCGACCCGTAGGGGCGCTTTCGTAGCGAAGCGGAGAAAGAACTAGAATCTAGAAACTAGAATCTAGAAACTATTTTCTCCCATTTTTTCTTTTTTAATTTAATAATGTGCAGATTACGAAATTTTATTCGTAATTTTGCAGCCGCTAAGGTGATACACACCCCCGTGTGTGGCATTTCCCAATCGGCATTTAGGATTGAAACAACAAAATAAGTAACGATAAAAAGATGAATTTCAACAAATTTCTCAAGTCACTCTTCGGCGACAAATCGGTGCGTGACATGAAACTCATTCAGCCTCTCGTGGAAGAGGTGAAGAAAGTGTATCCCGAAATCGAGGTGCTGAGCAACGACGAGCTTCGCGCCAAGACCAAGGAGATACAGAAGTACGTGCAGGACTCGGCACGTGAGAAGAAGGAAAAGATTGAAGAACTCAAGGCCACCATCGAGGATACCCCGCTCGACGAGCGCGAAGCCATCTTCAACCAAATCGACAAACTCGACAAGGAAGCGCTCGAGATATACGAGAAGGCGCTCGATGAGGTGATGCCCGTTGCCTTCAGCATTGTGAAGGAGACGGCTCGCCGCTTTGCCGAGAACGAGGAGACCATCGTCACGGCTACCGACTTCGACCGTGAGCTGGCTGCCGACCCAAAGAAGGACTTCATCACCATCGACGGCGACAAGGCCATCTACCATAACCACTGGACGGCTGGTGGCAACGACCTGAAGTGGGAGATGATTCACTACGACGTGCAGCTCTTCGGCGGTATCGCCCTGCATCAGGGTAAGATTGCTGAGATGGCAACGGGTGAAGGTAAAACCCTCGTGGCTACCCTGCCCGTATTCCTCAACGCCCTCACCGGAAACGGTGTGCATGTCGTGACCGTGAACGACTATCTGGCCAAGCGTGACTCCGAGTGGATGGGACCGCTCTATATGTTCAACGGACTCAGCGTCGACTGTATCGACAAGCACCGTCCAAACTCCGACGAGCGCCGTCGCGCCTATAATGCCGACATCACCTTCGGTACGAACAACGAGTTCGGCTTCGACTATCTGCGCGACAACATGGCATCCTCACCGCAGGACCTCGTGCAGCGCCGACACAACTACGCTATCGTCGACGAGGTCGACTCCGTCTTGATCGATGATGCTCGTACGCCTCTCATCATCTCTGGACCCGTGCCTAAGGGCGACGACCAGATGTTCGAGGAGTATCAGCCACTGGTGGAACGCCTCGTCGACGTGCAGCGCAAGCTTGCCACACAGTATCTGGCCGATGCCAAGCAGAAGATTACCAACGGACAGGCTCTCCTCGAGCAAGGACAGAAGAAGGAAGGACAGGAGATGCTCGACGAGGGCTTCGTGTCGCTCTTCCGCTCCTACAAGTGTATGCCGAAGAACAAGCCGCTCATCAAGTATCTTTCAGAGGAAGGCATCAAGGCTGGCATGCTCAAGACGGAGGAGATGTTCATGGAGAACAACAACCGCCGTATGCCCGAAGCCGTAGCACCGCTCTACTTTGTCGTGGAAGAGAAGCTCAACTCGTGTGAACTCACCGATAAGGGTACCGACTGGCTGGCCGCACAGGTGAACGACCGCGACCTCTTCGTGCTGCCTGACATCACGTCGCAGCTCTCAGCCCTCGAAGCCGACAAGACGCTGAGCGAAGAGGAACGCATCGACAAGAAGGACGAGCTGCTCAACCACTATGCCGTACAGAGCGAGCGCGTGCACACCATTCGCCAGCTGCTGAAGGCTTATTGCATGTTCAACAAGGACGACGAATACGTGGTCATCGACGGCGAGGTGAAAATCGTCGACGAGCAGACGGGGCGTATCATGGAAGGTCGCCGCTGGAGCGACGGTCTGCATCAGGCCGTTGAAGCCAAGGAGCACGTGAAGGTGGAGGCCGCTACACAGACCTTCGCTACCATCACCCTGCAGAACTACTTCCGCATGTACCACAAGCTCGCAGGTATGACCGGTACGGCTTCTACCGAGGCAGGTGAGTTCTGGGACATCTACAAGCTCGACGTGGTGGAGATTCCTACGAACAAACCCGTCATCCGTAACGACCAGGACGACCGCGTCTACAAGACCGCACGTGAAAAGTATCGTGCCGTCATCGACGAAATCGTGGAGATGCGCGCTAACGGACGTCCCTGCCTCGTGGGTACTACATCGGTGGAGATTTCCGAGATGCTCTCGAAGATGCTCTCCATGCGTAAGATTCCTCACCAGGTGTTGAACGCCAAACTCCACCAGAAGGAGGCCGACATCGTGGCTCTTGCTGGTCAGTCGACAAACGGAACGGCTTACGTCTCGCTCGACGGGAAGGCCTTCTGCGACAAACCGTCTGCCCTGCGCCACAACCAAGAGCTCTCCGAGACCGATAAGAAGTATGCCAACGAAGATACGACCGTCGTGCGCGAAGAGCAGCGCCTGCTGGGTGCCGTCACGATTGCAACCAACATGGCCGGTCGTGGTACCGATATCAAGCTCTCCAACGACGTGAAGGCTGCCGGTGGTCTGGCCATCATTGGTACAGAACGCCACGAGAGCCGCCGTGTAGACCGTCAGTTGCGTGGTCGTGCCGGACGTCAGGGCGACCCGGGCTCCAGCGTATTCTACGTTTCACTCGAAGATAAGCTCATGCGTCTGTTCGGCTCTGAGCGCATCGCCTCTGTAATGGACCGTCTGGGCTTCAAGGAGGGCGAGCGCATCGAGAGTGGTATGATCACCAAGAACATCGAGCGCGCACAGAAGAAGGTTGAGGAGAACAACTTCGGTATTCGTAAGCACTTGCTCGAATACGACGATGTGATGAACAAGCAGCGCACCGTTGTCTACGAGAAGCGCCGTCACGCCCTGATGGGTGAGCGTATCGGTATGGATATCGCCAACATCATCTGGGACCGCACCATCAACATCATCGACAACAACGACTATCAAGGATGCCGCGAGCAGTTCCTGAAGGTGCTCTCGATGGAGTGTCCGTTCACAAGCGAGGAGTTCATCAACACCAGCCGCGACCAGCTCTACGAGCAGGCCTTCCAAGCTGCTATGCATGCTTTCACACGCAAGACCGAGCGTCTGCAGTCAGTGGCATGGCCCGTCATCAAGCAGGTGTTCGAGAATCAGGGTGAGATGTATGAGCGCATCCTCGTGCCCGTCACCGACGGCAAGCGCGTCTACAACATCCCGTGCAACCTGCGTGAGGCCTACGACACCGAGGCGAAGTCGGTAGTGAAGCAGTTCGAGAAGACCATCATGCTTCACATCATCGACGACTGCTGGAAGGAGAACCTGCGCCAGCTCGACGAGCTTCGTCACTCGGTACAGAACGCCTCCTACGAGCAGAAAGACCCGTTGCTCATCTTCAAACTCGAGAGTGCCAAGCTCTTCGACGATATGGTGAACGACATGAACAACCGCATCTCATCCATCCTCACACGCGGACAGATTCCCGAAATGGAACAGCAGGAGGTGCGCGAGGCCGCGCCCGAACAGCGTTCACAACGCTACAACGAGCAGCGTGGCAACGAGCTCGTCGATCCGAACCAAGAGGCCGCCGCTCACACAGATACCCGTGGTGGAGCCCAGCAGCAACAGCGTCGCCAGCCCATCGTGAAGGACAAGATGCCCGGCCGCAACGATCCCTGTCCTTGCGGAAGCGGTAAGAAGTTCAAGAACTGTCACGGCCGCGGTGTCGTGTAAGCCTCATCACGTCTAAGGAATCTGGGAATGAAGGAATACCAACCGTCCTCCCCCTATCGGCATCAATTCCTTTGTTCCCATATTCCTTAGAATGAATAAACCAATAATCGGAACTTAATTGTAATAATTCCCCTCATCCCGTTCAAATAACAATCCTGTTTCTGAACTAAATTTCCGGTAATTCCTGGCAATTTCTTTCCGATATATCCCTAAACTCTAAACCCTCAACTCTCAACTAAACTCATGGTCGGCATTAACATCAGCAACTTGAAGAAATCGTTCGGCGAAAATGTAGCCGTCGACATCGAACATTTTGAAATACACAAAGGCGACATGCTTGGTCTCGTTGGCAACAACGGAGCCGGCAAGACCACCCTCTTCCGCCTACTGCTCGACTTGCTCGAGGCTGACGAGGGAGAAATCGGAATGCTCCACTCTTCTCCTTCCCTTCCTACTGGTGAGGGTCAGAGTGAGGCTCCCATCAACCCCGCCAAGAGCGAGGAATGGAAACAATTTACTGGAGCCTACATCGATGAGGCATTCCTCATAGAGTTCCTCACACCCGAAGAATACTTCCAGTTTGTGGCTCAGGCCAACGGAATGACGCAGGAGGAGACCGACGAGCGTCTGAAGCCCTTCGAGCACTTCATGCAAGGCGAGATTCTCGGGCAGAAGAAACTCATCCGTGACCTCAGCGCAGGTAACAAGCAGAAAGTGGGTATCATCTCCACGATGCTCTCACGGCCCGACCTGATCATTCTCGACGAGCCGTTCAACTTTCTCGACCCTTCGTCGCAGATTATCATCAAGCGGTTGCTCAAAGAGTATCACGACACCACTGGTGCCACCATCCTCATCTCCAGTCACAACCTGCAACACACCATCGACATCTCCACCCGCATCGCCCTCCTCGAGAAAGGTCACATCGTGAAAGACCTTCAGAACGAGGCAGGCAGCGCCGAGGCCGAACTCGAACAATACTTCAGCGTCGAGTAAAGCCCCCCTCAATCCCCCGAGGGGGAAGATGAAGTACCTTGCGAGTACCCTGCGTGATCCGTAGGACGGGGTGGTAGCGAAGACGGCTATCATCTATTGCAAGCCTCCGTTCATATACAACGCGCCCCACTACTTTACATAAGTAGCAGGGCGCGTTCATTTTCATTTCAGCCTCGCTGGCTTATGGCCGCATCAACTCTTCATTCACCAACTTTGTCACATCTTGTATCATTCCTTTTAAATCCGATTCCATCGAATCACACAAATCATTGCTTTTATCGCAGTAAAGTAATGCTTTGGTGCTTGCAAAGCATTGCTCTTGTTTGGCTAGAGTAATGCTCCCGTTCAGTAAATTAACTTAATTTGTGCGGTAAATTAACTTAATTTGATGAGTAAATTAACTTATTTTACTGAATAAATTAAGTTAATTTGCTGAATAAAATAACTTAATTTACTGAACAAATTAACCGAAATTGCAAAATGAACTCAGTTTTCTCGAATAACGGGAGTATTGCTTTAGAAGCACGAAAGCAATGAGATAGAGGAATGAAAGCAATGAAAAAGACAAACGAAAGGATCCACATGTAGGGGCAGACTCCCGTGTCTGCCCGTCCAACAACCGCATCCACACGTAGGGGCAGGCTCCTGTGTCTGCCCGCCCAACAACCGCATCCAACCGTAGGGGCAGACCCCTGTGTCTGCCCGCCTTAACAAACGTACACAGGGAAGGTGGATAACGACAACCGCAAATAACGGCAAGTGGAAAACAAACACAACGGGCAGACACGGGGGGCTGCCCCTACGCATTAAGAGAATCAACCAAAGGAGTTGGAGGGGACATACCGATTTATGAACAAAATAAGGAAAACGGATGATATTCAGGACTCATTACACGGACCATTTGCGTACATGAAATGTTGCTCAGCAGGCTTAAGAAAAAAGCGATGGGAAGACAAACGGAATCGTCCGTCGTCTTCCCATCGCTGTTGTTGTGTATAAGAGTGAAGAACGGGGGTTAGCCCAGCGCTTCTTCAAGTGCATGCGACAACTGGTCGGGGCAACTGGTGCCCTTGTTGCCACAGGTGATGCCGCGGAGCATGTCCTTCACCTCTTGTGCCTTCCGGCCTTTCACCAGCGTGCAGATGCCTTTCAGGTTGCCGTTGCAACCACCCTCAAACCGGAGGTCCTCAATGACTCCGTCGTCGCTGACGACCACATCGATCATACGACTACACGTGCCCTGAGTCTGATATTGTACATGCTTGCTCATAGAGAGTACCTTGTTTTTAGTTTCACATCGAAAAGCACGAAAATCGCTAAAGACATGATTTGCTATGAACAATCTGTCAGGATTTCGGCTCTTTCGATGCCGCCTCGATGCTTACTCCTCCACTTCAGGCTTCATGTTCGTGTAGACCGTCTGCACGTCGTCGAAGTCCTCCAGACGCTCAATCATCTTGTCGATGGTCTCGCGCTGCTCGGGAGTAACGTCCTTCAGGTCGTTAGGAATACGTGTGAACTCAGCACCCGTCACCTCAAAACCGTTCTCCTCGAGGTGCTTTTGAATGGCACCGAACGACGAGGGGTCGCCATAGATGGTGATGGAGTTTTCCTCTTCGTCCTCGTCGAACTCGTCTTCTACGCCGTAGTCGATCAGGTCGAGAATCATCTCGTCCATATCCAGACCGTCCTTCTTCTTGAAGGTGAACACAGCCTTGTGGTCAAACAAGAAGCTCAGCGAGCCCTGAGTGCCCAGGTTACCATTAAACTTGTTGAACACCGAGCGCACATCGCCCACGGTGCGGGTGGTGTTGTCGGTGAGGGTTTCCACGAAGATGGCGATGCCGTGAGGGCCATAGCCTTCGTAGTTCACTTCCTTGTAGTCGCTCTGGTCCTTGCCCATAGCGTTCTTGATGGCACGCTCGATGTTGTCCTTCGGCATGTTCTCGCGCTTGGCGTTAGCAATGATGGCGCGCAACGCGGGGTTCATGTCGGGTTCGGGACCGCCAGCCTTCACGGCAATGGCAATCTGCTTACCAATCTTGGTGAATGTCTTGGCCATGTGGCCCCATCTCTTCAGCTTTGCAGCTTTACGGTATTCAAATGCTCTTCCCATATTATTTATTTATTTGATAATTTTACAATTGATCATTGATAATTATAGATTACCTCAGCTCAGCGTTGAGTTGCTTCTTCAGGTTCTGGATGATCTTCTGCATGATAGCATCGATTTGCTTGTCGCCCATCGTCTTCTGCTCGTCCTGCAGGATGAAGTTCACGGCGTAGCTCTTCTTGCCTTCAGGCAGGTTCTTGCCTTCGTAGACGTCGAAGAGTTCCACCTTCTTCAGCAATTTGCGCTCACTCTGACGGGCGATTTGCTCAATCTGTGCGAACTCTACCTGCTTGTCGATGAGCAAGGCGAGGTCGCGGCTCACGGCAGGATACTTCGAAATCTCGGTGTATTCCACCTTGTTCTTACGGATAGCCTTCATCAACGCCGACCAATTCAAATCGGCATAGTAGACAGGATTCTGTATGCCGAATTCCTTCTGCAGCTTGTGACTGACGATGCCGAGCTCAGCAAACTTCTTGCCGCCGCGGTTCTTCAGCGTTAGACCGCTTGAGAAGATGCTGCTATCGCTCTTCTCGCACACAAGCATTCCCTGCGGAACGCCCAGACGGGTAAGGATGTTCTGCACATAGGCATTCAGCTCATAGAACGACGAATCCTCGTTCTGGTGAATCCAACTGCCTTCCACTCGCTTACCGGTTACCCAGAGTGCTAGATGCATCTCCTCGGAGTAAGCCTTGATGGGCAGCACGTCTTCCCCTTCCCCACTCTTCTCGGCACGATAGTGGTAGCAGTTACCGAACTCGAAGAAACGCAGATTGGGGTTCTTACGGTTGGCGTTGCGCACGATGCTTTCCAGTCCACCGAAAAGCAAAGTCTGACGCATCACACCCAGATCGGCCGACAACGGGTTCATCACCTTCACCGTCGACTCGATGGGGTAAGCCGTGTTTCCTTCCTGCTCGTAGTAGGAAAGCTTGCTCAGCGAGTTGTTAAGAATTTCGTTGAAGCCACCACCCACAAGTTGCTCAGCCACAATGTTTTGCAGACGATGGTCCTTATCTTGTTCGCCGGCTACTGTGAGCGACGACTTCAGCTGTGTGGGAATCTCCACGTTGTTATATCCATAGATGCGCAGAATGTCTTCCACAACATCGCAGGGGCGCTGTACGTCGACACGATAGGCGGGCACCTGCAGCAGTAGACCGTCTTCCTTCTCTTCGAGCACCTTCATCTCCAGCGAGGTGACGATGTTCTTGATGGTCTCCTTGCCGAGCTCCTTACCAACGAGCTGATGAACATAGTCGTACTTCAGGTCGACACGTGCATCCTCGATGGGCTGCGGATAGACGTCCTTGATCTGCATCGACACCTTACCACCAGCCAGCTCGCGGCAGAGAATAGCAGCCTGCTTCATGGCATAGATGGTGCCGTTGGGATCGATGCCGCGCTCAAAGCGGTAGCTAGAATCGGTGGAAAGACCGTGACGGCGGGCACTCTTGCGAATCCATGTGGGATGGAAGTAAGCAGCCTCGAGCACCACGTTGCGCGTAGTCTCGTAGGTGCCGCTACCCTTTCCGCCGAAGATGCCGGCAATGCACATGGGCTCCTCAGCATTGCAAATGCTCAGATCGTGTTCGCCCAGCAGATGTTCCTCGCCGTCGAGGGTGATGAACTTCGTGCCCTCGGGCTGCGTGCGGACCACAATCTTGTGGCCCTTCACCATGTCGGCATCGAAGCAATGCATGGGCTGGCCGTAAGCCATCATCACGTAGTTGGTGATGTCAACGATGTTGTTGATGGGTCGGATGCCCACTGCCGTGAGGCGCTGCTTCATCCAGTCGGGACTCTCCTTCACGTCGCAATCGGTCACGCTCAGGCAGACGTAGCGTTTGCAAGCCTCCTGGTTCTCGATCTCTACATCGATGGGCAGGTCTTCGTTATCGACGGTGAAGGCACTGCAGTCTGGACGATGCAGGGCTGTTTCGTAGCCGTTCTGCTTCAGCCAGGCATACAGGTCGCGGGCAACGCCCCAATGCGAAAGGGCATCGGCACGATTGGCAGTGATGTCGATTTCGATCACCCAGTCGCTCTCCAGATGATAATACTCAGCAGCAGGTGTACCCACTACAGCGTCATCAGGGAGTACGATGATGCCATCGTGAGAAGTTCCGATGCCAATCTCGTCCTCAGCACAAATCATGCCCAGACTCTCATGGCCACGCAACTTCGCACGCTTGATCTGGAATTCCTTGTCGCCATCGTAGAGCACACAGCCCACGTCGGCAACAATCACCTTCTGACCAGCCTTCACATTCGGAGCACCGCAGACAATCTGCTGGGGTCCTTCAGCCTTGCCCAGGTCGACGGTGGTGAGATGCAGATGCGTGTCGGGGATATCCTCGCACGTCAGCACCTTTCCTACGAAAAGCCCTTTCAGGCCACCTTTAATACTCTGTACTTCTTCTAAGCTGTCGACTTCGAGACCGCCCGACGTCAGCGCGGCAGCCACTTCCTCTGGCGAGAGGTCGAAGTCAACATAATCTTTCAGCCATTTATACGAAACATTCATATATAACTATTTTTACTTATTTCCGTTTCCTGTATCTCGGTGTAAAAACTCTTACACGCCGATTCAGCCTGCAAAGTTAGTGAAAATCGCAGAGAATACAAAGCAAAATGACATTTTTTTCGTTTTTTACTAAAAGAGAACGTTGCCGAAAGCACATCGCAGGGAGCATTGCCTGCATTACAGCAAAAAATATGACACTTTTTTTGTTATTACAAAATATTATCGTATCTTTGTCACGGAATAACTCAATTAACAACAACACATATAACATGACGAAGATTTACACCACTGTATTATTGTCGGCAATGATGTTGCAAACAGCCAACGCACAACTGATTATCAACGAGGTGATGCAATCGAACATTGATTGCATCATGGATGACTTGAATGAATTTCCCGACTCATGGGTGGAACTCTATAACAGCGGTGACCAGGCCGTGAATCTGCAAGACTATAAGTTAGGGTTAAAAGAAGATGCGGGAAGTGCTTTCCAGTTGCCCAGCCAGACTATTGCTGCACATGGGTACATCGTTATTTACTGTGATAAATCAGACGAGCCCACGGGTCTCCACACCAATTTCCGCCTTGACTCAGGTAAAGGAAACGTCTATCTTTTTCATGGAGACGAGGTAGAAACGTTGGCTTTGAAGAAGATGCCTGCACCGAACATCGCCTATGGCCGTGTGACTGATGGCGCTGATGCTTGGGGGTACCAGCAAACACCCACGCCCGGCGCTGCCAACTGCGGTAGCATATGTACCACCCTCTTAGGCGAACCAGTGTTCAGTGAGAAGGGACGCGTGCTGACTTCATCTGGAAGTATTTCTCTCACATTATCGTTGCCCGAGGGAAGTCCTGAGGGAACGGTAATCCGATACACCACCGACGGTACAGAGCCGACCCAGTCGAGTAACCTATATCAGTCGCCCTTTACTATTAACTCCAATAGAGTGATTCGCGCCAAGTTGTTCTGCGACGGATATCTATCACCTATTTCCACCGCACAGTCATACATTTTCTTGGGCCGCGACATGAAAATGTCTGTCATCTCCATCGTTACCGACGACCGCTACTTAAATGCCTCGGATATTGGTATTATCAAAAACAATCCCAACAAGAACAACAAGCACGACTGGCGGCGCCCCATTAACATCGAAATGTTCGACGAGGCCGGTGCAGGGAGTTTCATTAACCAACTTTGCGAGACGCGTGTCGGCGGTGGACAGTCGCGCGAACACCCCCTGAAGACGCTGATCGTCTATGCCAACAAACGTTTCGGCGAGAAGCGTTTCAGCCACGAGTTCTTCCCCGACCAAAAACCTGGGCTGACGGAATTCAAGAGTCTGATGTTGCGCAACTCTGGCAATGACTTTGCCTATCTATATATGCGCGACCCTATTATTCAGCGCGTCATGGGACAAAACACCGATATAGACTGGCAGGCATGGAAACCTGCCATCATCTACATCAATGGTACGTATAAGGGAATGCTCAACATCCGAGAACGTTCAAACGATGATAACGTCTATACGAACTACGACGGTCTGGAAGATCTCGATATGATTGAGGTCTCGCAGGAAAACAGCCAAATGGTGGAGGAACTGAAAGCTGGCACATGGGACCGATACAACGCCTTCAAGGCATTCTACCATGAGTCTGGCCATACAATGGCAGAATACGATCAGATTATGGACTGCCAAGAGTATATCAACATCATGGCCATGAACCTCTATTATGGTAACCTCGACTTCCCTGGCAATAATCTGGTTGTATGGGTGCCTACTGCCGATGGCGGACGCTGGCGCTGGATAGCTAAAGACACTGATTTCGGACTCGGGCTCTATGGACGTAGCGCCAACTATAATACCATCGAGTGGATTTACAATCCCCGATATGACTCGGGCAATGCTTGGGCGAACACTGCAGAGGCGACACAACTATTCCGAAGCCTGATGGAAGACCCAGATTTCCAACGTGAGTTCATTGACCACTGTGCCATTTATATGGGCGACTTCCTCAATGCTAGAGGTACTCATAAGATTTGGGACCCAATGGAAGATCTCGTTAAAAGTGAACTTTTACTCCATCGCGAACTATACCCTTCAAAAAGCATGTGGGAATGGCAAGTACCAGATCAACAAAAGAAAATTGACGACGAAATAAGCAGCGTGAGCACCTGGCTTAGCCAACGTACCAACAACTTTTATAACTTCCTAGCAAACCACAGCGCGTACAATCTCGGCACCCCCACTCCCCTTGTCATTAACAAAGACGTAGCGGAAGAAGTCACCACCATAGTCAACGGAATAGAAATCAAGTACTTTGATTCTGAACACCCCTACCCCTATTTCGATGGTAAGTTCTTTGCGAATAGGCAGTTGACTGTGAAAGGCAAAGCTGGTGAAGGACGTAAAGTCATAGGATGGAAAATAGATAAGACCAACAGTAATAACAGCACTAGCAGCACTACGGTCTATGAGCCTATCTACACTTTCGACATGCCTTCATGCAAGAGCCTCGTGCTCACTGCCCTCTTCGCCGACTTCCTGCTGGGTGATGTGAACCGCGACGGATCGGTCAACATTGCTGACGTGACAGCTATGGTGAATATCATCAACAACATGGAAGGTGCACCGCTCGACCAGTATGATAGTTCTGCCGCTGACATGAATGATGATGGGACTATTGACCAGAAAGACGTAATAGAACTCCTGAACACCATCATGGAGAAGTAAGTCAACGAATCCTATTTATTTGATCACTTGCAAATATTGAATCATATAAAAAAGTGTGGGTCTGAGGAAAGCTCAAACCCACACTTTGTTTTTATAAAGAGTCGCTACGGACTATCTCTGTACAGATTTCACTACGCGGCCATCGTTCATGCGAGTGATGACAAGGCCTTTGTGGTTGACACCGACACGGCGGCCCTGCAAATCAAATTGTTCTGGACGCGAAGCACCTTCGTTGCCGTTTTCAATCTGCTGGATGCCATCGGGCTCGTTGAAGTACCAGTAGCCGATGTTCGAGCGATGCTCCTCACCTCCACCACGATAGATGGTCTGAATGCCGAAGCGGTCGAAGCCCGACTGGTAAACGTAGATTCCGTAAGCCTTTTCAACGATGGTACCTCTCTTGTCGTTGAAGAGATAAGGAATTTCCTCCATCTCCTCGGTTATCCCCTTATATTCATCTGGATAGAGGATGTAAGGTTCATCATCGTCAATGTAGAGTCGGTAAGAGAGCTTCTTCGGATCCATAAAACGTCCCTCGGTGTCTTGCAGGGGAACATCGAACATAGCAATGCTAAACGCTCCGTTGTCATAGGTCTGATAGTAAAGCACCGACGGGTCCTTCGGTGTACCGGCATGCTCCTCATACGGACGCAAACGCGGCATGTGGAAGATTTCACCACGACGGTCGTTGCCATCAAACGTGGTGTTGAGCAGTAGTGTCTGATTCGTCGTGAACTCACCCGTAACCTCATCATAGTCGAATACTATATCACCGGCCGGCCAGTCATAGACCCAAGTTGTTCCACCATAGCCATCGGGCACTTGCGTTCCGTTCACGCCGCAGAAGTAGTAGATGAAGCTGCCACCAACGCCAGCACACTGAGCGGGGAATACGGCCTTGCCATCTTCAATCGTACCCTTCATCCACGAATTGGGAAGCTTGGTCTCCGTGACGTTCTGCATATAGACATCGCTGCCGTCGAAACCCACCTGAAGGATGTGTCCCATCGACATGTTCTCCATGGAATAAGGTTCCGTGACGAGTCCGGCAGGAGGCGTCACAGGCAGCTGATCGACATACGTTAGCACCGTCTCGTAGTCAAGATAGTAGCTCCATTCACCCTCATAGGCATCGGTATAGACGAGTCCAAGTGCATCGTACGTACTCGTATCGCTATCACCACTCGTATCGTTCATCACGATTCGGTCGCCATCGATAGTGAAGGTAATGTTGCTTTTGCTATCTACGGTATAATTCTTGATGTCACCTTTGATTTTCACGCGTGCCAGACGCAAGCCGTAGCCCCAGTCGTCGTTCCAATACACCATTTGGCCGAGAGGCATCGTAATCGTGTTACCGTCAACGTCACCTTCCACCCAAGTATAGGTAGTGGCATGCGACATGATGTTCTTAATCCACACTTTCTTACCGTCGTCGGAGAAGACCACTTCAGCCACAATGCCATCCTGCTTCTCATTGACGAAATATATAGGAGCATAAGTGGCGCGGCCGCTACGTACATAGATGCGATAGTCACCCTCGGGCTGGTCGTAAATGATGCCATGCTTGTCGGCGGTAACCTTCGACATGGGTGCCAGTTGAGGGAGTGGCTTTGCAGGCTGCACCTGCTGGGCAGAAGCCGTTACGGCACAGAACAGCGCAATGACAGCTAATACATATGATTTCATATCACCTTGTTTTATTATTTGATAATAATTTTCTTTCCATTCACAATATAAACGCCCTTCTTCAGGGAGTTCTGAGAGTTAGAGAGCTCAGGCATCACCTTCTGACCGCAGAGATCGAAGACTGCACCATTTTCAAGTGTAGACAGTCCGTTTTCTACTTGATGGATGCCATCAGCTTCATTGTTCAAACTAATCTTGTCGGCATTCACAGCCTCGCCCGTACGAGTATCAATGAGTACCACTACAGGACGCAGTTTCTTCTTGTCCTGCACCAGTTCGTTCTTCGAGATGTCGAACGTATAGGTATGCTCATACGTCTTACCACCCTCTACCGATGCAGGCAGCGTGCCTTCCATTGCGAGTCCACGGGAAGCAGAGAGTTGGATAGCCACATCGTTGAACTCAAGGTTCTGGATGACAGCTGGCTGATTGGCATAATACGACAAATAGGGGTCAGACTTTGCAGAAGCATCGCCCGAGAGAGCATTTTGCTGATACCACTCCTTACCACTACCCTTCAAGCCGTCGGCCGTCAGAATGTAGGTCAGCTGATAGGGACTGGTGCCGAAGTCGCGCACAAAGGTGGTCTTCGATGTCAACTGCAACTGCGTCTGCGCATCGTCTGCCCACGTGGCCTCCAAAACAATAGAGGCAGGAGCAATGATATTCTGGCGACGCTTCCAGTCGTCCTTGATGCCAAGGCTTGCACCGCTCGAGCCACTGAACGGGTTCACGTTCTGAACACGGTCTAGATAGCCGTTCGGGAAGGAGTTCACCTCATTGGGATAAAGCTGTGTGATGGTCATTGCATCGCCATTGTGGAAAGCTACACCCACGAAGTCATCGGGATAGAGTTTGTTCATGGCTTCCATTCCAGCCATACCTCTCGGGCAGTACTGACACCAAGTACCCGTATACTCCTCCATGAGCGGCTTATGCTTCGGGAATTCTGACAGATAGGCCATCGTGAAGGTCGTTGTCGGCTGTACGTCCTCGTTGTCAGCACCGTCAAGTTTCTTCACTGTGATACTCACGGGATAGGTGCCGGCCGTCTGTTGGGCAGGAATCTCAACCTTCAGGTTTGCCTTGCTGCCGAAATAACTGCCCTTCACGGTTACGTTCACATGTTTCTCGATGGTTTCGCCGCCAATTGTCATCTCATAGTCGATGTTGCTAATGGCAGCTGTGCCATGATTTTCAAGTGCCAATGTCAGCGTGGTCTTCTTCCCCACAGCCTGATACGTGTTCAGCTCGTCGGGAGGCAACAGTGCAGCAGCATGCTCCTTCACGTTATCACCCGTCAGGCGTACCACCATCGCATAGGCACCCGTACCATAGTAAGCAGTCTCAGGCAGATTGCGCCACTTTCGAACAGAACGTGAGGTATGCATGTAGAGGTTGCCGAGGTCATTGCTGGCAATACACATGATGGGAACCTTGTTGGGATCATTGTCATTGTCGGTGTCAACCGAAGGCACCGTCAACGAATAGCCTGCATAAACACCTTCTTCAGTAATGGTATAAGGTTCTGCAAACGTCACCTCGACCCACTTGCCTTCAGGTGTAAAATCAATGCTGGTGATGTCGGGAACATTGTTTCCACTCTCCAATGTCAGCTGTTTCGTCAGCCAAGCTTTGCAATCGGTAACAGTTGCAACTGTGTTCAACGGAACATTGATACCCGTGATGCGCATTCCCACCAACGACGGATCGTTGAGCAGCATAGCTACATCGTAGGTTTCAGCCTTCAATGTACCCATGCCCTTCAGCGTTCCGGAGCCGGTGTAAACACCATATAACAATTCATTCTGTTGCGCCTGCATCGTGCAAGCGACAAAGAAAGATACTAATAGTAGTAAAGATTTCTTCATTATTTTTTGTGTTAGGTTGACAAATTCTTGCAACAATTACAGCGAGGTTATACCTCTAAACAGTTGTCGAGCTCACGGGCAATAGCCTCTTTGTCGAGGTGCTGACCGATGAAGACCAGTTTCTGCATACGGTCGCCGTACTTCTCGTCCCAGTCGTGTTGCAAACCAGGATTCTGTTCCATAAAGAGTTTCAGTTCATTCGCAGGCATTGTGGCATACCACTGACCGGCATTGCGCAAGCTAACCTGCTTACCTGCCTGCTCGAACACATAGCACATATCGGGTTCGTCGTGGAACCAACAGATGCCTTTGGCACGAATGATGCCCTTCGGCCACTTACGAGCCACGAACTCATCGAACAATCCCAGATTGAAAGCCGGGCGGCGAGAATAGACATAGGTTCCAATGCCATATTCCTCAGCTTCGCCTTCGTCGTGGTGATGGTGGTGATGATGATGGTGAGAGCCCCCTTCCGCCTCCCCCGAGTGAGAGTGATCGTGGCTGTCGTGGTCATGGTCATGCTCATGCTCGTGGTCGTGGTCATCTTCATGATCGTGATCGTGGTCGTGGTCATCATCGTCGTCGTCGTCATCGTCATCGTGATGTTTTTCTATCTCGCTGATCCATGCGGCAGAGGTAGCTACCTGATCAAAGTCGAACATATCAGTAAAGAGAATCTTGTCGAAGTCAACATCACAATAGTCTGTCTCAATGATCTCAGCCTTGGGTTGCAGGGCACGGATGATTTGACGCACACGGTTCAGTTCCTCGGGCTTCACCTCTGAAGCTTTGTTGAGCAGCACGATGTTGCAGAACTCAATCTGCTGGATGACGAGATTCTCAATGTCGTCTTCCTCAAGATTACCACGCAACAGCAGTTCGCCACTTCCGAATTCATCCCTCATACGCAAGGCATCAACAATCGTGACGATGCTATCGATCGTAGGCACACCGTCGTAAACATATTGCAGTCCCATGGTAGGCATCGAGCAAATGGTCTGTGCAATGGGTGCAGGCTCACAGATGCCGCTGGCTTCGATGACGATATAGTCGAAGCGATGCTGGCGGGTGATGTCGCGCAATTGCTCTACAAGATCCATCTTCAGGGTGCAGCAGATGCAGCCGTTCTGCAGGGCTACAAGGCTTTCTTCCTTCTGTCCTACCACACCGCCTTTCTCAATGAGGTCGGCATCGATGTTCACTTCGCCAATATCATTCACGATGACGGCGAACTTTACACCTTTTCTGTTATTCAGTATTCTATTAAGGAGTGTTGTCTTTCCGCTGCCCAGATAACCCGTGAGCAGCAAAACGGGTACTTTTTTCATTTCCATTGTTAAAATGGTGATATCTATATTGTTAAATATGTTGTTGATTCTACGTCACTTGCGCCACACCGGCCACATAGGCATCAGGTACGGGCAGCTGCTGCGCGCACACGGCTCAGTGTCTCGGGCGTCATCTGCAGATAGTTGGCAATATACACCAATGGTGCACGCAGCACCACTTGCGGATAGAGCTTGCACATCTTCATGTAACGGTCCTGTGCGGTTTCAAAGCGCATCAGGTCGGCATGAATCTGCGAAATGATGAGCGACTCCTCGAGTATCTTACGATACATCATCTGGATGTTCACGCTGTGAAGGGCAACCACCTCCAGGTCCTTCTTCGGCATAGCATAGACGATGCTCTGTTCGAGTGCTTCCACTTGCAACTTGCTGGGAATCTCCTGGAACAGGCTCTCAATGCACATGAAGATCGTATGGTCCTCGGCGAGGTGCTCGGTGACTTCCTTTCCGTTCTTAAAATAGAACTGTCGCACCAACCCTTGGTCAACGAAATAAATGTTTCGGCAGATATCGCCCTCGCGCAAAATCATCTCGCCACGGGCAAACTTCATCGGAACAAGAATCTTCTCGAGCATGTCGAGTTCCTCGTGAGTCATCGTACTGTAGCGGCGCGCAAGTTCGCGGGCAATGTCTCTCGGCGTATTGATAAATCCTCTCATATCATCCTTCCTTTCTTATTCTTTCTTTACTTACTTCTGCTTAGGTTTATTATTAGGCTTTTGGATTCATTTACTGATTGTCAATCGAGTTTCAGCACGGCAAGGAAGGCCTTCTGCGGCACTTCCACATTACCGATCTGCTTCATGCGTTTCTTTCCGCGCTTCTGCTTCTCAAGCAGTTTGCGCTTACGGCTCACATCACCACCATAACACTTAGCAGTCACATCCTTACGTACCTGCTTGATGGTTTCACGTGCAATGATCTTCGCTCCGATGGCAGCCTGAATGGCTATGTCGAACTGTTGGCGTGGGATGAGTTCCTTCAGTTTCTCGCACATGCGACGGCCCAGCGAAACGGCATTGTCCTGATGCGTGAGCGTCGACAAGGCATCGACGGGCTCGCCATTAAGCAAGATATCGAGTTTCGCCAGCTTCGACGGGCGGAATGAGTCGATGTGATAGTCGAACGATGCGTAACCCTTCGAAATAGACTTCAGCTTGTCATAGAAGTCGATGACGATTTCACCCAGCGGCAGGTAGAAGTGCAGCTCTACACGGTTACCACTCACAAACTCCTGCTTGATGAGTTCTCCGCGCTTGTCGAGGCAAAGCTTCATGATAGGACCAATGAAGGCCGTCGTCGTGATAACACTCGCACGGATATAGGGTTCTTCAATATGGTCTATCATCGTCTGGTCGGGCAGTCCCGAAGGATTGTGTACCTCTTTCTCCTCGCCTTGTTTCGTATACACCATATACGACACGTTGGGCACGGTGGTGATGACATCCATGTTGAACTCACGATCGAGTCGCTCCTGCACAATCTCCATGTGGAGCAGGCCAAGGAATCCACAACGGAAGCCAAAGCCCAGAGCAATACTCGACTCGGGCTGGAACGTCAGCGACGCATCGTTCAGCTGCAGCTTCTCGAGCGAAGCACGCAGGTTCTCGTAGTCGGTGGGATCAATGGGATAGACACCAGCAAACACCATCGGCTTCACTTCCTGGAAACCTTCGATGGCCTTGTCGCAAGGACGATCGATGTGCGTAATGGTATCGCCCACCTGTACCTCCTTTGCATCCTTAATACCAGATATAATGTAGCCAACCTCACCCGTAGAGAGTTCAGCCTGAGGAATCATATCCATCTTCAGCACACCCACCTCATCGGCGGTGTACTCCATTCCCGTATTGAAGAACTTCACCTTGTCGCCCTTCCGGATGCTTCCGTTCTCAATCTTAAAGTAGGCAATGATGCCGCGGAACGAGTTATAGACAGAGTCAAAGATCAATGCCTGAAGCGGAGCCGAGGGGTCACCCACGGGATGGGGCACACGCTCGATGACAGCCCGCAGGATGTCTTCAACGCCTTCGCCCGTCTTTCCCGATGCACGGATAATCTCCTCGCGCTTGCATCCCAGCAGTTCCACGATTTCATCCTCCACCTCATCAGGCATAGCACTGGGCATGTCAATCTTGTTAATGACGGGAATGATCTCCAAATCGTGCTCAATGGCCATGTAGAGGTTCGAGATGGTTTGCGCCTGCACACCCTGTGTGGCATCGACCACCAGTAGCGCACCTTCGCAAGCAGCAATCGAACGGCTCACCTCGTAGGAGAAGTCAACGTGTCCCGGAGTGTCGATCAGGTTCAGCACATAGTTCTCGCCGTCCAGCTGATAGGCCATTTGAATGGCGTGGCTCTTGATGGTGATGCCACGCTCTTTCTCCAACTCCATGTCATCGAGCATCTGTCCCTCGGTGATCTGAATGGTGTTGGTATGTTCGAGCAGACGGTCGGCCAGTGTCGACTTGCCGTGATCGATATGGGCAATGATACAGAAATTCCTTATATTGTTCATGTTGTTATCGCATACTTTAAAATGCAAAATTACGAAAAATATATGAGATTTCTATCCTAAAAGACATTTTTTTGCAAAAAAAACAATATCTTTGCATGAAAATTGACTGCAGAATGAAAAAAATTATCCTTATCGCGACTGCAATACTCGCATTGACGGCATGCCAAAAGAGCATGGAAGACCGCGCAGCCGACGAAGCTCGCGCTTACACGCAGAAGTACTGCCCCACTCCAGTCTACAACAACACACGTACCGACAGCCTCGTGTTCGACCGCTCGTCGCGCACGTTTGTCTATCATTGTTCACTCACCGACCATATGGACGATTCAACCATCATCAACAAAAACAGCCAACAGCTGCGTAGCGGCCTGCTGCAATCCATCAGGGAATCAACCAATCTGCGCATCTATAAGGATGCCGGATTCTCATTCCGCTATCTGGTCAGATCGGCGAAAAATCCGCAACTCGTCCTCTTCGATGCAACATTTAAGAAAGAAGAGTATCAGTAATCAGTAATTGACTACGATTCTTTTTAGCTGATAGCACAAGCATCCTGAGATACAACTAACATCTTCATGTGGTACAACAAACATGCTTTTGTACCTCTAAACGGTTGTATCCGCACCATGAATCCTTGTATATAAAACCTTTATCGATGCATCAAAAAAAGCCTGCCCGGAGAAATCCAGACAGGCTTTGTCATCCTTTAAACGTCTAATGCACTATTGAAGAACACACACGATATAATAAAAGTTCAGTTATAAAAAAGACGAGCCTCACGGCCAGTATCCTTCAGGCACCACAAAGCACCTGTATATTGTAAAAGGCCCTCCGTCAACCCTCTCCTGTATGAGAGGAGTCTTGATTAGCCCAGGTATTCAAGTCATATCTGAAGAATGAGTTTATTCAGACTCCCCTCACACTAGAAGGGTTAGCGGCGGGAACTTAGCAAATGAAGAATCTTGGTCTACTGCTGTCTGCGAGGACCACGACCGAAGCGCTCCATGCGCTGCTTCTCAGCTTCCTCATACTTTGAGAACTGTTCCTCGGTCAGGATGTTCTTCAACTCAGCGTTGTAAGCTTCACGGTTTGCGCGCATCTCCTTCATGCGTGCCTCCATCTGCTCACGGCTGGGACGTTCGCCCTGCTGCATGCCACCCTGCTGGTTTCCGCCCTGCGGGCCACCGAAGCGCTGTCCGCCGCGTTGTCCACCACGGCCTCCCATACGCAACTTACCAGCATACTGGGTGTTCAGTTCCAGGAGCTTAGCCTTCTGAGCCTCATTCAAGCCATACTCTTGTACCATACGTTCGGTCTGCGCCTTCACCATTTCAGCTGGGTCAAAGTTGCGTCCCTCACGTCTACCATTGTTTTCTTGAGCCATAGCGGTAGCCGTCAACATGAGTGCTGCTACCATTGTCATCATCAGTTTTTTCATACTTTCCTTTTTTTTATAAATTAATAATTAATGTATTACTTTTTGTTTTGTGTTGGCTCCCTATTAACTCGCCCGCTAGCAGAGCTCGTAAAGGAAAAACTAATGATTTGACGCGCAAAGATACATAAAGTTTAATGAAACACCAAAAAAATTTGCATATTTCTTTTAATTTTCTTACTTTTGCACATCATAACACCTAAAACATATTGTATGAAACACTCTCGATACCTGTTGACGATGTTGCTGATTGCCTTCCTTTGTGCTTGCACTTCCGAAGGTGAGCAAGAGACGGCTAAGCCAGAACCACAACTACCTGATCTCGTCATGCAGATACAAAAACAGTCGCGACTCTACAGCACAGAGTGCCACGTTCACAAGATCATCTCACACAACGACTCACAGCAATTGCTCGGGAGCATCCTCGGACAGCAGTTCAGCATCGACCTGCCGTTAGGCAAGCGCAGCGTAGCCATTCCCATCGATGCCACCGTGAAAGCCTACATCGACTTCGGTGAATTCACCGATAACAACGTGCGTCGGCGTGGCGACCAGATAGAAATCATCCTGCCAGATCCGAAGCTCGAGATAACAAGTACACGCATCAACCACGATGAAGTGAAACAATATGTGCCGCTGCTGCGCAAGAACTTCACCGACGAAGAGCTGACCAAGCTGGAGCATGCCGGCCGTGAAGCCATTGTGAAAGACCTGCCGCGCCTTAACCTCACTGAGACTGCCCGTCAAAACGCTGCCCGCGCCCTCATCCCCATGATTGCTCAGATGGGATTCCCTACCGACAACGTTACCATTACCTTCCGCAAACAGTTCACGCCCACCGACCTACCGGCGCTATTACTGCATACGGATAAGGAATAAACAATCAAACACCCGTCACTCATGGCAAGACAATATAAGAAAAGAAAGCAACAAGAGGAATCGATCCTCGATATCTTGATGACACTCCTGAGCGGTCTCTCACGCACAGCCCTCGTCATCATCGCCATCATCGCAGTTGTGCTCATTGCCGGATTTGCACTCCTCTACTGGATGTTCAACAGCAATAGTGCCACGATGACCACGAAAGAACACATCGAGCTATCGCCCACACAGATAGAAAGCATTGAGGCTATCGGCCAGTGGGAATTCCTCTCCATCAGCGATGAAGAACTCGTCGACACCGTGCGTCACGGCTTCTTTGGCGACGACGAACTCGTACGCATCTATAGTGGCACATTGCGACTCGGCATCGATCTGGCTGATGCTGAAGAAGGTTGGATACGCACCGACGGCGACACCATTCGCGTCGTTCTGCCAGACATCAAGCTTCTCGACAAGAACTTCCTCGACGAAGCCAACGCCCGCTCATTCTATGAAAGTGGCAAATGGACGCAGGCCGACCGCAAGGCACTTGCCAACAAGGCTCGCCGCAAAATGGCTGCCCGCTGCCTGACACCTGCCAACATCGCATCTGCCGAGAAGAACGCCACCGCCCAGTTCCACCAGATGCTGCAAGGCATGGGCTTCCCCAATGTCTCTATCCGATTCAGCGAGCGCAAGAGCAAACTCCCCTAACGCATTTCTTATGGGGACTACATATTATTTGACCTTGAAAATGTAGGGACGCGACGTGTCGCGTTCTTTCCCCGCCTTGCTCTGAAAACGGCAAAGCCGAGCGATTGGATTTAGCCTTTCCTCTTCCAGTAACGCGGCACGCCGCGTCCCTACATATGAGAGTAATTATATAACCACCTTTCTGATTCCCATCGATGAAGACTTCCACATTATTATATATAGCCGCTTGGGAATCACCACACGGGGAGTTCTGCTCACTATTGACAAAATATTTTATTTAAAGATACGAAAAAAACTGACTATAAAAGTTCATTGTTGATAGTTTTTTTGTATCTTTGTGGCAGAATAACTAAAACCAGAAAAGAACATGAAGAAATGCTTGCTTATGCTGATAATGGCTATAGGCGCCATGACAGCTTCCGCACAGAGTTTGGAAGGATTTGAGTATGGAACGGCTTCTGCCCCCGATGGCACGGAGTGGCAGAGTCCAGGCCGGCTGGGCTATAACAAACTGCAGCCAAGAGCGTGCTTCACGTCGTTTGCCACGATTGAAGAGGCACGAAAGGTGTTGCCCGAATACAGCTCACGCCGACAGAGCCTCGACGGCACTTGGAAGTTCCACTTTGCCAAGACGCCCGACGAGCGCCCTGCCGACTTCTACAAAGTGGGGTTCGACTGCTCGGCATGGGATAACATCACCGTGCCCTCCTGCTGGAACATCGTGGGCCTGCAGAAGGACGGCACTCAGAAATACGGAACGCCCATCTACGTTAACCAGCCCGTCATCTTCTACCACCAAGTGAAGAAGGACGACTGGCGTGAAGGTGTGATGCGCACACCACCCACCGACTGGACCACCTTTAAGTACCGTAACGAGGTGGGTTCGTACATTCGCACATTCACGATTCCCAAGGAATGGAAAGGCCAGGAGCTGTTTGTAGAGTTCGACGGTGTAGACTCTTTCTTCTATCTTTGGATTAATGGCAAGTACGTTGGATTCTCGAAGAACTCTCGCGATGCTGCCCGTTTCGACATCACACACTATGCCAAGGTGGGCTTGAACTCTATTGCAGTAGAGGTATATCGCAACAGCGACGGCTCTTTCCTCGAGGCTCAGGACATGTTCCGTCTGCCGGGCATCTTCCGGAGTGTGAGCGTCTACGCCACACCGAAGGTACACATACAGGACATGCGCGTCACAGCACAGTGGGACGGCCGTCAAGCTACGCTGAAGACCGAGACACTTGTGAAGAACCACACAGGCTTTAAGGTGGGCTATGACGTGCAGTACCGCCTCTACAAGAACAAGCTTTATTCCGACGAAAATGAGCTCGTAGCCGGACCGGCAGCACCTGCTGAGATTCTTTCTCTGATGACCGTCAAGCCTTGGACAGCCGAGGAGCCGAACGTCTACGTGTTGGTGGCTGAGCTGCGCGACCTCAAGGGCAATACCACCGAAGCCGTATCAGCACAGATAGGTTTCCGAACGGTTGAAATCAAGAATGTGCAAGACACCAACGACGAGTTCTTCCTCTCGGGCAGGTATTTCCTTATTAATGGCAAGTCGCTGAAGCTGAAGGGTGTGAACCGTCACGAGACCAATCCCGAACGCGGTCATGCCGTTACGCGCAAGCAGATGGAGGAAGAGGTGATGATGATGAAGCGCGCCAACATCAACCACGTTCGCACCTCGCATTATTCCAACGATCCCTATTTCTACTACCTCTGTAACAAATACGGCATCTATCTTGAAGGAGAGGCCAATCTGGAGAGTCATGAGTATTACTACGGCGATGCATCGCTCTCCCACCCCGTGGAATGGAAGCCGGCACACATCGCTCGTATGATGGAACTGGCCCACTCCCATGTGAACGACCCGTGCATCGTCATCTGGAGTCTGGGCAACGAGGCCGGACCTGGCGAAAACTTCAAGGCCAGCTACGATGCCCTGAAAGCCTTCGACCCCTCGCGTCCTGTTCAATATGAGCGCAACAACGACATTGTCGACATGGGCAGCAACCAGTATCCCAGTGTGAGCTGGGTGCGCCAAGCCGTCAAGGGGCAGATGGACATCAAGTATCCGTTTCACATCTCGGAATATGCCCACTCCATGGGAAATGCCGTGGGCAACCTGAAGGACTACTGGGATGCCATCGAGTCGACGAACTTCTTCTGCGGCGGAGCCATCTGGGACTGGATTGATCAGTCGATTTACAACTACACGAACGATGGTAAGCGCTACTTAGGCTATGGCGGTGACTTCGGCGACACGCCCAACGACGGACAGTTCGTCATGAACGGCATTCTCTTCGGCGACATGCAACCCAAGCCGCAATACTATGAAGTAAAGAAGGTGTATCAGAACATAGGTATCAAGTGGGATGACGTCAACGCCGGCAGAATCGACATCTTCAACAAGAACTACTATGTCGACGACCTGGCCGACTACGAGTGCCACTACAGTCTGACTGCCGACGGCGAGCAGATCAAGGAAGGCATTCTCGACATAGGCACCGTTTCTACCCGTAAGCACAAGATCATAACCATTCCCGACCTGAACCCAAGCGCACTGAACGACGGCCGCGAATACTTCGTCAACATTGAGTTCCGTCTGAAGAAAGATATGCCGTGGGCCAAGGCTGGCTATGTGCAGGCTGACGAACAGCTGTTGGTGAAGGAAGGGGAAAAAAAAGTAAGTGAAACACTTACAGGGGGAACCATTAGCGTTAACGAGCAGAACGGAAAGGTACTGCTAAGTGGTAGTGGCTTCGACATGCAGTTCGACTCCACAGACGGCTCCATCTACAGCCTCAGCTATGGTGGACAAAAGGTGTTCAAGGATGGCTACGGCCCTCATCTCGATGCCTTTCGCGCATGGGTGAACAACGATAACTGGGTCTATCAGAACTGGTATGCCAATGGCTTGCACAACCTGAAACACAAGGCACGCAGTCACCAGGTGATGAAGAACAGCGATGGAAGCGTATCGGTAGCATACAACATTGAGAGCCAGGCTCCATGTGGCGCACGTCTCGAGGGCGGCGACCGCAACTGGAAACGGCTGACCGAGCAAACCGACAAGCCCTTCGGTGCCGACGACTTCAAGTTCCTGCAAGACGTGGTCTATACCGTCTTTCCCGATGGAAGCATCCAGGTTGAGGCTGCCATCAACTCAAACAATCCCCAACTCATTCTCCCTCGCCTCGGCTATGTGATGAATGTTCCTTCTGCGATGGACAACTTTTGCTATTATGGACGCGGCCCCATCGACAACTACCCCGACCGAAAGACATCGCAAAACATTGGCATCTATCATAATAAGGTAGCCAAGGAGTTTGAGAACTTCCCAAAGCCGCAAGACACGGGAAATCATCAGGACACTCGCTGGTGCCAGCTCACTACCGACGGTGGACAAGGAGTTCTGTTCGTAGGTCGCAATCCCATGTCGGTATCTGTTCTCCCGTGGACAGCTCAGGAACTGGCGATGGCCAACCATCCGCACGAGTTACCAGCATCGTCGGGCAACTGGCTGCACCTCGATGTAGCCATTACGGGCCTGGGCGGTAACAGCTGCGGGCAAGGTGGTCCGCTGGAATACGACCGTGTGAAGGCTGGTCCTCACACCTTCGGTTTCGTCATCCGTCCTGCCAAGTCACAACAACCTACTGCTTCTGCCCTCCATCCGTCGTTTTCTGGTATGACGCCTCTTGTGATTACTCGCAATGCAGAGGGAACCGTGAGCATCTCGTCGGCCAAGAAGGAACAGGGCGATCATCAGGACATCTGGTACAAAGTAATTCCTACCAATGCCTCCACCAAGGCTAGCAAAGCACAACAATACTCCGGACCGTTTAACCTTCGCGAGGGTGGTACGGTGATTGCCTACGAGAAGAAAAACGAGTCGCAGGTGGAGTTCAAGCAGCAATTTGCTAAGGTAGAGCGCGTGCCGGTCACCGTTATGTTTGCCTCCAGCGTGGAGAGCGGTGAAGGCGATGCCGCACATCTCGTCGACGGCAACCCGAACACCTACTGGCACACCATGTGGAGCGTCACCGTTGCCAACTATCCGCATTGGGTAGACTTCGACTGCGGCACGACGAAGACGCTGAAAGGCTTCAGCTATCTGCCCCGTCAGGACTCGCGCAACGGTAATATCAAGCAGTATCGCGTGCAGCTCTCTACTGACGGCAAGACTTGGGGCAACCCTGTTTGCGAGGGACAGTTTGAGAACAACCAGAAAGAAAAGCGCGTTCTCTTCGACAAGCCACAACAAGCTCGCTATCTGCGCTTCACCGCCCTCTCATCGCAAGACGGTCAGGACTTCGCCACGGGTGCCGAGTTCTCGGTGCTTGAGCAGTAGTTTTAGCTGCTATTCAATTCTGCGATGAAGAATAGCGGTTGAGATTTTGAGTTTTTTTTGAGTTTTTTGAGCGACTCTCAATCTTCTGAAACGCCCTCTACAAGGGCGTTTCAGAAGATTGGTTTGAGTTTTTTGAGGTTTTTCGCCAAAACTTTCTATATTATTATTTCAAATACTTTTTTTATAAAGAATAATATATAAAAACTAAAAACGTAATACATAAAGCATTATATATCAACATTTTACAGGTATTTATTAAACCTTTGAAAACTCAAAAACAACTCATAAAAACTCAAAGGAGCACTAGTGAACTTCCTATAGCAATGCTTTCAGGCTCCAGGAGCAATGCTTTTGGACTCCAAGAGCAATGCTTTCAGACTCCAGAAGCAATGCTTTCAGACTCTCAGAGCAATGCTTTTGGGCTCCCGGAGCAATGCTTTGGACCTTACGGAGCAATGCTCTGGACCATAGGGAGCAGTGCTCTGGACCATAGGGAGCAGTGCTCTGGACCATAGGGAGCAGTGCTCTGGACCATAGGGAGCAGTGCTCTGTATCATAGGGAGCAGTGCTCTATATACCTATAGAGACGTGCTCCGTAAGGTACAGAGCACGTCTCCAGTTATTACAGAGCATTGCTTTAGTAGAGCTATTAGAACTTATGCTCGTACTGATAGTGATTCTCGATGTAGTTGACAAAAGCTCGCAGGCAAAGCTTGGTGCCGCCATACGTGGGATAATGACCCGTGAAGTACCAGTCGCCACGATGGTCGGGAATAGCGTTGCGAAGTCCCTCGATAGACTGGAACACCACTTCGATGGGTGTGGTGACGGTCTCTGGACGCAGCATCTCAACGATTTTCTTGTTGATTTCCTCAACGGTGAAGGGCTTGTAGATGTCGCGAACGTAGTTCTGCATCTCTTCCTTCGGTTTGCTGAGTTCCTCAAGACAATGATGATAGGTGGCATCGATGAGACCGTGCATGCCACGTTCCTTCAACAAGTCGATAGCTGCACGGAAGGCACAGAACTCTTCCAGGCGGGCCATGTCGATGCCATAATAGTCGGGATAGCGTATCTGCGGAGCACTGCTCACCATCACAATCTTCTTGGGATGCAGGCGATCGAGGATGCGGAAGATGCTCTCCTTGAGCGTGGTGCCACGAACAATGCTATCGTCGATAACAACCAAATTGTCTACACCTGGCTCGAGACTCTCGTAGGTGATGTCGTAGACGTGTGAAGCAAGGTCGTTGCGCGAGCTGTCCTCGGTGATGAAGGTGCGCAGCTTGATGTCCTTCCACGCCACTTTCTCGGTTCGCACGTACTCGTTGAGGATTGATGCCAGCTCTTCACGCGAGGGATTCTTGCTGATGACTTCTTGTATGCGATCGATTTTCTTCTCGTTTACATAGCGCTTAAATCCGTCAAGCATACCGTAGAAGGCCACTTCGGCGGTGTTGGGAATGAAGGAGAAGACCGTGTGCTCGGTGTCGTAGTCGATGGCGCGCAGCACAGGTTCGGTGAGCTGCTCACCCAGTTGCTTGCGTTCCTTGTAGATGTCGCGATCGTTTCCACGACTGAAGTAGATGCGTTCGAACGAGCACTTCGAGTCGCTTTTCTGCTCGATGATGCGCTCAATGGAGCACTGGCCGTTGCGCTTCACCAGCAAAGCCGTTCCTGGCTCGAGTTCTTTCACGTCGTCGCAACTAAGGTCGAAGGTGGTTTGCAGCACGGGACGCTCGCTCGCCAGCACTGCCACTTCATCGTCGATGTAGTAGAAAGCCGGGCGGATTCCCCAGGGATCGCGCATGCAGAACATCTCACCCGAGCCAGTCATACCGCAGACGACATAGCCGCCGTCGAAGTTGTTCATCGAGGTCTTGAGCACATTGCTCATCTTCACGTGGTCCTCAATGTAGCGGGTGATATCGGTGTTCTCGAGCTCCATTGCCTGTGCAGCAATGAAGTTGCGTTCCACCTCTCGATCAAGTCGGTGACCCATGAACTCAAGCATGATGTAGGAATCGCTATAGATGCGCGGACACTGTCCCTGCTTCGTAATCTTCTCGAAAATCTCATCGATATTCGTCATGTTGAAGTTACCGCAGAGGCAGAGGTTCTTGGCCTTCCAATTGTTGCGGCGCAGGAAGGGATGCACGTACGACATACCGCTCTTGCCCGTGGTGCTATAGCGCAGATGGCCCATATAAAGCTCGCCTCGGAACTTGTTGACATCGGTCGCGAAAATCTTGTCGATGGCATCTTTACCCTCGGCACGCTCGCGGAACATGTACTCATGACCAGGCTCGGTGTCGAGTTTCACACTTGCGATGCCTGCACCTTCCTGTCCACGGTTGTGCTCCTTCTCCATCATCAGATAGAGTTTATTAAGACCATATTTCCATGTGCCGTACTTCTGTTCGTAGTATTCGAGCGGCTTCAGAAGGCGTATCATGGCAACGCCACATTCGTGTTTGAGTTGTTCCATTGTGGGAACGGGTTATCCCGTATTCTTAAAGTGTATGTAAAAAAAAGAAGAATGAACAGAGCAGCATGTCATATTCATTCTTCTATATCGTTGACTTTAGTTTCTCAGAATGTTGACGAGCAGCGACGCTACCGAGGTAACAATTCCGATGAAGGAGAACCAAATGGTCGTAGACTGACCGATGGCAGAGTTCTTTGCCTTCACGCGGTTGGGCTCGACGTAGATAATGTCGTTCTGCTGCACGTAGTAGTAGGGCGAGCTGAAGATGTTACCATCGTTCAGGTTCAGTCGAACGGCGCGCTTCTGGCCTGTGGCATCCTCGCGGATGAGGAGCACATTGCTGCGCTTACCATAAATGGTAAGGTCACCAGCCTGGGCAATAGCCTCGATGATGCTCATCTTCTCGGTCGATACGGGAATCACTGAAGGATGCTGGACTTCACCCGTCACCGTCACACGGTAGCTGGCCATGCGCACGGTTACGATAGGATCCTCGGTTTGCTGCAGGTCGACCATCACCTTGTCGTGGATGAGTCTTTCGCACTCGCTCTTGGTGAGACCAGCCACGTGAACGCGGCCGATGCGCGGGAAGTTGATGCAGCCGTCGTTGTCGACAAGATAGGTCTGCAGGTTGCCAGCACCCGACGAGAGGTTACCCGTGGGGTTCAGCGTGTTCGACACAGAGAGGTTGAAATGGCTCACGGCCTTGGGGTCGGAAACGCCGCCGACGGTAATCGTCAGCAGGTCCTTAGGCATAATGCGGGCATCAAAGAGACCCTTCGATGCAGCCAGGCTCAGCGAGTCGATATTCTGGAAATAGGCTACTTCCTTACTGCCTGTGCAGCTGCCCATAAACACGATCGTACATAATACGATAAACGGAATGAGAAGTTTTTTCATATCACTTTAATATAGTTTTCTTGAATTTGCCTGCAAAATTACGAAAAAAATATAAAGTAAAAAAGCAAAAGCGATAAAAAGTTATGACGAGAAGTGATTTTTTGACTGAAAGTAAGTCATGCACATGGGTTTTTAAAGAGAGGGGCGCGCCTCCGACCAGTGAGACGCGCCCTCTAAAGATTACTATCTACGAATCATGCGATGCAGATTAGTAGAATTTGAAGTAGCGGCGGGCATTGTTGTAGGAGATGTCCTCCACCATCTGTCCAAGCAGCTGCATGTCGGCAGGAATAAGTCCTTTCTCAACGTCGTTGCCCAGCAGGTTGCAGAGCAAGCGGCGGAAGTACTCGTGACGCGGATAGCTCAGGAACGAACGCGAGTCGGTGAGCATGCCCACGAAGCGGCTGAGCAGACCCAGCACGGAGAGGGCATTCATCTGACGTGTCATACCGTCGAGCTGATCGTTGAACCACCAGCCGGAACCAAACTGTATCTTACCCGGGCAGGAACCGTCCTGGAAGTTGCCGAGCATCGTAGCGATGACCTCGTTGGCGCAGGGGTTCAGGGTGTAGAGGATGGTGCGTGTCAGCTTGCCCTTCTTGTTCAGGCGGTCGAGGAAGTGGCTCATGGCCTTGGCGGTGGTGAACTCACCGATGCTGTCGAAGCCTGTGTCAGCACCCAGACGGTCGTACATCAGCGAGTTGTTGTCGCGAATAGCACCATAGTGGAACTGTTGTGTCCAGTCGCTGTCGGCATCCATCTCAGCCATCACGCTGAGGAAGCAGTTCTTGTACTGGCGTACCTCGTAGGTAGAAAGCATCTGTCCGCGCATAGCCTTCTCGAAGATAATGTCGATTTGTGAGTCGGTGTAAGGCTCATCGTAGAACTCCTCGATGCCATGATCGCTCAGGCGACAGCCCTGCTCGTGGAAGAAGTCGTGGCGTTTCTGCAGCGCGTCGACCATATCGCTGAACTTTGCAATGCTCACTCCCGACACCTGTTCGAGCTGGCGAACGTAGTCGGCAAAGTCGGGCTTCTCGATGTTCATGGCCTTGTCGGGACGCCAGGCGGGAATCATCTTAACTTCGAAACCACTCTCGCGAGTCTGCTTGTGGTAGCGAAGGTCGTCGACGGGGTCGTCGGTGGTGCAAACGCACTCTACACCATAGTGGCGCATCAGTCCACGAGCCGAGAATTCGGGCAGTTTGAGTTTCTCGTTACACTCGTCGAAAATCTCGCGGGCTGTGGCTGGCGACAACAGCTTGTCGATGCCGAAAGCGGTCTTCAATTCAAGATGTGTCCAGTGGTAAAGGGGATTGCGAAGCGTGTAGGGCACCGTCTCTGCCCACTTTTCGAACTTCTCCCAATCGGTGGTGTCGGTACCTGTGCAGTAGCGCTCGTCAACACCATTGGTGCGCATAGCACGCCACTTATAGTGGTCACCGCCAAGCCATAACTCCGTGATACTCTTAAACTTGTGGTCGTCGGCCACCATCTTCGGAATGAGATGGCAATGATAGTCGATGATGGGCATCTTGGCCGCATGATTGTGATACAGTTCCTGCGCGGTAGTAGTCTCAAGCAGGAAGTTTTCGTCCATGAATTTTTTCATTACTCTGTACTATTTAAATTTAGGTGCTCAGTGTTAGATACTCATAATTTTTTGCAAATATAGCGATAATTTTTGGAATTAACGGATTTTTAAGCTATATTTGCACAATAAAAATGCAAAATCAACACAACAGGAATGGAAAACATCTTGCCACATAGCCGTACGAACAAGGTTCTGCTCATCTATACGGGCGGAACAATCGGCATGGGATGCAACCCACGCACAGGAGCACTCGAACCGCTCGACTTTAATAATCTGGTGAGCAATCTGCCTGAGATGGAGTATCTGCGCACGGGCATCGACGTGCATCAGTTCACCGAACCCATCGACTCCAGCGACGTGTGTCCTCGCACCTGGGCACAACTCGTCGAGATTATCAGCTCAAAATACGATGCCTACGACGGCTTCGTCATCCTACACGGCACCGACACGATGGCCTACACGGCATCGGCGTTGTCGTTCCTTCTGGAGAACCTCACGAAGCCCGTCATCCTCACCGGTTCGCAGCTACCACTAGGACAGTTGCGCACCGACGGCAAGGAGAATCTCGTGACGAGCATTGAGCTGGCTTCTACCTACGGAAAGGACGGACGTCCGATGGTTCCAGAGGTGTGTATCTACTTCAGTGGCAAGCTGTTACGTGGCAATCGTTCAACCAAACAAAATGCCGATGGATTCGATGCTTTCGACTCCTTCAACTACCCACATCTGTGCGAGGCTGGCGTGACGTTCTCGTTCAATCGTCATCAAATTCTGAAGCCCGACTTCTCGCGACCGCTCATCCCCCACTACAACGTGAACCCCAATATCGTTGTCTTCTCGCTGTTTCCAGGTATTCAGGAAAACATTGTGCGCCATATGCTCGATGCTCCCGAACTGAAAGGCATCGTTATGCGCAGCTACGGTAGCGGTAACGCGATGCGTCAGCCCTGGTTGCTGAAGGCGCTGCAGGCGGCGAGCAATCGTGGTGTAACCATTGTCAACATCAGCCAATGTGTGGCAGGCAGTGTGGAGATGAGCCGCTACGACACAGGCTACCAGCTTCAGCAGGCAGGCGTCATCAGCGGTCGCGACAGCACGGTGGAAGCTGCCGCCACCAAACTCATGTATCTGCATGCTCAATACCATGATGACGCGGAAGTGATTCGTAAAATTATGGAGATTTCCATCGCAGGAGAAATCACAGTATAAACATTTAAGTATTCACCATATTTATTAAACAAAAGCATTATGAAAGAACTGAAAGGAACAAAGACCGAGCGCAACCTCATGGAGGCATTCGCCGGCGAGAGTCAGGCACGCAACAAGTACAGCTACTGGGCCAGCAAGGCAAAGAAGGACGGCTATCAGCAGATTGCCGCCATCTTCGAAGAGACTGCTGCCAACGAGAAAGAGCATGCCAAGATGTGGTTCAAACTGCTTGAGGGCGGAGCCATTAAGTCGACCCCCGAGAACCTGAAGGCCGCTGCCGAAGGAGAGAACTTCGAGTGGACTGACATGTACGACCGTATGGCTCGCGAGGCCGAAGAAGAAGGCTTCACCGAGATTGCCGAGAAGTTCCGCGGCGTTGCCAAGATTGAGCGCGCCCATGAGGAGCGTTATCGCAAGCTGTTGCAGAACATCGAGGAAGGCATCGTCTTCTCACGCGACGGCGACCGCATCTGGCAGTGCCGCAACTGCGGACACATTGTCGTTGGTCCGAAGGCTCCCGAGGTATGTCCCGTTTGCGATCATCCGCAAGCTTACTTCGAGCTCAAAGCAGAGAATTATTAAAGAGTTTGAGGGGTTGTCGTTATCAGCAAATCGAATCAACCCAACCCTACTCCATCACACAAAAAAAGGCGCGCTCTAGTCCTTGCGACCAGAGAGCGTCTTTCTTTGTTCTTCTGTAACCTTGTTCTTTCTCCGCTTCGCTACGAAAGCGAGCTGAGCTCGTGGTACTTTGTTACCTTGTTACTATGTTACCTTGTTAATCGTTGGGTTTCAGGTTGGTAGCCTCAAGCATGCAGGCAACTTCCTCGTTGATGCGCTGGGCGAACTCCTCCATCTTCATGGTCTTCTGCTCACCACCGCCCTGCTTACGCATAGCGACAAGGCCTTCGGCAGCTTCCTGCTCACCAACAACCAGCATGTAAGGCACACGCTTCAGTTCGTTGTCGCGAATCTTACGACCGATCTTCTCGTTACGGTCGTCAAGCGAAGCACGGATACCTTGTGTTTCGAGATAAGCGGCGACATTCTTTGCATAGTCGTTGTACTTCTCGGAGATAGGCAGGATAGCCACCTGCTCAGGTGTGAGCCACAAGGGGAAGTGACCAGCAGTGTGCTCGATGAGCACAGCGGTGAAACGTTCCATAGAGCCGAACGGTGCGCGGTGCACCATCACAGGCGTCTGCTTGGAGTTGTCCTCAGCGGTATACTCAAGGTGGAAGCGCTGCGGCAGGTTGTAGTCCACCTGGATGGTACCTAACTGCCAACGGCGGCCAATAGCATCCTTCACCATGAAGTCGAGTTTCGGTCCATAGAAGGCAGCCTCACCATATTCAACCTTGGCATCGAGGCCTTTCTCCTTACAAGCATCGATGATAGCCTGCTCTGACTCAGCCCAAACCTCATCGGAACCGATATACTTCTCAGTGTCCTTCGGGTCGCGGAGCGAGATCTGTGCCTCAACATTCTCGAAGTTGAAGATGCTGAACACGGCCTTGATGATATCCATCACGCGCATGAACTCGCCCTTCACCTGGTCGGCACGGCAGAAGATGTGGGCATCGTCCTGCGTGAACGAACGCACACGGGTCAGTCCGTGCAGCTCACCCGACTTCTCATAACGATAGACAGTACCGAACTCTGCAATACGCAACGGCAGGTCCTTGTATGAACGGGGCTTCCAAGCGAAGATCTCACAGTGGTGAGGACAGTTCATAGGCTTCAGCATGTACTCCTCGCCTTCCTCGGGAGTGGTGATGGGACGGAAGGCATCCTTCGAGTAGTGAGCATAGTGGCCAGAGGTTACATAGAGGTTCTTACCACCAATATGCGGCGTGATAACCTCCTGATAACCATAGTTCTTCTGAATCTTGCGCAGCATGTCCTGCAGGCGCAGACGCAGATCGGTGCCCTTCGGCAACCAGATAGGAAGACCTTTACCCACGCGGTCGGAGAACATGAACAGCTCCATCTCCTTACCAATCTTACGATGGTCGCGCTTCTTAGCTTCCTCGAGCATGACGAGATATTCGTCGAGCATCTTCTTCTTCGGGAACGAAACGCCATAGAGACGCTGCATCTGCTCGCGCTCGGCATCGCCACGCCAGAAGGCACCAGCCACGCTGGTAAGCTTCACGGCCTTGATGAGTCCGGTCGAAACGAGGTGCGGACCGCGGCAGAGGTCGGTGAAACGGCCCTGCGTGTATGTAGAAATAGAACCGTCCTCGAGGTCCTGCTCAATGTGTTCACACTTGTAGGTCTGACCATCGGCGGCAAACTCCTTCAGCGCATCGGCCTTAGCAACCTCGCGACGCACCACGGGTTCGTCCTTGCGGGCCAGCTCCAGCATCTTTGCTTCAATCTGGGGGAAGTCGCTCTCCTTGATCATCTCACCGCCTGGCAGCAGCACATCATAGAAGAATCCATTGTCGACGGCAGGTCCGAATCCGAACTGAATGCCGGGATAGAGTTCCTGCAGAGCCTCGGCCAGCAAGTGGGCAGAGGTGTGCCAGAATGTGTGCTTACCCTCATCGTCATCGAACTTGTAGAGAGCGATGGTGGCATCGGCCTCGATGGGGCGGTTGAGTTCTACTGTCTCACCATTGACGGCGCAAGATACAACGTTGCGTGCGAGAGCCGGCGAGATGCTCTCGGCGATTTGGAAACCAGTCACGCCCTGCTCATACGAACGAACAGAACCGTCTGGGAAAGTGATTTTTACCATATACAAAATAGTGTTTTTAATTATAATCGGGTGCAAAGGTAACAAATAAAAATGAATTACGAATGAACATTCGGAATTATTTCGTCTCCGAATAGCGTTTCATTACACTATAGGCATCATAGAGGCCCAGTTCGCCTGCTTTGCTCAAATCGCGGATGCCTTCAGCCTTGTGTCCGGCAAAGATGCGAGCAAGGCCCAGATTGAAGTATGCCTCTGCCAGATGCGGATTGAGCTGAATGGCTCGGGTAAAGAGATCGATGCCGGTGTTGTAGTCCTTCTGCATGACACTGACCGTAGCCAAATTATAGTAGAGAAGTGCATTATCGGCATCAAAGCCAATGGCCGTCTTCAAATCATCCTGCACACGCTTACTGCTCAGCTGTGCCTCTACGCCTTGCTGGGCATTGTAGTCGTAGAGCATCAGCAGACAATAGGCGCGTTGCCAGTAGGCCAGCACGGAAGTGGAATCAATGTTGATATAGTCGTTGAGGTCGTTGATAGCCTCAGCGAAATTGTGTGTGGTAGCATGAGCCACCGACCGTTGCATCAACAACGAAAGGGCCATCTGCACATTGTCTGACTTGCCGATAGCCACCGTGAGCGAATCGATGTTCCTGAAGAAGGCTTCCGACATACTCTCATCGAGGGCCTCCGGGCGACATGTCACACGAATGGCGCGCAACGGCTTGTGGCTGATGTTGAACCGTTCTACGTTTTGGTCGACAATCCCATAGCTGTTGATGCCACCCTTGTAGGGCATGTACGACAACGAGAACAAAGGCTGTAGGTCGTTGCTCACCTCACGGTTCTGCACTTCACCACGATAGTCGTTGTGATACTGTGGTGTGACGACATCCTCGTCGACGACCACCCATTGGTCGTATTTCTCTACATCCACATCGCTGAGCTTGCGCATTTCGCGCAACTTCGATTTGCTCCACCGCTGCTGAATGCCTAAATGTTTGTCTAGCTGCGCCTTCGTCACACGGAACTCATCCATCTCGGCCTTGGCCGTCATTCCCAACCGACGATAGCAGGAAGCACGTGCCAGCAGGCCAGCCCAGAAATTGGGGAAGGTCTCGATGACGCGTGAGTAATCCCTGATGGCAGCCTGGTAGTTGCCTGTCCGGTCGAGCAGCAACGCCCGATTGTAGAGAGCCTGCAGGTTGTTGGGCTCATAGCGCAGCACAAAATTGAAGTCTTCGATGGCGCGGTTATCATCACCCAGTTGCTGGCGGAGCAAACCACGATTGTAGTGCGACAGGAAGTTATTGGGGTCCATATCGATGGCCTTGTCGTAATCCTCCATCGCCTGACGCAGTTTGTTGCGGTTCACACGCACCATAGCCCGATACATATAGTTGTTGACCACACGCGGCTGATAGTGGATGGCCTTTGTAAAAGCCTCGTCGGCAACCTCCCAGTTCTTGCGTTGCATGTTCAGTCGGGCCAGAATAGACCACGAGTTGCCATCATAAGGATTGTGCTCGAGGGTTTTGTCGAGCCATCGAGAAGCCGTCGCCGTATCGTTCTCATTCAGATAAATCTCCGTCTGGAAAGCATAGGCCATATTCATATCAGGCCAGCGCTTCACGATGGAATCCAGGTCGGAATGAGCTTGTTGGTTTTCCTTCATGAAATACCGGCAATAGGCGCGGTTGAACCAATAGCCTCGCTCGTCGGGACTGAAGATGAGAGCATGCTCATAGTCGTCGAGGGCATCAGCAAACTTCTTCTGACGAATACGGCTCTCGGCGCGGGCGGCAAAGATTTCATGCACATAGGGATTCAGCTCGATGGCCTTGTCGAAATCACCTTCCGCTCCGGCATAATCGTCGAGCTGCAGCTTGCAGAGTCCACGATAGTACCAGGGTTCATACAAATAAGGCTTTCCCGACAATACATTGTTAAAATGCTGAATAGCAACCACATAGTCATGATTGCTATAGGCAATACGACCGGAGATAATCAGCCGGTCGGTATTGTATTGGGCAGAAGAGGTGATAGAGAAGAAGAAAAGGAAAAAGACCCACCCCCAACCCCTCCCGAGGGGAAAGACCCACCCCCAACCCCTCCCGTAAAGGGAGGGGAGCAATATGCCAAAGAGTTTGTCGTTTTTCTTCATTTTAAAAGCATTTTACTCCCCTCCCTTTACGGGAGGGGTTGGGGGTGGGGTCTCCTTAAAGGAAGGAATGGGGGTGGGTCTCCTTAAAGAAGGGTGTAAGGTTATTTCCTCACCGGCTTCGTCCGATAGGAACAGCGATAGCGGCCCTGCGTCAATGCCTTCAGCTTGCTCTTGATGAGCTGTTTGCGGAGAGGAGACAGATGGTCGATGAACATCTTGGCATCCAGATGATCGAACTCGTGCTGCATGACACGTGCCAGATAGCCATCGACCCATTCATCGTGCTGCCGGAAGTCCTGATCCATGTACTGCACATGAATGCGAGTGTGGCGCGTCACATTCTCGTGGATGCCGGGCAGCGACAAGCAACCTTCCTCCAACGTCTCCGTGGGCGACTCCTCATCGATTTCCACGATGTGAGGATTGATATACACGTGGCGGAAACCCTTGTACTCAGGAAATTCGTCGCCGAGCACGTCGAGATCGATAACAGCCAGACGGATGTTCTTTCCGATTTGCGGGGCTGCGAGCCCTACTCCATCAGAAGCCGTGAGGGTTTCAAACATATTGGGAATCAACTCTGCGAGGCCAGGATAATCGGGGGTGATATCTTCCGACTCCTTGCGCAACACTGGTTGCCCATATATATAAATAGGTAGTATCATTGATGTGTAATAATTGACTTATTGACAATAATAAGATTTTACGACTGACGATATTAAGATTGACGATTGCTTCGCGACCGCATGTAGTCCTGCAGGATGATGGTTGCGCTGATTTCGTCGACCAGCGCCTTGTCCTGACGGGCTTTCTTCTTCAGGCCTCCATCGATCATCGCACGATGGGCCAGCACTGAGGTGAAGCGCTCATCATAGAACTCAATAGGCACCTGCGGCTGATGATTGCGCCAGCGGTTCACAAACTGCTGCACACGCTGAAGGTTCTCGCTGGGCTGGCCGTTAGGTTGTAGCGGCTTACCGATAACGATACGCTCTACGGGCTCCCTGGCGATGTAATTGACCAGAAAGTCGTAGAGTTCAGACGTAGAAACAGTCGCCAATCCACCAGCAATGATTTGCAGGGGATCGGTGACTGCTATACCTGTGCGTTTCTTACCGTAGTCAATGGAAAGTATCCGCATGCAAGGAGCAACAAAAAGAAATTATTTGTTGTAGAGCAGCCAAGCATCGGGATAGGTGGAACGGAAAGCGTCGCGCGAACGTGCAGCATCAGCCTTCTGGTCGAAGGTGGTGGCAACAACGCGATACAGGCCACGGTCGTTGTTCTTCACAATCTGCGGATCGTAACCGGCAGCTTTCAGCTTGTTCTGCAGACCCTGAGCATTTGCAAGAACCGAGAACGAACCAACGACGACGCTGTAGTTTCTCAAACCGTTACCACTGACAAGCGAAACACTCTCCTGACGATAGGTGGCGTTGTCGTAGTTGTCGACTGTCTGCTGCTGCGGCTGTGTCGGGGTGAGAGGAGTCACAACGGGAGTCTCCGTGGTCTCGGTGTTGCCAGCGAGGGCAGCCTCGGCTTCTGCGGCCTTAGCCTTGTCGTATGCCTTACGATAGGCACTGTCCTTAGAACCACAACTTGCAAACATTAACACTGCGCAAAGGCCTGCGCTCAATACCAATGATTTCTTCATAACTTTTCTTTAAGTATTATTAATGTGACTATTTTGATTGATTCAAACTATTTTGCTAAGCCCCGATGAGCAGAACAAAGCCCGCTTCAATTCTGGGGTGGCGAGAAAAGGATGGATTAAAAATCCACATATTTGGTGCGAAATTACAAAATATCTGAGAAATATCGTTCAAAAACTCGCATAAAGTTTGTTAAATCACGAAAATAGAGGTTTTTTAACAAAAAATGACGCACAAAAAGCTACATTATTACCAATCTTTTACTATATTTGCAATCCAAATCGGGCGTTAGAAGCATGCAACGACGCTCCGACGTAAAGAATTGTTTCATTTAAAATACATTAGAATTATGAAGACATTAGGTTATTTCAGCGCATTCATCGGCGGCGCCCTCGCAGGTGCAGCACTTGGTCTGCTCATGGCTCCTGAAAAGGGAACAGAGACTCGCACACGTATCACCGACGCTGTTGACGATTTCTGCAAGAAGCACAACATCAAGCTCAGCCGCAAGGAAGTCGACGACCTCGTTGATGACATCAAGGAGGCTGCCTCTGACATCATTGAGTAAGCATCATCGAAGAAACGACAAGAGTTTCCGGTGAGATGCCGGATGAGAGGAAAAAGAATGTTCTCAAACGATCGCAACATAGAGACCATCGGCCAGTTGGTCGAGGCTTTGAAGCAATACATTGGGCTGCAGCGTGAATACTTGAAGCTCGATGTCATTGAGAAGGTCGTGCGCCTGATCACCGCCATCACTTTGACGGTGGTGCTCTCGCTGCTCGTCCTAATCTTTCTCATCTATCTCTCGTTTGCTGCAGCCTATGCGCTCGCTCCCCTTGTGGGCACCGCTTGGGCATTCGTGATTGTTGCTGCCGTCTATCTCATCATCTTCCTGTTGGTGCTGATCTTCCGTAAGCGGTGGATTGAGCGTCCGGTGGTGAAGTTCCTGGCCAGTCTGTTAATGGAACAATAAAATTGTTTGCACGATGGAAATCAACAACACCACAACCACTCCTGCACCGGAAGTACCCAAGAGGTATACTTCGCTCGAGCAGATTCGCGACTGCAAAGGACTGCTGCAAGGAGATCTCAGGAATAGTGAGAAACAGATTCAGCAACTCTGGGGACAGCTCTTCACCAAGCCCGAACCCCTCTCAGCACTTACGCCGACGAAGCGTTTCAGTTCTCTGATGAGCACGGGAGCGGGCATTCTCGATGGAGTCATCCTCGGTTGGAAACTCTATAGAAAGTTCAAACGGAAGAAGTAACACAACTCCTTCTCACCCATACAAAGACATCCGGCTATTGCTTACTTGTGCAATAGCCGGATGTCTTTTTCTTTATATACAAAAAGGTGCATTACCAGAAGGAGCATTACCTCACACTTCAATTGTCAGACCATCGTAGGCGAAGCGAATGTCGGGTGGCAGCTGGCTGTTGGCATCGTCATGAAAACCTATCTCGTGGGTGAGATGGGTGAGGAAGGTGCGCTCGGCACCAATGCTGCGAGCAAACTCGATAGCATCGCGGACGAGCATGTGGCTATGGTGTTCGCGTTCAAATCGCAGAGCGTTCACCACGAGCGTTTTCACTCCTTGCAACAGCTGGCGACTCTCGTCGCTGATGGTCTTCATGTCGGTGATATAGGCAAACGAGCCAAAGCGATAGGCCAGGATGGGCAACCAGTCGTGCATCACCTCCACAGCCTGCCAGCTGATGTCGCCAATCTGTCCTTTCTGACCTGCAGCAATGGGATGCAGGTTGAGCAGCGGCACACCTGGATAGAGCTTCTCGGTAAAGCAATAGGGCATCGTCACACGCAGGGCGTCAACGGTCTGCTGATTGGCGTAGATGTTGATGTCGCCGAACTTGCAGAACCCACGCAGATCGTCGATGCCGGCCACGTGGTCGTAGTGGATGTGGGTGATGAGCACGCCGTCGATCTTCCGAAACGGCAACGGCATGAGTTGCATGCGAATATCGGGGCCACTATCGATGAGCACACGCGTAGACGCCGTCTCCAGAAGGCCAGCGCTACGATAGCGGCGGTCACGTGGATCGCTGCTATGACACACCTCGCACGGGCATCCCAGCACGGGTACGCCCGATGATGTTCCTGTTCCTAAAAATGTAAAAGTCATGTGTTATCTTTGAACGCTGCGAAGCAGCATTTTTATCTTTGAACCGCCTGGAGGATTCAAACCACATTTACTTCAGGTCGGATTTCCACACCAAACCGCTCTTTCACATCGTGGCGGATGGCTTCACAAAGGCGCACGATGTCCTCGCCCTTGGCTCCGCCGAGGTTCACCAGCACCAACGCCTGCTTATCGTAGACACCGGCAGGACCCAGCTTGCGTCCTTTCCAGCCACATTGGTCGATCATCCAGCCGGCAGGAATCTTCACCCGCTCAGCATCCACTTCGTAATGAGGCATATTGGGATACTGCGCAGCCAACTCCTCGTATTTTGCTCGCGGCACAATTGGATTCATGAAGAAACTACCGCCATTACCCAACTCGGCAGGATCGGGCAGTTTAGCTCGCCGGATGTCGATGATGGCATCGCGAACATGTTGCGCCGTCAGCGCTTCTTCAGCTATCTGCTTCTGCGAGAAAAGATGTTCGCGCAGATTACCATAATCGAGATGGGGCACAAAAGTGCGGGAAAGACGATAGGTGACATAGGTGACGACATATCGGTTCTTCCAATCTTGCTTGAAGCGGCTCTGCCGATAAGCATAGCAGCAGTCCTCGTTGTCGAAGGCCACACGCTCACCGGTGGCAATCTCTACGGCTTCCACACGCTCGATAAGGTCTTTCGCTTCAACGCCATAGGCGCCGATGTTCTGCACAGCACTCGCACCCACCTCGCCAGGAATGAGCGAGAGATTCTCGGCTCCATTCCATCCGCGGGCAACGCAGTAGGCCACGAAGTCGTCCCAAACAACACCGCTACCCACACGCAGCAGCACGCTGTCGCTCTGAGGGCCCTCGATGGCAGAGATGTCCTCAATGCCCATGATGGCTGAGTGCAGCACGGTGCCTTCAAAATCGCCCGTCAGCAAGAGGTTGCTACCGCCACCCAAGATGAGCAGCGGTTCGCCAGTCTCCTGAAAGCGCTCACGCTGCAACAGATGAACGAGCTCGCTCTCGGTGGCGAACTCCACAAAGCGTTTACAGGCGGCATCGATGCCAAACGTGTTATGCTTCAGCAATTGGTAGTTGCGTATATCTTTCATACTCTCTGATTCTTGATGGTTACCCCGACGGCACGTGCGGGCTGAATTAACAAGTGAACTTCACCAGCTTCCAAGCGTTGTCCTTACGCTGAAAGGTCATTTCGATGTTCAAACCGTTTGCAACACCACGAACGATGAGCACCTTCTGATTCTCCGACGAATAGTGCTGACCGTAGTTCACAAGATAAACGACGCCGTGCGGAATGACCACGGGTTTGAAGGTTGGCCACTGCTCAGGCATGATGCTTCCCGTCACCTCGTTGAACTCTTCATCGTCGGAGTCGGGAGCCGTCATCACAACAAACTCGTCGAGGCTATGCACCTGATAGGCCGAGTCGGCAGAGAAACGCTGGTAGAACTGCAGGAACGAAGCACACGGGTGGTCGGAAATCGGCTTGTGGGTAACCTGCGTGAGACGCCATTCGCCACCATCGCCGCGCTCGAAGTCGTACTCCTTCATGCGGCCTTCGTCAAGATAAAGCTTCTCCACCGAGGCATGCGTCAGCACATAGCTTTTCGATAGCGAGTCTTGCTGATTGTTGTCGAGTAGAACGGAATAGAACCCCTCACCCATGAAGAAATGGCTGTATTGCCACTGACGGCGGGCCAGCATAGCCGTACCTCCTTCTTTGTGCACAGGCAGTGGGAAGACGATGCGGTTCATTTGCATGCGTCGGTTGCCGGCAAAGTTGAAGAAGAAGTCGTCGAACAACTCGTCGACGGCCTTCGATTCCGGCACTTCCTCGACAAGGTCGGGCACCGTGTCGGCCAACAGCGTGTCGGCAGCCAACGAATCCTCCTCTGCCGACTCTGCATCGGCAGGCGACTTCCGGTCTGTACAGCTTGTGCCTATCATGCACAGCACCAACACGATTGAAAGCAGTAACTTTCTGTTATACATGTGAGTTTGCAAATCTCTATAAGCATCTCAGCCTACGCTGGAGCTATCTCTCTCAAAGCATGTTTACTAAAACTCTGCAAAGTTACAGAAAATAAATTGAAACATGAAAAGGAAAAGGGAAAAATTAATTCGCAAGCGAGATTTTTTCTGAAAGCGGCTACCCCTTCACCCGTTCGGCAACACCCAGGACGTAGTCCTATCACCACCTGGAAAGGCTTAACATTGCAGAAGAATGTAGCAAAAATCTTTGCAAGTGTGAAATAAACTTTGTATCTTTGCAGGCAGATTGTGAAAAATCGAAAACCATAAATATCAACAAAAAATGACACAAGCAATTCAAAAAACATTGCGCGACTCGGCAGGCATGCGTTGGACTGCCCTGTTGCTGTTGGCTCTGGCCATGTTCTGTTCTTACATTTTCATGGACATCCTCTCGCCCATCAAGGACCTCATGCAGGAAACTCGCGGATGGGACTCTACAGCCTTCGGAACCATGCAGGGTTCGGAGGTATTCCTCAACGTATTTGTGTTCTTCCTCATCTTCGCAGGTATCATCCTCGACAAGATGGGCGTGCGCTTCACAGCCGTCCTCTCGGGTGCTGTAATGCTCATTGGTGCCATCATCAAGTGGTATGCCGTGAGCGAATCGTTCATAGGTAGCGGCTTGGAGACTTGGTTCACCAACAACCTGAACTACATTCCTATCTTCGATGAACTGGGCGTTTCGCCGTTCTATCAGGGTATGCCGGCATCAGCGAAGTTTGCTGCCTGCGGATTCATGATCTTCGGTTGCGGTTGCGAGATGGCTGGTATCACCGTTTCGAGAGGTATCGTGAAGTGGTTCAAAGGCCGCGAGATGGCGCTGGCTATGGGTTCCGAGATGGCTTTGGCTCGTCTGGGTGTGGCCACCTGCATGATTTTCTCGCCGTTCTTCGCCAAGTTGGGCGGTAACATCAGCGTTACTCGTTCGGTGGCCTTCGGCGTAGTCCTCATGTGCATTGCCCTGATGATGTTCATCGTCTACTTCTTCATGGACCGCAAACTCGACGCTCAAACGGGTGAAGCCGAAGAGAAGGACGACCCGTTCAAGGTTAGCGATATCGGTAAGATTCTCAGCGATTCGGGCTTCTGGCTCGTGGCTCTGCTGTGCGTGCTCTACTACTCGGCCATCTTCCCCTTCCAGAAGTATGCCGTGAACATGCTGCAATGCAACCTCACACTGACCGAGCCTGCACAGGATTCGTTCTGGGCAAGTCCGTCGGTGACCATCGTGCAGTATGTCATCATGCTCGTCGTTGCCGCTGCCGGCTTCGCCAGCAACTTCATGAAGGACAAGAATAAGAAGTATGGTTTGCTGGCCATCTCCATCATCGCCCTCGTCACCTATTGCTATATGGGCTACATGCGTCAGTCGGCAGAGTCCATCTTCGCTGTGTTCCCACTGCTGGCTGTGCTCATCACGCCGATTCTCGGCTCGTATGTCGACCACAAGGGTAAGGCTGCTTCGATGCTCGTGCTGGGTTCGCTGCTGCTCATTGCCTGCCACCTGACGTTCGCTTTCGTTCTGCCGCTGTTCAAGGGAAATGCCGTTGGCGGCATCGTCATCGCCTACGTCACGATTCTCGTGCTCGGCTCTTCGTTCTCGCTCGTGCCCGCATCGCTGTGGCCCAGCGTGCCGAAGCTCGTTGATGCAAAGGTGATTGGTTCGGCCTACGCCCTGATCTTCTGGATTCAGAACATCGGCTTGTGGCTGTTCCCGCTGCTCATCGGTAAGGTGCTCGACAAGACCAACCCGGGCGTGACCGATCCCACACAGTTCGACTACACTTGGCCGCTGGTGATGCTCGCCTGCCTGGGTGTTGCCGCCCTGCTGCTGGGTCTGCTGCTGAAGGTTGTCGACCGCAAGAAAGGTCTCGGCCTTGAGGAGCCCAACATCAAGTAAGGAGAAGTGTTTCTCGGCTGCTATCGTATGACAGGAGTCGAGAATCACCATTTTTTAAGGACATAACCCATCATCTACATGTCAGAAACCAATGGACGTGTGAAACGTTGGAGCGTGCTCATCATCGTGGCGTTTGCCATGATGATGGGCTACGTGTTTTGGGACATCGTGTCTCCACTTTCCACAACGCTGAAAGCCCCGCTTGAAGAAGGCGGAATGGGCTGGACAGCAAGCGAATACGGCTTCTATGCCGGTTCCTATAGCATTTTCAACATCTTCCTGCTGATGCTGTTCCTCGGTGGCATCATTCTCGACAAGTGCGGCATTCGCTTCACGGGATTGCTCGCTACGGGCATGATGCTTGCTGGCGCGGCCGTCAACTGGTTTGCCCTGCGCTATGTTGTGCCTACGACATACGTAGAAATGCCGGTGACGCTCTTCGGCCTGATTCCCGAGCATCTGAAGACGCAAGTGCTGGTATCGGCGCTGGGCTTCGGCATGTTTGGCGTGGGATGCGACATCACGGGCATCACCGTCTCGAAGGTGGTCACGAAGTGGTTCACCGGACACGAACTCGCTTCGGCGATGGGCATCCAGGTGGCAATGGCTCGTCTGGGTACGGCCTCCGCCATCAGCCTCTCTCCCGTGATTGCACAATCCTTCGGTCTCTCGGCACCTTTGCTCGTGGGCACTCTGCTGCTATTGGCAGGATTCCTGATGTTCGGGGTTTACACCTTCATGGATAAGGAGAAAGAAGTTGAGACGTTGAGAGGTTCAGAGGTTCTTTCTCCGCTACGCTCCGAAAGCGCCCCTGCGAGTCGAGCGGAGAATGTTGAGAAAGTTGAGAATGTTGAGAAAGTTAAGAAAGCGGAGGAGTCGCCCTCGCTCATGAAGGCGTATGTGTCGGCATTGCTCACCAACCGAGGTTTTTGGCTCATCGCTATTCTCTGTGTGCTGTTCTACACTAGCTTGCGACCATTCCTGAAGTTTGCAACCGACGTGCTAGTCAACAAATACGGCCTCGACCCCGTTACCGCCGGCTGGATTGTGTCACTGCTGCCCTACGGCACTATCGTGCTCACCCCGCTCTTCGGAAGCATCTACGATCGCATCGGACGCGGCGCAACCCTTATGCTAACGGGTTGTGCGCTTGTCTTCGTTTGTCATGTGGTGCTCGCCCTGCCCATCGTCAACACCCCGTGGGTAGCCGCTCTGATGATGGTGCTGCTGGGTGTAGCCTTCTCATTGGTGCCGAGTGCTATGTGGCCCAGCGTGCCGAAACTCGTGCCGCTGAAGGTGCTGGGCACGTCATACAGCATCATCTACTACATTCAGAACATCGGTTTGATGCTCATGCCGATGCTCGTGGGCAACATCATCGATGACTACACGAGTGCCGACGGACACGTCGATTTCACCGTACCCATGTCGGTATTCGCCGTCTTCGCCCTCGCCGCCACGCTGGTAGCTGCCCTGCTGCTCTATATGGACAAGCGCATGGGATACGGACTCGAGAAGGCAAACATTTCCAAGGTGGCAAAGTGACAAGGTGACAAAAGTGATAAGGTGACAAAGAAACAAAGGAGTCTGTTATGAAGAAGCGGGGAATCGCGATTTCGCTCATGCTGCTCGCCATGATGATGGCAAGTTGCGGCAACAAGGACAAAAGCCGTCAGTTCAATAGTTTTAGTGTTGACGACCTGCCACAACTGGTGGTGGGCGACAGCGTGCAAGGTGTGGCTGCACCCTTTGCTGGCATGTCGGGATATGAACTTATCGTAGCTGGTGGCTGCAACTTCCCGGAAACACCTGCTGCCGAAGGCGGCGAGAAGCGTTTCTATGCCGACATCTTCGCCCTTGACATCAGAGACCCGCATCAGTGGATTCGTGTGGGCGAGCTGCCGCATCCTATTGCCTATGGTGCCAGCGTCGTTGTACCTGAAGGTATCGTCTGCATCGGCGGTACCAGTGACGGCAAGGTGTCGGTACGCGATGTTTTCCTGTTGGAAAAAACACTCACTCCCCTACCTTCCCTGCCCGTTGGTCTCGACCAGTTGGCAGCCTGCTATGCCGATGGTGTCATCTACGTTGCTGGCGGACAGACCGACGGCGAAGCCAATCCCAACATTTATACGCTTGACTACGCAAAGGGATCGAAGGAATGGAAACACTTTGCTACGACCGATGAAAGTCGGCTGCAGCCTTGTCTTGTGGTGCAGAACGGCAGCAACGGATCAGAACTGCTGCTCATCGGCGGTTTCGATTCCCAAACAAAGCAATGCAGCAACACCATTGAGGCTTGGAATTTGAAGACCAAGTCGAAGCGTACGACCTACATGACCGACAGCTTCGGGGAAAAGCTTACAGCTGACGTTTCGGGCATCTCAAGTGCTTCCGCCTCTCCCACCTACTTTGCCGCCGTCGGAGCTACCGCCCTGCCCTGCGGAGCTAACAACATCCTGCTCTTCGGCGGTGTGAACAAGAAAGTCTTCGAGGCCGCCCTCCGTGAGCAGCAATCCGACTACCTCACGCATCCCGCCGAGTGGTATCACTTCCGCGACTCGCTCCTCGTCTACAACACCATCACGGGCGCTTGGTCGAATGCCTACGGCGACCAGCGGCTGGCGCGTGCGGGAGCAGCAGTGGTGAAAGGCAGCCAGCCCAACACCTATTATATTATTAATGGCGAGCTGAAACCAGGAATCCGCTCGGCCGACGTCACCAAACTCACCATCACCTACACCGCTCATTTCGGCTGGCTCAACTATCTGGTGCTCGTGGTCTACCTCATCGCAATGCTCCTGCTGGGCTACTATTTTATGCGACGCGAGTCAGGCTCTGAGGACTTCTTCAAAGGCGGCAACCGCATTCCTTGGTGGGCAGCAGGCATCAGCATCTTCGCCACGATGCTCTCGGCCATCACCTATATGTCGATACCCGCAAAGGCCTACATGACCGACTGGACCTACTACCCCATGCAAATCTGCATCCTGCTGGTGTCGTTCCCGGTCATTAAGTATTTCCTGCCGTTCTTCCGCCGACTGAACGTCACCACCGCCTACGAATATCTCGAACACCGCTTCTCGTATGCCATCCGCCTGATGGCCTCCGTGCTGTTCATCGTGTTCATGGTGGCCCGAATGGCGCTGGTGCTCTTCCTGCCTTCGCTGGCAATGACCGCCGTTACGGGCATCGACATCTATGTATGCATCGTCGTGATGGCCGTAGTGACCATCATCTATTGCACGATGGGCGGCGTCGAAGCTGTTGTCTGGGGCGATGTGGTGCAGGGCATCATCCTCGTGGGAGGAGCCTTCCTGGCTGCCGTCTACCTCATCTACAACACCGGCGGCGGAGTCTCCGACTTCTTCCACATCGCTGGAATGAACGACAAGTTCCGACTCTTCGACTGGTCGTTCGACTACCGCACGGCAACCTTCTGGGTGGTCATCCTCGGCGGCTTGGCCAACAACATCATCTCCTACACCAGCGACCAGACGGTCATCCAGCGTTATCTCACCACGAAGGACGAGCATTCGGCGGCACGCAGCATCCTCACCAACGGTACGATGTCGGTTGTCGTCACCATCGCCTTCTTCACCATCGGCACGGGCCTCTACACCTTCTACCAGACGCACCCAGCCGCCACCGACCTGACGATGCAGAAGACCGATGCCATCTTCCCGTTCTTCATGATGAGTCAGTTGCCGGCAGGCATCGCGGGCTTGCTCATCGCAGCGGTGTTTGCCGCCACGATGTCGACCATCTCCTCGAACATCAACAGCATCTCAACAGCGTTCACCGTCGACATCTGGAAGAAGGCACACCCCGCCATCTCCGATGCAGCCACCGTGAGAACGGCCCGTCTGACAGGTATCGTCAGCGGACTCATCGGCATGCTCATCGCCATCCTCATGGCAACGATGAACATCCAGTCGCTACTCGACTATTTCAATACGATTCTCGGTCTCCTCTCCGGAGCGGTAGGAGCGTTGTTTATCATGGGTATCTTCTTCCCGCGCATCGGGGCACGCGCAGCCTTCGTGGGCTTCCTCGCAGGAACACTCACGGTGTTCTGGATGAACTTCTATAGCGATGCAAACTTCCTGCTCTTCGGCTTCACGGCCATCGTCGTCTCCACGCTCGTAGCCCTGCTCCTTTCCTATGTGTGGCCTGAGCGTCGCGAGCTGAAGGGCTTCACTTGGAAAACATTGTCGAAAGAGGTCGAGTAGTCAGACTGGTCAGACGAGTCAGACGAGTCGGACGAGTCGGACAAGTCGGATTAGTCGGACAAGTCTGACCCCATCCGACTATTCAAAGTCCCCCCAATGCTTCCTCAAGGCTTTGGGCCTTGACGATTCTGATGCCCGGTCGGATATCGGGATCGAGGGTGCGTTGCAGGTTGTCGATCATCACGGCACTCTCGTCGCCCAACAGAAGCACGACGTCGAGCCCATAGTTGTACACCCGTGTAACGATGTTCTGCGGCATGTCGTCGGCAAAAATCCCCACACGCAACTTCTCCTCGGCAGCCTCACCCGCGCTGGTCTCCTCAGCGGCAGCCTGCTTTCTGAGCGAGCGCAACCGCTCCTCGCTATAATCAGGAATGATGCCTGCCTGCGAACTGATCATGTGCACATAGTCCGGGCTGTCGGGCCGGAAATCGAATATCTGGTAATGCGCTTTCTCCATATCTCCAAGTGTTTTATGATGCAAAGATAGTGCAAATCGAGGAGAGGACAAAATAAATTGATAATTTTTTCCCTCTGGTAGCACAAGCATACGTCCCTTTTCTCCCCTTTCACTACCCTTTATGCCCTATAAGCCCTAGTGAAGCAGCATTTTTTTTCATTCCGATATAATAAACGGCCAATGAGTTGCGTTATAAATATAAAATAACCCCAAAAATGAATTGCCTATGCAGTATTTTACACAAGAAGAACTCAAGCCATCTGAGCAAGTATTGAACATCATCCGGCAGATCGCCTATAGTTATCGGACGATCAATGTGAATGGCCGCACGGAATCATATTGTTTGAATTGACATCTTAACTTCAATAATGACCAAGGTATCACCTTCTTTGCTGGCCGCCGACTTCGCGCATCTTGCCGACGACATCGACATGATCAACCGCAGCGATGCCGACTGGCTGCATCTCGACGTCATGGATGGCGTCTTTGTACCGAACATCTCGTTTGGCTTCCCTGTACTCGAAGCCGTTGCGAAGATTTGCAAGAAACCCCTCGACGTGCACTTCATGATTGTGAAGCCTGAGCGCTACATTCAGCAGACCGCCCGACTGGGTGCAATGATGATGAATGTACACTACGAGGCCTGCACACACCTGCACCGCACCATCGAGGAAATACACCAGGCAGGCATGAAGGCTGGCGTCACCCTGAACCCCTCCACCCCTGTGAGCGTGCTCGAAGACATCATCGCCGATGTCGACATGGTGCTGCTCATGAGTGTGAACCCGGGCTTCGGTGGACAGAAGTTCATCGAGAACACCATCGCCAAGACCCAGCGCTTGCGCAAGCTCATTGCTGAGTCAGGTAGCCACGCCCTCATCGAGGTCGATGGCGGCGTACAGGGCGAGACTGCTCCCCGACTGGTAGCCGCAGGTGTCGACGTGCTGGTCAGCGGCAGCTATGTCTTCAAGGCCGCCGACCCCATCCAGACCATCAGCGAGCTGAAGAATCTGTAGGTACGCTGACGCGTCTTTAAAAAACAAAAGAAAACAAAGACAACATAAGAAAACCATCGTTTTCTTTGTTGCCAACCCACTTATCGCTTCTACCCCACGCTCGGCCCCTACCCTTCTCATCACAAAAACGGGGCTATATGCTTTAGCCCCTCATATGTAGGGACGCGGCGTGCCGCGTAACTGGACTCAGCTTTTCCACTCCAATTACGCGACACGTCGCGTCCCTACATTTTCATGGGCAAGATTTTACGAACACAACACCCACGAAGCCATCGTGTCCCCCTCGGGGGACGACAGGGGGGCTAAAAAAGGTCCCGGTCACTCACTACGAGCGACCGGGACCATCGTATTGTTTGCTTTACAGCGCAAATAATTGCCTTGCTATTACTCAGCCGTGGCGGCCTCCTCCATGAAGTCCTCCACTTCCTCGGCGATCTCCTCCTCAACGGCGGGAGCTTCCTCTTGAGCAGCGGGAGCTTCCTCAACGACGGGAGCCTCGAGCACCTCAGGATTCTCGGCGACGACCTTCACAGGTACCTTCACCTCAACCTCCTTGTGGAAGTGTACAACGGCCTCATAGTCGCCCACCTGCTTAGCATCGCGCATGGTGACGATCTTGCGATCCACCTCGATGCCCTTCTCAGCCAGAGCAGCAACCACCTGAGCAGCACCTACAGAACCGTAGAGCTGACCGGTCACGCTTACCTTAGCGGGAATCTCCAGGGCAACACCCTCGAACACCTTGGCCTTCTCCTCAGCATTCTGCTTCAGCACGGCGAGCTTGTGAGCCTGCTGGCGCAGATTCTCAGCCAGCACCTTCTTAGCGCTCTCCGAAGCGATGACACCCTTACCAGTGGGGATGAGATAGTTACGGCCGTAGCCGCTCTTCACGTTCACGATATCGTTCTTGTAACCCAAGCCGATAATGTCTTCTTTCAGTATAATTTCCATACTTGCGTCCTCCTTTAATTACTTCATCAAATCGGTTACGTAGGGAAGCAGGGCAATCTGGCGGGCACGCTTCACGGCCTGAGCCACACGGCGCTGATACTTCAGAGAGGTTCCGGTGATGCGGCGGGGAAGAATCTTACCCTGCTCGTTGAGGAACTTCTTCAGGAACTCGGGATCCTTGTAGTCGATATACTTGATACCGCTCTTCTTGAAACGGCAATACTTCTTCTTCTTCGTATCGATGGAAGGAGCAGTGAGATAACGGATTTCGGATTGTTCTGCCATAGTTTAAGCCTCCTCTTTTTTACCAAGCTTGGCGCGGCGCTTCTCGGCCCAGGCCACCATGTGCTTGTCTTCTTTAACTGTAATGTAACGGATTACCTTCTCGTCGCGGCGGAAGCCGGTCTCGAGCTTTTCAACGATAGTAGGCTCACCCTTGAACTCCAGCAGACAGTAGAAACCTGTCGACTTCTTCTGGATCGCGTAAGCCATCTTCTTCAATCCCCAGGTCTCTTCGTTCACAATCTCTGCACCATTGTCAGTGAGAATCTTCTTGAACTTTTCGACCGTTTCCTTCATCTGTTCATCAGACAAAACGGGAGTCAAAATGAAAACGGTTTCGTATTGATTCATACTACTTAAAATGATAAATAAATAATTTGTTAAAAAATGATTTTTGCACCTGCTCACTGACAGCCTCAACGGCCTACTTTCGCAAAATGCGGTGCAAAATTACTACTTTTTCTTCAACCAACCAAATTTTTTTAGTAATTTTGCACGCAAAACATTATATTTCAACGCGAAACGACCCGAAAACGGAACAAAAACGGAACGCAAACAACCTGAAAGCGATGAAAAAACTGAAAAAACTTCTCGGCCTGCCGCTCGTCTATGCAGGCGTGGCCATCCTGCTTCTGGGCTACGTCAGCGGCCTCACCCGCCACAACGCCGTCCTCGTCATCGGCCTCCTCTTCGTCCTCGCCGGAGCCGCCAGCTACGTGTGGAAGGAGCGCCGCCAGAGCCGCTACTGATAGCTGTTCTAATCAATTGGTTGAGCCCTCTTTAATCCAAACAATTGCCCATTAGATGTTTGGAATGTAGGAATGCGGCTTGCCACGTTACTTTCTTTTACCTTCCTCCACCAGAAACGTGGCACATGAGACCTCGTTGGGGTCTTCCATCAGGCCGTTTTGTGCCCGCTCGAGCGCAACGGTCACAGGTCACAGGTGTGACCATGTACCCTTTCTGCCAAGCGGAAGTACAAAAAGGCAATAAATACTTGATAATCAATACTTTAACTATATATTATTATTTTCCTTATCATTTTGTATTCAAATAGTGTGACCATTTGGATTTGACATTTTGATTAAAATATTTGCTATTTTATGACAAATAGTAAAGCAAATTATCTTCTTGCTTACAATCTGCGTTTTTGGGGTTTTCACCCCCCTTGTGGCCGAGAGGTAACATGGTCACACCTGTGACCTGTGACCGTTTTGGGGCCGAGAGGACACATGGTCACGCCTGTGACCTGTGACCGTTTTTTTGAGGGCGCGAAGGAAGTTTTCGAATATTTGTAAACAATTGAAAACAACAACGCATTCTCCAAGATGCCGAAAGCAATTGCTTTAAGACACCTAGTGCATAAATTTTTTGATGACAAAAGCATAGCTCTTGCACACCGAAAGCAATGCTCTAAGACTACAAAAGCACTGCCCCAGTACCTCTAAAACACTGCTCCACTACATCTAGAGATATGCTCTAGAGGTTATGGAGCAATGCTCCGTAAGTACTGGAGCTATGCTCTGTGTGCTCTGAAAGTTTATGTTACTTGTGCCGGTTGGCACGCTTCTGGCGGTATTTGGCCCTCACTTACCCACGACCTTGAGCTAAAGCTCTAGCTCGCTGACGCTGTCTTCGTTTGTCACGACTCAGCCATCTTCGAGCAAGCTCGGATGGCGTTCACTGCTCCAAACGTTCCCGTTAGGCAGAGTTCTAGCAAACTTGGCTCTGCTCTCACTTACTCACGACCTTGAGCTAAAGCTCGAGCTCGTTCTCGTTCGGAAATGATAACAAGTTCTCATTTCACTCACTTACTCACGACCTTGAGCTAAAGCTCGAGCTCGTTCCCGTTCGGCAGAGTTCAAGCGAGCTTGACTCTGCTCTCACTTACTCACGACCTTGCGGCCATTGTTGATGTAGATGCCTTTATGGGGGGTGGTGATCTTGCGGCCCGACAGGTCGTAGATGGCGGCATCGCCTTGCTGAATGGTGACGGGCTCAATGTCGGAGGGAACGACCGGGACGATATTGATGTAGTCGATGTCGGGCATCCAGTTCGTGGCGTTCGACAGGCGAATGGTGTTCTGTCCCTTCTGCAGCTCGATGGTGACAGTCCTCGTGCCCACCTGCTGCCAACCACCGCTATTGGCAGAGAACGACGTTGCCTTCTTGCCGTTCACGCTGACGGTGATATTGCGGTTCTCGCCGGAGATAAAGGCTACCGTCAGCCGATACTTTCCACCGTCGAGACTGTAGACGTCGCGCCACTCCAGGCTGTTCGCCTCGCTATGTCCGAGCCAGCCTGCCTTGTAGCCGCCCGAGCAGTAGTCGGCAGCCTCGTAGATGCCCGACTGCTCTGCCTGGTTGTTCTTGATTTCCTGATAGGTGCTGATGTAGCCCGTCTCCGCCTCGTAGCGCTTGCGCTCCAGTCGCGTCTCAGCCTCAGCGACGTAGATTCGCGTGCCGTGAGCGGGCACCGCCACCTCGTAGGCGTCGGTCATCTCGCCCAAGTCGCGTTTCAGGAACACGTCGCGCAGCTTCACCATACCGCCGAGGTCGAGGTCGGCAAAGTTCACCTGCACCTTCTTCTGCTTATCACCGGGATTGTACACCGCGAAGGCACGCTTCGTGCCGTTGCGCTCCTCGAGGTCCTTCACCAACACATGGCAGCCGTCCACGAATCCTGCCACGTAGGCCTGCTGGTAGAGCGTGTCCTGGTTCAAGGCAATGAGCTCCTTGTTCGTCAGCAGGGAGAGCGCCGTCGACCTGATGGTCCTCATGTCACAGCCTATGAGCAGCGGTGAGTTCATGATACACCACAAGCCGAAGTGTGTCTTGTCCTCCTCCGTCGACAGCGAGCGTCCCACCTCGAGCATGTCCATATCGTTGTAGTGGCCCTTGCTGCAATAGGCAGAGAGGTAGAGGTTCTCCGCGATGATGCCCTTCACCGAGCCCCAGGAGTCGTTGATGTCGCCCGTGGTGCGCCACGAGAAGGCAGCGCCGTCGATCCATGTGCCGGGATAGGCCCAGCGGCAGGCATTCATGCGCACATCCGTGCGACCGGTATTCTTGATGGCGTTGGCGATGGCGGTGTAGCGTTCCTGCTCATCGAGCACCAGGTGGTCTTCGTTGTGATAGTACGAGCCGCCGCAGAAGTCCACCTTGATGAAGTCAAAGCCACACTCCTTGAAGAAGAAGTCGGCATCCTGTTGGTCGTGTTCGTAGAGGCCCACGCCCTTACCCGTGGCGTCGCCGTTGAACATCGAGCCGCAGGTGTTGCGGCCAGCATCGCTGTAGATGCCCGCTTTCAGTCCCTTCTCGTGTATATAGTCTGCCACGGGCTTCAGTCCCTTCGGGAAGCGCGTGGGGTGTATGAGCAGATGGCCGTCGTCCTTATCGCGCCCGCCGAAGTAGCCGTCGTCGATGTTGATGTGGTCGTAGCCCACGGCGCTCAGTCCCTTGCTGACCATCGCATTGGCCTGGCTCTTGATAATACTCTCGCTGATGTTCACACCAAAGGTGTTCCACGAGCTCCAGCCCATCGTAGGGCCGTCCTGCCCCGCAGCCGTGCCAGCCGTCATCAGGGCAATCGTAAACAGTACGTTTCTAATTTTCATATCGTTTTGATGGCTTGTAGTTCGTATGATTTGCAAAGTTACATCTTTTCTTCGAGACAGAGCCACGAGCCGCAGGAATTTAACATGAATTAGGGTATCAGGGTAGCCGCGCGAGCGCGAAGTGAAAAGTGAAAAACGAAAAACGAAAAACAACGACCCACACTCGGTGATTGCCGAATGCAGGCCGTAGGTATGTTCCCAATGCTCTCTCCTTGCATGAGAGAGGGAGGAGGGGTGATTAGTCTTCCTCGGGTGTGATGAGCTTGTAGCCCTTGCCGTGGATGTTGATGATCTCGATCTGCGGGTCGTCCTTCAGGTGCTTGCGCAGCTTGGTGATGTAGACATCCATCGAACGGGCATTGAAGTAGTTGTCGTCGATCCAGATGGTCTTCAGGGCGAAGTCACGCTGAAGAATCTCGTTGGCATGCGAGCAGAGCAGTGCGAGGAGCTCGTTCTCCTTGGTGGTGAGCTTCGTCTGCTTCTCACCGATGGTGAGGAGCTGCTTCTGGGTGTCGAAGGTGAAGTTACCGATGTGGTAGAGTGTGGACTCCTTTGTCTTCTTTCCGCGCACGCGACGCAGGATGGCTTCAATACGGAACACGAGTTCCTCCATAGAGAAGGGCTTGGTGATGTAGTCGTCGGCACCGAGCTTGAATCCTTCTACGATATCCTCTTTCTGGGTCTTTGCCGTGAGGAAGATGATGGGCATCTCGGCATTGGCCTGGCGGATTTCGGTAGCCAGGGTGAAGCCGTCCTTCTTTGGCATCATCACATCAAGCACGCAGATGTCGTACTTGGTCTTCATGAAGGCCTTGTAGCCTGCCTCACCGTCGGCACAGAGCTCGGTGGCGTAGCCTTTGGCCTGCAGATACTCGCGAAGCAGCATGCCGAGGTTCTCGTCGTCTTCGCACAATAAGATTTTCAGTTTCTCTTCCATCATGTAGTAGCTCCCCCCTACCCTCTTTCGAGATGTAGTGCCTGCCGGTTTGTGGGAGTTCGATGACAGGCGGATTGTTATACGATTATTGTTTTGTTCAAAGATCAAAGCGCCTGGGGCGCAGTTCAAAGCCCTACGGGCGGTTCAAGGCGGTTGAGACCTCCAACCCCCTATGTTAGGGGGCGATGAATAATGGTAGCTTGATGGTGAAGGTGGTGCCCTTACCGTACTCGCTATCTACCTTGATTTCGCCGTTGTGCAGCTCCACGATGTTCTTCACGTAGGCCAGGCCGAGGCCGAAGCCTTTCACGTCGTGCACGTTGCCGGTATGTACGCGGTAGAACTTGTCGAACACCTTCTTCAGGCTGTCCTTCTTGATGCCGATGCCTGTGTCGCGAATGGAGCAATAGAGGTGCTCGTCGTCGTTCCAAGTCTTGATGTATATGTCGAGCGGCTTGTCTTGCTTCCTGTACTTCACAGCGTTGTCGAGGAGGTTGTTGATGACGTTCTGGAAGTGCACTTCGTCGACGTACATCGCCGAGTCGATGGCCTCCACCTGTGTGTAGATCTTTCCGCCGGTATGCTCCACACGCAGCGAGAAGCTGTTTGCCACGTTCTCCACCATCTCGTTGAGGTCGAGTTCCTTCTTCTTGAATGTGGTGCTGTTACGGTCGAACATCGACATCTGCAACACTTTCTCGACGAGGAAGCGCAGTCGCTTGGCCTCTTCCATGATGATGCCTCCAAGGTGTTTCGACATCTGCTCACTCTTCGTGACGGAGTCGTCGTTCATCATCTGTGCGGCGAGCGAGATGCTGGCGATGGGCGTCTTCAGCTCGTGCGTCATATTGTTGATGAAGTCGTTCTTGATCTCCGAATAGCGCTTCTGTCGGAAGATGAGGATGAGCGTGATGACAAAGGTGATGAGCAGCACAACGGTGAAGATGATGCTGGGAATCATGAACCGCACGGAGGAGAAGATGTAGGAGTTCATGTCGGGGAAGTGTACCTTCACAACGCCCATCTTCGAGAGGGGGTCGTTGCGGAAGAGCACCTGGGTGTAGGTGTACTCCTCGCCCTCTTCGCTGTAGTCTGGGCAGCGGTATACCTCGCGGCCGTCCTGCGTGGACACGGTGAAATGATAAGGGATGTTGATACCGTTGTTGAGGAGCTCGGCATTGAGGTCGCGGTCGAGCATCTTGAAGTTGATGCGCTCCTTCAAAGGCTTGTCGCTGGCGGAATAGAGAATGGAATAGACCACCTCGTCGAGGAGGGCCTTCTGGTAGATGTAGCGGCTCTTCATCACCTCCTGCATCGACTTGTTGGCCTCCGAGATGGCGCTCTTGTCCTTGCGCAGAATCATTGCCTTCGGCATCTGCGAGGGCTTGGTCTCGATGGTCTTCAGCATGAACGACGAGTAGATGGTGCCGTCCTTCCCTACGACAGAGTACTGGTGGCTCTGCTGGAAGGTGCCGTCGGGCTGACCCGAGCGGGTTCCCACCGAGTCGACGCTATAGGCACGGCGCTCGGCCTCGTTGACGTCCTTTTCGAGGTAGCTCCGCGTCTCGTTCAGCTCCAGGTTGCGGCTGGCCTGATAGAGTGCGCGGTTTACCGACTCGTCGAACTGCTCCTTCTTCATCTCAGCCATCTCGCGGATGTACTGCAGCTGAAGGAAGAGCAGGGCGAGAAACGATGCGCCCATGATGATTGCTATAATCCAAATCGTTCGTTTGTTCATGGTTGCAAAGGTAGTAAAAATCTTAAAACACTACCACTTTTATGTTAACAAATTCGCGGTAATTCACGGAAATTAACATAAAAGCGGAAAGATAGTTCGAAATAAGGAAGTAGAAAAGGAGTCCCCCTTTCGTCCCCCGAGGGGGACACTATAGCATTTGAGGCTATTGTGCCAACCCCTACATTGGGATGTCGACAACGCTGGTGCGCGACTCCCCTCCTTTGGAGGGGCGGGGGAGGTTATTCCTATGGAGGGGCTGGGGGTGGGTCTTTACTTAATCGTCAACCTCTTCAGGTCGTAGTAGGAGCCGTTATAGATGTTGAAGTCCACGTAGCCCTTGATGCCCGGCAGGCGACCGACGTCGGTGTGTTGCCAGAACTTCCACTGACCCTTATACTCCACCTTCTCCACATAGTAGTGGGCTATCCAATAGGGATAGTCGTCGAAGACGGGCGCGCTGAGGTAGGCCTCCTTAAATTTATGATAGGTGTAGATGATGGGTTTCACATGATAGCGGTCTTCCACGATGTGGAGCCACGTGAGTACATCGCGCTGGAAGTCCTCCACCGAGCGGTCCTTGGGCTTGTGCTCGATGTCGAGAACGGGCGGCAGGTCGCCTTCCTCGAGCTTCACCTTCTCGAGGAAGAAGTAAGCCTGGTCGCGTGCCGACGAGCGATTGCTCCAGAAATGATAGGCGCCGCGAATGAAACCGTGTTCGCGGGCTTCATAGAAATAGTCGTCGAACTTCTCGTCGAGGAGCGAGGCTCCCTCGGTGCTCTTCACAATGATGAAGCGCAAGGGGCATCCCTCAATCATCGCGTGACGGAGCTGGTCCCACTCTATCGACGCCTGGTAGTGCGAGATGTCGATGCCGTGAATCTCATAGCCGTCGGGATAGCGGGCATCACCGTAGAGGGCACGCCAGCGGAATCCCGTAGGGCTGACGAAGAAATAATAGAACAGCCAGACATAGACCACCACCACGCCGATACCGCCTACCCACCAAGCCCATCGGGGATAGCGATGGAACACGGGGTGCAGGTGGTGGCTTTGATGCGAAGACTTCCGCCTGCGCGAGGCGGAAGTCTTACGGTTCTTTGTCTGCTTTTTCTTCATTTCAGAAAAGTTAAGTCTTTCGGGCAGACACAGGGTCTGCCCCTACAGTAGGCCCCTACCACCCAGAAGGGTATAGTAGCCCCCTCGGGGGCTGAATGGGGGGCTCCCAATGGGGGTTGAATGGGGGGCTTACTTCTGCTGCTCGAGGGCAAGCGTCATCGTGGGACGGTCGCACACCGACGAGGGACCCCAGTACTGGATAGGTCCGGGATAGATGTAACTCGTCTCGCGGGCCCACTCATCGCGCTTCGAAGCGAACTCCTTGAAGGGTGCGCCATCGAGTTCTACAAGTGCCTTGCGGATAACAGGCTTCATCTCACCGTTACGACGCTCCATGTTCATCATCATCGTGATAGGCACACCGCCAGCCACCCACTCGTCGCTGGGAGCAGTGGTGTTCTTCACAATGGCCATGTAGCCGGTCTTGCCAGCAGCAATGAGCTGGGCAGCGCTGGTGCCAAGAGCATAGCAGTAGTCGGCATCGAAGTTAGAAGGAGCTGCGCAGCGGCCTTCGTAGCCAAAGAAGTGATGCTGAGTGGCAAACTTTCCTTTGTAGGTGCCTTCCTTCTTCATCTTTTCGAGCTTCTGGGCAACCATTGTGGAGAGCAGCTTCTCAGTCTCGATGAGCGATACCTGTACGTTGCCATGAGGATCGCGGTCGAGGGCGAGCTGGCGGGCAACGCCGGTGGGTAGAGAGTTGAAAACGGCAAGGTTCTCCTCGGTGAGGTGACTCTTGGCGAAGTCTATCTGCTCAGAACGGCCCATGTCCTTCACCTCAGGCAGGGCAAGCACATCGTTGAGCTGGGCGATGAGCTTCTTAATGGCGGGAATGAACTCGATGAGTCCCTCGGGGATGATGACGGTACCGAAGTTGTTACCGTCGGCAGCACGCACGGCCACAGCGTTGGCGATGTAGCTCACCACGTCGTTAAGGCTCATGTTCTTTGCCTCTACCTCCTCAGAAATCAGGCAGATGTTGGGCTGCGTCTGCAGAGCGCACTCCAGGGCGATGTGGGAAGCCGAGCGACCCATCACCTTGATGAAGTGCCAGTACTTGCGAGCGGAGTTGCAGTCGCGCTCGATGTTACCGATGAGCTCGGAGTAAGTCTTACAAGCGGTGTCGAAACCGAACGAGGTCTCAATCTGGTCGTTCTTCAGGTCGCCGTCGATGGTCTTCGGGCAGCCGATGACCTGCACGCCGTATTGCTTAGCAGCATAGTACTCAGCAAGCACGCAGGCGTTGGTGTTGGAGTCGTCGCCACCGATGATGACAACAGCCTTGATGTCGAGCTGGCGAATGATCTCCAGACCCTTCTCGAACTGCTCCACCTTCTCGAGCTTCGTACGGCCGGAGCCAATCATGTCGAAGCCACCCGTGTTGCGATACTCGTCGGCTATCTCCTTCGTGATCTCCATGTAGTTGTGGTCGACCAGACCGCCAGGACCGAGGATGAAGCCGTAGAGACGGTTCTCGGGGTTGAGTTTCTTGATGGCATCGAAGAGACCCGTGATGACGTTATGACCGCCAGGAGCCTGACCACCGCTGAGGATCACGCCGACGTTCATCACCTTCGTGTTGGCTTCCTCGCCGGGCACGAACTCCACCAGCGGCATTCCGTAGGTGTTGGGGAACAACTTCTTGATTTCTTCTTGATCGCCTACACTCTGTGTGGGTTCACCTTCCTTTACCTTAACAGCTCCCTGCAGGCCTTTCGGCAGTTTGGGCAGATAAGCTGCGCGTTCAATTTGCAAAAGACTTTTTTTCATTGTTATAAATAATATTTGTAAAAATATGATATGAGACTAAATGAATAGACAGCTCTACATCTTTTCCTTTTTTTCAAAAACTGTTGCAAATTTACTCTTTTTTGGCGAGATATGGAAAGAAATCGGAAAGAAAACCACTTTTTTATGAACTTTTTTTTGTGATTTGTGTTCCATTTCACATTTTTTTCTTATCTTTGGGGAATAAAACTAAAAAGATGATTGCATTATGAAGAGAAGAGAACTGAAATTAATCGTCAATTACGTTTGCGACGAATTGTTCGCAGAGTGCATTGCTGCATCGATGTACATTGGGAATCCAGATCCGAACAACGTGGAGTCGCTGCTGGTCAGCATCGTCGACTTGAGAACCGACTACATCAGCCGTATCTCGCACCCAGAACCCGGTATGCCTGCAAAGCAGTACTTCCAAGACCTGAAGAACAGCTTCAATGAGCATGTCTCGGAAATCATCGACAACATCAGCAACATGAACTAACAGAACTGCATCATGGGTAGATTCTGCAAATGGCTTTTGTATAAGCACATGGGGTGGACGAAAAACGTTAGTGAGGACCACCCCGAGAAATTTATTATCTGTCTGGCACCTCACACCAGCAACTGGGACTTCATGCTAGGCCAGCTCTACATGAGGGCGGAAGGCATGAAGATTAACTTCCTGATGAAGAAAGAGTGGTTCTTCTGGCCGCTGGGGCCCATCTTCCGACGGATGGGCGGCATCCCCGTGTGGCGCACGAAGAAGACCAGCATGACCGACAACCTCGCCTCCGAAGCCAAGAAGGCGGAGAGCTTCCACCTGTGCATCACGCCCGAGGGAACGCGATCGCTCAATGCCGACTGGAAGAAAGGCTTCTACTTCATCGCACAGAAGGCCGGCATCCCCATCCTGCTCTATGGCCTCGACTATGAGCGCAAGCTCATTGAGTGCACCCAGACCTTCATCCCCACGGGCGATGTGGAAGGCGACATGCGGAAAATAAAACTCTATTTCAAGGACTATAAGGGAAAGCATCCCGAACTTTTTACCATTGGAGAATGTGAATAAACTGAAAGGACTCCTACTGACCATCCTCGCTCTCGTGGCCGCCTCAGGCTCTGCACAAGAACAGAGCACGTGGGGCGACATTGATTATCACGGTGCTCCTTGGGTGGAAAACATTTCACGCCCCAACGACATTTCAAACGGCTTGCACAACCGACATCTGAGCATCTGGGCAAGCCACGGACGCTACTACGACCAGGAGAAAGGATTCTGGAAGTGGCAGCGACCTTATCTTTTCGGCACCACCGAGGACTTGTTTACACAAACCATCGTCGTGCCCTACCTCATCCCGATGCTCGAGAATGCGGGCGCCGTCGTCTTCACGCCGCGCGAACGCGACTGGCAGCGACATGAGGTCATCGTCGACAACGACGACACCCGACCCTATCACTATCTCGAGCATGCCGTTGAGTACGACTGGATTAATACTCCTCAGCCGGGCTTTGCCTTCCACAGCGGTGTTTATTACGACGGCGAGAATCCCTTCGAGGCTGGCACCGCCCGGATGGCGAAGGCAACGAGCAAGACGAAGAAGGCAAGCACCATTGCCTACACGCCAAGCTTCCCTGAAGAAGGACGATATGCCGTCTACGTGAGCTATCAGACGCTCCGCAACAGCGTGCCCGACGCGGAGTATGTGGTGTGCCACAAGGGTCAGCAGACGGTGTTCCGCGTGAACCAGCAGATGGGTGGAGGCACATGGGTCTATCTCGGCACCTTCGAGTTCGACAAGGGATATAGCGAGTTCAACTGTGTGAAGCTGTCGAACCTCAGCAACCACCGAGGTGTGGTGACGGCCGATGCCGTTCGCTTCGGCGGAGGAACGGGAAACATCACGCGCGGCGGTTCCACCAGCGGAATGGCGCGCTCGTTCGAGGGTGCTCGCTACTATGCCCAGTGGGCAGGAGCTCCCTATGCTGCCTATAGCTCGAAGAACGGCGAGAACGACTACGGCGACGACATCAACGTGCGCTCGCTCATGACAAACTGGCTGGCTGGCGGCTCGCCTTATGTGCCGAACATGCCGGGAAAGGGTGTTCCGCTCGAGCTGACGCTGGCCGTACACAGCGATGCAGGCTTCAACCCCGACGGCCAGAGCATCTATGGTCCGCTGGCCATCTGCACCACCAACTTCAACGACGGCCGCCTGGGTGCCGGCATCAGCCGTATCGCATCCCACAACCTCGCCGACGAGGTGTTGTCGGGTGAGGTGCGCGACATGAGCCTCCTCTACGGAGCCTGGCCGCGACGCAACTTCTACGACCGCAACTACTCCGAGACACGTGTGCCGGAGGTGCCCTCGGCCATCATCGAGACGCTCTCCCACCAGAGCTTCCCAGACATGCGGTTGGCGCAGAACCCCAACTTCCGCTTCAACCTCGCCCGCTCCATCTATAAGAGCATCCTGCGCTATGTGTCGCAGATGCACGACCGCCGCTATGCTGTTCAACCGCTTGCCCCAAACCGGTTCCGCATCGAGTTTGTGAGCAAGGACAAGGTGCGACTGAGCTGGGAGCCCGTCGACGACCCGCTGGAGCGTACCGCCCGCCCTAACGGCTATAATGTATACACGGCCATCGGTTCGGGAGGCTTCGACAACGGTGAGCACGTTCGGCAGAACTCCTTCACCGTGAAGCTCGACCCTGCTACACCCTATCACTTCCGCGTAACCGCCACCAACGACGGCGGCGAGAGTTTCCCCACAGAGGTGCTCTCGGCTGTGTGGCAGCCTGAAGCCAGGCAGACCGTCCTCATCGTGAACGGCTTCCACCGCTTGGCAGCGCCAGCCATCATCGACAACGACTCGCTACAGGGTTTCGACCTGCTGGCCGATCCCGGCATCACCTATGGGATGACGGCCGGATGGAGCGGCTCGCAGCAATGTTTCGACAAGCGACAGATGGGCATCGAGGGACCTGGCGGTCTGGGCTTCTGCGGCAGCGAGATGGAGGGGCAGTATGTGGCCGGCAACACCTTCGACTATGTGCGCACCCATGCCGAAGCGATTGCGACAGCACGCAGATACAACGTTGTGAGCTGTTCTTCCGAAGCCCTCGAGGCCAACCTGCTCCACCTGAAGCACTACGACGCCATCGACCTGATTCTCGGACTCGAGAAGCACGATGCCGGCGTGGCGCCGACACTGCCGAACTACAAGACTTTCTCGCCTCAGATGCAGCAAGTGCTGCGGAAGTTCACCAGTCAGCATGGGCGACTGCTCGTGAGCGGGGCGAACATTGCGGCTGATATGCTCTCGCCGACCGATCGTGAGTTCCTGTCGACCATCCTGAAGGTGCAACCCAGTCTCGTCACCAGCAACGAAGGCATCGTGTTCCTGAACCGTAACCGCCTGGCTGCCGTGAGTGGAATGGGGATGTCGTTCGACTTCTACAACTCGCTCAACGAACAACACTATGCCGCACAGAGCACCGACATCCTGCTACCTATGCAACCTGCCTACTGCGCCCTGCAATACGGCGACGGGAGCAGCGCGGCCGTAGCCTATCAGGGTCGCGACTACAAAGCCTTCACCACCGGCTTCCCGCTGGAGTGCATCCGCAATCGTCAGACACGCGAGAGCATCATCCGCGGCATCGTACAATTCCTCTTTGTAAAGTAAAAAACAAACTATATAATAATTATGTATACCATACAAGCCAACCCTTCTGGTTCACGCTCCATCGAGGTGAGCGACGAACATCTGCAAACCATCGACCACTACCAGCTGCTGCGCAACCTGACCGATAGCAACGGCATCATCGATGAAGCCGTACTCGACAAGCTAAAGTTCACCGTGCGTTCACTGCTGGAGTCGGCCGACAACAGCGAGCCCGCCGCCAAGAAAGCGCTGCTCGACCTGTGTCTCGATGTCATCTACAGCAACAACATGAAAGCATTCGGCCTACACCAGCTGGTGCTGCTCTACATAGAATGGAAAAGCAAACAGCAAACACAGGAAGGATAGACAGAAACGGACCACAGCTCTCCGACTTCCTGCCCACCACGAAGAAGGAGTGCCAGCTGCGAGGATGGGACGAACTCGACGTCATCTTGTTCTCGGGTGATGCCTATGTCGACCATCCGTCGTTCGGTGCTGCTGTCATCGGGCGTACACTCGAGGCATCGGGCTACAAGGTGGCTATCGTGCCGCAACCCGACTGGCACGGCGACTTCCGCGATTTCAAGAAGCTCGGGCGCCCACGCCTGTTCTTCGGTATTGCTCCCGGAGCAATGGACTCGATGGTGAACAAGTACACCGCCGCACGACGTCTGCGCAGCGAGGATGCCTACAGTCCCGACGGGCGACACGACTGCCGGCCGGAGTATCCCACCATCGTCTACACGAAGATTCTGAAACAGCTCTTTCCCGATGTTCCCGTTGTACTGGGAGGCATCGAGGCAAGCATGCGCCGCCTCACCCACTACGACTACTGGCAAGACAAGCTGCGGCCCTGCATCCTCTGCGACTCGGGTGCCGATCTCATCATCTACGGAATGGGTGAGAAGCCTATTCTTGAGATTGCCAATCAACTCAATAACGGATTGGGAATCAGTAGCTTACACGATATTCCACAAACCGTTTATTTAACTCCGAAAACTAGTATCGAGGGCGACATCACCGACAACGACATCGTGCTGCACAGCCACGAGGAATGTTTGCGCGACAAGCGGTCGCAAGCCGAGAATTTCCGACACATCGAAGAACAGTCGAACATGATGCATGCCCACCGACTGCTGCAAGGTGTCGGCAATCAGTATGTCGTCGTGAATCCTCCCTATCCCCCGATGACGACTGCCGAGCTCGATGCGTCCTTCGACCTGCCCTACACACGACTCCCCCACCCCAAGTATCGCGGCAAAACTATTCCCGCCTACGAGATGATTAAGTTCTCGGTGAACATTCATCGCGGGTGTTTCGGCGGATGTGCCTTCTGCACCATCTCGGCTCATCAGGGGAAGTTCATCACTTGCCGCTCGAAGGAGAACATCCTGAAGGAGGTGCGCAAGGTCATCGCGATGCCCGATTTCAAGGGCTACCTTAGCGATTTGGGCGGACCGTCGGCAAATATGTACGGTATGCACGGCAACAACCCGAACGCCTGCGAGCGCTGTAAGCGACCATCGTGCATACATCCCAAGATTTGCCCGAACCTGAACACCGACCACTCGGCACTGCTCGACATCTATCATGCCGTCGACGCGCTGCCGGGCATCAAGAAGAGCTTTATTGGCAGTGGTGTGCGCTACGATCTGCTCCTTCACGAGAGCAAGGACGAGAAGAGCAACCAAGCTGCCCGACAATACACCCGCGAGCTCATCACGCACCACGTCAGCGGGCGTCTGAAGGTGGCTCCCGAGCATACCAGCGACCGCGTGTTGATGCTCATGCGGAAGCCTTCGTTCCAGCAGTTCTACGAATTCAAGCGCCGCTTCGACCGCATCTGCCGCGAAGAAGGACTGCGCCAGCAAATTATCCCTTACTTCATCTCTTCGCATCCTGGCTGTAAGGCTGAGGATATGGCTGAACTCGCCGTTATCACCAAGCAACTCGACTTCCACCTCGAGCAGGTGCAGGACTTCACGCCGACGCCGATGACCGTTGCCACAGAGATGTGGTATACGGGTTACGACCCCTACACCCTCGAGCCCGTCTTCTCGGCCAAAAGCGACCGCGACAAGCAGGCACAACGGCAATTCTTTTTCTGGTACAAGCCCGGAGAGCGCGCAGCCATCGAGCGTGAACTGCGTCGCATGGGCCGTCCCGACCTCATCAACAAGCTCTACGCCGGCCGTCCCGATTCCAACAACAAGCCTTACGCCGGGCGTCCCGATTCCAACAACAAGCCTCACGCCGGCCATCCTAGAGCTGTGAGCGCACCCAAGCCTCACAAAGGGCGTCAGAGAAGATAAAAAAGTATAAAAACGCAAGGTTTTTGCCCTTTTCGCATTGAAGTAACAAAAAAAATGAGTATATTTGCAGTCAGAAGGAATACCCTTACGGGGGTGTGACAGTTTGATCGGGATACTCATCAAATAATACAGAAAACCGAGAAGGCTTCTTTTGCTAATGGCGGGCCATATAAATCTGCATTTCGGCGGACTAAGCTGCAAAGCCGATGGATTACAAAGGCGGAGAGCACTCAAATCATATTTACTCGGAGTTTCATCACATCACTGCACACCCCCTTTCTTTATGTCTCAACTTTTCCAATCGGTTATCTCAAATACATTCTTTTCACACACACAGACTCGTGTGCCGACGAGTTGTGCGCGGTGTGTTGAGAGGGTATTTGTGTTCGGTTAACAGATGTTATAAACCTGCGCCGACGTTAAACGATGGGGTGTAATAAGCATCAAACTCAAAAAATTAATAAAATAAACGATAACAATGATTCACTATTTCAAGTCAGGCCTGTTGCTCTTCTTCCTATTTGGAGCAATCACGACGGCCACAGCAAGACAATGGACCCTTCGCGAATGCATCGACTATGCATTGCAGAACAACATCACACTACAAAAATCGCGCATCAACAAGCTCTCGGCACAAGAGGACATCATGCAGAGCCAGGCGGCCCTGCTGCCTTCATTGAGTGCTTCCACGGGCCAAAATCTCTCCTACCAGCCTTGGCCTGAAGCCGGCCGCGCTTCCGTGCAGAACGGCTACGTGGAGATGAACGTCGACAAGGTGTTCTACAACGGCTCCTACGGGGTGAGTTCCAACTGGACTCTCTGGAACGGCAATCGCAACCGCAATACCGTGAAGCTCAACGAGTTGGCTGCCCAACAGGCAGAGCTGGACTCCGCCATTACGGCTCAAAGCATACAGGAACAGATTGCACAGCTCTACGTGCAGATACTCTATCAGGCCGAGGCCATCGCTGTGAGCCGCCAGAGCCTCGAGACCAGCCGTAAGAACGAGGAACGCGGACAGGCGTTTGTCGAGGTGGGCAAGATGAGTCGTGCCGACCTCGCCCAGCTCACGTTGCAACGTGCTCAGGCCGAATATCAGGTGGTAGAAGCTGAGAGCAGTCTGCGCAACTACAAACGCCAACTGAAGCAGTTGCTGCAGATTGTTGACGATGAGGAGTTCGATGTGCTCATTCCAGCGACAACCGACGAGATGGCGCTACAGCTCGTACCCGCTTTGGGCGAGGTGTATGCCGAAGCGCTTCGCCAGCGACCCGAAATACAAAATGCCCAACTCGGAATCCGTACCAGCGAACTCAACATCAAGATGGCGAAAGCACAAAAACTACCCACCGTAGGCGTGAGTGCCAGCGCTATCACCAACTCATCGTCGATGAGCAACAACGCCTGGAGCTCGCAGCTGAAGAACAACTTCAACCTCGGTGCAGGCTTCAACGTGAGCATTCCACTCTTCGACAACCGGGCTTCGAAAACGGCGGTCAACAAAGCTCAGCTGCAGCGGCAGAACTACGAACTCGACCTGCGAGACAAGCAGACCGCCCTCTACTCCACCATCGAGAACTACTGGCTGCAGGCCAGCACCAATCAGGAGAAGTTCAAGGCTGCCCGAGTGGCAACACAGAGTGCCCAGACCAGCTTCGAAATGCTCAGTGGGAAGTTCGACGAAGGTCTCATCAACATCGTCGAGCTCATGCAGGGCCGAGACGCCTTGTTGCAAGCTCAGCAGAACGAGTTGCAGAGCAAGTATCTCACGATTCTCAACATCGACATGCTGCACTTCTACGAAACAGGCGAACTGAAGTAGAATAAATGTTGAATTTGACCCCATGATGATGATACGCTTTGCGTCCTTGCGATTGCAGGAGTTGATATGCTTCGCGTCTACAAAAAAAATAGAACAAAACATTAAAAACAAATAAAAACATTTAGAGAATTATATATTGTTTTCTTATGTTTTTTGGGGGGGATCTTATGTTTTCTTAAAGCCCGCATAGCGGATAAATCCTCAATAAGGTCAAAAAATCAACCTCATTAAGCCCATAAACATTACAGATATGAAAAAGGTAAATAAGAAAATTTGGCTCGCATTGCTCGCCCTCTTGGTCATCGGCATTTTAATCTGGCTATTCACTGGCAAGAAGGAGAAGCATACCGTGACCTTCGAGACCGAGAAAGTCGTCACGACGAACATCCAGAACTCCATCACAGCAACGGGAACCATCGAGCCCGTCACATCGGTCACGGTGGGTACACAGGTGAGCGGCATCGTCGCCCATCTCTACGTCGACTACAACAGCGTCGTACGCAAGGGACAGGTCATTGCCGAACTCGACAAGACCAACCTCATCAGTGAACTGAATACCGCCAAGGCCAACCTGAACAGTGTGCAGAGCTCACTGAACTATCAGTCGGCGAACTTCAACCGCTACAAGACGCTCTACGAGAAAGGACTGGTATCGGCCGACGACTTCGAGAATGCCCGCCTGGCCTATCAGCAGGCCAATCAGCAGGTGGCACAGGCTCGTGAGACCGTGAAGCGCGCACAGACCAACCTCGGCTATGCCACCATCACCTCTCCCATCGACGGCGTCGTGCTCTCTAAGTCGGTCGAGGAAGGACAGACCGTCGCTGCCTCATTCTCCACGCCTGAGCTCTTCACCATCGCACAAGACCTCACCAACATGCAGGTCATCGCCGACATCGACGAGGCCGACATCGGTGGTGTGAAGACTGGTCAGCGCGTTACGTTCACTGTCGACGCCTTCCCCGACGACACGTTCCAAGGCTCCGTGAAACAGGTGCGCCAACAGGCCACCACCGAGAGCAATGTGGTCACCTACGAGGTGGTCATCTCAGCACCCAATAACAGCCTGAAACTGAAGCCCGGCCTCACCGCCAACGTCACCATCTTCACCCTTGAGAAGAACAATGTGCTCGCCGTACCCGCGAAGGCCTTGCGCTTCACGCCCAACGCTGCTCTCCTCACACCTGATCAGGTCATCGAGGACTGTCAGGGGGATTTCAAGGTGTGGACACGCGAGGGCAACACCTTCAAGGCCCACAAGGTGAGTACGGGTATCACCAACGGTGTGCTCACAGAGATCCTCAGCGGCGTTACAGAAGGCACCGAGGTGCTCACCGACTTCAGCATGTCGGGAGCCACGGGACCGCAGGACGCCCAGCAGGCCAACAACCCCTTCATGCCACGACCGCGCAACAACAGGGCGAACCAGAATCAGAACAACGCCAAAAAGTAAGAAGCTATGACTGAAGACAACAGAAAAGTCGTCATCGAATTGCAGAACGTCAAGCGCTACTTCCAGGTGGGTTCGGAGACCGTGAAGGCACTACGTGGCGTGTCGTTCAAGATCTACGAGGGCGAGTTCGTCACCATTCAGGGCACCTCGGGTTCCGGTAAGTCTACGCTACTCAACCAGCTGGGATGTCTCGACACCCCTACGAGCGGTGAATACTTCCTCGACGGCATCTCCGTGCGCACGATGTCAAAGACGCAACGTGCCCACTTGCGCAACCGCAAGATCGGCTTCGTGTTCCAGACCTACAACCTGTTGCCGAAGACGACCGCCATCGAGAACGTGGAGCTGCCGCTGATGTACAACTCCGACTACAACGCCCGCGAGCGTCGCGAGAAGGCTATCCGGGCACTACAGGCCGTGGGTCTCGGCGACCGCTTGGAACATAAGTCCAACCAGATGTCGGGTGGTCAGATGCAGCGTGTAGCCATCGCCCGCGCGCTGGTCAACGATCCTGCCGTGCTGCTGGCCGACGAGGCAACTGGTAACCTCGACACCCGCACATCGTTCGAGATGCTCGTGCTCTTCCAAGAGCTCTACAAGCAGGGGCACACCATCATCTTCGTCACCCACAATCCGGAGATTGCCGAGTACTCCAGCCGCAACATCAACCTACGCGACGGTAAGATTCGCGAGGACACCATTAACCCGCACATCAAGTCGGCCGCAGAAGCCCTTGCCGCCCTGCCGCTTCCGCAAGATGATTAACTTACAACCTCTCCCGACATGAACATACTCAATCTCATAAAAGTAAGCCTGAAGGCCGTCGCCAACAACAAGATGCGCTCCTTCCTCTCCATGCTGGGTATCATCATCGGTGTGGCTGCCGTCATCATCATGATGGCCATCGGACAAGGCTCAAAGGAAAGCATCCGAGCCGAGCTCTCCACCATGGGCACCAATTTGCTCACCATCCGACCGGGTGCCGACATGCGAGGCGGTGTGCGCCAAGACCCGTCGAGCATGCAGACGCTGAAGATGGCGGACTACGAGCGCATCGTTCGCGAAAAGAAGTTCGTCACGAAAGTATCGCCCGAGGTCACCGCCAGCGGACAGGTCATCTACGGCAACAACAACACCAACACCACCGTCTACGGTGAGTCGCCAGACTACCTCGACATCAAGCAATGGGCAGTTGAGGAAGGCGAATGCTTCACAGAGGAAGACATCAAGAAGGCTGCGAAGAAGGTTGTGGTAGGAAAGACCATCGTCAACGAACTCTTCGGACAAGGCGTCGACCCCATCGGCAAAACCATTCGCTTCAAGTCTATTCCCGTCACCATCATCGGTGTGCTGAAAGCAAAAGGCTACAACTCGTGGGGCATGGACCAGGACAACGTCATCATTGCCCCCTACACAACCGTGATGAAGCGCATCGCCGCCCAAACGTTCTTCTCGAGCATTGTCTGCTCGGCTGTCACAGAGGAGCTCTCCGATGCTGCCATCGAGGAGCTCACCCAGATGCTGCGCGACAACCACAAGCTGAAGGACGATGCTGAAGATGACTTCACCATCCGTTCGCAGGCAGAGATGATGGAGACCATGTCGTCCACGATGGACACCGTGACCATCATCCTCGTTGTAGCAGCCGCCTTCTCGCTGCTCGTCGCCGGTATCGGCATCATGAACATCATGCTTGTCTCCGTCACCGAGCGCACCAAGGAGATCGGTCTGCGCATGGCGGTCGGCGCCACTGGACCCGTCATCTCGTTACAATTCCTCATCGAGTCGATACTCATATCGGTGACAGGCGGCCTACTGGGCATTCTGGTAGGCTGCAGCGCCAGCGAATTCGTAGTTCCGATGTTTGGAATGCCATCGAGTGTTCCTGCCTGGAGCATCAGCGTATCATTCCTCGTCTGTGTGTTCATCGGCATCCTCTTCGGCTACATCCCTGCCCAGAAAGCTGCCAACATGGACCCCATCGAAGCCATCCGACACGAATAATCCCTCAAAGCAGACATGAATAATCCCCAAACGAAAACTCCCGCCGAATTGGTGGGAGTTTTCGTTTGCCATCATGCGACGGGCTCATTATAAAACGGGTTATCTGCTTAGAGCATCAGGCCGTTCAACACATTCTCGTTGGTGTCGATGATGCGGAGATGATAGCGGTTGGTATAGTCGATACGCATGAGGCGCTGGGGCATTGTTTCGTCACAGGGAATAGACAACGCCACATGACCCATGGTGCGACGGAGGTTTAACTCCACGCAGGGATGCAGGAGGAAGGAAGATGAGAGTTGAGAGTTAAGAGTTGAGAGTTGAGAGAGTTCTTTCCCTGCCACGATCATCATGTCTACGCCAAATGGTCCGGTATAGATGCCCTGCAGGGCTTCCGACATCGTTGAACAGATGCTGTCGCGAACAGCATCGAGCAGTTGCATCCCAACATAGCGTCCGAGCATCTCGCGCTTCGCCCGCTCGGTAGCAATAACGCTACCCGTATAAGCTCCGTTTGCTGTCTGGAACACCGATAGCCCACAGTACTCCACTCGCCCATCTGGACGTGCCTCGAACTCCATCCCGAAATCCTTCACTTTATTGTAATAGGGCTCGAGCATAATGCCTCCCTGCCGCTGGATGATGTTGCGTGCCCATGCAGAATTGTGCTGCCAATGGTCATAGTTGAGCACATAGCGCACGCCTCGTCCGCTGCTGCTCCAAGGAGCCTTGAGTACACAGGGCAAGGGCAGTTCTGCTTGCAAAGTATCGAAATTGTCGACGTAGTGAGCCTCGCCCATGAGTTGCGGGGAGGCCTGCCGCAAAACGGGCAAGAGATGCTCGGCTGCCCATTGGCGACTGCTCAGCCGACGGATGGCATCAAGCTGCTCCGCAGGAGGCACCAACTCCGGGAATCCCATCAGTCGCAGTTGCTCTACGACTCCCTGGTCCCACCCCCACGGTGCAACGCTGACAGATGGGGGCAACGACTTTACATCCTTCGGAGGAACGAACACAACGTCGGCAGCAAACCGGCTTACGTGGCGCACCGCCTCGAGGGCAGCCTCCACGTCGTCAACCAACACCATATCACCATCAGCAGCCCAGAGCGCGGGCAGAAAACCGAGGTCGGCACGCAGTTGTCGGCCTGCGTGCGGAGCAGTGAAGCGTGCCACATTGGTGGCGAGCGCTATATCGTGTTCTGGGTTGAAGAGGTGAAGGGTCATTTTTAGTTGACAATTGATAATTGATAATTCTTTCCCCGCTGTCGCTCCGAAAGCGGCAAAGCCGAGCGATGATTACCCTCGCCATCTGGAGTCGCTGGTTGATTCGAGCAGACACGAGGTTCTGCCCCCTACCGTGGGTGGCACATCAGCCTCGAAAGCTATAGAAGCCCCCTCGGGGGCCGTATGGGGGGCCCTTACTTCAGCCAGATGGCGCTAGAGGCATCGCTGGGCATGCGCCAGTCGCCGCGGGGCGAAAGGCTTACGCTACCCACCTTCGGGCCGTCGGGTAGACAGGAGCGTTTGAACTGCTGACTGAAGAAACGGCGCAGGAACGTGGACAGCCACTTACGGATGACCTCGTCGTCATAATTGCTCACGCGCTCGTCGTGACCGTCGAAGGCCTTCTGTGCGAGCAGGAAAATCTTATCGGGCGAGAAGCCAAAGCGCAGGAAGTAGTAGAGGAAAAAGTCGTGCAGCTCATAGGGTCCCACGAGGTCCTCGGTCTTCTGCTTGATCTGTCCGTTCTCGTCTGCTGGCGTGAGCTCTGGGCTGATGGGTGTATCAACAATGTCGAGAAGGAGTCGGGAAGTCTGTCCTCCTTGCTCCCCACCTTTCGAAGCAAAATCAGCAGCCACATAGCGCACAAGGTAGCGGATGAGGGTCTTCGGCACGCTGGCATTCACACCGTACATCGACATGTGGTCGCCATTATAGGTTGCCCAGCCGAGTGCAAGTTCAGAGAGGTCGCCCGTTCCCACGACGAGTCCGCCGAGTTGGTTGCTGAGGTCCATGAGCAGCTGTGTGCGCTCTCGAGCCTGCGAGTTCTCGTAGGTGACATCATGGATGGTAGCATCGTGGCCGATGTCCTCGAAGTGCTGTGTGACGGCCTTTGCAATATTGATTTCACGCAGGGTGATACCAAGACTCTGCATGAGGGCGAGTGCGTTGTGATAGGTGCGGTCGGTGGTACCGAAGCCCGGCATCGTGACGCCGACGATACCCTTACGGTCGTAGCCCAACTTGTCGAACGTCTTCACACCAACGAGCAGGGCGAGCGTAGAGTCGAGGCCTCCACTGATGCCGAGAATGATGCGCTTGCTGTTGGTGTGCACCAGTCTTTTGGCCAATCCCATCACCTGTATGTTGAAGATTTCCTCACAGCTCTTCGCCATATTGTCGGTAGTGGGAATGAACGGCAGCGGATTGATTTCGCGCTCGAGCACGAAGTCGCGAGGCGTATAGGAACGGCAGTTGGTAATACGGATTTGCTTGCCACTCGCCTCCATCTCGTACTTCAGGTTGCGAAGGGCGTTCACATACGTGCTGTTAGTGCGACGCTCGGCACGCAGACGCTCCACATCGACCTGAGCGGTCACCGTCTGACTCTGCATGAGGAAGCGCTCGCCCTCTACCAACTGGCTACCATTCTCATAGATGAATGCGCTGCCGCCATAGACGACGTCCTGCGTGGACTCGCCGAAGCCGCAGCTGCTATAGATATATCCCGTCATTGTGCGAGCACTCTGCTGAGCGAGCAGCGACTTCAGGTAGTCGTGCTTGCCGATGAGCTCGTCGCTTGCAGAAAGGTTGAAGACAAGGTCGGCACCCGCCAACGCCAGTCGGTTGCTGGGCGGCGTGGGAGCCCACACATCCTCGCAGATCTCGATGCCGAACAGCACATTGTCGCAGGTGCGGAAGAGCTGCGTATCAGGGTCGACGGTGATGGTGTTGCCGGCGAAGCGGATCTCGGTGGGCCGCAGGTCCTGAGCCGACGCAAACCAGCGCTTCTCGTAGAACTCGCTGTAGTTGGGGAGGTACGTCTTCGGCACGAGACCCAACAGCTGGCCTTTCTGAATGACGGCCGCACAGTTGAGCAGCAGGTCGCCCACCACCACGGGGAGTCCCACGATGGAGACGATGTTCAGCTGGCGGGTGAAGTCGAGAAGCGTCATTACCGCAGCCTCTGCAGCGTCGAGCAGCACATTCTGTGCAAACAAGTCTTGACAGGTGTAGCCGGTGAGACACAGTTCCGGGAAGACGATGATCTCCACGCCCTTGCCTTCAGCTTGCACGATGAGGTTCTCAATCTGCTGTACGTTGTACTCCGGGTCGGCCACGCGCACCACGGGCACAGCTGCAGCCACTTTAATAAATCCGTGTTCCATATCAATTATAGTTTATTTCAATTATCGATTATATCCGCTACGCGGGCTTTCAAAAACATAAGATTTAGAGCCCCTTGATAAGGGGCGGCTTTAATGCAGGGTTTTATTACCTTTATTATTTCTTTTTCGCAAGGACGCGACCGTCGTTCTGGTGTTTGCCTTTCCTCTAAAGTTACGCGGCACGCCGCGTCCCTACATTCAACTTTTTATTTTATCGTCACCTGCGTGGCACCATAGCCATACTCTTGGAACGATGCATCCTGATAGCTATAGCTCTTGTAGCGATACGACAGGTCACTGACCAACGCCCGACGCAGCACACCATCGCCCTTCCCGTGGATGAACACGATGCGCTGACCTTTCTTGTCGCGATATTGCGCCAGCGTCTTGCGGAAGACGTCGACCTGATAGTTCAGCATATCGCCCTTCGACATACCGGCGGTGGTGTCGAGGAGGGCTTCGATGTGCAGGTCGACGACCACCACGTCTTCATCGCCGCGGCGCTTCACGATGGGCATAGGCTGCGGCTTCTGCACGCGGGTCTTGTCGGCAGGCTCTTCGTGGCGATACATCTCCGACTTCAGCTGCTGGGCGTCGATAACCAGCGGACGTGCCACACGATCCTGCTCCACCAGCGTGTAAAGAAGGGCTTTCTGCTCGAAGAAGTCATTCTCCTCAAACATGTGCAACTTGTAGAACTTCACGCCGTCGATGCGCAGCTGTACGTCGATGGTGGGCTTCAAGACAAAGGGCTTATCGCGTTTGTAGGCAAGCATCTGCACACAAACGCGTTCCATCTTGTTCAGGTCTTCGCGACCGAACTCCTCAATGAATTCCTTCGTGTTGGGTTCTACCTCTCCGTGGGCCCGCAGCGTCCAGCTGTTTCCCTCGGCCACCAAGTAGGAATATTGCACGAAATAGTTGCTATCGTTGACGAAGTATGACTCGAAGCGAGTGTGCGTAACTTCCTTGATATCAATGGGTACGAAAGCCAGATAAGCCGACAACTGATTGCCGCCCTTGCGCTCTTCAACGGGAGCACGGAAGGTCACCTTCGTGTAGTCGACCTCGTCACGGTCGGCCTCAGCAGGCACCTCGTCCTGCCCCTCCTTCATCATCGCCTTGATGCTTCGGCCGTCAGCAGCCTGACGCTGCATCTGAGCTTTTGCGTTCACCACATTGGTACTGCTATAGTCCTCGTTGCCAATCACCACGACGTCGCTGATCAGCATGGGAATCTCAAAACCGTCCTCGTCTTCCACAAGGACGACGTTCTTGCCTTGGAAGCCGCTCACTCGGCCGCCTCCCACTTCGTGCAAGAATCTCACTTGATCACCTTTCTTCATATCGTTTGCAAAGTTACGAAAAAATCGATGAAGTGAGAAGAGAATAAAATAATTATTTTGCAGAACGCGAGAAAAATATCTTATATAGAACTATATAATCCGCAATGCGGGCTTAAAAACATAAGAAAACAATTGGTTTTGTTTGGATGATTTAGGGACGCAACGTGTCGCGTTCTGATGTTTGCCTTTCCCCACCAATAACGTGGCAAGCCGCGTCCCCACATTTTCAGGGTTATCTATATAATACCCATGTTTTTTTGTTTTTGCTGTATTCTTAAGTTTTTGCAAAGATGCGATAGCGTATAATCCCACCTAACTATCGGCGGTCGCGGTTGCCCCACTTCTTGTCGTAGCGTCCTTCAGTGTCGACCTTACCGCCGAACATGTTCAGGCGGTAGCGCACATGGAGCATCGCATAAGAGTTGATGCTGTTGTAGCGCGTGTCGCTACGTCCCGTTGCTGACACCCAGCGGTTATAGTTACTCTGCTGGCCGAGCAGGTCGTAGAAATTGAGTGCCACGATGAGCGACTTGTTCTTCAGGAAGGTCTTCGAGATTTGTCCGTTCCAGATCAACTCATTGGTGTTCGACGACGGGTCGTTGTATCCGCGGCGGCAGTTCTCGTGCAGATTCGTGCTGACCTCAAAGCCTTGCGGCAAGCGGAGCAGCATCTGGCCGCCGAAGTTGAACTGCCACGTATCGAGGTTGGCATTGGGCTGCAGTTTGTTGCGCGAATGCTGATAGTTGCACCATCCGTCGAGCGTCACCTCGAACCAGCTGTTACGATAGCTCAGGTTCAGCCGCTCAGAGAGATTCACCGAACGCGTCGTGTTCTTCTCGGCATCAGCTTGATGCTGTGCCACATAGCTCACGTAGTGATTGTAGCGAGCTCGTGTGTCGGTTCCTACGTTCCTGTGGGCTGCCGAATCGAGAGCAGTGTTGAACGTAAAACCTCCGTCGGCATTCCAGTTGCCATTGATGTTCTCGGGCCTTGAAATGCTACCACCAGTCTCGTGGTTATAGCGCACGAGGTTCGAGATACTGTTGCGTGTGTGGCGATAATTACCATACACCGCTACCGAGCGCTTATACTTGCTGATGTAGTTTTTGTAGTACACGTTCAGCGAGTTGGTGAACTGCGGCTTCAGACCCGGGTTTCCCTGTGTGATGTAAAGGGGATTCGAGTCGTCGGTGATGTCGAGCAACTGAGTAATATCTGGCTGTCGGGTATCGCCCCGATAGTGAATCCAGATATTACTTTGCTCTGAGAATTTATAATGTAAGTCTAGTGTTGGAGTCAGATTGGTCACATTGCGGATGGTGTCGACGACACGGTGGAGACGTTCACTCCCAATATTTTAGCTATATCACGCTGCGAGATGCGTTTTATGTCGTTTCTCATATCTCCTGCAAAATTACTAATTCCTACTAATATGACAACGCAACAACACGTCCATTTGTTGCGCAACGCGTTGCGCAATCTGCCTGCAACGACACCTTATTTAATATATATGTGCTCATCAATATCGGAAGGACGCATGACCTGAAAAACAAAAAAGTCTGTAAATTGTTTGGAAGTTAGCCGACTAATTTGTAACTTTGTAGCCATAAAAAACTTAAACAACTAAACCAATATGAGATTAGACGGAAGAAGAGAAAGCCAGAACGTCGAGGATCGCCGCGGTATGTCGACGGCGACTAAAGCCGGTATCGGCGGCCTTGGCGGTATTTTGCTGATTGCCTTGTTCACATTTCTGAGCGGAGGTAATCTCGGCGATGTAGTAGGAAACGTAATCCAGCAGGGTGGTCTCGGACAAGTGCAGGAAGAGCAAATGGACGGCCAGCGTGAGTTCACGGAAGAGGAGCAGGAGCTCGCTAAGTTCTCGCGCCAGGTGCTGGCAGCCACCGAGGATGTTTGGGGCGAGGTGTTCCAGCAGATGGGTCGCAAGTATACGCCTCCCACACTGGTGCTCTTTACCAACCGCGTCAACTCGGCCTGTGGTACAGCATCGTCGGCAGTAGGACCATTCTATTGCTCTGGCGACCAGAAGCTCTACATCGACTTAAGCTTCTTCACCACCATGAAGCGCCAGATTGGTGCCGACGGCGACTTCTCGTATGCCTACGTCATCGCTCATGAGGTGGGTCACCACGTGGAGAACCTGCTGGGCATTCTCGGTAAGGCACATCAGCAGATGAACCAAACCGACAAGGTATCGGCCAACAAGATCAGCGTGCGTCTGGAGTTACTCGCCGACTACTATGCCGGCGTTTGGGCTCACTACGACAACGAGGAATACAACTCGCTGGAGGAAGGCGATGTCGAGGAAGCTATCGACTGCGCAGAGAAGATCGGCGACAACTACCTGCAGAAGAAGGCACAAGGCTACGTGCAGCCCGAATCGTTCACGCACGGCACATCTGCACAGCGCATGAGGTGGCTGAAGCGTGGCATCCAGACGGGCGATATGAGAACCACGACCTTCAATGTTTCGGAGAGTCAGCTCTAACCCCGCATTGTCAATTAATCAGAAAAACTGCCACTACGGAGCTATCGACCATAGCACTCCGCAGTGTGGCAATATGTTCATACGAAAACTGGGAGAAGGGCAGACAAGTTGTCTGCCCTTTTTTATCTGAAAAACGACTATCATTGACAAAAACTATCTACAAAACTACTATTTGCAAACACCTGAACAATGAAAAGAAACACCATCCTTATCGCTCTGCTGACATTCTGTTGCCTGAGCACTTGGGCACAGACTGCAGCCACACATTTCATCAGCGATGCCGACTACCGCGCAAAGGTAGAGAAGGCATTCGAAGAGAAGATGCAACTCGTAGGGCCACAGTTCTTCAACACCGACGGTCTGGCACTCAACAGTGAGGAGCAGGAGGCGCTGCGCTTCCTCTATGCCTATATGCCCATCGCCGACATCACCGACTATCCAACTGCCTTCCATGCTGCCAACGTGCGCACAGCCTTCGAGGCCCGACGCGAGATGGCATGGGGACAACAGGTGCCGGAGCTGCTGTTCCGACACTTCGTGTTGCCCACACGAGTGAACAACGAGGCACTCGACCAGGCGCGGCAAGTGTTCTATAAGGAACTGAAGGAGCGTGTCGGCCACATGCCCATGAAGGACGCCATCCTCGAGGTGAACCACTGGTGCCACGAGCACGTCACCTATCAGCCCAGCGATGCCCGCACGCTCTCGCCGCTCGCCTGCCTGAAAACGGCTATCGGACGCTGCGGCGAAGAGTCTACCTTTACCGTGACGGCCCTGCGCTCGGTGGGCATTCCTGCCCGACAGGTCTACACGCCCCGCTGGGCTCACACCGACGACAATCACGCCTGGGTGGAAGCCTGGGCCGACGGTGAGTGGTTCTTCCTGGGTGCCTGCGAGCCCGAACCGGTGTTGAACCTCGGTTGGTTCAATGCTCCCGCCTCACGCGCACTGCTCATGCACACCCGTGCTTTCGGCGACTACAACGGTCCTGAAGAGGTGATGCTGCGCACATCGAACTTCACAGAAATCAACCTCATCGACAACTACGGCTCGACGGGGCGCACCGACTTCCGCATCGTTGACCGAAAGGGACGTGCCGTGAATGGCGCACGCGTCGATTTCAAAATTTATAACTATGCCGAGTTCTACACCGCCGTGACGAAATACACCGACCAGAAGGGCCGCACCTTCCTCACAGCCGGTCGCGGCGACATGCTCGTGTGGGCTTCGAAGGATGGCTGGTACGGCTATGCAAAGGCTTCGTTCGGCAAAGACAAGTTGGTCACCATTCGCCTTTCGCTCAACAACGAAACCCTTAGCGAGAAAGACATGCGCTCGGCTGCCATCGACATCGTGCCGCCAGCCGAGCAAGTGCTGCTGCCTCCCGTTCCGGAAGAGCTCACTCGTCAGAACAAGGTGCGCTTCGCCTACGAGGATTCGCTGCGCAAGGCTTACGAGCACTCGTTCCTCAGCGCCGACGAAGCCAAGCAGGTATATCCGCAAGCAGCCGAGCTGCTTGTGAAGGCGCGCTCCAACTGGCCCGTCATAGCCGGTTTCCTCTATAACCACAACGACCGTCCGGAGCGCGCACTCAGCCTGCTGCGCTCACTTAGCGACAAGGATCTGCGCGACATCACCATCGACATTCTCGACGACCACTACTATGCCGAGAGCGACCAGCTATGCCCGCGCGTAGAAAGCGAGATGCTCATCCTGCCCTACAAGCGCATCTTCCAGCAGGCAATGGCCGACAGCACATGGACGTTGGCCGACGGACAGCGCGTCACCGGCAAGGACTTCAAGCGCGATCCCTCGTTACTCGTGAAGTGGACGCAGCAATTCATCCGCATCAATCCCGACCAAAAGACACTGCGCATCGCCCAGACTCCCCTCGGCGTGTGGCGTAGCCGACTCACCGACACACGCTCGCGCGACATCTTCTTTGTCAGCATGGCCCGCTCGCTGGGCATCGAGGCTCAGAAGGATGTCGTCACGAGTAAGGTGCAATATAAAGTGAACGGAGGCCAATGGGTCGACGTCAACTTCGACGCCACCGAGCAGGCTACAGCTCCTACGGGCATACTACAGCTCACCTACGAACCCACACCACTGCTCGACGACCCGAAGTACTACAGCCACTTCAGCATCACACAGATTCTCGACAACGGCACCACCAAGCTTCTGAACTTTGAAGAAGGACAGGTCGACATGGGTGGCGGCACCAGCTGGAACAACACCTTCCGCAACGGTACGAAGCTCGATGAGGGTACCTACATGCTCACCACAGGCACGCGACTTGCCAACGGCAGTGTGCTCGCCACGAATCGCATCTTCCACATCGCTGCAGGCAAGACCACTACCCTACCTTTACAGCTTCGCCATAACGACACTGATGTGAGCATCATCGGCTCGTTCGACTCGGAGTCGCGCTTCCAGCTACTGCCAGGTTTCATGAAAGACGGCAACAAGGAAGTGAAGATTGCCAACGACCCCGTGAGCATTCTCTCGCAGACGGGACGCGGCTACTTCGTCGTCGGTGTGCTGGGCGTAGGCCAAGAACCCACCAACCACGCACTGCGCGACATTGCGAAGGCGAAGGCCGACCTTGACAAGTGGGGACGACCGCTGGTGTTGCTCTTCGAGAGCGAGGGCGATGCTCGCCAGTTTGCCCGTGAGAACTATGGCGACATGCCTACCAATGTCGTCTATGGCATCGACACGAACGGCAGCATCCGCAAACAGATTGCCGCACAGATGAAGCTGCAGAATGGCGGTCAGCTTCCGCTCTTCGTCATTGCCGACACCTTCAACCGTGTTGTCTTTTTCTCTGAAGGATACACCATCGGTCTAGGCGACCAGCTCGTGAAGGTAAGCAGCAAGCTCTGACATGCTCCATCATAGACATTAGCCAATGTAGGGACGCGGCGTGCCGCGTTACTGGATGTTGTTTTCCCCTCCAATAACGCGGCACGCCGCGTCCCTACATTCTTTCGCCTAATGACCAATTTGCAGTAAAAGAACTGCCCCCGAAAGTAAACTTACTCTCGGGGGCAGTTCTTTATTGTTACCTATACTTATCGGATGCGATCGGCGGCACGAACGAGTCGCTCGTCGGCCTTGATACCCTTGTAAGCCAAGTAGTTGAAAACAGCTGCCAGGAACGGAAGTACAGACGGCCACGACTGCTGCAACTCGCCAATGGAGGTGAGCTGAAAGTACTTGTAGTAGGCGAAGAGCACCATCCACACCAGCAACATGAAGATGTTGAACGAGCACAGACGGGCTTGCAACTTGCGATTCTTGAACAGAAAGATAGCCACAAACGCCACAACAGCCGGAATTGCCAGTGCAATGAACAAAGGCAGATAGGCAAAATTGTAGCTGGCGCTGTTGCCCTCAGTCTGTACGAGTGCCATGTTGTAGAGCACAGGCTCGACGCCCATGCCCTGCAGCTGCAGCGTTCCAAGCGGCAGACAGAGGCATACGATGCATGCCACAACAGCCAGGAACAGATAGATGGTTTGTTTGCGCTGTATCATGGCTTACTGCTCTGCATTGTCCTTCGAAGGATCGCGATAGTAGACATTGCCGTCGATAAACTCTTGTGTGGCGAGCAATGTGGGCTTCGGGAGCTTCTCGTAGTAGCGCGAGATCTCAATCTGCTCACGATTCTCAAACACTTCCTCGAGCGAATCGTTGTAGGAAGCAAACTCGGCGAGCTTCTTGGTGAGGTCCTGCTTGATTTCGCTGCCAATTTGGTTGGCACGCTTGGCGATGATGACTACGCTCTCATAGATGTTACCAGTCTCCTCGCAAAGTTCCATAATGTTGCGGGTCTGCGTGTTGACAGGTGCTTTTGACTTTTTGTAATCCATATTGTTTTTGATTGTTGATTGTTATTCTTCAGACTGGTCGTCGGCATTCTTCGTGTGCTTCTTGCACTTCTCAATGAACTTCTCGGCCAGTGATTTATTCTTGGAATCGGGGAACTCGTTGATGAAGCCGTAGCACTCATCCTCGGCATCCTGATAGCGCTCAAGGCGCTTGGCCTCAACGCTGTTCTCGGCCAGCTCGAATTTGCTCTTCATCAGCAGCACCGAGAAATCCTCGCGCAGCGAGCTGTAGGGATAGTCCTTCAAAGCATTCTCTGCCGTGATGATACAAGCGAGGAAGTTGCTCTCACCACCCGCATTGCAATTGCCGAAGTAGTTGCCGAGGTCATAATAGAGCTGAGCGGAATAGAGCTCCTTCTGCACGAGCTTGTCCTGCAAGGAGAAGAGGCGGTCCTGGGCTTCCTGCTTCTTGGTGGCTGTCGGATAGATGTCGAGATACTCCTGGAAGGCCGTGATGGCTGAGAGGGTCTGACTCTGGTCGAGTCGCGGCTCGGGGGTGCTCATGAAAAGGCTCTGACCCACATAGAACTTTGCCAGCTCGGCATAGTCGCCACGCGGATAGGAGGAGTAGTACTTACGGAAATACTCGGCTGCCGTCTCGTAGTCCTTGTTGTTATATTCCGCCATAGCCAGCATGTAGAGACACTCCTGTCCGTTCTGCGAACCCTTGAGCATGGTGACGATACCTTCCAAGATGGAAATGGCACGCGTGTACTTGCCACGGGCATAGCACTCCTTGGCATATTCGTACTTATATTGATAGTTGTCCGACTTGTAGACCTGGTTGAACTCCTTGGCACATCCCGTCAGGAGCAACACGGCACACAGGGTGATCAGAACAGATTTTTTCATACTTTCATTCATTTCGAACTGCAAAAGTACACATATTTCGTCAAAATGCAAAAGCATTTAAAAGATTTTTGGTAAAATAACACGCTTTTAAACGTTTATTACGTTGAAAATGAGTAATTTTGCAACTGGAAAACAATAATTTAGCAAAAAACGATGGAGTTCAAACTGACTTCCGACTATCAGCCGACGGGTGATCAACCCGAGGCCATCAAGCAACTCACCGACGGCATCAACAACGGCGACCGGGCACAAGTGTTGCTCGGCGTGACAGGATCGGGCAAGACGTTCACGGTGGCCAATGTCATCGCAAACGTGAAGAAACCCACACTCATCCTGAGTCACAACAAGACGCTGGCGGCTCAGCTCTACGAGGAGATGAAAGGATTCTTCCCGGAGAATGCAGTGGAGTACTACGTCAGCTACTATGACTACTACCAGCCAGAGGCTTATCTGCCTTCGAGCGACCTATATATCGAGAAGGACCTGGCCATCAACGAGGAAATCGACCGCCTGCGCCTCTCGGCCGTAACGGCGTTGCTGTCCGGAAGAAGGGATGTGGTCATCGTTTCCAGTGTGTCATGCATCTATGGCATGGGCGGTCCGACGGCGATGTACGAGAGCGTTATTCCCCTGCGCAAGGGCCAGAGCCTCGACCGTAATGCGCTACTGAGGAAGTTGGTCGACGCCCTCTACGTGCGCAACGACATCGACTTGCAGCGTGGCACCTTCCGGGTGAAAGGCGACCACGTGGATGTCTTCATGGCTTATTCGGAGAATGTGTTGCGCATCACCTGGTGGGACGACGAGATTGAGGAAATCGAAGAAATCGACGCCATCGACAATCATCACCTGATGTCGTTCGACGAATATCAAATCTACCCCGCCAACCTGTTCGTCACGTCGAAGGAACAGACCGAGATTGCTATCCGCCAGATACAGGACGACCTCGTTGAGCGCATCGACTACTACAATGAGCTCGGCGACACGCTGCGTGCTGCCCGCATCAAAGAACGTGTGGAGTACGACATGGAGATGATCAAGGAGCTGGGCCATTGCTCTGGCATCGAGAACTATTCGCGCTACTTCGATGGCCGGCAGCCCGGACAGAAGCCCTATTGCCTGCTCGACTTCTTCCCGAAAGACTACCTGCTGGTCATCGACGAGAGCCATGTGTCGGTGCCGCAGCTAAACGCGATGTATGGCGGCGACCGCGCACGCAAGCAGAATCTTGTGGAGTATGGCTTCCGCCTGCCGGCAGCCTTCGACAACCGTCCCTTGCGATTCGAGGAATTTCAGGAGATGACGAACCAGGTCATCTACGTCTCGGCAACCCCGGCCGACTTCGAACTCATGGAGTCGGAAGGCGTGGTCGTAGAGCAAGTCATCCGACCGACGGGTCTCCTCGACCCAGAGATTGAAGTGCGTCCGAGCGAAAACGAGGTCGACGACCTGCTCGATGAGATTCTCATCCGAGCCGAACGCGATGAGCGTGTACTGGTGACCACGCTCACCAAGCGCATGGCCGAGGAACTCACGACGTATCTGCTGAACCACGATGTAAGAGCCAACTACATTCATTCCGATGTGGCTACACTCGACCGTGTGAAGATCATGGCCGACTTGCGAGCCGGATTGTTCGATGTGCTCGTTGGCGTCAACCTGCTTCGCGAAGGTCTCGACTTGCCAGAGGTCTCACTGGTGGCCATCCTCGATGCCGACAAGGAAGGATTCCTGCGCAGTCATCGTTCGCTGACGCAGACCGCCGGCCGTGCTGCCCGAAACGTGAACGGACGCGTCATCATGTATGCCGACACCATTACAGAAAGCATGCAGCTCACCATCGACGAAACCAATCGCCGACGCAACAAACAGCTGAAATACAATGAGGAACACGGCATCACGCCCAAGCAAATTGTGAAAGCCATCAACGTGTCGCTCAACACCGAGAAAGAAGCCGCTGCAGCCCTTCAGCGCACGCAAGACGCAAAGCGCTCTTCGCAGCAGCCCAAGCCCTATGTGCCCTACATGGAAAGCGAGACCGGTCGCATCGTTGCCGACCCGATTGTCAAGCAGATGTCGCGCGAGCAACTGCAGAAGAGCATCGACAACACAACCGCTCTCATGCAGCAGGCCGCAGCCGAACTCGACTTCCTGCAGGCTGCGCAGTATCGCGACGAAATTCTACGTCTGCAAGCATTGCTCGACGAGAAGCCCGCCACGAACTCATAGGCATCAAAACAACATTCCATTTTATTCCTTCAACCCCATTACCAAATTTCGGTAAGATTGCTACCTCATTGCGGTAAATATGATACCTTATTGCGGTAATGATGATACCTCATCATGGTAACATCACTACCACATTGTGGTAACGGCTCTACCGCATTGTGGTAACGACTCTACCACTATGTGGTAACTGCATTACCCAATAGTGGTAAGCACGTTACCAGAATCCCCCAAAAAATCTGGTAACGATAACCTATTGATAATCAACGATTAAGTTAATTCGCAAGTTGGATAATTCCTTGCCGCGAGGAGAGAGCATCAAAGCAACAAGCCAGCCTCATAAGCCACCGCTTACTTCATCATCTCACCGAGCAATTCCTTCACATGACCCGGGAGAATGATGTGGTGATTGCCAATGGGATTGGTGAGGAAGTAACCGGTGTCAGCAGCTGTGGCAAGACGAATGACCTCCTGCGTGCGACACAGGTCGCCTCCAGCCTGACAAGCCTCGAGGGTTCCTTCGGCAGCAAAGTAACGGTCGAGGAGTCCTGACGCCTTGAAAATGGTGACGGGACCGGCATTGACATATCCGCGCACCCCTACCCCAATGCCCGACTCGAAGTGCGTGTCGAGTTCGTAGCGATGCGTCATATTAAATGGAATCGTGCAATGGGCGAACAGCATCTCACCCGTCTGCGGATTGATATGGGCAGGGTTGGCCTGGAATCCCGACACACCCAGCAAACTGCGTGCAATCATCATCGACAACATAGCCGGTACATCACCTTCACAACCTGCTACATAGCCCTCGCTATTGAGCCTTGCCAAGGCAATGCATCCCGTGTTGTGAACCGCTGTTAGCAAGTCAAAACAACGAATGGTAAGTCCTTGTAAACCATTCGTTTCTACAATTTTCTTTAAAGCTATATATAGACGTGTAGCATCGCCCAGCGACTTTTGTATCGCGGGTGCATCAACAGCGTTGAGCGGAGCGACATGGGTAGCAAACTTTTCGACTTCGTCTTGCACGTCTACCGACTTCAGGGCATGGAACTCGAGCAACAAGTCGCCCATGGGAACAGACACTAGTTCGATGCCGAAACGCTCACGCACACGGTCGCCGTCGACGATGCTGGAGATGAGCCAGTCGGACGGTTGTCCCACGATACCCAAGCGGGCGCCGCGCAACTGTCGGCGGGCCTCGCCTACCTTCGCGATGAGTGCGATACGATTGCGGATGTACTCGGGCGAGCCGTGCAGGATTTCACCTTTCAAACCTTTCTGCCTGAGGAACGAGAGAATCTCCATCGAGGCTGCCAGCGAGTTGCTCTTTCCCGACGTGAGCAGGTAGAACGGCTCACTGCTCTGCCTTTGCAGCTGCGGCAGCAACTGGCTGAAGACCCCCTCGGTGCCTCCCGTACGAACGTAGATGAGCGACAGGGCCGACGATCCATAGTCGTGGTAGTCGGCGCCCTTCATGGAGTACGCAATGTTCAGACTTCCCAGAAACTCCTGGGTGACGGTTTTCACGGCGGCTTCATTGTGAAGCGGTGAGGTCAGGGTGTAGATGGCAATGCTCATGATTCAAAATTTTCTGCAAAGATAACGCTTTTTCTTCTGAAACCAAAAGAGTTACGAAAAAAATGAGTAACTTTGCATGAACAATTCCACATCACACAAAAACGTAATCATCAACAAGTAAAACCATGACGAAAGAGATTTATCTGGCCGGAGGATGCTTCTGGGGCACCGAGCATTTCTTCAAACAAATAGAGGGTGTCAGCACAACGGAAGTAGGCTTTGCCAACGGCAACACCGAGCATCCCACTTATAAGGAGGTCTACACCGACACCACCGGACATGCCGAGACCGTGCACATCGTCTACGACGAAGCGGTCGTCGACTTGGAGTTCCTGCTCAACATGTTCTTCAAGGCCATTGAGCCAACGAGTGTGAACCGCCAAGGCCACGACGAGGGAACACGCTATCGCACAGGCGTTTACTATACCGACGAGGAGCAGTTGCCCGTCATTCGCAAAGTGTTTGCCGAGCAGCAGGCCCTGCTCAGCGAGCCCATTGCCGTGGAAGTGGAGCCTTTACGTTGTTTCTATCGCGCCGAGGACTACCACCAGGACTACCTCGACAAGAATCCCGACGGCTACTGCCACTTGCCGCTCGAGCTGTTTGCCTACGCCCGACAAGCAAAGATGAAGAAATAAGAGGGCTGCTTTTAATAATAAGGTGTATAGAAAAACAAAAAACAAGGAAAACGCGAATTGCTTCAGTTTTCCTTGTTTCTGTTGTGATGCACAGCACTTACCGATGTCGGCAGCGCTGTCTTGATTCTCTGAGAGTGAGCTGTGCGGCTTATGCCTCAGCGGGAGCCTCTTCAGCAGGAGCAGCCTCTGCCTCAGCAGCAGCGACAGCAGCGGCAGCCTTCTTGTCAGCCACCTTCTTGGCGATAGCCTCGTTCACCTGCTTCTCGGCAGCCAGACTCTTGGCAGCAGCTTCCTTCTTAGCCTTCACTTCGCCTTCGCGAACAGCGTCAAGACCCTTCTGCTTCGTCTGCTTCCATGCGTCGAACTTAGCCTGTGCAGCAGCCTCGTCGAAAGCGCCCTTCTTCACGCCACCACGGAGGTGCTTCATCAGGTAAACGCCCTCACGGCTGAGGATGTTGCGAACAGTGTCAGTAGGCTGAGCACCCACTTCTACCCAGTAGAGCGCACGCTCGAAATTCAATTCTACAGTAGCAGGATTGGTGTTGGGGTTGTACATACCAATCTTCTCGATAAACCTACCATCACGTGGTGCTCTCACGTCAGCGGCTACAATGCGATACACTGCATAGCCCTTGCGACCGCCGCGTTGCAATCTGATTTTTGTTGCCATTTTTACTTGTAATTTTTTGATTAATAATTGAATTTCATGCTACCATCTCGTGATAGCGGCTGCAAAGGTACAAATAATAAATGAAAACTGGGAACTGAAACCTGAAAAAATGATGACAAAGGGCGATAATTTAACATTCTTTCGCCACTCAGCCGCATTTTTCGGGCTTCAATTCCCAGTTTTCGTTGATAATCAACGCCGTAACGGCATTACATCACACCGTCTTCGCGCAGTTTCTTCTGCCATTTCCAAGCCGAGGCGAGGACATCCTCAAGGGGTGTGTCGGCCTTCCAACCAAGTACGCGGTTGGCCTTGTCGACATTACCCCACACCTTCTCGATATCGCCTTCGCGACGAGGAGCATATTCCCAGTTCACCTTTACGCCGGTAGCCTTCTCGAAGCCTTCCACAACTTCCAGCGTCGACAGACCGCGACCCGTACCGATGTTGAAGTATTCGAGCTTGTCGCCATCGCCGTCGAGGACGCGTGTCATGGCCTTCACATGAGCCTTGGCGAGGTCTACAACATAGATGTAGTCGCGGATGCACGTGCCGTCGGGAGTGTTGTAGTCGTTACCGAAGATCTTCAGCTGCTTGCGCACGCCGATGGCCGTCTGCGTGACAAACGGAATGAGGTTCATGGGCACACCGATGGGCAGCTCGCCAATCTCTGCGCTGGGATGAGCACCGATGGGGTTGAAGTAGCGCAGCACAATCGACTTGATGGGAGCACCCGAGTGGATGTAGTCGGCAATAATCTCCTCGTTGATCTGCTTCGTGTTGCCATAGGGCGACAGGGCCTTCTGGATGGGAGCCTCCTCGGTGACGGGCAGGTTCTCCTTCGTGGGCTGTCCGTAGACCGTGCACGAGCTGGAGAAGATGATGCCTTTCACGTTGTACTTCGGCATGAGTTCCAGCAGGTTGATGAGCGACACGATGTTGTTGCGATAGTAGAGCAACGGCTTCTCCACACTCTCACCCACTGCCTTCGAGGCAGCAAAGTGGATGATACCCTCGATGTTGGGATACTTCTGGAACACAGCCTCCGTAGCAGCCTGGTCGCGCAGGTCTACCTGCTCGAAAGCCGGACGGATGCCCGTGATTTTCTCGATGCCGTCGAGGACTTCAATCTTCGAATTCGACAGATTGTCGACAATAACAACTTCGTAGCCTGCCTGCTGCAGTTCTACTGTGGTGTGGGAACCAATGAAACCGGTTCCACCAGTAACGAGAATGGTTTGTTTCATTATTCTATGTTATTTAAGTTAGGATTCCATTCTGCAAAGGTAGTGAAAAAACCTGAAACGAAAGAACTTTTGCGAAAAGAATTCCATTGAAAATTGCTCATTCAGTAGTTTTTGCAACTTTGGAAGAATTTGAGAACATTCTATGAATGAAAGCAGTCTTGTGTTTTTCTCATCAAAACCGCCGAATGATTCGCCAACCTGTTTTATAGGCAACTCAGTCATTCGGCGGCGAAAATCGGCCTTAGGCTATCCGATTCTCATACGACAAGAAGGTCTCAGCTTGAAATTATCGTGCCGCTGCGACGTCTCACGCCCTTGAAGGGATACAGAATGTATCCTTTAGCCCTTGATTAAGTTTGCTCAATGCAGGGTGACATCATCTACGTGAGACAATCACATCCAAGTCCAGGGTCGCCCCAAGGGACTCCTAAGGTCTTTTACACTGCAAAATTATACAGAGGTAGTCTCATTGCGTGGGACAACCTCTTAAAAATAGATTATTCACCAGAAAAACCAATATCTTTACTCATTGCCTCCACCAATTCCAGCTTGGTGGATTCGCTGTAGTCCTCGTCATTAACGATACATCTCATCACTTCGGTCAGTAGATCACGGTCAATGTGTCCTGCTGCTACATGATAGCCGATGGCCTCTATTTCCTCCATGAAGTCCTTTACTAAATACATATAGCCATTCCTTAGGAAGAAAGACAATGTCAACGTGATAGAGATACGTTTATTGCAATCAGCAAAATAGTGACCCTTGCACAAGCTATACATCAAATAAGCTGCCTTATCAGCAATTTCAGGATAATACATATCGTCCTGCACGAAATCAAGTGTTGACCTAATTCCACCTTCATCGCGTACTCCAGCCATTCCGCCACCACTTTTTTCTACCGTCTTGTAGTAAATAGCGAGGGCTTCGTCGTAATCAATATATGTTATATTTGCCATACAGCTATCCCTTTATTGCTTTAGACGATCAAGAACAGCCTTGTTTTCATCTAATAGATGGTCAAAGTCTACCGACTGACTTCCGATGAACTTCTCATACTCCTCTGGCGATACAGCCTTCAGGTATTCAGCAATATTATTGTGATATACGTCACGCAGGGCAAAATCACGTGATGCCATTTTGGTTCTGGCATCCTCCAAGATAGGCTTTACAAAAGGCATCGCCGACAGGTCTTCGATGAACTGTTTCACTTCTTCAACTGTAACTGGCCCCGTTTCCTTTGCCTTTGCAACAATGGTTTCAGCCACATGATTCTCAAAAGCGGATATTGACACCAATACCTCTGCATAGAGTGTACGACGCAAGTTGTCCTTCTCACTCAGGTCAAGCAGTTTTTTGTATTCCTTAGCCTTCTCGCAGAAAACGGCCTTGTATATCATATCTATGATAGTAGGATACTTATAGATTTTGTGCCCATCAACATAGTCCCTTATAGCATCCGTCAGTTTCCGATGATAATTCTCCTCCTGAACAGCAGATGTGATATAATTTCTATCCCTACGATTGATATACTTTGTGCCTCCACCAGTCTTCTCGTTGATAACGGCAATCACGATGTCAAGTATCAAGCTACGAACTTGCTTTGCTCTTTCACTTGTAGTCAGCAACATTCCGATATTAAGGAAGGAGCGGAAATCAAAGACCCCTAATTGTGGTATTTTGTTTGGGAAATCGATTTCCTTAACATACTGTAACTTGAAGTCTTTCAGCTCTTTACCTTTAAGAACCCTGTAGCCATTCTTCTTCAATTCCTCCTCATTGTCGTTAAGACAATTTGTGATTGTACGTAAATCAACCTCATAGAAATCTGCAGCCATCTGCTTGGTTACATACAACACGCCATTAAACTCCAGAGGCTTAATCTCCAAAGCCTCGCGGATGCGAGGCAGAGCCACCGGATTGTTCAATATATTCTGCCTACTGATTTCTGATGTCGTTAAATCCTTTGCCATAAGTTTGGATTCTGCAAATTTAATTAATCCGTTGTACTGTCTACGTCTTCCTCCTGCCAGTTTTTACGCAAATCTGATAGTTTCTTACCATCAAATCTCCAATATTCATTGCCATTGACTGTTTTCAAATCCTTTCCACAAAACTCATTTAAATATTGAAGAGCCAGAGGTGATGAGCGTTTTACTTCACCTCTACACTCAAATTTATTATTACCGACATACTTTGCCGTAATGGGATTCCCCAAACTGTCAACAACGACATCCCCCGAGCCATTGGTTAATACAACTTCTGCGCCTTCCTCCAAAATCAAGTTTAAGTCAAGCATAGGCTTCCTTTTTAACATGCGCTCTTTGTCATCATCCTGTGTTCCACTATTAATGTCTTTGTTGTTACATTCACAAATTTTAGCCAACATATTCACATCATACTCATCATTTGCGAATAGTTCATGATCATAAGATTGAACGGCATATAAAATCTGAGGCCTACTAGCACCATATACAAATTCATCTCCAGCAGGAATGAGAGAATTATCATTTCTCACCTCCTTGTTAATTTTCATACTATTTTCAATACTAAAAATTTCCTCACAAAGTTTTCTCCTTATAAGGTTATCTATTTTTACATTCCGCACAACTCCATTTTCCCTGACTTTAGGGAAGATAAAGACATCAAAAATATTGCAGGTAACAGGAATACCAGTTTTTATTTCTTGTTTGATTCGTTTCATCGATTGCTCTTTTAGCATCTCTGGCGTAACCTCATCAATAATTCCATCGAAGTCGGTCTGTCCAATCTTTACCCACTCCATTGCTTCACGAGTCAACACATCGTTGTTCAAATACTTGTCTCCGCACTGCTCTGGACCAAAGACGTAGACAATTGTAAATTCAGAATTCTTTTTCATATTTCCATGTTTTACATTTTTCTGCAAAGATAAATAAAATCTTTGAAGCTAATACAATTCACACTCATTATTTTCATTCTTTCTCTAAAAATGTTTAGTCACTAAATACTTTATTCGTACTTTAGTATCACAGAATTCTATGAGAACCTGTTTCTTCTCCATTTCGAGGGTATTTTCACTTTGATATTTTAAAGAAAACCGCCGAATGATTTGCTAACCCGAAGTTACGGTGCTACTCTTTCATCCGGCGGAAACGGTAATAGCTTGCTTGCCGTTAGCAAACGGGGCTCCTATTCTCCGTTTTAGACCTTGGTTGCAATCTCTCCTTTTTGGTGAGGGCGTCGCCATCTACGTGAGACCGCCACGCCAATGTTCTGTAGGTCGCCCAAAAGAACTCCCAAGGCATTTGTTCTTTGACGCTGCAAAATTAGTCGCATGTTGTTTCAAATCGTGAAACATGCTACAGATAATTACAGCTCATTGTATTTTTTTGCATTACCGTAGGCTTTATCTACAGGGTATTTCTCTGCATTTTTCTGTAGCTTGTCTAAAACGATCTGTTTGACATCGAGGTTGAATTTGTCTGCTATCAGAATGGCATAGTTGAACACATCAGCCAACTCCTCCTTCACTTTTTCGACATTAACTTCTGAGGCATCCTTCCAAAGAAAGGCTTCATTAAGTTCTGCAGCCTCAATAGAAAGAGCCCTTATTGTATTTTGAGTTATACATTTCAGGTGCAGTTTTATTAGCCAAAAACATAATTCTAACATCTTTTTCTAATCATCGATGCAAAGGTAAGTTTTTAAATTCATACAAAGACTGGCAAGCGGGGGATATCGATGCCCCTCATATCAGCAGAATTACCTGCCGCTGCTCCGTTCCAAACATCATGCGCTCTACTCACCAGTCTATTCAAAAAGGGTGGCACAAGCGACAGATTTGAACTACTACCCATACCTTTCGGCTACCACATTTACCATGCATCAGCGAAATTGTTTTCATAAGTTATCAATATCGCTGAAGTCATCATAGATAACTTCTACGAAATCTTCGTTTGACAAGTTAAGTTGATTCTGAAAATACGAGGAGAACATAATATGCTTTGCATTCTTTCTCCATTCTTCTTTTTCCCACTTTTCCACCCATGTGGTATCATCATTTAAGTATTGGAAAGAACGGGCATATTCCTTAAGATCATCTGCCAAATAATTCATCTTATCGAAAATTTCAATTGTCGGCCCCTGGTCAGAGCAGATAATCACTTCATTGCAACCAAACATCTTTGCTTGCTGATATATCCTCATCCGATAATCGCGCAGCCACTCTCGCCATTTTCCTGATGAATGAAATGCGTATTCCCACGTTGTCCACCTTTCAATTACGCTTACATCGAGATTTACATTCTCTTTGAAAATCCTAATATAAGTGTTATCATTTCTATCCTCTATTTCGTATAACTCGAATGAGTCTTCAATATCTTCAAGTATTGAGTCTGCAGCACTTGAAAAGGTTGCCTGGCGCAATTTTTCTTCACCTACAGATTCCAGTATCTGACGTGCCTGATAATCAGAGGCTATCATCTGTAGGTAGTCCTTGGAACTATTCACTTCATACTTCCCAAGTTCGATTAATTCATAACCTTCGGCTTCTCTTACAACATTCTTTGTATTATCATACTCATATTCATTTCTGTATACAAGTCTGATATTTCTATTCATTCTTCTAGCAACTTCTTTTGCTGTTGCAAAAGGATCGTGGACTGGCAAGTTATGTCTTAACCCAATTTCTACTACATCCCATCCCATAGTTTTTGTCTATAATTAATTCATAAAGTGCTCTTATACAGTCCCAAAATTACAGATTGCTTTTATTATTATGTCTCTCGATAAACTTATCACAATCTCCATCAGGACCCATGAATTGCATAAGTCGTTTAACACACTCGCTGCCCTTGAATGTGTTATCTTCATCAAATTCACACGAAATGGAATATCCGTTGCTGAATTCATATCCTCTGCATGAGATTCCCATATATTTAAATCGACATTTTTGTTTTGGAACAAGAATAATTACTGGTTCATCATCTTCAAACAAGTCGAAATCTGTTCTGTTGTCCACAAGCTCCGTTTCATCATCGACATCCGGAAAAACGTGAATATCGAACAAATTGATGAATTTGTCATCACATGCCCAAAGCAAGTCATGGAAGTTGGAGAGAACTTCATCTTCCAAATTGGTAGTATTACCTTTTTCTTCAAAAATGCGCTCTGCTTCTCTATATGCCTCAGTCGTTGTATATGTCTTGTCTTCATTAACGGTTTTAAA
>ONCG01000021.1 GCA_900316285.1 uncultured Prevotellaceae bacterium
CCTGCGATTGACAACCTTGCGTTGTCGGGATGAGGCGACTCGAACGCCCGACCCCTACGTCCCGAACGTAGTGCGCTACCAACTGCGCTACATCCCGAAAACCTCCGAAGTACAGGGAAGCGGGACTTCCGCTGCGAGAGGTGATTATGAAATCGGCTGCAAAGTTACGCAGAATTTTTGAATTACGTGCAACTTTTCCGAAGTTTTTTTGTTTCAAGGGGATAAAATGCTCAAAAGGGGTGGCTTTGGAGCCAAAGCGTTGGGGGACTACAGCAGTTCAGGCAGCTGATAGAGTCGATTGCCGTTAGAGCCCTTGATGAGGATGTAGTAGCCTTCGGGACGCTCTTCGGCAATGGCGGCCTTCACCTCCTCCACATCGTGGAACTTGCGATAGTGGCACTTGATGTCGCGGAACTCCTCGCCCACGAGCCACACCTTGTCGAAACGGTAGCGCTTCAGCACCTTCACGATGTGTCCGTGTTCCTCGCGACTGCTCTCGCCCAGTTCACGCATCTCACCGATGATAGCCATCTTCGGAGCCACCTGCATTAGGTTGAAGTTGTCGAGCGCCGCCTCCATCGACGTTGGATTGGCGTTGTAGGCATCCACGATGAGGTGGTTTGTGGCGGTCTCGGTGAGCTGTGAGCGATTGTTCTTCGGCACGTAGCTCTCCAACGCATGACATATCTGTTCGGGTGCTACGGCAAACTGTAGTCCAACGGTGATGGCGGCTAGCACATTGTCGAGGTTATAGCTGCCAATGAGGTGTGTCGAAACTTCGTACCATCGCTGCTCGGCACCTCGCTCTTCGAGGTCCAAACCGTTCTCACACCAACGGAGTCGCAGGAAGGGATCGCAGGCAACGAGTTGTCCTACCACGCAACCCTCGGCATTCGCAGCATTCTTGCTGTAAGGTGCCACCCATGCCTTGTCGGGCAGAATGGACACCAGATGTTCGTTGTCGGCATTGATAAAGATGACACTTTCATCGCGCGTGGCTAGGAAGTCGTAGAGCTCACCCTTCGTCTGGATGACCCCTTTCAGCGATCCGAAACCTTGCAGATGCGCCTTGCCCACGTTCGTGATGAGTCCGCAGGTAGGCTCAGCAGTCTCGGCCAATGTCTTGATGTCGCCGGGATGACTGGCACCCATCTCCACAACAGCAATATCGTGCTCGGGCGTGAGGCGCAACAGCGTCTTAGGTACGCCCACATCGTTGTTGAAGTTACCTTCAGTGGCCATGACGTTGTATTTCTCGGCAAGCACCGCGCGCACAAGTTCTTTCGTGGTGGTCTTGCCGTTGGTACCGGTGATACCGATGACGGGAATCTGGAACTGGCGGCGATGCTCGCGTGCCAGGTCCTTGAAGGCCTGCAGCGTGTCGGGCACTAGCATCAGACGACTACGGAGGCTCTCCTTCTTTTCCTGATCGTCGAGATTCTCTACACCTTCCAAAACTGTTGGATCGTCGATGATGGCCAGCGCACAACCTTTCTCAAGTGCCTGCACGGCGAACTTATTACCGTCGAACGTGTCGCCCTTCAAGGCAACGAAGATGCTACCTTTGGGACAGTCACGGCTGTCGGTGGTCACAACGGGGTGTTGCTTGTAGAAAGCATATAGTTCTTTGATGTTCATATTCTTACAAATGGTTATGTGGAAAGATCGTCTTTTAGTCGATTATTGTTGAAACATGATTCGTTCAAGTTCGTAGACACGTGTAATTTCGAAATAGATTTCTGGCCGATCGTAATACTTGCTGTTGCCGTCAAGCGTGATGATGTCACAACAGGAAGTGGCTGTCTGTTTCTTGTATTTCCAAAGATCCAGATAATACCTCATGAAGCAATACTCATCGCTCACTTTCGTAACATAGAAGGGATGCTCAGCCGAGCCGTCGCCAGTCACGGCAATGGTATTGAATATGCGCATGGCACGATTGATGTATGGTCTGGCATCGTCTTCCTTGACATTCTTCCATCGCGTCGAATCCTGAGACATCTGTATGAGTACCTCACCCGTTGTGATTAGCGCATTCAAGTTCAGCGGATTGACATCAAGCATCTTCTTGGCCGTGGCCAGACACTTCTTCCACTTTTTATCCTCAAACGACTTGTCCATATCTGTCCGATAGACATCCTCTGCATCGTTGCTGAGGAACGACTGGCCATAGAAAGCAAGAACTCTTTCAGGGAAAGTGAGTGTCCTGTCAATAGTCTCGCCCGACAGGCGGGCAACCAACTGCTTGACATGCACAGGATTCTCTTTCACTTCCTTCTTGATTGCTTGCCAGTCGACAGGCATCAGCGTTCTTTCTTCTTGCGCATTCATGCACATCGTGGCTAGCAAAAAGAAAGGCAAAAGCAACATTCTCCGCACGATGTTTTCATATTGATCCGTGAAGGATAGGTTGAAATGTGACATCATTTGATTTGATAGTTGTTTCTGTCTGCAAAGGTACGAAAAGTCGAGAGTAAAACAAAAGAAATCATCTATTTTTTTGCAGAAACAGAGAAAGTTCACCATCCCCGATGGCAAAGACCGCTTTTTATATGCACAGAGCATATCTCCTGTGCCTCTATCTCAATGCTTTCGTGTATCCGGAGCATTGCCATCGTTCAGTAAATTAACTTAATTTGTGCAGTAAATTAAGTTAATTTGTAAAGTAAAATAAGTTAATTTTCTGAGTAAAATAAGTTAATTTACCGAACAAATTAAGTTAATTTACTGAACAAAACAAGTTGATTTACTTTTCAAGCTAAGTTGATTTGCAAAATCAGGTCATTGCTATAGCATCACCGGAGCATGCATCTAGCTGGTCGGGAGACATACTCCCGACGATTCAAATGCGTGCTCCAGCAGTTCGTGTTTGATGCTTGTGGTCACTTTTTCGATGAAAACATTTGGCGGGCATGATGTTTTTTAGTAATTTTACGGGCTGTTAGTGGGCAATGACAGGCGACACAAACAATCACTACTACGCAGCAACAAAAACATAGCAGGCATGGAGAACTTTGCAGCGATTGACTTCGAGACAGCCAACAACGAGCGGACGAGCGTCTGCTCGGTGGGTGTAGTCGTGGTGCGCGGCGGCGAAATCGTCGACACGTTCTACTCACTCATCCAGCCCGAGCCGAACTATTATTACTATTGGAACACTCGCGTGCATGGTCTGACACGCGAGGACACGGAGGAGGCTCCGGTATTTCCAAAGGTGTGGGCACAGATAGAACCTCTCATCGAAGGTCTGCCATTGGTGGCACACAACAAGGCATTTGACGAGTCGTGTCTGAAGGCGGTATTCCGCTGTTATCAGATGGACTACCCCGACTATGAGTTCCACTGCACGTGTGTTGCCTCGCGACGCAAGCTGCCACACTTGCCCAACCATCAACTGCACACCGTAGCAGCTGCTTGCGGCTATCTGTTGGAACATCACCACCACGCACTTGCCGATGCTGAGGCTTGCGCTGCTATTGCGATGAAAATATTGTAAGCCCCACCCCTGACCCTCCCCGAAGGGAGAGGGAGAAAGAAGTTATTATGCTTGCTTAATCATAATTTTGCACTATCTTTGACACAAAATGTCGAAGATACTACATCTCGGCATAAAAAATAAATAGTTTTATTTACATTTCGCTCACTTTCTCGCATCTTTGACCTCCGGTCGAAGATAGGCTGCATCTTGGAAATGAAAATAAACCGAAATTTATTTTGCATTTCGCTCGATTTGCACTATCTTTGCAGTCAGTATGGAATACTGCATGAAAGTGAGGGTTGCTCAAATGAGTCTGGCAGAGCCGGTAGTGATGGGCATCCTGAACTGCACGCCCGACTCCTTCTATGCCGATAGCCGCAAGCAAACCGAGCAGGAGATAGCCGAGCGGGCACAGCAGATTTTGGCTGAAGGCGGTCGCATCATTGACGTGGGTGCCTACTCCACCCGACCCGGTCACGAAGTGGTGAGCGAGGAAGAAGAAATGCTGCGCCTGCAGGCGGCGCTGACGGTGATTCGCCGCGAGGTGCCCAATGCTATAGTGAGCGTCGACACGTTCCGTCCACTGGTGGCCCGCCGCTGCGTGGAGGAATGGGGTGCTGACATGGTGAACGACGTAAACCCTACTCCCAACTCCTCCACAGAGAGAAGCGACGATCGGAAGAAGGCCATGTTCGAGGTAGTGTCTCAGTTGGACGTGCCCTATGTACTGATGTCGCAACAGCCAACCATTGAAACGATGCTCAGCGAGTGGGCCGACGACGTGCAGCAACTGCGGTTGATGGGAGCAAAGGACATCATCCTCGACCCGGGATTTGGCTTCGGCAAGACCCTCAACGAGAACTTCGCCGTGCTCCGTCAGATGGAACGGCTCTCTGTGCTGAGCTTGCCATTGCTCGTAGGACTGTCGCGCAAGAGAATGGTCTGGCAGACGCTCAACGTTTCACCCGAAACAGCCCTGAACGGTACCACCGTGCTCAACACCATTGCCCTTCAACAAGGTGCCAGCATCTTGCGCGTCCATGACGTCCGTGAGGCCTGCGAATGTGTTAAGCTGCTGCGCAACGTGGAAGGTGCTTTGGGCGAGTAAAGCCCTTGTGGCGTTCAAGAGTTCAAAAGTTCAAGACCCCTCGGACGTTCAAAGCACTACTCGCGTGTGTAACTATTAATTATCAAATGTCCGCTCTACTTTGCCGCTTGCGCAGCATCGCGGAGCAAGAACTCACAACAAAAAGATAATGCCTTTCGATTTTGGAATAAAAGATACCATCGATATCCTGCTGGTAGCCCTGATGCTCTATTACATCTACCGGCTGATGAAGGAGAGCCGTTCGCTGAACGTGTTCATCGGAATCATGGTGTTTGTGCTCATCTGGCTGTTTGTCAGTCAGGTGCTTGAGATGCGTCTGATGGGCTCCATCCTCGACAAATTGGTTAGCGTGGGTGTTATCGCACTCATCGTGCTGTTTCAGGAGGAGATTCGTAAATTCCTCTACACGCTCGGTGCCCACCAGCGTTTCCGCTCGTTCCTGCACTACTTCAAGAACAAGGACAAGGAGCAGGAAGAAGACAAGGAGACCATCATGCCTATCGTGATGGCATGCATGAACATGGCTCGCCAAAAGGTGGGTGCACTCATCGTGGTGGAACGTGGCGTAGCCCTCGACGACATCGTTGAGACGGGCGACAAGATCGATGCCGCCATCAACCAGCGACTCATCGAGAACATCTTCTTCAAGAACTCGCCGCTCCACGATGGTGCTATGGTCATCTCGAAGAAGCGTATCAAGGCTGCAGGTTGCATCCTGCCCGTGAGCCATAACCTCGACATTCCAAAGGAATTGGGCCTGCGCCACCGTGCCGGACTAGGCATCTCGCAGGCATCGGATGCCATCGCCATCATCGTCAGTGAGGAGACGGGGCGCATCTCTGTTGCCAACAAGGGCGAGTTCCGCCTGCGCCTATCGGCCGAAGAACTTGAGGCTGTGCTGGCGAAGGAAATGTAGGACGCGCCTGCGGCGAGAAAAGTGCTTCGCACGGGTAAGGCCCTCCGGGCGAGTAAAGTGCCTGCTGCACGGGTAAAGCCCTTCGGGCGGGTAAAGTGCTTCGCACGTGAAAACGTGGAAGGCGCAGCACACGATAAATAAGGAATGATGCATTTTCAATTTTAATTTTTAATACAATACACTACTATGGATCTATTACAACAAATCGTAGCACGCGCGAAAGCCAACAAGCAGCGCATCGTGCTTCCTGAGGCAGAAGAAGAGCGCACTCTGCGCGCTGCCGACCGCGTATTGGCTGAAGACATGGCCAACATCATCCTCATTGGTAACCCCGAGAGCATCAAGGCCGATGCCGAGAAGTATGGACTTCAGAACATCGACAAGGCTACCATCATCGACCCGCTGAACAACCCCCGTAGCGAGGAGTATGCAGAACTGCTGGCCGAGCTGCGCAAGAAGAAGGGCATGACCATCGAGCAGGCTCGCGAGCTGGTGAAGAACCCACTCTATCTGGGCTGCATGATTATCAAGACTGAAGGTGCCGACGGACAGATTTCTGGTGCTCTCTCGACAACGGGTGACACGCTGCGCCCGGCTTTGCAGATTATCAAGTGCGCTCCTGGCATTACCTGCGTCAGCGGTGCCATGCTGCTCATCACCAAACAGCCTCAGTATGGTGAGAATGGTGTAGTCGTCGTTGGCGACGTGGCCGTGACGCCCATGCCCGATGCCAACCAGCTGGCACAGATTGCCGTCTGCACCGCACAGACCGCTAAGTCAGTGGCTGGCTTCGAAGATCCGCGCGTGGCAATGCTTAGCTTCTCCACGAAGGGTAGCGCCTCACACGAGGTGGTCGACAAGGTTGTCGAGGCAACAAAACTGGCCAAGGAGATGGCTCCCGAGCTGAAGATCGACGGTGAGCTGCAGGCCGATGCCGCCCTCGTTCCCTCGGTAGGAAAGAAGAAGGCTCCCGGCAGCGACATCGCAGGTAACGCCAATGTGCTGGTATTCCCCAACCTCGAAGTCGGCAACATTGGCTACAAACTCGTACAGCGCCTTGGCGATGCCATCGCCATCGGCCCCATCCTGCAAGGTATCGCCCGTCCCGTGAACGACCTGTCGCGTGGCTGCTCAGTCGACGACATCTACTACATGGTCGCCATCACCGCCTGCCAAGCCATGGACGCAAAGTAGCAACCTCCCCCAACCCCTCCGAAGGAGGGGAGGATCTACCGGAGCATCACATTTATTAAATTTAAAGTAACAACCCGAACTTCCTCTCATGTTTCGTAAGACACATCCTTTTGAGAATGAGTGAGAAGGTTCATTAGAAAGTCTGGCTATCCCCCTGAAACCCGCCAGGCACTCCCCTCCTTCGGAGGGGTTGGGGGAGGTTTATGAAAATTTTAGTACTGAATTGTGGTAGTAGTTCCATCAAGTATAAACTTTACAACATGGACGATGAGTCCGTGTTGGCACAGGGTGGCGTAGAGCGCATCGGCCTCGACAACGCCTTCCTGAAGCTCACCCTGCCTAACGGAGAGAAGAAAATCCTCATGCACGACATGCCCGACCACAAGGAAGGCGTGAACTTCGTGTTCCAGACGCTGCTCAGCGAGGAGTATGGTGCCATCAAGAGCCTCGACGAAATCGACGCCGTGGGCCATCGCATTGTGCAAGGTGGCGACCTCTTCGAGAAGAGCTGCCTCGTGAACGAAGGCGTGGAGGCAGGCATTGAGAGTCTCTGCGACCTCGCACCCGTTCACAACGCCGGTCACCTGAAGGGTATTCGCGCCGTGGATCACCTCATGCCCGAGGTGCCGCAGGTCACCGTGTTCGACAATGCCTTCCATAGCACCATGCCCGCCCACGCCTATCTCTATGCTGTTCCCTACGAGCTGTATGAGAAGTACCACGTGCGCCGCTATGGCTTCCACGGCACCTCTCACCGCTACGTTTCGCACCGCGTGGCTGAGCTGATGGGCAAGGACATCAAGGATTTGAAGATCATCACCTGCCACATCGGCAACGGCGCCTCGGTGGCTGCCATCAAGGATGGTAAGGTCATCGACACCTCGATGGGTCTCACCCCGTTGGCAGGTGTGATGATGGGCTCGCGCTCAGGCGACATCGACGCCTCGGCCGTGACCTACATCATGGATAAGCTGAACCTGAAGCCCCAGGAGATGGCCGACTTCCTGAACAAGAAGTCGGGTGTTCTCGGCATCACCGGCATCTCCAGCGACATGCGTGACATCGAGGAAGCTGCCAACAAGGGCAACGAGCGTGCCCAGCTCGCCCTCCGCATGTACAACTACCGCATCAAGAAGTACATCGGTTCGTATGCTGCCGCTATGGGTGGCGTAGATGTCATCGTCTGGACGGCTGGTGTTGGCGAGAATCAGATCTCCACTCGCATGGAGGCCTGCTCGGGTCTGGAGTTCCTCGGCGTGAAGATGGATGCCGAAGCCAACAACTGCCGTGGCGAGGAGAAGCTCATCTCTGCTCCCGACTCAAAGGTGCAGGTATGGGTGGTGCCCACCGACGAGGAAATCGTCATCGCCCGCGACACCATGGAACTGGTGAAGAAATCATAAACACCAACCACCTGCTGAGACACCCCGCAACTCTCTGCGGGGTGTTTTTTTGTCCTTTCAAGGTTAAAAATCGAGAGGATTCCCGTCTTTATAGTATGGATATGATGGAACGTGACTACAAAAGCAAGTTGGAACAACTATATAGGCAGCATCTCGAAGAAATGTGCCTGTTGGCCGATAGCATCCTGCACAACTCAGAAGAAGCAAGAGATGTTGTCGGCGAGGTATTCGCGCGCATTGCCGAGCAGAAGCCACTGGTAGAGGCAGACAAATGGCAGGGCTATCTGCTCACGGCGGTGCGCAACCGCTGTCGCGACATTGTAGCACATCGAAAAGTAGAGCAGAAGGCGATAGTAAGGTTGAGCCGTGAGCATGAAGGCACCGATGAAGAAGTCGGCGTGGAGGGACACGAAGCTGTCGACATGCTACGCTTTGCCGAGCGAGAGTTGCCGCCGCGCACGAGCCAAGTGTTTGTCATGCGATTTGAGGAGAATAAGAGCTACCGCGAAATTTCACACGAGCTGGGTATCAGCATCCCGGCTGTCTACAAGCATGTACTGCTGGCCCGACGCAAAATCACGGCTCGCTTTGTGGTGAGCATAGCATTGTTGCTCATGGTGGCAGCAGCTGTGGCCGTCGGCGTGAGGTTTGCTTTCCACAAGTCATCGGTCAGCCCTGCCGAAGAAAAGTCTGTGCAGACCGTTACGCAAGTGGAGGAGAAGAGCCAGCAGCCGCCAGTCACTGTCACTTTCGAGAATACTGCCCTTGCCAACATCGTGAAGCAGATTGCCGACTATCATCATGTCGGTGTCAGCATCCGCAATGCCGAGGCCGCCAAGTTGCGACTCTATTTCCAATGGAACCAGCAGGATGCATTGTCGGAAACAGTTGACATGCTGAACCGGTTTGAGCGCTTCAGCATCGTGCAGGCTGCCGATGGCACGCTCGTTGTGGAATAACATCCTTGCTAATTGAAACAAAGAGCATCCTCCCTATGAAGAAAACCCACCTCCTACTGACAATAATGTTGCTATTGCCCACGCTGGCTCGGTCACAGCACATCAGCCATACCTTCCGAAACGTATCGCTGGCAGACGCCTTGATGACCATAGACCGCATGAGCGAAGAGTGGCAAGTAAGCTTCATCTACGACGACTTGGAAGACTACCGGGTCAGCTGCATTGTGAGCGACAAGAGCGTGCCTGAGGCTGTGCATGCCCTCATCGGCTATTACCCCATGCGCATCGAGATCAGCGAGGGGCACATCTTCGTGGAATGCACGCAGCGTTTGCCCTACAAGTTCATTGGCCGCCTCGTCGATGACAAAGGACAACCGGTCACCTATGCCAACATTGCGCTCTACAGTATAACTGATTCTACACGCATTGCCAGCGGGGTGAGCAATCAGGACGGGCATTTCACAATACCTTGCACGCAGCAGCAGGCACGCGTGCGCATCAGCCACGTCGGCTTTGCTACATGGTGGAGGCAGATGAAGATGACGAACGTGGGCACCCTGCGCCTACAGACAGCAACAGAGCACCTGCAAACCGTTGATGTAGCACAACAACAAGATGAGCTGCCAGTATATCAAAACAACTACAAGCGCTATGCCAACGCCGTTCGCAAGCGTGTCTGGTCGATGTCCCTGCCTTCTTTTCAGCTCACTACCGCCCCCGAGGCGTTCGCCGACAGTGGGTCTGTGATATTAGCGAAGTATGCGGAATTCAACATTCTGAACCAAAACAATAGCTGGCCCTTTGCCAGTATGTTGGGACTCATTGGTGCCGTTGGCTCAGCCATAGCTTATAAAAACAGTCCTCATAGTTCCGAATTATGCCGCGTCAGGGTGTTGCTCAACAATCAGGAAAGTGTCAGTCGGTGGTCGACGCTGGCAGGTTATCAGCCATGCATGCATCTCTGGGACGCTGGTCGGTCGGTAGTAGGAGTCCGCATTGTCAAGCCTGACGGCAGCATATGCGAGGTGAATGTCGACGATGTTATGGAAGCCATCCTACTGAAAAAGATATGGGTGCCTCGTTCTCAGCCACTGACGATTACCGGTCTGCAGGTGGGCGACATCCTCGATGTGTTCTATTTCAATGAAGAAGTACTCGATGAACTGCGTTCTGGTTCCTACACTATAGACTTCGCCGATGGTGAACCTACACTCGACATCATCTATCGCGTAGCAACAATGTCTGCCTATCATACCGACTTCGAATCGCTGCACATGCTAAAGGTAAGACGTGGCTACGACCGACATGGTAACCGGCTCTGTGCGCTGCATGATTCTTATGCCGACGGACAGCCCGACCGCGACTTGCGGCGTCTTCATATCAACTATTGGCGTGGCAAGCATCCCAAGAAAAGAAAGGGAGTCGAAAAGCAATAAATAACCAACTGAAGAGTTCAATTATATATAATAAGGTGAGAAATAGAATGAAAACTATGAAGAAAACAACGAAACATTTCATGGGTCTGATGTGCCTGACGGGTTTTATGCTGACAAGTTGCACACCAAGAATAGTAACCCACATCTACAACGAGCGCGCACCGCTGCCCGTTGACTCCGTACATATCTTCCTGCCAGGCGAGCGAGTGCCGTCAACAGCAGTCGTCGTGGGCGATGTCGCAGTGAAGGATCGCGGCACCACCACGAAGTGCAACTACGACTACGTGGTGCAACTGGGCAAGGAAACGACGGCGAAGCATGGCGGCAACGCCCTGCAGATAGCAGAGCACCGGTTGCCGTCCTACAAGAGCACCTGCCACCAGATATTCGGCAACATGCTCTACATGACTCCCGAAGAGATGTATTCGACGATGACCGACACATTGTCGTTCCTCGCTTCCGACGATACCTTCGGCGCACAGGTCGTCTACACGGAACGACGACCCAACCCGAAAAACGTCATAAAGTTGAGTGTAGGCCCCTCGCGCATTACATCGAAGGTGTATTCGCCTTATGGCAAGGTACACAAGAAGATGGGACTCGATGTCATGCTGAACTACGAGCACATCGGCTACCGCAACTTCGGCTTCGGCTTCACGACGGCCTTCAACCGCACCACCTACGGCGGCATGAGCGACCAGACCTTCTTCTACGTCGGCCCCGACTTCGTCATCAGCCATGTGACGACGAAGAACTGGCGCTGGGACGTAGGTATCGGCATGGGCTATACCACCTACAGCGAGACGGGTGGCGGCAGTGGCGGTGGCTTCGGCGCACTGACGCGGCTGGGTGTGGAGTACGTACTCGGCAACCATTTCGCTCTCGGTGTCGACTGGAACATGATGCGTCGCACCTTCTCGGCACCTAAGGACTTCCACCTTGAGAAAAACGAGCGATACGGCTTCGACAGCATGAGCCTAACCGCAGGCATGCGCTTCTATTTCTAAAAAACAAGAACAGACAGAACAGACGTAACGACAATCTCATGAAACAATGTAGATTATTCCTTTTGGGCATCGTCATCCTCCTATGGTGCATGCCGTCTCGAGCGCAAGACATCGTAATCGCCGACACACTTCGCACTGATACCACACGCAACGAGCGGTTAGAGCGATATCTAGAGCAGGTATTTGGAAAACGACCTGACCAGATAGCTACGCGAGAAGATGCAAAAAACGCACAGGCGAACTGCATGTGCTAAAGTTCAGCGGCGGTGTCAGCCTAATCACTTCTGATCTGCAAGTGGGCGACGACGCCCATGAACATCTCCCAGGATTGGAGTACATGTTGGAGTTTGAAGATATATTCGACAAAGGCAGAGGCAGAGGTCGTGGTGTAGGCTTCATCTTTAAGGGAAGCCGGTATCGGGACGGCTACCTCCGCTTCAACCTCTATCACTTCGGTTTGAACCGTGTGTGGTGCAACATGCCCTCGTCGAGTCATTGGCGCTGGGAACTGGCTCTCGGCGGCGGTGCCAGCTACCTTCATGACAAAAGCGACTTCTCAAGCTTCTACTATTATGCTGATGATTCCAAATTCGGCTTGGGTGTTCTGCTGAAGGCTGGCATCGAAAGCCGACTGAGCAAGCACGTGGGACTAGGCCTGGAGGCCAATACCATCTATCACATCTTCTTCGACAGCAATTCCAAAGTCGAAGACAAGCCCATCAACGGAATCGTCAGCACCGACTTGATGCTGGGTCTGCGCTTCTATTTCTGACAAAACAATCATAAACTTGGTTTGGCATTGGTATAGCACATCAATCGTGTTGTATCAATGCCCTATTTGTGTTGATAGGTTCGGCAATAAGAACAAAAAAAATGCTTTTTTGTTTTATATTGTCATCGATTTAGATAAATTTCTCACGCTCAAGAATGAAAATTCATTTCAATTCTCTTCGCTTAATCGAAATTTTGCACTATCTTTGCACTGATAAACTACAAACAGAAATGAAAAAGATCGTTACATTCGGAGAGATATTGCTGCGCTGGTCGAAAGGCGGTGCACAGCGGTTGAAACAAGGTAGTGACTGGACGGGCAAGTTTGGAGGCTCGGAAGCCAACGTGGCGGTGTCGCTTGCGATGCTGGGCAACAAGGTTGGCTATGTGTCGCGTGTACCACAAAACGAGGTGGGACAGGCATGTCTGAACGAGCTGCGCTACTACGGCATCGACACACGCGATGTGGTGCGCGGTGGCGACCGTCTTGGCACCTACTATTTCGAGGCTGCTGCCGGCCTGCGTCGCTCGCAGGTGGTCTACGACCGTCGCGGCTCGTCGTTCTACTCGTGTGCTCCGGGCATGTTCCCCTGGCGCGACATCTTCAGCCGTACCGACATCTTCCATTGCTCGGGCATCACCTGCGCCGTGTCGCAGTCGGCAACCGATGCCACGTTCGAGGCCGTGCGCACGGCAAAGGACATGGGACTGCGCATCACGTGCGACATCAACTTCCGCAAGAACCTCTGGCGCTACGAAGGAGCCGATGCCCACAAGACGCTGAACGCGCTGATGCAGTATAGCGACTACATCTTTGGCGATCAGGATGAGTGGGAGGTGGCCACAGGTGTGAAGCAGGTGCCGATGGACCACATGATGGCCGATACGGAACTCGACATGGATGCCTATCGTCGCTATTTCGACGAGATGCACCGCCAGTTCCCAAACTGTAAGGAGATGATGCTCGGTCTGCGCAACCAGATCACGTCGACCCACCACACGCTGACGGCGCTGCTGTGGTATGAGGGCGAAATCTATCAGGCACGCATCTACGACATCTACCCCATCGTAGATCCTGTGGGCGTGGGCGATGCCTTCGTAGCCGCCTATATCCACGCGGCCGAGAAATGGAAGGGCGAGCCCCAGCGCTGCCTCGACTTCTCGGTGGCAGCCTCGCAGCTGAAGAACTCCGTTGCCGGCGATTTCAACCTCGTTACCGAGGATGAAATCCTGCAATTCATAAAGTAAGAGGCACAAAAGAAAGCCCCACCTTGGCTAGAGGAGCCAGGGTGGGGCTTTTTGTTTTGTATAATCGCAGGAGTTACTTGTCTGCTCCCAACAACAAAGCTTAGAACACGAAGCCGAGGTTGATGAAGAAGTTGGCCTTCTTGGTAATGTTGCAATAGCTCAGCGTTGCACCCAGCGGACCGAACATCGTGTTGTAGTAATAGCCGGCAGAGAAGCCGAGCATTGTGCGGTAGTCGAGCAAGTCGCTCAGTGCATCGGCATTCTGACCTGCGGCAACGCGCAAGAGCACGATGTTGTTCTGCGTGAGGTTCACCTGTCCTTGCAGTTGTGCAGCCAGGAGCTTATCCCATGCCATCTCGACGTGTCCGATACCTGCGAAGGGCACCTGTTGCTCAAAGTAGTGGCCGAACCACTCGCCACCAATCATATTGCTGATGATGAGCGGCGGGTTCTTTCCGAAGAGCATGCGTCCATAGAGCATGGGCTGGAATGAAAGGTATTTGTTGGCGGCAAACGACATGCGCCACATGCCATAGAGCTCGCTGATGCCCGTATGGTCGTTCAGGGAGTAGAAGTTGTCGGTGTAATAGGTGAAACGTGCCATGAACTTCGCTCCTCGCGTGGGGAAGTACCACTCGTTCTCGCCATTGTAGTTGACCGTAGCGTAATAGTTGAAGAAGTGCTTGTTTTTGGGTATACTGATCTGGTGCTCCGGCAGGTCGTTGACAAGCAGGTTGCTATAAGTGTAGTAGTTCCACTCGGCACCAATGCTCACATCGAAGTTTCGCACCATGAAATTAAGAGGAGCCGCCTTGAAGGAATGATGGTTATAAGTGACGTTATAGCTCTTCGAACCATACTCATAGATGTTCACATCGTTGTGACGGAAGGCGTAGGACACCGTGGGACGCAGGAAGCTGGCGGGGTGGAAGCTCCAGTCGGCTTTTGCCATGATGCGCTTGCCGAGTCGGAGTGTGAAGTCGAGCTCCATCGGCATCTTTGCACGGAACGGCAGCGCGGCATTGGCCTGCAGCGCCACCATCTCTTCGTTATCGAAGCGTAAGCCGACACTCACCTGATTGGTTTTCTTCTCGCCTCCCACGAAGCTGATTCTTGCTGCCGAGGTGCCATCGGGCAGCGGGATGGCATTGTTCTCGATGCGACAGTCGGCAGTCTTATAGAAGAGGTCGAGTCGCATGGCAGTGGTGATGAGGTCGGTGCGGTAGGTGTCGATGCTATCGCCTTCCTTCAGGTGGAACTTCGTACGGATGAACAACTCATCGCCAGTATTCATGTTTTCAAATCGCAGCTGTCCGATCTTAAACGACGTGGGCGGCACGAGTGGTTGCCGATGAATGTGGATGCGAGGCATGGGCATGATGGCTGTTGCCTCTTTCAGTTTGTTAGACAACGCCACCAGCTCGTCCCAATGCTCCATGGCCGCCTCCTCACCTCTGCGGATGAGTGTGTCGATAGCTGCATGGTTGAAGGATGCCGAGCCATAACCGGTGGTGTTCACACGGATGGGAATATCGGTGATGGCGAGGTTATCGTCGTACTTGTTCTTACAGTTCACATCGACAATCTGCGAGAGCACCGCTGCCGTTGAAGCGATGTCGTCGGCCGTCTTGGGCTTGGCCTGCACCGTCACACCGATGATGAAGTCGGCCCCCATCTGTTTGGCGATATCGGCAGGGAAGTTGTTACGCAAGCCACCGTCGACGAGTAATTTATCGCCCATGCGCACGGGTGAGAAGGCACCGGGAATCGACATACTGGCTCGCATGGCCGTGCTGAGCACACCGCTATGGAAGACGTACTCCGTGTTGTCGACGATGTTTGTTGCCACACAAGCGAAAGGAATGGGCAGTTTGTTGAAGTCGATGGAGTCGTTGTAGGGTGCCGTCAGCGCGTTGAACAACGTGCGGATGTTCTTTCCGATGATCACACCACCTTCCGAATCCAGCGATTTCTTCCCCAGGTTCAAGCTCGTGGAGATGACGTAAGTGTTCTTCTTCTCACGTTCCAGAAGACTCTGATGACTCAGGTCGTCCTTGTCGGAGAGCACATACGCCCAGTCCTGTACACGAACCATGGAATCGAGGCTGGCGGTGGTGTTGCCGCAGGCATAGAGTCCGCCGATGATGCTACCCATACTGGTACCCGTCACGATGTCGATGGGTATGCCAGCCCGTTCGATGACCTTCAGCGCACCAATGTGAGCCATGCCTTTCGCACCACCGCCGCTGAGCACGACAGCCACGCGCGGCCTCGGCTGAAATGGTGCCTTTGATATCTCTTGTCCGCTGGTCTTCAACGCATGTCCCATGCAGAGACATGTCATCATGATCAATGCTGTTTTCTTCATATTGTTTCCTATTTTATTCTTTCACTTGTAGTTGCTTGCGATATCGGAGCAGCTCGCGCATGAGCTTGCGGGTGATGCGCTCGGTGCCGGGCTGCCCGTAGATATTGTTGAGCTCGTGGGGATCGGCCTGCAGGTCGTAGAGCTCGTAGTAGTCGATGTCGGGGTCGTTGGTGATGTACCCCGATTGTGCCATCCCCTTATAGCTGTTGTTCTCGCGCGTGCCGGCCTGCTGTTGGTACTTGTTCTCCTGCAGGGCACGTTCGCCGCCATGACCATAGAAGTGGATAAGCTTATAGCGGTCGGTGCGAACGCCGTCATGCTTGCGTGCCAGGTGCCAGGCGGGATAGTCGTAGTAGTGGTAGTAGAGCGACTTGCGCAGGCGCTTCTTTCCCTTGAACAACGCGCGCAGCGAGTGGCCCGTCATCTGCTTCGGCTGCTTCACACCGGCATAGTCGAGAAAGGTGGGCGCGTAGTCGATGTTCTGCACCATCGCCGTGCTGACGGTTCCTGCGGGAATGTCGCGTGGATAGCGCATGACGAGTGGCGTTCGCAGACTCTCCTCATACATGAACCGCTTGTCGAACCAGCCGTGCTCGCCCAAGTAAAAACCTTGGTCGGAGGCATAGACGACGATGGTGTTCTCGGCCAGGCCGTGTTCGTCGAGGTAGCGCAGCAGGCGACCTACGTTCTCGTCGATGCTATGAATGACGGAAAGGTAGTCGCGCAGGTATGTCTGGTACTTCCACTCCACCAGCGCCCGGCCGGTGAGGCTGTCGCGCTGGAAGCGGTTGTAGCGGTCGCCGAAGTATTGCTCGTAGGCCTTTCGCTCATCGGCATTCAGGCGGCCGTATTCAGCAATGGTCCGGCGGAAGCGGTCGACAGGGCGTCCCACCGAATCAACCTTCAAGTCGAGGGCCAGTTCCATGTCCTTGTCAATCGACATCTTCTGCGTGTGGGCGGCCGAGCCACGCGTGGAGTAGTCGTCCCACATGGTCTCGGGCAGGGGGAACTCGGTGTTGTCGTACATGCCCAGATACTTCACATCAGGAAACCAGCTGCGATGAGGTGCCTTATGGTGAACGAGCAGACAGAACGGCTTCGATGCGTCGCGATGGTCGAGGAAGTCAATGGCGTGGTCGGTGATGAGATCGGTGGCATAGCCTTCCTCACGGATATACTTCCCGTCAGAGGTCGGACTCTTGAACTCCGGATTCCAATAGGAGCCTTGGTCGTAGAGCACATGATAACTATCGAAGCCCTTCGGCTCGCACATGAGGTGCCACTTGCCAATCATGCAGGTCTGGTAGCCTGCCTGCTGGAGCAGTTCAGAGAAGAAGGTGCGCGTGGAGTCGATGCCTTCGAGCAGCATCTGCTGTCCGTTCTGATGGCTGTAGAGACCCGTGATGAGGCAGGCACGGCTGGGCGACGACAGCGAGTTTTCGACAAACGCCTGGTCGAAGCGCACGCCCTCGCGGGCAATGCGGTCGATGTTGGGCGTGGGAGCGAGGCGGCCGATGGGGTGACCATAGGCTGATACGGCCTGGTAGGCGTGGTCGTCGCTCATGATGTAGATGATGTTGGGTCTCTGCGAGCCGGCGCGTCCCTTTTGCGACGCCGGTTGTGCAGCCACGTCGGGCAGGGTGTTCGCGGCGGCGAGCGCCAACAGCGGGAGTACTTTCTTTGCCATATGGTGGAGTGTCCAGTTTATTGAATTGTCTCAGATAATCACGATGAGTTGACCGTTCTATTCGAAGCTGACATAAGGGCGCAGTCGGGCTATCACGTCAGCGGGGAACTCGGGTAGCATCTTCAGGTCGTCGAGGCTGTGAAGAGGGCCTTTCAGTCGCCGATAGTCGCAAATGGCACGAGCCTGATAGAAGTTGAGATACGGGTGCTGACGGAGCTTCGACAGCGAGAGCGTGTTGATATTCAGCTTGTGAATGTTGCCCGTAGCCACCTGGAAATAAGGCAGCGCATCTTCGGGAAAGCCCTCTATCTCGAGCAACTGTTCGGCAGAGACATAGCCGCCCAGCTGTTTGCCATAGGAGGCGATGCGGCGGGCGTAATAGCTGCCGATTCCAGGCACTTGCTTCAAGGCGGTAGTGTCGGCAAGGTTCAAGTCGACATGTTCGCCTGCCTTTAGCTTCACAGGGTAGCCGATGCGAGACGATGCCGTCGTTTCGTTCTTATCTGCTACTACTGCGTGGCCATCGATGGTCGACGCCTCATTCCGTCCTGCCGACGAAGCATAGAAGCCACTCTTGCCTCGAGGCCCTACCAGTTCGGCTGCAGGCCGATAGTCGGCAGAGATGCGGATGTAGGGCAGCAGCTCACGGTATTGCTTCTGCGTGAGTCCATAGAGGCGGGCGAAGTCGCTGGGCTCGCGGAACACCCCTCCCTTGCTCCTGTAGCGGTAGATGCTGCGCACCTGCCAGGGCTGCAGGCCCAACCGAAGCAGCTGGGTGCTATCGGCGGTGTTGGGGTCGAAGGTGAAGCGCTCGGCCTCCTGCACAGGAACGGCATAGTAGGACTGGTCCTTCGCCTGCCGAGAGGCATGTGGGTCTTGGTCGCCGGTGGTCCTCTCTTCGCTCATGAGTTGTGAAGATGATGCCGACAAATTGTCATCGCCCCCGAAGAAGAAGACGAAGCCGAGATACAACAATAGCATCGCCAGCACTCCGATGAATGCTATGCGATCGCTCTTGTTGATGTAGAAGATTTCTCGGAACGTCATGGGAGGGGTTGAGAGGTTGAGGGGTTGAGACGTTTAGAAGTTGAGAAGGGTTGAGAGAGAGGTTGAGAAGGGTTGAGAAGGGTTATCTCTCCTCAGTGATACGTAAGCACCCCTATGGGTCGAGCGGAGGGGTTGAGGTTCCTCGCAAAGCGGCTACTGCTGATCAAGAATCTGCAGGGCTCGCTGCACGATGTGGTTTTGCTCGTTGATGATGGCGAAATACTCATTCATATCCCACAGGTCGCGGGCGATGAGTGCTTTCAGCTGCGTGCGCAACATGGGAAGCGTCTGCTGCAACTCTTCATCGTTCTTGGGTTTCACTTTCTGCTTCTCGGCCTCAGCGACTACTTCGTCGACCATCTCTTGCGGCACGTTGAAGCCCGCACGGAAATCCTCAAACGAAGCATATTGCTTGCTGAGCTGTCGACGGTTCTTGTCGATGTACTTCAAGCTGGTGTTGATGATGACGCCCTTCGCAGCGAGCTGACGGTGGAAGAGTGTATACTGCGTCGTGTCGAGAGGTACGAAGAAATCGGGCATGATGCCACCGCCGCCATAGACGGTGCGATGAAGTCGCAATGTCTCGTAACGCAGCGAGTCGGAGAAGTGAATGCTGTCCTGGGAATAGAGTTCGCCATGTTTGAATCGCTTCTCGATGTCTTCCTCGTAGTCGCGCTTCTCACCCTTCACGTAAGGCTTCTGAATGCAGCGGCCCGAAGGGGTGAAATAGTGGGCAACGGTGAGGCGAATCATCGAACCGTCGGGGAACTCGATGGGTCGCTGCACAAGGCCTTTGCCAAACGTGCGGCGGCCAACGACCTGTCCGCGGTCCTGATCCTGCAGCGCGCCGGTGACAATCTCGGCAGCCGATGCGGAATATTCATTGACGAGTACGACGATGCGACAGCCGGTACGAAGATGACCGTCGCCCGTAGCACGGAAGTCCTGGCGCGGCACGGAACGGCCTTCGGTGTAGACGATGATATCATCTTTCTGCAGGAACTCGTTGGCAATCTGTGCTGCTGCCTGCAAGTAGCCACCGCCATTGTCCTGCAAGTCGAGGACGAGAGACTCGAGCGCTCCTTGATTCCTCAGCTTCTGCAAGGCCTCCATGAACTCTTCGTAGGTGGTGGCACCAAACGAACCGATGCGGATGTAGCCCACACCGGGCTTGATCATATAGGCCGCGTCGAGGGTGTGAACGGGAATCTTGTCGCGTGTCACCGTAAACGACAACACGTCGCCGATACCGCGGCGCACCACGCCAAGCCTTACCTTCGAACCCTTCTTGCCACGCAGGCGCTTCATGATGTCTTCCTTCGACATCTTCACACCGGCGATGGCGGTATCGTTGACGCTAATGATGCGATCACCCGCCAAGATTCCTACCTTCTCGGACGGACCGTTCAGCGTGGGCTGGATGACAAGCAGCGTATCCTCAACCATATTGAACTGCACGCCGATACCCTCAAACGAACCCTGCAGGGGCTCATTCATCGCCTTGGTCTCCTTGGCGGTGCTATAGGCAGAATGGGGGTCGAGCTTCTCAATCATGCCACGAATGGCATCCTCGACAAGCTTGTTTTCATCAACAGAATCAACATACAGATTCGTTATCGCCATCTCCGCCACCTGCAGCTTCCTAATCGGCGAGTCGTTGCCGAAGTTGAGGTGGAACTGCGAACAGACGTTCATGCAACAGCACAACAAAAAGAAGACAAATATAGACTTTTTCATTATTCTACTATTTATTATTTATTTGACATACAGAACCGTTTTTAGAGACATACGGGACTGAAGATTTTTTAGACATACAAGACATACGAACTATTATTTTTTGACATACGGGACAAACGAACATATATTTCTTAAACACATGGGACAGACGATTTTTTAAGATATACGGGACATACGAACTATTATTTTTTGACATACGGGACAAACGAACATATATTTCTTAAACACATGGGACAGACGATTCTTTTTAGATATACGGGACATACGAACAGAAGTTTTTGACATACAAAAGAGACGAGGCAGATACGTTATAATTATATGGGGTTAATATTTGGGGCGGTAAATTCGGAACTTACGTTTGAATTCTATCTTTTGAGAGCCGAAGTTGATGAGGAGGCCATCGTCGATTCCTGTTGCCGTCAGGTAGTTGACGAGTTGCACCTCATGAATCTTCTGCAGTATCTCCACCGCTTTTAATTCCAGAACCAGTCGCTTCTCGACGATGATATCAGCTTTGTAGTCACCGACGCTAATGCCATCATAAAGAACGCTGAACGGCACTTCCGCTTCACACTCGATTCCATGCTTCCTGATTTCTATCAGTAGTGCGTTCCTATACACCTTCTCTTCATATCCTGGTACCAACTGCTTCCTCACGTTCATGGCATAATCCATCACGTTTGTAATCAGTTCTTCTATATCTATCATCTTACGTTGCTTTTATCAAAGTCCAGATTATCCTTTTATCTGAAACCTTATGTCCGTCTGTCCTTTATGTCTTAAATCCTATGTTCGTCTGTCCAGTATGTCTCAAAAACACTCGTTCGTCTGTCCAGTATGTCTCAAGACATCTGTTACATCTGTTCTTCCGGCAGGTCCTCTTCAATGACGAGGTTGTCGATGATGAAGTTTTGGCGCTCGGGGGTGTTCTTGCCCATGTAGTACTCCAGTAACTTCTGTACCTGGTCGGTCTTGTGGAGTGTCACCTGCTCGAGGCGTATGTCGGGTCCGATGAAGCCGGAGAACTCGTCGGGTGAGATCTCGCCGAGTCCTTTGAAGCGGGTGATCTCGGGATCGGGACCCAGTTCCTGGATGGCCGTCACGCGTTCTTCCTCGCTGTAGCAGTAGCGTACAACGAAGTCCGACTTCTTCAGGTTCGGGTTCTTCTCCTGCTGCTCGGCCAACTTCTGGTCTTCGGCTTCGAGCACCTCCTTGTTCTTGATCTTCGTGCGACGGTTGCGCACGCGGAACAGCGGCGTCTGCAAGACGTAGACATGTCCTTTCTTGATGAGTTCCGGGAAGAACTGCAGGAAGAATGTGATGATGAGCAACCGGATGTGCATGCCGTCGACATCGGCATCGGTGGCCACGATGACCTTGTTATAGCGCAGCGAGTCGAGACCGTCCTCGATGTCGAGAGCTGCCTGCAGGAGGTTGAACTCCTCGTTCTCATAGACCACTTTCTTCGTCAGGCCATAGGTGTTCAGCGGTTTTCCTCTTAATGAGAACACAGCCTGCGTGTTCACGTCGCGACTCTTCGTAATCGATCCGCTGGCGGAGTCGCCCTCGGTAATGAAAATCGACGACTCTTCCTTTCGTGAGTCCTTCACGTCGCTATAGTGGATGCGGCAGTCGCGCAGCTTACGGTTGTGCAGGTTTGCCTTCTTCGCACGCTCGCGTGCCAGCTTCGTCACGCCTGCCATTGCCTTGCGCTCGCGCTCGCTCTCCTTCACCTTGTTCTCAATGGCCTCCGCCACTTCGCTATGTATGTGCAAGTAGTTGTCGACCTGCGTCTTGATGAAGTCGCCCACGTATTTGTTGATGGTCTCCCCACCCGGTGCCATCTGCGTAGAGCCCAGCTTAATCTTCGTCTGGCTCTCGAACATCGGCTCCTCCACGTTGATGGCGATGGCAGCGACGATACCATTTCGGATGTCGCCATACTCGTATTTGCCGAAGAACTCCTTGATGGTGCGGGCAATGTGCTCCTTGAATGCACTCTGGTGGGTGCCGCCCTGGATGGTGTGCTGGCCGTTGACGAACGAATAGTATTCCTCACCATACTGGTTGGCATGCGTCAGAGCAATCTCGATGTCCTCGCCTTGCAGGTGGATAACGGGATAGAGCGGGTCGTTGGTCATGCGATCCTTCAGCAAATCCTCCAGACCATTGCGCGAAAGGATGCGCCGACCGTTGTACATGATGGTCAGGCCGGAATTCAGATAGGTGTAGTTGCGGAGCATATTCTCCACGATATCGTCGTGGAAAGAGTAGTTCTTAAACAGCGTGTTGTCGGGTTCGAAGAAGATGTAGGTGCCCGTCTCGTCCTGCGTGGGCTGCGTCTTGTCACTCTTCAGAATGCCCCGTTCGAAAATAGCCGTTCTGACCTGTCCGTCACGATAGGAGCGAACCTCGAAGCGAGAGCTCAGGAAGTTCACCGCCTTGATGCCCACACCATTCATGCCCACCGACTTCTTGAACGCCTTCGAGTCGTACTTGCCACCCGTGTTCAGCTGGCTCACGGCCTCCACAAGTTTGCCTTGCGGAATGCCGCGACCGTAGTCGCGCACAGAGACGCGCAGGTGGTCGTCGATGTCGATTTCGATGCGCTTGCCGGCATTCATGCGGAACTCGTCGATGGAGTTGTCGATGGTTTCCTTCAGCAGCACATAGATGCCGTCCTCGGCATGCGAACCGTCGTCAAGGCGACCGATGTACATACCGGGGCGAGTGCGAATATGGTCTACGTCAGAGAGATGGCGAATCTCGTCATCTCCATATTTTACGTCTGTAGGGTTATCGATAATGGTTTTGTTTTCTTCTGCCATTTGATTACTTCACTTTTTACAATGCTTTTTTATAGCAGCGGCGGCGCTTGTGGTTCTCGGTGTTGAAATAGCTCCACTGGCTCTGCACATGCTCGTTCGACTCCATTTCCACCTGGCTCTCGCCCCACTCTATTCCATACTTGTTGTACCAGGGAATGAGATGGTAGAACATCAGGGCGTTCACGCCCTTCGAACGGTATTCAGGCAGCACGCCGATCATCTCGAGGTCTACGATATTGGTCTTGTGGAACTTCAGCGCACGCAGCAGATGCCACCAGCCGAAAGGCCACAGCCTGCCGCGCCAGCACTTCTGCAACGCCTTCGACAGCGAAGGAATCGTGATGCCCACACCCACGAGTTTGTGCTCATCCGTCGACCAGTCCTCAGCCACAGGGATGAGGTTCAGGTCGGCCAGCGGCAGATACATGTCGACATACTGTTCGATCTGCCGGTCGGAGAGGCGCGAGAAGCCATACAAGTCCTTGAATGTGTCGTTGATCAGACCGAAGATCTTCTTACCCATGCCGCCTTCGAAGATTTCCTTCTTCGTCAGCGTGCGCACACGAAGATTGTAGCGCTTCATAATCATCTCCGAGATCTTCACCATCTTCTCAGGCACTTGCTCGGGCACATATATCTTGAACTCCACGTAGTCGTTGTCTTTCTCCCAGCCACCCAGGCGCTCCATGTGCTCGGGGTAGTAGGGGTAGTTGTAGATGGTGGCCATCGTGCCCAGCTGGTCGAAGCCATACGTGAGCATACCTTCTGGGTCGAAGTCGGTGAAGCCCAACGGACCAATCACCTCCGTCATGCCTTTCTCACGGCCAAAGTCCTCAACGGCTTTCAGCAGAGCACCGCTCACCTCGATATCGTCGATGAAGTCTATCCAACCGAAGCGCACGCTCTTCCGCTCCCATTTCTCGTTGGCACGGTGGTTGATGATGGCCGCCACGCGACCCGCCAGCTTTCCATCCTTGTAAGCCAGATAATACTCTGCCTCGCAGAACTCAAAAGCAGCGTTTCGGTCCTTGCTCAGCGTGTTCAAATCATCACTATAAAGGGTCGGTGCATCATAGGCATTTCCCTTGTAAAGATCATAATGAAACTCAATGAATGTCTTCAGGTCTTTCTTCGTAGTAACCTTTTTAATCTCTATCTGTGGCATATCTTCTGATAATTTCTTGCAAAGATAAGAAAAATCGAGCGCAAAACCAAATTTATTTGAGTTTTTCATGCTTGGCGATGAAAAATCGAGCACAAAGTAAACTTTTGAAACAAAGATGCTGATATTTATTGATAAAAAACTCGAAAATATTTGTAAATTTAAATGAGAAATGTTAAATTTGCATCGGAAATATACTCTAAACAATAAAAACCAATTGAAACGTATGAAAAAACTACTGACAATCGTTGTTGTGGCAATGTTGTCATTCGCCACAGCCAATGCCCAAGAGTGCAAGGGCAAGCTGAAATCGTGGTCGTTTGTTGAGGCACAGGGTGGCCTGCAGTTCACTTCCACCGATGCCCCCATCGACAAGTTGCTCACCCCGACCGTAGGACTGTCGTTCGGTCACTACTTCTTCCCGGCAGTGGGACTCCGCCTGCATGCCAACGCCTGGCAGGCCAAGAGCGGTTTCGATCAGCTCGACCAGTACTACAAGTGGAACTATGTCACCACCGATGCCGACCTGCTCGTCAACCTCACCAATCTCTTCTCGAAGTCGCCAAAGCATGCACTGAACGTCATCCTCGTAGGTGGATTCGGACTGAACTACGCATGGGACAACGATGAATTCAAGGCTATGGAACTCGCTAAAACCTTGAACACAGAGCTGGCATGGGACAAGAACCGCATGTCGCACAACATCCGTGCCGGTCTGCGTCTCGAGACCGACGTCACGAAGCCCATCGGCCTGTCGCTCGAGGTTGATGCCAACAGCCTCTCCGACCGCTTCAACTCAAAGATGAACAACGCCGACGACTGGATGTTCACCGCTATGCTTGGTCTGAGCTTCCGCTTCGGCTATAAGTATAAGCATTGCGAGAAGAAGGCTGAACCCGTGGTAGTGCCCGAGCCCGTGCCCGTCGTAGAGCCGGAGCCCAAACCCGAGCCCAAGCCCGTCGTGGTGGAGAAGAAGCCCGAGCCGAAGGTTGTCACCGTGAAGGAACAGCTGCACGAGGAGATCTTCTACGTCATCTGCAAGAGCGATCCCGAGGTCGGCAAGCGCCAGATGCAGAAGGTTGCCGATTTCATGAAGCGCAACCCGAACGCAAAGGTTTCCGTTGTTGGCTATGCAGACAAGGGCACCGGCAATGCCAAGTTGAACATCGGCTACTCGAAGCAGCGTGCCGAGAAGTGCAAGGCTGAGCTCGTTGATGCCTACGGCTGCGACGCCTCACGCATCAGCGTCGACTACAAGGGCGACACCGTACAGCCGTTCGACGAGAACGACAAGAACCGTTGCGTCATCATCGACGGCGACGGCTCGCACGAAGAAACAAAGTACGAGTAATCACATTCACACCAACAACGAGGGGCAGACACCATGTCTGTCCCTCTTTTTTAGTATATCATCGAAAAAATAACGAAAGGCCGAAGGCCTGACAAGAGCTCAGGCAGGCGGTGGAGTGCGTAGCACGAAACCCCTGCATACATAGCAAAGAGTATCAAAACCCCGACGGGGTGACAGAATTTCTGTCGTACCTTCGGCACTTATATTTGTCAACGCCCATAGCAGGGGTTTCGTGCTACGCACTTCACCACCTGCCTGTATTATTGTCGTCCCTTCGGGACTTACGGGGACCCATCGGGCGTGCAAAAGCATTGCTCCCAGAGTCCCAAAGCATTGACTTTAGACCCTCAAAGCATTGAGTTTAGAGCCCAGAAGCATTGCTTTCAGAGTCCAAAAGCATTGAGTTTGGAACCCCAAAGCATTGAGTTTAGAGCTCCAAAGCATTGCTCCTGAGGCCATAGAGCATAGCTCCCGTGGTCACAGAGCATTACTCTTTATGGTACGCAGCATAGCGAATGATTTTAACCCAATTTGGTCCTTAAACGATTGAAATGTAGGGACGCGGCGTGCCGCGTTTTGGGTGGGGAAAGCTAAATCCAGTTACGCGGCACGCCACGTCCCTACATCAGCAAACATTTTTCTAATAACCGAAGCAGTTTTCTGCAAATTCAACCTCCCAACCTCCCGTTTTGCCCGCAAACACCTTGCTACAAAGGGTTTCGGGGCGGGAGGTGTTGCGCCGACACCTCCCGTCAACCTCCCGTCAGAGCCCCGCCCCTAATTCCCTAACGATGTCGGTGTTGGCCCATTTACGGGAGGTCACACGGGAGATTCCACGGGAGGTCTGACGGGAGGTTAACATTCGTCTAAACCTCTGATACACAAACATTTACTACCAATAAGGGAGGTGTCGACAGAAAACGTTTGACAGTCAACCAAAATCAGGAAACGTCAACTACAGCGTGAACACGCCAAGCTGGTTGAGGAAGATGGCGGCAATGGCGACAGAGCGTGTCATATTGTTTCTGTTCTGCAGTCTATGGCGCCACGGTGACCTGCTTGGCATAGGTATTGATGCCGCCACTGCTAATTTCATCGACAATCAGCAGGTAGTTGCCAGCCTTCGTAGGAGTCTCCGGATTGGCGAAAGCACTCGGCTGCCCAATGTTGGCGATGCCAAGAGGCGGCGTGTAGATAACGCCCTTGCTGCGTACAACGGTGGGTTTGAAGCGCTTTGTCGTAATCTCCAGACAGCCATTGATACATCCCTGATGGCGCGCCAGCGCCTGTGCTGGTGTCATGAACTCTACGGTAGCTACCGACTGCATGTCAAGACCAAAAGCCTCTGTAGCGGTAAAGAGCACGCCGTCCACATAGATCCGAATCTCATCAGTGCCGCCAAGGGTTGAGATGCGAGTGGCTGGAAAGAGATGCCACTCAGGTGGCCCAGCCTTGTCTTCTGGATCCTCGGGAATCAGTCGCATATAGGGTGCAAAGTGGTACAGCATCTGCTGGAACGTCTGGTAGTTGCTCTTGTCCATCGCCTCCTCAGAGATGTACTTGTTGCCGTAGTATTCCTTGCGTTCCTGTTCATAGTCTGTCTTGACCTTAGCATGGGCAACCACCTCGGGAATCATGTTGGTACCAGTAAAGCTGAACGCTTTTCGATTCTCGCCCGCCTGACCGACAACGCCCGACTTCGTCTGCGTCAGCCAGCGGCTGTGGTTACGCAGCGAAGGTATGGTGTCGCCCAAGAACTCGTAGTCGTAGACACCAGCATTGCCTTTCTTGTCGAATGCTTCGATGAAAAAGTCGTCGCCATCAGGATAGGTTCCCACGGGTAGCACGAACGTGCCGTCACGGTGCAGGTCGGTTGAGAATGTGTCGGCGGTGCTGCGCTGGTAGGCCACAACGGTGCCTTCCTTCAGACGCCACTGCTTGCCGCCGCCCATCACCTTGCCACGAATCAGCGGGGCCGTCTCGGGCTGATAGCGTGTATGCCATCCCTCGCGCATCACCTTTGCCACATCGAGACGTGAGAAACGTGCCGAGAGAAGCCATCCCTGCACGTCGGTGACGCGATCGGCAACGCTCTCCGTGGCATAACAGGCGGGGAACGGCTCTGGCGACACCAGGTCCTGCTGGTAATTCAGCATGACCTCGGCGGTAGGGATAAAGTTCGTCTCAACGGCGTCTTGACTATCGTCAACAGGGAGGTATCTCACCAAGCGGAACACAGTGTCAGCTGTCGTAGTGAGGGATGCCTCGTGCCAGCAGTGACTCTCGCTCAACAGACTGTCGGTGCGGTCGGTGAGCATCAGAGAGACCACGCCACTGCCCACATCTGCAAGGTCGAGGATGCCGTCTTTCTTCAGTGGCAGCAGCAGAAGCCCCGTCGTCTGATGGTAGGCATACAGCTTGCTGCCCTTAGGCAGCTGACCGCTTACGTGGTAGCCCGCCTTGTCTTTCCCTTTTGTCAGCTTCAGGGATGGACTGCCGTCATCGGTCTCGGGCAACACGAAGAGCTGGGTGCGGCCTTCGTGGGCAGTGGCGATGAAATATCTCCTTTCGGGTGTAGCGTAGAAAGAGACCACTGCCCATCCTGACGGCGTGGTCTGACCATACTGCAACGTGTCGCTGCGGTCGTCGACCAGACTGAAACGTGTTGCCAATCCCCGACCGTCAGCCGTCCTCAGGCACACGGCAACTTTTTGCACGTCATCGGTGGCCAACCTCCCTCCCTCGGCATAGAGGTTGCAAGTCAGGCTGCCGCCGACCGCGTCATGTCCCTGCATCTGTGTAGGACTCTGGCTCTCGGAGATGATGCGGATGGGGAAGGCAGGGATGGTGTAGTCGCTGTAGTTGCACATGAGCCGCGTGTAGGCACGCAACGTATAGATGCCTGTGGCTGACGTAGGGTCGATAGCGAAAGTTGTCGTGAAGGAACCATTGTCATCGGTCACCAGTCGCTGGCGTGTCAGCGTGCTGTCGCTGGCATCGAGGAGGTCAAGGTAAAGGTAGCGACTGTAGGGTTCCGTTGTCACATCGCCGTCAGCCGGGATAGTGAGGTTGTCGGTGCGGATGAGGCAGCCGGCCACGCGGATGGTATCGCCTGTAGTGTATTTCATACGGTCGCTGGCGAAGAATATTTTCTCTGTAGGAAGTATCTGAGCCGCCCCCTTACCCACTGCCAGCAGGCTAATTGTAATCAACAATAGCAGTCTTCTCTTCATTGATTCAAATTATTAATTGTTGTCACAAAGATAGCACAAAAAAATGTCACTTGCAAATTATCGATGGATTTTAACAGTAGATGTACGTTCTAGATATAACGATTTCTGCTGCAGGCGGCAAACAGCAAGCAAGCCGTAGCGAACAAGATAATATAATGAACAGTTTTTCGCATCGTGTATTTATTTGCATCTGCAAAGATACGAGTATGATAGCGAAAAACCTAATTTCTTCACTCTTTTTTAGTAATTATAGGTGTTCAGGCGAGCAACTCGGAGTCTTGGGTGAGTAAGCAGAGCTACAACGTGAACACACCCAGCTGGTTGAGGAAGATGGCTGCGATGGCGACGGGGCAGATGAAGCGGATGAGGAAGAGGAAGATGGTGAAAAGACGGGAGCGAGTCCAGATGGTGCCACCGTTGGTGAACTCGTCGCGAATGAGCTTCTTGGGCACAAACCACCCAAGGAACAGGCAGGTGAGGAAGCCGCCTATGGGCAGGAATATCTGACCAGTGACGAAGTCGAAGACATCGAAAAGGGGACGTCCGAAGAGGGTGATGCCATCCACAGCACCGAGCGACAGCGAGCAGAAGGCTCCGATGATGCTGCAGAACACGGTGACGACAAGGGCTGCACGGTTGCGCTTAAGGTGGAACTCCTCATGGAAGAAAGCCGTAGAGACCTCGTGGAGGGAGATGAGCGACGTCAGAGCTGCCAGCGAGAGCAAGGCATAGAAAAACAGGGCGACGACATATCCCACGATGGGCATGGCAGAGAACGCCTGGTTGAAGACGTTCGGCAGGGTGATAAACACCAGCGATGCACCACTATCGGGACTCACACCCACGGAGAAGGCGGCGGGGAAGATCATCAGACCAGCAAGGATAGCGATGAACGAGTCGACGAACGAGATCTGCACTGCCGAGGTGAGCAGGTTTGTCTTCTTGCTGTAGTAGCTGGCATAGGTGGCGAGGCAGCCCATGCCAATGCTAAGCGAATAGAACGACTGGCCGAGGGCTCCAAGGAACACGCCGGAATCGACCCGCGAGAAATCGGGTTTGAACAAGAAGCGAATGCCTTCGGATGCTCCTGGCAGCATACATGAGGCCACGACGATGACAAGCAGCAGGATGAAGAGCGTGGGCATGAGTAGCTTCGACGCACGCTCTATGCCTCCACGCACACCCCGACAGATAACGAAATGGGTGATGAAGAGGATGGCAACCGTCCAAAAGATAGGACGCAGCGGCGACGTTGAGAACTCAGCAAAATAGTTGGTCACGTAGTTGGCATCGCCTTTCAGCTCCCCTGCTGCCGAGGCATAGATGTACTGCAGACACCAACCGCTGACAACAGCATAGTAGCTGGTGATGAGGAAGCCGGTGGTAATGCCAAGAAAGCCAATGAACTTCGGGAAGAGCAGGCGCCAGCGACTAGGTGCTTCGCCGTCAGCAGCCGAGGACTCGGCCACCTTTGCATAGACACGACTGGTGTTAGCGGCACCATGACGGCCGATGATGAACTCACTCAGCATGCAGGGAATGCCAAGCAGCAGCACGCAGCCCAGATAGATAAGGATGAAGGCGGCACCACCATTCTGGCCTGTCATATAGGGGAATCGCCATACATTGCCCAGTCCGACAGCCGATCCTGCCGTTGCAAGAATGATGCCCAGTTTGCTTCCGAAGTTCGCTCTTTCCGTTGTATGTGACATAATAGTTTTCTAATGAAAATTGGTTTGAGACTGCAAAATTATAAATAATTTGTCAGAAATAAGAAAGAAATGTAAGTAAAACCAATATTTTTCATCGCTCAGCAACGTTAGGAGACGCTTTCGTAGTGAAACGGAGAAAGAACTTTGGCATTCGTCGAAGTTTCTTTCGTTCGGAAATGAAAGAGAAAATTCGATTTTCTTTTTGCATTTTCTTTACTTATTCGTAATTTTGCAGCCATGAAGCAACTGACGACCTTGATTCGACAGTATCCGCTGTCGACAACGCTGATCATCCTGATATGGATATTATGCCTGACACCTTGGATTCCCGAAACCCCGCTGGACGATGTGAGCCTCATCGACAAGTGGACACATCTGGTGATGTACGGTGTGCTGACCGCTACCATTTGGTGGGAGGGCAGGCATCGAAGGAATACTAAAAATGCCAAAAGGTGGTACCTTCTGGCATTTCTGGGGCCCGTCGCCATGGGCGGACTCGTTGAGTTGGCACAAGCTTACCTAACTGCCGGCCACCGCAGCGGCGACTGGCTGGACTTCGTGGCTAACTCGCTGGGAGTGTGTTTGGGCACGATAGTTGGCTACTCCTGCTCAATGGTGTCGCGCCACATGCAGAAGGGATAACGCAACATGTGCTTGTTGTAGAAGCGGCGGTCGCCAGTGACCTCGCGACCAATGAAGTCGGGCTTTGTGAACGGTTCGTCGGCACTACCTAGCTCCACCTCCGCCATGACAAGGCCATCGTTGTCGCCGTGGAACTCGTCTACCTCGAAGGTGTGGCGGCCATCAGGACTCTTCACCAGATAGCGGTGCTTGTCGATGAGTCCACCCCGGCAGAGCTGCAGCAGGTGCTCGGCCTCGTCGATGGTGATTTCCTTTTCAAACTCATAGCGTGAAAGGCCACCGTCCTGCGACTTTCCCTTGATGGTGAGAAATGCAGTTCCAACCTCTTGTTCCTCACTCAACCGAATGCGTACCGTTACTCCATCGGCAGGAATGTATCCCTGCCGGATATGCTTACAAGAAAAGGCGGCGCTTCGATAAGCTCCGCCTTTCCTGACCAGGAACTTGCGTTCAATCTCCAGTCCACTCATGTTTACATTCCAAAGATTGTCCAAATGGCATAGAGTACACCTAACGCAATCAGGACACCGATGATCCACATGACGACCTTCTTGCCTGATTCTTCCTGCTTCTTCGCATAAGCCTGACGCTTTGCATTGTTCTTTTTGCTCATAGTTGTAACCTCCCCCGACCCCTCCGAAGGAGGGGAGGGCCTGCCGGTTTGTGGGGAGTGGCAGGCGGTTGGTTGTTATTTATGTTTCTTGTTTCAAGTTTCTAAGTCTCTATTGGTTCAAGGGTTCCATTTGAGGTCGCGTCTCCCTCTCCTTTGGAGAGGGCTGGGGTGAGGTTTCCTATTCGTCGGTGACGGGGAATTCCATCAGGTAGGCCTTGATGAACCCATCGATCTTGCCATTCATCACACTATCAACGTCGCGTGTCTCATAGTTGGTGCGATGGTCTTTCACTCGCTTGTCGTCGAAGACGTAAGAGCGTATCTGCGAACCCCATTCAATCTTTTTCTTTCCTGCCTCGATTTTGGCTTGTGCCTCGAGTCGCTTCTTCATGGCGCGATCGTAGAGTTGCGAGCGCAACAGCGTGAGGGCACGCTCCTTGTTCTTCGGCTGGTCGCGCGTCTCGGTATTCTCAATGAGGATTTCCTCTTCCTCGCCTGTGTCGGGATCGGTATACCAATAGCGCAGACGCACACCCGACTCCACCTTATTAACGTTCTGACCACCGGCACCCGAGGAACGGAACGTATCCCACGAGAGCTTGGCAGGGTCTACGTAGACCTCGATGGTATCGTCGACAAGTGGCGTGACGAAGACCGAGGCGAAAGAGGTCATGCGCTTGCCTTGGGCATTGAACGGCGACACACGTACCAGACGATGCACGCCATTCTCTGACTTCAGGAAGCCATAGGCCATCTCGCCACCTTCAATCTCCATGGTAACACTCTTAATACCAGCCTCATCGCCTTCCTGCAGGTTGGAGATGGTGACCTTATGGCCATGAGCCTCCGCCCAACGCATATACATTCGCATGAGCATCTGTGCCCAGTCCTGGCTCTCGGTACCGCCGGCACCGGAGTTGATCTTCAGCACACAGTCCATGGGGTCTTCCTTCTGGCGCAGCATGTTCTTCAGCTCGAGGTCTTCGATGAGCTTCAAGGCATGCTGGTAGTCGGCATCGACCTCCTCTTCCGTGACCATTTCGTCGTGATAGAAATCGAAGGCCAGCTGCAGCTCGTCGGCAGCTGTGCGCACAGCCTTATAGTCATTCAGCCATTTCTCGATGCCCTTCACCTTCTTCATCTGCTCTTGTGCCCGCTTCACATCGTCCCAGAAGTCGGGAGCCTGCGTGCGCAGCTGCTCCTCCTCGAACTCTATCTGCTTCTGCGGGATATTCAAGTAGTGGTGCAGTTTCTCGGTACGGTCGAGAATATCTTTCAGCTGTTCTTGAGTAATCATTTCCTAAGCGTTTTCCTCGTACATCTTATCAATGAGTTCCTTGTAGTTCTTGTAGATGACGGGGCGTTTCATCTTGAGCGTGTTCGTGAGTTCGCCGCTCTCCATGGAGAAGTGATGCGGGATGAGGGTGGCACGCTTAATCTTCTCGTAGCCGGCAAGACGCTGCTGCAGGGTGTCAATGCGCTCCATGATCATGTCGTGAACCTGCTGATTCTGACACAGCTCCTCACGACTCTCGAAGACAAGACCGCGGTCGCGAGCCCATTCCTCAACGAGACGGAACTCAGGCACGACGAGTGCGGAGACGAACTTGCGCTGGTCGGCGATGACGGCCACCTGGTCGATGTATTTGTCGACAAGCAGCATGGCCTCCACCATCTGCGGAGCAATATACTTACCGTTAGAGGTCTTATAGAGATCCTTGATGCGCTCGGTGAGGAAGAGCTCGCCGTCGCGCAGATAGCCAGCATCACCCGTGTGGAAGAAGCCGTCGGCATCGAAAGCCGTTGCGTTGACGTCGTCGCGCTTGTAGTAGCCACGCGTGATGGTCGGACCCTTCAGCAGGATTTCGCCCTCGTCGCTGATCTTCACCTCAATGCTGCTGATGGGACGACCCACAGAGCCGATAGTGTAAGGTTTGTCCATATGGTCGCAAGACACGGTGGCAAGGCTCTCGGTGAGTCCGTAGCCCACCATCATCCAGATGCCGATGGAGTGGATGAACTCCTCGACCTCGGGCGACACATAGGCGCCGGCGGTGGGGAAGAAGTGGGCATTCTCAAGACCGAGCTGCTTGCGCACGAGGCTCAGCACGGTGCTGTTCAACGCCTTATATTCCAATGCAAGGGCGAGTGGCGGGCGCTTGCCACGACTGAGATACTCTATGTTGTGCTTCTTACCAACGGCAAGGGCATGGCGGAAGAGTTTCCGACTGGCACCCGATGCATTATCAATCTTCTCCTTCACACCCATGAAGACCTTCTCCCAGAAGCGTGGCACGCTGGACATACAAGTAGGATGCGTCTCGCGCATGGACTGCTGGATTTCTTTCGGGTAGGTGTTCAAGATGAGCTGTGCGCCCTCGGTCAGACAGAGGTAAGCCCAGCCGCGCTCGAAGATATGAGCCAACGGCAGGAAGCACATCACACGGTCTTTCTCGCCGACAGGCACACATTCGTCGTTCGCCGTCATGGCGGCATAGTACTGACCGTATGTAAGGATGACACCCTTCGAGTCGCCTGTCGTACCACTGGTGTAGATGATGTTGCAGACATCGTCCATCGATGCTTCGCTCCACAGCTGCTCCACCTGCGACTGGCGCGGAAGATTCTCTCCCAGAGCGATGAAGTCCTCGAAGTAGAGGGCATTGGGATCATGACTGCTGATGCGCACGGAACGGTCGAAAATGATGATGCGCTCAAGCGACGGACACAATGGGAACACACGGTGTGCCTTGTCGTACTGCTCTTGCTCGCCAACAAACAGGAAGCGCACGTTGGCATCGTTCATCACATATTGGATCTGCTGTTCGCTCGAGGTGGCATAGATGGGTATCGACACCACACGAATGCCATAGGCACCGAAATCGGTGTACATGTACTGGATGCAGTTCTGTGCAAACACGGCAATGTTCTCCTGTGGCTGAATGCCGAGATTGAGCATTGCATTCGACACTTGCTTCACGCGAAGCGAGAACTGTTTCCACGAAACAACCTTCCATTCAAGCGAACCGAACATGCGGAAATTCAGCACCGGTTTCGACCCGTACTTCTTGGCTTGCTCATGAATGAGCACTGACAGGTGGCAATTGTTTTGCATAAGAATATCCTCCTCTTGATACTATTTTAACTGCAAAGATACTGTAAAATATGCAAAATGCAAAATTATTTCAGATTTATTTCGTATCTTTGCCCCTAACTATGACACAAAACGACTATACGAGCGATGCTGTGAGGCTCTTAGAGGAGCTTATCAGCACTCCCAGCGTGAGCAGAGACGAGACGCGCGCTGCCGACCTTCTGGCACAACGCATGGGGGAATACGGCCTCAGCTACGAGCGTAAAGGCAACAACATCTGGAGCATCGGACTGGGGTTTGACGAAAGGCGCGAAACGGTCCTGCTGAATGCCCATATAGACACCGTTCGTCCCACTGTTTCGTGGGAACGCGACCCATATACGGCCACTCACGAGGGTGACCGCCTGTATGGGTTGGGAAGCAACGACTGCGGTGGCGGACTGGTAAGTCTGCTACAGGTGTTGCGCATCTATAACGAACAAGCCAAGCAGTCGGCTGCAGCGCAAAAGTACAACCTGGTGTATCTGGCATCGGCGGAAGAGGAGGTGTCGGGGCAGAATGGCATCTGCCAGGCGTTGCCCCTGCTACCAAGAATCGATGTCGCCATTGTGGGTGAGCCAACGGGAATGCAACCTGCTGTGGCAGAAAAAGGACTGATGGTGGTCGACCTCACGGCGCATGGCCGCTCGGGACACGCTGCCCGCAACGAGGGGGTGAATGCCATCTACGCATTGCTCGACGACCTGCAGTGGCTTCGCCATTATCGCTTCGAGCGTGTCAGTGAACTGTTAGGACCTACACTTATGCAGGTGACCATGATTGAAGCCGGCACACAACACAATGTTGTACCCGACGTGTGTAAGGCGGTGGTGGACATCCGCACCAACGAACTCTACACGAATGAGGAAGTGCTGCAGTTCCTCAAGGAGAATCTGCATTGCGAGGTGAAGGCACGTTCCACACGACTGTCGTCATCGTCGATAGCGAAGGAGCATCCGCTCATTAGGAAACTCGTTGCGATGGGGAAAACGCCTTTCGGCTCCCCCACCCTTTCCGATCAGGCCCTGATGCCGTTCCCGTCATTGAAGATGGGACCCGGCGATTCGTCGCGCAGCCATACGGCAGACGAATATATCTGCATCAGCGAGATCAATGATGCTATTAACACCTACTGCCAGTTGCTGCTTTGAACCCCAATGATGTAGGGACGCGGCGTGCCGCGTTACTGGAATCTGCTTTTCTCCCACCAGTAACGCGGCACGCCGCGTCCCTACATATTTTGGGTTGAAACAACATACAACAAATAGCAGGGGCATTCCAACACGAATTGGAGTGCCCCTGCTTATTTTTGCTGAATCATTATCGAGCTACTACGCGAAACTGATGAGTCCCTGCACGGGTTCTGCATCTTCGCGCTTCTCAGCTGGCTGATTGCCGGCTGCCTGATTGCGGATCTCCTCAAGCATCTGGCGCGTACGCTTATAGGTTGGCGTGTTCTCCACAGCCAAGATGATATCCTCGTTGTCGAGATCCTCCGGACGGAACAGGAAGATATGCGGACGACGCTTGTACTGCGTGTTGTTGCCATCCTTGCCATAGTAACGGCCGCGACGCTCCTCACGTTCAGCACGCTTCTCCTCTTCCATCGCGATGCGGTTGGCTTCCTCCTCGGTGTGCTTCTTCAAATGACCGCCCATGCCGTCGACATCCTCGATGCCGAAGCCAGTGGCGAGCACCGTGACTTTCACCTTATCACCCAATTCGGGATCGAGGGCCAAGCCCCACTTCAGTTCAAAGTCCTCACCGAACTTCAACATGAAGTCGTTGACATCGTTCATCTCGTCCATGGTGAGTCCGGGATTCTCCTTGCGCTCGCTGGCGAAGGTGATGGAGAGAAGGATCTTCTTCGAGTTGAAGACATCGTTGTCGTTGAGCAGAGGTGAGTTGAGGGCATCGTCGATGGCCTTCTTCACACGTCCTTCGCCCTCGCCATAGCCAGTCGACATGATGGCGACGCCACCGTCCTTGAGTACGGTCTTCACATCGTTGAAGTCGAGGTTGATGAGTCCGTGAACGGTGATAATCTCTGCAATCGACTTAGCAGCGACAGAAAGTGTGTCGTCGGCCTTGCCAAAGGCATCGAGAACGGTCAGGTCGGGATAGATCTGGCGCAGGCGCTCGTTGTTGATGACAAGGAGTGCATCGACGTGCTTCGACATCTCTTCAACGCCATCGAGGGCCTGGTCGATTTTCTTTGGACCTTCGAAACGGAAGGGAATGGTGACGATACCCACGGTGAGGATGCCAAGCTCCTTCGACACTTCGGCAATGACAGGTGCAGCACCCGTTCCGGTGCCACCACCCATACCAGCGGTGATGAACGCCATGCGCGTTCCGTCGCTAAGCATGTTGCGAATGTCGTCGATGCTTTCCTGCGCTGCCATGCGTGCCTTCTCGGGTTTGTTGCCTGCACCGAGTCCCTCCTTGCCCAACTGCAGATGCACGGGCACGGGCGAGTCGTTGAGTGCTTGGTTATCGGTGTTGCAAAGCACGAAGGTGACATCGTGGATGCCTTCGCGATACATGTGGTTCACGGCATTGCCACCGCCGCCACCCACGCCGATAACTTTAATAATGCTATTTTCTTTTTCGGGCTCACCGAAATCGAGTATACTGGGTCGATTGTTGTCTATAATGTCTAACATATGATTCTGGGCTTTGATAAATAATTAACAATCAATTTATTAAGTTATAAAGAATTACTCTTCATCCTTTATCATGTCTTCACCAAACTTCTTCACACCACGGAATAATTTGTTCCAGAAACTATTCTCACGCTTCTCACGGCGCAGGCGCTCAGCTTCCTCTTCCTCCTGGCGGCGTTGCTCTGCCTCTTCGGCATCACGCTTCCGGCGAGCTTCCTCCTCGGCTTTCTTCTTCTCTTCCTCAGTCTGCACGATGCCCTTACCGGAAATCTCGGTGATAGGACGCGGAGCGCCCTTGTGCAACGGGTCGGCAACAGCTCCAGGCTGGTCGGCGGGCGTGCCACCAAACAGATCGCCAGTGATCTCGTCACCAGCACAGTTCATGTCGCCTTTCTCCAGCAGGCCAAGCACGGTGTTCATCATGCCATTATGAGCAGTGATTTCCATCTGACTGGCATGCACAGTGGTCGTGATGAAACGGGCCACACGGATTTTGTCGATGTGCGTATGGTTGCGGAAGGCACTCTCGATGTTGCGCATGTTGCTGCCACCACCGGTGATGACGATGCCACCCAACAGCTTGTCGATGTACTCGTTGGGCACCTGGAACCAAACGTTCTCGATAATTTCCTGCAGTCGGCCCTCAACGATATTAATGAAGTCACGGCTCATGATGGAGCGATCCTGATCGATAGAGAGCGACAGCGAGTTGTCGATATCGCTATTATCGGTGTAGGCACTGCCATACTTCAGCTTCATACGCTCGGCATCGGTCTCCTCCATCTGCAGGGTGGCAATGTCCTTCGTGATGTTGTTGCTTCCCAGGGGGATGACAGCCAGATGGCGAAGGATGTTTTTGTAGTAGACGCTCAACGTCGTAGTGTCAGCACCGAGGTCGACGAGCACGCAGCCAGCACGTTTCTCAGTTTCGGTCAACACGCTATCGGCCATTGCCAGCGGTGCCAGATACATCTCTGCAATGGCGATGCCAGCTTGATCGAAACACTTGTTGAGGTTGCGATAGAACGACTTCCGCCAGAGGATGTTTAGGAAATTGCCTTCAAGACGTGAACACTGAATGCCCACGGGGTCAAGCTGGTACTGCTGGTCGACCTTGTATTCCTGTGTGGCAGCATCAAGGATTTCCTGCTCGGGATAAGACATGTTGCGATTGTTGTCCATGAGTTCGTTCACCATCTCATGGGTGACAACAGTTTCTGTCTCCATTTCCTTGACGATGACATTCTTCATGCTACGGATGCTCTGACCACCCACGCCCACATAGACTTGAGAGATCTTGGACTTCAGCGTCGTCTCCAACTTCTTGATGATGTTGGTCAGACACATAACGGTCTTGTCAATGTTGTAGACCACACCCTTGCGAATGCAAGACGTGGAGTCTTCCTGAACGACAGCGAGGATTGAAATGCTGCCGTCGAGATTCTTTTTTCCTGCGATACCGGTTATCTTCGAAGAACCGAGTTCTATCGCTACGATAAACTCCTTTGGCATAACTATATGATTTTTATTGTTTTATTCTCTTGACTTCTGGGGCTTGGCAGTAGCGGTCGTCGCATTCTGAGCGGCTGGCTTGCCTTGCGAGGCAGCAGGTTTCGGCTGAGCCTGGGTGGTTGGTGCCTGCTGCGATTGGGGTTGCTGCGATGCGGATGTTTGCGCCGGCGCGGTACCCTCGGCAGCAGGTGCTGCCTGCTCTACGGGCGGTGCCACATAGACGGGAGTTTTGGTCGGGGCCGCATTGCGGCGCTTACAGATGATTTGGTTGTCGAACTCCAGATTGATGTACGAGTATTTGTTCCATCCTGCCTGCGACAGACCGTATTTATAGAATTTCTCCAGGTGGTCGAGCTTGCGCAAGACAAACTCACGTACCTGCTCGTTGATTTCCTGCTTCGTCTTCGCCACGGGCAGCTGACCAAGCGCCACCACATGATTACCGACACGGGGGATGAGTTCAATGGTATGGTCGGAAAGCACGTTGATCTGCTCAATCTGATTCTTCCACAACTCGTTATCCATCAGCGTTCGGCTCAATGGCGAGATGTAGTTCATGGCGAACTGGCGGGAAATGTTGCCTGTAGCAATGATCAGGTCGCTGGTGTATTGTGAATTTGGCATCACGCAATCATTGTCGTCGAGGTAATAGTCTTCGCCGCTCTGAGCCTTGATGCGCACCAGCGGCAGACGCTGCGTGATGGTGATGTTCACATGTCCGTCCTGCGTCTTGAAGCATTCAGCCGTTTTCACAAACGGACTTGCCTTGAGCGTCTCCTCTATCTTTCGTGCATCGACATAGCGCATGGGCTTGCCCAGCGGATAGAGCTTCGGGGCCTCGAGACGCTTCTTGATTTCCTGCGAATTGATGAAGCCATTGGTAGCCTCATCGGCAATGTTGATGCTTACCTTGGTACACACCTTAGCCGTTTCATCCGGCTTGTTGAAGGCGGTGAAGGCAAGTACCAAGTAGGCGGCAAGCACTACATCGAGTACTATTGTAAAGGTCTTTTTCCAGTTGATATATATCTTCATTCTGTTTCTTGTAGCAACAGCTGTGGAACGACACGAGGCGAGACAGCTGGCAGGGAGTAGTTATTTGGACTTCAGCAGCTTGGCAATCTGCGGAACGAGGTTATCGAGATTGCCTGCTCCCAACACGACCAGCACGTCGAAGTCGCGGCTCTTCACTAGCGGCAGCACCTCATCAAGCGTAATCATGCTGCGCTCCACGCCGGGCTTCAGACAGTCGTAGATGAGCTTTGACGTAACACCCGGAATGGGTTCCTCGCGGGCGGGATAGATGTCGCAAAGCACCACTTCGTCGAGCAAGCTGAGGGCATCGGCAAACTCGTGGTAGAAATCGCGGGTGCGGGTGTAGAGGTGCGGCTGGAAGATGGCCGTAATCTTGCGATCCTGATACAGCTGACGGATGCTGCGGACGCTCTCAAGGATTTCCTTTGGATGGTGAGCATAGTCGGAGAGCAGCACGTGGCGATCGTCCTTCAGGTGGAAGTCGAAGCGGCGGTCCACTCCACGGAACGTTCGCATGCCGTAGCTCAGTTCCTCGGCCGTACAGCCGCTGAGCTGTGCCATCGCCATAGCGGCAACGCCATTTTCTATATTGATGGGAACGGGATGTCCAAGCTTTACGTTCTTCACGTTCTCGATAGGCGAGACGAAGTCGAACATGATTTCACCATTGCCAATGCGGATGTTCTCAGCGTGGAAGTCGCCTTCGTCGAGACTATAGTCGTAGACACGCACGCCCTCTTGCACATCGGCCTTCATGGCGAGTCCTTTGTGGATGATGAGCGCTCCGCCCGGCTGGATGAGTGTGGTGTAGTGGCGGAAGCTTTCCAGATAAGCTTCTTCTGTGCCGTAGATGTCCAAGTGGTCGGGATCGGTAGCGGTAATGACCGACATCCATGGGCGCAGCCAGTGGAAAGAGCGGTCGAACTCATCGGCCTCGATCACCACATAGTCGCTCGTTGCCGACAGCAGATAGTTGGTGCCATAGTTTTTCGCGATTCCTCCCAGGAAGGCGTTGCACTCTATATGACTCTGATGAAGGATGTGGGCACACATGCTCGACGTTGTCGTCTTGCCATGCGTTCCTGCCACACAAAGTCCTTTATGCTTTTGGGTGAGAATGCCCAGCACCTGTGCACGCTTCAGCACCTCAAAACCCTGCTCGCGAAACCACACCAACTCTTGATGCTCGGCTGGCACGGCGGGCGTGTAGACAACCAGGCATGTTTGAGGGTTCTTGCAGGCATGAGGGATGTCGGCGACACTCTCCTCGTAGTGAATCAGCATGCCCTCTTTCTCCAACTGCCGTGTGAGGTCGGAAGGAGTCTTATCGTAGCCTGCCACTACCATGCCACAATGCATGAAGTAGCGGGCAATAGCACTCATTCCGATGCCTCCGGCACCGATGAAATAGACGGCTTTAATATGATTGATATCCATCTTTTGTTTCTCTCCTCTTGTAATTTCTTAATATGTTATCGCTGCACACCTGCTATTGGCGGGCGAGTTTCACCACCTCGTCGGCAATGATACTGGCCGAATCGGGCAATGCCAGCTTCAGGATGTTCTCGTGAAGCGAAGCCAGACGGGCATCGTCGGAAGCCGTGTCGATGGCGAGTTGCAGCAGCTGGGCCGGAGCCTCGGCATCTTTCACATACAACGCGGCATCTTTCTCGACGAGGGCCATCGCATTCTTGGTCTGATGGTCTTCAGCCACATTCGGGCTGGGCACCAAGATCACCGGCATGCCAATGAGGCAGAACTCCGAGATGCTACTGGCACCAGCGCGGCTCACCACGAGATCGGCAGCTTTATAAGCGGCACCCATGTCGCTGATGAAGTCGGTCACCTTCAGGTTATCGGGCTTTCCTTTCTGCTTCAGCTCTTCCTGAATCTGGACGCTATAGTATTTGCCGGTCTGCCAGACGAACTGCATGTCGGAAGCTGCCACCAGGTCGAGATGCTGCAAGACGCTCTCGTTGATGGTTCGTGCACCGAGGCTGCCACCTACCAGCAGAATGGTTTTCTTTGCAGGGTCCAAGCCCAGCGAGCGGACGGCATCCTCACGACTGACGGTCGTCTCGAGCAATGCCTGGCGCACGGGATTGCCCGTCTTCAAAATCCGGTCGGCGGGGAAGAAGCGCTCCATGTGGTCGTAGGCCACACAAATCTTGCTGGCTTTCTTGCCCAGCATCTTATTGGTTTTGCCCGCAAACGAATTCTGTTCCTGAATCAGACAGGGGATTCCCATATCGGCAGCAGCCTTCAACGTGGGATAGCTGGCATAGCCACCTACACCCACTGCCACCTGAGGACGGAACTCGCGGATGATACGTTTTACCATTCGATCGCTCTTCCACATCTTATAAGGCAGCGTGATGTTCTTCAACAAATTGGCACGGTTGAAACCGCAGATGGGCAAGCCCTTGATCTCATATCCGGCTGCAGGGACACGTTGCATCTCCATACGCCCTTCGGCTCCTACGAAAAGGATGGCCGCATCGGGATACTTTGCCCTAATGGCATTGGCTATCGACACAGCAGGAAAGATGTGTCCGCCTGTGCCGCCACCGCTAATGATGACCCTCAATTCATTGTTCATTGTTGTATCTATATCTTTGGTTTGCAAAAATACTCTTTTTTTTTCTCAATCTCTCATTTTTCGTCATTTTTTTCTTGACAAAAAATGTTATATCTATGAAGCCAAGGCAACAGTACCCATTGCAGGACCGTCTGCCGGCATCGGTTTCCGTTTTGCCGAACGGCTGATGCTAAGGATGACACCCACGTAGATGCAATTGATCATCGTCGACGTACCACCCTTGCTGATGAGTGGCAACGGCTGACCAGTGACGGGAGCAAGACCTACGGCCACACACATATTGAAGAGGGCCTGAATGACCAGCAGCAAAGCCAGTCCCATAGCCAAGAAGGCAGGGAAATTGTTCTCGCAGCGGTTGACGATGCGACCTGTGCGTATCAGCAACACGATGTAGAGGAAGGCCACCGCCACGGCTCCCACAATACCCATCTCTTCAATGATGATGGCATAGATGAAGTCAGAGAACGCCTGCGACAGGAAGTCGCGCTCAACGGAGTTGCCAGGTCCCTTACCCACGACGTTCGAGGAGGCAATGGCGATGTTGGCATGTGCGGTCTGTCCGTCTTTGTCGAGGTCCACCTCCGCCGGTGTGAGCTGTCTTTTATCGGCAAACTTCGCAATGCGGGCCTTCCACGTGTCGAAGCGATGGAAGACCTTGGCAAACACGCCTGGCTCTTCCTTCGGTTGGTCGACGACCTCTTCCGTAAGTGTCTGGCTGGCAACGTCTTGGCTATGGTCGGTACCGACAGCCATGATCAATACGAACATCAACACTCCAAACAACACGACGACCCCCAATAGCTTACCAAGTTGCTGCATGGGCACGCGACCGAGAACCATCATTAGGAAGATGACGACACATAGCAGGAAGGCGGTTGAGAAGTTCTCGACCAAGATGAGTGGTATAATGAACGCACACACCACAAGGATGTACTTAAAAGCATGCTGGTCAGCGCCTTTCTCCGTCTGCATGGCACTCAGAATCTGTGCCGTCGCCAGCACTAGTGCACCCTTCGCTATCTCCGATGGCTGGAACTTCATTCCCAAGATGCCCACCCAGCGGGCAGCACCATTCGTGCTCTGTCCGGCAAATAGCACCCATATCAGCATCAGCACCGATATGATAAGCAAGAAAGGTGTTACAATCTTGAAGTACTTGCACTTGATGTTCAGCGTCACCACCATGCAGAAGATGCCCATGAGCAAAATGCCGATGTGCTTCAGCACGGGCGACAGGTAGCTTCCATTTTTGTACGTCAGCTGCGACGAAGCCGAATAGACCTCGATGATGCTGATGATGCAAAGGAAGAAGAAGACCATCCAGATGACCTTATCGCCCTTGAAGATGTTGTTTAGTGTCTTATTGATCATTGCACTTTTTGTTTTCTTTCTAGCTGTCTAGAAATTCTAGATATTCTAGATTATCTAGAGATTCTAGATTTTCTAGACTTTTTCATTACAGGTTTCTCACCAGTGTCTTGAACTGGTCGCCACGATCCTCCATGTTCTTGAACAAATCGAACGAGGCACAACAGGGTGAAAGCAGGACTGTATCGCCCGGACGAGCCATTTCGTAGCAGGCGGCCACGCAGTCTTTCATGGAATGCACGTCGCGAACGGGAATGCCCATCGAGTCGAAGTTGTCATGTAGTTTCTGGTTGTCGGCACCGAGGTAGACCAGTCCCACGCATTTCTCTTTGACGAGAGGTTTGATGGGCTCGTAGTCGTTGCCCTTGTCCTTGCCGCCAATGATGAGGATGGTAGGAGTCTTCATGCTTTCCAAGGCATACCAGCAAGCATCGACATTGGTGGCCTTCGAGTCGTTGATGTACTCCACGCCACGCACGCGGCAGACCTTCTCCAAACGGTGTTCCACCCCGGGGAAGTCGCTCAGCGACTTGCGGATGACCTCTTTCTTGATGCCGGCTATGTTGGCAGCCAGTCCGGCAGCCAGCGAGTTATACACGTTGTGCGTGCCCGTGAGGGAGAGTTCCTCCTGTTCCATGTTGAACGGCATGGGGTATTCCAACTTGTACTGTCCTTCCTCGATGTAGCCGATGACGCCAGCCTTCTTCACCAACGAGAAGGGACACTGCACAGCCTTGATGTCATACTTCTTCAGCTCGCGGCTGATGATGGGATCGTCGGCCCAATAGATGAAGGCATCGTCCTGCGTCTGGTTCTGCAGGATTCGCATCTTCGAGTCAACGTAGTTTTGCATCTTGAAGTCGTAACGGTCCAGATGGTCGGGCGTGATGTTGAGCAAAACGGCAATATCGGCACGGAAGTCATACATATTGTCGAGCTGGAACGACGAGAGTTCAATGATGTAGTATTCATGCGGCTCTTCGGCAACCTGCAATGCCAGCGAGTGACCGATGTTTCCGGCCAGACCGGCATCGTAGCCGGCAGCCTTGAAGATATGGTAGATCAGGCTGGTTGTCGTGGTCTTGCCATTTGAACCCGTGATACAAATCATCTTCGACGTGGTGTAACGCCCAGCAAACTCTATCTCACTGATGATGGGGATGCCGGCCTGGATAGCCTTGGCGACCATCGGGGCTGTTTCCGGGATGCCCGGACTCTTCACGATTTCCGAGGCGTTGAGGATGAGCTCCTCCGTGTGCTGGCCCTCTTCCCAGCTGATGCCACGCTCGTCGAGCATCTGCTTGTATTTATCCTTGATCTTCGACATGTCAGAAACAAACACGTCGAAGCCTTCTTTCTTTGCCAATACGGCAGCACCTACGCCGCTCTCAGCGGCACCTAAGACAACAATTCTTTTCATGTTTCTTTACTCCTTCTTATCGCATTTTCAGGGTGATGATGGTGAGCGCAGCCAGGATGATGGTGGTAATCCAGAAGCGCACCGTGATTTTCGACTCGTGGAACTGGCGATGTGGCCACTGGCGGAACACATACTGACTGGTCTCGTCGAGTTGCGAGTCTAACTTTCTGAAGTTATCGTGGATGGGTGTGGCACGGAACACTCGCACCCGTCTGCCCTTTCGCTTGTAAATCTTGAACACCTGCGTCTGAATGATCACGCTCAGGCTCTCCACGAAGAAGATGCCGCACAGAATCGGCAGCAGCAGTTCTTTGTGGATGATGATGGCTCCGACACCGATGATACCGCCAATCATCAGCGACCCCGTATCGCCCATGAACACCTGTGCCGGATAGGCATTATACCAGAGGAAACCAATCATGGCACCGATGAACGCACATAGGAATACCACCAATTCCTGCGAACCAGGAATATACATGATGTTCAAATAGGAAGCCATCTCAATATGGCTCGACACATAGGACAGTATGCCCAACGCCACACCGATGATAGCCGAGTTGCCGGCACACATGCCATCCATACCGTCGTTGAGGTTTGCACCATTCGACACTGCCGTCACCACCAATATGGTCATCACGACAAACAGAATCCAGCCGGCAGCGTTCTTATGCTTGCCGCAGAACGACATGATGTCGTCGTAGCCCAGGTTGTGGTTCTTCACGAACGGAATGGTGGTCTTCAGCGACTTCACCGGTTCCGACTTATGCGTCACCACGGTCTCAATGCCTTGCTTCTCAGTGGTGATGTTCTCATGGATGACGGCATCGGGACTGAGCCAAAGCGTGAGGCCCACAATCAGGCCGATCGACACCTGTCCTACAATCTTATACCTTCCTTTCAGACCTTCCTTGTTGCGGCGGAAGATTTTAATGTAGTCGTCGAGGAAGCCCAGGAAGCCCAGCCAAACGGTGGTGCCAATCATGAGCAACAAGTAGATGTTGCGCATGCGTCCCAGCAGCAGCACGGGCACCAAGATGCTTACGGCAATGATGATGCCACCCATGGTGGGAACTCCTATTTTCTTCTCGCCAAACGGATCGATGCTACGGTCGCGGGCAGTCTCCGAGATCTTGTGCCGCTTCATATACTTGATGAAGCGCTCGCCAAACCATGCCGAGATGAGTAGCGAGAGAATCAGCGTGAGCAACGAACGGAACGAGATGTACATCCACATGCGTGAGCCCGGAATGTCGTATTGCTCTAAAAAGCGAAACAGATAGTATAGCATATCTTTGTTATTTTTGTTACTCTGTTACTTGGTCACCTTGTAACCTTGTCACTTTGTTACTTTGTCACTTTGTCACCTTGTTACTTTGCAAAAATTTCGCGCAGCACTTCCTTGTCGTCGAAGTGGTGCTTCACGCCTTGTATTTCCTGATAGTCCTCATGACCCTTACCGGCAACAAGGACGACGTCGCCCTTTTTGGCCAGCATGCAAGCCGTACGGATGGCCTCGCGACGGTCGACGATGCTCAGCACCTTCTTCATCTGTTTCGAATCGAGACCGGCCAGCATATCGTCGATGATGGCCTGCGGCTCCTCGAAGCGGGGATTGTCGCTGGTAATGATGACACGATCACTTTGACGAACGGCTTCCTGAGCCATGAGTGGACGCTTGCCTTTGTCGCGATTGCCACCGGCACCGCAGACGGTGATGACGCTACCCTTTCCGTTGAGCACCTCATGAATGGCATTGAGCACATTCTCAAGGGCATCGGGGGTGTGGGCATAGTCGACGATGGCAGTAAAGCCTTCCGGTGAGTAGAGGGGTTCCAGACGTCCGCTGACGCTATGCAGTGTGCTCAGCGCCACGAGGATGTCTTCCGGCTGCTTGCCTAACATCACGGCGGCGCCATAGACGGCCAGCAGGTTGGAGACATTGAATTTTCCGATGAACTGCACGCCGACTTCACGTCCGTCTACCTCGAGATACATTCCCTCAAAATGACATTCCAGGATGCGAGCCCTGTAGTCGGCCATCTGGCGTGTGGAATAGGTCTTTACGGTTGCACGTGTGTTCTGCACCATGAACAAGCCGTTCTTGTCGTCGAGGTTCGTGATGGCGAAGGCCGTCTTCGGCAGCATGTCGAAAAACGCCTTCTTCGCATCGCGGTAGTTCTCGAACGTCTTGTGGTAGTCCAGATGGTCGCGCGTGAGATTGGTGAACAATCCACCGGCAAACTGCAGACCGCCAATGCGCTTCTGGGCAATGGCATGGCTGGAGCACTCCATGAAGGCGTAGTCGCAACCGGCATCGACCATTCGGGCCAACAGGCGGTTCAGTTCGATGGCATCAGGCGTGGTGTGAGAAGCGGCGACGGCCTCGCCTTCGATGTAGTTGCACACCGTCGACAACAGGCCACACCGATGCCCCATCTTGCGGAACATATTATATAATAAGGTGGCGATGGTGGTCTTGCCATTGGTTCCCGTGACACCCACCAGCTTGAGTTTCCGTGAAGGATCGCCATAGAAAAGGGTGGCAACAGGGCCTACGGCATCTTCCGTCGACGGCACCTGCACAAACACGGCACCGGTCGTATCTTCAGGCAAGTCTTCACAAAGCACGGCGGCGGCACCTTGCTCAATGGCTTTCGGGATGAAGCGATGGCCATCGACCTGCGTGCCCTTCATCGCCACGAACAGACAACCCGTCTCAACCTTACGGGAGTCGATCTCCACTCCCGTGATCTCAGTCTCACAATCGCCGACAATGGCAGTCGGCTTGATGTTCTTAAGCAGTTCGCTAAGTTTCATATCTATTCAATTTCTTATTCTACACTTCCAACAGCAACTCGCAGATTTCGCCCTTCTTGATGAGATGGCCAGGCTCCAGGCTCTGCTTCGTCACATGACCACGGCCTTTCAGCACCACACGCACGCCGCGACGTTCAATCTGGTATACCGCATCGCGGGCACCCATGCCTCTGACGTCGGGAATCACCGTCTTCGATGTTTCCTCCTCACGGTTCAGGGCAATCTGCTTGTTCTGCTTGTTTTCGGCCTTTCCCCAGATGGGATTGCCCTCGGAATAGCTGCCCGTCCAATCGGTGTTGGCGCTGAATCCCAGCCGCGACAGCACATAGTCGGCCGAGCCGAGGTTGCCGTTCTTCACATCGGGAATGAGCACCGATGCCGAGTCGCGCGAGTCTTTCACGTCGAGCTTCAGGTTCTGGGCAAGGATGCCTTCCGAGATGTGATGGAACACCACGCCCGACATACCGCCACCCGAGGCGGGAAGTCCCGATTTCTGAATACAGACGATGCACGAATAGCGCGGGGCATCGGCAGGGAAGAAGCCGGCAAAGGACAGCAGATACTGCATCGTGCCGGAATGATAGCCGCCAGTGCCATGCGAGATCTGTGCCGTACCGGTCTTGCCAGCCACCTTGAACGACTTCGAACCAGCCTTCTTGCCCAGTCCGATGCTCACCACCTGCTCCAGCATGGTCTGCATCTTCTTGATGGTCTCGGGCTTGGCAATATGCTCGCGCATCACCACGGGCGGATACTCGGCAATGATCTGGCCGTTCTTCATCACCTGCTTCACGAAGCGAGGCTTCATCATGCGGCCGTTGTTGGCAATGGCATTATAGAAGGTGAGCGTCGAGATGGGCGGCACCTGCGTCTCATAGCCTATCGACATCCAAGGCAGGGCGGTGTTGCTCCAGTTCGCCCAGTGGCGACCGGTCTTGTCTTTCTTCGGCATGCGGATGCGGGCAGGCGACGAACCCATGAGAGGAATCTCGAGGTCGTCGGCGATGCCGATGCGGTAGAGGGCTTCCACAAACTTCTCGGGCTGGTTATGATAGTATTCGTCGACAATGCGGCTGACGCCGATGTTCGAGCTGACCTGCAGTGTCTGCGGCAGTGTGAGTGTGCCATAGCCGCCCTTGCGCCAGTTGTGGTCCTTCATCTGTCGGCCGTACATCGGCCATACGCCGCCACCGGTCTCCACGCGCTTCGTCGTGTCGCACTTGCCCTCGTCGAGGCAAACCATGATGCTCGCCGTCTTGAACACCGAGCCGGGCTCCAACAGGTCGCTCACGGCATGGTTCTTGATTTCGCGATACTCGCCATCGCTACACTTCTCCATGTTCACGATAGCCTTGATGTCGCCCGTCTGAACCTCCATCACAATCGCCACGCCCACGTTGCCATTGATAAGTTTCAACTCGTCGATGACGGCACGCTCGGCCAAATCCTGAATGCCCACGTCGATGGTGGTCACGATATCGGCACCGTCCACGGGCGGGGTGTCCATGATGTCGAGGAACTTGTTGAGCACCTTCCTTCGGTGGATGATGCCATTCTCACCACGAAGGATGCTATCGTAGCTCAGCTCCAGGCCGAAGCGCGCAGAGTCCTTGCTACCGAACATCGTGCCGATGGTACGACCGGCTGCCGACCCAAACGGGCGCTGGCGGGCGTTGTATTCCTCAATATTAAAGCCGCTGCGGAACGACGACCTCACAATGTAATCGCCATCCGAGCTCTCGGTGTTGAACGGGAAGTTGAAAATCGGGAGCGCCTTCACCTCCGAGAAGGTGTTGAAGTCGACGCGCTGATTCCAGATGGGCCAGTGGCGCGAGCCTTCCGACCCGTTCTTCTGTATCTTGTGGCGTCCTTCCTCCAGGTGCTGCTTAAACGCCTCGGCCGACCGCTCCGGGAAGATCTGGCTCAGGCAGAGGCAGATGGTGTCGAGCTTCGCATCCCACAGCGAGTCGTTGCCGGCAGCGCGCAAGGCCTGGAAGTCGATGTACATCTTGAATTCAGGCAGCGACGATGCCATGAGCTGGCCGTCGCACGAGAGGATGTTTCCGCGATTGGGCTTCACGCTCACGCTGTCTTTCTTCACACGGTCGGCCACTTCCATCCAGTAGTCGCGCTTCGCCGTCATGATATAGAGGGTCTTACCCACCACAGCAGTGGCCAGCAGCGTCATCACGATGACGATGAAACTGTAGCGGGGCATGATTTTCTTATGGTCGAACTTGCTCATACGTTGTCAATTCTTCTTTGTGTGTCTAACAATCTGTTTCTTCGTTCTCGTGTGTCTCTACTCTTCAGGAATCTGTATGATGTAAGCCGGCTGGCTGGGAATTTTCAAGAGGCTGTCGTTGTTGGCCTGCAGCAGTTCCAGCACACGGCTCTCGCGGCTCTTCTCCGTCAGCTGGCTGCTCGTCGACAGGGCCTTGTATTTGGCATCCTGCAGTTCCTTCTGCAGCTTGTCGATTTCAATGAGGTCCTGCTGGCAGCTATAGCGGTTCGAGATGTAGAGCACCACGAAGAACGTGATGAGGAGGAACAGCCAGATCTGTCGGCGCATGGTCTGGGTGGTTAGGATGTCGCCACCGAGAATCTTGCCCAGGGTGAAGTTCTTCGACATCGGAGCCTCGTCCTCAATGGCTTGCTCGCGAATAACGTCCTTCAGCGTGGGGCCTTCACCGCCACTCTTCACCTCTTGCGCGGGTTCCTCTTTCGCATCCTTCGCCTCCTTCGCATCTTTTGCGTCAGCATCCACAACAGCCTTGGCAGCCGACTTTCTGCCAGCGGCCTTCACCGTCTCCTTTGCTTCCAGTGGTGTCTCGGCCACCTCGGCTTTCTCCGGGGCAGCGGTCTCTTCAACTGTCAGCTTCGGGCTGTTCTTCATCTCTTTCGTCTCGTCCATCTTCTTTTTTTTGATTTCCTTTTGTCGTTGTCACGTCAGCATTTCTCGGCAATGCGAAGCTTCGCACTACGGCTGCGGGGGTTGCGCTCTTGCTCTTCGGCATCGGGGGCAATCACCTTGCCGTTCACCTGTACGAACGGACTCGTGATGCGACCGAAGAAGTCTTGTTCCACACGGCCTTCCACATTTCCCGACTTCATCACGTTCTTCACAATTCGGTCTTCCAGCGAGTGATAGGTGATGACCGACAGGCGACCGCCCTCTGCGAGCAATTCGGTGGCGGCCAGCAGCATCTCACGCAGGGCATCCATCTCGTGGTTCACCTCGATGCGCAGCGCCTGGAAGAGTTTCGCCATGTCTTTCTTCACGCCACGGTCGTCGCCCTTGCCGCCGCGTCCCAGCAGAGGCTCGGCCAGTTGCATGAGCTGACCGGTGGTCTCCAGCGGTTGCTGCTCGCGGGCTTTCACCACAGCGGCGGCAATGCGGCGGGCCGTCTTCAGCTCCCCATAGAGGTAGAAGATGTCGGCCAGCTGCTGCTCCCCATAGGTGTTCAGCACCGTGGCGGCAGTCGTGCCCGCCCGCTTGTTCATTCGCATGTCGAGGGGAGCCTCGAAACGGAACGAGAAGCCACGGGTGGCATCGTCGAAGTGATGACTCGACACGCCAAGGTCGGCCAGCAGGCCGTCGATGTGGTCAACGCCGTAGAAGCGCATCCAGTTCTTCAGATACCTGAAGTTTGAGCGCACAAACGTGAATCGGCTGTCGTCGACGATGTTCCGCTCGGCATCGGCATCCTGGTCGAAGCTGTAGAGGTGTCCCTCTGCGCCCAGCCGGCTCAGGATTTCGCGCGAATGGCCCCCACCGCCGAACGTCACGTCCACATACGTGCCGTCAGGTCTGATGTTCAGACCGTCGATGCTCTCCTTCAGGAGCACTGGCACGTGATATGTCTCAGCAGTAATAATCATTGTCGGTGTGGCATTCGTAAAAGCCAGCGGGGCATGAGCTCCGGCCGGCCACGTTGATTAGAGCGGCGGCAGCTCCCCGTCCATCACGCTCTGCATGGCTGCTCCAAAGTCGGCAGCAGACATCATCGAGGCTTCCACCTTCTCGGCGGCCCAAATCTCGATGGTGTCGCCATTGCCGGTGAACTTGATGGACTGCTGAATGTCAGCCAGCTGCAGGTAGCGCTTCGGAATCAGGAAACGACCATTGCCGTCGAGCGTGAGCAGCTCAACTTGCGAAACAAACTGACGGAAAATCTGCTGGTGCTGCTGGTTGTAGCGATTCAGCCGCGAGCGCACCAGGTCCATCTGCTCGTTCCAGACGCTTTCAGGATAGAGTACCAGACAGTCCTCGAACACGTCCTTGCGCAGCACAAGGTTTTCCTCGCCCGATGTCTGTAGCACCTTGCGGAAAACGGCCGGCAGGAACGCGCGTCCCTTTGCGTCGATTTTTGCTTCTATGTTTCCTAAAAAACGCATACGTACTTCTTTATAAGTAGAAAACGACTACAAAAGTAATCATTTTTCCCCACTTTCCTCCACTTTTCTCCACATTTTTTCAAATTTAACTAAAATTCACTTTGCTTTTTGCTCATTTCAGCGATTTCGTGCAAGAATTCCGGCCCGTCTCCTGTGCCATGCTGGTGGCACAGGGCTTTTTCATGGTCGCAATTCTTGGCGCCGTGCACCTGCTTTCAACATGACAAAATGAGGAAAAAACGCCGAAAATGATGCATGGAAGTAACTTTTTTCGTGAAAAAATGCTCACTTTGTATTTTTTTTGCTATTTTTGCAATTTGTAAGGGGCAATCTCTACATCAAAACCTATTATTCTCACATGAACGAGGACCACCCGGAATCATGAGCGAAACGATACAAAAAACGATTGACATCGACAAAGTGCTACGCGACAAGATGGGCGACAAAGCGAAATGGATGCCCAAACCTGCCGTGTCGTGGCTAAAGAAAACCATTCACCAAGACCGTGTGAACGCCTTCCTCTGGGAAAGCCGCGAGCTGAAGGGAACACCTTGGCTGAAGGCATGTGTGGACTATCTGGAGATGACCCTGCAGCTCGAAGGCCTAGAGAACCTGCCCGACAAGAACGACGGCAAGCTCTACACCTTCGTCTCCAACCATCCCCTCGGCGGCATCGACGGCGTTGCCTTGGGCAGCATCATCGGCGAACACTACGACGGCAACTTCCGCTATCTGGTCAACGACTTGCTCATGAACCTCCCCGGTCTCGCCCCGGTTTGCATTCCCATCAACAAGACTGGCAAGCAGAGCCGCGACTTCCCGGCAATGGTGGAGGCGGGCTTCAAGTCCGATCATCACATGCTGATGTTCCCTGCCGGCCTGTGCTCGCGCAAGCAGCCCGACGGACAGATTCGCGACCTCGACTGGAAGAAGACCTTCGTCGCCAAGAGCGTCGAGACGCATCGCGACGTGGTGCCCATCCACTTCGGCGGGCAGAACTCCGAGCGCTTCTATAACATCGCCAACTGGTGCAAGCGCCTGAACCTGAAGTTCAATGTCGCCATGCTGTTCCTCGTCGACGAGATGTATAAGAACGTCGGAAAGACCTTCCGCGTGGCCTTTGGCAAGCCCATCCCCTGGCAGACCTTCGACAAGTCGAAGACGCCCGCCCAATGGGCCGCATGGGTGAAGGAACAGGCCTACCAGCTATAGGCTCTCCCCTAGCCCGACACCCCGCGAAAACCTGGTGAAAAAGAAGAAACGAAAAACTTGATACCCTTCATGGAACAACCCATCATCCAACCGATTGACAAACAGTTGCTCAAGAGCGAACTCACTCGCGATCGTCAGCTACGCATGACGAACAAGAGCAACAACGAGATTTACGTCGTCACAGCACACAACGCACCCAACGTGATGCGCGAGATAGGCCGACTGCGCGAGATAGCATTCCGCGAGGCCGGCGGTGGCACCGGCATGGAGGTCGACATCGATGAGTTCGACACCTGCGAGAACTGCTACAAGCAGCTCATCGTGTGGAATCCCGAAGCCGAGGAGATCATTGGCGGCTACCGTTACATCTTCGGCACCGACTGGGAACTCAACGCCGACGGACAGCCCATCCTCGCCACAAGCCACATGTTCCATTTCTCCGAAAAATTCCTGCGCGACTATATGCCCTACACCGTTGAGCTGGGACGCTCGTTCGTGTCGCCCGACTACCAGAACGTGCGCCGCAACACCAAGAGCATCTTCGCACTCGACAACCTCTGGGACGGACTCGGCGCGCTCACCGTACTGAATCCCCACGTGAAATACTTCTTCGGAAAGGTCACCATGTATCCGTCCTACGTGCGCCGCGGACGCGACATGATTCTCTACTTCCTCAACAAGCACTTCGGCGACAAGGAAGGGCTGATAACTCCGATGAAACCGCTGAAAATTGAAGCCGACCCTGCCGAGATGGAAGCACTGTTCTGTGAAGACAGCTTCAAGAAAGACTATCGCATCCTCAACTCCGAGGTGCGACGCCTGGGCTACGACATCCCGCCGCTCGTCAACGCCTATATGAGCCTCTCGCCAACGATGAAACTCTTCGGCACCGCCATCAACTACGGCTTTGGCGACGTCGAGGAAACGGGCATCCTCATCGCCGTCGACGAGATACTCGAAGACAAGCGCATCCGACACGTCGACTCATTCATCCGCGAGCATCCCGAGGCGTTACGCATCGCCACCGATGCTCAGCGGTTAATCGCAGCGCATACCCCCAAGAGGCCATAACACATGGCCTCTTTTTTGTTGCCATCCAGCACCGCATAGCAACCCCAAACCGAACAAACGCAACGCAAAAAAAAACGCCGATTTCATCGGGGCTGGCGCGCAAACTACCCCTCGCTGCCTGTAGTCCCCTCCTTCTGGAAGGAGGGGTTGGGGGTGGTAGAGAAAAATACGGTCTTTTCCAATTTTTATAGGTCTAGCATTGTTTGTCTCGCTACCACCCCGCACCCCTCCTCCCCGGAGGAGGGGACTACAAATTGACTCCTATCCCTACATTGCCATAAAGAAGGAGCGGCATAACACAGGCAGGCGGTGGAGCACGGCCTGAAAGGCCAATAGCTGCCAGCCCAGGGCGATGCCCTGGGTTTTTATGTATGGCATCTATAATCGCCCTGAAAGGGCAAAAGCATTGATAACCAAAGCTTTTGCCCTTCCAGGGCGACATTATTATTCTGCTTGACACCCAGGGCGATGCCCTGGGCTGGTAGCTTTTGGCCTTTCAGGCCGTCTTAATGATCAATCATCGACGTACACTTTTCGGGACGATCCATCAGCACTGCGCTCGATGCAGAGGCCGCGTGGCGACTGCAGACGGCGGCCAGACAGGTCGTAGTAGGTCTTCTTGCCGGCATCGGCTGCTGACCGATGTTCCTCAATGGCCAGTGAGCCCTGGTCGATCATGAAGATATACGTGTTCAGGCTGCGTGCCGGCAGGGGCACCGTCAGCTCGTTGGTAGGTTCGCTGATGTCGATGGGCTGCTCCTGGCAGAGCGACTCGTTGCTTGTCGAGAGCAGATGTGTGCCACTCTTCACCTTATAGGGCAGGTTGAGTTTCAGGTCAAGGGCATTCTTCGTGGTGTCGATGGCCATGACGATGAGCGAGTCGCCCTTGATGTATGCCGATGTCTCGAATGCCGAGTTGGTGCCCGTGGAGACGGAGGCCTTGGTGCCGAGGCGTGTAGAACCCGTGACATGCTTCGAGAAGTGCGACATCACATAGGCACGCGGCAGCAGCTTGTTCTTCGTGTTACCGGGGTTATACTTTGCCTCGCCCGTGCCGACGAATGCCCAGTGAGCACGCATATACCAATAGATGTAGCCCGTGCATCCGGCAAGCATGCACTCGTTGAGTTCCTCGGCGAAGATGAGCTGCTCGTGCCAGTTGGGCAGGCGGTCGATGTTGTCGGTCACCGAGTGCTCCGTCATCCACACCTCCTTGCCATACTTCGAGGCGAGCACGGCGGCCTTCTTCATGTTGCCAAGAGGCGGATGTCCGTAGAGGTGTCCGGCGATGATATCAATCTGGTTGCGTGCCGTCGCGTCGTTCATCAGCGGGTCGGAGTATTTCGGGTCGAAGCCCAACGGCTCAGCACTGATGAGTCGCACGCCTTTGTAGGTATCGCGGTCGAGCATGTGGGCATAGTTCTTCACAAGGTCGAGCTGCTGCTGCGGTGTATAGAGGCACCCCGAGTAGCTCACCCACCAGTCGGGCTCGTTCTGAATCGACACCGCATCCACGGCGACGCCCTTCTTCTTCATCCATTCCAGGAATGTGTTCAGCCACGGGAAGAACTTCTCGTAGCAGTCCTTGCGCAGCTCGCCGCGCTGGTTCCCCTGGTCGTCGGCATTACCACCCTGAGCAGTGCCGTTGGTCTTATAGTCGCCCGGTGGCGACCAGGGCGTACCGAAGACGATGCCGCCGCGCTGCTTCACAATCTTTGCCGACGGCAGCGAGCCATTCCAGTCGTAGGGCGAATCCCAGTTTCCCCACTCCGGCACGATGACATCACCGATGAAGTTCGGCGAGATCTCCATGCGCATGATGTTCAGTCCAATCTTCGACTCCTTGCCATAGAGCAGTCGCACGGGCTGTGTGTCGTTGCCAAACGGACACATGGCGCCATCGCAGCACGCAGCGCCAAAGCCTGTCACCGTCTGGTAGCGCGTGTCGCTCACGGTGACGGTGATCACTCCTGCGCGAGCAGCCGTAGCTGCCACCAGCGCAACAATCGTAATGATAATCTGCTTCATTGAGGTTTTCATTGTTTTCATTCAAGTTGCAAAAATACTAAAAATATTCGACATATCCAAACAATTCATCAACAATTAATCAATTAATTTTCACAAAAAGGGAAAAAAATACGACGGGAACAAAAGAGACAAAAGGAACAAAACGGGACAAAAGAGACAAAAGCGATGCTCCCACTGCCAAAAGCAATGCTTCCCAGCACCCAAAAGCAATGCTTCCAGCACCCAACTGCATTGCTTTCAGCGCCCAAAAGCAATGCTCCCAGCGCCCAAAAGCAATGCTTTTAGCGGCTAAAAGCATTGCTCCCAGCAGCTAAAGGCAATGAGATAGCGATGCGAAAGCATTGCTTTTGCTTTCCGAGACCTATACTTTTGAGAGGAAGGATGCTGCCTCCCATGAGATAGAGCCTCATCCACTCTTTTTCCTATTTCAAAAAAAATATCCTCCTCATCCTCCTCCTCATTTCCGTTAGCGGCATCGCTAACGGTAGAGGAAGAGGAGGAAGAATTTATTCTTCCGAATCTTCCAGGTTGTTATTGTTGTTGTTATTGCTATTGTTGTTGTTATTGTTGTTGTTATTGTTGTTGTTATTGTTGTTGTTATTGTTGTTGTTATTGTTGTTGTTATTGTTGTTGTTATTGTTGTTGTTATTGTTTTGCATCCCACGGCATGCCGTGGCATCATTTGCATGTTTTTTCTATCATTTTTAGGACGTTTTGTTGATTATTTTCACAAAACATTTCACACTTCCATGCCGAATTACTTCTGCATCATCATTGTCTTAAAACAGCCCATTCGGTTCGTGGCATCATTGCCTTCTTATGATGCTAATCTTTCGTTAACCAGGTTTGATCCATGACTTGTGCGTTCCGTCTGTGCTATAGAAGAGCAAGCATTAACTTTATTTATCCCCAAAGACTTGTATGAGTCGAGTTTTTTATCTACTTTTGCAGAAATAAACAGACAGATAAAACGGTAATCGACATAAGTCGCTTGCCAAAGCAAGAATTTATGGAGATAAAAAACAGACCCAATCCAAATGAGGCTTTCCCGAATCCGAAGATTCCAAGCCTTTGCTTCATCAAGAACGTGGTGAAGAACCCGCGTATCATCATCGGCGACTACACCTACAACGATGATGTGGATGGAGCTGACCAGTTCGAGAAGCATGTCACTCATTTCTACGACTTCATCGGCGACCGGCTGATGATTGGCAAGTTCTGCGCAATTGCCAAGGGTGTGGAGTTTGTGATGAATGGAGCGAACCATAGGATGGACGGCGTGACAACCTATCCGTTTTATGTCATTGGTGGCGACTGGGGAAGTGCCATTGCTCCAGTGAAAGACGAATTGCCTCTGAAGGGCGATACCGTTGTGGGCAATGATGTCTGGATTGGCCAGCATGTTACCATCATGCCAGGCGTTCACATAGGTGACGGAGCAATTATCGGAGCCAACTCTGTTCCGAGTGGTCAGGATGCGTTTTGACGACGAATTCATCGCCTTTCTGCTGCAACTGAAATGGTGGGATTGGGACATTGAGAAGATAGAACGCAATTTCAAAGCCTTGTCAAGTGGTGATTTATCATTGATCAGAAAGGTTAAAGAATAGTTTTACATATATGGTTATACTGATAACAGGTGCTTCACATACGGGTAAGACGCTTCTTGCACAGCGGATGCTTGAAATGTACAAGTATCCATATCTGTCTATATACATATTAATACGAGTTAGTAATCCTGTAGTTCTCACATGCTACGAGGAGGTATTAAAAGGTGCGTTTCGACAATGCATCTATTGTAGTATATTATTGCTTAATCCAAATGAATATTATAAATTTAGGAATTCTTGCTCACATTGATGCAGGAAAAACTTCCGTAACCGAGAATCTGCTGTT
>ONCG01000020.1 GCA_900316285.1 uncultured Prevotellaceae bacterium
TAAGACTAATCTTACCCCAGAAGACGATGATGCCCTTACGGATGAGCTTTGGCCGATTGTGCGTGAAATGATAAAGACTGCAATAGAGAATCGTCAGAACCTTATAGTAGAGGGCTGTTACATCCCTTCTGATTGGCGCAACGATTTCAGTGAGCAATATTTGCAGTCAATAAGGTTTATTTGCCTTGCCATGTCGGATGCTTACATTGAAGCTCATATTGATGAGATAAGGAATCACGCCTCTACCATAGAAAAGAGGTTGTACGACACAGATTATACCATAGAATCTTTGAAGTTTGACAATAAATACTACATTGATGCTTTTACTCAAAGTGGTGAGCAGATTACAATGATTGATACAGATTATTGGCAGACTGTAGAAGAACTCTTAGAACAGTAAATTCCAATTTATCACTGTCAATAAGCCTTCCATCAGGAAGCCATTCCGCCTGTCTTCAACAAAAGTTCTTCTGTCTCGTCTGTCTTCAAAAAAAGTTCGTCTGTCCTGTCTGTCTTCTTTTATCGTTCGGCGTTTGTTTGTCAAATTAATTCATAAATTGCAAAAAGTTCATTTTGGCAAGTTACAAGCAGATTTATAGCCAAATTTAAGCAATTACGTAAACACTTGTTAACGGATGGGGACCATTTAATCCACATAAATCAACACTTATTAACACGAAATAAACATTTATAAACAGTTATAACGAGCAATTATTGGGCAAATTTGGGTTATAAACGGGCAAATTTGGGTTATAAACGGGCAAATTTGGGTTATAAACGGGTTAAATTCGGGTTATAAACGGGTTAAATTGGGTAAAATTTGGCTTGCTTATTGTCGAAATTCAAAGAAAAAGAAGTCCATCCAACCAGTGTTCTCTGCATACAGATGCTGCGTGCCGCGATACTCAAAGCCGAGGCGTTCGTAGAGTTTGTGGGCGGGGGTGTTGGAGGCTAGGGCATCGAGGCGAATGGCCTTCATGCCACGACTCTGGGCAAGGCGGATGGCCTCGCGAATCATCTCTGAGCCAATGCCCGTGCCCTGGCGATCGGGGCTGACGGCAAGGATGTGAATCACGGCCACCTCGTCATCTGCCACTTGCCGGCTCCACTGTATCGCGTGATAATCCTCACCCTGATACATCGTCAGAGCCACAGCCGCAATGATTTCTCCACCTTCTTGATATATATACATGCTCCCTTCGTCAATATAGGCGCTGATGCCTTCTTCCGTCGGGTGCTTGCCTTTGCTCCATCGGGCATACGTGGCCATCTCTGGCGTACGTTCCGTCACATCATCGTAGAAGGCGATGATGGCGTCATAGTCGTTTTGTGTTGCTAATATTAATTTCATAATCATATTTGTTTGACACTGCGAAGGTACGCATATTTGCCGAGACAATCAAACATTTGGGATGTTTTTTCGTCTGTTTTTTCATCTTTAACAGGAAAACGGAGAATATATGAAAGAAAATGTTTATCTTTGCGTCGAAAGCGATTATCGAGCATTTATATGCTGGGAGATTATAAATGAAAACGATTAACGACATAAAGAAAATCATCCTGTCAATCATCTTCACCGTCGCTGCACTGACCGCGCCGGCGCAAGACAAACTTATACACGTGGCCGACAAGTCGATGTCATGGAGAAAGAACAAACCGCAGACGACGCTGTTCGACCGCGAGTTGGCGCGACTGCTGATGCCGCAGGGAGCGACGTTCGGCGTAGTGTGTGTGCCGTCGTTCTCGTCGGAGTGGACGCTTACCTACGATTCCGTGGCCCGTACGCTTGTCTATAAGGAGGCGCAGACGAGCATCTGGCACAGCACGTACCAAGCCACGCACAAGAAAAAGAAGATGGGAGAGAAACGGTACAAATGGGTTCCTCGGAAGCGACCGAAAGACTACGTCGCACCTGACGTCAAGACCTTTACGCTCCCCGTCAGCGATGACCAGGCAGCTGTGCTGCGGGCTGTTTGGAAGACCGCTGTATATGGTGCCGAAGTCCGCGAGGTATTCATTCTCGACGGCGTGAAATGGGAATACTTCATCGACGGTCGTCGAGCGAAGTCACATCGCGACAAGAACATACTTGTAGTATTCACCGAAGATATGCGCAAAGCCGTCCGCAACGGCGACACGAACAGCAAGGATTCGCTCATCAGCAACGAGTTCCAGCGCGTCATCGATGGCCTCACCCTCGTCCCACCCCCCGAAGTACTGCCGCCAGGTACAGTACGTACGCTCATCATCTGGAACGGCTCCGTGCTCAACGACTCGCTTGCCGAATTCCACACTATCGGGCATGACGACCAGATCTATTTCTACCAACATCACCAGATGGTAAAAAGCATAAAATTCCATTACGACGAAGAGGAGAAACGGGAGTTTGCCGAGAGATACGGCATCACGGCTAAGGACCTCGTGATGGAATTTGAAACCGTGCCTGACACGCTCTGCGATGCCTACGTCCACCAGCATCCCGAGTTGATACAGACGCGCCGATACGTCGAGGGCTACGTCCTGGACGAGGATGGCAAGCCGTTGGCCGATGCCTGGATCTCTTTTTATGACAAGTCGCGGATGTGTACGGGAGCAATTACCGACAGCATTGGACATTTTGTGATGTGGCCACCCCGTACCATCACCAAATTGTATGTTCAGCACGTAGGCTATCAAACAATCAATCGTAGTATCCAGCCCACAGACACCATCCTGAATTTCCTAATGAAAGATGCGACCAAAAATTAGGGGACATAGTTCAAAAAACTTTTGACTCTGTTCTTTCTTCGTTCGTCATTTCGATTTCATTGTGTAACTGTATTGCATCCTGACCGCCCCAACCATATGGGGCGATCAGGACGGATGATTACTCTATTGGAATCTGAATCACGGAGAGCCATTTCTCTGGGTCTTCCTGATTCCAGGCCCCGTCGATGTAACACGTGCGATGTTGGCCGACAGGCTTCAGGCCGTGTTCGTCGATGTAGCGGAAGGCCTCGGCGAACGACTCGTAGAAGCGTTCGTAGGGGCCGACATGCTTCATGCAAAGGGCCTTGGGCACGGCGGGAAGGCGCTTGAACTGGATGATGGCGCTGTCTTCACCCATCTCCTCCACCTGTTCACAATACTCGATGTCGACATCGGTCGGTTTGTACTCTCTGTCGTGCTCAACGGTGAAGCAGTAGCCCGGCGGCGGACACTTGCAGCCGAGGCGCTGCATCTCGGGTGCAATCTTGTTGATGCACATCGGCCCGATGGCGGCATAGTCGGGCAATACTTCGCGATGACTTGCCACGATGATTTCGGGCAATGACTGAATGCTGAATTTTTCCATTTTCTTCATTTGTTTGCGAGCGTTCCTCCAGTCGATCAGTTGATTGCGACGGGCTATCAGTTTCCGCAGCTGCGCTTCCGTTTCCTCAATCTTCTCGGTCAGTTGGCTGATGGTGGGCGTGCATGAATACGATTCACACAATTCCTTGATTTCATCCAGCGAAAAGCCGAGCCGTTGAAGATCGCGAGTGTTCTGCAACTTCTGCATTTGTTCAATGCTGTAGTAGCGGTAACCCGTCCACTCGTCTACCTCGTCAGGTATCAGTAGTCTCTTCTGCTCGTAATGACGCAAAGTCTTCACAGTGACTTGCATCAACTTTGAGAACTCTCCGATTTTCAACCTTGTTTTCTTATTCATATCGCGCGATGACTCTGAAGTTAGTTTCAAAATCAGCTACAAAGATAATGCCTGCCCTAAGGGACGAGTCAAGAGAAATGAAGAAATTAACATGGATTTAACATATCACTTGACCTTCGGTCGAGCCTGCTTACGCTCGGCAGAATTCAAGCATGGCTTGATTCTGCTCTCGCTAAAACGCAGCTGTGACCTTTGGTCGAGCCTGCTTGCGCTCGGCAGAATTCAAGCATGGTTTGATTCTGCTCTCGCTAAAATGCAGCTGTGACCTTCGGTCGAGCCTGCTTGCGCTCGGCAGAATTCAAGCATGGCTTGATTCTGCTCTCGCTAAAATGCAGCTGTGACCTTCGGTCGAGCCTGCTTGCGCTCGGCAGAATTCAAGCATGGCTTGATTCTGCTCTCGCTAAAACGCAGCCTTCATGGATGGCGGCAAACGTGGCAACTGCTGCTACGACTGAAATGGGGATGATGGAAACGAATGTCAATGGGACTGCGATGAAGAGCAGGAATCCCGTTACCTTGTTTGCGATGGTGTGAGGAAAGCTGCAGTGCCCATACCTCACAAGTGCCGAAAGCTGATTCACAACTTTCACCGCTACAATGACACCTGCCCACAGCCATAGCCATTGCGGTAGTTCGAGCATCGGCAGAATCTGCCAGGCACAACATGCTACGAAGCAGATGTCTGCCAGGCTATCCAGCAATGCTCCTGTCTTGGTGCAGCACTTCAGCTTCCGAGCCAGCCACCCATCGGCCATGTCACTGATGCCGCAGAGAGCATAGATGACCCAAAAGGCAGCACCCGTCACATTGCAGAAAAGCAGACCAAGCGAGCCTGCCATTCGAAGGGAAGAGATGATGTTCGGTATCGGTGTCATCTTCTTATTCCGGGCCTGTAGCACCATGCAACAAAGGCAGGAACTCACGGTTTATTGTTCAAGTAATTGTTTCGCCACATCAGAAATCCGTGATTGCGGAGAGGGATTGCTGATGAAAACGGCAATAGGAAACGGCTTGCCATCACCTAATATGACAATACCCACATCGCAGATGCCTGATGGCTGACCAGATGGCAAAGGATAGCCCGTGCCTGTCTTATGAATGACTCTGGCAGAACTTGGGAATGCGGCAGGTAGGCGGTCCTTACCAGTCTGACATTCCTCCATCAGTGTGCAGATGTAGCGGAGCGCCTCATTGTCGTTGTGGTGCGTGAGAAACCACTCAAGCAGGGCAGCCATCGCCTTTGGTGTACACCAGTTCTTACTACTTAGCGCAGGCTTGGCATGCATCTGCTTCTCCGTCTTCTGGATTCGAATAGCCTTGACTCCAAGACTGCGGATGTATTTTTCTACTGCTTTCGGACCTCCGCAGTGTTCGAAGAGAATATCGCAGGCATTGTTGTCGCTCTGTTGAAGGGATAGGGCCAGCAACTCTGAATAGGTAAAAGACTTTTTGTTCTCAAACGTATTCAGCATCGGCGACCATGTGTCTTGCATCAGGTCAGCTTTCCTGACTGTTACCTCTGTGTTCAACGCGATGTTGTTTCTAGTCAAGAAGTCTGCGACATAGAGTGCCTGGGGAAACTTCATGACGCTATACATGGGGAAACGGCTCGTCGCATTGATGCCATTCTCCGTTCCGCCTTTTTTGACGTAGCCGCCAAGCGCCTCATTCTGTGCATCCACTGAAATTGTGGATAGTATTGCAAACAATATGATGATGATACGCAACATGTTTTCATTTCTCGGTTCAGATTGTATGGATGGTCTTTTGCAGTTCTTCCAGGAATCGGGCAGCGTGCGAGCCATCCATCTGGGCATGATGGAACTGGAAGGAGATGGGGAGCGTCACCTTCAGCCAGCCTTTGCGATAACGGCCCCAGGAGAGGAAGGGGTTGTTGTAGATGCCGCTGTACTGGTTGACGATGGCGTCGAGCTCAGTGCCGGTCACGGCGGATACGCCGACGATGACGGCCTCATCGTCTAGGATGTCCTGACAGGTCTGGCCGACGGTCTGTGTGAGATGCAGGTAATGGGCATTGAACTCTTCCAGATCGTCGCTGACGGGAACATCGCAGAAGCTGAGTCCACCCTTTACGTTATCCACAATCATGTTGATGGCCATACGGTCGTATTTGTACAGCTTCCCCTGTTGTGGCAACATGTAGAACTCCTCGATGGCAGATGCAGCACGGCCGATGCACCAGCAGAGCAGCATGTTGAACTTCATGCCGCGCCGACGGCTCACCTTGCAGAGCCGCGTCACGTCGAAGGTCTTCGTGAACGTCACCATGGGCATGGGCGACTTCGTCCACAACTCGAAGGCTATGGCCCGATTGGTGTCCTTGGGATTGATTTCTTGTTTCATACGTTTATGATTAATTTCCCATTCAGGATTCTCTTACGCAAGCCTTTCAATGCTGGCTTGTAGTAGTCTATTTCCATCGCCTCAATGGTTCGTTTCAGTTCGTCCATCAGTTCTGGATAAAAACTACACATGCGATAGGCAAGTTTCATGCAAAGCGTTTGGATGCCAGGTAGTTCTTCGAAGCTAACCATGTGCTCAAAGCAGAAGTCAAGGAAATCCGTCCGCAAGTCGGCCTCTTCCATCTTCAATCGCTCAATGATGTTCAAGGTTAACCGACAGACAGAAGAATTCTTCGTCTGCATGGCTTGGTCTATCAGTTCATTGAGAATGGCCTGTAATGCTGACAGCTCTTCGTCGGTTGCTTTGGTCAGTCCCCACAAGGCACTCCTCGCCACGCGATAGTCATTATCAAAGACATACCGTCGTGCAAAGCCGAGGAAATCGCCCTCCGCTTTGACGTCTTGGTAAATTTCCTGAGCACCTCCCTCACTGAATGTCTGCCTTAATCTCTCACTCGTTATCGCCATGCAAGTAGTTCGTTTATCTGTTAAATTCCAATCTCAACACTCTGATGGGACGGTCCTTCCCTTGGTACTGGTTTTCGTCGATGCAGGTTTCGCCTGTAGGAACAAAACCACATTTCTCCATCACCCGGCCAGAGGCTGGATTATCAACAAAGTGACCACTGATGAGCGATTGGATATCGGTCGATTGGCGGATATGGTCTAACATCAGCCGTAGGGCCTCCGTGCAGATGCCCTGATTCCAATAGGGTTTCGCCACCCAATAGCCGATGAGTGGCTCACCTTCTCGCGCTGGCAGGTCACACTCGCACGAAGGACCATAGCCCATAGCACCTATAGCCTCGCCCGTCTTCTTTAGTTCGATAGCCCAAGTGCAGGTGGCATCGTTGAATACGGTACGAATGATCTCCAGACTCTCCTCCACGCTTTTGTGCGGCGGCCAGCCTGCACGTGGTCCCACATCTGGGTCGGATGCCCATTTGAACAGTATCTCCGCATCCGATTCGCGCCAAGGACGCAATATGATTCTTTCAGTTTCCATTACTCAATGACAAAGCTACGGGGATAGTAATCGCTGTAGAAACGGCCGTCGGTGGCGGTGAACTTCAACACGCAGTAGTTGGGGTCGGTGACACCGCCGGGGTAGTACTCTGTGTCACCGTCGCGCCAGATGAGTTCCTTCGAGGCGGCATCGGTGAGCACCTCCATCGTGCCACGAAGCATTATGCCCTTGAAACCTTCAGCATCGCAGAAGTAGATGCTCGCCTTGGGATTGGCCTTGTAGTGGGCGACGCGGAGGGAGAACGTGTTGGTGGTGAAATAGAACACCTTGATGCCTTCGCGCACTCGCGGCGACAGCATGGCCTTTGTGCAGGGATAGCCCTCTGCATCGACCGACGAGATGAACGTAACGGGCAGTGTGTCGGCCATCTGGGCAATGAGGTCTTTCACGCCTGCCAATGCAGGATTCTCGGGAGTTGCCTCACCGATGGTCAGCTCCTTGCGCCAACGCTTCAGGTGGGGGAAGTACTGCTTCATCTGACCGATGTACTCTTCCTTGGTGATGGGTTGAGGCAAGCCTTTGTTTACTTCGTCTACGAACTGCGCACAATGCTCAATCATCTCGTCCATTGTGCAATCCTGAAGGAACTTTCCGTCACGATAGCAATAGATGCAATACTCCTCGTTCTTGCTTCCATCGGCGTTTGTGCCGAGTACTTCTGGGGTGAGCGGCATGCCGCAGCTCTGACAAAACTTTTGTTCCATATTATGATGTGTTAAGTTGGTGATGTATGATATTTTGTGCAAAGATAATTAATTTCTTCCAGTAACGATGCCCGTCTTTCGGGAAAAGATTGTAATTTTGCAGTTTGGAAACCAAAGCAAACGATAAGTCATGGAACTCAACGAACTCATTAAAGACTGCTCGCGCAGACAGAAAAAAGGACTGCATTTCATCTTGACATCCATCCTGATTTGGGGACTGATACTGGCAGTCTTCCTCACCGATTTGAACATCAATCAGAAGAACATCGTCACCTTCTGCTGCTCTGCCATCTTGCTTCCTGCGGCTTGGATGCTGTCGAAGGTCTTGCACATCGATTTCGAAGGCAAGGGAAACCCACTGACCAAGGCTGGCTTGCTGTTCAGCATTAACCAAATGCTCTACATCCTGATTGCCATGTGGGTGTTCGCAGCGGTTCCCGAGAAGATGCTGATGGTCTATGCCATGATTTTCGGAGCTCACCTCATGCCGTTCTCCTGGCTCTACGACTCGAAGAGCTATCTGGTCTTCTCCATCGTCATCCCGATTCTCGCACTTGTCGTCGGACTGCTCTATCCGCCATCTGTCTTAGCGGTTCTGATGGTCGTCGTCGAGGCCGTGTTCGCCTGTTGCCTCTTCAGGGAATGCAAGGGCATAGGCAAAGAGTAGTTTTCAAAGGCTGTTATGGGGATAATAATTGCCCCATCAAGCCCCGAAGGGGCGACATAACACAGGCAGGCGGTGAAGCGAAGCGACGCTCGGCTCTGCCGCTTTCGTAGCGTCGCGGAGAAAGAACCCCTGCTATGAAGACCCACATTTTTAAAAGCGCCGAAGGTGCGGCAGAATTCTTTCACCCCTTCAGGGTTTGAAATCCCTCTCGTCATTTAGCAGGGGTTTCGTGCTCCGCTGCGCTACGCACTCCACCGCCTGCCTGTAATCTTTACGCCCCTTCGGGGCTTACGTGCCGACTTCCTTCCGTAGGTCGTCCCGACCCACGGTTATTGAGCGGAGACGCTTTCAGCGTCTTGTGTCATCTGCTATATTACTGCCTTTTTAATTCTTCGCATTCGAGGATGCAACTGAGAAGTGCTGGACGATGAACTGCCAGGCGGCAGCTTTGTCGCTGAGGTCTACTTCGTAGTCGGGGGCCATGAAGGCATCGTCGACCGTTGCCGCATCGGGGCGGGCGAAGTACTTGCACGAGATGGAGCCGAGGACATCGGTGTTCGGAAGCCTGTAGGGCATGATTTCACCATAGTGCGACGGTGGGAAGGTGGAGTTGGTGCCGATGATGGTTCCAATGTGGTTGTCGCGGGCAAGCGTCATCAGCATGCCGGCACTGCTGAAGGTTCTCGGCCCCATGACGAACACCACCTTTCCCTCGTAGAGCTTCGGCTGCTGATAGTCGGCAGGCATCTTCGCTGCGGGCATCTGGTACAGCTCGTCTTTGTGTCCGTCGTTCTCCCAGTTCTTCTTCACTTGGGCAATCCCAGGATTGTAGCTCGCCATGAGGTCGGAGAAACGCAGATAGGTCGTGAAGTTCTTCAGCTTATCGATGGGATAGAGATGTTCAAGCAGCTGGCCGCAAAGCTGGCTACTGCCACCGCCGTTGTACTGCGCATCGACCACCAGCGTCTTGATGTGCTCTTCCTCCATCTTCGCAAACATATCGTTCAGGAACTTGTTGAAGGGATAGTCTGACGCGCTCATGCACCTGTTGAACTGCAGGTAGCAGATGCTCTCCTCGGGGAAGAATCGGTAGTCGTAGAACGAGTTGTGGGGACTCATCACCTGCGACCTATCGACGTCTTCCACGGCATCTGCCGCCCCTTTCTCGCTCCCAGTCTTCTTGGCCTCCTGCATTCGTTTCACCGTAGCAATGTCGGTGTGCTTGTCGCGGAGGGGTCCTAGCGCGGCGATGAGGGCATCGGCAAAGGCTTCGTCGGTCTCCATGTCCTTGCATTGCTCAAGCAGGGCGGCCTTCTTGGCGAACCATTCCGTGCGGCGTTCGGGCTTGATGTAGTAAGGATGCGTGTCGGCCACCATGTCCATGAAGAGGATGGCATCCTTCTGATACTTATTGCCCGTCTGGTATTCCGACACAGACTGATAAGCGGAGTCGCTGAGGGACTTGAACTGGTTCAGTGGGAGTTGCCCGAAGCACTGGCTGGCGCTTGCAAGCAGCAACGTCAGCAACACTCCACAATACTGATAAAATGTAGGTTTCATAATGGTTGATGATTTTTATTGTTCCGGCAACTGCCCTGGCAGGCGGAGCTTTACTTTCTTTGGGAATGTGGCTTCGTAGGCTTCAAACGCCTCGGGGTTCTCGTCGGCCACGAAATAGCCCTTAGGAGGACAGTAGGTCGCCTCCGTGATGCCATTCTCTTTCAGCCATCCGGGGATGAGCTCCTGCGCGAGGAAGAATGGTACCTCGGCATCTTTTGGGAAGTCGTGATAATGAATGTTGAACTTGCTGGCGAGGCAGAAACCTGCATGCTTGTAGAAGTCGATGTTCCCCTCCATGCAGATGAAGCCGACACCCATCTCGCGTGCCTTCTCCAGCGCATACTGCAGCAGCTTCAGTCCGTAGCCCTTGCGCTTGTAGTCGGGATGGATGCTGATGGGGCCGAAAGTCCAAGAAAGGAAAGCCCCACCCCCCTGCCCCTCCCGAGGGAGGGGAGTAGTATGCATTTCTTGTTGCGAAGGGTCACCGCTCCCCTCGCCCATGGAAGAGGGGTCGGGGGTGAGGCTTGCCTTCGAAAACATGACATGACCGATGATGCGGTTATCCTCCTCCATCACAAAGTCCAGCTCTGGGATGAAGTCGGGGTTCGTCCTATATTGATTGAGCACAAAATGCTCTGTGCATCCGGGACGATAGACGTTCCAGAATGCCTCGCGGGTGAGGTTTTCCACCTCGCGATAGTCTTTGGGTTGTTCCAGTCTGATTTTCATCATTCGCTGATAAAAGATTTATTCTTTATTCCTTTGTGCAAAGATACGGATAATATTCTATTGTTCCAAATCTGCACACTAACTTTTGTTGCGATGTGCCTTTCGACGTTTCTATTTTGCGGGCAGTTTGCTAAAATAGAGCAAGGAGTCGCTTCGTTGTCCCCTCCTTCGGGAAGGAGGGGTTAGGGGTGGTAGCGACAAATAAGGTTCGACCAATTTTTTATATAAATAGGTAGGGACCGCTTTTTTCTCTACCACCCCGCACCCCTCCTCCCAAGAGGAGGGGACCACAGGCAGCGTCTTTTCATCCATTATTCTCTTTTGATCCCCCGTTGGAGGGTCTTTACATCCTCGCCTTCTGCTTCTCGCCGGCACCCGAGCCGCGGTATTTCGAACGTGCTTCGTTGAACTTCCACGTGAGGTCGAGGGTGAAGGTGCGACGGGCTGGGTTGTGGACTGTCAGATCGCGATAGCCGTAGATGATGGCATCGGTCTTGTTGGTATTGAAGATGTCGATGCAGCGCAGGTCGGCAGTCAGTGAGCCGAGACGACGCAGATGGAAGTCCTTCTGAACGCCAAAGCTGCCAAAGATGCGTGACTTTGTGAGGTGGAAGTTGTTGTACTCTCCCTTCGTTGCCCATTCCACATCGGCACTCAGGCGGAAGTCGTGAGGCAGTTCGATGGTGTTTCGCCATGAACCGTTGAACCAAGGCTGCGAGAGGGTAATCACCTCGCCAGTGGCAGTAGGCGACTTGTAGTTCTGGAACATCGCCACGACCGACCATGTGGGATGCCACTTCAATGGAGAATTGAAAATGGAGAATTGAAAATTAGGCCGTGCCGATGCGACGATGGTGAGACGGTCGTAGTCCTCCTGGCTGTTGATGGGGCGTACGAGGCTGACAAACGGGTCGGCGGAACCGGGATAGGGCTCGGTGGACATCGTTTCGGCGTCTTTTATGCGGGCATAGTTCAGCGTCAGGTTCATCCATTTGTAAGCACCGTTAAGAACGAGGCTGTGGGTGTAGGTCGGCTTCAAGTATGGATTGCCACTCTGGTAGGTGTAGCGATTGATATATACCGTTGAACTGGTCAGGTTGGCATAGTTCGGACGTTCGATATCACGGCGATAGGACAGCGAGAGCTGCACCTTGCCGACAGGAGCGGAGATGACGGCCGTTGGGAACCAGTCGCCGTAATCGCGGCACACCTCGTCTTCCTTCTTACCGAAGTTGAAGTAGTCGTTCGTCAGGTGTTCATAGCGCAGACCCACCTGGGCGAATACCTTGCCAAACTGGCGGCCATACTCAGCGAAGGCTGCAGCTGACTTCTCATTGATCTCTGTGTCGGTAGTCTTCACTGGAACCGCATCGGTAGCCTTGAAGTCGTAGGCATCGGTTCGGTGGTTGTATGTGTACTCGCCACCGAGTGAGAAGTTGCCTTGCCAGACGGGATAGCCGAAGATGAGTTTCGATGCCCAGAAGTTATTACTGCTGACGGTAGTGCTTTCGATGCTGCGATTGACGGGACTGCCACCTGTTTCCGTCGTTACCTCTTGCGTGTTGCTTGGCGACTGCGTGTCGTCGAACAGACCGTCGACGTTCAGGTCGATGCTCAGCTGCCCCACCTTGCCATTGTAGTATGCATTAAAGATGTGCTTCCTGAACATGTCTTCTTGGATGATATGGCTCTCTGAGCGCTCTTTGAAAATGCCGTTCTCATAACTGTCGGTATAGAACATGCTGTTGAAGTCACTATTTGGGTGGCGGTCGTATTTGTAGAACGCACCGAAACTGTGGTTCTCGTCCAACATGTAGTTCACCTGCAGCTGCGGCGACCAGCCTTTCCAGATTTTCTTCGACTCCTGCGTGCTGACACCCTCTATCTTATCCGGTCCGGCATAGTAGGTCAGGGTGTTTTCCTGCAGCGACTTCGTGTGACCATAGCGGCCGGCCCAGAACGAGGCGGTGATATCAAGACCGCCCTTGCGGTAGTTCACATCAAGGTTGTTGGTCAGCGTATGGTCATACTGATAGATGCCACTGAGGTAATTCTGAAAGCTAAAGCCTTCGCCCTGAGCCTTTTTCAGCGTGATGCGCACAACGGCCTTCGTAGAGGCTGCATAGCGGGCTCCGGGATTCTGGACGACGTCCACATGCTGTATCTGGTCGGAACGCAGCCGGGAGAGTTCGCTGTTGTCCTGCACCCGCCGACCATTGATATACACCTCGGCATCGCCGCGACCCAGCACCTTTACGCCGCCATCGCGCTCTGCCTCCAACGACGGAATCTTCGACAGGGCATCGTTCACCGTTCCAGCCTTCTCCAGGATGGTGCCTGCAACGGTGGTGCGCATGGCGTCGCCCTTCACGAGTGTTTTCGGCAACTGGCTCTTCACCACCACTTCGCCCAGCATCTGGGCATCCTCTTTCATCGTAATAGTCAGGTCGTTGGCGGCCTTGACGAACAGCGTCTCATAGCCCACGCAGGAAAGTTTCAGCAGTCCGTCGCTGGCATTGGTGACGATGTGGAATGCACCCTGTTCGTCGCTGACGGCGCCTTGCACGAATGCCGAGTCGGGCAATGAGAGCAATACCACGTTCACAAATGCAACAGGTTCTCCTTTTTGGTCAATCACTTTTCCACTGTAGTCCTGTGTCTTCGCTGAAGCTGCCATGACCATCATCCATGCAACAGCCAAAGCAGCGAGTCGGTAACCATTCTTTTTCATTATTTTATTTGCTTTTTTGTTATTTATTTGGTTTCTGCCTTTTCCCATTATTTCTCATACTTAATGTTCACACCTCCGAAGAAGTTGCTGGCAACGATGTGCAGGCAGGGTGCACCGGGAATGGTTTGATGATTGGTGTTGTCGCTGATGCTTCCAAGGAAGTTGTGGCTCTTCACCTGCAGGTTCACGTTCTTAGGGACCAGCAGTTCAATGCCACCGGCAAAGGTGTGGATATCAATTTCTTCGTCCTCGGTGATGACAGCCTTGCGAAGGTCCATGCGAATGCCGCCAAAAAGCGCATCGAGTCGTACTCCGTGAAAGGGTTCGCCATCGAACGTGTACTCGTCGGCACCGAAACTTGCCGAGCAGCACATGCGCTTGCCGCTATCGCCGAGGGGCAACGGACGCTGCAGCCACTGGCCGGAATCGTGCGAGAATCCATAGATGATCAGTTCAACACCGATGTAGAGGATGAGGAATACTGCGAAATACTCCGGCCAGGGATGCTCCCAGAGCCAGTTCAGTTTGATGATTCCCCACATGTTTGCCAGCTTCAGCAATGCGGCAACCACGAAAATAATACCAATGATAGTTCTTCTGTTCATAATTTTTTGTTGTTTAAAAATTGCGTTCGTTTTGTTTATTCGACGGCAAAGGTAGGGCGTTTTGTTGCATCTTGCAAGAATTTGGGATATTCTGCAGGGTTTTGTGACGAATGGTTTGGCGGTTTACGGAAAATGAACTAATTTTGCATGTTGTATGAACAAAGGACAAAGAGAAACATTCACAACCCGCGTGGTCAGCACCGCCTTCGTGACGCTGGCCTTGGCCGTGTTCAAGCCCTTCGGACTTGATGCATTGCACTGGCAGGCATACCTCCATCTGGGGATAGTGTTTTTGCTGGGTGTTGTGGTTTGCATGGTGACCGACGTCGTCTTGAAATATGTGGTGAAGATGCCTAGGTCGTACGAACATGGAGCCAGCTACATCATTCGTCGTAATCTCTGGTTCCAGCTCATCAACACGCCACTCATCGCCTTCGGCATCTGCCTGTATCGCCATTTTGTGTTGAGCGACCGCGTGGAAAACAATCACCTGTCGTGGGGCAACTTCTTCGAGACACTCCTCATCATTGCTTTTTGTTCCTTTGCCATCGGACTCTATTGGCGGTTTAAGTATCGCAGCAAATATCTGGCAATGGAACTGGAGGAGACACGCCAACTGAACGAGCAGCTGATGAAATCGCAGGCAGCGGAGACCACTGAGCAGCCAGCAGAAGATGTGGTGCTCACTGGAACCACCAATGAATCGGTGGCGCTACAGATTTCACAACTTTTATATATAGAAGCAGTTGGCAACTATGTGAAGGTTTGCCACCTGCGCGACGAAAAAGCACACACCGACATGCTTCGTGCCACCATGAAGCAGACCGAAGATGCGTTGCAAGCATATCAAATGATTGTGCGCTGCCATCGTGCCTTCCTCGTCAACCTCGGGCAGGTGGAGCAAATCGTCACTAAGTCGGGCTCCATGCTACTTGTCATGAAGCACACACACGACTCCATCCCTGTCTCGCGCAGCAACATGGCAGGCGTGAAGGAAGCCATTCAGAAAGTATGATATTTCATCCGTTTGCCAGCTCATCGCTGCGAATGCCAAGGGCAGCCATGAGCGAGTAGCCAAGCATCTCTTGTCGGAAGTTTCCACCTTGTAGGGGTTCCATCGTGAAGACGGTGACGCGTTTGTCGTCGGCATCTTGGCGGCGCAGCGTTTCGCGCAGGTCATCGTAGAGGGTGCCCTCTTCAGCATTGGGAACAATCATCACACGCTTCACTTCTGGCTGTTGCAGGGCGGTGCCCACGATGTCGAGCAACAGGTCGTCGTGGCAGACGAGCTGGTCTTCGGCCGTGACGGCACTGATCGTGAACTCACCGAGCTGGTCGTCACGGAAGGCTTGCCCGTTGAGCTCGGTGTCGAACTGCGACGGGGTGAAGTTCTCAAGACGGGAGCGGTCGCGGTTGTGCAGCAGAACCACATGTGTGTCAGAGGCCGTGCGCAAGCCACCATCGAGTGCGACGCAGACGAGCCATTGTGCCATGTCAGCCTGTGGAATGCGACGGCCGATCATGCGTTCGAAGTTCACGATGAGATTAAAAGCGACGCGGTCGGCATAGTCGGCGTCGGCAATGATGATGTTCTCGCTCCAGGGCGAGTGTTCAATAGGTTGTTCCATTTGTGAAGAGATACAAATAAGCGAGGCCAAAGGTACGAATAAAAGTTTAAAGTTCAAAGTTTAAAGTTTAAAGTTTTTGATTTTTTTGGTGTTTTGCACAAATTGCATTATCTTTGCAACCAACAAACAACCATTTGACAGAATATGAAGAAGAGTATTTTAGACGGAAGAGACGCCCTGCGCGCCGAAATCCTAAAGACTGCCGAGGTGGCGGGCTATCTGTGGCAAAACGGATGGGCCGAGCGCAACGGTGGAAACATAACTGTGAACATCACACATCTGGTCGACGACGAGATCAGACAACTGCCAGCAATGAGCGACGTGAAGTCCATTGGCGTCACGCTGCCTCAGCTGAATGGCTGCTATTTCTACTGCAAGGGAACAGGCAAGCGCATGCGCGACCTGGCTCGCTGGCCCATGCAAAATGGCTCCATCATCCGCATCCTCGACGACTGCGCATCGTATGTCATCATTGCCGATGAGGTGGTGATGCCGACGAGTGAGCTGCCAAGTCATCTCAGCGTGCATGCCCGTCTCATCGAGACTGGTTCGCCCTATAAAGCCACCGTGCACACGCATCCCATAGAGTTGGTGGCCATGAGTCACAACCGCGCATTCCTGGGCAAGGACGTGCTGACACGAATCCTTTGGTCTATGATTCCCGAGACAAAGGCCTTCTGCCCGCTGGGTCTGGGCATCGTACCCTACACGTTGCCAGGTTCGAACGAGCTGGCCGAGGCAACGCTGAAGGAACTGGAAGAATATGATGTGGTGATGTGGGAGAAGCATGGCGTGTTTGCCAAGGGTCTCGACGCCATGGATGCCTTCGACCAAATCGACGTGCTGTCGAAGTCGGCCAAAATATACATCGCTGCCCGCCAGATGGGCTTCGAGCCCGAGGGCATGAGCGACGAGCAGATGGCAGAGATGACGCGCGCTTTCAACCTGCCTCGCTAAGCAACTCTCCTTTTAGCGAAATAGAAAACGGACTACCCGGAAACACCGGAGCATCCAGATGATCCGATATCTCCGGAATAAACATAGAAAATAAGTATCAACTCAAAAAACGAAAAGACAATGAAGAAAATGTTAATGAAGATGGCCGCCATCGCAGTGATGGCCGTCATGGGCTCACAAGTGGCTCAGGCACAAGCCGTGATCACCGATGCCGTACAGCAAGAAACTCAGAAGGAAGCCCTGAAGGCTCAAAAGGAAGCTAAGAAGGCCGAAAAGGCACAGGCCCAGGCTCAGAAGGAAGCTAAAAAGGCTGAAAAGGAAGCTAAGGCTCGCGAGAAGGCAGCCAAGAAGAAGCAGAAGGAATTAGAGAAGCGCGAGAAAGCCAAGGCTGATGCCAAGAAGGCTGCCCGCAATGTTGAAAAGGCTCAGGCAAAGGCTCAGAAAGCTGCCGAGAAAGCTGCTGCCAATGGCGACGACCTGAAAGCAAAAGCCAAGGCCCTGAAAGCCGAAGCCGATGCCGTAAAGGCTCAGGACAAAGCTCAGAAGGCTGCTGAGAAAGCTGCCAAGCTGAACCAATAGCAATACACTACCTTGCCAGCATAGGGAAAGTGGCAGGAGTAAAAGAGAAAGGAGTCGTGTTGTAGTCGCTTTTCTCCATTATCCCATTTCTACACCCCTCTATGCTGGCGAGGTTTTTCCTTTTTCTCTCACTCCTACTGGGCGGCTATAGCACAGCGGTGGTTATACGTATGCCTATGACAATGGTTACCTTATGCCTTTTTGATGTACATTCGTAATCATATAACCTACAAGAAACATGAAATATAAGCTCATCCTCATCGCTTTACTCTTTTCGGGCCACATGGCCGCACAACCTCTTTGCATCCCTACTGTTCAAGAGGTAAAGCCGGCTCAGGGCTCAGCGTCATTTAGCCAGTTCAGCCTCATCGCCTACGACAACGCATCCCTGCAACCGGTGGCCGACTATCTGAGCCAGACGTGGGCAGCGTCTACGTTGCCTTCTTCGCTGCAGAAGAAAGGCTCGGCCAATGCCATCTTCCTTTCCCTTCTTCCCCGAAAAGGAGCGAAGGCTGCCAAGCTTGGCGACGAAGGCTATCAGCTGACCATCGGCCCGAGGGGCATCACCATTCAAGCTGCCAGCAAGCGAGGAGTCCTATGGGGGGTGCAGACCCTGCTTCAAATGCAGGAGACGAGTTCTTCCCTACCCTATGGCATTTTTGTCGATAAGCCCGACTACCCCATTCGTGGCTTCATGCTCGACTGCGGCCGCAAATTCTTCCCAATGAGCTATCTCTACTCGCTCGTGCAAGTGATGTCGTACTACAAGATGAATACCTTGCAGCTCCACCTGAACGACAGCGGCTTTTTTGATCAGTTCAACAACGATTGGGATGAGGCATATGCAGCCTTCCGCATGGAAAGCGACCTCTTTCCTGGTCTCACGGCCATCGACGGCTCCTACTCGAAGCAAGAGATGCGCGACTTCATCCGCTATGCCGAGTCGATGGGTGTGGAGATTATTCCTGAGTTCGACACTCCTGCACACAGTCTTGCCTTCTCGCACTACCGTCCTTCACTCGCCAGTAAAGAGTTCAACCCCGATCACCTCGACCTTCGCAACCCAGAAGTCATTCCATTCCTCGACAGCCTCTATGCTGAATACCTAGGGGGACCTGACCCCGTCTTCTGTTGCCCACGCTTCCATATTGGCACCGATGAATACAACAACAGCGATTCCACCATCGTGGAACGCTTCCGCGAGCTGATTGTCCACCTTTGCAATACCGTAAAGAGTTATGGGAAACAACCCGTCTTCTGGGGTTCCTTGACGCATGCAAACGGCGTGACACCTGTTCCCTCCGACGGCGTTCTGATGAGCCTGTGGTACAATGGCTATGCCGATCCCGTAGAGATGCACAAGCAAGGGTTCCACATGATTTCCATCCCCGATGGACTAGTGTATATCGTGCCGGCTGCGGGCTACTACTACGACTACCTCAACCAGAAGCATCTCTTCCAGCATTGGAAGCCGTCGCTGATTGGCAATATACATTTCCCACACCAAGACCCGCTCATCGATGGGGGCATGTTTGCCCTGTGGAACGACATGATCAAGAACGGCATTTCCGTTGGCGACTGCCATGATCGAATCCTGCCGGCCATGCAAGTCATAGCCGAGAAGAGCTGGAACGCCCTACGCGACAGCACTGATACAGCGTGGGAACAGTGGAAAGCGCTCGCCGGAAAGCTCAACGATGGTCCGCTCGCCGATGAAATCGGACGAAAAAGCATGGTAGAAGACATTGAGCTAAAGCCCAATTCCAACATACTCACACCTCCCGACAAGGGCTGGAGGGTTTGCCAGATTGGCTATCCCTACACCATCTCCTTTACCATCGATTGGGCAAAGGAGGCTCCCGGCACAGTGCTCTGCAGGAGTGAGCGCAGCACCTTCTATCTCTCTGATCCCATCAGGGGAATGCTTGGCTTCAGCCGCGACGGCTATCTTTTCAATTTCAAGTATTGCGGAAAGCCGGGCAAGCGCGAAACCCTTCGACTGGAAGGCGACAGCGAAGGCATCAGCCTCTATGCCGATGGCAAGCTCGTGGAGCGCCTGAAACCCGACGTAGGCTATCGCTCAAACGAAAAGAAAACCACCTATAAAATCATGCGAACTCTCGTCTTCCCCTTGCAGCAGACTGGTAACTTCCACAGCAAAATCACCCATTTCAGCGCAAAAAGATCATCCAGATAAATTAGTTCATTAGAGAGATGACACAAAACAGCCCTGCCACACGTGTGACAGGGCTTTATTTGTTATCATTGTTTCAAGTGCGAGGAAAGGCTTAGATATCCTCCCCGTACCGCTCACGAGTGATCTGGGCAAGCGACTTGCCACGGGTGTTGGGCATACCAACTAAACCGACTACAAGCGAGATGAGCAGCAGGGCGATCATGCAATATGCGGCAATGGTAAATCCTTCGCCGTTCTCGCCATAGATATAGGTGAACACCAATCCCCAAACAGCTGACAAACCACGCACGATGAAGAACATCAGGCCTTGTGCACCAGCACGGAACCTGGCAGGGAAGAGTTCACTTCCCCACAGCGCATAGAAGATCTGCACGGAGCTTCCGTTGTTGATGCCCCACAGAATGGTGAATACCCAGATGCCGGCGATGTTGGTCACACCGCCTCCGATGACGAGTATCCAAGCGCTGAGGGCAGCAACGAGGCCGAAGATGTAGAACAGGCGGTGGGCTACCTTGTCGACAAAGAACGAGATGATAAACGTCGTGACGACCACGAATACCCAGCTGATGGCACTGAGCATGTTGGCAGCTTCGTTGCTGAGGCCACCGGCGGTCTCGTAGATATGCGGCATGAAGAATCCCATCACCGATGCCACGAGGTTCCATGTCAGATAGATTGTAGCCAGGAAGGCCACCATCTTGACGGCCGTGTGGTTGGTGAAGAGCAGTTTGATGTTGTCCACGATGCCACTCTTCGCATCGGATTTGTTGCTCTCGAACTCGGCACTCTCCTGCAGGCGTCGCTGGAGGTTCCAAGCGATGAAGGCCACAACGAAGAGTGTGAAGAAGACCACACGGGACGAGAACACCTCTACAGCTGGTTGGGCTGCGTCAGCGCCGATGAAGGCATGTGCCAACGACTCCACTGGTCCCCAAAGGAAGCCGCCTGGAGCGAAGAGCATGCCGAAGAACAGGATGACCATCGGTCCAAGTCCCCATGACATCTGCGAGATACAAATGTTGCGACCACGATTGGTCACCTCGCTCGATTCGCTGATGTAGGTCCATGAGGCTGGCACGCCAATGCCTACAGAGATGCCTGTGATGAGGAATCCGCACAACAGCATGGGATAGCTGACAGACAACATAACAATGACGACACCCAGCATATAGACCAGCAGGTTGTAGGTGAAGATGAACTTACGTCCGAACTTGTCGGCCAGGAATCCACCGATGATGGCACCAATGGCAGCACCCATCGCATTGGCGCTGAGGGCATTCAGCCATCCGAGGTGCATCTCCGAAAGGCCAAGGTAGTTCTGCCAAAGAGTGATGCCACTCGATCCTGCCACAATGGCTCCTGCATCGAGGTAGTTGTTGAGAGAAACGGCGAGCGTACTCCTCAAAGAAGAATTCTTTTTCATAATCTCTTGCTCGTTACGTTACGTTCATACTCTTGTATGCACTGGATGTACTCTTCGCCCACAGGCACATTGTTCTTCAGGTTGAAGTAGTCGAAGACAGCGCTGAAGGGCAGCGACTTGGCTTCTTCCATCAAGGCGAGGCGCTCGAAATACTGACCGTTGTCCTCGTACTGGCGCAGCAGTTCCTTCGGCTCGAGCAATGCCTGCAGGATGCACTTCTGCGTGGCACGCGTTCCGATGATATAGGCACCGATGCGATTGATGGAGGCATCGAAGTAGTCGAGGCCCACATGGGCGCGGTCGAGGGCATCCGAGCGCACGAGTTCTTTGAAGAGGTCGAGCGTCTGGTCGTTCATGATTGTGACGTGGTCGCTATCCCAGCGCACGGGGCGCGACACATGGAGCATCAGCTCGGGCACATACATCAGCAGCGTGGAGACGAAGTCGCTGACGTTCTCTGTTTGTTCATAATGACCGGTGTCGAGCGTATACATCTGTTTGCGGGTGGCACAATAGGCAGTGTAGAAGTCGTGCGAGCCCACGGTGTACGACTCCAGTCCGATGCCGAACAGCTTCGCCTCGAAGCAGTTCTTCACACCGTCGAGACGCTCCTCCATGATTTCATCGAGCGAAGCAGCGAGGATCTCGCGATACTTCTTGCGCTGCACGGGCATATCCTTCGAACCATCGTGCACCCAGATGTTCATGATGCACGGGTCGCCCTGCGCCTTACCCATGGCGTCGGCGATGCGGCGGCAGCGCTTCGTGTGCTCTATCCAGAAATCGCGAATCGACTTATCAGGATTCGACAGCGTGAGCTCACCGCTCTTCGGGTGAGAGAACGATGTGGAGTTGAAGTCGAGCATCATCTTGTTCTCGCGAGCCCACTCTATCCAACTCTGGAAATGCTCGGGACCACACTGGTCTCGGTCGACGAACTTTCCACCGAAGTCACCATAGATCTCGTGCAGATTCAGACGGTGGTTACCAGCTAGCAGTGTCTTCACGAACTCGATGTCTTGACGAACCTCATCGATGTTACGGGCACGGCCAGGATAGTTACCCGTGGTCTGAATGCCACCTGAGAGGGCATCGTTGCGCTCGAAGCCCACCACGTCGTCGGTCTGCCAGCAGTGCAGCGAGATTTGTTGTTTCTGGAGTTGGTCGAGCACCTTGTCGGTGTTCACGCCAATGGCAGCATAGCGGTCTTTCGCTACGGCATAGGCTTTTTCAATCAGGTCTGCTTTCATAAGAAACGCCTCCCTCATATTCCCCGCCTGGGGAAGGACCGCTGGCGAAGGCTCGGGTCCGATGTTATTATTGTTATTGTATGATCTTCAAATATTTCTCGTAGGCGGCAGCCCATTCGGCACGGTTGCCGGCAGGTTCGTAGCGCTGCAGCTCGATGGCCGAGGCGATAAGGCGGCGCATCTCCCATATGTCGCTCACCATTCCGCAGGCCTTGGCTTGCATCATCACATTGCCCAGCGCCGTGCATTCCTGCGGTCCGGCCAGCACCGTTACCTCGCAGGCATCGGCCGTCATCTGGTTCAGGTATTTGTTCAGCGAACCGCCACCGATGATGTGTAGCACGTCGAGCGACACGGGCGAGAACTCCTTCAGCCAGCCGAACACCTGGCGATAGCGCAAGGCCAGTGAGTCGAAGATGCAACGGCAAATCTCCGCTGGCGTCTCAGGAACCGTCTGGCCCGTCTTCTGGCAATACTCGCGGATGGCATCAATCATCGAGGGAGGATTGGCAAACGCGGCATCGTCGGGGTTGATGATGGAGCGGAATGCATCGACGGTCATCGCCAAGCCCTGCAGCTCCTGATGCGAGAGCTGTCGCACGTCGTCGGGCCACTCCTTTCGGCAACGCTCGTAAAGCCACATGCCACAGATATTCTTCAAGAAACGCGTGGTGCCTTCTACGCCCCCTTCGTTCGTGAAGTTCAGCTCGTAGCTGCGAGGAGTAATCACTGCATCCGGCGTCTCGATGCCCATCAGGCTCCACGTGCCACTCGACAGGTAGGCGAAATGTTCGTCTCTAGCAGGCACGGCGGCAACAGCCGATCCTGTGTCGTGGCCAGCAACAGCCACCACGGGCACAGCTCCCAGACCCGTCATGCGCTGTACCTCCTCGGTAAGCGTGCCAATAATGGTTCCAGGCTTCACCATCCGACCGAACTTCTCTCGGCTGAGTCCCACCGATGCCAGCAGCTCGGGTGAGAGATCCTTCGTGCGTGGGTCGAGCATCTGCGATGTGGAGGCGATGGTATATTCGCAAACGGCCTCGCCCGTGAGCATATAGGCCAGCGCGTCGGGCATGAACAATATCTTTTCTGCCTGCTCGAGGGCTACATTGCCTTCACCACGCATGGCATGCAGTTGGAACAGCGAGTTGAAGTTCATGAACTGTATGCCCGTGATGCCATACACCTTCTCGCGGTCCAACACATGATTGAAATAGTCGTCCATCGCCTGGAAGGTGTGGGGATCGCGATAAGCAAGCGGATTGCGAAGCAAGCCACCGTCACGGCCGATGCACACGAAGTCTACACCCCATGTGTCGATGCCGATACTTTCGATATTGATACCACGTTGGGCCACCAACTTCAGGCCACCGATCATTTCGTTGTAGAGTGCAAAGATGTCCCAGTAGAAATGACCGCATACCTCAATGAGCGGATTGCCAAAGCGTGTCAGCTCCTCCATTTGCAACTGCCCGTCGGCGAGCGTTCCCAGAATGGTTCTACCACTTGTGGCACCCAGGTCTACGGCGAAGAATGTTCGTTGTTTTGTCATCACAGATTCAGGTTTTTATGTTATGATTGTTTTATTGTCTTTTTAGAAAGCCAGCGACGCAGCGGCAGGTCGTAGTAGCGGAAGCACAGCCAGCCGAGGGCGATGCAGACAAAGGGGAGTGCAAGAGCTACGGGCCACACGTCGGCAAGCTTTGCGATGGGCACGAGCTCGCCCTGGAAACCAATGTGGGCATAGAACAGATACATCAGCGGATAGTGTATGGCATAGAGCGGATACGACAGATTGCCGAGGAAGTTGCTCACCCGCTGAGTTGTTGCCTTCACACTCATCTCCGAAGCACCCACCCACACAAGCAAGGGGAATACGAAAATGACGCACACGGCATCGTAGAGTCCATTTGCAACGGGCGACAGCTCACCCAACAAGAGAGGGAGCACACCCACCGCCACGATGACCACGCTGCACAGCCAGAAGGCGTTGCGCACCTTCATCGGTCGGAACTCACGAGCCATGAGCATGCCTATGGTGTAAGGAAACAGCATGCGCACCAAGCCTGTCCAGAAACCATGGTCCACCATCGACCAACCCACACCCAGATAACCATCGTGCAAGGCGACAGCCGCTAGCAGGCAGGCCAACACCGATGCCAATGCGGCAAGCCAGCGTGTGGGCAGACGGTGCAGCAGCAAGGCATAGAGGATGTTGCCGATGTACTCAAAGAATAACGACCAGTTGGGCCCGTTCAACGGAAACATCTCGCCATTGCCACGCACATCGGCAGCGGCGCCGGGCCATAAGGGCACCATGAACATGCCGAACAACAGAGCCCACATCACCAAATGGAACGGCACCGATGTGCCATCCCACTTCACACTGCCCTGCAATAGGAAGCATACAACTCCAATCACGGCACCAGCCACCACCATCGGATGCAGGCGGATCAGGCGGCGGCGGAAGAACGAAAAGGTATTCAGACTCCCCTCCCCTCGGGCGACTGGGGTCTTCAGAGCAGCCACCGGTGTGGCTGCGACCCCATCAAGGGGAGCGAATCCCTCATTCGCGACGGAGGGAAGGCTGGGGGTGGGTTTCTTCCACCTATCATCGTAGGCATAGCCGATGACAAATCCCGAGAGCACGAAAAAGAAGTCTACTGCCAAATAGCCGTGGGGTGCCGGCGACCAGTCGAAGCACTCGAAAACATGATACAAGATAACCAACAACGCTGCAACACCACGCAGTCCGTCGAGGATAACGTAGTGAGGCTTGGTGTCAGCAAAAACAATACCTGTCGAAGGGGCAGTAGCCATAGCGTCTGGGTTGTCTGATGGTTTTTGTAAACTATACTTTGCAAAGTTACAAAAAATCGAGTGCAGGATAAAAGAAACTGTTTCTTTTTTATGCCGAGATGCAGCAACTTCGCGATTTCTAATCGCAAAGATACGAAAAAGTTGAGAGTTAGGCACCGAAAGCAACAACTTTTTTTACTTTTCCCGTTATTTTTCTCGACTTTACTGCTCGTGTCTCGAAAAAAGTGAGTACCTTTGCAAGCCGAAAAGCCAATGGCAACCTTATGAAAATCAAACAATAATTAATAAAACCAAACAAAATGTCAAGTCTAACAATTGCCATCGTCGTCGCCTTCGTTATCGGCTATTTCTTCATTGCCATCGAAAGTGTGACGAAAGTGAACAAGGCCGCTATCGCGCTGCTGATGTTCGTAGTATGCTGGACCCTCTTCATGATCGATCCGGCACAGTATCTGGCAACAGCCATCGGCGATGCCAAAGCCCTGATCGTCAGCGAGGAGATTGAGCATCACCTCGGCTCCACCGCCACCACGCTGTTCTTCCTCATGGGCGCGATGACCATCGTTGAACTCGTCGACCAAAACGGCGGCTTCAACTTCGTTCGTGACACCCTGCAGACACGCAGCAAGAAAAAACTGCTCTGGCGCATCGCCTTCATGACGTTTGTGCTCTCGGCCATCCTCGACAACCTCACCACGTCGATTGTGATGATCATGATTCTGCGCAAGCTCGTGAGCGACAAGAAGGACCGCCTCATCTATGCAGCCCTCGTTGTCATCGCAGCCAACTCCGGTGGAGCCTTCTCGCCCATCGGCGATGTCACCACCATCATGCTTTGGAACAAGGGCGTCATCACGGCTGCCGGTGTCATCTCAGAGATTTTCATCCCGTCGCTGGTGTCGATGGTCATCCCCGCCTACATCCTCAGCCTCTCGCTGAAAGGCAAACTGACCTTCACCGAGGAACAGGCCTACAGTTTCCAAGCCAGCTCGCTCACCACGAAGCAGCGCAAGACCATCTTCTTCCTGGGTGTGGGCGGTCTGATCTTCGTTCCTATCTTCAAGAGCATCACCCATCTGCCTCCGTTCATTGGCATCCTGTTGGTGCTCGGCGTGCTCTGGACCGTTACTGAAGTGTTCTATGCCCGTCTGCAGGAAGAAGAGGAGCAGGGAGCCATGCAGAAGCGCGTCACTGACATGCTGTCACGCATCGACATGTCGACCATTTTGTTCTTCCTCGGCATCCTCATGGCCGTGGCTTGTCTGGAGACCATCGGTGTGCTCACCGCTCTTGGCAAGGGCCTCGACGTGGCCTTCGCAGGCAATCACTATCTCGTCACGGGCATCATCGGTGTCCTGTCGTCCATCGTCGACAACGTGCCTCTCGTGGCAGGTTGCATGGGTATGTATCCCGTACAGGCTGTTGGCGACATGGCCGTTGACGGTATATTCTGGCAGCTGCTAGCCTACTGTGCTGGTGTGGGTGGATCGATGCTTATCATCGGCTCTGCCGCCGGTGTGGTCGTCATGGGCTTGGAGAAGATCACCTTCGGCTGGTATCTGAAGCGTATCACGTGGATTGCCTTCGTGGGATATATCGCCGGTATCATCTGCTACTGGGCACTCCGCACCTTCATCTTCGGTGCATAAGGGAGCCTGCAAGATCAATAAACACATAGCCCAGGGCAATCGCCCTGGGTTTTTTATTTATCAAGAATGGAAAGATTTAAATTGTTTTCCCTAATTTCTCCTAATTTGTTTCCATTTATTTTGTCATTCCAGAAAAACATGCTATATTTGCAATGAAATCTATCATCATCTAGAAACTTGAAACGAGAAACTAGAAACTCAGAAACTTGAAACTTGAAACGAAACCTATAAGCCTATGGCAAAATATGCAGAATACATCACGCAGATAGAAATTGACTCGCTGTGGAGCGGGAGGAAGCATGTGGTGTGGAATCTTGATCGCCACGTAAACATCCTCTCAGGCATTAACGGCGAAGGCAAGTCCACCATCCTGAACAAGGTGGTGAAGAGTCTGTCGCAGGGCGGTGAGTTCCCCAGCCACCTTCTGAAGGGCGTACACCTGAAGGTGGAGCCCGAGGATGCACGCTGGATACGCTACGACCTGATGCGGTCGTTCGACATGCCAGTGCTCGATGCCGACACCATTGCACAAATCGACTCGCGCATCTCCTCGGCACTCGACTTCCAGCTCTACAACCTCCAGCGCAAGTACCTCGACTACCAAGTGAACATCGGCAACCGACTCATCACCATTCTGCAGAGCGGAGAACCCGATGCAGCCAAGAAGGCACAGGAGATCTCACAGCGCAAGACACGCTTCCAAGACATGCTCGACGACCTGTTCCAGGAAACCGGTAAGCGCGTCATTCGCACCGAGAACGAGATTCGTTTCACGCAGATCGGCGAGACACTCGTGCCCTATCAGCTTTCGTCGGGCGAGAAGCAGATGCTTGCCATCCTGCTCACCGTACTTGTTGAGGACAACGAGCCCACCGTGCTTTTCATGGACGAGCCCGAGGTGTCGCTACACATCGAGTGGCAGAAGCAACTCATCGACCTCATCCTCGAACTCAATCCCAATGTGCAGATCATCCTTACCACCCACTCTCCTGCCGTGATTATGAATGGTTGGATGGACGCAGTGACGGAGGTGAGCGAGATATTGGTAAAGGAATAAAGGGCATCAAGGGGAGTAAAAGAGCATCAAGGGACATATGAGGCGACTTAAAGATAATGTTTCTTCTTCATATTTCGAGGCGGCCAACCGACTGAAGCCGAAGACCGCCCGACGTCGCATCGTGGCCTATGTGGAGGCTTACGACGATGTATTCTTCTGGCGCACGGTGCTCAGCCGTTTCGAAACGCCAGAACGATACTTCGAGGTGATGCTCCCTTCACGCGTCGGAAAGCTCGAACGAGGCAAGAAGGCAGCAATGATGCGACTGCTCTCAGCGCGGGTAGGACGCTCGATGCTCGCCTGCGTCGATGCCGACTACGACTTCCTCACACAAGGCGCCAGCGAAACGTCGCGCCAGATGCTGCAGAACCCCTACGTGCTACACACTTACGCTTACGCCATCGAAAACTTGCAGTGCTATGCGCCCACGCTACGCGATGTCTGCGTGGCGGTAACGCTCAACGACCATATGGTGTTCAACATCGAAGAGTATTTGCGCGAGTATTCGCAAGCCATCTTCCCACTGTTCGTATGGAGCATTTGGCACTACCGCCGCGACTGCTACAAGGAGTTCACCATCAGCGATTTCTGCACGGTCATCGAAACGGGCAATTTCACCATTCAGAAGGCACCCGAGATACTGCAGCGCGTCAGGCGAAAGGTCGGCACCCGTGTGGCACAGCTACAGCGCGAGCACCCCGATGCCAAGGAGTCGTATCTCGAAGTGAAGGAGTCGCTGAAGCAGCTCGGTGTCACCGCCGACACCACCTATTTATATATACAGGGCCACCACCTGTTCAACAATGTCGTCGTCCCCATGCTCAAGAAGGTATGTAGCCAGCTGGTGAACGAGCGACAGAGCGAGATAACGCGCCAAAGCCTGCACAGTCAGCAACGACACAACGAACTGTCGTGCTACACGAAAAGCATCGGCGACATCGAGTCCACCCTGAAGAAAAACCTTGGCTACATGCTCTCCGACCCCTTCCAGCGCATACTCGCCGACGTCGCGAAAATCTTCCCTACTGCCAACAAGGCGCCAGAAGAAGAAGTAAAAGAAGAGGCCGTCTGGTAAATACTCCCACACTTTTTTATCGGAAAGAAATCAGAAGAAATGACACCTAGCAATTTCTTCTAACTTGTCATTTTGTTCTTTCCGGTGAAACCCGAATCGGTCAATAGAGAATTGTGTGTTGATGTAGGGACGCGGCGTGCCGCGTTATTGCAGAGGGAAGGGCAACATCCAGCAACGCGGCACGTTTATTTTGACTGACTTGCTCCAGTAACGCGGCACACCGCGTCCCTACATTTTTTGTCAAACAATCGCTTTGGGATGAAGCCCTCGCTCAGAAAGTATTACTGGTGCTGAAGGATATAATCGATGAGGTCGCGATAAAGGGCGTTCTGGCGGAGTGTGGGCTCGTGGCCAGTGATAATCATACGGCAACGGGCACGGGTGAGGGCAACATTCAATTTACGGTCGATGATGTGGGTGATAGATGGGTCTTCAGCATCGGGTTCCTCGAAGGTGTTGGCGCAGAGGAAGTCGAGTTGGTAGTGGCGAGTGACGGTGGTGCTATAGACGATGACATCGCGCTGCGACCCTTGGTAGCGTTCCACGGTGTCGATGCTAACATTGAGCAGCTCGGGAACGTGCAGGGCTTCGAGCTCGCGGCGTATCATACTAATCTGATTGCGGTAGGGTACGATGACACCAACTGTCTTATCGGCATCGAAGCGCGGGCCGTATTCCTGATAGACCTTCAGCAGCTCAGCAGCAACAATGCGTGCCTCATCGGGGTTCACCTTGTCGGAAAGAGCCCCACCCCGACCCTCCCCCGTAGGGAGGGAGAGCGTTCCACACCGATCCTCTTCTGCAGGGAGGGAGGAGGGGATGAAGCGCAGGCGCGGCTCTAGCGACGGCTCTTCCTGATGAGGAAGGGGCACGGGCAGCAGCTGTTCGCGATGATAGAACATGCGGTTGGGCCAGGCAGCGATGTCGGGGTGCATGCGTCCCTGTCGGCGCAGAATACCCTTGCACTCTTCCGGACACGACAACAGGAGTCGCTCGAAGAGGGAGTTACGGCAATTGGTGAGGCCGATGGCCTGCAGCTGCGGGTCGTCGACGGCCGATGCCTGCTCGCTCTGCTGCACAACGGCCGGCAGTTGCTTGTGGTCGCCAATGAGAATGAACTTCGGCACTTGGCAGAGCAGTCCGACGATGGCGGGCTCAAGAATCTGACTGGCCTCGTCGACGATGGCGATGGAGAACTTCTTTAGCGTGAACAGGGAGTTCTGCGACTGCAGCGAGGTAGTGGTGCCAACAACAATGCGAACGCTGAGGAGCCGTTCGCGGATGGCCTGCAGCTGTGGACGGTCGTCGATGAGTTGGCGTAGCAGATGACTGCGATAGCGTGGGTCGCAGGAGTATTCCTTGCCGATGCGCAGATAGTCGAAGCCGGCGGCATTGAGCATCTCGCAGATTTCATCGACGGCCCGATTTGTGTAGGCGGTGAGCAGGATGGCTCCGTTGCTTGCCGACAAGTGTTCTTCCACCAGATAGCGCAACGCCATCGACGTCTTGCCTGTGCCGGGAGGGCCGACAAGGAGGAAGTAGTCGAGAGCCTGACGGGCGCGCAATACGATGTCGTCGTAGTGTGGGTGATAGCTGCGAGAGAGTTGCTGCTTGCCATCGGTGCGTGGAGACTGCAGGCCCAGCAAGAGCCTGCGGCGCTCAGGTGCGGAGGCAGCGAAGGCTGCAAGAGCCTTGATATTTGTGCTACCACCAAGGTCGCAATGTTCGAGGGCGTAGAGGAGAGCCCCACCCCGACCCTCCCCCGTAGGGAGGGAGGAGGAAGCGCCACTCTGGTTGCTCTCCCTTCTAGGCTCCAAGAGGTTGGGATTCTGCTGACCATCGCTGAGGATGACGGTGAGGGTGTCGGAGAGAATCTGGGTGAGCGTGCCTTTATAGAGCAGGCTGCGCCGCGCATCGGGTTCCTCGCCTTCCTGATAGGCATAGAGATAGACAGAGTCGCCGTTGCGGAAGTTCGACAGGAAGTTCTCGCCTTGGTCGGGGACGCTCAACGTGATGACATCATAGCCGCGGCCGGGGTCGCTCTTCTGCTTGTCGATAATGGTGAGATCGGTATAGATAGTGCCAATCTCCTTCTTCTCAGCCAACGGCAGGTTCCAAAGGTCGGCGGTGCTGTTGCCGGGCTTTTCGCGATTACCCAGTCGCGATGCGAGCTGCTCACGATAACTGAACGTGAGCATGCGGCAGACGTAGGCACGTTCGAGGGGCGACAAACGGTGGAATGGTGCGGTGACGGCTTCCACCTGCGGCTGCACGAAGCTTTCGAAAAACGCCCGCTTTTCTTTTCGTTCCAGCAGCGTTTCGGGTTGCAACACCTTCAGAATAGGTTCAAAGCCGCGCGTGGCAATAAAATAGTCGGTGGCAACGATACGATTGCGCAGGGCGATGGCCTCGTGGAAGAGCGTCTGATAAAAGTTCACGGCGACGAGTCCACCCGGCAGCGGGTATTTGGAATAGAGCAGGCGTGCATCGAGTTTTCCTACTGGGAGATGGAAGTTCTGTAACAACACACCATAGTAGAGCAGCAGCTGTACGTAGTTGTCTTCCTTCTGAAAGCTGCCAAACTCGTTGGGACACTGTCGCTCGATGTTGTAGTTCTTGCCCGACTTCTGCTCGACGAGCAGCCGGAAATCGGTGGTCATCAGGTCGACACGCCCCTGCAAGCCAAGCCGTTCGCAGACAAACGAAGGCTCGAGGATGGCCATGTCGCGCGAATAGCTGGTGCTTTGCCCTGCCTTCGCTTTTGCTGTAGGGGCTTTGGAAGGGAACAGCTCGGCGACAATCTGCTGGATATTGGCGGCTTGATTGGCGGCTGCCTGCTTGTAGTCTTCCTGCTGGTTCAAGTCGGGACAGGTGCAATAGTCGAGTGCCTGCTGGCGGAAGTGAGCACGGAAGGTCTGCTGCCAGTCGTAAGGACCATCGCTATTGATGACGTCGTCGAGCACACGGCCGGCGAAATTACCCAGCAGCAACGCCTGCGAGTTGGCGTTCGGCGACAGGCGGCGAACGGTATAGCTCAGTGGATGATGGCCGTAGCTCTGGAAGCAACTGGCGATGGAACTAATATCAATGAGGTAGTCAGGCTCCACGACGACAAGGGAGGGAAGCAGCGTGGCGACTTCGCCTGACTGTTTCTGCTCGCAGTCGAGCAAGTTGAGCTGCATGCCCTTTTTGACGATTTGCTTCAGATACTGCAGATGAGTAGCACTGCAGTCAACCACAACAGGCCGGCCATCGGCATCATCTTGGTCTACGGTAGCAAAAATGCGGTCGCCGTCGACGTTGTCGACGAGGCATCGCACGTAACGATAGTCGATGTGCCGGTGTTCGGCCTGCGGCTTGTTAACACCGGGAATGCGACCCGTGAGCAAGGAGGGAACGGACGTGTGGAAGACGGCGCTGATGAAGAGTGCCAGCGCACGGCAATCGTAGAGCACATCCTCAGGAGCCAACGGCTTGGAGCGGTTGCTGTCGCGACGCATCTTCTGAATGGTCACCACGTCGGCAGTCCTGACGTTGTGCTGCTTGCAGAGGTAGTCGACCTGTGAGAAAAGGTTACCAAAGGCGATGTTCGACGTACGCAATGCCTCTTGGCAGCACAACACCAGCGTCTCATGCATCAGGCGATTGGCAGGTGTGCCGTCGGGAAGGTTCAGAATGTCGGCAACCCTTGCAAACAGGTCGGCGGCAGTGATATGGTCTTCGGTTCTTTTCATGGAGGTCAATAGTTTTTAGGAGGCGTTGGTCAGGGTTCGTAGTCGAGGTCGAGGGCTCGTCGCCCTTCAAGGTCGGTGAAGACGAAGGTGAACATCCATTTGTTCAGTCGGATGCCGGGCGTCGGACCGTAGGGCAGCTGCAGGCGAACGGTGTTCCAGCCTTCCTCCAGATGCAAGATGACGGGCTTGCGAGCAGCCATGTTCTCATCGGCGAGCGGCGTCTCGCTGAGAACACGCTGCCCGTGGTTCTTCCAAATGGGTGCGAGAATCTCCACGCCGTTCAGCCAGAGGCGCGAGCCCTTGCAGTCCCAATAGCCATATTCCGGCACGCTGTCTTGCTCCGAGCGACTGTAGTTCTGCAGTTCGATGAGTGCTCCCACCTTTTGGTCTTGGGGCGAGTACACACGCGTCTCGGCCCAAGCGGTGTCGCCATATTCGGCTGGCGGCAACAAGGCCGGAATGACATTCCGCCACGTGTGGTTCAGGTAGACGGCGGCTCCGGTGGCATCGAAAGTGCGATGCCGATAGGTCACCTTCCACCGCACGTGCGACTGGCGGACATAGGCAATGGGCTCGTTGCTGAGCGCATGGCTCTTATGGAAGAGGAAACGCTCCTCCCAGCCGATGAAATCGGCGTTTTTTGCAGGCGAGACCACACCCGAAGTCTCGATGTAATGCTCTCCCCCACCCTGCCAAGCACGCGAGGCGAGGGCGATGACGGCAGGATAGAAAGCGTTCTGTCGCAGGATGTCGTCAGGTGTTGGCAACACATGGTCGTTCCACACGCAGGCGATGGCACCCGCCAATTCCTCTGACCCGCGGCTGACATAGTAGATGTTGCTCAGGTAGAGAGCGGCGACATCGGCAAACGAGTCGAAGTGGTTCAGATAGGTATAGCGGCAGTCGATGTTCGGACGACCCTTCACCAGTCGGCCCGCCGTGCTCCATAGCTGCACCATATCGGCCTGTGCGGGGTCTGCCTTGGTGGGATTCCACACCACGACCTTTCGTCCGAGCGTATGCACCCAGTCGGTCATCGCCGGAATGAAGTTAGGCATGGAGATATTCACCTCATCGGCCCCAAGATGCAGATAGGGTGCCAGAGGGAAGGCACCGGCAAGCTCAGAGAGGATGGTCTGCATCTCACGCATGCCCTGAAGGGTCTGCATCGAGTGCCCCATGGCACGCTCGAAGGCGGCGCTGTGGCCCGGCATGTCGATTTCGGGAATCACCGTGATGCCATACAGACGGGCATAGGCTTCCAGCTCGCGACATTGTTCCTGCGTGTAGAAGCCACCCTTGTGGCGCGTCATCGCGGCATCGGAGGTGAGCTGCGGATAGCTCTTCACCTCGAAACGCCATGCCTGGTTCTCGGTGAGATGCCAGTGGAAGGTATTCACTTTGAAGCGCGAGAGCAGTCGGATTTGTCGTTTCAGGTCGTCGAGGGGAATGAACGAGCGGCCCGTGTCGTGCATGAAGCCACGCAGCTTGAAGGCCGGCCAGTCGGTGATGGTCACGGCCTCAACGCCGGTACGCCCCTGATAACCCTCGGCGAGCTGCTGCAGGGTTTGTGCCGCACGGATGACACCCGTCGGCGTGACGGTCTCAATGCTAATGCGATTCTCATCCACGTCGAGTCGGTAGGCCTCGTTCTCGTAGCCGTCGAGGCGGTAGTCGTAGCTGCCAGGAATCTCGTCGACGAGTCGCACCTCCACCCGGAACTTCGACTTTGCCACCAGCTCGCAACCGTTCTCCTCAAGCACGCTGCGCAACAGCCAGCAGTCGGTGGGGTCGCTGAGCACTATCTTCCGCCCCAAAGCAAACACCCTGCCACCCTCCTTCACAGCAATTTGCTGCGGCTGGGGCAACAGATGATTGGTGCGAGCTTTCGCGATGCAGGTGGAAAGCAACACCAGGATGGCAATGAAGACATTTCTCAGCATCTCAACGTCTCAACTTCTTAACGTCTCTATCTAATGAACAGCAATTCGCGATACTTCGGGAGCGTCCAGAGCTCGTCACTAACAATGAGTTCGAGCTTGTCAATCTGGTAGCGAATCTCCTCGAGGCGTGGTGCCACGGTGTCGTGATAAGCGATGGCGCGCTCGCGGGCTGAATCGATGCGGTTGGCAACACGACGAGCCTCGACGAGTTCTTCGACACCCGTCTCGATGGCCTGTGTGCGTTCGCCAATCTCGATAATGATTTTCTTGTTGCGTGCCGTGATCTGATCGGCCTCCTCGCGGCTGAATATCTCGTACATGTTCTGCACGGTCTTTGCCAGCCGACTCTGATAGTGGGTGGCCACAGGAACGACGTGGTTCATCGTGATATCGCCCAGTACACGGGCCTCAATCTGTATTTTCTTCGTGTAGGTCTCCCACTTCACCTCGTTGCGAGCTGCGAGCTCGTTGCGGCGCATCACGTTCATGTGCTCGAACATCTTCACGCTGGCGGCATCGAGATAACGGTCGAAGATGCGGGGGCACGATGTCTCGGTGTCGAGACCGCGGCGCTGCGCCTCCTGACGCCACTCGTCGCTATAGCCGTTGCCTTCGAAGTGGATGGGGCGCGACAGTCGGATGTCGTCGCGAACCACCTCGATGATGGCTTCCGTCTGGTCCTTGCCCTCTGCCACGAGAGCGTCGACACGCTGACGGAATTCGGTCAGTGCCTCTGCCACAGCGGTGTTGAGAACAATCATTGCTGCAGCACAGTTAGCCTCAGAGCCCACAGCACGGAACTCGAAGCGATTACCCGTGAAGGCGAAAGGCGACGTGCGGTTGCGGTCGGTATTGTCGATGAGCAGTTCGGGAATCTCAGGAATGTCGAGTTTCATGCCCTGCTTGCCGGCAACGGTGAAGAGGTCCTCGGTGTCGGCGGTCTCAATCTTCCGCAGCAGATCGCTGAGCTGCTTGCCGAGGAACGACGAGATGATGGCTGGCGGAGCCTCATTGGCACCCAGTCGGTGGGCGTTCGTAGCACTCATGATAGAAGCCTTCAAGAGTCCGTTGTGGCGCCATACGGCCTTCAGTGTCTCTACGATGAACACCACGAAGCGCAGGTTCTCCTCTGCCGACTTGCCGGGTGCATGCAGCAGCACACCCGTATCGGTGGCAAGACTCCAGTTGTTGTGCTTACCAGAGCCGTTGATGCCTGCGAAGGGCTTCTCGTGTAGCAGCACTCGGAAGCTATGATGGCGGGCGACGCGCTTCATGAGTTGCATGAGCAACATATTATGGTCGATGGCGAGGTTGCACTCCTCATAGATGGGCGCCAGCTCGAACTGGTTAGGTGCCACCTCGTTGTGACGCGTCTTCACGGGAATGCCCAACTCGAGGGCTTGTATCTCCAAGTCTTTCATGAACGCCTGCACGCGCTCGGGGATAGCACCGAAGTAGTGGTCGTCCATCTGTTGGTTCTTCGCCGAGTCGTGGCCCATCAGCGTGCGACCCGTCAACATAAGGTCGGGACGTGCTGAGTAGAGGCTTTCGTCGACGAGGAAATATTCCTGCTCCCAGCCCAGATTGGCCTGTACCTTGCGCACCTCCGGGTAGAAGTAGTGACAAACCTCCGTGGCTGCGACGTTCACGGCATGTAGCGAGCGCAGCAGCGGGGCCTTGTAGTCGAGTGCCTCACCGGTGTAGGAGATGAAGATGGTGGGTATACAAAGCGTGTCGTCGATGATGAAGACTGGCGACGTGGGGTCCCAGGCCGAGTAGCCTCTCGCCTCGAAGGTGTTGCGAATGCCACCCGAAGGGAAGCTCGACGCATCGGGCTCCTGCTGAACCAGCAGCTTACCCGAGAAGTCTTCGATCATGCCACCCTTGCCATCGTGCTCGATGAAGGCATCGTGCTTCTCTGCCGTGCCCTCGGTGAGCGGTTGGAACCAGTGTGTGTAGTGGGTGACGCCTTGCTCGTCGGCCCATTGCTTCATGCCCTTGGCCACGCCGTCGGCGATGCTTCGGTCGAGGCGAGCACCGTTGTCGATGACGTCGATGAGCTTCTCATAGACGTCGCGCGGAAGATACTTATACATCTTCTGGCGATTAAACACATACTTTCCGAAATAGTCCGACGGCCGGTCGGCAGGCGTAGCTACATCCTGAGGCTTCTTGCGAAAAGCCTCTGCTACGACCTCAAAGCGTAAGTTACCCATAAACAATAATGATATAGTTCAATTGCTGCTGTGCAGCGTTCATAAGTTCAACGTTCAAATGCTGCTTTGCAGCGTTCTAAAGTTCAAATGTTTGAAATCGAGTGCAAAGGTACGAATAAGCGAGCGAAATGCAAAAAGAAAATGAATTTTTCTTTTTCATTTCCAAGCGAAAGTACCTAAGACCGAAGGTCAAAGGTACGAATAAGTGAGAACAATACAAAATAAAACGCATTTTATTTTTAGTTGACCGGTTTTCAATATAAAAAGACCTCGAAGAGGTCACACAAAGGTAACCGCGGGTCTTGACCCGCGGAGTGTGGATATCTCTAAGTGCATCGACCCCAAAGGGGTCGCACATCACCACTCATCAAGTAAGCTAATTGTCTTTTCAGGCTGCTGTGCGTCCCCTTTGGGGACAAGGAGCTGGTTTTGACCATTCCCTCCGCGGGTCAAGACCCGCGGTTAACATAGTGTGACCTCTCCGAGGTCTCGTGGATGCATGCTTTTGAGCAGCTGGAAGCATGCTTTTGTACTGCCAGATGCATGCTTTTATACTGCTATATTTATGCTCCTATAACCCTAGAGCATTGAGTTGGTTCAGTAAATTAACTTAATTTGTGTAGTAAATTAAGTTAATTTGCACGGTAAAATAAGTTAATTTACTGAGTAAAATAAGTTAATTTACTGAACAAATTAAGTTAATTTACTTTTCAAAATAAGTTGATTTGCCAATCTACCTCATTACTCCTGCAAAACTATGTCATTGCTTTAGCCACACTATCTCATAGCTTTAGCGGCACTATCTCATTGCTCAAACAACACTACCTCATTGCCTTAGAGATGTTGGAGCAATCGTGATAATAACAAAAAGCCTCGCAGGGATGCTCCCCACGAGGCTTTCTTATCAGATGGCTGGCATATAGCCAGCATGCAAGTTGCTTAGTCGTTCTCTGCCAGTCCGCTGTAGCGAACACCTTCCAAACGGTAGATGGTGCCAGGATCGTCGCTGTACTCGATATCCATTGTGATATAGTCAGCAGGCGAGCCATTGTTCTGCGTTCCACCGTTCTTGATGATCTTACCGTTCGTTACATTAACAGTAATATCATCGCCACGCTGGTTCTGGGCCGAGGAGGCACTGAACGTCAGGCCATTAGCATCAGCAGTTGCCTTTACCTTGAAGTTCCAGAAGTTCTCAATGTCGTCAATCCAAATCTCATTGGCGTTGTTGGCAGACGTGTTGTAAGTCAAGATAATGAACCTACCGATGCCGTATGGATCCTCAATGACTTGGCCATCTTCAACAACATTTCCCTGAACATACCACTGGCCGGCAAGGCTCTCTGTGGCTGTTCCACCCATTTCGTCCTTCTCACACGAGGTCAGTGTGATGGCGAAGAGCAAAGCTGCAAAATATAGTACTTTCTTCATATTTGCTTAATTAATTATTTTGTTAACTCAACTTGGAACAACATGTCCGACCAGACGATACCCCATGAAAGAGTGTTCGTCTCCGGATCGTACTTGCCATCTGCGAATTCTGTGGGCAGATCGTCGCCGAAAGCAGCAGCAGGACCAGCGGTGATCATGACAATCTTGTTGTCAGAAGTCAGCTGAAGGATACCCTCCACGTCGAAGTCGTAGCCAGGATAGGCAGCACCGTAACCAACGTACTGGCTATAGTAGGCTGCGAGATAGTCCTTAATCTGGAAAATACCCGGGCAGAGATACTTGATGGTAGTGGTGCAACCGGGATAGAACACCTGCGATGCAGTCTGGCGATAGGTATTAGCTGTCGTGGTCCAGGTGCCACTCAGGTCGGTTGTCACGGTAGGATCGCAGACAGCCACTGTGCGGGTCTTGCTCCATTCAAATCCGTTAGGGCCTACGGCAGTGTAAGTCACATAATAGAGACCAGGTACGTTGACGTCGATGTCGCTAACACCTGTTGTGACAATCTTTGAAGTATAGTCGCTGCCCTGGAAGGTAGCCGTACAACCAGCATCTTTGTAGGGTTCGCCGATGGGCGAGATAGTGAACTCGTCGCCCTGAATACTCAGTACGGGATAGTCTATGACAGACGACAGCCCTTCAGTGTCCTTATCGCAGCTGGTGAGAGTAATCACACCCAGTGCGAGCAACATTGTATAGAATATGTTCTTTTTCATATCGTTACTAATTTACGTTGTTACCTTATTACTTTGGTACTTAGTCTTACTTACCCCAGAACACAGGAGATGCATAGCCGGGGAAGTCGGGGCAGTTGCTGTTGCGGGCCGAAGAGCTTTCGGGATAGGGCCAGCGCTCAAGAATCTTGTTAGCACCAAGCTTGTCCTCCACCTTGATAGGTGTGTAGAACGTGCCGGGTACATAGAGCTCGGGCTTGTAGCTGTCATCGGTTTGCTCGTTGTACATCTGCGAGCCCTGAACACTACCGAATGCGGGGAAGTCAAGGCGGCGAGCCTCGCACCAGCCCTCAAACGTGTTCACGCCAGCCAGTGCAATCCACTTCGAAACGCCGATGCACTTCTTGTAGTTAGTCTGGTCGTATGGGAACTGCTTGATAGCCTCGGCAGCACCGGGAACGCCAGCTGTTTCGAACGAAGCTTCAATAGCTGCCTCGTAGTGAGCCTTTGCCTGATTAGCATTGCCAGCCTTGGCATAGTACTCAGCGATGAAGAACTCAATCTCAGCCTTTGTGATGAAATAGACGGGCATGTCGTAGCTGGCCACAGGACGGCACCAGTAGCTTGACTTATACTTCGAGGAAGTAGAGAAGTTGCTACCCGAGATACCACCCGTGAAGTTGCCATCACTGTTGGGCTCGAAGAAAGCAGCCAGACGACCGTCGACATAGCTGGTTTGATTCATGGTGCCGATGATGGCAACATTACCGATGCAGTTAATCTGAGTGGATCCCCATGCGGTAGAGAATTCCTCAGCAAAGAAGGGGCTAAGAGCACCGCTCTCGTTCGACCAGCATCCCTCCCAAGCGACGTCGCCTTCAGGGAAGTTGTTCTGGCTGACAAGGGCAGCAATCTGCGAGTTGACATCAGCGACGCCACTCTCGCGGGTGAGCATCTTCAGCTTCACGGCGTTAGCCAGCTTGATCCACTCACCAGCAGTCTTGCCAGGAAGCAGGAAGTTGGTGGCTACTTGATCGCCCTCGCTGGCCTTTGACAGAGCCTCGTCGAGTTCGGCAAGCACACCAGCGTAGATGTCGGCACCCTGATCATACTTCGGGGTAGCATTGCTGGGGTCGAGAGCCTCTGTGTAAGGCACTTCGCCATAAGCATCAACAAGAACCTGGTAGATGAAAGCCTTCAGCGTCTTGGCTGCAAGGAAGGTTCCCCACTCCTCGCTGGCCTCGGCCAGTTCGGCAGCAGTCTTCAGGTTCTTCAAAGCACGCTGGTTCAGCTGAGTGTAGTCAGTACTGGAACGCGTGGCCGACATCGAGAACTTGCTGTAGTCCAGATAGTTTGATGTACCAAAGGCCTGGCTGTAGTACTGTGCAAAGTATCCACCAGTGATGCGGTAGAAATCACCATAGGAACTGCAAAGGTTCATCTCGGCACCCGGGAACAGGATATTGGTAGTCATGTTCTCCTCAGCCGGTGAATTGGGATTATGGTTAATATCCATATAGTCATCACACGAGGTCGTGAGCAGTCCCAAAGCTATTGTGAAAATAAATGCAAATTTCTTCATATCTTGTTTCCTCCTTTTTTAGAATTTGAGTCCAACGTTGAAACCGAAGACGCGGCAAGACGGGTTGCTATAGAGCTCACCGAACATACCGGAAAGGTCGTTACCATCGGCACTGGCCTCAGGATCGATGAAGGTGTTCGACTTGTGAGTCCATGTGAACACGTTGTTGGCGAAGAGCGAAAGCGTAATGTCGCTGAGCTGCAGCTTGCGCACGAGCTGACGAGGCAGCTGGTAGGCCAGCGTCACGTTGCGCAGCTTCACGAACGAACGGTCGAGCAGGTAGGCTTCGCCACCAAGATTGTAACCATAGTTGTTATACCAGTTCTGGTAGCTGCTGTCGTCGAGGTAGATCGGTGTGGTGTTTTCACCGACAATGGTCAGATTGCCATCGGCATCGTATGCACCAACCACAGAGTTGGGAATGATGAACGGACGACGATCGTTGTAAGTCGTGAATTCACCGTTACCAGTGAACTGCATGAGGTTCTTCGTACGCGAGAACATGTAGCCACCCTTACGGATATCAAGAGCAGCGCTCAGAGTCAGGCCCTTCCAAGAGAGGGCGGTGGTGATACCGCCTGTCCAGTCGGCGTTGACGTTCTTGCCAGTGTCCTGCACCTCGTCGGTGAGCAGCGGCTGTCCGCTGGCACCTACAACGATACGGCCCTGCTCGTCGTACTGCGGCAGATAGGTGAAGAGCTCACCCATGGGCAGACCCTCAACGGCACGCATGTAGACGGCGTCGTTACCGGCCGAGAACGAGTTGATGTTGACCATACCACCTTCAAGGCTTGCGGGCATTGAGATTACCTTATTGTTGTTCTTCGAGAAGTTGAAGCCCAAATCCCAACGGAAGTCGCGAGTGCGAACAGGTGTGGTGTTCACGAGCAGCTCAACACCGTTATTGCGCACCTCTCCGAAGTTGGTCACCATGGAGGTGTAACCGGTAGCGGGGTCAACGGGCAGTGTAAAGATCTGGTCGCTAGTGGTACGAGTGTAGTAAGAGAAGTCGACATTGATGCGGTTGTCTAAGAAGGCGAGGTTCACACCAGCCTCAAACTCAGTCGTCATCTCAGGCTTCAAGCTCGAGCTACCTGCCGTACCGGATGCCTGGAAGGCATTGACACCATTGAATGGGAACTTAGTAAGGTCCAAGCCATAGTAACCACGGCTTGACGACTGTGCATAGTTCGGATAGATGCGATAAGGAGCAGCGTCGTTACCAGTCTTACCATAAGCCAGACGCAGCTTACCGAAGTCGAGAATGTTGTTCTTCGGAATCAGACGTGTGAAAATCCAGCTCAGCGTAGCACCGGGATAGAAGTAACTGTTCTTCTCCTTAGGCAGCGTTGACGACCAGTCGTTACGTGCGGTAAGGCCAAGGTAGAGCATGTCGTCCCAACCCAGCGTGACGTCACCGAACAGACCTACGAGACGGCGCTTTGACTGGCTCTCTGAAAGTTCAGTCTTTGTTGCACCATTGCTCAGATCCCAGAAGCCTGTATAGAAGGTCAGACCGTCGGTCTCACCCTGCAGCCATGTCTGGTAGCGCTCATTCATGTTCACACCAACGTTGATGTTTACATCGAGCTTGTCGTCCAAGTACTTGTCCTGCCAGTTAGCAAGGAAGTCGTGGTTCAGCTCATAGTTGCGCTGGTACTGTGTGTAGACATAACCGTCCTGGTTCATGCTTGAGGGAGGATAACCATAGTCATCCCAAATAAGGGCATCATCAAGACCAATCTGCGGATAACCGATCTTAAAGTCGAAGTCGGTGTAGTCGAAACCGAAACGATAGGTAAAGGTGAGCTGCTTCATAGCCTTGATATCTGCCTGAATCTTACCGAACACCTGCTTACCATCCTGGTGGTTGTAGTTATTCTCGATAGCCCAGTAGGGGTTGGTGATACCATAAGGTGTGTACCAAGCCTCGGGAGTGTCGAAAGCGTTGACAAGGTTCTTGCGGTCGACGAGTGAGATGTCGCGCGGGAACTCAAGAATACCATCGATCATCGAAGTACCCTGATACTGACCCACGGTGTTAGTGTTGTTCTTCGTGAAGTTCACGCTCGAAGAGAGCTTGAACCAGTCAGTAGCCTGGTAGCTGCCACGATAAGCAATGGTGTTTCGCTTGTAGGTATCCTTGTCCTTCGGGATGATACCATTATCCGAAGTGTACGAATAGCTCAGGTAGTAAGTCATCTTCGAGTCGCTCGACACACCACTCAAAGCAACACTGTGATTGGTGGAGATACCGGTATCGAAGAAGTCCTTGATGTTGTTCTCGGCAGCCTCATACTTGTGGATGAGCTGCTGGCCATTCCAAATAGGACCATACACCTGGTCCGAGCCGTCCATCTCAGGACCCCACGAACCGTTCTCGATGAATGTCTGACGGCCGTTCCAACCCTGTCCAAACTTGTTCTGGAACTTCGGCAGGTTGGCCACCTGACGGAACTGCACGCTTCCATCATAGCTGATGGAGAAGTTGCGGGCACCATTTTTGGCACCACTCTTGGTGGTAATAAGGATGACACCGTTTGCAGCACGCGAACCATAGAGAGCCGTAGCAGCGGCACCCTTCAGCACGGTCATGTTCTCAATGTCGTTCGGGTTCACGTTCGTGATACCACCGATAGCATTCTGATGCTGCTGAGTCAGACGAGTAGTGCTCTGGAGGGGCACACCGTCGATGACGTACAGCGGCTGGTTGTTACCATTGATCGAGCTGATACCACGGATAATCACCGAGTTAGCCTGACCAGGGTCGCCACTGGTGGCGTTGATCTGCACACCTGCCACCTTACCTGCCAGGGCCGAGGTAACGTCAGTCACCTTACCTTCGGTCAGCTGGGCATTGTCGATGGTCTGTGCCGAATAGCCGAGCGTCTTCTGTTCACGACTGATACCGAGCGCGGTGACAACCACCTCGTTCAGAATCTTGTTGTCAGAAAGCATCTCGATACGCATCGTACGGGCGGCAGTCACATTGATGGTCTGCATGCCGAGATAAGAGATGCGCAGCGTGGCACCACTCGACGGAACGGTCAGCTGGAACTCACCGTTGCCATTGGTCACTGTGCCTTGGCTAGTGCCCACAATTTGTACGGCGGCACCCACGATGGGGAGTCCGTCTTCCTGAGACACTACGGTACCTTTGACTTGCGTCTGGGCCATCGCTCCCACTGCCGTCAGCAGCAGAGCGGCCAAAAACATTGTTAGTTTTTTTACCATAAATTCTCTCTCTTTAATAATTAATAATGTATAAGTGATAAATTGAATATCCTTTTACCTTACCAAAACTTACAACCCTTTTTACCTTGCCATACCCAAGTATGAATATTAGTATATCATGCTACGAGTCAGTCAGATGCTTTTTAACGAGTTTTTATGTTTGTGGCTGCAAAAGTAAACAAAAAATACTAAACATGCAAATAAAAGTGATAAAATATCAATTTTTATGGCATTATTTTAACAACCCGCACGCTTTTTGTATGGAAAGTGTGCCAAAAAGCAAGTTTATTCATGTTATTTTAGAAAAGAAACTGCTCCTTTCTTTCTTTATTTTATGAAAACACCCATGGGAAAAGGAAATACGAAAGTGTTAAAAAACGGGGTTTTTCTTTGAAAATTTACACTTTTTTTTGTTTATTAAATAAAAATGTTATATATTTGCACCCAATATTACGATATGATAAGACGATCAACGAAGATGACCAAAGCCGTAGTAATACATGAACAAACAGCTAATGGCTCATTCCGAGCGCATCTCACCTGCCTGACATAGGCGGATGACGTCGCAGTGTGCTACAAGGGTGGCGCGCCAAGAACGTCTATCCCCCGCGTCCATGATGTCAAGCAAGAAGAGTTGTCCGTCATTACCCGTCATTGACAAACATTTATTTCATTTTTAGTAACCTTAAAAGAGAGAGTATTTATGGTAAAAAAGCTAACTATGTTTTTGGCCGCCCTGCTGCTATCAGCAGTGGGTGCAGTGGCCCAGACACAGGTCAACGGTACCGTAGTGTCTCAAGACGACGGTGAGCCCGTAGTGGGTGCAACCGTAATGGTCGTCGGTACGCAAGTTGGTGCAGTAACCGACATCAACGGTAAGTTCAGCCTTACTTGTCCGAAGGGCAAGAGCACGCTGCGCATTACCTATGTGGGTATGGAGCCCATCGAAGTGGGTGCCCGCCCGAACATGCGCATCCTGTTGACTAGTGACAAGCAGGCCCTCGACGAGGTGATTGTCGTGGCCTATGGATCGGCAAAGAAGTCATCGTTCACCGGATCGGCCTCAAATGTCAACGCAAAAGACATGGAACTTCGTCCTGTGACGAGTGCCGTTAAAGCGCTAGAAGGTAATGTCTCTGGTGTGCAAGTGACTTCCGGCTCTGGTCAGCCAGGTTCATCGCCTGCTATCCGCGTGCGTGGTTTCGGATCAATCAATGCGTCGAGTGCTCCTTTGTATGTGGTCGACGGTATTCCTTACGACGGCAGTCTGGCCAGCATCAACCCCGCCGATATCGAGTCGATGACGGTGCTGAAGGATGCTTCGGCTGGTGCTCTTTATGGTGCACGTGGTGCAAACGGTGTGGTGATGATCACTACCAAACAAGGTAAGGCCGGTAAGGCCAACGTCAACTGGCGCTCTACCGTTGGTTGGTCGAATCGTGCCATTAAAAAGTACGACAACGTAGACCAAAAGGAGTATGTGCAACTCTATTACGAAGCTTTGCGCAACGACTATCAGTTCGCTCAGGGCTATTCGCTGGCTGACGCCGAAGCTGCTGCACGTGCTTCATTGGGCGGTGAGCTTGGTGGAGAATTCTATAATCCGTTCAAGAACTATACGTGGGACACGATCATCGATCCCGCTACAGGACAGGTGCAGGCTGATGCAAAATCGGCTTGGAACGAGGACTGGATGGATGCCGTGCTTCGCAAGAATGCTTTCCGTCACGAGCATCAGTTCTCCATCGACGGAGGTTCGGACAAGACCAAGTACATGCTTTCGCTCGGCTATCTGAATGAGGATGGTCTGTTGGAGACCACATCATTCCAGCGCTACACTGCCCGTACGAATGTCGACAGCCAGGTGACAGACTGGTTCAAGGCCAATCTAAGTACCGCTCTGACTCATTCCGAGTCAAACTTTAGTGACTATGATGGCACCAGTACTTCTAACGTATGGTATACCGCTCAGTTCATCAACCCGTTGTTCCCTGTCTATCTGAAAGATGCAGAGGGCAAGACCATGTACGACGATCAGGGCCGTATTCTCTACGACTGGGGTGAAGTCCGCGAAGATGGTAAGTCGCGTGTCGGTTCGATGAGCGACTTCAGCTCGCTGGGCATGCTGATGCTTGATGACGCTTATACAAAGCGCGATGCTGCTAGCGTGCGTACCGGTATCCAGTTTGGTGGCGACAGCCCCCGCTTCGGATGGCTTCAGGGCTTAAAGCTGGCCATCAACTTCGGTGCTGACTATAGCAGTTCAAACTACATGCGCTACATGAACTCCGAACATGGTAACCAGAAGAACGCCGGCGGTCTGATTCAGAAGCAAAATGGACGTACGCTGAGCTACACCTTCAACCAGCTGCTCACTTGGAACCGCTCATTCGGCATGCACAACGTCGACGTTTTGTTCGGTCATGAGTGGTATGACTACACTTACGAATACCTTGGTGCAGGCAAGACCAGCCTGGTGAATGGTATCAAGGAATTGCGCCCGGGTACAACCCTCTACGATGCTGACTCCTACACTCAGAAGTATCGCATCCACTCGCTCCTGAGCCGTATTAACTATAACTATGCTGACCGCTACTACCTGACTGCTTCAATTCGTCAGGATGCTTCTTCTCGCTTCTATGTGAAGAACAACACCGGTACGTTCTGGTCTCTGGGTGCCAACTGGCGCGTTTCAAAGGAAAAGTTCCTGCAGGATGTGAAGTGGCTGGACAACCTCTCGTTCAAGATTAGCTATGGTGAGCAGGGTAACGATAACATTCTCGATAGCGACGGCTACTCTAACTACTATCTCTGGCAGAGCCTCTACAACCTGAGCTACGCCAACGGCAATGCTCCTGGTGGATTTGTGGAAACACTGGAGAACAAGGACGTGACTTGGGAGAAGAACGGCAACCTCAACATCGGTCTTGAGGGAACCTTCTTGAACAACCGTCTGCATGCCAGCATTGAATACTATAACAAGAAGACCACTGACATGCTGCTCAACTACCCGCTGCCGCTATCGACAGGTTTCACTGGCTACAGTGCTAACGTCGGTAACATGCGCAACCAGGGTTGGGAGTTCGAGGTGTCAGGATCTCCCGTGAAGACCAAGGACTTCGAATGGACACTGGGTTGGATGGGTGCACTGCTCAACAACAAGGTGCTGAAACTCACGGCAGAGTCACCAGAGATCATCAATGGTGCACGTATCATCAAGGAAGGCTATGAGTTGAATACGTTCTACATGGCTAAATCGGCTGGCGTAGACCCGCTCACGGGTCAGCAGCTCTACTGGGCATACGAAAAGGACGACGAAGGCAATAAGGTCGAGGGTTCTGACTATATCACTTCCGACTACACCAAGGCCAATGCCTCGAAGTACTTCCTTGGCAGCCGTATCCCCGACCTCTATGGTAGCATCTCCACTGGTCTCAGCTACAAGGGTCTGAGCCTGACCATGCTGACAACCTATTCGCTTGGTGGTAAGATCTACGATAGCAGCTATGCATCGTCGATGGACCTCTGGTATCCCAGCTCTACTTGGAACCGTGCCGTGCTTCGCCGTTGGCAGAAACCGGGCGACATCACCGATGTTCCTCGTATGGCCATTGCCGATGGTAACCAGCTCGCGACTGATCGCTATCTGATCGATGCTTCCTACTTCGCCATCAAGAACATTACTCTAAGCTACATTTTGCCTCAGCTTTGGGTGAAGAAGATTGGTCTCGGCAATGTTCGAGTGTTCACCTCTATGGACAATGTTGCCCTGTTCTCTCACCTCGACGGTATGGATCCGCAGTACAACTTCTCGGGTGGTACTGGCTACGACTACGTTCCCAACAAGACCTTCACCATTGGTCTTGAGGTTAAGTTCTAATGTAATTGACGTGTTGAACAGAAGACAAGTTAAATCATTTTAGAAAGGAAACAATTATATGAAAAAGATATTTAAGTATAGCTTAGTTCTGATGGGCATCCTCGCCATGGCCGCTTGCTCAGAAGACAAATTGGAGACTCAGCCTACTGACGCTGTGTCGGGAACGACGCTTTTCAGCGACGCAAAGGCTGCCATGGTACCGCTGAATGGTCTCTACCGCTCGATGTATACCTCTGGTTGGTCAACAACCGGTAACACGCACCAGTGTTTTGGCGTTTCGGCTTATGCGCTGGCATCGGAAGTGATGGGCGACGACTTCATCATGGGCGCACAGGGATCAGGTTGGTTCTGGTTCGATGCAGCCTACAACATCAAGGGCCGTGCCCATCTGAGTTCATGGCGTAGCTATGACCTCTGGTATGCCCACTACACTTGGATTGCCAATGCTAACTATGTGATTGCTGCAGAGGATGAGATGGGTGGTTCTACCGAGGACATCCATTACGTTGTAGGTCAGGCCTATGCCGTGCGTGCTTACAGCTACTTCCAGTTGGCACAATGGTTCGCACGTACCTATAAAGGCCATGAAAGTGAGCCTTGTGTTCCTATCTACACAGAGCCTACCTTCAAGACCACTACAGGTCAGCCCCGTTCTACCGTTGCTGAGGTCTATGCTCAGATTGACAAGGACATTGCTCGTGCACTGGAGTTGCTCGAAGGAACCACGCTGAAGGACAAAACCCACATGGGCTATGCAACGACACTGGGTCTCGCCTCACGAATTGCCCTTGTCGAAGAAAAATGGGCTGATGCCCAGAAGTATGCTGATGCTGCTATCAAGGCTAGCAAATGCTCCATCGCTCCTGCCGCAACCATCAAGGGTATGAATAACGTTGACTACAGCGATGTGATGTGGGGTGCTAAGATTGTAAGCGACCAGGCCGGTATGTACGCCAGTCTTTTTGCCCATATGGATCCTGCCGTGTCTTACGCACTACGTGCTCCTAAGCAGATTTCGAAGTGGCTCTATGCCAAGATGGGTCAAAGCGACACACGTCGTGCATGGTGGAACCCCAACCATGAACTCAACACCTATGACGATGCCGGCAATGTCCTCAGTGGCTATCAGCAGGAGAAATTTGCTTTCTCGAATGTTGCTACTTGGGAGGGCGACTACATTTGGATGCGCGTCGAGGAGATGTACTTCAATGCTGCAGAGGCTGCTTGCCGTCTGGGCGACGAGGCTGCTGCCAAGAAGTATCTCATGGCTGTGATGAGCCAGCGTGACCCGAGCTACACCTGCAACAAGACTGGTACGGCCATGGGTAAGCTCACTACAGATGAGACAGGCTCGCTGCTTGAGGAAATCATCATCCAGAAGCGTATTGAACTGTGGGGTGAATTTGGCCGTACGTTCGATATCCGCCGTTTGAAGCAGGGCTTCCAGCGTACGGCTGCTCAGGGCTGGCCTAGCGGATTGCTGCTGCCCAAGCGTCCTACAGCAAATCCAGAGAACTACATGTGGGTTGTCACTATTCCTCAGGCAGAATTCGACGGCAACACTAATATGGATATCAGTAAGGATCAGAATCCTGCTGGCGACGAATAACCATAGGCAAAGCCTCCCTCCGTCTTGCCTCGAGCTAGGCGGAGGAAGGAATCCTCTGAGACATCTAACAATCAATAAAAGAGAATCAATATGAAGAAATATATTTTAGGATTTGCACTTTTGGCAGGCCTCGCCCTAACATCGTGCAACAAAGATAACGAGGGTGCTATCTATCAGCCTAGCTGGCAGAACGTCTCGTTCGAAATGGAAAGCCCTAATCAGATTCTTACTCAGGATGCTTCTATTACCATCCCCGTCAGACTGATTCGTGCTAATACCGAAGGAGCTTATACTGCTCATTACACGCTGGCATCGGAGACGGAAGGTATTTTCACCGATAACAATAGCGGACAGGTTACGTTTGAGGCAGGAAAGAACGAAGCCTTCGTCAACTTAAGCGCTGCCAACATGAAAAAAGGTAACTTATATGAAGCAGTTCTTACCTTGAGCGATGCCGACGTGGCCCAGAACGATACCATCACTGGGACGGCTGTCAACGAGACAAAGATTAGCATTATGTGCGATTACAACTGGGTGAGTGCTGGTACCTGTACGTTTACCGATTTCAATTTCTCGGAATCAGACGACGGCGATAGCGCTAAGGGCGTAGAAATTCTCAATGGTGAAGGATCGAATGTCTACCGTATTGTTTCCCCGTTGTATACGGTATATGGAGATAAGGCATTCCTTACCAATGCTCCCAACATCGACTTCTACCTGAATGCCGATGGAAGCATCAGCCTTCCTGAAGGACAGGTCTGCGACATGGCTGGCTACTGGCTCTACATGGATACGAAGAACTATGGAGGCTACTGTTTTGTGGAACAGTCTGGTAACACCTATGTGGTACACCATCTGCTGCTCCAAGGCTCCAGCCTCTACATCGGACAATTTATGTTCACCTGGAACAGATAATTCGTCTCAACGAAACATATCGTAAACAAACTTAAAAGAGCCGCGGCCTGTGAAGGGTCGCGGCTCTCTTGTGGTTTATAGTGAAGGTTGACTCCCCTTTACTGTTGCTTCAGCAACTTCAGCTCATGCTTCGGGCGCAGGGCATCGCTGGTCTTTTCGGTGTACTGACCTACCTTCACGGCTACTGTGTTTCGGATGTCACGGCTAGAGGCACCAATGCGGAAGGTGTAGGTGCCGGCCTCAGTGAGCCACTGGCTGTTGGCCTCGTCGAAGCTGGCGAGGTCGCGGCGCTTCAGCTGCATGGTGAGCACTTGGCTCTCACCGGGCTTCAACTCGCGTGTCTTGGCGAAGGCTTTCAGTTCCTGAGCAGGCTTCTCCAGCTGTCCAGCGGGAGCGCTGACGTAGACCTGTGCTATCTCCTTTCCGCTGACGCTACCGGTGTTCTTCACCGTCACGCTAACGGTGATGTTTTCACCGCTCACCTTCACGCTGGGCTTCGAGTATTCGAACGTTGTGTAGCTCATGCCATAGCCGAAGGGATAAGAAACGTCCTTGCCGAACGTGTCGAAGTAGCGATAGCCCACGTAGATGTCTTCCTCGTGGTTGCTAACCTTGTTACGGCTGGGGAAGTGGCGCGACGAAGCGTGATCGTAGACGCTGACGGGCCATGTCATCGTGAGCTTTCCCGACGGGCAAACCTTACCCGTGAGCACATCGGCGATGGCATTTCCTGCTTCCTCGCCCGGTTCCCAAGCACAAACGATGGCGTCTGCCCGGTCGCGCCACGATGATGTTTCGATGACCGAACCGCTGTTGATGACCACTACCACGGGCTTTCCTGCAGCGTGGAAGATCTCGCTGACGTTCTTGATGAGCTGCTGCTCATCGCTGTTCAGGAAGAACTCCCGCTCTGCATCACGGTCGCCACCCTCTCCGGCTTGACGTCCAAGGGTGATAATAGCCACATCAGCCTCTTTCACCTCATGGTTAACCATATTCCTACTCACGGGCATCTCAGGAAGCTTCTGGTCACCCCACGCATCCTGCATGAACCACTCGCCAGTGTGGTTGTCGGCCTGGAACTTCGCACGCGCGTACGGTACATATTTATTATATACGTCTGTCAGCATCTTCGTCGTACCGATGCCTGCATTCTTCAAGCCTTCTACCATATCGGTGATGTACGGTGTGTGAACGCGTCCAGAACCAGTACCACCCGACAGCATGTGGTAGCAGCCCACACCAAACAATGCTACGGTCACGTTGCTGCCATCCTTCTTAACGGTCAGGGGGAGAGTTCCATTATTCTTCATCAGCACGATGCCTTCCGTGGCAGCCTCACGAGCGAGGACTGCATGACCGGTGAGGTCGGGCTTGTCGGTAAAGGCATAGTGGCGGAAGCTCGGCGTCTTCACGATGTACTCCAGCATGCTACGCACGTTTCGATCCACGTCGGCCATGCTCAGTTCACCTTTCTCCACGGCAGCGATAATCTGCTCGGCCTGCTCCTTCTGTCCAGGCTCCAGCAGGTCGTTGCCTGCGGCTACCTCATCAGCTGTGCGTAGACCACCACGAATACCAATCCAGTCGGTCATCACAATGCCTTTGAATCCCCAGTCGTCGCGGAGAATCTTCGTCAGCAAATCGTGGTTACCCATGGAGTACTGGCCGTTCACGGAGTTGTAAGACGACATCACTGTCCAAGGCTGGCTCTCCCTCACGGCAATCTCGAAGCCACGCAGGTAGAGTTCGCGAGCGGCACGTGCCGACAATCGCTCGTCAACACTGGTGCGGTCGGTCTCCTGTGAGTTCACGGCATAGTGCTTTGCCGACGTGCCTACGCCCTTACTCTGCACACCATTGATATAGGCGGCAGCCATCTTTCCCGTCACCAGCGGGTCCTCCGAGAAGTATTCGAAGTTTCGGCCGCACAGGGGATTGCGGTGCAGGTTCAGGCCGGGGCCGAGGATTACGTCGCAGCCATACTCCATCGTTTCCTCACCAATGGCCACACCGACACGGCGTAGCAGCTCTTGGTTCCACGACGATGCCAGACAGGAACCGATGGGGAAGCCGGTGGCATAGAAGGTTTGCGTTGTGCCCTTGCGGGTAGGATTGATGCGTACGCCGGCAGGGCCGTCGGTAAGCATGGTGGCAGGGATGCCCAAACGTGGAATTGCCGCTGTCGAACCGGCAGCTCCCGGTACACGGTCAGCGCTACCGCCCACGACAGCTGTCTCGCCAAAGAAATCCCTGGCGCTGCCTACGAGCAGTCGCGCTTTCTCCTGCAGCGTCATCGCCTGCAGTACTGCGTCGATATTGTCGGCGCTGAGAGTTGGTGTTTGTTGTGCCATTGCGTTTGTTGTGAAAAGACTCGCTACAGCAGCGAGTACAAAGGTCTTCATTGATTTCATGTTGACAAAAGAATTTAGTTAAAAGTTTTTGTGCCTACAAAGATACTAAAAAGTTCTATGCGATATACTCTAAGAACAGTGATTTTTTATGCTTGCGCCATTTTGTCGCATCTTTCTGACATGTTGTCGCATATTCCGCAATGGCACAAAGGTTGCAATAACGTAGGTGAGTCCCACAAGGAACTCAAGAGAAAATAAACAAATACATAACAATTAAAATAAACAAAATGGAGGACAAAACTATGAGACAAATGATTCACAGAAATGCTTGGCTGCCGACAGTGTTCGACGACTTGTTCAACAACGATTTCATGCCGCGTGCAAACGCTACCGCACCGGCCATCAATGTTATCGAGAATGAAGACCAGTACATCGTGGAGCTCGCTGCCCCGGGTCTGAAAAAGGAGGACTTCAACGTGAATATCAATGAGGATGGCAACCTCGTGATCAAGATGGAGAAGAAGCAGGAGCAGACCACCGACGACAAGAAGGCTCACTATCTGCGCCGCGAGTTCAACTACACCAAGTTCGAACAGACGCTCATCCTGCCTGACGATGTAGAGAAGGCAAAGATTGCCGCCCGCGTGGAGCATGGTGTGCTGACCGTAGATCTGCCGAAGACTGAGCAGGCTCGCACAAAGGTGGAGCGCCAGATTGAAATCGGGTAACACCCACCCAAGTAAGGGAACCACATATTGCGAAGTGTAGTTTATATAAAAGATTGATTATTGGTGAAAGGAGGCTGCCGTGGCAGCCTAACAAAAAGCGCCCTGTGTCCGATGTTGGATGCAGGGCATTTTCGTGTATTCCTCCGACTGAAGCAGCAGCGAGAGATTACTTGACGACTTTGAACTACGTTCGAGTTCGTTCACGCTCGGAAGAACTCGAACAAGTTCAGTTATTCACTCACTTAATCACGACTTTGAACTATGTTCGAGCTCGTTCACGTTCGGAAGAACTCGAACAAGTTCAGTTCTTCACTCACTTAATCACGACCTTCTTGCCGTTGATGATGTAGATGCCCTTAGGGAGTTGAGAGGTCTCAACACCTGAACTTCTCAACGTCGCCACTCGTCGCCCACTCAGGTCGTAGATGACGGTTGCCACTGCCCCACTTCCTTCAGAAATGGGCCGGGGGTAGGCTTCAATTCCATTCGTCTCGTCGTTAAGAATGGCGATATCGAGTGTCTTGGAATAGTATGGCGTTTCGCCAATAGCCTTGAAATAGGCATGGAAAGCATCTACTGACTGGGCACCGCTGGTAGAGAACTGGCTGCCGTCGGCATTGATGCCAAGGATGCCACGGAGTTGCTGCTTATAGGAGGAACCCGCGAACACCATATTCTGACCACTGGTGTAGGCGATGGCATCGGGCTTCACTGTTGCATTGGTGGCACTCCAGACAATCTTCTTGCCAACAAGGTTCCACTTTGCACCCCATGCATTGTCGGGAACGGCCACGAGATATGGCACATTGGCTTGCATCTCGGGTGCATTACGGAAATAAACGGTCTGGCCATCCTCTTCAGCAAAGTCGCAGAGCCAGAACTGCTTACCACTGTCAACGCTGGAGTGGAACCAGTCTATCTGCTTGCCGTCCGTCTGGTTCGTCACCTTCGTGGGTTGGAAAGGCAGCACGATGGTCGACCATCCCGAGCGCACCTTATTATTATGTCCCTGCGTGAACGTGCGCTCATAACTGATTTCCGAGGCAGTGAACGTCTGCGGAGTATAGAAATCGTAGCCGTCCTCGAGGGCGATGGCGCTGGCCAGTGTGCCTATGACAACATTCCTGCCTTCGAGTCCTGCGGGAGCCGTCTCGCCTTCTCCAAGGAAGTAGAGCGTGTTGGGATTACTATTTGCGGCAATGTTCTTCAACGTGAGACCTTCAAGCGACACGGCAGCCACATCTTCCGGAATGGCGAAGCCTTCCGCGGGTTTGTATCCCTTGCGTGTGCCGTCGCCCTTCCAAGTGATGACGCCACGCTCAATCTCGTAGTACTTCGACTTGCCTTTCTCCACGATGTTCTCCACGTGGGCTCCTTCCTCTTCTTGCGGCACGTTATTGCGTGCATAGATGTTCATGGAATAGGTATAGCCATAGGCGAGATTGTCAAAATCGAAGTAGTAGGTCACCGAGCCGCCTGCGGGAATGGAGACCGTCTGCTGCTTGTAGGTGACCATTGAACCAGCGCCGATGGTTCCGTCTTCGTTGCGCTTCACGATGAATAGTGGAGCCAGCACATACTTGTTGTATTCGCCTTCGGAATGGTTGGTGATGGTTGCCTTGAAGCGTGCGCTACTGTCATAGATGCTGCCATGAGTATACTCATCATCGTTCTCAACGGCATTCGTAGCTTCTATGTCGACGCTTAGATTCATCTCTGTCTCCTGACTCTCGGCAATAGTGACGGAGCCCGACTTGCTGAGATCATAGAAGTCACCATATTGTTTTTCCACAAGTTTTGCCGTAACAGTCTGTATACCTGCTGATTGAGGTGAAACATTAAATGTTACGACACGTTCCTGTCCTGCAAAAATCTCTGCCTGAACCACGGTGGTATAGTTCGACATGTCGTCAATTTTCTGAGTACCGAAATCGAGATAGATATCATCAAAGAATCGATCCTCGCTGTTGTTCTTGATAGTTGCGTTCACCTGAACCTTCGAACCTACTTTCAAGTCGCCAGCAAACGACCAGTTAGTGACTGTGAGGTCGATATTGGGATGGTAGGTGGGGGTGCAGGTTGTACTAGTCATGTTGACTTCAATATAGTAGCGGTCGCTCTCCTTCATCGGTTTCCACTCGCTGCTGCCTTCCACCTGATACATGGGCACGATTCGATAAGTACCTGTCAATCCTGCACCAAATTTAATGACGTTAGAGGCATTTGATTCCACTCCTTCGGCAAACTTTGTAGTTTGGCCAAGTGCAGAGGTAGTAACAGCCATGTAGATATTGCTTTCTGAATTGGGCAGAATTGTGTAGGTGTCAGCCTCAGGGTCGTAAAGAGCCAGTGCTTCCTTAAACTTCTTGCCTGTGCCAGAGTGGTCAGAAAAACTCACCTTCACAATTTTCGACTTATAAATCTTGAATGGGTCACTCAGCCGATCGCGGTCCCAAGCAGTGGGTCCGCTAATATTGGTCGCTGTCAGCACGGGCTCCATCTCCTCCTCTTCACCGCTGCCACCTTCTGGCGTTGCCGTTCCAGGGATAATATTATAGATGATGTTCTGTTTCATGTTGTAGCCTTCGCTACTGGAGGAGCCGCCAATGCCGCTGGCCGAAGGATTCAGGATGCTGAGCTGGAAGAAACCATTGCCCATGCCACCCCATCCCCAGTTGATGTGGAAATAGTCACCATACTCAAACCCGTCGCAGATGAACGAGTGGCCGCCACCGCTACCAGCCGTGCCGTTATAGATCATCGGGCGTCCAGCAGCCAGTTCGTCATAGACAAGGTCATTCCATGACTCTTGGTCATAATCGGTGCGGAAGGCGATCTTCGACCCATAGCCGAACTGCTTGAAACCTTTAGGAATATCATCGGTGAAAGCGCCCGATGCAGATAAGCCATACTGCATCTTCACAGAGCAACCCACATAGAGCATCAGGTGGGCAACGGCAGAGGTATACACCTCCGGCTCGGCACCGGTATAGGTTTCACGCATGTGTTCCCAGTCGAAGGTGGTGGGAGGCTGTGTTTCCATCGTCACCGTGGCATAATCACCCATTTGTTCACCAGCTACCGTGAATGTATAAGAAGGAATCTCATGATCAATGCTTTCCGGCTGCTTATAGAAATACATGATCTGCGACATCGACGTCGCCACACAACCCGTATAGGCCAGTTCGTAGCCATCGGCCTCATCGTCGGAGTTCATGAACTGCGGACACTCGTTCCAATACGGCGTCGCCTGGTCCCACTTCGTTGTGATGAGGGGTGCGATGGAGTTGTGGGTGCCCACCCTATCGCGTCGCGGAGCACGAAGGACACGAGTGGCCTGCGTGTCGTCCATCTCTGCAAGCACGTTGAGTTGCTGGGCATAGCAGTCGAGCCAGTAGCGCATGTTCGCAGGCATACGGTTGGCGTCGAACGCCCCCTCGTCGCTATAGCCGAGGATGGGGTTTGTGCGGTCGTCGCCCGACACGATGACGAATCCCTGCTGGTCGCCGATGTTGATGATGTAGAAAGGCGCCTTCTCTCCCATCGGGAGGGTCGCAGAGACGTCCGTGAGCCTGACGGCTTCAGCTGTCTGCGCCTGCCCGTCGGCCTTGTCGTCAACCGTCAGCGGGTGGTTTTTCAGAAACGCGGCAGCCTCCTGCATGGCCTGCTTCTTGTCGACGGGGCCAGCCATGGCGACGATTGCTACAAACAAACTCAGTATTACGAAAAGTCTTCTCATTGCTATGTCTGCTTTTTAATTATTCTTAGTTAGGTCTCCCATACACTCAAGGTACCGAACTTTTATCTTCTTTTCTTGAGCTTTATTATATCAGCAAATAAATAGTAGTGATGCTACAGAGTGTGCAAAATTACAAAAAAGAATCGACAATTCGCAGGTTTTCCTGAAAAAACAACAAATCTGCAGGCCACTTTCTTTGTTTCTCGTTTTTTTTGTGTAACTTTGCATGCTGATATCTTCACGTTGCATCAGTCGACTACAACGTGTTATCCAGTGTATCAAAAATCAATAAATCAAAATATCACACTATGGCAAAGAAAGCATTATTGATGATTCTCGACGGATGGGGAATCGGTAAGCATGGCAAGGGCGACGTGATTTTCAACACGCCGACCCCGTATCTCGACTATCTCACAGCCGTGTCGGCTCACTCGCAGCTGCAGGCATCGGGCGAAGATGTTGGTCTGCCCGACGGACAGATGGGAAACTCTGAGGTGGGTCACCTCAACATTGGTGCCGGACGCATTGTCTATCAGGACCTTGTGAAGATCAACCGCGCCTGCAAGGATGGCTCCATCATGGAGAACCCACAGGTGAAGGCTGCCTATACCTATGCTAAGGAGCAGGGCAAGAAGCTCCACCTCATGGGCCTCTGCTCCGATGGTGGCGTGCACTCCAGCCTCGACCACTTGTTCAAGCTCATCGAGGTCGGCAAGGCCTATGGACTGAAGAACCAGACGTTCGTGCATTGCTTCATGGACGGCCGCGACACCGACCCCCGCTCGGGTAAGGGCTTCATCGAGCAGGTGACGAAGGTTTGCGCCGACAACGACGCCGCCATCGCCTCGATTGTTGGCCGCTTCTACGCCATGGACCGCGACAAGCGCTGGGAGCGTGTGAAGGAAGGCTATGACCTCATCGTAAAGGGCACCGGCAAGCAGGCACAAGACATGGTGGTTGCTATGCAGGAGAGTTATGACGAAGGCGTCACCGACGAGTTCATCAAGCCCATCCACAACGCTACCGTCAATGGTTGCATCGAAGAGGGCGACGTGGTCATCTTCATCAACTTCCGCAACGACCGTGCCAAGGAGCTCACCATCGCTCTCACCCAGCAGGACATGCCCGAGGCAGGCATGCAGACCATTCCCGGCCTGCAGTACTACTGCATGACGCCCTACGATGCCAACTTCACCGGCGTGCACATCCTCTTCCCGAAAGAGAATGTCGAGGACACACTGGGCGAATATCTCTCGCGCATGGGCAAGAAGCAGCTGCACACCGCCGAGACTGAGAAGTATGCTCACGTGACGTTCTTCTTCAACGGCGGGCGCGAAGCTCCCTTCGAGGGCGAGGATCGCATCCTCGTCGCTAGCCCGAAGGTTGCCACCTACGACCTGAAGCCTGAGATGTCGGCCTACGAGGTAAAGGACAAGCTCGTAGCATCCATCAAGACACAACAGTACGACTTCATCGTTGTGAACTTCGCCAATGGCGACATGGTCGGTCACACGGGTGTCTACAACGCCATTGCAAAAGCCGTCTGGGCCGTTGACCGCTGCGTGCGCGACGTCGTCGAGACCGCTAAGAAGAACGACTATGAGGTGATCATCATTGCCGACCACGGCAACGCCGACAACGCTATCAACCCCGATGGCACACCCAACACGGCTCACTCGCTGAACCCCGTGCCGTTCATCTACGTCACCGACAACAACTCGGCAACCGTTCGCGACGGACGCCTGGCCGACGTGGCTCCCTCCATCCTCCACATCATGGGACTGGAGCAGCCCAAGGACATGACGGGCGAGTGCCTCATCAGCGATAATCTACCTCTGTAAAGGATAGTAAAGGATAACCCTTTTTGTAAAGGATAGCCCTTTAAACCCTTAAAAGCAGGCCGAGAGAATCTTCCGGCCTGCTTTTTTGTTGGACAATCATCCATCCCCCCGAAAAGAAGATCTTCTTTCAAAGTCTTCTGTTCGTCTCTCTCGTCGTCTTCAAAAAACAACGATTTCATCGGGAATTATGACGCATTTCTGCCTTTATTTCTCTATGTGGCAAAACGGGCGAAATCAAAACTGTTAAGTAGTTGTTAAGTGATTTCCTTGGTTTTTTCTTGGTTTATTCGTATATTTGCCGCCATGAAAAGTAAATGGATTCTGCTAATACTCATCCTCTTCGCCCTGACGGCATGCACGTCGCCCAGCCATGAGGCGATGCGACAGCGGTTGAAGTACGTCAGCGACTGCAACCGTGCTGACACCGTGTTCACAGAACGCTGGCTGCCCACCTTAGACTCGCTCGTGACCTACTTCGACCATCATGGTTCAGCGAACGAACGAATGATGGCTCACTATGTTCAAGGCCGCGTCTATCATGACATGGGTGAAGCCCCTCAGGCACTCGAGTGCTACCAGAAGGCTGCCGAGCAGGCCGACACTACCCGTAAAGACTGCGATTTTTATACCCTTACAGCCATTTACGGCCAAATGGCGGTACTCTTCCATTCACAGTACCTACCTACAGATGAGATGTATGCTATCATGCGTTCAGAGCATTTTGCACTGAAAGACGGTGATACTCTCTCAGCCATAAAGGCCTATGAATTAAGGGAGAGACCATATTATTTGCAAAGCGACACGAATAAAGTCATGGCCATAAAGGTTGAGGTAAGAAATAGGTATATTAAGCTTGGCGAACAAGAAAAGGCAGCACGCACGTTTCGTGTTCCCATTAGTATATATCTTGATCGTTGTCAGTATGAACAAGCACAAAAAGCCATGCGAATATTTGAAAAAGAATCCGGCTGGTTTGATGATAGTGGTAATATAAAAAAAGGCAAGGAACTCTACTACTATGATAAAGGACGTTATCTGTTGGCTTCTGGCAAACCCGATTCTTCTTTATTCTATTTTACAAAAGTTTTGCAGGCTGGTTATAAAGAAGCAGGATACAAAGGTTTACTAATGTACTATCAAAAGAAACACATTGCAGACTCAATAGCAAAGTACGCCACGCTCTTTGCAAATGCAAACGACGATTCTTACTTGAATGTCAACCAGCAGCAGGTGGGGCAGGTTCGAGCCTCCTACAACTATCAGAAGCACGCAAAGGAGGCTCAAAGGCTGAAGGAGGCAAACACATTGAGGGGTTGGCTGCTATGCTTGGGTTTTTTGACGCTTCTGGTTCTGCTGTTCCTGTTGCTTTGGGTTCGTGCCAAAGCCCGTGAACGGAAGCGGCGCCTCCAGGAGTTGCATCGCATCAACGAAGAGCTGCAGGCGAAGTACGTCCTGCTGACCGAGGATTACGAACAAAAGCTGGAAGAGATGAAGCTTCAGCAGGAGCAGGCAGCAGACTCCGAGGACTCGCAAAGCATCTCTCAGAAGATAGAAACTCTGTCTTTTGCCATTCGCAAAGCTAATATCAAGAAAGAGGAAATAGCGATGAACACTGCTCACATACAAGAATCGGCGGTGTTCCGTCGTCTGCAAGAAGATCCTACCATTGCCCGCAGCGACGAAGGCATCTGGTCAGAGGTGGAAGCCGTAATCAACGAGGCCTATCCTGGTTTCACCGACCGACTGCGACTGCTCCTCCCAAAGATGAGTGGCAAGGAATGGCAGGTGTCGTTGCTGCTGAAGGCCCAGCTGACTCACCAACTCATTGCTGAAATCATCTGCGAGACACAGGGCGGCGAGTCGAATATCCGCCGAAGGCTCAGCAAGAAGCTCTTCCCCTCCGAAACGCCGTCGTCTTCAAAATTCGACGATTTCATCGGGAGTTTGTAGCTGTTTGTGTACTCTTAGTGAGCCAGACAAAATGTCGTCAACCAAAACTGTTAAGTAGTTGTTAAGCGATTTCCTTGGTTTTTTCATCTTAAATACTTAAATTTGCAGCGAAGAAGTAACAATTCGTTCAACCTAACGATCAAACATTGACAATTATGAAAACAAATGCGCGCTGATGCCGCTGGCAGCAAGTGCCTATGATTTTGAGGTGGATGGTCTGTATTTCAATAAGACCAACGAGGGTGAGGTCGAAGTAGTGAAGGGCAAGAATAAATACTCGGGTGACGTGGTCATTCCTGCCACAATCACGGTCGACGGAGTAGAATATGCCGTGACGGCCATCGGCCAGCAGGCATTCGAATTATGTTCAGTCAACTCCATCGTTCTTCCGGAGGGTTTGAAGAAAATCGGTGATCTTGCTTTGGCTTGCTTTGCCAAGGAGGTGACTCTTCCGAGCACGCTTGAGGAGATTGGCTTTTCTGCATTCAATGGGTGTCTGTTTACAGAAATAGAACTACCTGAGGGCTTGCGTGTGATTGGCGATTATGCATTCATGGGGTTGCTTATCAAGGAAGTGGTGATTCCCAGCACGGTAACGAAGATTGGCGTAGATGCTTTCGGCGGCTGTGGCTATAGCGAGGCAGAAAGGAAGTCGTATGGCCTCGACCATATCAGAGTTGCCGAGGGCAATCCCTACTACGACAGCCGTGAAGACTGCAATGCCGTCATCGAGACCGCAACCAACAAGTTGGTAGTCGGCACAAACAACACGCAGATTCCTTCTGACGTGACAACGCTCGGAGACTGTGCTTTCAGCTATTGCAACCGTATGACAACGATTATAATTCCTGCCAGCGTTGAATATTTAGAGAAAAACAGCTTGATGCAATGCAATGGGCTCACCGATATCTACGTCTGTCGTCAGGAACCGCCAGATAATCGGTCACCTTTCGGAGCCCCCTATCTCGATGGCTTCGATTTCGACCATGTTGTACTTCACGTGCCGACAGGCTGCATGAGTGACTATGCCACGGGCAAGACCTGGAAGTATTTCAAGAACATCGTGGAGTTCGACCCCAGCAGCATGGGTGACCCCACGGGCATCGGCCTGCAGGCTGAAGAGTCAAAGGGTGAAAACACCTTTTTCTCTGCCGATGGCAAGCAGCTACAGTCGCTGCAGCGCGGCCTGAACATCGTGCGCCATGCAGACGGCACGACGAAAACGGTTGTAGTGAAGTGAGCGATATCATTTAACTCTCAAAACAATGATATGATGACGGGAGGGGCGCAGGCACGCCTGCGTCCTTCCTTGATTCCCCTCTTCCCTATCGATATAAAAGATGAAAAACGGAATGAAGGAAAAAGGAGAGCATGTTAAAAACGTGAAAAGGCTTGCAGGACAAGAAGGAAAATGCTAACTTTGCAAATAATAAACAATCATATTAAACGATAATAATAAAAGGTGTTCGCTATGAAGAAAGTTCTACTATTCGCAATGTTGTTGCTGCCACAGTTCATGACAGCACTAGCAGACAACGGCCGTCGTCCGATGTTGGAACAAAACAAGCGGTGGTACTACATCTATCACCACTTCGAGGAGAACCTTGAGGCACCAGACTCCTATGACCATACTACGTGGATGGTATGCTACTATCTGCGAGGTGATACGGTCATCGACGACACGAAATACATGAAGATGTATCGTATGGAGTTCTACGAAAGTGGCCAAACAAAAAGCGACAGTTACTTTGCAGCCTACCGTGAGAATGAAGAAGGAAAAGTGTACGTCCGGAATAAAGAGGAGGGGGCAAATGAATTGTTATGGTTAGACTTGTCGCTGAAGTTTGAGGAAGAAGATTTTGGGTTTAAGCAGGCAGAGCCCGTAAAGGAGACTATCAAAGTGGATGCCTTTGGCATTCAGGACTTCTGCCGCTACCGCTATCGTAACACACGTCCCGACGGCAGCGAGTACATGCTGGGCTATATTGCTGTAGAGGGTGTTGGCTTCGAAGGCTATGGGTTGGTGCATAATCTGTTCGAACCGGAACCAAACTGTGTCTGTGATTATGAAGAATTTGAACATGTAGAGAGCAATACGTTCTTTTTTACGAATGCCAACTTCCGGGCTCCCAAATGGATTGAGTTGAGCCAGGAGGAGCGCACACTGGTGGAGAGCAACAACAACTTCGCCTTGAATCTGTTCCGCACGGCTCGCAAGGAGGAGAACCTGCTGCTGTCGCCACTGAGCATCACACAAGTCCTGGGCATGGTGAACAATGGTGCCGCAGGCAAGACACAGGAGGAGATTGCTCAGGTGTTGGGTTTCGGCGAAGCTGGTGCGGATGCCATCAATGGTTTCAATCACAAGATGCTCAAAGAGAGCGATGTGCCGTTTTCGCAGACTAAAGTGAGCATGGCCAACACCATCTTCGTGAACTCGGGCGAGGGCTATGAGCTACAGCCGCTGTTTGTGGAAAAGGCGAAGACGTTCTACGATGCCGAGCCAGAAAGTCGCGATTTCAAGGACGGCATGACGAAAGACGTCATCAACCAGTGGGCGAGTGATCACACCGAGGAGATGATCAAGGAGGTGCTCACCAATGACACCTTCGACCCCTATGCCGTGAGCTATCTGCTGAATGCGCTCTACTTCAAGGGGCAGTGGAAAACACCGTTTAAAGAAAAGAATACTGCAGAAGAGTCGTTCAATGGCGGCGATAAAATGCCCATTATGTCTATGAAGCACAAAGAGTTTGAATACATGGACAACGACACCTATCAGGCACTGAAACTGCCCTATGGCAACGGTGCATATCTGATGACGGTGCTGCTGCCTCGTGAGGGTAAGACCATCAGCGACGTGCTTGAGGTTCTCGATGGCAAGAACTGGCAGTTCCAAAGCCGAATGCACGAGACCGACTTGAAACTGCCGCGCTTTGAGACAGAAGTGAATATAGATTTGAAGGACATCATGGAAGAGCTGGGTATGCCACTCGCCTTCGATAAAAGAAAAGCTGAGTTCCCGTATTTCTGTAACTACAGCGTATTTATCGGGCAGATGAAGCAGGTGGCGAAGATTAAAGTTGACGAGTAGGGCACTGAGGCTGCGGCAGTGACAGTCATCGGCATGGATGCTACCGGCATTCCCCCACAGGCCACCTTCCACGCCACGCGTCCGTTCCTCTACCTCATCAGCGAACAGAGTACTGGAGCCATCTTCTTCATAGGGCAGTTTATGGGCAAGACATCCGCAGGAGTGAAGGGGATTTCGAGAGATGGAAAAGGAAAAACGACCGATGCCATCTACGACCTGCAGGGCAGACGAGTCGCAAATAGTTCCGAGTTTCAAGGTTCTAACAAACTTCCAAAGGGGGTATATATACAAGGTGGGAAAAAGGTCGTGATTAAATAAGAAGCCCCACCCCTAACCTTCCTCCGTCGCAAATGGGGGATTTGCTTCCCTTGGTAGATTGGTCACCTCTGTTTAATGTCATTAACAACATAACTTTTAACTGATATGAAAAGATTTAATTTATTGATGATGGTGATAGTCCTCGCTACATTGCCGGCAGCAACTCTTCAAGCTCAAGAAGGAGGACCTGATTACAAGCATAAGCTGATTGACGGATTATGGTATACCCTGGATTCTGTCAATTATTGTGCTACTGTGGGGTGTAGACTTGGGAGTTATGGATATGAATATTCCGGTGACATCGTGATTCCTGAGAAGGTGGTTTACAACGATGCTTCCTACACCGTGGTTGGCATAGAAGAGCAAGCTTTTCGTGGCAGTTCCATTACTTCTCTCATCATGCCCAATACCATTACAACAATCGGGAAGTCGTGTTTTTGTTACTGTTATAACCTGAATCCTGTCATTCTTTCGGAAAATATTTCGGAGTTACCATCCGAAAGTTTTTATGAGTGTGCCATAAAATCAATTGATTTTCCTGAAGGCTTGAAGACTATCAGAGAAAAAGCATTTAAGAGATGTTACAGTTTGAGATCGGTCGACCTTCATGGCATAACGGCAATTGAAAAGGAAGCATTCTCTGAATGCACTGCCCTGACATCCGCCGTATTGCCTTCAGTAGACACGATTCCGGCTCGCTTGTTCTCTGATTGCAACAAACTACATTCCGTTGTCTTCCCGGAAGGAGTGGAGACTATTTCTGTACAGGCTTTTTGGAATTGTGCTGCGCTGCAGTCAGTCAAATTTCCGGAATCATTGGTTTCCATTGGCACCAGCGCTTTTGTCGGATGCGGGCTGACCTCGCTTTTCATTCCAAGCAAAGTGAATCATATCGAGATGCTTGCATTCGATTATAACCCCTTCAGCTCTATTGCCGTCGCTGCCGACAATGCCGTCTTCGACTCACGCAACGACTGCAATGCCATCATCGATACCGAAACGAACACGCTTCTTCTCGGCTGCAAGGCAACCGTCATTCCAGACGACGTCACATCCATCGGACAGTGTTCTTTCGCTGACTGTAAGGGGCTGACCTCCATCGTGATTCCGGCAACGGTGAGGAATGTGGGGGGCAGTACTTTTAGTGGATGCCGGGACTTGCAGTCAGTGACGTTTCTCACTACTACAACTGATTTGGGAACACGCCTCTTTTGGAATTGCACCAGTCTGAAAACAATGAAGGTGGGATGGAACAGGCCTCCCTCAATCGGTGACGACATGTTCCGCAATGCTCCACTAAAGGATTGCACGCTCTATGTTCCCAAAGGCACGGGCATCATGTATATGTCGGCACCCGTGTGGATAAACTTCGGTAACATTATTGAGGTGGACGAGCCGGAGGAAGCCTGCTACGTCACCATTCGTCAGGGCGAAGGCGGTGCGGTGAAACAATCGGTGAAACTCGGGGAAAGCTACTCCTATGTGTTTACGCCCGACGCAGGCTGGAAGATCCATACGGTGACCTTCAACGGCGAGGACGTGACCTCCCTGCTCTACAACGGACAATATTCCACCCCCGTCATCACCGGGGATTCCGAGCTCTCGGTGGTCTACGTGGAGGACACGCAAGGCATCAGTCAGGCCGTCGGCGAATCGCCCATAAGAGTCATTGCCCACGGGCAGAGCCTCTCGGTGAGCGGAGTGAAAGACGGCAGTACCGTCTACGTCTATGACACCCAGGGCAAACTGCTGCGGACAGCACGGGGCAATGCTACGCTGACGTTGCCGACAGGCATCTATCTGGTGAAGGCGGAAGGAAAGACGTTCAAAGTCGCACTATAGAAGTCTGTCGCCTCTCGTCGCCTCGACGGCCAGTTTGTAGTGAAGTAAGCGATATCATTTAACTCTCAAAACAATGATATGATGACGGAGGGACGCAGGCGCGCCTGCGTCCTTCCTTGATTCCCCACTTCCCTAGAGAGATAAAAGATGAAAAACGGAATGAAGGAAAAAGGAGAGCATGTTAAAAACGTGAAAAGGCTTGCAGACAAGAAGGAAAATGCTAACTTTGTCATCAAATAATAATAGGATGAAGACATGAATAAAGTACTACTATTCGCAATGTTGTTGCTGCCGCAGTTGCTGGCGGCTCAGGATAATGATAGCGAGGCCTTGCCGATGCTGGAGACTGGCCGCAGCTGGAACTATGTGCGCACGAATGCCGATGGCACGACCGACGAAGTGTCGCTGAAGCTGACCGATGCCGTGACGATCGGTAACGAGACAGCCTACAAACTAGCCTACTGCACACCTGAGGACACCGTTGTGAGGTATGCTCTTGCCCAGCCGGACTTCTACATGAAGCAGTTGGTGTTCAGCTACGACCTTGAGAACGCTCAGGCGAAGCAGGGATTCCTGCCTTTCATGCTTGGATGGGGTGCGTCAACATTCAAATGGAATTTCGGTGGTGGAACAATTTATGAGCAACATCTTCCCGGAAAATTACGGGTGATGGATGAGATTGCCGTTGACGACTCAAAATATAAACGGTATGGCATCCTCGTAGGCGAACGCTATCAGGATGTGGTTGGCGACGACGTGCTGAGCTTTAAGTCCGTGACCGATGCCAGCGGAAACGTGCTGTTCGCCGCTAACGATTTTTCAAATCCCTCAGCTTCGCAGACCGATTATCGCCCGTTGGTGGAGGACAAGAAGGTTTGGTATTGTGCCGAATTCAACAGTGCAGGTACCGCAGGCTGGCAGTTCCAGTATTTCACGGATGGCGATAC